>NZ_BMVU01000013.1 GCF_014650875.1 Streptomyces minutiscleroticus
GACACGTCCGGCGCACCGAACACCTCGCTGTGCGGCGCGCCGGACGTGTCCCGGCCGCGGGGGGCTCGGTCACCGCCCGGTCAGCCGGGAACGGCCGACCGGGCGGGAGCGTGTCCGGGCCTGAGCCCGTCCGCCGGGCACTCCACCTCGGTGAACGCGAGCCCGGTGGTCTCCGCCACCGTCTCGTACGCCGGGCGGGGCGGCAGGGCCACGGCCGGGGAGACGGTCGGCAGGGTGAACCACACGACCTTCCCCGACACGCCGTCCGGGCGCGCGCCCCAGCTCTCGGCCACGGCGGCGACCATGGCGAGGCCGCGTCCGCCGGTGGCGAAGAGGTCCGTGTCCGCCACTTCGGGCAGGCGCGGGTCGTTGTCGCGCACCGAGACGGTGAGCCGGTCGAGCAGCAACTCGATCTGCACCGTGCACGACTTGTCGGGCCGGGCGTGCTCGTGGACGTTGGTCAGGAGCTCGGTGACACCGAGCGCGGCCCGGTCGATCAACGGATCCAATTGCCAGTAGCGCAATTGCGCTGAAACGATTCTGCGGACCTGTCCGATCCGCGACGGCAGGGCTTGGAGCTCCACCGTGCAGTGCCTGCTTTGCTGGCTGATCACGGCTGCGACTCCCCGAATTGAGGTCCGGAAGAAGACGAGTACGGATCCAGCGGGCGCCCTCGCGTACGACGGCCGCCCGCTGCTGTGGCCGGCGGGCTGGTTCGCAGCGTTATCGCCGGTAAACCCAGAGTGACGTGAGACCAGCGTGACTCAGGGGGTGTGGTCCCGCAACTCGCGGCGTGGTCAGGCGGGGCGCCCCGCGGCCCGGCGCACCGCCTCTATGAAGCGGCGGGCCGCGGGCGGCCCGGCTTCCCCGGGCGCGGGGTCGTGGTCGCCCAGGGTGAGCAGGTAGCGGGTGCCGTTGAGATCGGCCGCGGCCCGGCCGCCGGGGGCGAACCAGGGCTTCGAGGCCCGCACCGCCCGCACCGGCGCGCTGTCGATCTCGCTGCCGTAGCTGGTGAGCAGCTGCAGCCGGCCGTCGCTGATCCGGACCTGTCCGGCCCGGGTGAGCGAACGCAGCCTCTTTCCGATCCGCACGCCCGTGGCCGTGAACTCCGGCTCCGCCATGATCGCTCCGCCCCCAGTGCGCTTCCCGACTGTCCGCTGGTCGTGATCGAGTGTGCGTCCCCCTGCGGAACCGTCGTCCCGTTGCGGGGCAGTCTGCACGCGGTCGGCGTCGAGCACCAGTGCGCACGGCGCCGTCGCGCCAGCGGCCGGGAGAGGGCGCCGCCGACGGCCGGGAGCAGGCGCGCCGACGCGCTCCCCCGTCGCACGACCGGGCGCTTTCCAGCCTCGCCTTTGAGGTGCCCAAAGAGACGTTTATGCAGGTGAGAAGCGTGTCCAGGGTGTCTATGATCGAGGTGTACGACCGCGCGCACCGGCGGCGGCGCGACCCGAAGGAGCCCTCGCGGTGACCGTCCCCCAGCACATCCGCACGGACGAGCCGATGGCCACGCTGGACGTCGACCGCTCCGACGCGGCGTACCGGAAGTGGCTCAAAGAGGCCGTGCGCAAGGTCCAGGCGGACGCCAACCGCTCGGCCGACACCCACCTCCTGCGCTTCCCCCTGCCCGAGACCTGGGGCATCGACCTGTACCTCAAGGACGAGTCGACCCACCCCACCGGCAGTCTCAAGCACCGTCTGGCACGCTCGCTCTTCCTGTACGGCCTGTGCAACGGCTGGATCCGCCCGGACCGCCCGGTCATCGAGGCGTCCAGCGGTTCGACGGCCGTCTCCGAGGCCTACTTCGCCAAGCTGATCGGCGTCCCCTTCATCGCCGTCATGCCCCGCACGACCAGCGCCGAGAAGTGCCGTCTGATCGAGTTCCACGGCGGCCGCTGCCACTTCGTCGACGACCCGCGCCGGATGTACGAGGCCTCGGCGGCCCTCGCGGCCGAGACCGGCGGCCACTACATGGACCAGTTCACCTACGCGGAGCGCGCCACCGACTGGCGGGGCAACAACAACATCGCCGAGTCGGTCTACCGGCAGATGGAGCTGGAGCGCTACCCGGAGCCGGCGTGGATCGTCGCCACGGCCGGCACCGGCGGCACCTCGGCCACCATCGCGCGCTACGTGCACTACATGCAGTACGACACCCGCGTCTGCGTCGCCGACCCGGAGAACTCCTGTTTCTTCGAGGGCTGGACCACCGGCGACGCGGGAGTCACCACCGACCGCGGCTCGCGCATCGAGGGGATCGGCCGGCCGCGCATGGAGCCCAGCTTCGTCCCGGGCGCCGTCGACCGGATGATGAAGGTCCCCGACGCGGCGAGCGTGGCCGCCGTGCGCGCGCTGGAGGAGGCCATCGGCCGCAGAGCCGGGGGCTCCACCGGCACCGGTCTGTGGAGCGCCCTGAAGATCGTCTCCGAGATGGTGGCGGCCGGGCGCACCGGGAGCGTCGTCACCCTGCTGTGCGACCCCGGGGACCGCTATCTCGACAAGTACTACTCGGACGACTGGCTCGCCGCGCAGGGACTGGACATCGCGCCCTACCGGGCGGCGATCACCTCGCTGCTGGCGACCGGGGTGTGGCCGGACTGACCGGACCGCACCGACCGCACCGGGCCGGACGGGCCGCCGTCAGCCGCCCGTGTCGTCCTCCGGCTCGCCCGCCACCACGAGGCTGTCCAGGTGCTCGCAGACCTCCGCGCGCGCCTGCGCCGACAGCCCGGTGTCCGTCACCAGCGTGTCCACCTGCTCCAGCGTGGCGAACGAACTCAGGCCCACCGTGCCCCACTTGGTGTGGTCGGCGACCACGACGACCCGCCGGGCCGACTGCACCAGGCGCCGGTTGGTCTCCGCCTCCGCCAGGTTGGGCGTCGACAGGCCCGCCTCCACCGATATGCCGTGCACGCCGAGGAACAGCACGTCGAAGTGGAGCGCCCCGATCGCCTGGTCGGCGACCGGTCCCACCAGCGAGTCGGAGGGGGTGCGCACCCCGCCGGTCAGCACGACCGTCGCCGCGCCCTGCCGCTGCCCCGTGGTGCGCTGCGCCGCATGGAAGACGTCCGCCACCCGCACCGAGTTGGTGACCACGGTCAGGTCGGGCACGTCGAGGAGCCGGTGGGCCAGCGCGTACGTCGTGGTGCCGCCCGAGAGCGCGATCGCCGAGCCCGGCGCGACCAGCGCCGCGGCGGCCCGCGCGATGTCCTCCTTGGCGGTGGGCTCCAGGCCGGACTTGGCCTCGAACCCCGGCTCGTGCGTGCTCGCCTCGACCACCGGGACCGCGCCGCCGTGCACCTTCTCCACCACGCCCTGCCGGGCCAGCGCGTCGAGGTCGCGGCGGACCGTCATGTCGGAGACGCCCAGTCTCCGGGTGAGCTCGTTGACGCGGACCCCGCCACGCCGCCGCACCTCGTCGAGGATCAGGGCACGGCGCTGCTCCGCGAGAAGGTTCTGGTTCTCACTCACGCGCGCTCCCGTCCGTTCGCCCCAGCACGTCCGACACTCCTTGCGAACCCCTCCCACGAGGACGTTCCGCCCGTTCTCCGGGTCGGAGGACGTCTCATCCTCGCACGGGCCCGCGGACGCCGCGCCACTGCCCGTACCGACGCGTACACGCCACGCTGCCACCCCGGTCGCGGCCCGATCGCACGGAACGGGGAGATTCCGTGACCACAGGTGTGGGCGTCGCGCGCAGCGGAGATCCTGTGCGTGCGCGGGTTCGCCCGCCCCATGGATCCAGGGCACCACGGGGGAAGCGGAACAGTGGAACGTATCGAGGACGAGACGGCCGCCGCGGAGCGGCCCGCCAGACCCGGCCCCGGCCCCGAGGCGGCCGGAACAGCGCTGGAGCTCCTCGTCCACGGCGTCGGCGGCACCACGCCCCAGGAGATGCTGGACGACCCGCGCACCGTGCGGATCACCGGCGACGAGACCGCCGCCGTGTACCGGCGCGCCGACGACGCCGACGCCGAGTCGCGCCCCGGGGACCACCGCGGCAGGCCCGTGCCCGAGGCGTACGTGTGGTGCAACCTCACCTCGGGCAACGCCTCGCGCGCCCTGTGGCTGCTGCTCCTGCCGTTCATGGTGGTCAACCTCGCGCACTGGATGCGCCCCGACGCCCGCCGGGGGACGCGCACCGTGCGCCTCTACGGCCTCCTCGTCCGCCTCGTCGGCCTCACGCTCACCGTGCTGCTGGTGGCCGCCGCCTGCGAGGTCGCCCTCGACCTGGCCGCGTGGCAGTGCGCGGGCACGCGCGCGTGCACCGAGGACCACACCTGGCTGCGCTTCCTCTCCGACGGCTGGTGGAGCCCGCCCGGCCGCCGCCTGGCCCTCGCCGCGCTGGTGCCCGCCGCGCTCACCGGCCTGCTGTGGTACCTGTCCCACCGCACCTGGAACGACTACGAGTCGCAGCAGCCGCTGACCCGGCGCTCCGAGCCCGAGGAGGAGCCCGGCCCGACCGGGCTCGCCCGCCCCGGCTTCTGGTACGGCCGCCGCCTGGTGGCCCGGCTGCGCGCCGCGCACACCGCCGCCGGGTTCCTCACCGTCGCCGCGGCCGTCGGCTCCGCGGCCGTGCGCGAGGACCGCCGCCCCGGCGGGCCCGCGGTCCTGGGGACGCTGGCCTGGGCGTTCGACGCCGCGCTGGTGACGGGCGCGCTCGTGGTGCTGTGGGTGGTCTGCCGGCGCGGCCGCAGCGAGAACCGCCTCGACGACCAGCTCGACGAGACCCTCGTGCGCGTGCTGCCGGGCGGCGCCCTCGCCCTGCTCGGCCTGGCGGTCGTGTACGCGGGCTGGCCGCGGCCGGACTGGACCTCGCACGGCCGGCTGCCCGGCGACGCGACGTTCGGCGCCCTCGTGCTCGTCCAGGGCCTGCTCGTCGTCGCGCTCGCCGCCGTGGCGCACCTGCTGCACCGCCGCCGCCCCGACCGGCGGGCCGCGCTGCGCGGCCTGGCCGGGCCCGCCGTGGCGATGCTGGCCTGCGCGCTGGGCGGCGTGATGTCCGGCGGCGTGGCGCAGCGCGTGGCCGACTGGCTGGACGGCACCGGCGGCACCCTCGACGGCCCGCCCGTGCTCCTCACCTGGCAGGCGTCGATGATCCCGCCGCTGCTGGCCGTGGTGCTCGTGCTGTGCGGCTGGCTGGTGCGCCGCACCGTGCGGCTGCGGGCCGCGGAGACGGCCGCGGTGGAGCGGGAGTACCCGGGCGAGCCCAAGGACGCCAGGCGCACCCGCCGGATCGCCGGGGTGCGGGCGATGGCCACGCTCACCGACCTGGCGCCCCTCATCATCGGCGTCGTCTCCGCCGTGACGCTGCTGCTGGGCGCCGTCGCCCTCGTCGGCGCGTCCGTCTCCGGCGACGAGCCCGCCGACGCCGCGGGCGGCACGCACGGGTTCGTGGCGGGCGCCGTCGAGACCTCGCAGGCGATCGGCTCCTGGCTGATCGGGTTCGGCTTCCTGCTCTTCGTGACCTGGGGCCGCCGCGCCTACCGCGACCCCTCGGCCCGGCGCACCATAGGGATCCTGTGGGACGTGGGGACGTTCTGGCCGCGCGCCGCGCACCCCTTCGCGCCGCCCTGCTACGCCGAGCGCGCCGTGCCCGACCTCACCTGGCGCATGGCCACCTGGACCCGTGCCACCGGCGGCCGCCTCGTGCTGTCCGGGCACTCGCAGGGCAGCGTCCTCGCCGCCGCGGCGGCCTGGCAGCTCCCCCCGCCGGTGCGCCGCCGGGTCGCGCTGCTGACCTACGGCTCACCGCTGGAGCGGCTGTACGGGCGCTGGTTCCCGGCCCACTTCGGCCGGGCCGCCCTCGCCTCCCTGCACGAGGAGATCGACTGCTGGCGCAACCTGTACCGGGAGACCGACCCCATCGGCGGCCCCGTCGGGCTCCCCGGGGACTGCGCGCCGCGGGTCGACCGCGGCGCGCTCAAGGACCCCCTCGCGTACGGCCGGACGCAGGAGCACCCGCTGCCCGCCCCGATCCTCGGCCACTCCGACTACCGGGCCGACCCGGCCTTCGCCGAGGAGCGGGAGCGGCTGCTGGCCCGGCTGCGGCCGGACGTGCCGGGCCAGCGCGCCACGGACCCGGGCCCGGACGCCGCGGACCCGCACGACGGGCACGCGCCCGCCGCGCCCCCCGCGCCGTAGCGGCGGGCTCAGGACAGCGTCGGCAGGTCCTCGGGGTAGAGCAGGGTCAGGTCGTCGGTGGTCGGCTCGGGGAGCTGGGCGACCCGGCCCGCGTGCCGCTCGACCATCGCCTCGAAGGTCTGCCGCGCGGTGCGGCCGTTGCCGAACGCCGGGCCCTTCGGGAGGGCGTCGAAGTACTTGACCAGCGCCTCGCCCGTGCCGTCCGCGAGCCGGTACTCCTGCTCCTCGGCCTGCTGCTCCACGATCCGCAGCAGCTCCTCGGGGACGTAGTCGCCGAAGGTGATGGTGCGTGAGAACCGGGACGCCACACCGGGGTTGACGGTCAGGAAGCGCTCCATCTCGGCGGTGTAGCCCGCGACGATCACCACGACCGCCTCCCGGTGGTCCTCCATGAGCTTCACGAGCGTGTCGATGGCCTCGCGGCCGAAGTCGCGCCCGGAGTCCTCCGGGGAGAGCGCGTACGCCTCGTCGATGAACAGCACGCCGCCGCGCGCCCGGTCGAAGGCCTCCTGGGTGCGGATGGCCGTGGAGCCGATGTGCTCGCCGACCAGGTCCACGCGGGAGACCTCGACCAGGTGGCCCTTCTCCAGCACGCCGAGCGAGGCGAGGATCTCGCCGTAGAGGCGGGCGACCGTCGTCTTGCCGGTGCCGGGGGAGCCGGTGAAGACCAGATGGCGCCGGACGGAGGCGGCCTTGAGGCCGGCCCGCTGCCGCCTGCGGCCCACCTCGATCATGTCGGTGAGGGCGCGGACCTCGCGCTTGACGCTGTCCAGGCCCACGAGCGCGTCCAGTTCGCCCAGGACCTCCTGCGAGGTGCGCGCGGACGGCTCGGGCTCCGGCTCCGGGACGGCGGCCGCAGCCGCGGGCTCGGCGGCGCGCCGGGCGGGGACCGCGCCCAGCAGGCCCTGCGCCGGGGCCGCCGTCTGCACGGCGGTCTCCCGGACGGCCGGACGCGCCGCGGCGCCGCTCTCGTCGCTGGTGCAGTCCTCGACCACCGGCCCGTCGCCCGAGCCCTCGGCGCCCGCGTCCGCGAACTCGTAGCCGCCGCGCGCGCACCGCTCCGTACGGCACTTGCGCAGCGTCGTGCGGCAGCCGTCGATGACGTGGAAGCCGTAGCCGCCGCTGCCCGTGACCCGGCAGCCCTCGAAGGTGCCGCGACCGCCCGCCGACACGTAGAAGCCCGCCTCCGCGGGGGAGCCGACCGTGCAGCGCTCGATGCGCGGGTCGGCGCCCTTGGTGACGATCACGCCCGTCTGGGCGCCCTCCACCGTGCAGTTGGCGAGCGTGCCGCCGCTGCCGTGGTCGCGGAACCAGGCGCCCGTCGCGGCGTCCCTGATCCGGCAGTCGTCCAGCTGCGCGGTGGCGCCGTCGCTCACCGACACCGCCGTGTTGCGCACCTGCCAGACGTCGCTGTCGACGACGTCCGCGCGCGAACCGCGGTCCAGGACGAACAGCGCGTCCGGCACGTCGTGCACCCGGCACGCCTCCAGGACCGCCGTGGCGCCGTCGCTCACCCACACCGCGGGGTAGTCGCCCGTACTGTCGTGGATCTCGCACTGGTTGGCGTCCACGCGGGTGCCCGGGTCCCACACCGACAGGCCGTTGCGCCCGAACTGCCGCACCGTGGAGCGGGTCATCGTCAGCACAGAGCGCGACCGCAGGTCGACCGCGTTCTCCGGGATGTCGTGGATGCGGCAGTCCGCCAGCGTGAGCACGGCGTCCGTGTCGAGCGTGACGCCGTCGGCGGTGGTGCGGTGCACGTCGCAGTCGGTGAGGTGGGCGGTGGCCCGGCCGGTGACCTGGACCCCGCTGCCTCTGACCTCGTACACCTCGCAGCCGACCGCCTCGAGCGCGGAGTGCTCGCCGGTCGCCGACAGGCCCGCGCCCGAGGTGTGGTGGACCCGGCAGCGCTCCAGCCGCGGATGGGCGCCGCCGCGGACCGCGACGCCGGACTGGCCGGCCGCGACGACCTCGCAGTCCTCGAACACCCCGCCCCCGCCGTCGAGCACGGCGATGCCGAGGCCCGCGGGGTTGTCGACCGTGCAGCGCCGCACGGTGGGGCGGGCGCCGCCGCGCACCTCGATGCCGGCCGCGGAGCGGGTGACGATCCGCAGGCCCGTCAGTTCCGGCGTGCCCTCCTCGACGAGGAGCGCGGGCGCCGCCGCGTCCTGGCCCTCCACGTGCAGGTCCTGGACCACCGCGGAGGCGCGCACGGTCAGCGGCACCCCGTCCGGCGGCGCGATGCGCACGGACCCGGCGGAGCCCTCCGGGCCGCGCAGGGTCACCGCCCGCCGCAGCACCAGGTTCTCCCGGTAGGTACCGGGAGCGACGGTGAGCACGTCACCGTCGCTCGCGGCCTCCAGGGCGGCGGCGAGCGATGCGTACTCTCCCGTGCGGCGCCGCCACCGCGACGTGCCGGTGTGCGTCACCTGGACCGTGCCCTGTGCCATGGCGCTGCTGTGCCCCCACCTCGTCGTACGCGGGTTCCGCTGAGATGCCGAATGGTTCGGCCGGTCCACCGTAGCGTGCGCGGAGGCGGCGAGTTGACCTGAGTGGACCGGCGGTCAGCTGCCGGTGCCGGTCCTGCCCCAGTCCGGTCCGGCCTGCGACCACGCCTGGTCCCAGCGCGCGTACCGGCGGCGGACCATGCGCCACAGCACCAGGCGCCGCGAGGCCTCCACGAGCCCGGCGCAGAGCGCGGCCGCACCGACCCCGGCCAGCACCGCGTGCGTCGTGGCGGTGGCGGAGTCCAGCGGCCGGGCGACGGGACGGCCCTGCCGGTCCGTCCACAGCGTGAACCGGTCGCCCGGCTGCGGCGACTTGAGGCCGACGGGCACCGTGCCGCGCCGGGCCGTGCCGTCGGGCGCGGTCCAGTCGGCGAGCGCGCGACTCTGCGCGTCCCGCGCGGAGGCGGTCTCCGGGTCGGGGTCCAGAGGGGCGGCGCTCACCGCTCGGACGACGGTCGCGCGCACCTGCTGGCGGGCCTCGCGCTGCTCGCGCACGGACTGCTGCAGGGCACCCTGGGCGGCCGTGCCGGCCAGGACGCCGGCCAAGGGGGCCGCGACCAGGACCAGCAGCAGGGCCGCCAGCGCCAGCCAGGCCTCGACCAGATCGGTCGTGCGGCGCAGCGGGTTGTGCCGCCAGCGCCGGAGTCCGCCGATCGCACGCACCGTCCCGCACCCCCTTCCGCCTTCGTCATGACCCCCGCGGAGCCGTTCACGCGCGCATCGGACCGAGAGAGGGAGATCACCCCGCCCGCTTCTCATGAACTTCTCACGCACTCCAACGCCCCTGGGCGACGCCCGTGTTCCCGGTCCGCGCCGTCCGTTCCGGCCGGTCGGCTAGTCCAGGATCCTCACGGGATCGCCGACGCGGATCGTGCCGGTGGACTCCGGTACGAGGTTCTGCCCGAAGACCAGCTCGCCGTCGATCCGGCGGTGGCGGCCCAGGGTGCGCAGCGGTTCGCGGCCGCGCGCGCCGGTGGCCTGGTCGGTGGTGGTGACGACGCAGCGGCCGCACGGTTTGGCGACCCGGAAGAGGACGTCTCCGACGGCGATGCGCTTCCAGTCGTCCTCGGCCCAGGCGTCGGTGCCCCCGACGACCACGCTGGGCCGGAAGCGGTTCATGGGCAGGGGGCCCTCCGCCGCGTGGTCGCCCTGTGCGATCAGCGCGTTGAGCGCGTCCAGCGAGGCGGTGGTGGTGACCAGCAGCGGATAGCCGTCGGCGAAGCTCACTGTCTCCCCGGGGCGCGCGTACGCCGGGTCGACGGGGCGGCGCGTGGCCGGGTCGTCGAGGTGCACGAGGCGTACGCCGGTGCCGAGCCACTCGCTGCACCAGGCGTGCGCGGCGGCGTCGGCGGCGACCCCCTCCACCGTGTCCTGCCAGATCTCCACCGTCGTCGTGGCCCCCGGCTCCGGAACGGGCACGGTGAGGGGTTCACGGCCGGGCGCGGACAGCCGGAGACCGCCGTCGGGCAGCAGCTCGGCGGCGGTCAGGGCCAGGCTCGGGTACGGGCGCTGCGTGACGACCTTGTCCGACTCGTCGATCAGCACCCAGCGCCGGTCACCCGCGAGTCCCCAGGGCTCCACCACGGCCTCGCGGGGGTCGTGCCCCCGGGCGGCCTTCAGGGGATACACGTGTATCGAGCGCAGCACAGGTTCCGTCATGGGGCCATCCTGCCAGCGGGCTGCGGGACCCCGGTGCGGAACCGTTCGATCAGTACCCCCGGTACTGCTGCCCGTTCGCGTACGGGTCCTGGTACTGGGCCGGGGCCGGGCGCGGGGCCGCGGGGCGCATCGCCTCGTAGCCCGTGTTGCCCGCCGCCGGACGGGGCGGCTGCGGCTGGGCGCCTGGGTAGCCGCGCGGTCCGGTGGCCTGCTGCGGGATGTACGGCGCGGGGGCCTGCTGCAGCGGTGCGGGCTGCGGAGCCTGCGGGTAGCCGTACGCGGGCTGCTGGGGCTGCTGCGGGACCTGCGGGGAGGGGGCCGGCAGGGCGGGCAGGGCCGAGGGCAGCGCGGGCAGGTTGCCGCCCGTGTCGTAGGCGGAGGGCACCCGGATCGGGGCGATCTGCGGGGTGCCGCGCTCGGCGACGAGGGAGTCGTAGATCGGGGTGTCCGGGAAAGGCGTCGCGGAGTAGTAGCCGCCGCCATAGGTGGAGCGGGGGGAGGTCATGGCACATAAGTTAAGCCCACGATGTGCTGGTTGGGGAGACCGATAAGAGGGTTGTTTTCCGTGTCGGCCGTGACGCGGAGCCCTCAATACGAGCGAACTCGGCAAAAAAGGGCAGCGAAAGTCGCTTTTATAAGGTAAAGAGCTCGTTCCACGGGGGTTACCGGCGGTCGGCCGAGGAAGCGGCGGGTGCGTCCGCGAGCCCCGGGGACACCCGGGGAATAGGTTGTGAGAGGAGCGGCGGAACGCGCCGGAGCCCGGCGTGCGCACACGGCGGAGACACAGAGGGGGCGACCATGTCGATGTCCAAGGGATCGAACGTTGCGGTGCCGACCACCGCGCTCCGCGTGGAACTGGGCTGGCGATCGGGTCCCGGCGTCCCCGACGCGGACGCCTCGGCCCTGCTGCTGGCCTCCGGGAAGGTCCGCTCCGACGGGGACTTCGTCTTCTACAACCAGCCCGCGCACGCGTCCGGCGCGGTGCGCCACGAGGGCAAGCGGAACGCGGGAGGGCAGGTGACGGACACCCTCCTCGTCGACCTGCCGAAGGTGGAGCCGGGGATCGAGACGGTGGTCGTGGCCGCATCCGCCGACGGCGGCTCCTTCGGGCAGGTCCCCGGCCTCTGCGTACGGGTGCTGGAGGCGCGGGACGGCAGGGAGGTCGCGCGGTTCGACAGCACCGGCGCGAGCGTCGAGACGGCCTTCGTCCTGGGCGAGCTGTACCGCCGCCAGGGCGGCTGGAAGTTCCGCGCCGTCGGGCAGGGGTACGGCACCGGTCTCGAAGGGCTCGCCACCGACTACGGGATCACGGTCGACGAGCCGCAGCGCGCGGCGCCGCCCGCCCCCGCCGCGCCGGCGGCCCCTCCGGTCACCGCCGCACCGCCCGCGGCCCCGCCGCCCCCTCCGTCCGCCCCGCCGCAGCCGGTGCGCCTGACCAAGGTCACGCTCACCAAGGAGACGCCCTCGGTCTCGCTCACCAAGCAGGGCGGCACGTCCGGGACGATGAGGGTGAACCTCAACTGGCAGGTGCGCAAGCAGTTCTCCGGCTGGGCGGCCAAGCTGGGCCGGGCCGTGGCGACCCACGCCGACCTCGACCTGGACCTGTGCGCCCTGTACGAGCTCGCCGACGGCAGCAAGGGCGTCGTCCAGGCGCTGGGCAACGCCTTCGGCTCGCTGCACCGGCCGCCGTTCATCCACCTCGACGGCGACGACCGCACCGGCGCCGTGTCGAGCGGCGAGAACCTCACCGTCAACCTCGACCACCGGCAGGACTTCCGGCGCATCCTCGTCTTCGTGACGATCTACGAAGGGGCGCGGTCCTTCGCGGACCTGCATGCCACGGTGACCCTCCAGCCGCTGCACGGGGCGCCGGTGGAGTTCTCGCTCGACGAGTGCACCGTGCCGTCCACGGTGTGCGCCCTCGCCCTCATCACCAACACCGGCGGCGACCTCGTCGTCCGGCGGGAGGCCCGCTACCTGGTGCCCGAGCGGGGCGTCAGCCCCCAGCGGACGGTCGACCACGCCTACGGCTGGGGCATGAACTGGACCCCCGGCCGCAAGTGATCCGAAGCCTCCTCCTCACTGCCCGGACGCGGTGCCGGGACGGGCGTAGGTGCGCCCCTTCCACGCCGCGCCGCGCCCCCTGTAGTGCCGTACCGCCGAGTCGACCGTCATGAGGAGGTACAGCGACGCGGTGAACGGCAGCAGGGGTGCCAGGAGCGGCGGCAGCCGGTAGTAGCGGAGCATCGGCACGTACGTCGCGGTCATCACCAGCCAGGCGAGCCCCGCCGCCGTCGCGGCCGCGGCACCACCCGTGGCGAGGCCCGCCACGAGCACCACGGGCGGCGCCAGGTACACCAGCGCGAGGCCGGCGACCGTGCCCAGCAGGACGAGCGGGTTGTGCCGGAGCTGGGCGTACGCGCTGCGGGAGACCATCCGCCACAGATCGCGCAACCGCGGGTAGGGGCGCACGCTGTCGACCCGGTCGGCCAGGCCCAGCCAGACACGGCCGCCGGTCCGCTTGACCGCCCGGGCGAGGGCCACGTCGTCGATGACGGCGTGCCGGATCGCGTCGGGGACCCCGGCCCGCGCGGCCGCCTCCGCCCGCAGCAGCACGCAGCCGCCCGCCGCGGCCGCCGTCCGCGACGCGCGCCGCCCGATCCGGCGGAACGGGTAGAGCTGCGCGAAGAAGTACACGAAGGCCGGCACCACCAGCCGCTCCCACGTACCGGCCACCCGCAGCCGGGCCATCTGCGACACGAGGTCGAAGCCGCCGGCGTGCGCGGCGGCCACCAGCCGTTCCAGGCTGTCCGGGGCGTGGGCGATGTCCGCGTCCGTCAGGAGCAGGAACTCGGGGGCCCGCGCGCGGGCCAGGCCGACGCCGTGCCGCACGGCCCACAGCTTGCCCGTCCAGCCCGGCGGCGGATCGCCGGGGGAGCCGACGGTGAGCGGCAGCCCGCCGTGCCGCTCCGCCAGCTCGCGGGCCAGGTCCCCGGTGCCGTCCGTGCTGCCGTCGTCCACCAGGAAGACCTCGGCCCTGCCGGGGTAGTCCTGCGCCAGCAGCGTCGGCAGGCTCAGGGGCAGGACGGCGGCCTCGTCGCGCGCCGGCACGACGACGCAGACGTCCGGCCATTCCCGCGGCTCCCCGAGCGGCGGGAGCCGGACGTCCGTACGCCAGAAGAAGCCCTGGCCCAGCAGCAGCCACAGCCATGCCGCGAGGGAGGCGGCGGCGATCCACACGAGGGCGCTCATCCGCCGCAGTCTGCCCCACGGAAAAGGCCCGGGCGGGCGCATCGACTATGGTGATCGGGTGAAGATCGCGCTCATGGACTCCGGAATCGGCCTGCTTCCGACGGCCGCGGCCGTACGGCGCCTGCGCCCGGACGCCGATCTCGTCCTCTCCAGCGACCCGGAGGGCATGCCCTGGGGACCGCGCACCCCGGAGGGCATCACCGAGCGCGCCCTCGCCGTCGCCGAGGCGGCCGCCGCGCACCGGCCGGACGTCCTGGTCGTCGCCTGCAACACCGCCTCCGTGCACGCCCTGTCCGCCCTGCGCGCCCGCCTCGAACCGCAGCTGCCGGTCGTCGGCACCGTCCCCGCGATCAAGCCGGCCGCCGCGGGCGGCGGGCCCGTCGTGATCTGGGCGACGCCGGCCACCACCGGCAGCCCGTACCAGCGGGGGCTCATCCAGGAGTTCGCGGCGGGCGTCGAGGTCACCGAGGTGCCGTGCTGGGGTCTCGCGGAGGCCGTCCAGAGCGCCGACGAGGCCGCGATCGACGAGGCCGTCGCCGCGGCGGCCGCCCTGACGCCGGACGACGTGCGGTCCGTCGTCCTGGGCTGCACCCATTACGAGCTGGTCGCCGAGCGCGTCCGCGCCGCCCTGCAGAGGCCGGAGCGGCCGCCGCTGGTCCTGCACGGCTCGGCCGGCGCGGTGGCCGCCCAGGCGCTGCGCCGCGTCGGCGCGGCCCCCCGCCCCGAGGCGCCCGCCACGGGATCGCTGACGGTTCTGCTCAGCGGGCACGAGGCGGCCCTGCCCGCCGCCGCACTCGGCTACGCGGAGGGCCGGCTGCTGCGCGCGGTGAGCCACGCGGGCTGAGCCCGCCGCACCGGAGGCCCGCCGCCCGCGTACCGGAAGCGGGCGGTCCACAAGCCGCGCACGGGGTCGTGCACGGGCCGCGCCCGCCGGCCCCGGCCGCCCCGGAGGCCGCTCCTCCGTCTCCCGCCCCGGCCGGCTCGGGCCGCCGCCCCACCCGCCGCCCGCCCGGCCCGGCCGTGGTGCGCGCCCCCCTGCCGCCCGTACGGATCCTCGGTACGCTCGAAGGTATGAGGGACCACCCCCACGGCGGTGACGGCGTTCCCGGGACCCCCCGCCACCCCGAGGTCTGGACCGGGCGCGCGACCAACCGCGCCCAGTGGCTGCTCGCGCTGGGCGGAGCGGCCTGTGTGGCGCTCGGCGTCCAACTGGCGGTCGACTCGGCGTGGGCGACGGGCGTCCTGCCGCTCGTGATGTCCGTCGTCGGCTGCATCGCCGGAGGCCTCCTGGTCCTGTTCGGCACGCTCGCCTTCGTGCACGTCGCCGTCAAGGTCGACAAGGACTGCCTGGAGGTGCGCTGCGGGCACATGGGCGTGCCGCGCCGCCGGATCCTGCTGTCGAACGTCGTGCACGCCGACTTCGCGCCCCACGTCACCCCGCGGCAGTGGGGCGGCTGGGGCTACCGCTGGCGGCCCGAGAAGGGCACCGCCGTCGTCGTCCGGCGCGGCGAGGGCCTGGTGCTGCGTCTCGGCGACGGCCACCTGTTCACGATCACCGTGGACAACGCAGAGGCCGCGGTGCGGGCCATCCGCCACCACCTGAGGACGGGGCCCCGGGACGGCGAGGTCCGCTAGAGCCCGTCGGTGCCGTGCGCGCGTGTCGCCGGGTCCGCGCCGGATCACCGGTCCTGCGCGGTCTCCCACGCGTGCCCCCTCGCGGCGGCCGTCCCCTCCGGAGGCGTGTCGCCGGTGGTCCCGGTGTCCCCGGCGCCCTCGGTGCCGTCGGCCAGGGGACGCGCCGTGGCGAACCCCGCGAGCAGCCCGGCGCCCGCCGTCACCGTCGTGAAGCTCAGCGCGTTGCCGGCCGAGGCGAGCGCCGCCAGCGCCGTGAGCGCGGCGGCGGCGCTCAGCGCGACCGGCGTCGGCCGCGTGGAGCGCCACAGCGCGTACAGCACCCAGCCGAACACCGCCGCCAGCAGGACCAGCCCGACGACGCCCTGCTCGGCCGCCTGCTGCAACGGCGCCGAGTGCGGCTTGCCGTCGGACAGCAGCGACCGGGCGGCCGTCGGACTCAGCCCCCCGAACCGGCCGGGGCCCACCCCCAGTCCCGGGTTGCCCCGCGCCAGGGCCGCGGCGTCCTGCCACAGCAGGACCCGCTGCCGCGTGAGCTGCCCCTCCAGGCATGCCGTCAGCCCCTCGGGCAGCGCGTCCCCGGCGACGGCCCAGGCCGTCCCGGCGACCGCGGCCGCGGCGACCGCGAGGCCCGCGAGCCCCGGGGCGCGCCGCGTCCGGGCGGCGGCCAGCGAGCACAGCAGCACGCCGAGGCACGCGACGCAGCCCGCGACCGGCCCGACGGCGGCCGCGGCCGCCGCGATCCCGGCCGCCATGAGGCACAGGACCCGCCGCGTCGTCCCGGGGCGGGCCGCCCACGCCGCGCAGCACGCGGCTCCCACGGAGAGCGCGAGCAGGGCGGCGGTGGCGCCGGTGCGGCCGAGCGGGGCGGCGTGGGCGGGACCGGGCGCCAGGTGCGGTCCGGTCAGGGCGAGACAGACCCCGGCCGCCGCGCCCGCCGCGGGCGCGGCCACGGGGAGCAGCGCGCCGCAGATGCGTCCCGCCGCGTAGCCGGCCGCCACGGCGAGCACGGCGAGGAGCACGCCCTCGGGGCGGCCGCCGTGCGCGGCGGCGGTGACCAGTGCCCAGGCGGCGCAGCCGCCGAGCAGGACCATGCCGGTCCCGTCCACCGCGCCGCGCCTGCCGTACGCCGGCGCCGGAACCGCCGACGTCGTCCCCGTGGTCCCCACCGTCGCCCCCCGACCTGTGACGGAGCCCGGCCGCCTGGCCGGATACGGCCGGTGGGTCGGGGTCCGGCCACACCGTAACGGCTGATGCGCCGCATTGGGGACGTCTTGCGCAGAAACGATGGGGCGGACGAAGAGGCGGTGTGCCGGAGGAGGAGGGCGGCGGGCGGGACGGGGCGGGGGAGCGGGGCGTCCCGCCGGCGCCGCCGGACCGTCCTGTCGGCGCCCAGGTCACGCGCCGTACACTCCCGGAGTGACCGCCACAGTGACCTCCGTGGACGAGCCGGAACGGCTCGGACCGCAGGGCCGGCCCGCCTCGCGCCGGGCCCGGCTGGTGCGCCGGCTCGTTCCGGCCGCCGTCGCGGCGCTCTCCGGAGCGCTGCTGTACGTCAGCTTCCCGCCGCGCACCCTGTGGTGGCTCGCCCTGCCGGCCTTCGCCGCCTTCGGTCGGACGCTGCGCGGCCGCACCTGGAAGGCGGGCCTCGGGCTCGGCTACCTCTTCGGCCTCGGCTTCCTGCTGCCCCTGCTGGTGTGGACCGGCGTGGAGGTCGGCCCCGGCCCCTGGCTCGCCCTCGCCCTCGTGGAGGCGGTCCTCGTCGCGCTGGTGGGCGCGGGCGTGGCGCTCGTGTCCCGGCTGCCCGCGTGGCCGCTGTGGGCGGCGGCGCTGTGGACCGCCGGGGAGGCGGCACGCGCGCGCGTGCCGTTCGGCGGCTTCCCCTGGGGCAAGATCGCCTTCGGGCAGGCGGACGGCGTCTTCCTGCCGCTCGCGGCGGTGGGCGGCACCCCGGTGCTCGGCTTCGCCGTCGTCCTGTGCGGCTTCGGGCTCTGCGAGGCCGTACGCGTGGCCCTGGAGGCACGCCGTACCCGTGCCGTGCGGCGCGGCGCCGCCGCGGCGGCCCTGCTGAGCGTGGTCGTCCCCGTGGCGGGCGCCCTCGCCGCGCGGCCCCTGGTCAGCGACGAGGCGGAGGACGGGACCGCCACCGTCGCGGTGATCCAGGGCAACGTCCCGCGCGCGGGCCTCGACTTCAACGCCCAGCGCCGCGCCGTGCTCGACCACCACGTACGGGAGACCGAGCGCCTCGCGGCCGAGGTGCGGGCCGGTGAAGCGGAGCAGCCCGACTTCGTGCTGTGGCCGGAGAACTCCTCCGACATCGACCCCTTCACCAACCCCGACGCGTACGACGTGATCGACCGTGCGGTCCGGGCGGTCGGGGCGCCCGTCTCCGTCGGTGGCGTGGTCCGGCGGGACGGCAGGCTCTACAACGAGCAGATCCTCTGGGACCCCGACAAGGGGCCCGTCGACACCTACGACAAGCGGCAGATCCAGCCCTTCGGCGAGTACCTCCCGCTGCGTTCCCTGATCGGCGCGATCAACGACGACTGGACCTCCATGGTCCGCCAGGACTTCAGCCGGGGGAGCGACCCGGGCGTCTTCACCCTGGCCGGCACCCGGGTCGGGCTCGCCACCTGCTACGAGGCGGCCTTCGACTGGGCGGTGCGCGACACCGTCACCGGGGGCGCCCAGCTGATCTCCGTGCCCAGCAACAACGCCACCTTCGACCGCAGCGAGATGACCTACCAGCAGCTCGCCATGTCCCGGATCCGCGCCGTGGAGCACAGCCGCACCGTCACGGTGCCGGTGACCAGCGGCGTCAGCGCCGTGATCATGCCGGACGGCACGGTCGCGCAGAAGACCGGCATGTTCGTGGCGGACTCTCTGGTGCAGGAGGTGCCGCTGCGCTCCTCGCAGACCCCGGCCACGCGCCTCGGCACGCTCCCGGAGGCGGTGCTCGTGCTGCTCGCCGCTGCCGGACTCGGCTGGAGCGCGACGGCGGCGGTGCGCCGGCGGCGGGCCGGCGGCAGGTAGCCGCCGCCCGGGTCCGTGGACCGACGGCTTCCTTCCGGACCGCCGCCCGCCGGGTCCGCCGCCTGCCGGTTCCGCCGCCCGGCGGCCCTTTCGGCAGCCGCCGTCTTCACGACGGCCGCCGTCCGGTCAGGCGGCCACCGCCCGGTCCGGCAGCCGTCGTCCGGTCCGGCGGCCGTCGTTCCGTGCAGGACGGCGGGAACGGCCCGTTAGGGTCGGTCCATGGCTATTCCCGACTTCATCCGTACCCTGCGCGCCAGTGCGGGACAGCAACTGCTCTGGCTGCCCGGCGTCACCGCCGTCGTCCTCGACGACGAGGGCCGTGTGCTGCTGGGCCGCCGCTCCGACACCCTCAAGTGGTCGCTGGTCGGCGGCATCCCCGACCCGGGCGAGCAGCCGGCGGCGTGCGCCGTGCGCGAGGTCTACGAGGAGACGGCGGTGCACTGCGTGGCCGAGCGCGTCGTCCTCGTCCAGGCCCTGCCGCCGGTGACGTACGACAACGGCGACACCTGTCAGTACATGGACATCACCCTGCGCTGCCGGGCGGTCGGCGGCGAGGCGCGCGTGAACGACGACGAGTCCGTGGAGGTCGGCTGGTTCGACGTGGACGCCCTGCCCGAACTGCAGGAGTTCAGCCTGTTCCGGATCAAGCAGGCCCTGTCCGACGCGCCCGCGTGGTTCGACTCCGCGGCGTCCGGCTGAAGCGCGGGGCGTGACCCCGGGGCGGGCGCCTCAGTCGACGGGGAAGGTGCGGATGGCGGCGATGTCGAACTGCAGACGCACCTTCTCGCTCACCATGGCGCCGCCCTCGGCCAGCCTCGCGTTGTACGTCAGGCCCCAGTCCGAGCGGCTGATGGTGGTGGTGCCGTCGAACCCGGCCCGCTCGTAGCCGAACGGGTCGACGACGTGCCCTATGTAGGTGAGTTCCAGCTCCACGGGGCGCGTGACGTTCCTGATGGTGAGGTCGCCGGTCATGCGGTAGACGTCGGGCGCCACGAGCTCCACGGCGGTGCTGGCGAAGCGCATGTGCGGATAGGCCGCGGCGTGCAGGAAGTCCCGGCCGACCAGATGGGCGTCGCGCTGCTCCACCCCCGTGTCCACGCTGGCGGTGGACAGCACGATCTCGGCCCGCGAGCGGGAGGGGTCGCGGCCGTCGAAGTAGAGCCTGCTCTCGTACTCGGTGAAGGAGCCACGCACGGTCGTCACCAGGGCGTGCCGGACGGAGAAGCCGATCCTGCTGTGCGCCGGGTCGATCACCCACTCCCCGGTCAGCGCCGCCATGCCGGGATCCAGCGGACCGGCGAAGGCGGGGCCCGGGCGGTCGGCGGAGAACGGCCCCGGCCGGCCGGCGGGATACTGCGGCGCGCCGGGCGGCACCGCGGGGGCGGACGCCGGGCGGCGGGGGGACGTACCGCGGGTGAACAAGTTCATGATTCACGTAGTTACTGCACGTCAGATACGGCCGCAAGCGGTCTCCGGGATGCGGGCCGGACCGAACCGGTACCGACGGGTCCATATGCCACCACCCCGCGCCCGACGGCCACATCATCCGCACACGCCCACTACGCGATCTCCGGAGCGGCGGGAGCGCCGGGGGGCTGACGCCGCGGGCCCGGCGCCGCGCGGAGCGGTGCCGGGCCCGGGGACGGCCGCCGTGCTCAGTCCACCGGCGCCGGGTAGGTCGGGTACTCCACCCCGGAGACGTGCTGGACGACCCGGACCACCTGGCAGGAGTAGCCGAACTCGTTGTCGTACCAGAGGTAGAGGATCGCGTTGTCGTCCTCGACCTTGAGGGCGCCGGCGTCGACGATCGAGGCGTGGCGCGAGCCGATGAAGTCGCTGGAGACCGCGTCGGGGGCGCTGATGAAGTCGATCTGGCGCTTGAGCGGCGAGGTCAGCGACACCTCGCGGAGGTGGTCGAGGACCTCCTGGCGGGTGGTTTCGCGGGCCAGGGTGAGGTTGAGGATCGCGATCGAGACGTCCGGCACCGGGACGCGGATCGAACTGCCGGTGATCCTCGCCCTGAGGCCGGGCAGCGCCTTGGCCACGGCGGAGGCGGCGCCGGTCTCGGTGATGACCATGTTGAGCGGCGCCGAGCGGCCGCGCCGCTCGGACTTGTGGTAATTGTCCAGCAGGTTCTGGTCGTTGGTGAACGAGTGCACGGTCTCCACGTGGCCGCGCAGGACGCCGTACTCGTCGTCCATCGCCTTCAGCGGCGGGACGATGGCGTTGGTGGTGCACGAGGCGCAGGACAGGATCCGCTCGTCCGGCTTGATCGTGTCGTGGTTGACGCCGTGCACGATGTTGGGGACGTCGCCCTTGCCCGGGGCGGTCAGGACGACCTTGTCGATGCCGGGGCGCAGGTGCTGCGACAGCCCCGCGCGGTCGCGCCACTTGCCGGTGTTGTCGATGAGGATGGCGTTTTTGACGCCGTGCTCCGTGTAGTCGACCTCCGACGGGTCGTTCGCGTAGATCACCTTGATCTCGTTGCCGTTGGCGGTGATCGTGCTGTTCGCCTCGTCGACGGTGATGGTGCCCCGGAACTGGCCGTGGATCGAGTCGCGGCGCAGCAGCGAGGCGCGCTTGACCAGGTCCCCGGCGGCCCGGTCCGCGTTCCCGCGGACGACGACGGCGCGCAGTCGCAGGCCGTTGCCGGAGCCCGCCTTCTCGATGAGCAGGCGCGCGACGAGGCGGCCGATGCGGCCGAAGCCGTAGAGGACGACGTCGCGCGGCTCGCGGCGCTCGATCCTGTTCGCGCCCGTGGCCCCGGCGACGGCCCCGGCGGTGAACTCCGCCACCGACAGGCCGCGGTCGTCGGCCGCGTACGTCGCGGCGAGCATGCCGAGGTCGATCTGTGACGGGCCGAGGTCGAGCGTGGTCAGGGCCTGCAGAAACGGCCACGTCTCGGTGACCGAGAGCTCCTCCCCGGCGATCTGCCGGGCGAACCGGTGGGTCTTGAGGATGCCGACCACCGACTTGTTCACCAAGGAGCGGCTGTGCAGCAGGACGGTCACGTCCCGCTCGCGGTGCAGCTTCCCGATGATCGGGATCATCGACTCCGCGATCTCCTCGCGGTGCATCCATTGGGTGAACGAGTCGTCTTTGACAGTCACAGGTTCATCTTTCGAGCTAGGTGGCGCTCATATGTTAACCACGCCGCTCATCGATGATCCATAAGGGTTCCGTCACATCCGCGCACCCGGCGGACCCATGTGCGGGCCCCTGTCGGTGAACGGCCGCTCACGAGATATCTTGATGTCGAGCAATGTTGCAGACGTGGAGCGGAGCACCCGGTGACTGACTCGACCATCATCTATACGCACACTGACGAGGCCTCGGCCCTGGCGACGTATTCGTTCCTGCCGGTCGTCCAGGCCTACGCCTCGGCGGCCGGGGTCTCCGTGGAGACGCGGGACATCTCCCTGGCGGGGCGCATCATCGCGAGCTTCCCCGAGTACCTGGAGGAGGGCCAGCGCATCGACGACGCCCTGGCCGAGCTGGGCGAGCTGGCGAAGACGCCGGGCGCGAACATCATCAAGCTGCCGAACATCTCGGCGTCGATCCCGCAGCTCAAGGCCGCGATCGCGGAGCTCAAGGAGCAGGGCTACGCGCTGCCGGACTACCCGGACGACCCGAAGACCGACGAGGAGCGCGAGATCCGCGCCCGCTACGACAAGGTCAAGGGCTCCGCCGTCAACCCGGTGCTGCGCGAGGGCAACTCCGACCGCCGCGCCCCCGCCTCGGTGAAGAACTACGCCAAGACCCACCCGCACCGCATGGGCGCCTGGACCTCCGAGTCCAGGACCAACGTGGCGACCATGGGCGAGAACGACTTCCGCTCCACCGAGAAGTCCGTGGTGATCGCCGAGGACGGCGCCCTGCGCATCGAGCTCGTCGGCGACGACGGCACCACCACCGTCCTGCGCGAGTCCGTCCCGGTCCTCGCCGGCGAGGTCGTCGACGCCTCCGTGATGCGGGTCGCCGCGCTGCGCGAGTTCCTGACCGCGCAGGTCGCCCGCGCCAAGCAGGAGGGCGTCCTGTACTCCGTGCACCTGAAGGCCACGATGATGAAGGTCTCCGACCCCATCGTCTTCGGCCACGTGGTGCGCGCCTTCTTCCCGAAGACGTTCGCGAAGTACGGCGAGACCCTCGCCGCGGCCGGACTGACCCCGAACGACGGCCTGGGCGGAATCTACAAGGGCCTGGAGGCCCTGCCCGAGGGCGCCGAGATCAAGGCATCCTTCGACGCAGAGCTCGCCGAGGGCCCGGAGCTGGCCATGGTCGACTCCGACAAGGGCATCACCAACCTGCACGTCCCCTCCGACGTCATCATCGACGCCTCCATGCCGGCCATGATCCGCACCTCCGGCCACATGTGGGGCCCGGACGGCCAGGAGCACGACACGCTCGCCGTCATCCCCGACAGCAGCTACGCGGGCGTCTACCAGGCCGTGATCGAGGACTGCCGCGCCAACGGCGCCTTCGACCCCGCCACCATGGGCTCGGTGCCGAACGTCGGCCTCATGGCGCAGAAGGCCGAGGAGTACGGCAGCCACGACAAGACCTTCGAGATCCCGGTCACCGGCACCGTCCGCCTCGTCGACCAGGCCGGCACCGCCCTGATCGAGCAGACGGTCTCCGCCGGCGACATCTTCCGCGCCTGCCAGACCAAGGACGCCCCGATCAAGGACTGGGTGAAGCTGGCCGTCACCCGCGCCCGCGCCACCGGCGACCCGGCCGTCTTCTGGCTCGACGAGACCCGCGCCCACGACGCCAACCTGATCGCCAAGGTCAACGAGTACCTGCAGGAGCACGACACCGAGGGCCTGGACATCAGGATCCTGTCCCCGGTCGAGGCCACCAGGCTCTCGGTCGAGCGCATCCGCCGCGGCGAGAACACCATCTCCGTCACCGGCAACGTGCTGCGCGACTACCTGACCGACCTCTTCCCGATCCTGGAGCTGGGCACCAGCGCCAAGATGCTGTCGGTCGTCCCGCTGATGGCGGGCGGCGGCCTGTTCGAGACGGGCGCCGGCGGCTCCGCGCCGAAGCACGTCCAGCAGCTGGTCAAGGAGAACTACCTGCGCTGGGACTCCCTCGGCGAGTTCTTCGCCCTGGTCCCGTCCCTGGAGCAGTACGCGAAGGCCACCGGCAACCAGCGCGCCCAGGTCCTCGCCGACGCCCTCGACCGCGCCACGGCGACCTTCCTCAACGAGGACAAGTCCCCGACCCGCCGCGTCGGCGGCATCGACAACCGCGGCAGCCACTTCTACCTGTCCCTGTACTGGGCGCAGGAGCTGGCCGGGCAGACCGACGACGCCGACCTCGCCAAGGCGTTCGCCCCGTTCGCCGAGACGCTCACCGCCAACGAGCAGAAGATCGTCGACGAGCTGAACGCGGTGCAGGGCTCCCCGGCCGACATCGGCGGCTACTACCAGCCCGACCCGGTCAAGGCCTCGGCGGTCATGCGCCCGTCGGCGACCTTCAACCAGGCGCTCACCACCCTGGGCTGACCGGGGCGCCCGGTCCGCCGGGCACCCCGACCGGACCGGACGGCACCCCGTCCGGTCCGCCCGCCCGTCCCGCCCCGGCCGGCACGTCGCCCGGCCGGGGCGGCCGCGTACGCGCCGGAGCCCGCCGTTCCCCCGGCCGGTACGCCGGGAAGGCGTTCCGTGAGCAATCCGTGATGTGTACAGCCGATTGCCCGGACCCCGCCCGGGTAGGCGAACCGGCGCGCCCGGGGCGCCCGAGGCTTCGGGTGGCTTTTCCGCCACTATCGGGACCGGGATGTGCCATGGAGATGACCCCGTACGACGACGCCGCCCGCACGGACCGTGCCGCGTCGGCCGAGCGCGCGCTGAGCGCGCTGATCCTGAACGCCGGGGACGGCGCGGCCCTCGACGCGCTGGCCGGCAGCGAGGTGCTGGTGCCCGTGCCCGAGGACGCCGAGGACGCGGCGCTCACCGATCCGCGCACCGTGGCGCTGCCGGTCCTCGAGGAGGACGGGCGGGAACCCCGGGTGCCGGTGTTCACCTCGGAGGTGCGCCTCGCGGAGGTGCTGCCGTCCGTGTCGCGCTACCGCGTGGTGCCGCTGGGCACCCTCGCCGCGCAGTGGCCCGCGGTCGACGCCCCGGCCCTCACCATCGACGCCAGCTCCCCGCACGGCCTGACCCTGGCCTCCGACGAGGTGCGCACCCTGCTGGCCAGGCCCGCGGCCTGACCCGCGGGGCGGGGGCGCGGACCATCCGCGCCCCCGCGGCCTCAGCCCACGAAGATCTCGGCGACCGACCAGACCGCCAGGGCGAGCATGCACAGGCCGCCGACGCGCTGCACGGTCCTGAGCGGGACGCGCTTGGCGATGAAGCGACCGGCCAGCAGCGCGAGCGCGGACACCGACATCAGGGCGGCGGCCGAGCCGATGGCCGTGGACAGCACGCCGTTGGTGGCGGCCAGGTTGGCCGTCGTGATCTGGGTCAGGTCGCCCCACTCGCTGATGAAGACGGCCATGAACGCGGTCGTCCAGACGGGCCAGAAGCCCGTCACGGCCCTGCCCGCACCGTCCTCGCCCTCGCCCTCGTCGTCCCCACCGCGCAGCAGCATGAACGCGCCGAACGCGAAGAGCGCCGCCGAGACGGCCTTGACCAGCCAGTCCGGGAGCAGTCCGATGAGGCTGCCCGCGCCCACGGCGATGGCGACGTGCACGATGAAGGCGCTCGACGTGCCGAACCACACGTACAGCGGACGCATGCGGGTGCCCATGGCCAGCGACGCGAACATCGTCTTGTCGGGGAGTTCGGCGAGGAAGATCAGACCGAAGGCGGTGACGATCGCCAGTGGGTCGAGGTGCATTCCGGGTCTTTCTGTCGGGCCGGACCCCCGGACCGTGCGAAACACCCTGAGGGCGACGGGAGGACCGGTCGGCCCGGCATGGGGGTGCCCGCACGGGATGCGGGCACGTCGATGCCTGGCCGAAGGTCTCGTCCACCCGTGTCGTCACGGGCCCGGCCACCGGGAACCCGAGGGCTCCAGTGTGTCGACGACCGGTTCGCAGGACTACTCCCCTTCGCGATCACCAAGTGTACCCGGGCTCTGCCCATGACTTGCCCGGTAACCCGAAGAGGGAGTGATGAGGGACATTCCGCCGGGACCCCGCCGCGCGGCCGGCGTCCGGCACCGTACCGCTGCCGGACGCCGCCCGCCTGGACACGCCCGTGCCGACCCTCCCGGTCACCGGCCGCACGGTCCTGGTCCTCACCCCGCAGGCGCGCCCGGTCCGCTTCCTGCCGAAGGTCCGGTGCTACCGCCTGATCCCGCTGGGCGCGCTGCCCGACCACTGGCCCGGGGCGGGGCACCGGCTCGTCGTCGACGCGGAGACCTCCCTCGCGCCGTCGGCCGGACCGCCGCGCGACGTGGAACCGGTGCGCCGCACGGGGGAGTCGGGCACCTACCTCTTCGCGATCGACCACACCGCGCCGGAGGCGAAGGTGCCGCTCGGCGCGTCCGGCACCGGACTCCTGACCGGGGAGGCCGCGGCGGGCCGGCCGACGGTGCCGACGGGAGCGGCCCGGGTCGTCCGGCTCGACGGCTGAGCGCGCCCCGGCCGCCGGGGCCCACCGGGCGGAGGGCCCGGGTCCGGGCCGGGCCCCTGCCACGCGCCCCCGTGCGCCGCTCGTGCCCGGACAGCCGCGGTCCCACTTGCGGAGCGCGCCTTCGCGGACGGCCGGAATGCGGGACGATGGGGCGACGGAATGCGGCGGAAAGTGTGGCGCCGTCCGATTCGAGGAGGCCGGGATGATGAGGATGCCGACAGGGGAACTGCGCCACGACCTCCTGGAGCGGCTGCGGGACCCCGCGGCGCACTTCGCCCCGCGGCCGCCCGGCGATCTGACGCGGGACGGCGTGAGCGCCGAGTCGGTGGCCGCCGGACTGGACGTTCCCGTGCGGGTCGCCGTCGCCCACCTGGACCTCCTCGCCGCCGTCGGCCTGCTGCGGACGACGGAGGTCGGCGGGCTCACCTACTACCGGCGCGACGAACAGCGCATCGCCGCGGTCCGGCGGACCTTCGAGCGCGGCTGGTAGCCCTGGACCGCCGCTCCACGCCAGGGCGCGCGCGGGGGCGCCCCGGCGCCGCGTGCGGGCCGCGCGCACCCGGAGTTACCCTGATGGCCTGCCGCGCTCCCCGAGCGCGGCGCGGCGGTGGGGCCCGCCGTACACGAACCGCGGCACAGGTGCCGCCGACGGTCCCTGCTTGTGAGGGCACGCGCCCGGCTGTCCGGGCCCCCGGCGAGTAGGAGACGTACGCGCATGACATCCCCGCGCTCCGAACGGGTGGGTGGGAGCGGCGACGGGAGTCCGGACGCCCCCGTCCCGGCCCCGGCCGGACCGGAACCCTTCTGGCGCGGCCAGGGCCCCGTGGTCGCCGCGGTCGCGGCCGGCGGGGCACTGGGCGCGACCGCCCGGTACGCCGCCTCGCTGGCCTGGCCCGCGTCGCCGGACGGCTTCCCCTGGACCGTCCTCGGCGTCAACGTCCTGGGCTGTGCCCTCATGGGCGTCCTCATGGTGGCCGTCACGGAGATCCGCACGGTCCACCCTCTGGTGCGCCCCTTCCTCGGCACCGGCGTGCTCGGCGGCTTCACCACCTTCTCCACGTACGCCGTCGACGTCCAGCGGCTCGTCGAGGCGGGCCGTCCCGGCACCGGGCTCGCCTACCTCGCCGCGACCCTCGTCCCGGCGCTCCTGGCGGTGTGGCTGGCGACGGCCGCGACGCGCCGGGCCGGGGCCCGGACGGCGGCGCGGGGCGGGGGGCCGCGGTGAACTGGCTGCTGGTGATCGCGGGCGCGGCGGTCGGCGCCCCCTTGCGCTACCTGACCGACCGTGCGGTGAAGATCCGGTACGGCGCACGGCTGCCCTGGGGCACCTTCCTCGTGAACGTCGTGGGCTGCCTGGTCCTGGGCGTGCTCACCGGGGCCACCACGGCGGGAGCGGCCTCCGGACGGTGGCAGCTGCTGCTGGGCACCGGGCTGTGCGGGGCGCTGACGACGTACTCCACCTTCTCCCACGAGACGCTGAAGCTCGCCGAGGACGGGGCGGGCCGCGCGGCCGTGGCCTACGCCGTGGGCAGCGTGGCCGCGGGGCTCGCCGCCGCCTTCGTCGGGGTGCGGTGCGCCGGGCTGGTGTGGGGATGAGGCGGCGGGTCCGACGGGAACGACGGTTGACCCGTGCCCGTGCCCGTGCCCGCGTCTGGGCGTCCTTCGGGGGCCCGAGGTAGGGGGCGAAAGGTTTCCCCTGTTCAGTCGCGGCCGCTGCGTGCGCGGCGTGCGCGCAGCGCCAGGGCGACGACCCCCGCGCCCAGACATCCCAGGCCCAGACCCGCGATCACACCGTCCGTACCGGTCACGGCCGACCGGTCCCGGCTGTCGCCGTCGTCGTCGCCGTCGCCGTCCCCGGTACCGGCCGCCGCGTCCGCCGAGGGCACGGCCGGGGGACCGGAGGGCAGCGGGGCCGGGGGGCGCGCGGGAGCGACCGGTGGGAACGCGGGCGCGCCCAGCGGTCCCGGCGTCGGGACCCGCGCGTCGGCGGGCGGCCCGCCCCGCCGCGGTTCCAGCGAACCCACCGGATCGACGTGCCCGGCGGCCGCGAAGCCCCAGTCCAGCAGGGCCCGTGCCTCCTCGTACACGGTGGAGCCGCCGCCCTTGCGGGGGTTCAGCACCGTGACGATCAGCGTGCGGCCCTTCCGGCGGGCCGCGGCGACCAGCGTGTGCCCGGCGTGGGAGGTGTAGCCGTTCTTGACGCCGACGAGGCCCGGGTAGGGCGCGACGCCGCCCACGCCGGTCAGCAGCCGGTTGGTGTTCTGGATCTCGTACGGTCTGCCGCCGCCCGGGAACCGGGCGCGCACCGTGGCGGCGTAGCGGGCGAACTCGGGGTCGGCGAGTCCGGCGCGCGCGAACACCGCCAGGTCGTACGCCGACGACACCTGGCCCGGCGCGTCGTAGCCGTCGGGGGAGAGCACGTGCGTGTCGCGGGCGCCGAGGGCGCGCGCCGTGGCCTGCATCCGGGCGGAGACGGCCGCCGGGCCGCCGTTCATGGCGGACAGGACGCGCACGGCGTCGTTCCCCGAGCTCAGGAAGACGCCGTTCCACAGGTCCGAGACGCGGTAGGTGCGTCCCGCGGCGACGCCGGCCAGGCTGCTGCCGGGCCCGATGCCCGCCAGCTCCCGCGGCGTGACGGTGTGGCGGACGGCGGCGGGGAACGCCGGGAGCAGGGTCAGGGCGAACAGGGTCTTCAGCGTGCTGGCGGGCGGCAGCTCACGGTGGGCGTCGCGGGCGGCGAGCACGTCGCCCGTCCGCGCGTCGGCGACCAGCCACGACAGGGCGGAGACGGCGGCGGGCGGAGCCGGCGCCCCGGACCGCGTCCCGACCTGGACGCCGGGGCCGCGCAGCGCGTCGTCCGCGGGCGCGTCCCCGCTGTTCGCGGCGGGAGCGTCGAGGGCGACGGCCTCCGCGCGGGCGGCGGGACCCGAGCCCAGGAGCGGGGCGCCCGCCAGGCAGAGCGCGCAGCACGCGGCCAACGCGCGGACGCGGAGCGCGCGGGCCGCGGCGGCCGGGGAGGCGGTGCGGCGCGCGGCGGTGCCGGAAGCGGCGGAGCGGGGGACGGCGGTGGTGCCGGACGGGGAGCCGAGGGTCATGCCGTCAACGTAGGAACCGTCGCCGCGCGCGCCGGTGTGCCGGGGCCGCGCGCTCCCGCCGAGCACTCGGATGCCGCAGCGGCGACGCGCGGGGGAGCGGACGGCGCGGCGATGGGGAGGACCGCGCCCGGGAGCCCGACCGCGCTCGGGGGCGGGCTGCGTCTTGAGGACACCGCGGGCGGGGCTACGCCCCGGGGGACACCGCGGGCACGGTGGGGTGGATGCGCCGCAGGAACGTGGCGTTGTCCGGGGTCTGGCGCAGCCGTTCCAGCAGGGTCTCCAGGCCCGCCTGCCCGTCGCCCCGGGAGAGCAGGGCGCGCCGCAGACCGTGCACGGCCGACAACTCGCCCGCGGTCGTCAGCAGTTCGTCGCGCCGGGTGCCGGAGGAGACGACGTCCACGGCCGGGAAGAGGCGCCGGACGGCGGCCGCGCGGTCCAGGCGCAGCTCCATGTTGCCGGTGCCCTTCAGCTCCTCGAAGTAGAAGTCGTCGGCGCGGGAGCCGGTCTCGACCAGGGCGGTGGCGAGGACGGTGAGCGAGCCGGCCTCCTCGGTGCGGCGCGCGGCGCCGAACAGCCGCTTCGGGCCGTGCAGCGCGGCCGCGTCGACGCCGCCGCTGAGGGTGCGGCCGCCGGCCGCGGCCGCGTTGTTGTGCGCCCGGCACAGCCGGGTGAGCGAGTCGAGCAGGATCACGACGTCCTGACCGGCCTCGACGAGCCGTTCGGCGCGCGCCACGACCAGTTCGGCGAGCGCGATGTGCTCCTTGGGCGCCCGGTCGAAGGTGGAGGCGAACACCTCGCCGCGCACCGAGCGGCGCATGTCCGTGACCTCCTCGGGGCGTTCGTCGAGCAGGACCACCATGAGCCGGCACTCGGGGTGGTTGCCGGCCACGGCGGCGGCGAGCTGCTGGAGCAGGACCGTCTTGCCGGTCTTGGGCGGCGCCACGATCAGGCCGCGCTGCCCCTTGCCGACCGGCGCCACGAGGTCGACGACGCGGCCGGCGAGCCCGGCCGCGGGGTGCTCCAGGCGGAGCCGTTCCCGGGGGTGCACGGGGGTGAGGTCGCGGAAGTGCGGGCGGGGCCGCCGCTCCCCGGCCGGACGGCCGTCGACCAGGTCGACCCCGGCGAGTGCGCGCCGGCCGCCGAGGACGCCCTCGACGAGGTCGCCCTTGCGCAGGCCGTGCCGGCGGACCAGCGCGGCGGGCACCCGGGGGTCGTCGGGCGCGGGCAGCAGGTCCCCGCCGCGCAGCCGGCCCTGCCCGTCGGGGGTGAGGTCGAGGACGCCGGTGACCCGCTGTGCGGCGGGCTGGGTGGTGGGACGTTCGAGTGTGGTGGTCATGCGTCCGGTCCTTTCGAGGAGGCGGTCACGGGAGGTGAAGGGGGAGGAGAGGCCGGGCGGGGCGGCGTGCGGTCACGCCCCGGTGCGGCGGGGACGGCGCCTCGGCGGCGACGGCCGGAGGAACGGCCCGGACGCGTACGGACCGGTACGGCCACGGGTGCGGACCGTACGGCCACGGACCGGTACGACCGTGGTCCGGTGCGGCCCGCTGAGCCCTGTGCGCGGAGGCGGTGCGAGAAGGCTGTACGGCCGGTCGTGTGCGACGGGCCCGGTACAGCCGGGAGAGGAGAAGGCACCGGCGCCGGATGAGAGGCGTACACAAGTGCCACCGGCACTGTACCACGTACCTCGAAGGCCCCGCGGTCGTACGAGCCCGTGCGGGCGAAGAGCGCCGCGGTCGCCGTGCCGGTGGCCCGTGCCGCGCGGCACGGCGGTCGCACGCGTGCCGTACGGCGGCAACTCCCGCTTCCGCACCGGTCGTCGACCGTGGACCATGGGGCGGTCCACGACGTCCCGCAGTCAGGAGAGTCCCTTGGGCATCTCGGAAACCTCGGACACCTTACGTACCCCGATCCCCCGGACAGCCCGGACGCCTCGCCGCTCCCGCCGCACCGCATGGACCCGGCGGGCGGCTGCCCCCACGCCGTCAACGCGCGGCTCCTCGCGCGCGGCGCGGCCGCCCGGGCGGAGCGGCCCGGCCCCGACCTGACCAGCGCGCTCATCGCCGCCCGCGACGAGGGCGGCGACCGGCTCGCCCCGCACGAGCTGATCGGCACGCTGGTGCTGATGGTCGTCGCCGGGCACGAGACCACGCTGAACCTGATCACCAACGCCGTACGGGCCCTGTGCGGCCACCGCGACCAGCTCGCCCTCGTCCTGGACGGGACCGCGAGCTGGGCGGACGCGGTCGCGGAGACGCTGCGCTGGGACGTGCCGGTGAGTCTCTTCCCGTTCCGCTACCCGGTGCGCGACCTGACGGTGGACGGAACGGTGATCCCCGCGGGCACGCCCGTGCTGGCCGGCTACGCGGCGGCGGGCCGGGGCCCGGCCGCGCACGGGCCGGACGCCGACCGGTTCGACGTCACCCGCCCCCGCAGACCCGGCGTCGTCCGGCACCTCTCGCTCGGGCACGGCGCCCACTACTGCCTCGGGGCGCCGCTCGCCCGGCTGGAGGCGGCCGTCGCGCTGGAGCGGCTGTTCACCCGCTTCCCCGGTCTCGCCCCCGCCGTTCCGGAGGAGGAACTGGTCCGGCACTCCGGGTTCGTCGGCAACAGCGTGCGCGCCCTGCCCGTGCGCCTCGGACCTGGAACGGACTGAGCCCCGGGCCAGGAAGGGCCTGAACCGGGTCGTCCAGGCGTCCAGGCGTCCACAGGACCGATCGCCCACCCGTCCGGCCCGCCGTCCGGTCAGCCCGCCAGGTCGAAGACCCCGTACCCGAAGCCCGCCGCCTCGACCGCCCCGGCGGCGGCCGTGACGCCGGACGCCTCCACGGTGCGGGCGGTCCGGACGCCGTCGACCGCGTGCCGCACCGGCTCCCGCTGCGGGTTCACGACGACGAGGAACCGGCCCCCGCGCACGTACACGAACGGGTAGCCGGCGTGCAGCACCTCCACCGACCCGGCGGGGCTCAGCTCCGGCGCGCCGGTGCGCAGCGCGACGAGGCGCCGTACGAGGTGCAGCAGGGACGTCTCGTCGGCGCGCTGGGCGGCCACGGTGGGGCGGTCGGGGTCGGGGTCGAGCGGCAGGTAGAGGCGGTCCGCCGGGGCGGTGGAGAAGCCCGCGTTCGGGCCGTCGCCCCACTGCATGGGGGTGCGCGAGCCCGCCCGGTTGTAGTGCGGGCCCAGCACGCTGCCCTCCTTGTCGGGCAGGTCCGGCACGTACCGCATGCCGATCTCGTCGCCGTAGTAGATCGCCGGGAGCGTGGGCCAGGTGAGCTGGAAGACGAAGGCGGCGGGCAGCTGCTCGGCGGTGCGCGGGCCGCAGTTGAGGCGGGAGAAGTCGTGGTTGGAGGTGGGCAGCGCGATGTGGCCGCCGTCGCCCACTCTGCCGGCGGCGCGTCGCCAGGCGTCCAGGAAGGGGCGGGGCGAGCCCTTGCCGCTCGCGTCGAAGAAGCAGTCCAGGGGGTCCCAGGCGTCGTCGACCGTGCCCGTGCGGTTGCTCCACAGCGAGCGCAGGGGCAGCCCGTTCGTGGCGCCGCCGAACTGCAGGAAGAAGTCCGCGTGGAAGCCCGCCGGGACGGACACCTCCGGGTCGCCCCACTCCGACAGCAGCACCGCGCCCGGATGCGCGCGGTCCAGCCAGTGCCGCAGCTCCGTCCAGATCGCGCAGGTCCCTGCCCGGTCGGGGTCGTCCTTGACGAGCGAGGCGGCCATGTCGACGCGGAAGCCCGCCACGCCCAGGCGCAGCCAGTGGTCCATGATCTCGCGCAGCGCCGCCCGGTTGGCGCGCGGCCCCTCGGCGTCCACGGGCTGCCGCCAGGGTTCGGCCGGGTCCTCGCGCGCGTAGCCGAAGTTGAGGGCCGGCTGGCTGTCGAAGAAGTTCGGCAGGTACGCGCCCGGGCGGCGGCCCGGTGAGGCGACGAAGCCGTCGGGGCGGCCCTGCGGGGCCCAGATGTAGCGGTGGTCGCCGGGGTCGTCCGCCGAGGCGAGGAACCACGGGTGCCGGTCCGAGGTGTGGCCGGCCACCAGGTCGAGGAGGACGCGGATGCCGCGGCGGCCCGCCAGGTCGACCAGCCCGGCGAGGTCGTCGTCGGTGCCGTAGCGGGGTGCGGTGGTGAAGTAGTCGGCGACGTCGTAGCCCGCGTCGCGGAACGGCGAGGCGAAGCAGGGGTTCAGCCACACCGTGTTCACCCCGAGCCAGGACAGGTGGTCCAGGCGGTCCGCGATGCCGCCGAAGTCGCCGATGCCGTCGCCGTCGGAGTCCGCGAAGGACTGTGGGTAGATCTGGTAGAAGACGGCGTCGGAGAGCCAGGCGGGAACGGGACCGAACGAGGTCATGTACGGCCTTTCGAAGGAGAAGAAGAAGGAGACGGGGATGAGGGCTGAGGCGGAGACGGAGGCCGAGGCGGCGGGCTCGCGCCGGATCACCCGCGGGCGCGGCACTGTCGAGGGTGACAGCGCGCGGATCTCCGCGGAAGGGCGCGTTCGCTGGTGCCGTGACCGGAAAGGTATGCCGTGGGCCCACGGCGTCCGGTGCGGTGCATCGCAAAGCGGAGGACCACGCTCGTACGGACGTATTCGGGTGGCTCCGGCAATGCGGCGTGGGGGTCCCCCTGCTCGAAGAGCCAGGGGGAGTGCCGTGCCGGGCGTCGTGCACCGGTGAACCTTTCCGGTCGCGGCACTAGGCTGCGGCGATGTTCACCGCGCAGGGCCCCACGTTCCGCGAACTCGCCGTCCAGGCGCTGTCGTCCGTCGAGCACGGCTACGACCTGCTCGCGCCCAAGTTCGACCACACGCCCTTCCGTACGCCGGACACGGTCCTGGACGCCGTCGCCGGCGCCCTCGGCCGGATCGGGCCGTTCGGGCGCGGACTCGACCTGTGCTGCGGCACCGGGGCGGGCCTGGACGTCCTGCGAGCGGTCTGCCGGGAGCAGGCGGTCGGCGTCGACTTCAGCACCGCCATGTTGGCCGTCGGCCGCGAGCGCGCGCGGCCGGGCGGGCCGCCGGCGCACTGGGTGCGCGCCGACGCCCGGCGGCTGCCGTTCGGGCCGGTCTTCGACCTCGTGGTCAGCTTCGGCGCGTTCGGGCACTTCCTGCCGCGCGAGCTGCCGGGGCTGTTCGCGCAGGTGCACGGGGTGCTGCGGCCCGGCGGCCGGTTCGCCTTCCCGCTGACGGCGCCCGCCCGGCCCGGCTCCGGGGGCTACTGGGCCATGCTCGGCTTCGACGCGGCCATGCGGGTGCGCAACGCGCTGTGGCGGCCGCCGTTCGTCATGTACTACCGGCCGTTCCGGCTCGGCACCGTCCGCGCGGAACTGGAGCGGGTCGGCTTCGCGGTGCAGCTGCACGCGCTGGAGGAGTTCGGACGCCGCGACGACGGCAGCCCGCGCTGCCGGATGGTGGTGGCCACCCGCGAGGACACCCCCGCCCGCTGAGCCACATCCGCCCCGCGGCCGGGTCCGTCCCGTGGCCGGGTCCGTCCCACGGCCGCATCCACTTCACGGCCGGGCCTGTCCCACGGCCCGGCCCGCCCCACGGATGCGTTCGCCTTGCAGCCGGGGCCGTCCCGCGGCCCGGTCCGGTTCGCTGCCGGGCCGGGAGGACGGCCCCGCCCGGAGCGCCGGCTCCCGTCTCACGCCTTCGCGTCGGACGGGTCCTCGCCCAGGGCCAGGCGCAGTGCGGCCTCCTCGTCCAGGGAGTGGCCCTCCTCGACCAGTTGCGTGAACACGGCGTCACCGAGGGCCGCGCGCAGCAGGCGGCCGTACTCCCTGCGGAAGACGGTCTCCTCCGGAGCGCCCAGGCGGGGCAGGCCCGCCGTGTGCCACAGGCGTCCGCCCACCCCCAGCAGCCGCGCGGCGAGCACGGGGTCGCCGCGCGCCGCCTGCGTGACGACCAGCAGGTCGCACACGGCCGCGACGCCCAGCCGGTCGTGCACGCGCCACTTGGCGGACAGCGCCTCGCACACGGAGTGCAGCGCCTCGTCCGGCCGGGCGAGGCCGATCTCCGACAGGGCCACGAAGAAGTCGCCCCAGGCCCGCATCCACAGCTCACCGCGTTTCGCGCAGTCCGCCCGCAGCTTCTCCGCCACGGTCGCGCACCGCTCGAACGCCCCCTGCCCCGCCATCACGTACGCCTGCAGCGCCAGGGCGAGCAGCTGGTAGAACTCGGCGCCGCCGCCGCCCCCGGGCCCCTGCGAGCCGGGCCCGTAGAGCAGCGCGGACCGCGCGGACTCGCCGCGCACCGCGAGGCTCGCCCCGGTCAGCGGCAGCGCGGGCACCGGAAGCCCGCGCTCCTGCGCCAGCCACACGTACGCCGCGCTCACCGACTCCGCCGCCTCCAGGTCCTCCGGCACGACGGTGACCAGCCGGTGCGCCCACACGGCGAGGCTGTACTCGGGGCCGGTGCCGCTCGCCCGGCACAGCGCCCGCTCCAGATAGCCGCGGCCCTCCTCGGCGAAGCCGCAGGCGAACCAGAAGTACCAGAGGCTGCCGGCGAGTTCGAGGCCGCTCTCCGGGTCCTCGGAGGCCAGGCACTCCTCCAGGGCGACCCGCAGGTTGGCGTGCTCGGCGGTGAGCCGCTCCGCCCACACGCGCTGGCCGGGACCGAGCCACTCGGCCTCGCCCTGCCGGGCGGTCCACCGGTAGTAGTCGCGGTGGCGGCGGCGCACCGTCCCCTCCTCGCCGAGGGCCGCCAGCCACTCGGCGCCGAAGGAGCGGACCGTGTCGAGCATGCGGTAGCGCACCGCCGCCCCCTCGCCCTCGCGCGTCACGATCGACTTGTCGGTCAGCGAGGCGAGCAGCGCCATGATCTCCTCGGCGTCCACCGGGCCGCCGTGGCACACGAACTCGGCGGCCTCCACGTCCCAGCCGCCCGCGAAGACCGACAGGCGCGCCCACAGCAGGCGCTCCAGCGGTGTGCACAGCTCGTGGCTCCAGCCGATCGCCGTCCGCAGGGTCTGATGGCGGACCAGCAGTGGGCGGGCGGGGGAGACGAGCAGGTCGAAGCGGGAGTCCAGGCCTTCGAGGAGCCGGTGCAGCGGAAAGCCGCGCAGCCGCACCGCGGCCAGCTCCAGGGCCAGCGGAATGCCGTCGAGGCGGGCGCAGACCGCGGCCACGCCCGCCCGGTTGTCGTCGGTCAGCTCGAACGAGGGCACGGCCGCGGCGGCGCGCGCCGCGAACAGCGCGACCGCGTCGTCCCGTTCGCCCAGCGGCAGCGGCGCCACCGCCATCAGGTGCTCCCCGGCCACGCCGAGCGGTTGCCTGCTGGTGGCCAGTACGTGCAGCTCGGGCACGTTGGCCAGCAGCTCCTGCACGACGCGCGCGCACTCGTCGAGGACGTGCTCGCAGGTGTCCAGGACCAGCAGCACGGGACCGCCGGCGAGGTGCTCGCAGACCGCCTCCAGAAGCGGGCGCAGCGTCTGCTCCACCAGCCGCGTCGCCTGCGCCACGGCGTTCGTGAGCAGGTCGGGGTTCTTCAGCTCCGACAGCTCCACCAGCCATACCCCGGCGGGGAACAGGCCGCGTTCGGCGTGGGCGGCGCGCAGCGCGAGCCGTGACTTGCCGACGCCCGCGGGACCCGTGAGCGTGACGAGCCGGCAGTCGCGCAACAGGCCGGAGAGCGCGGCCAGTTCGGTCTGCCGGCCGACGAACGCGTTGGCCTCGGCGGGGAGGTTCCCGACCCTGCCGTCACGTACCGAGGGAGCCATCGTTCCCCCTTCTGCCCGGACCGCTGGCGGTCACCCTAGCCCCCTGTCCGTCGGTGCCCGAGCCTTGCGGGCGGTGCGGAAATCGGACAGGAGCCCTCACGCGCGACCCGCTTCGGGCGTAGCTTGGAGAGGACCCGGCACACCGAGCGGCGACCTTGGGAGGTGCGGGGATGGAAACCGCGCCCGCATTGCGAGCGGTGGGGCAGATGAGGCCAGGAGACCATCTGTTCCTCGGATACGACAGCGACGAGGAGCGCGACACCGTCCTGTCCGCGTTCCTGCTGGACGGGCTGGCCAGCGGTCACCGCGGGTTCGTGCTCACGCCGGTGGAGATGCCTGCGGGCCTGGCCCTGACCTTCCTCGAGGCGCACGGCTGCGACATCGAGGACGAGATCGCCGCCGGGCGCCTGGTGGTCGACGCGCACCTGGCCACTCCCGAGGGACTGTGGGACCTGGACGAGGTGATCCGCCGGGAGGCCCGCCGCGCGGTCGGCGACGGCTTCCTCGGCCTGCGCGTCAGCATGGAGATCCTGCGCGTGCGGGCGGGCGGCGACCTGAAGTCGCTGCACGACAGCGAACTGCTGCTCGACCCCGTCTTCGCCTCCCTGCCCGTGCTCGGCATCTGCCAGTACGACCGGCGGGTCTTCGACGAGGGCGAGCTCGCCCCGCTCGACGGGCTGCACCACGGGCGGGTCGCGGCCGACTCCGTCTGGCAGGACGAGCTGCTGTCCATCACCCGCACCTTCGCCCCGCCCGGCCTGGCCCTGGCCGGCGAGGTCGACGACACCAACGTCACCGCCATGGCCCGGGCCCTGCACGAGGAGACGGCCCGCGCCCGGGCCCGCGCGGCCGACGCCGCGCGCGCCCGGCTCGACCTGCGCGAACTGCGCTTCATCGACGTGGGCGCGCTGCGGCTGCTGGTGTTCTCGGCCCTCGGCCTGTACGCGTCGGGCGGCACGCTCGTCCTGCACGGCGTCGCCCCCTACCTCCAGCGGCTGATGCGCGTCGCGGGCTGGGACCGGGTCCCGGGACTGCGCATGGAGACGGCGGCGGGAGGAGCCTGATGACCCGTACCGGGTTCGTGCACCAGGCCCTGTGCTTCGGTTCGGACGCCGAGTTCCTCGACGGGGCCCGCCCCTTCGTCGACGACGGGCTCGCCGCGGGCGACGCCGTCCTCGCCGTCGTCCGCCCCGGCACCGCCCGGCTGCTGCGGGAGGCGCTCGGCGGCCGGGCGCGGGAGGTGGAGTTCGCCGACGCCGGTGACTGGTACGGCGCCCCGTCGCGCACCCTCGGCCAGTACCACGCCTACTGCGGCCGCCACGGCACGGACGCGGTGGGCGCGCCGCGCCGCGTGCGGATCGTCGGCGAGCCGGTCTGGGAGGGCCGCACCGCCTTCGAGACCGGCGAGTGGACGCGCTACGAGTCGCTGCTGAACGTCGCCTTCGCCGACTCGGGCCACTGGATCCTGTGCCCCTACGACGCACGGACGACGCCCGAAGGCGTCATGCGCACGGCGGGACGTACGCACCCCGAACTCGTCGCCGGCCCGCGGACGCCGGCCGCCGGCACCGAGTACACCGACCCGGCGGAGTTCGCCGCGGAGTGCGACCTGTCCTGGCCCGCCGGACTGCCCGGCGGCGGTGAGGACCTGTCCTTCTCCCACGGCCGGACGTCCGCCGTGCGCCGCGTCCTCACCACGTACGCCGGACAGCTCGGCCTGTCCGGCCGGCGGACGCAGGACATGGTGGCGGCGGTGCACGAGGCGGTGAGCAACGCCCTGCGGTTCGGCGGCGGCCAGGGGGTGCTGCGCCTGCGCGACGACGACACGTACGTGGTCTGCGAGATCGCCGACGCGGGGACGGCGAGCGCCGCCGGGACCGCCCCGTTCCCCGGCCACCTGCCGCCCGGCGTGCGGGACGTCAGCGGCCACGGCATGTGGGTGGCGCGGCAGTTGAGCGACCTGGCCACCGAGAGGCTGGGGCCGACCGGGTCGGTGGTCCGCCTGTACTTCCGGCGCGACCCGGCGGCGAGCGGCGGGGACGGGCCGGAGCGCGACGGCCGCGCGGACCGGGCGGGCGGGACCGCGGCGGGGCGCCCGGCCGGCTCCGGGGACCGGTTCGACCCGGGGGACCCGGGCGTACCGGCCGGTCCGGGGAGCCGGGCGGACCGCGCCGATCAGGACGGCGGAGGAGACCAGGGGGCCGCGCTGCTGGACCGCTGAGAGGCCGCGGGCGCCCGTGCGCCCGCGGCGTTCCGCGTGCCCGGCGCGGCCGGGGCGCCCGCCGCGCCGGTGCCGCCCCGGCCCCTCCGTCACAACACGCTGTAGAGGGCGTCGACCAGCGCCGTCTTGCGCGGGTCGTCGACGATGTGCTGCCCCATGCGGTTCATCACGTACCCCAGGGAGACGCCCGCCTCCGGGTCGGCCAGTCCGCAGGAGCCGCCGGCGCCGTCGTGCCCGAAGGCGCGGGGATTGGGCCCGTAGGAGCCGGCGGCCCCGCTCAGCCACACGCCGAGCGCCACCTCCGTCTCCCGCCCGAGGCCCGCGCCGAGGACCAGGTCCAGGGAGCTGCCCTGCCCCTCCCGCACCCGCTCGGCCGCCTCGGGCGACAGCACCCGGTGCCCGCCGTACGCGCCCCGCCCGGCGAAGATCCCGTACAGTGCCGCCACCGCGCGCGCCGTGCCGTGGCCGTTGGCGGCCGGGATCTCCGCGGCCCGCCACGCCGGGCTGTTCGCCGCGGCCGCGCCCGTCGGGGGGTTGGCCAGCGCCGCCACGAACAGGGGCGACAGCTCGCCGGGGGCCGCCGCGGGCCGCTGCTGCACCAGTTCCGCGGCCCGTCCCGCCTCCGCCTCCGGCAGCCCGACCGTGAAGTCGATCCCCAGCGGACCCGTCACCTCGCGCTCCAGGAACGCGCCCGGCAGCAGCCCCGACACCCGCCGCACCACCTCGCCCACCAGGAAGCCGTACGTCAGCGCGTGGTAGCCGGACCGCGTCCCCGGCTCCCACCACGGCTCCTCCGCCGCGAGCCGCCCGGTGACCTCGTCCCAGTCGTAGAACTGCTCCAGCGAGAGCGGTTCGCGCAGTCCGGCCAGGCCCGCCCGGTGCGACAGCAGGTGCCGTACGAGCACGGCCCCCTTGCCCGCCGCGGCGAACTCCGGCCAGTACGCGGCCACGGGCGCGTCGAGGTCCAGCAGGCCCCGGTCGGCCAGGACGTGCGCGCACAGGGCCGTCGGGCCCTTGGTCGTCGACCAGACGTTGACCAGCGTGTCCCGCTCCCAGGGCCGGGTGCGCGCCGCGTCCGCCCAGCCGCCCCACAGGTCGACCACCGTCCGGCCGTCCAGCGTGACGGAGACCGCCGCGCCCAGCTCGTCCCGGTCGCGGAAGTTCTCCTCGAACGCGGTGCGCACCGCCGCGAACCGTTCCTCGCAGTGCCCCTGCACCTGGACCATGAAGCCTCCGTCGTCGCCCGCCGAGAAGCCGGGCGCCCGTGCGGAACGGCCCGGCCTCCCCGAACGTACCGACCGGTCGGACCGGATGGAAGGAGGGGAGGGGGAGGAAAGGGCGGCGCGAGGGCACGGAGGGGCCGGGGCGTGCCCGTCGTCGACGTCCGTGATCCGTCCGGCCGTCATCGTGCGCTCTCCCCGCCGTCACCCAAGGCCCCTACGCTGCGCCTTGGTCGGCGGATGAGACAGGGGAGGCGCGGGGACGGGCGAGGGCTCCGGTGCGCGCGGGAACCGCGGAGCCGCCGGCGGACCCGGCGTACGGGACCGGCACCGGCACCGCCCCCACGCGGGAGGAGGCGCGGCAGCGCGTCCCCCTCCCCGCCGGCAGGCACGCCGGCGTGGTGTCGGCCGACCGGTGCCCGCCGCCCGGGGTCCCGTCCTCGGCCGTGCCCCGGGGCGTGGCGGGCCGACCCGCCCCGGGGTCCCGGCCGTGCGCACCGCCACCGGCCGGGGCCCCGGGCGCGCGGACCGCCCGCTCACAGGCGCGCGGCCAGCCAGCGCAGCTTCACCGCCTCCTGGTGCGGTCCGCCGCCCTCGTGGTCGTTGAAGTCGTACACCTCGATCGCCTTGTCCTCGCCGGCCCAGGCGTTGAACGCCGCGAACACCGTCGACGGCGGGCACGTCTGGTCCTCCAGCGCCGTGGAGAACAGGGCGGGCGCCCGGCCGCGCGCGGCGAAGTGCACCCCGTCGAAGTACGCCAGCGTCCGCATGACCCGCTCGGTGCGGCCGCGGTGCGTCTTCAGATAGTCGCCGATCTCCCGGTACGGCGGGCGGTCGGTGAGCGTCGTGGCGCGCGGGTAGTCGCACAGGAACGGCACGTCGGGCGCGACCGCGGCCAGGTCGGGGACCAGCCCGCCGACCGCGACGGCGATGCCGCCGCCCTGGCTGGTCCCGCTGACGGCCGTGCGCGCGGCGTCGACCAGCGGGTGCGCGCGGGCCGCCTCCACGGCCCGCACCCCGTCGGTGAACAGCCGCCGGTAGTAGTAGCTCTCGGGGTCCTCGACGCCCCGCGTCATGAACCCCGGGTACGCGGGCGCGCTGCCCACCGGGTCGGGGGTGTCGCCGCCGCCCCACGCGCTGCCCTGGCCCCGGGTGTCCATCACGAAGTGGGCGCGGCCCGTCGACGCCCACAGCAGGTGGGTGTGCGGCAGGCCGCGGCCGCCGCCGTAGCCGACGAACTCCACGACCGCCGGCAGCGGCCGGGCCGTGCCCGCGGGCAGCACCAGCCAGCCCTTGACCGGGTGCCCGCCGAAGCCCGCGAAGGTCACGTCGAACACCTCGACCGTCGACAGGCCCGTCTCCACCGGCTCGAACCGCGCGTCCAGGTCGTGCGCGCGCGCCTCCTGGAGCGTCTTGGCCCAGAACGCGTCGAAGTCCTCGGGCTCGACGGAGTCGCTGCGGCGGTTCCTGAGCTGGTCGAGGGGCAGGTCGAACAGGGCCATGACGGACCGCCTTCGGGTGCGGGACTGCGGGTGATCACACCGTACGGCGGTGGTCCGGCGGGCCGCCAGATCGCGTCCGGCCGCCGGGTACGGGGCACCGCGGACGGCAGTGTCCGGACGGTGCGTCCTGGTGCGCGCGGGGCGGGAGCAGCACCGGAACCACCGCCGCCGGAGTCGCGACGGGCCGCTGCCACGGACCCCGCGAACGGATACGGTGAGGAGTCGAGTGCGGACGCTCCGCAGGCGTTCGCGGGTGGAGGACCGCATGGGTGGGGACGGGCGCACGCGCGCGGAACAGGTGCCGAAACTGCGACTCGACGAGCTGCTGGAGGAGCTCCAGGGGCGCATCGAGGCGGTGCGCGGCACCCGCGACCGGCTGCAGGGCCTCCTGGAGGCCGTCCTCGCGGTGGGCGGCGAGCTGGACCTGGCCCAGGTGCTGCGCCGGATCGTCGAGGCCGCGACCGTCCTCGTCGACGCCGAGTACGGCGCGCTGGGCGTCATCGGGCAGCAGCGGCGGCTCGACCAGTTCGTGCCCGTGGGCATCGGCGAGGGGACGCGGGCCCTGATCGGCGACCTGCCGTCCGGACACGGACTGCTCGGCGAGCTGATCCGCAACCCCGAGGCGCTGCGGCTGCCCGAACTGTCCGCCCACCCGGCCTCGTCGGGCTTCCCCGCGCACCACCCGCCGATGCACACCTTCCTCGGCGTGCCCATCCGGGTGCGCGACAGCGTCTTCGGCAACCTCTACCTGACCGAGAAACGCGGCGGAGGGGAGTTCGACCCCGAGGACGAGGCCGTGCTCGCCGCCCTCGCCGTCGCGGCCGGGGTCGCCATCGAGAACGCCCGGCTGTACGAGCAGGTCCGGCTGCGGGAGCGGTGGCTGGAGGCCGGCGCCGAGGTGACCAGCGGACTGCTGTCGGGGGTGCCCGAGGCGGACGTGCTGGAGGTGATGCTGGAGCGGGCGCGTGAGATCACCGCGGCCGACCTCGGCGTCATCCACCTGGTCGGCGAGGACACGAACCGGCTGCGCGGCGCGCTGGCGACCGGCCACCGCGCCGATCGGCACCTCGACCTCGAACTGCCCGTGGAGGGCACCCTCGCGGGCGCCGCCCTGATCGCCGGCACCCTCGTCTCCACGGCCGACGTGCGCAAGGACCCCCGCGTCTCCTACGGTCCGGACCGGTGGGACGGCCTCGGCCCCGCCGTGGCCGTGCCCCTGGGCACCGGCGACGGCCTGCGCAGCGTCCTTCTGCTGGCGCGCGGCGCGGGCCGCCCGCCCTTCACGGACGTCGACACCATCCCGCTCCTGGGCTTCGCCGGGCAGGCGGGCGTCGCCATGGAACTGGCGGAGCGGCGGCGCGACGCCGAGCAGATGAGCCTGCTGGAGGACCGCGACCGCATCGCCCGCGACCTGCACGACCTGGCCATCCAGCGGCTGTTCGCGACCGGCATGACGCTGCAGAGCACCCAGCGGTTCGTGCAGCACCCGCAGGCGGCCGAACGGCTGGGCCGGGCCGTCGACGACCTCGACACCACCATCAAGATCATCAGGTCCACCATCTTCGGGCTGCGCGTCCACGACAACCCCGCCACCGGACTGCGCGGCAGCGTGGTGCGCACCTTGGAGGAGGCGGCGGCCGTGCTGGGCTTCACCCCGGCGCTGCGCATGGAGGGGCTGCTCGACGTCGACGTGCCGCCGGACGTCGCCGCGGACGCCGTGACCGTGGTGGGGGAGGCGCTCACCAACGTGGCCCGGCACGCCGGGGCCGCCACCGCGGAGGTGACGGTCGCCGCGCGGGACGGCCGGCTCACGCTCACCGTCACCGACGACGGCCGCGGCATGCCGGCCGCCGGGGGCCGCCGCAGCGGCCTGCGCAACTGCGCCGAGCGCGCCGCCCGTCTGGGCGGCGTCCTGACGGTGGGCCCCGCCGAGGGCGCGGGCACACGGCTGGAGTGGTGGGTGCCGCTGGACCAGGGGACGGGGGGACCGTCCTCCGGCGGGGCGTAGCCGCACGACCCGGCGGGGCACGACCGTACGACACGGCGGGGCACGACCGTACGACACGGCGGGGCACGACCGTACGACACGGCGGGGCGGGATGCGCGGTGTTGTGCGACGGGCGGACGCCCGGCGTTCGCGGCGCGGCCTGCCGCCTTGCCGTACTACGACCCACCGCCCCGCGACGCGACCCGGCCCACCGGCTCGGCGCCCCGCGGCCCGGTCCGGAGTTCCGCGGCTCGGATGGCGGCTGCCCGGCCCGACGGCCTCACGGTCCGGATGCCAGACGCCCGGCCCGGCGCTCCGCGGCTCGGGCGGGAGTGGCCCGGCCCGGCGTTTCGCGGCTCGGGCGGGAGTGGCCCGGCCCGGCGTTTCGCGGCTCGGGCGGGAGTGGCCCGGCCCGGCGTTTCGCGGTCGGCCCGACGGTCTCATGGTCGGCCCGACGGTCCCACGGTCCGGGGGTCAGACGCCCGGCCGGTGCGTCGAGGGAGGCAGTTGCGCGGCGATCACCGCCGCCTGGATGCGGCGTTCCACGCCCAGCTTCGACAGCAGACGCGAGATGCCGTTCTTCACGGTCTTCTCGGAGAGGTAGAGCCGCTTGCCGATCTGACGGTTGGTCAGTCCCTCGCCGATCAGCACCAGGAGCTCCCGCTCCCGCTCCGACAGGCCCGCGAGGCGCGCGTCCTCGGGTGCCTGCGCCGCGCTGTCCGGACCGCGCAGCGTGCTCATCAGCCGCGCCGTGGTCGCGGGGTCGAGCATCGACTGGCCGGAGGCGACCGTGCGGACCGCCGACACCAGGTCGGACCCCTTGATCTGCTTCAGGACGTACCCCGACGCCCCGGCCATGATCGCGTCCAGCAGGGCGTCGTCGTCGTCGAACGACGTCAGCATCAGACAGGCCAGCCGCGGCATCCGGGACCGCAGTTCGCGGCAGACGCTGATCCCGTCGCCGTCCGGCAGTCGTACGTCGAGGACGGCCACGTCCGGGCGCAGCGCCGGCCCCCGCGCCAGCGCCTGCTCGCCGGTCGCCGCCTCCCCGACCACCTCCATGTCGGGCTCGGCGTCCAGCAGGTCGTGCAGTCCCCGGCGGACCACCTCGTGGTCGTCGAGCAGGAACACCCGGACGGCGCCGCCGGTACCGCCGGGCGCGGGTACGGACGCGGGAACAGCTTCGGGCATCGTCAAGACCCCCTGGGACTCGGCGGGTTCCCGGTCGATCCTGGCGCACGGGCGGCCGGCGCCGACAGGGCCGAACGGCCCCTTCGGCGCCCGCGGCACCGCTCACCTCCCCGCGGCACCGCCGCCGCAGGGCGCGTACGCGTCGAGCAGGCGCGAGCGCGCGGCGTGCAGCCGGCGGGCGAGCACCTGCCCGGCCCACCGACCGACCGCCGTGCCGAGGTCCGGGTCCGACCGGCACAGCAGCCGTACGGCCGGCCCGTCGAACCGGTGCGCGCGCACGGGGCCCAGCGCCACCGCGCCCGGCTGCCACGAGGCGGGCGGGAACAGCCAGGACCAGCCGACGAGTTCGCCGGGCCCCAGGGTCGCGACGACCGCGGGCGGGCGGCCCGGCATCCGCATGTCGAGGGCGACGGTCCCGCTGCGGACGACCCAGAAGCGGTCGGCGCGCCCGTCCTCCGCACAGATCCGCGCGCCCGGCGGGAACGACACGTCGTGCGCCAGCCGCAGCAGCCTGCGGCGGTGCTCCTCGGTCAGCGTCCGCGCCGCCCCCGGTGCCGCCGGTGCCGTCGGCGTCGTCCGTGCGGCCGTCCCGTTCGTCGTCGCGGTCATGCCGGTCCCTTTTCCCGAGGATCCCCGCCGTGCCGTTCCAGCATCCGCGGCCGGTGGCGCGGAGCGGCAGGGGCCGACCGGCCCCCGTCCGGGACCGGACCGACCGCTTCCGCCGATGCATGAGCACCGCTCCGGTTCCACCGGCCCGGCCGGTGCGCCCCACGCCCCGCCACTCGCGGCTCTCCGGTGCCGCACGGGCCGCGGGGTGTGCGCCGCCGTCGCGGTGGGCGGCAGACGCGCCGCCGTCACGACGGCCGGGGCGCGTGCGCCGTGGGCAGGTCCGTCAGGGCGTGAGCCGGCGCCACTCGGGCCCCGTGCGCGCCCACGCGCGCTCCCACTCCTGGAGCCGCCTCCGGCCGGCGGCCCGGCGCACCACGGTGTACGCGACGACCACGGCCGACGCGAACCCGGCCGCGGTGCACACGCCGGCCGACAGCGTCCGGTGCAGGACCGCGGTCCCGGTCACGGGCGGGGCGGTGATCCGGCCCGCCGCGTCCAGCCACACCGCGGTGGTGTCCCCGCGCCGCGTCCCCGCGGCGACCGGCGTCTCGCCCGTGTGCCGCACCCCGTCCCCGTCCGTCCAGCGCACCCGGACCGGATAGGCGGCCTGCCGGCCGTGCTGCGTCGTGGGCAGCGCGGCGGGTGCGTTCTCGGCCACTTCGACACGCACCCGCTCGCGCTCGGCCCGCTGCCGCTCGGCCGTCGCACGCGCCGCGTCGTGCGCCCACCAGCCGGCCGCGAGACCGGCCAGCGGCGCGCCGAACACCAGCAGCAGGACGACGCAGAGCACCGTCCACGCCTCCACCACGTCACAGCGTCTCCGCAGCGTGTTGGGGCGCCACCGCCACCCCCGCACCGGCCTCCCCACGGCCCCGTCTCCTCCGCCCCGCCGTCCTGCTCCCACGTGCCCACCCCCACCGTCGTACTCGGACGCCCCTGCCGCAGGGGGCCGAACGGACCCCGGCCCGGGGCCGGTGCGCCTCTCCCCGCGGGCGTCCGGGAGATGCGAGCGTGGCGTGAACGAGACCCCTCGCACGACTGAACCGCGCCCCTCGTGGAACCCGCGTCCCATCCCCCGTACCCCCGACTGGAGAACCCATGGCGAAGGACCGCGTGGCAGCTCTCGACGCGCACTGGCGCGCCGCCAACTACCTGGCCGTCGGCCAGATCTACCTCATGGCGAACCCACTGCTCACCGAGCCCCTGAGGCCCGAGCACATCAAGCCGCGGCTCCTCGGCCACTGGGGCACCTCGCCCGGCCTGAACCTGGTGCACACCCACCTCAACCGCGTCGTGCGCGAGCGCGACCGGAACACCATCTGCATCTGGGGACCGGGCCACGGAGGCCCCGCCGTGCTCGCCAACTCCTGGCTCGAGGGCAGCTACTCGGAGATCTACCCCGACGTCTCCCGGGACGCGGCGGGCATGGAACGGCTGTTCCGGCAGTTCTCCTTCCCCGGCGGTGTGCCCAGCCACGTGGCGCCCGAGACCCCGGGCTCGATCCACGAGGGCGGTGAACTGGGCTACTCCCTGGCGCACGCCTACGGCGCCGCCCTGGACAACCCCGACCTGCTGGTCGCGTGCGTGATCGGCGACGGCGAGGCGGAGACGGGCCCGCTGGCCGGGTCCTGGCACTCCAACAAGTTCCTCGACCCCGTCCACGACGGCGCGGTCCTGCCGGTCCTGCACCTCAACGGCTACAAGATCGCCAACCCGGCCGTGCTGTCCCGGCTCCCGCGCGAGGAGCTGGACGAGCTGCTGCGCGGCTACGGGCACGAGCCGCTGCACGTGGAGGGGGACGACCCGCTGCGGGTGCACGAGGAGCTCGCCCGGACGATGGACCTCGCCCTGGACCGCATCGACCGGTACCAGCAGGAGGCGCGCCGCGCGGGCAGGGCGGGCGAGCGGCCCCGCTGGCCCGTGATCGTGCTGCGCACCCCCAAGGGCTGGACCGGCCCCGCCGCGGTCGACGGCGACCCCGTGGAGAACACCTGGCGCTCCCACCAGGTCCCCCTCTCGGGGGTCCGGGACAACCCCGAGCACCTGCGGCAGCTGGAGGAGTGGCTGCGCTCGTACCGGCCCGAGGAGCTGTTCGACGCCGACGGCCGGCCCACCGGAGCGGTCCTGGAGTGCGTGCCCGAGGGGGACCGGCGCCTCGGCGCGAACCCGCACGCCAACGGCGGACGGCTGCTGCGCTCCCTGCCCCTGCCGAAGCTGGAGGAGTTCGCCGTCGACGTCGACAAGCCGGGCACGAACCTGCACGAGCCGACCAAGGTGCTCGGCGGGATGCTCGCCCGGATCATGGCCGACACCGCGGACCGGCGCGACTTCCGCGTGGTCGGCCCCGACGAGACGGAGTCCAACCGCCTCGGCGCGCTGTACTCGGCGACGGGCAAGGCATGGCAGGCCGACGTCCTGCCCACCGACATCAACCTGGCGCACGACGGCCGGGTGATGGAGGTGCTCTCCGAGCACCTGTGCGAGGGCTGGCTGGAGGGCTACCTGCTCACCGGGCGGCACGGGCTGTTCTCCTCGTACGAGGCGTTCGCGCACATCGTGGACTCGATGGTCAGCCAGCACATCAAGTGGCTGCGCATCTCGCGCGAACTGTCCTGGCGGGCCCCCATCGCCTCGCTCAACTACCTGCTGACCTCGCACGTGTGGCGCCAGGACCACAACGGCTTCTCCCACCAGGACCCCGGCTTCGTCGACCACGTCCTGAACAAGAGCCCCGAGGTGGTCCGCGTCTACCTGCCGCCGGACGCCAACACCCTGCTGTCGGTGGCCGACCACGCCCTGCGCAGCCGGGACTACGTCAACGTGATCGTCGCGGGCAAGCAGCCCTGCTTCGACTGGCTGACCATGGAGCAGGCGCGCGCCCACTGCGCCCGCGGCGCCGGGATCTGGGAGTGGGCGGGCACGGACACCGGCCGCGAGCCCGACGTGGTGCTGGCCTGCGCGGGCGACGTGCCCACCCAGGAGGTCCTCGCCGCCGCGGCCCTGCTCCGCACCCACCTGCCCGACCTGGCCGTACGGGTCGTCAACGTCGTGGACATGACGCGGCTGCTGCCCCACGGAGAGCACCCGCACGGCATGACGGACCGCGAGTACGACGCCCTGTTCACCTCCGACAAGCCGGTGATCTTCGCGTACCACGGCTACCCGTGGCTGATCCACCGGCTGGCCTACCGCCGCACCGGCCACCGCGACCTGCACGTGCGCGGCTACAAGGAGTCGGGCACCACCACGACCCCGTTCGACATGGTCGTCCTCAACGACCTGGACCGCTACCGGCTGGTCATGGACGTCATCGACCGCGTGCCCGGGCTCGCCGTGCGCGCGGCGGGGGTCCGGCAGGCCATGACCGACGTCCGCACCCGGCACCACGCCTGGATCCGCGAGCACGGCACCGACCTGCCGGAGGTCGCCGAGTGGACGTGGCCGGGCTGAACCGACCCCGAAGCGTCTGGGAGGCGCGAAGCCATGAACGACGTCAGGACCATCACCGCCGGCATCGACGGTTCCGCGGCGAGCCTCGACGCGGCCGACTGGGCGGCCCGCGAGGCGGACCGCCGCCGCCTCGCCCTGCGGCTGCTGTACGCGGGAGGGGAACCGCCGCCGCCGGTCCGCGTGCCGGACGTCGACCTCCCGGCCGGGCCCGCCCGCACGGTGCTCGGCCGGGCGGCGGTCCAGCTCGCGTACGCGCACCCGGCCCTCGACATCCTCGCCCGCAGGACCGGACCGCCGGCGGTGCCCGCGCTGCTCGACGCGGCCCGGGAGAGCGAGGCGCTGGTCCTCGGCTCGCGGGTGCGCAACGCCGTCACGGGCTTCCTGACCGGCTCGGTCGTGCTCGGCGTCGCCGCCCGCGCCGAGCGCCCCGTCGTCCTGGTGCGCTCCGGCGAGCTGCCGCAGGACGAGCGGGTGCCGGTCGGTCCGCGGGTCCCCCCGTACGCGGCGCCGTACCGCCCGGTGGTGCTCGGTCTGGACCTCGACCGGCCGGCCGAGCAGCTGACCGGCTACGCCTTCGACGCGGCGGCCGTCCGCGCGGCGCCGCTGCGGGTCCTGCACGCGAGGACGCCCGCCCCGCCCGCCGGGCTGCCGCGCGCGGCCCGGGCGCCCGGCGGCACCGCGACGCGGGAGGCGCCGTCCGGTGCGCTGGGCGGTGTGCTGCAGCCGTGGCGCCACAAGTTCCCCGACACGGAGGTGGACGGGCGGGTGCTGGACGGCCATCCGGTGCACCACCTGCTGCGGGCGGCGGCCCGCGCGAGCCTGCTCGTCATCGGCCGTCGGCTGTCCGCGGGGCCGGGTCTCGGCCCGGTGGCGCGCTCGCTGATCCGCCACGCCGCCTGCCCGGTCGTGGTGGTGCCGCACGAATGAGCCGCCCGGAGAGGACCTGGACCGCCTACCGGGTCGGCCGGGGTGCGCGCGGCCCGGCCCGGTCGGCGCCCCGGCCCGCCCTTCAGTCCGTACGGCCGTCCCGCGCCGCGGCCGCCGCGTTGTAGCGCACCAGGTACTCCGCGAAGCGCGCGAGGTCGTCCGCGGACCAGTCCGCCAGGCGCGCCCGGAACGCCTCCCGGCGGCGCTCGGTGACGCGGGCGAGGGCCGCGGTGCCGGCCGGGGTCAGGTGGAGCAGCTGCCCGCGGTTGTCGTCCGGGTCGGCGCGCCGCTCGACGAGACCGGCCCGCTCCAGGGCGGTGACCTGGCGGCTCACCGTGGACTTGTCCAGGGCGTAGTGCACGGCCAGGTCGGTGGCCCGGCAGCCGCCGCTCTCCTCCAGGTGCCCCAGCAGGGTGTACGAGACCAGGGACAGCTCGGGGTGCATGCGCCCCGCCGAGGCCCGGGCGCGCCGGGCGAAGGACGTCAGCTCGTGGTGAATGGTCTCCAGCGCCACCTCGTCGGCGGTCCCGTCCGATCCCTCGACTGCCTTCACGGGACCTCCCTCGCACTACTCGTTGCATAGTACAAGCGGCCGTCGTCCGGCGGTGGTGCCCGGCCGGGCGTGCGGTGCCGGTCCCGGACGACGGGGCGATCATGTAATGTTTCCGCGCGCGGCTGCACGCCGCGTCCGGACCTGCCTGGGAGGTGAGACCCATCACCGCTGTGTCAGCTCGGGTGCTCTCCTCGCGAGGTCCCACCCGCGCCGGGCGACCGCTTCGGGGTTCCGTCGGCGCCGGATGACCGCGAGAGCGCCCTTCGGTCCACCGAAAGGCTCCCGGTTCCCATGTCCTCCGCCTCTCCCTCGCCTTCCTCCCCGGCGCCGTCCTCGTACACCTCCGTCGTCGCCGCCCTGCGCTCCGCGGGCTGCGTCTTCGCCGAGGACGAGGCGCGGCTGATCCTCTCCACCGCCCGCACCCCCGCCGAGACCGCCGCCATGGTGGAGCGCCGCACCGCCGGGCTGCCGCTCGAGCAGGTCCTGGGCTGGGCCGATTTCCGCGGCCTGCGCATCGCCGTCGAGCCGGGCGTCTTCGTGCCCCGCCGCCGCACCGAGTTCCTGGTCGACCGGGCCGTCGCCGCCGCCGGGACCGCCGCCGTCGTGGTGGACCTGTGCTGCGGCTCGGGCGCGGTCGGCGCGGCGCTCGCGGCGGCCTTCCCCGGCGCCGAGCTGCACGCCGCCGACATCGACCCGGCCGCGGTGCGCTGCGCCCGCCGCAACGTGGCCCCCTACGGCGGCCGCGTCCACGAGGGCGACCTCTTCGCCGCCCTGCCCGGCGCGCTGCGCGGCCGCGTCGACGTCCTGGCCGCGAACGTGCCGTACGTCCCCACCGCCGAGGTCGGCCTGCTGCCGCCGGAGGCCCGCGACCACGAACCGCTCGTGGCGCTCGACGGCGGCGACGACGGGCTCGACGTCCTGCGACGGGTGAGCGCGGAGGCGGTCCGGTGGCTCGCCCCCGGCGGTCACCTCCTCGTCGAGACCGGCGAGCGCCAGGCGCCCGCCGCCCTCGACGCCTTCGCCCGCGGCGGCCTGGCCGCGCGCCTGGAGGTGTCCGAGGAGCTGTACGCGCACGTCGTCGTGGGCACGCGGCCGTAAGGACGCGGAGGGCGCGGAGGAAACGGAGGGCGCGGAGGACGCGGAGGACGCGGAGGACGCGGAGGAAACGGAGGGCGCGGAGGGGTGGACGGCGGGCCGGTCGCCGACCGGCCCGCCGCCCTTCCGCCCGGGACGGCTCCGCGACTTGCCCGGGGTAGCCCCCGGCCTGCTCGGGGTGGCCCTTCACCTGCCCGGGGCGGCTTCGGGACCTGTTTTGCAACTAGTTGCACAATCGGCGGCCCGTCGTCTACAACAGTGCGGACGACACCGCGTGAACGGCGCGGACGACATCGCGCACGGAGGGGCCGATGAGCCGATACCCGCACCTGCTGCAACCGCTCGACCTCGGCTTCACCACGCTGCCCAACCGCGTGGTCATGGGCTCCATGCACGTCGGCCTGGAGGAGGCCGAGCACGGCTTCGCGCGTATGGCGGAGTTCTACGCGGCGCGGGCGCGCGGCGGCGCCGGGCTCATCGTCACCGGGGGCATCGCCCCGAACGAGGCCGGCCGGCCCGCGCCCGGCGGCGCCAAGATGACCACCGAGGAGGAGGCCCGCGCGCACGAGGCCGTGACCGCGGCCGTGCACCGCGAGGGCGGCCGGATCGCGATGCAGATCCTGCACTTCGGGCGGTACGCCTCCCACCCGGACCTCGTCGCGCCGAGCGCGCTGCGGGCGCCCGTCAGCCCCTACGTGCCGCGCGCCCTCACCGGCGACGAGGTCGAGCGGACGGTCGAGGACTACGTCCGCGCCGCGCGCCTGGCCCGGCTCGCGGGCTACGACGGCGTCGAGATCATGGGCTCCGAGGGCTATCTGGTCAACGAGTTCGTCGCCGCCGCGACCAACCGGCGCGAGGACCGCTGGGGCGGCCCGTACGAGAACCGGATGCGCTTCCCCGTCGAGATCGTCCGACGGGTGCGCGAGGCGGTCGGCGAGGACTTCATCGTCGTCTACCGGCTGTCGATGCTGGACCTGGTGCCCGGCGGCTCCTCCCTCGACGAGGTGATCACGCTCGCCCGGGCCGTCGAGGCCGCCGGGGCGACCCTGATCAACACCGGCATCGGCTGGCACGAGGCCCGCATCCCCACCATCGCGACCCAGGTGCCGCGCGGCGCGTTCGCCTGGGTGACCGAGAAGGTCATGGGCGCCGTCTCCGTCCCGCTGGTCACCGCCAACCGCGTCAACACCCCCGAACTCGCCGAGCGACTGCTCAGCGAGGGGTACGCCGACCTGGTGTCCCTGGCCCGCCCGATGCTCGCCGACCCCGACTTCGTGGCCAAGGCGGCGGACGGCCGGGCCGAGGAGATCAACACCTGTATCGGCTGCAATCAGGCATGCCTCGACCACACATTCAGCGGCAAGGTCACGTCCTGCCTGGTCAACCCGCGCGCCTGCCACGAGACCGAACTCGTCCTCGCGCCGGTGCGGACGCGCAGGCGGATCGCCGTCGTGGGCGCGGGGCCCGCCGGTCTGGCCTGCGCGGTCTCCGCAGCCGAACGCGGCCACGACGTCACCCTCTTCGAGGCCGCGGGCGAGATCGGCGGCCAGCTGAACGTGGCCCGCAGGGTGCCCGGCAAGCAGGAGTTCGACGAGACGCTGCGCTACTTCCGCGTCCAGCTGGCCCGGCACGGCGTGGACGTACGGCTGGGCACGCACGTCACCGCCGCCCGCCTCGCCGGGTACGACGAGGTCGTCGTCGCCACCGGCGTCACCCCGCGCACGCCCGCGATCCCCGGCGTCGACCACCCCAGCGTCCTCGGCTACCTCGACGTCCTGCGCGACGCCGCGCCCGTCGGCGAGCGGGTCGCGGTCCTCGGGGCGGGCGGCATCGGCTTCGACGTGGCCGCGTTCCTGACGGACGGCGGCGACAAGGCGCACGAGCACCCGCCGACGTACTTCCGGCGCTGGGGCGTGGACATGGACTACCGGACGCCCGGCGGCCTCACCGCGCCCGAGCGGCCCGCCCCGCCGCGCTCGGTCCACCTGCTCCAGCGCAGGGCGTCGAAGGTCGGCGCCGGGCTCGGCAGGACCACGGGCTGGATCCACCGCACGGAGCTGAGGCACCGCGGCGTGACCATGCTCGCGGGCGTGCGCTACGACCGCATCGACGACGCCGGGCTGCACCTCACCGTCGACGGCGCCGCCAGGGTCCTCCCCGTCGACACCGTCGTGCTGTGCACCGGCCAGGAGCCGCGGCGCGAACTGTACGAGGAACTGCGCGCCGCCGGCCGCGAGGCGCATCTGATCGGCGGCGCGGACGTGGCCGCCGAGCTCGACGCCAAGCGCGCGATCAAGCAGGGCACGGAGCTGGCCGCGGCGCTCTAGGCGCGGTGCGCGGGCTGGTGGTGCGTATGGAATGCGCAGGTGGGCGGGGAGAGGGGCCCCGGGCGGCCGCCTCCCTAGGATGAGCGCATGTCACTCCCGCACGCGATCCTGACGGCCCTGCTGGAGAAGCCGTCGTCGGGCCTCGAACTGACCCGCCGCTTCGACCGCTCGATCGGCTACTTCTGGTCGGCGACGCACCAGCAGATCTATCGCGAGCTGGGGAGGCTGGAGGCCGAGGGCCACATCCGGGCACTGCCCGCGGAGCAGCCGGCCCGCGGCCAGAGGAAGAGCTACGAGGTGCTGCCCGCGGGCCGTGCCGAACTCGCCCGCTGGACCGCCGCGCCGCAGGACCCGCGCCCCCACCGCGACCCGCTGCTGCTGCGGCTGCGGGCGTCGGCCGTGGTCGGCACGGCGGGCCTGCGGGAGGACCTGCTCCGCCACCTCGACCTGCACCGGCGTCAGTTGGCGGAGTACGAGGAGATCCGGCGGCGCGACTTCCCGCCCGGCAGGGACGCGCCCGAGGACCGGCTGCGCCACCTGGTCCTGCGGGCGGGGATCGATCTGGAGACGTTCTGGACGCAGTGGCTGGACCGCGCGCTCGCCGAGTTCGACGAGATGGGGGAGGCGCAGGTGACGGACGGGGCCGGCCGGGCGGACGGGGCGGGGGACACGTCCGCGCGCGCACCGGAGGACTCCGCTTCCTGAGGCGGACCGGGAGCCCGAGTCCTCCGGTGCGACGCGGTGCGGTGCGACGCGGTGCGGTGCGACGCGGTGCGGTGCGGCGTGTGCGGTGCGACATGGTGCGGTACGGCGTGGTGCGGTGCGACATGGTGCGGCGCGGTGCGGTGTATGCGGTACGGCGCGGTGCGGCGTATGCGGTACGGCGTGGCGCGGTGCGGTGCGGTGCGGCGTGGACGTGCGGCGTCAGCCCCGCTTCGTCCGGACCCGGCGGCTCAGGCACCAGACCGAGCCGGCCAGTCCCGCCGTGACCAGTGCGCCGCCCGCGACGGTGGTGAACGTGCCGCGGTCCCGGGTCCCGCCGCCCAGGCCGCCCATGACACCGCGCGTGACGGACGGCGAGGGCGACACCGGCACCGAGGCGGACGGCGACGGAGGCACCGACGCGGAAGCGGACGACGAGGGGGACGCCGACGCGGACGCGGACGTGGACCCGGAGGGCGAGGGGGAGGGTGAGGCGGAGGGGGGCGGGGAGGACGTCGACGAGGTGGTGGGGGAGGTGTCCTGGGAGACGGTGATCGACTGGGTGCCCGCCGTCGTGCCGTTCGAGCAGACCACCGCGACGGTGTAGGTGCCCGATCCCACCCCCGACCACGAGGCGCTCTGGGTGCTGCCGGTGGTCAGCGGCGTCCGGCGGCCCTGCGCGAAGGTGGTCTGGCCGGTGGAGAGCAGCGCGGCGTCGCCGCCTCCGCCGCACGCGGTGGTGTTCGCCTGGACCGTGGAACTGCTGAAGGTCACGGTGATGCCCGGCCCCGCCGCGGCGGCCTGGCCGGCGGCCGGGGCCAGCGGCAGCGCGGCGGCCGCCGTCGCGGTCAGGCCGGAGCGGACGAGTATCCGATGGATGCGCATGGGTCTTCCCTCCGGCGGCACGGTCGGCGGGGCATCCCATGCTCCGCCGCGGGTCGGGAACGCCCGTGCTGCCTCCACCGCGAGCCAACGCGGCACGGCCCCGCTCCGCACCCGGACCGCGGCCGGGCAGGTGACGGAACCCGTCGTCCGGCGCACGCCCGACGGCCCGTCATCGGGTGCGGGCGCGCGACCGGACGACGGGGCGGCACACGCGGTGGCGTGGTGACGCGGGGAGGCAGGGAGGCGGGCCGCCCGGGGCGCGTCCCGGGGCGCGCCCGGCTCAGCCCGTGCCGCCGTTCGTCCCGGCGCCCTTCCCGGTCGTCACGGTGCGCTCCGGCGAGAACCCGCCCCAGGTCCCGTCGGGCAGCCTGGCCCTGATCCGCACCCGGTGCCCGGCCCCGGCCCCGCGCCCCACGTAGAAGCTGTACTCGGCCCTGTCGCGCGGTGCGGTGCCGCCGTAGACGACGGAGGTGACCGGCCGCCCGTCCAGGTGCACCTGGTACTCGGTGACGACGCCGTCGGTGTCCGGCGGGACCCAGGACAGGTCGAGGTAGTACGCCCCGTCCGCGCGGTGCGTCGTGGCGCGGAAGCGGGTGGGGGCGGTGCCCCGGCCGTCGTCGGGGCCCGCGGCGGTGGTCAGCCGGACGGCTTCGCTCGGGGCCGAGACGTTGTCCGCCGCGTCGCGGGCCCGCACGGTGAACGTGTACCGGGTGCCCGGCCGCAGCCCCGTCACCACGGTCGCCGTCTGCCCGCCGCCCACACTGTGGATCTTCGTGTCGCCCTGGTGGACGTCGTACGACACCACGCCGCGGTCGTCCGTGGAGGGCTGCCAGGACAGCCGGACGGCCCGGCCGCCCGCGGCCTCGCCGCTCGGGTCGCCGGGGCGGCTCGGGGCCCGGCGGTCGGCGGCGCCGGCGGCGTGCGTGGTGGCCCGCACCTCGTCGCTGCGGGGCCCCGCGGTCCCGTCGGCGCCGCGGGCCCGGACGGTGAAGACGTACGCCGTCGAGGGCTTCAGCCCGGTGACGTCCACCATGTGCTCGGCGCCCGGCACCTCCTCGACCTTGGTGGTGCCGCGGTACACCTCGTACGTCGCGACCCTCGGCTCCGCGGCGGCGCGGTTCCACATGACGTGCACGGTGGTGGCGCTGCCCGCGGCGGCGGTGACGCCCCTGGGCGCCGCGGGCGGCCGGGCGGTCGCGGCGGCGTCCCGCCCGGCCGGGCCGCAGGACGCCGTCAGCAGCAGCGCGCCGCCGAGCAGCACGGCCCGGAGCAGTGGTACGGCCCGGAGCGGCGCGCCGCCGCGCGGCGCGGCACGGCGGGGCACGCCGCCGCGCGGTACGCCCTCGTGCGGTGCGGCCCGGTGCGGCCCGGCGGGCGAGGAAGCGGGAACGCGTCGCATGGCCTGACCCTCCCCTTCGTGAATGGTCCGGACCAATATGGCGCCGCTGACGTGCTCCCAACAAGAGGGCGGTCCCGTCGGCGGGACGGGCGCACGGTTCGCGAACCACCCGCCGGGTTACGTATGCTGAGCTTCTTCCCGGCTGAACTCGGCATCCTTACTGGGGAGTTCACGCCGACGGCGCGGACCGCTGTCGTCGCTCGTCCCGCGCCGACGAGGGCGGCCGGGTGGCCGCGGGCGACAGTCCCGCGGCCACCCGGCCCCGCCGCCCCCGGTCGCCCGCTCCGCACGCGGGCCCGCCCGGGACCCGCGTACGTGGGCGGATGCTCGGGATCCGCACACGTGGGCGGGCCCGCCCGTGGCCTGCCGTACGCGGCCGAGCCCGCCGTTCCCCGTGCCTGCCGGCAGGCGCGGGTCCGCGGCTCACACCTTCCGGTAGGTGTACGCCTGCGCGGCCGCCGCCTCCACCGCGGCGAGGTCGCCGCCCGCCGACGCCGTGACCACCGCGGCGACCGCGCCCTCGACGAACGGCGCGTCCACCAGACGGGTGTCCCCGGGGAGGTCGCCGCCCTCCGCCAGCAGGGCCTTCACCGTGAGGACCGCGCTGCCCAGGTCGGCGAGGACGGCGACGCCCGCGCCGCGGTCCACGGCCGCGGCCGCCGCCGCGATCAGTTCGGAGCTGGTGCCGAGGCCGCCGTCCGCGGTCCCGCCGGCCGGGGCCACGGGGGCGGTGGCGCCCCCGCCCGCGGCGAGTCCCGCCGCCAGCTCCGCCACCGAGGCGGCCACCGCGGCGCTGTGCGAGACCAGTACGACGCCGACCGTCCTGTCGTCCGTGCGGTCCGCCCCGTCCGGCCCGCCCGCTCCGGCCGTCGCGTCCCTCCCCTGCGTCGTCCCGTCCCTCCCGTACACCGTCCCCTTCCTCCCGTGTGCCGTCCCGTCACTCACCGGCCGCCTCCGCGAGCGCCGCGACCAGCAGGGCCGACGAGGCGGCGCCGGGGTCCTGGTGCCCGACGCTCCGCTCGCCCAGGTAGCTCGCCCGGCCCTTGCGGGCCCGCAGCGGCGTGGTGGCGAGGGCGCCCTCCTCGGCGGCCGAGCGGGCCGCGGCGAAGGAGGTGCCGAGCGCGTCCACGGCCGGTACCAGCGCGTCGACCATCGTCTTGTCCCCGGGCGCGGCGCCGCCGAGCTGCCGCACCGCGTCCACCCCCGCGCGCAGCGCGTCCGCGAGCTCCTGCCGGGAGACCGCCGCCGCGTCACCGAGCGCCTTGCCGGCGCGGCGCAGCAGGGTTCCGTACAGCGGTCCCGAGGCGCCGCCGACCGTCGAGATCAGGTGCCGTCCGGCGAGCGCCAGGACGGCGCCGGGCGTGTCCGGCGGCTCCTTCTCCAGTTCGGACGCCACGGCGGTGAAGCCGCGCCGCAGGTTGCTCCCGTGGTCGGCGTCGCCGATGGCCGAGTCGAGGGCGGTGAGCCGGTCCGCCTCGCGGTCCACGGAGGCGGCGGCCGCCGTCATCCAGCGGCGCAGGAAACCGGCGTCGAGCAGGCCGGGGCCGGACGGATCGGGGTCGGGCAGGTCGAGGTCGGGCACTGCGTCTCCTCGTCGGTCGCTTCTTCGCCGGTCCGGGCCGGGCCGCCCGTACGGACGCCGCTGGACGTTCGGGTCTCCGTCCCCGGGCCGTCGCGGACACCCGGGGTACGGGGCGGGGCAGGGGGGATGCGGATGTCCTGGCAAAAGGCAAGGGGCATGGGACAGGAGCAGGAGCAGGAGCAGGGGGCGAGGGGGCCCGCGGTCGCCGGCCGTGCTCACCTGCCCCAGCGCAGGCCCGGCGTCGCCACCGGCGCGTCCCACAGCCGCAGCAGTTCCTCGTCGATCTGGCAGAGCGTCACCGAGGCGCCGGCCATGTCCAGCGAGGTGACGTAGTTGCCCACGAGCGTGCGCGCCACCGCGACGCCGCGGGCGGCCAGCACCCGCTGCACCTCGGCGCTGAAGCCGTACAGCTCCAGCAGCGGCGTCGCGCCCATGCCGTTGACCAGGACGAGGACGGGGTTCCTGGGGGAGAGGTCCGCCAGGATCGCGTCCACGGCGAAGTCGGCGATCTCGCCCGAGGTCATCATCGCGCGTCGCTCCCGGCCCGGTTCGCCGTGGATGCCGACGCCCAGCTCCAGTTCGCCGGGCGGCAGGTCGAAGGTGGGGCCGCCCTTGGCGGGGGTGGAGCAGGCGGTCAGCGCGACGCCGAAGCTGCGGGAGCCGGCGTTGACCTGACGGGCGATCGTCTCGACCCGCTCCAGGGGCTGTCCCTCCTCGGCCGCCGCGCCCGCGATCTTCTCCACGAAGAGGGTCGCGCCGGTGCCCCGCCGCCCGGCCGTGTAGAGGCTGTCGCTCACCGCCACGTCGTCGTCGACCAGGACCTTGGCGACCTGGACGCCCTCGTCCTCGGCCAGCTCCGCCGCCATGTCGAAGTTGAGCACGTCACCGGTGTAGTTCTTCACGACGAAGAGCACGCCCGCGCCGCTGTCCACGGCGGCCGCGGCGCGCAGCATCTGGTCCGGCACCGGGCTCGTGAACACCTCGCCGGGGCAGGCCGCCGACAGCATCCCCGGCCCCACGAACCCGCCGTGCAGCGGCTCGTGGCCCGAGCCGCCGCCCGAGACCAGCGCGACCTTCCCGGCGACGGGGGCGTCCCGCCGTACGACCACCCGGTTCTCGACGTCGACGACCAGCTCGGGGTGGGCGGCGGCCATGCCGCGCAGCGCGTCCGCGACCACCGTCTCGGCGACGTTGATGAGCATCTTCATGCGTACCTCCTGGTGAGACCGGCGGCAGCGCTCGCGGTCCGCGGTCCGCGCGTCGTGCCGCCCGCCGGACCGGCGCTCCCGGCACCCTGTGTCGGCAGTATCGACCTTGGGGCGGCCGTGGTCACGGGTGCGGACGCGCCGCCCCGCGGTCGCCGGAGCCGGCGCCGCGCGCCGCTTCGCGTCCGGCCGGCCGGGGTTTGGCGCGGCACCGCCCGGCTACCCGGCCCGGATGACAGCGACAACAGACCGTCAGGAAGTCGTCCGCTTCCTGGAGGACCGCTTCGCCTGCGCGCAGGCCTGCGGCGAGTGCGCACAGGTGTGCGCCGTGCGCGCGGGACTGACCGACCCGGACGGCTCCGACGAGGAACAGCAGGTGCGGCGCAAGGGCATCCTGTGCGCCGAGGTCTGCGACGCCACGTGCCACGTCCTCGCCGAACAGCCCTGGCAGAACGAGGACGGGCTGCGCGTCCAGGTCGAGTGGTGCCGTGCCGTCTGCCTGGAGAGCGCGCACACCTTCGACCGCAGCCCGGACGCCGAGGCGGGCGCGGCGGCGTGCCGGGCCTGCGCCCGGGCCTGCACAGAGTTCCTCGCGGTCCTGGACGCCTGAACCGGGTTCCTCGCGGTCCTGGACGTCTGAACCGGGTTCCTCGCGGTCCTGGACGCCCGCACCGGGTTCCTCGCGGTCCCGGACGCCTGGGACGACCGCCCCGGACGGCTTCCGGTGCCGTACAGAACCGGCACACGACTGGCCATACTGGACGGGCCAGGGGAGGGCGCGGCCGGATTCTCGGGGGCGATCGCAGGAGATGGCGGACACCAGGCTGATCCACGGCCGGTACCGGACGCTCGACCTGATCGGGCGCGGCGGCATGGGCGAGGTGTGGCGCGCGCGGGACGAGGCGCTGGGCCGGCACGTCGCCGTCAAGTGCCTGAAGCCGCTGGGCCCGCAGCGCGACCAGGCGCTGACACGGGTGCTCAGGGAGCGGTTCCGCCGCGAGGCCCGGGTGGCCGCCGCCCTGCAGCACCGCGGGGTGACCGTCGTGCACGACTTCGGGGAGTCCGACGGCGTGCTCTACCTCGTCATGGAACTGCTCGACGGCCGCGACCTCAGCCGGCTCCTGGAGGACAACAAGCAGCACCCGCTGCCCGTCGTCGACGTGGTGGAGGTCGCGGACCAGGTCGCCGACGCCCTCGCCTACACCCACCGCCAGGGCATCGTGCACCGCGACCTCAAGCCCGCGAACATCGTGCGGCTCACCGACGGCACGGTGAAGATCTGCGACTTCGGCATCGCCCGCCTCGGCCGCGACGCCGGCTTCACCGCCCAGCTCACCGGCACCGGCATCGCCATGGGCACCCCGCACTACATGTCGCCGGAGCAGATCGGCGGGACGGACGTCGACGAGCGCAGCGACCTCTACTCGCTCGGCTGCGTGCTGTACGAGATCGCCACCGGGGCGCCGCCGTTCGACCTCGGCGACGCCTGGGCGGTCCTCGTCGGCCACCGCGACACACCGCCCGAGCCGCCGCGCGCCCGGCGCCCCGAACTCCCCGAGTACCTCGACCGCGTCATCCTCGACCTGCTCGCCAAGGAGCCGGACGAGCGCCCGCGGGACGCCCGCGAACTGGGCCGCCGCATCGGCGAGGGCCGGGCCGCGCCGGCGTACGCCCGGACGGCCGTGACCGTCCGGACCGGCCCGCGCCCGGCGGTCCGACCGCCCGCCCGGCCGGACGGCGCGGCCACGGACCGCAGGGCGGCCGCCGCGGGACCGTGCACCCTGCCGCCGGACGTCCCGGTCGGCCCCGGCGGGGAGCGGACCGCCCGGCCCGGCCCCGGCGCACCGTTGAGCCCCGGACCGGCGCCCTTTCCGGAGCCCGGGTCCGCGCCGCCTTCCGGGCCCGGCCGCGCGGACGCCCCCGGGACCGGCCGCGCGGACGCCCCGGAGCCCGGTCGCGCGGACGTCCCGGAGCCCGGCCACGCGGACGCTCTGGGACTCGGTCGCGCGGACGTCCCGGAGTCCGGCCGCGCGGACGCTCCGGAACCGTCCCCGGAAGAGGCCGCCGCCCTCGCCGGCCGGCACAAGGCCGGTCTCAGCCTGGGGCGGCTCGGCCGCTGGGCGGAGGCCGCCGAGGTGCACCGCGAGGTCGCCGCCGAGCGCGCCCGCGTCCTGGGGCCCGACCACCCCGACACGCTGACCAGCCGTTACGAGGCCGCCCTCGCGCTGAGCCGCACCGGGCGGGCCGCCGACGCGCTGCGGGAGCACACGCAGATCGCCCGGGCCCGGGAGCGCGTCCTCGGCCCCGACGACCCCGGCACGCTGGCCGCCCGGCAGGAGACGGCGTACGTACTGGGCCGGCTGGGCCGCCACTTCGAGGCGCACCGGGCGTACACGGAGGTGCTCGCCGCCCGCGAGCGCACCATGGGCCCCGACCACCCCGACACCCTGCGCTGCCGCCACAACCTCGCCTTCAACCTCAGCCGCCTGGGCCGGACCCAGGACTCGTACCGCATGGCGCGCCAGGTCGCCGAGGCGCGCGCCCGCGTCCTCGGCCCGGCCCACCCCGACACGCTCGTCACCCGCTACGAGGTCGCCTTCGCCCTGGGGCAGCTGGGGCGCTGGCCGGAGGCCCTGGACAGCTACCGCGAGGTGGCCGAGGCGCGCGCCCGGGTCCTCGGGCCCGACCACCCCGACACGCTCGCCGCCCGCTACGAGGTGGGCATCAGCCTCGGCCGGCTCGGCCGCAGCGGCCAGGCGCTGGAGCTGTACCGCGGCCTGATCGACGACCGCACGCGCGTCCACGGCCCGGCCCACCCCGAGACCCTGCGCGCCCGGCACGGGTTCGGCGTCAACCTCGGCCGGCTCGGCCGCTGGGAGGAGGCGCTCGCCGAGGCGCGCGACGTGTGCGCGATCCGCGAGCGCGTGCTCGGCCCCGAGCACCCGGACACGCTGGTCAGCCGCCGCGAGATCGCCGTCGCCCTGGGCTGGCTCGGCCGCTGGGCCGACGCCCTCGCCGCCTACCGGCACGTCGCGGGCGCCCGCGAGCGCGTCCTCGGCGCCGCCCACCCCGACACCCTCACCAGCCGGGACGACGAGGCGCACTGCCTGGAGCGGCTCGGACGGGCCGGGGAGGCCGTCGAGCTGTACCGGCGGGTCGCGGCGCTGCGGCGGCGGCCGGCCCCGGGCGGCCGCTGACCGGTGGCGCCCGGCGGGCGCGGCGGTGGTGCGGGGCGGTGGCGCGGGAACACCGGTGCGGGCGCGCACCCTGGCGACCGCGATCATCGCGTGTTACCAAGGGACATGCCTGCTCACGAGCGTTACGACGCCGTCGTCGTCGGCGGCGGACACAACGGCCTGGTCGCCGCCGCCTACCTGGCCAGGGCCGGGCGGTCCGTCCTGGTCCTGGAGCGGCTCGGCACGGCCGGGGGCGCCGCCGTCTCCACCCGCCCGTTCGCCGGCCTGGACGCACGGCTGTCGCGCTACTCGTACCTGGTCAGCCTGTTGCCCAAGAAGATCGTGCGGGACCTGGACCTGGACTTCCGGGTGCGCGGCCGGACCGTCTCCTCCTACACGCCCGCCGAGCGGGCGGGCCGCCCCACCGGGCTGCTGGTGGGCGGCGGCGAGCGACGCACCCGCGAGGCCTTCGCCCGCTTCACCGGCTCCGACCGGGAGTACGCCGCCTGGCAGCGCTTCTACGCCGCGACCGGCCGGGTGGCGCAGCGCGTCTTCCCCACGCTCACCGAACCGCTGCCGACCCGGGAGGAGCTGCGCCGCCGGGTGGACGACGAGGAGGCGTGGCGGATGTTCTTCGAGGAGCCCCTCGGCGTCGCCGTCGAGGCGGCCTTCGCCGACGACCTCGTGCGCGGCGTCGTGCTGACCGACGCGCTGATCGGCACCTTCGCCGACGCGCACGACCCCTCGCTGCTGCAGAACCGCTGCTTCCTCTACCACGTCATCGGCGGCGGCACGGGCGCCTGGGACGTGCCCGTCGGCGGCATGGGCGCGCTGACCGGCGCGATCGCGACGGCGGCCCGTGCGGCGGGCGCCGTGATCGCCACCGGGCACGAGGCGGTCCGCGTGGACACCGACGGACGCACGGCCGAGGTGGCCTACCGCACCGCCGACGCCGAGGGCACGGTCGCCGCCCGGCACGTCCTCGTCGGCGCCTCGCCCCACCAGCTGGCCGCCCTCACCGGCGACGAGCCCCCGGTGCCCGCCGAGGGCGCGCAGTTCAAGGTGAACATGCTGCTGGAGCGGCTGCCGAGGCTGCGGGACGAGTCCGTGAACCCGCGCGAGGCGTTCGCCGGCACCTTCCACGTCGCCGAGGGCTACGAGCAGCTGGCGACGGCGTACGCGCAGGCCGCCTCGGGCGCCCTGCCCGCCGTGCCGCCCTCGGAGATCTACTGCCACTCGCTCACCGACCCGACGATCCTCGGCCCGGACCTGGCCGACCGGGGCTACCAGACGCTCACCCTGTTCGGCCTGCACACCCCGGCCCGGCTGTTCGCCCGCGACAACGACGCCGCCCGCGAGGAGCTGCTGAGGTCCACCCTGGCGCAGCTCGACGCCCACCTGGCCGAACCGCTCGCCGACTGCCTCGCCACCGACGCCGAGGGCCGCCCCTGCGTCGAGGCGAGGACGCCGCTGGACCTGGAGCGGGACCTGCGGCTGCCCGGCGGCCACATCTTCCACGGCGACCTCGCCTTCCCGTACGCCCGGGAGGGCTCGGGGCGCTGGGGCGTGGCGACGCGGCACGCGAACGTCCTGCTGTGCGGCGCGGGGGCGGTGCGCGGCGGCGGGGTGAGCGGGGTGCCCGGGCACAACGCGGCGATGGCCGTCCTGGAGGCGGAGGAGGGCCGGACCGGGGAGTGAGCGTCCGGCTCAGTCCCGTTCGGCGGTCCAGCCCACGGCCTCGATCCGGCACGCGTCCGCGGGGCGGGAGTCGTCGAGGACGGCGCGGCCGGCCCGCTCGACCCGCAGCCCGTCGACGTAGACGCCCCGGCCCGTGTACCGCCGGTCGGTCGCGTACCGCCAGCGCAGCAGGGTGCGCGCGGCGCCGGGCACGTCGGCGGCCAGCCGGTGCCAGACCCGGCCGGAGAAGCCGGTGACGGAGCCGTCCGGGTGCGTCCGGGGCTCCTCGCCGGCCCGCGCGGTGGTGAACGGCACCGGCCGCCAGCTCGCGCCGTCGTCCGTCGACGTCTCCAGGTACAGGGCGTCCGTGCCGGGTTCGGTGTCCCACCACAGGGCGCAGCGCAGTGCCGCGCGCCCGCCCCGCAGGTCCAGCGGCGGCAGCGTGAGCGTCGCGGACGCCGCGCTCGCCGTCCCCGAGAACCACGCGGTGCGTCCGTGCCGGGGCCGTACCGGTACGGCCCGCGCCAGGTGGTCGGCGGCGGCCACGCGCGGCGCCGACCCCGACCGCCAGGTGCGCACGGGGTGGACGGAGTTGCCGAGCAGGACGAGAAAGGAGTCGGTCGTCGGGTCCAGGACCAGGGACGTGCCGGTGAAGCCGGTGTGCCCCGCGGTGCGCGGCGTGGCCATCGCGCCCATGTACCAGTGCTGGTACAGCTCGAAGCCGAGCCCGTGCGCGTCGCCGGGGAAGGCGGTGTTGAAGTCGGTGAACATCAGCTCCACCGACTCCGGGCGCAGGATGCGCGTCCGGCCGTACACACCGCCGTTGAGCAGCGTGCGGCCGAGGACCGCCAGGTCCCAGGCGCAGGAGAAGACGCCGGCGTGCCCCGCGACGCCGCCGAGCGCGAAGGCGTTCTCGTCGTGCACCTCGCCCCACACCATGCCCCGGTCGAGCCCCGACCACGGCTTGCGCGCGTCCTCCGTGGCGGCGATCCGCGGCTTCCAGGAGGCGGGCGGGTTGTAGCGCGTGCGGCTCATCCCGAGCGGACCGGTGATCTCGTCGTGGAGCAGGGTGTCCAGCCGGCACCCGGTGATCTCCTCCAGGACGAGCTGGAGGGAGATGAGGTTGAGGTCCGAGTAGAGGTAGGCGGTGCCGGGCTCGGCGATCGGCGCCTCGTCGTAGACCAGTCGGATCCGCGCCTCGTGGGTGGGCGCCTCGTACAGCGGGATCCAGGCGCGGAAGCCGGAGGTGTGCGTGAGCAGCTGGCGGACCGTCACGTCCTGCTTGCCCGCGCGGCCGAAGTCCGGGAGCCAGGAGGCGACCGCCGCCTCCAGGTCCAGCGCGCCGCGCTCGATCTGCTGCACGGCCAGGAGCGAGGTGAAGAGCTTGGAGACGGAGGCGAGGTCGAAGACCGTGTCCTCGGTCGTCGGGATCCGCTGCCCGGGCGGCAGCTCCACGCCCGTGTCGGTCGTCTCGTCGTACGCCGCGTAGCGCACCGCCGCGCCGATCGGCTCGTGCAGGGCGACCGTGCCGCCCCGGCCCGCGAGCAGTACGGCGCCCGCGTACCAGGGGTGTGTGGGGGAGGGGCCGAGGAACGTTTCGGCATCCGCGACGAGCCGGCGCAGGTGCCCGGCCAGCAGGCCCGCGCGCTCCGCGGAGCCGTGCCGCAGCGTGGGCCGCCCCGCCCCCGCCGGGGCGGCCGCCGCGGGTCCGGCCGGGAACGGGGCGAGGGCCAGCGCGCCGCCCAACGCCGCGCCTCGCCGCACCAGCTGCCGTCTGCTGATCCCCCGACGGCCCGCTCCGCGGGCCGGGCCCTCGGTGTCCTCGGTGTCCTCGGTCAAGACGCAGCCTCCTGAAAGAATCTTTCGGGATCGCCATGGATGCTCGGAACTTTCTTGCGGCGCCCGGCGCGTGTCAACCCCGCCGCCCGGCGCGGCGGGGCGGCCGGGACCGGCGTCGTCGCACGTCTTGACCTCCGCCGCGGCCGCCCCGAGGATCGGGGACCGCGCCGGGACCGACGGCCGGTACGGCGGGACAGGGGGCCGCCCGATGCAGCGCGGACACGACGGCCGGGACACCCTCGGTGCCCGGCACGGACAGGGGCACACACACGCCAGCACGGTCGACGGGGTGCTGCGGCGCAGCGCCCGGCGCACCCCGGACCGCCCGGCGGTCCGCTACCGGGACCGGTCGTGGACCTACGCGGAGCTGGACGCCGCCGTGTCGCGGGCCGCGACCGTCCTGCGGGAGCGGGGCCCCGCTCCGGGCGACCGGGTCGCCGCCTACGGCCACAACTCCGACGCGTACCTCATCGGCTTCCTGGCCTGCGCCCGGGCCGGTCTGGTGCACGTGCCGGTCAACCAGAACCTCACCGGCGACGACCTCGCCTACATCCTGGACCAGTCCGGCAGCGCGCTCGTGCTGGCCGACCCGGACCTCGCGGACCGCCTCGGAGGCGGCGTGCCGGTCCTCCCCCTGCGGGGCGCCGACGGCTCGCTCCTGGACCGGCTGGAGCGGGCGCGGCCCCACGAGGGGCCGGGGCCGCACGCGGAGGACCTGGTCCAGCTGCTCTACACGTCCGGGACGACGGCCCTGCCCAAGGGCGCGATGATGACGCACCGGGCCCTGGTCCACGCGTACCTGAGCGCGATCCATGCGCTCGACCTGCGGGCGGAGGACCGGCCCGCGCACGCGCTCCCGCTCTACCACTCGGCGCAGATGCACGTCTTCCTGCTGCCCTGCCTGGCGGTCGGCGCGGCGAACACGATCCTCGACGCGCCGGACCCCGGGCGCCTGCTCGACCTGGTGGAGTCGGGCGGCACGGACAGCCTGTTCGCCCCGCCCACGGTGTGGATCGCGCTGGCGGACCACCCCACCTTCGCCGGGCGCGACCTGAGCGCGCTGCGCAAGGCGTACTACGGCGCGTCGGTCATGCCGGTGCCGGTCCTGGAACGGCTCCGCTCCCGTCTGCCCGGCCTGGCCTTCCGCAACTGCTTCGGGCAGAGCGAGATCGGCCCCCTGGCGACGGTCCTCGGGCCGGACGAGCACGAGGGCCGCATGGACTCCTGCGGGCGGCCCGTGCTGTTCGTCGAGGCCAGGGTGGTCGACGAGGCGGGCCGGGACGTGCCCGACGGCACGCCGGGGGAGATCGTCTACCGGTCGCCGCAGCTGTGCGAGGGCTACTGGGGCAAGCCGGAGGAGACGGCGGAGGCCTTCCGCGACGGCTGGTTCCGCTCGGGCGACCTCGCGGTGCGGGACGCCGAGGGCTTCTTCACCGTCGTCGACCGGGTGAAGGACGTCATCAATTCCGGTGGTGTCCTGGTGGCGTCGCGGCAGGTCGAGGACGTGCTGTACGCACACCCCGGGGTGGCCGGGGCCGCCGTCGTCGGCCTGCCCGACGAGCGGTGGATCGAGGCGGTCACGGCGTTCGTCGTACCGCGCGGCGAGGTCACGGAGGCCGAACTCCTCGCGTACACGCGCGAGAAGCTCGCCCGCTTCAAGGCGCCGAAGCGGGTCGTGTTCGTCGACGCCCTGCCGCGCAACGCCAGCGGCAAGATCCTCAAGCGCGAACTGCGGGACCGGTTCGCGCGGGGGTGAGCCGCCGCGCGCAGGGGCGGAGGGCCGCGACGGCGTGCCGCCCGCTCCTCCTCCCGCGGCCGCCGTCCGGGCCTCGTGCGGCCGCCGTCCGGACCCCGCGGCCGCCGTCCCGCTCCCGGGCGGAGGCCGTCCGGGTCCCGGGAGGAGGCCGGGCGGTCCGGGAGGTGGCCGGTCCTGGTCCCCCCGTCCGCCCCACAGGAATGTCCCTGTCACATGGCCTGTGCGGCGGGAGACCCGATCGCTAGGCTGGCCGCGGACGACGAACCGGGAGGAGCACGGACGTGGCCGAGAGCACCATCCAGCAGAACCCGCTCGCGGGCTGGGAGAAGCCGGAGCTTGACCTCAGCAACGCCGACTGGCGCTCCGGCAGCCGTGGGCTGGGGGATGTCCAGATCGCCTTTGTCGAGGGCTTCATCGCGATGCGCAACAGCGGCAGCCCGGAGAGCCCCTCCCTGATCTTCACACCGGCGGAGTGGGGTGCTTTCGTGCTGGGGGCCCGCGAGGGGGACTTCGACCTCACCTGAGACCGCCCCGGACGGCGCCGACGAGCGTGTTTTCCCGCCCTTTTTCCGGACACGCGACGTCCGATCCGGTCCTGGGTACCGGCCTGAGCCAGGCTGGGACCCAGGACATTGCAAGCGGCGTTCCGGAGGCGAGAATTCCATGAGTACCCTGCCGGTCATCGCGGCGGTCGACGGGTCGGACGACAGCCTGCGCGCCCTGGAGTGGGCCATCGGGGCGGCCCGGGCCCGCGGCGTGCCGCTGCGCGTGGTCCACGTGCGGCAGTACGCGCACTGGGTCCAGCCGGAGGTGCTGACCGCGGGACCGCCCGACCCCGTCGACGACCCGGTCCTGGACCAGGTGCGCGCGATCCTCGACGCGCGGCCCGACGGGCCGGTCACGGAGTACGTCGGGCTGGAGGGCGCCCCGAGCGCCCTGCTGCCCGAACTGGGCGCCACCGCGCAGCTGATGGTGCTCGGCTCCCGCGGCCGCGGCGGGTTCGCGAGTCTCCTGCTCGGCTCCAACGGCGTCGCCGCGGCGCGCGACGCCGCGTGCCCCGTCGTCGTGGTGCCCCGCCCCGACCGCCGGGCCCACGCCCCGGACGACGCCGCGTCCGCCGCGGGGCCGGGGCCGCGCGTCGTGCTCGGCCTGCACGTGGACAACCCCGACGACGCGGCGCTTGCCTTCGCCTTCGCCGAGGCGGCCCGCCGCGGCGCCCGGCTGCACGTGGTCGCCGCCTACGCGTGGCCCACCCGCACCTGGGCGGCGCCCGGCGACTACGTGCCGCCCTCGGCCGAGGACCGGGACGCCGTCGAGGCCGAGACCCGGACCCTCGCGGACGGCCTCCTCGCGCCCCACCGCGACAAGCAGCCCGACACGCCCGTCGACCTGTCCGTGGCGCCCGGCGACGCGGCCGGCCACCTGGTCGCGGCCTCCGCGGGCGCCGACCTCGTGGTAGTGGGCCGCCACCGCCGCCGCCCGCTCGCGCCCGCCCGCATGACGGGCTCGGTCACCCAGGCCGTCCTGCTGCACGCGGTGAGCCCCGTCGCGGTGGTGCCGCCCGCCCCGCACCGGGACGAGTGCACCGCCGCGCCCGGCGACTGACCCGGCCCGCGCACCGGCCGCGGACGGCCGTCCCGCGCACCTCCCGGCGCGGGTCCACGCGACTGCGCGGCGCAGGCCCGCGCATCGCCCGGCGCGGGTCCACGGGTCCGTCGGACGGCGCGGGAAGCCCCTCCGCTTGATCGGTTGTCGACCGGTTCGGTCAGGAGCGGTCGGACGGGTTCCCGGGCGCCCTCACGGGCGTAGGCTGGCAGACCGCGGGTCGTGGCGCGCACCCTCCCCCGCGTCGGTGCACGCCGTGACAGGGAGCGCATCATGGGGCAGCGCAACACACGAGGACGCAACCCTCTCCTGGAACGGGACAGCGAACTCGCCGCCGTGGACGAGGCGTTGCGGGGGATCGGCGGTGTCGACGAGGACGGCGCCGCGACACCCGGCGGGCCGCGCGGCACGCTGCTCGCCTTCGCCGGGCACGCCGGCATCGGCAAGACCAGCCTTCTCGCGGAGGTGCGGCGCCGGGCCGCCGCCCGCGGCTGCACCGTGCTCTCCGCCCGCGGCGGCGACCAGGAGCAGCGCGTCGCCTTCCACGTCGCCCGCCAGCTCCTGCAGCCGCAGCTCGCCGGCGAACCGGAGGACGGACTGCGGACCACGCTCGGCGGCTGGTACGCCATCGTCGGCCCCGCGCTCGGCCTGTGCGCCGCCGCCGAGGGCGCGCCCCCCGACCAGCAGGGCCTGCGCGACGGACTCGACTGGGTGCTCACCCACCTGGCGATCCGCCGCGCCCCGATGGTCCTCGTCCTGGACGACGCGCACTGGGCCGACGCCGAGTCGCTGCGCTGGCTCGCCGCGTTCGCGTCCCGCGTCGAGGACCTCCCGCTGCTGCTCGCCGTCGCCTACCGGCCCGACGAACTGCCCGCCCACGCGCAGTCCTTCAAGGACCTGCCGGGCCGGGCGGGGCGGCGTCCCCTCGACCTCGAACCGCTCAGCGCGGCGGCCGTCGCCCGGCTCGTGCGCGGCATGCTCGGCCCCCGCGCCGACGACGTGTTCTGCCACGAGTGCTGGGCGGTCACCGCGGGCAACCCCTTCGAGGCCGTCGAGCTCACCGCGAAGGTGCGCGACCGCGGACTCGACCCGACCGGGTCCGGCGCCCGGCTGCTGCGCGACCTCGCCGCCGCCGTCAAGGGCAGCGGACTCGTCGCCCGCCTCGAACGCCTGGGCACCTCCACGGTGCGCTTCGCCTGGGCCTGCGCCGTCCTCGGCATCGACATCCCGCCCGCGCTCGCCGCGGCCGTCGCGGGCCTCGGCCGCGAGGAGGCCGCCGACGCCGCGGACGCCCTGCGCGGGGCCCGCATCCTCACCGGCGTCGACACCCTGGAGTTCGCCCACCCCCTCATCGCCACCGCCGTCTACCGCGCCGTGCCCGGCGGCGTCCGCGTGGCGCTGCACGGCCGGGCCGCCTGGTGCGTGGTCGACGCGGGCCTCGGCCCGGCCGCCGCCGCCCGCCACCTCCTGGAGACCCACCCCGAGGGCGACGCGTGGGTCGTACAGCAGTTGCGCGCCGCCGCCCGCGAGACCCTGCGGGCCGGCGCCCCCGACGCCGCCCGCCGCTACCTGGCGCGCGCCCTGCGCGAGCCGCCGCCCTTCGACGAGCGGGCCGCCGTCCTGTACGAACTGGGCTGCGCCTCGCTGCTCACCGAGCCCGCGACCACCGTCAACCACCTGCGGGCCGCGCTGGAGGAGCCCCTCACCGACTCCGAGCTGCGCCACCACATCGTCTACCGGCTCTCCCAGGTCCTCGCCCACAGCGACCGGCTCACCGAGGCATCCGACACGCTCGCCCGGGAGAGCAGGACGACCGCCGACCCCCGGGTGCGGCTGCGCATGGTCGCCGAGCAGTTCATGTGGGACGCCTTCCGCGCCGACGAGCCCGGGCACCCGGCCCGCTCCCGCCGCCTGGAACGGCTCGCCGACCGGCTGCGCGGCCGCGACCTCACCGAGCGCTACGTCATCGGGCTGCGCGCCTGGGACGCGACCCTGCGCGGCGAGCCCGCCCCCGTGGTCCTGCGGCACGCCGAACGCGCCCTGGCCGGCGGCCTGGGCTGGGCCGAGCCCGACCGCGGCTTCGAGGTCCCCGTCCTGGTCGCCCTGACCTTCATGTACGCGGACCGGCCCGGCCGCGCCGAGGAGCTGTTCGCCGCCGGGATCGCCGACTTCGAGCGCCAGGGCTGGCACGGCGCCCACCTCTCCTTCGCGTACACGCTCCTGGCGTACCTGCGCTTCCGGCGCGGCCGGCTGGCCGAGGCGGAGGACTTCGTCCGCGCGGGGCTGCGCCTCGCCGAGCGGGTGGGCCCCGGCACGCCCGCCCACTGGTACGCCGTCGGCATCCTCATCGAGATCCTGCTCGCCCGCGGCCGCACCTGCGAGGCCGCGGCCACGGCCGAGGAGTACGCCTTCGGCAGGCCGTTCCCCGCCGCCGTCGTCTTCCCCGACGCGCAGATCGTGCACGGCGAGCTCCTGCTGGCGCGGGGGTGCCCCAAGGAGGCGGCCGCCGAACTCGCCGCCGCCGGGCGCCGGCTCGACCCGCGCGGCATCCGCAACCCCTCCTGGTGCCCCTGGCAGCTGCACCTGGCCCGCGCCGAGTACGCCGACGCACCGGAGCGCGCCCTGGCCACGGCGTACGACGCGGTGTACCGCGCCCGCCGGTTCGGCACCCCGTCGGCGATCGGCCAGGCGCTGCGGGCCGCCGCCGACGTCTCCACCGGGGCCGCCCGCCGCAAGCTCCTGGAGGAGGCCGTGGACCACCTGGAGCGCTCGCCGGCCGCGTACGAGCTGGCCTGCGCGCTGGTCGCCCTCGGCGCGGAGACGCGCCGCACGGGCGGCTGCCCGCAGGAGGCGGCCGACCACCTGTACCGCGGTCTCGAGGCGGCCGCGCAGTGCGGCGCGGACGGGCTGGCCGAGACGGCGCGCGGCGAGCTGACCGCCGCCGGGCTGCGGCCGTGCAAGGTGCCGGGCACCGGCACGGACACACTGACCGCGCGCGAGCGGACGGCCGCCGCGCTCGCCGCCCGCGGCCGCGGCACGGCCCTGATCGCCGCCGAGCTGAGCACCGACGAGCCGGCCGTCGTCCGCCTGCTGTCGGCGGTGTACCGGAAGGTGGGGACGGACCCGGAGGGACTGGCGGAGGCCCTGGGCCGCGAAGGGACGCAGCCCTAGGGCCCGACGACAGACCCTGGGGGAAACGGCAGTGCGGACCGCGTCGGCCCCCCGTCGTTCCGGACCCCGGTGCACGTACCATTGCGGCATGTCCTTCCTCCGCCGCCGCAGTGCCACCCCCGCCGGGCCCGACTTCGACGTTCTGGCCATGGACCCGGGCGACTGGCCGGGCAACCTCGGCGCGGGTCTGCTGCCCGCCCCCGACGGCAGCTGTCAGGGCGTCTTCCTGCGCTACGACCTGTTCGGCGGCCGCGGCCCCGCGATGATCATCGGCAATCTGCCGGAGGGCTCCCCGGCGCGCGAGGTCGCCGAGGGCGAGATCCCCTTCGAGGTGGCCCAGCTCCTGCTCGCCCTGGAGAACGACGAGGAGGTCACGGTCGTCGGCAGCGAGGACACGCCCGTCATGCAGGGCGACAACCTCCTGATCGTGCGCCGTCTGAAGCTGTCCGAGGAACGCATCTCCTGCGTCCAGTTCGACCGCAGCGACAACGTCCTGGTGACCATCGCCGCCTGGGACCGCCCCATCACCGACGACCTGTACGCACTGCTCAAGCCGCTGCCGGCGGAGCTCTTCCAGCAGGGCTGAGCGGCAGGAGCCGACGGTTCCCGAAGGGGCCGGGCACACGCCCGGCCCCTTCCCCGTGGTCCCGCCTCACCCGCCGGACGCCACCACCCGCACGTCGGCGGCCCGCACGAACGCCACCCGGTGGCCGAACTGGATCTCGTAGTAGAGATCGTCCCCGCGCACGACCCGGTGGGAGGCGGTGTCGAAGGTGACCGCGTAGGAGTACTCGCCCGGCACCCGGTCGCCGGCCACGTACCGCTGCCCCGCGAGCAGCCGGTACGGCAGCGGGGAGACCTGCTGGACCGGCACGTCCGCCGGGTACGCGTCCGCCTCCGGATAGGCCCGGCCGTACACCGGCACCTCCGCCAGGCCCTCGCGGGGCGTGACCACCGTCCCGGTCGCGCCCACCGCCGCCGGCCGCTTCCGCGGATTCTCGAACCACGCCTTCTGGCCGAGGTACCAGATCGCCGTCCAGTCGCCCCGCCGGTCCGCGACCGCGTACCGCTGGCCGGTGGACACCCGCGAGCCGAGGTCGTTGACGTCGGTCGTGGAGTCCCCGCCGTCCGGGCGCAGCCCGACGTCCTTGACCAGCGGCGCGTCGGCGCGCGGTGCGGTGTGCAGCCGCACGGCGCTCGACCCGTGCGGCGCGCACGGCTCGCCCGCGCCCTCGCAGCCCGTGTAGACCGGCCGGTTCCGTTCGTAGTGCGGCAGGATCGTCACCACCGGGGCGTCCGCGCGGGCCGTCGGGTGCAGCGGCGCGCCCAGCAGCGCGAAGTAGTGCCGCCAGTCCCAGTACGGGCCCGGGTCCGTGTGCATGCCCGGGATCGTGGCGGCCGTCGTCCCCGGCACGGTGTCGTGGCCGAGGATGTGCTGCCGGTCCAGCGGGACGCCGTACTTCCGGGCGAGGTACTTCACCAGGCGCGCCGAGGACCGGTACATCGCCTCGGTGTACCAGGCGTCCGGGTCGGCGAGGAAGCCCTCGTGCTCCAGGCCGACGGAGGCCGCGTTGACGTACCAGTTGCCCGCGTGCCACGCCAGGTCCTTGCCCTTCACGTGCTGGGCGATGTGGCCGTCGGTGGAGCGCAGCGTGTAGTTCCAGGAGACGTAGGTGGGGTCCTGCACCATGTTCAGGACCCCGTCCCAGACGCCTTCGGTGTCGTGCACGACGATGTACCGGACGCGCTGGGAAGCCGGGCGGTCGCCCAGGTCGTGGTTGCCGTAGTCGCCCTCGCCGAACTCCTCGTAGGGCGCCGGGACCCACTCGCAGGACACGGTCCTCGGGCACTCGGTGTCCGCCGCGGACGCGGTGCGCAGGCCGGCTCGCCCCAGCTGGGAGGTGTCCGGGCGCACCCCCGGCTCGGCGGCGAGGGCGACGCGCTGACCGCCGTCCGTGGTGCGGGCCCCGCCCCGGCGGATCACCTCGAAGACGTCGTCCGCGTACCGGGCCGCCGTGGCGCTGTCGTCCGCCCCGGAGAAGCGGGCCACGGCCCCGTACCAGCCGGCGCCGTCGCCGCCCAGGGGCTCGCCCAGGCGCCGCTGGGCGTCGGCGAGGAGGGCGGCGCCGCCTCTCACGTTGGCCGCCGGGTCGGTGCGCAGCCGCTCGGCGGGCAGCCCGGTCAACTCGGCCGCTCTGGGCAGGGTTCTGAGCCGGGCGGGCAGCTCGGCGGTCCGCGGCACCCCGGCGTCCGGGTGCGGCGCGGGGCGGGCGTCGTCGCCGCGCGGGTCCTCCGCGGCGTCGCCGTGGTGGGACGCCGCGGTGCGGGCGAGCGCGGTGCGGGCGTCGGTCAGGTGCATCGGGCCGTAGCCGCCCGTGACGCTCGGCGCGCCCCCGTGCGCGTCCCAGCGGGACTGCAGGTACGAGACGGCGAGCAGCACGCTGCGCGGGACGCGGTACTCGGCCGCCGCGGCGGTGAAGGCGTCCTGCAGCCGGGCCGGGGAAGCGGCGGCGGTGGTGGTCGCGGTGGTGCCGGGCGGTGCCGCTCCGAGCAGGGGCAGCAGCAGGGCGGCGGAGGCGAGGGCGCCCGCCGCTCTGCGCGACCGGCCGTGTCGGGCGGCCGGTCCGGTGCCGGTGGCGGGTCCTCGCAATGCAGCCTCCTACGAACGGGCGTTGACGGGCCGTGCGGAGCCGAACGACAGTGGTAGCGGCTCCCGGACGATCCGTCAATCACCTGTGCGGTACGGCGATTTCCCACGTCAGCGGCGGTGGACGGGATTTTCGCCGCGACGGCCGACGGGCCTGCGCGGCGTCAGTGGCATGGACCAATGATCCGCCCGGCGTCGCGGTCGGCCGCGACGCCGGGCGGGCACGCGGAGGCCCGCGGTGCGCCTCCCCGTCCGGGCGCACCGCGGGCCTCCTCCCCGTCAGCGAGTGCCGACCGCCGCGCGTACGGCCCGCCGGGCCAGCTGGCAGTCGTCGTGCAGCCGCCGCAGCAGCAGCCGCTGTTCCTCGCCGGACGGCGCGGCACCGGGGTGGGCGGGGCCCGGCGCCTTCGGGGCCGTCTCGTGCATCGAGCGCTGCACCGCCGTCTCGTACGTCCGGATCTCGCGGGTCAGGACGAGCATCAGGTTCACCAGGAAGGCGTCCCGCGCCGCCGTGCCCGCCTGCTGGGCGAGCTGGCTGATCTGCCGCCGCGCCATCGGGGCGTCCCCGAGCACCGCCCAGAGCGTCGCGAGGTCGTACCCCGGCAGGTACCAGCCCGCGTGCTCCCAGTCCACGAGCACCGGGCCCGGGGGCGACAGCAGGATGTTCGACAGCAGCGCGTCGCCGTGGCAGAACTGGCCCATGCCCTGCCGCCCCGCCGTGTGCGCGATGCCGTGCATCAGCTTCTGCAGGTCGCCCATGTCCCGGTCGGTCAGCAGCCCCAGCTCGTGGTAGCGCGCGATCCGTGCGGCGTAGTCGAGGGGCGCGTCGAACGTGCCCGCCGGCGGCCGCCAGGCGTTGAGCCGGCAGATCGCGCCCAGCACCGCCCTGATGTCCGCGCGCGGCGGCGCCTCGGCCGGATGCCGGTGCAGCGCCGCGGCCCGGCCGGGCATCCGCTCGACGACCAGGGTGCAGTTGTCCGGGTCCGCCGCGATCAGCCGCGGCACCCGCACCGGCGGGCGGTGCCGCACGAACGCGCGGTATGCCGCTATTTCGTGGCGGATCCGCTCCTTCCACAGGGGCGAGTGGTCCAGTAAACACTTGGCGACGGCCGTGCTGCGCCCGGTCGTGCCGACCAGGAGCACGGAGCGTCCGCTGCGACGCAGCACCTGCACCGGAGTGAACTCCGGGCAGATCCGGTGCACCGACGCGATGGCCGCGCGCAGCTGCGTCCCCTGGGGGCCGGACAAGTCGAGTCTCCCGCTGAGCGGTGGGGTGCCTGGTCCCGGTACGCGTCGTGTCCGGCCCGCGCCGAGCACGGAGGGCCCCTGGCGCGCGGGGTCGTAACGGGCTCCGTCGGGCGCCTCGCCGGGCCGGCCTGCGCCGGGGACGGGAGGGCGCGTACGGAGCGACCGGGGCGGAGCGGACACGGAAGACGATGCTGCGTACATGAGCGGATACAGATCCCTTCGTGTGCCTGCGAGGTGCGGCGCCGCCCGGCCCGGCCGACGAGGAGCACCCTGGGGAATGTCCCTGCGGCGGCCGGGTCGGGATGGCGCACTCCTACCCGACACCCGGTGGCCAGTGGCACACCATCTGGCGCACCCTGGCGAACCCTGGCGAATAGTCGCTCAGCAACTGACGGAGGGTTACTGTCAATTTCAGCCGAGAACCTGGGGGCTTGACGTGAGCGGACAACCCAACACCCGTCTTTCGGACCTGTTCGGCCTCGCCGGCTGGTCCAAGGGCGAGCTCGCGAGGCTGGTCAACCGGCAGGCGGCGGCCATGGGCCACCCCCAACTGGCGACCGACACCTCGCGGGTGCGGCGGTGGATCGACATGGGAGAGATCCCGCGCGATCCGGTGCCGCGGGTGCTGGCGGCCCTGTTCACCGAGCGTCTCGGCCGTGTCGTGACCATGGAGGACCTCGGTCTGGTCCGGCACGGGCGCACGGGGAGACGGCAGGGCGGCGGGGATGCGGAACACCCCGACGGAGTGCCGTGGGCGCCCGAGCGGACCGCCGCGGTCCTCACCGAATTCACGGGAATGGACCTCATGCTCAACCGACGCGGCTTGGTGGGCGCGGGCGCCGCGCTCGCCGCAGGATCCGCACTCAGCAGCGCCATGCACGACTGGCTGCAATCCGATCCGGCCCTGGCTGCCGACGCTCCCGACTTCGACCGACCCCTGCACGCCGACCCCGCTGGGTTCGACCGCTACGAGGCCGCCCCCATCGGGTCGCAGGAGATCGAGGAACTGGAGCGTTCGGTCGAGGTGTTCCGGGCCTGGGACGCGGCCCGCGGCGGCGGGCTGCAACGCAAGGCCGTCGTGGGGCAGCTCAACGAGGTGGGCGGCATGCTCGCCTACCGTCACCCTGACCATCTGCAGCGGCGCCTGTGGGGCGTCGCGGCCAACCTCGCCGTCCTCGCGGGCTGGATGTCGCACGACGTCGGCCTGGAGCCCACGGCCCAGAAGTACTTCGTCATCGCCGCGCACGCGGCCCGGGAGGGAGGGGACCGGCCCCGAGCCGGGGAGGCGCTGTCCCGCGCCGCCCGCCAGATGGTGCACCTGGGGCGGCCGGACGACGCTCTGGACCTGATGAAGCTGGCCAAGGCCGGCTCGGGCGAGGAGACCCTGCCGCGGGCCAGGGCCATGCTGTACACCATCGAGGCCTGGGCGCAGGCGTCGATGGGGCAGGGCCAGGCGATGCGCCGCACCCTGGGCCGGGCGGAGGACCTCTTCGTCTCGGACAAGGGCGACGTGCCGCCGCCGAGCTGGATGCAGATGTTCGACGAGGCCGACCTGCACGGCATGCAGGCGCTGGCCTACCGGACGCTGGCGGAGCACGACCCGGCCGCGGCCACCACGGCGCAGCGCCACGCCAAGGAGGCCCTGGACCTGCGCGAGAAGGGCCGGCAGCGGTCGCAGATCTTCGACTACCTGTCGCTCGCCTCGGCCTGCTTCATCGCCGACGACCCCGAACAGGCGGACCGCTACGCACGGCTGGCCCTGGTGTCGATGGGGGCCAACTCCTCGCACCGCACCTGGGACCGGCTGCGCGAGATGTACCGGCTGACGGCGCAGTACTCCGGCTATCCGAAGATCAACGACCTGCGCGAGGAGATCGAGAGGGCCCTGCCCAAGGGCGGGGCCAAGTCCGCCAAGTCCAAGGCAGGACAGCCCAAGGGGTCCGGGCCCGAGGAATCCGAGGGGGGCGACGGCGCGTCGGCGCAGGCGTGACAGGCGTAGCGGAATCGAACCCGGACGCCGAGCCGCACACGGGCGTCCGGGGCGGGAATGCCGTTCGGGACAGGACGGAGATCGGGACAGGACGGAGAAGGGTGTTCAGGAGACGACCCTCGCCACGAGGACGCAGGCGTCGTCCTCGCGGTGCGTCTCGTCGAACTCCTCCACGACCGTCCGTACGCAGTCCTGCGCGGTGCGCGCCTCGCCGAAGCGGGGGGCCAGGCCGAGGAGCCGGTCGGCCGCCGCCGCGCCGCCGCGCCGGGGGACGAGTCCGTCGGTGTGGAGGAGCAGCAGGTCGCCCGGTTCCAGCCTCACCTCGGCCTGCCCGTAGGCGGCGCCCGGGGTGGCACCGAGCAGCACGCCGTCCGGTGGCGTCAGGGCGTGCCCCGTCCCGTCGCGGAACAGCAGCGGGGCGGGGTGTCCCGCCTGTGCCCACACCAGCGTGCGGTCCTCGGGACGGTAGCGGCAGCACACCGCGCTGCCCAGGACCGGCTGGACCGTGCTGTCCAGCAGCTGGTTGAGCCGGCCGAGGAGCAGCGCGGGACCGGTGCCGCACATCGCCATGCCGCGCACCGCGCCGAGCAGCATCGCGGTACCGGAGGTCGCGGCGGCGCCGTGCCCGGTGAGGTCGCCCACGGACAGCAGGGCCTCGCCCTCCGGCAGTTCGAGGGCGTCGTACCAGTCGCCGCCGATCAGTGCGCCCGTCGCCGACGGCAGATAGCGGGCGGCCAGGTCCAGGGCGCGCGGACCCTGGCGCGGGAGCCGCAGGGAACCGCGCCACGGCGGCAGCACGGCCTCCTGCAGCTCGACCGCGAGCCGGTGCTCGGTCTGCGCGAAGTGCCGCTGGCGCTGCAGCGAGTCACGGGTCTCGCTGACGGTCCGCCGGCGGCGGCGCAGTTCGCTGACGTCCCGCAGCACCGCCCACATCGAGGCGGTGCCGCCGTCGGCGTCGAGCACGGGCTCGCCCATCATGTGCACGGTCCGCACGGTGCCGTCCGGGCGCACGATCCGGAACTCGCCGTCGATGGGCTTGGCGTCCACGAGGCAGTCCGTCACCATCGCGGTCAGCCGCGCGCGGTCCTCGTCGTGCACCGCGGCCGGCAGTTCGTCGAGGGTGAGCGGGGGAGTGGCCGGATCGCGGCCGAGGATCCGGTACAGCTCGTCCGACCAGTTCGCCTCGTCGGTCAGCAGGTTCCAGTCGGCGCTGCCGACGCGGCTGAGCAGGGAGCCGGGCCGGGGCGCGGGCGGCACGGCCCCGGCCATGGGGTCGGCCCGGGGGACGGGCGCGACGGGCGGCGGGCCCTCCCGGAGCTGCGCCAGGTGGGCGTCGAGGTCGTCGAGCTGGTGCACGGCCAGGTCGTACAGGGCGCGCTGCCAGCGGTCCTGCGGGTCCGATCCGGCGGCCGGCGCGTCGCGGCGCACGGCGTCCACGTCGCCCCGCAGCCGGCGGGCCAGCGAGATCAACGCGTCGACCGCACCGTGCGGGGACGACCGGGCGGCCGGACGGTCCGCTGGGAGATGGGACGGCATGACGTACTCCGATACGGGAACGATACGGCCGGCGGTGTACGGAGGGACCGGTTACGACTTTCGCACAGCCGGCGACGCGCTGTAAGGGATTCGGCGACACCCGATACGGTGGTGCATCGGGCATATGCCCGAGTCTTGTCGAACCGGGTGCTCACGCCCAGGTCCGGGCCGTTCCGGCCGCCGGTCCCGAGGGGACGGCGGGCGCGGCGCCCGGTTCCCGCGGGCCCGAGGGGGCGCGTCGGGCGGGCGGGGAGCGGGGGCGCGCGTCAGGCGAACAGGGGCGGGCGCGGGGCCAGTTCCACGGTGGTGCGGGCGCCGGTCCGCTGGGAGCGGACGCCCGCCTCGGCGGTGGCGGACGCGGCGTAGCCGTCCCAGGTGCCGGGTCCGGTGACCTCTCCCCGCCGGGTGGCGTCCACCCACTCCTGGACCTCGCGGTCGTAGGCGCCGGCGAACCGCACGAGGTAGTCCTGCGGCACCTCCTCGCTCGCGGCGCCCGACGTGGTCACGACCATGGCGCGGTCCTCGCCGATACGGGCGCTGCCCGCCTCGCACACGGCCTCGCACCGCACCTGGTAGCCGAAGCCGGAGTTGACGAGGATCTCCACGTCGACGAGGACGCCCTCCTCGGTCTCCAGCAGCACGAACTGTGGGTCGAGCAGTCCCTCGGGGGCCCGCGCCGTCGAGCGCGGGCGCAGCACGGTCACCGCGGCCGGCTCCTGGCCCAGCAGCCAGCGCGCCGCGTCGATCTCGTGCGACACCGAGCTGTCGACCAGCATCGCCGAGGTGAAGCCGGGCGGGGAGGAGACGTTGCGGTGCGTGCAGTGCAGCATCAGCGGGCGTCCCAGGCGGCCCGAGTCGAGCAGGGCCTTGAGCCGCCGGTACTCGGTGTCGTACCGGCGCATGAAGCCGATCTGCGCCAGCCGCCGCCCGAGCCGCGCCTCCGCCTCGACCACCCGCAGCGCCCCCGCCGCGTCGGGCACCATCGGTTTCTCGCACAGCACCGGCAGCCCGCGCGCGAAGGCCGCGAGGAGCGCCTCCTCGTGGGCCGGGCCGGGCGAGGCGATCAGGACCGCCGCCACGCCCGGCGCGTCGAGCGCGGCCTCCGCCTCGGTGTGCACCGACACCCCGTCGATGCCGGCCGCGGCCTCTTCGGCCCGGTCGCGGTCCGGGTCGCCGACCGCCGCCACCCGGGCGCCGCTCACCACGCGGTCGAGCCGCCGTATGTGGTCGGCCCCCATGCGGCCCGCGCCCAGGACCGCCACTCCCAGTGGTTCGCTCACGTTCTCCGGGCTCCTCTCGCCTCGTCCCCCCGGTTCGGCCGTGCGATGCGCGGGTGATCAGCGTTTCACGTGGGTCAAGGGTGCCCGGAGCCGTACGCGTCCGGCCCGCCCCGACGAAAGTTGGGACGCCGTTGATCAAGTCTTTGCCCGTGGCCGATTCCCGCCGGTCAGAGCCTGGTGACGCCGGGTTCCGACGGCCGTGCCCCCCTTCCGGGCGGCCGAAAAGAGGGGGTGCGGAGCGATGCGCATGTTACGGGCACGTTGACTGCGGGGCCCGTGTGCCACACCCTCGAAATGTAGGTGCCCAATACAACTGATTTGCCGTCGAGAACGGGTGTGTCTGCAGAAATCACAGGTGGACGCGTTGCTCGATGTCGGCAGGATGCAGGAGGTAACACATGTGTGGCATTGCCGGCTGGGTCTCCTTCGACCGTGACCTGCGCACCGAGGGCGGGACATTGGATGCGATGACGGAGACGATGGCCTGCCGGGGCCCGGACGACCGCGGCACCTGGACGGACCGCTCCGTGGGCCTCGGGCACCGCAGGCTCGCCATCATCGACCTGCCCGGCGGACGCCAGCCGATGACGGTGGAGACGCCGCAGGGCACGGTCGCCATGGTCTACTCCGGCGAGACGTACAACTTCACCGAACTCCGCGGCGAGCTGGCCGGGCGCGGTCACCGCTTCACCACCGACTCCGACACCGAGGTGGTCCTGCGCGGCTACCTCGAATGGGGCGAGGCCGTCGCCGAACGCCTCAACGGCATGTACGCGTTCGCGATCTGGGACGGCCGGCACGACAAGCTCGTGATGATCCGCGACCGCATGGGCATCAAGCCCTTCTACTGGTTCCCCACCGCCGACGGCGCCCTCTTCGGCTCCGAGCCCAAGGCGATCCTGGCCAACCCCCTCGCCCCCGCCCGGGTCCGCCTCGACGGCTTCCGCGAGCTGTTCACCATGGTCAAGACGCCCGGCCACGCCGTGTGGGACGGCATGCGCGAGGTGGAGCCCGGCACGGTCGTCACCGTCGACCGCACCGGCCACCGCCGCCACGTCTACTGGGAGCTCCAGACCCGTCCGCACACCGACGACCGGGACACCAGCATCGCCACCGTCCGCTCGCTGCTCGACGACATCGTGCGCCGCCAGCTCGTCGCCGACGTGCCGCGCTGCACCCTGCTCTCCGGCGGCCTCGACTCCTCCGCGATGACCGCCCTGGCCGCCCGGCAGCTCGCCGAGCACGGCGAGAAGGTCCGCAGCTTCGCCGTCGACTTCGTCGGCCAGGCCGACAACTTCGTCGCCGACGAGCTGCGCGGCACCCCGGACACCCCGTTCGTGCACGACGTCGCCCGCGTCTGTGGCACCGACCACCAGGACATCGTCCTGGACTCCCACGCCCTGGCCGACCCCGAGGTGCGTGCCCGCGTCGTCCGCGCCCGCGACCTGCCCATGGGACTCGGCGACATGGACGCCTCGCTGTACCTGCTCTTCAAGGCGATCCGCGAGCACTCCACGGTCGCGCTGTCGGGCGAGTCGGCCGACGAGGTCTTCGGCGGCTACCTGCAGTTCTTCGACGAGGAGGCGCGCCGCGCCGACGCCTTCCCCTGGCTGGTGCAGTTCAGCCGGCACTTCGGCGACGACGCGGACGTCCTGCGCCCCGACCTCACCGCGGCCCTGGACCTGCCGTCGTACGTCGGCGACAGCTACCGCGACGCCGTCTCCGGCATCCGGCGCCTGGACGGCGAGAGCGACTTCGAGTACCGGATGCGGCGGATCTGCCACCTGCACCTCACCCGGTTCGTGCGCATCCTGCTCGACCGCAAGGACCGGGCGAGCATGGCGGTCGGCCTGGAGGTGCGGGTGCCGTTCTGCGACCACCGGCTCGTCGAGTACGTCTACAACACCCCCTGGGCGCTGAAGTCGTTCGACGGCCGGGAGAAGAGCCTGCTGCGGGAGGCGACCGCGGACGTCCTGCCGAAGTCCGTGTACGACCGGGTCAAGAGCCCCTACCCGTCCACACAGGACCCCAAGTACGCGGTCGCGCTCCAGGACCACGCCAAGGACCTGCTGGCCCGGCCCTCCCACCCGGTCTTCGACCTCGTCGACCGCGAGCGGCTGCACCGGGCGGCCCACCGCGACGTCCCGCAGATCACGCAGGCGTCGCGGCGCGGCCTGGAGCGGGCCCTGGACCTGGCGCTGTGGCTGGACCTGTACTCCCCGGAGCTGGTCCTGTCCTGACGGTGCGTCAGGCCGTGGGCGCGTTCTTCAGCGCCTCGTCGGCGGCGGCCGCGGACGGCTGCCACCACGTCGTCACCGGCTCCCAGACGACGATCGCGGCACCGGCGCCGATCTCGCGCGCGGTGAAGGTCCGGCCGCGGTGCGCGGGGTCGGCGGCGACGGTCAGCGTGTCCACCCGGCGGGCCTGCGGGTCCGCCGGGTCGGCGACCGTGCGTACGGCCGCGTACGCCGTGCCGCCCGCGCCGATCCGGTACGGGCCGCTCGTGCCGGCCGGCACCGGCAGGGCCGCCCCGTCGAGGTCCCCGAAGGTCACCGTCGGGACGCGGTCGACGGCGCAGGCGCGCGGGCTGCGGTTGGTCACGTCGATCCGCACCACCCCGGCCCTGTCGGCCGCCGCGGCGCGCACCGCGAGCGCCTTCTCCGGGCAAGGGGCGGGGCCCGGCGCGGTGACCCCGCCGCCGGGCGCGGCGGAGCCCTGCGGGGCCGCGAGGAGCAGCACGGCGGCCGCGGCGGGCAGGACCGAGAGGGCGGCGGCGGTGCGGATGGAGCGGACGGAGCGAGTGCGCATCGGAGAGGTCTCCAGTTCCGTACGGGTGCGGTGTGTGCGGCGCGCCCACGGCGGCGCCCACTCGGTGGGACGGCCCGGACGAACCGGAGGTTGTACCGGAATCACTCACGTTCTCCGCATGTCCCGCCGGACGGCGCGGCGCGGGGGCGCGCGGGCCCTCCCGGCCGGCGCCGGGTCCCGGGCGGCTCGGCGGGCGCCCTCGACCGGACGGCCGCTCCGGGGAAGGGGAGCCGCTGCTGTGCCGGCGCGGTGGCGCCGTCATCGGCGCCGGGGGCGTCCGGTCCCGATGGGGCCCACGGCCCGGCGGACGCCCCGGATCCGGTGGGTCCTTCGGCCGGTCCGCGCCCCGGGCCGCCCGGGCGGCCGGCCCGGGGCGCGGACCGGCCGGCGCGGGCTCAGCCGTGGTCGGGGCGGCCGCCGCCGTACGGGGCGTACAGGTCGAGCAGCCGGGCCCGGGCCGACTGCAGCCGGTGCGCGAGCACGTGGCCGGCCCAGCCGGCGACGGCCGCGCCCAGCACGGGGTCGGCCTCGCCCATCGCCCGGACCGCCGCGTCGAACTCGTACGCGCGCACCGGGCTCGTGGCCTCCGCGCCCATGCGCCGAACGTGCGGCGTGATCAGCCAGGACCAGCCGACCAGGGCGTTGTGCCCGAGGGTCTCGATCACCGCGGCCCCGCGGCCCGGCACCCGCATGTCGAGGTCGACCGTCCCGGTACGGACGATCCGGAACCGGTCCGCGCGCCCGCCCTCCTCGAAGAGGCGCGTCCCCAGAGGGAACGCCGCCTCCCGGGCGACGCGCATGAGCCGTTCCCGGTACGGGGCGGGCAGTACCCGCGGTGCGGCCGACGCCGAGGTGCTCATGTCCCCTGCCTCTCGCCGGAAGTTCGCCCTCCCGCACTGGCCGCGCGCCTCGTCCGGGACCATGGGCCGCCCGGCCCCGGGAGCGGGCCGTACGTCCTGGGACCCCTCACTCCGCCGGGCCGCACGAGCTCCCGTCGGGCGGCAGCGAGCCGTACAGCAGGAAGTCGTCGACCTTGCGGTGCACGCACTCCGACGAGGCGTAACCGGTGTGGCCCTCACCGCGGTTGTCGAGCACCACGGCCGAGGGGCCGAGCCGCCCGGCGGTCTCCACCGTCCAGCGGTACGGGGTCGCCGGGTCGCCGCGGGTGCCCACCAGCAGCATCCTCGCGGAGTCGACGTCGCGCACCCGCTCGCGGATGTAGTCGGTCCCCGCGGGGCGGCCGTAGCACATCAGCACCTGGGCGAGCCGGTACCGGCCGAAGACCGGCGACGCCTCCTCGTACTCGGCGCGCAGCCGGCCGAGGTCGCGCACGATCCGGTCGGCCGAGGGGCGGTCCGGGTCGTCGGCGCAGTTGACGGCCATGAGCGCGGCCGGGAGGTTGTCGTAGGGCACGTCCTCCTGGGCGACGACGCCGCCGTCCGCCGGCGCGTCCCCGGCCGCCGCGGACACCGGGCCGGCGGGTGGGACGAGGGACGCGCCGGCGGACGGGGCCGCGGGCTCGCCGGCCGGCGTGACCCGAGGGGTGTCCGTCCCGCCGCGGACGGCCGGCACGAAGGCCCCGGCGGCCCCGCCGCGCACGGGTGGGACGAACGGCACGCCCACCCCGCCGGCGGTGAAGCCCATGACCGCCCGGGGGTCGCCGTCCTCCACCAGCGCGGCCAGCGCCCGCGACAGCGACGGCCACAGCTCCTTGCTGTAGAGCGCCTGCCCGATGGCGCCCACGAGGTCCTGGCCGGAGAGGTCGTCGCCGAAGCCGGTGGGCACGGGGGCGTCGTCGAGCGAGCGGACCAGCTCCTGGACGTACTCCCGCGCGGTCCGCGTGTCCTGCCCGAACGCGCAGGCCACGTCCTCGGTGCACCACTTGAGGAAGTCGTCGAGCGCGGTCTGCTGGCCCTGGGCGGCGGCCCTGCCCTGCTCGGCCAGGGAGTCGGTGAGGGTGTCGACGCCGTCGAGCGCGAACCGGCCGACCCTCCGCGGGAACCGGGCGGCGTAGACCGCGCCGAGCCGGGTGCCGTAGGAGAAGCCGAGGTAGTTGAGCCTGGCGTCGCCGAGGGCCTGGCGCATCACGTCCAGATCGCGCGCGGCGTCCACCGTGCCGATGCGGGACAGGAGGGGGCCGGAGCGCCGCGCGCACGCGTCCGCCGCCCCGCGCAGCTCCTCCAGCGCCGCGCGCGGGTCGGCCGCCCGCGCGCCGGAGTCCGCGGCCTCCAGCGCGCGGGCGGTGCTCCCGCCGCAGGTGACCGGCGAGGTCGTGCCGACGCCGCGCGGGTCGAACGTCACCACGTCGTAGCCCTCCGTCAGCCCCATGAAGTCGTCGCCGGCCGCCGCGAGCTGCAGGATGCCGGGGCCGCCCGGGCCGCCGAAGTTCAGCACCACGGAGCCGCGCGACGGTCCGGTCGCCCGGTAGCGGGCGAGGGCCACGTCGAGGGTCGGGCCGTCCGGCCGCGCGTAGTCGACCGGCACCGTCACCCTGCCGCACTGCAGGTCGGCGGGTATCGCCGGGTCGGGACAGGCCGACCAGCGGACCTGCTGGCGGTAGAAGCGGGACAGGCCGTCCCGGTCGGACAGGCCGTCCCGGTCGGACGGGCCGTCCTGGCCGGCGGCCGCGGCCACCGGCGGGAGCACGGCGCCGACCAGGGCCAGCGTCGTCGCGGCGCAGGCCAGGGCACGGCCTCTGGACGTGGACAGCATCGACAGCCTCCAGGAACGCCCGGCCCGGTCCGGCCGGGGGACGCCCCCTCGCTCACGATAGGCGGCCGCCCCGCACCCCGCCTCCGGACGGGCGCGGCGGCCGGCCGTGCCGTACCCTGCCCGCCCGCGCCGCGTTGATAAGAGGGCGGGCCCTTGGGAGGATGCGCTCGTCCCGCGCGTCCCGGCTCCCGACGACGGATCCCGAACGAATCGAACCGAATCGAACCGGATCGGACCGAACCGGCCGACAGAGGAGAGCGCGATCATGACCTCCACGGAGAACGGCGGCCTCGTCGTCACCCGGGCCACGCCGGACGACTGGGAGACGGTCCTCGGCTGGGCGGCGGACGAGGGCTGGAACCCCGGACGGTCCGACGGCCCCTGCTTCTTCGCCCAGGACCCCGAGGGCTTCTTCGTCGGCCGGATCGGCGGGGAGCCCGTCTCGGCGGTCTCGGTCGTCCGCCACGGCCCGGACTACGCCTTCCTGGGCTTCTACCTCGTCCGCCCGGACCTGCGCGGCCGCGGGCACGGCATCGCCACGTGGCGGACGGCGCTCGCCCACGCGGGGAGCCGCACGGTGGGCCTGGACGGGGTGCCCGCGCAGCAGGACAACTACCGGCGGTCGGGGTTCCGGCTCGCGTACACGACCCTGCGCTTCGGCGGCGTCCCGCACCCCGCGGCGTCCGGGGCCGGGGACCCTTCCGCCTCCGACGTCCGGCCCGTGGCGCCGGGCGACCTGAGCGCCGTGACCGCCTACGACGGCGCGTGCCACCCGGCCGACCGCCCGGAGTTCGTCCGGCGGTGGCTGACCGCGCAGGGGCACCGGGCGGTGGTCCGCGTCGTCGGCGGACGGCTCACCGGGTACGGCGTGATCCGGCCCGCGCGCGAGGGGTGGCGGATCGGGCCGCTGTTCGCGGACGCGGCGGCGGACGCCCGCGAGATCCTCCTCGCGCTGGTCGCCGGGACCGGCGGGGAGCCGGTGGCCGTCGACGTCCCGACGGACCGCACGGAGGCCGTCGCGCTGGCGGAGGAGTTCGGCCTGGCCCCGTCCTTCGAGACGGCCCGCATGTACACCGGCCCCGTCCGCCGGTACGCCGCCGACCGCGTCTTCGGGGTCACGACGCTGGAACTGGGCTGACCCGGCGGGGCAGGGCGGGGCGGAGCCCGGCTCGGCGGACCGCGGCCCCGGCCCTTCCCGCCGCCGTCCGCCGCGCCTTCGCCGCCGTCCGCCGCGCTCCGTCTCCCGGACGCCGACGCCATGTCCGGCTCGACGACCGGACGGAACACCGCGCGCACCGGCCGCGTGCACAGCACCGTGATCAGCGCGACGGCCGCGGCGGTCACGGCCGGTTCACCGGGTGGCGTGTGGATCCACGGGCGGTCGTACCACTCCCGGAAGCGGGACGACTTGATCACGAAGCCGTGCAGTGGACAGCCGTACATCGTGCCCGCGCCCAGCGTCGTGGACCACAGCCGGCGGCCCGGCACCCAGGCCAGGAAGCAGGCCGTCAGCAGCGCCGGACCGAACAGCGCGGGCGTCGTGAGAAGGCCCACCAGGGGGACACGCCCCGCCCGGCCACGCTGCCGCGGTGGTACAGCCGGCCGGCGTCGAACCCGGGCGCCACCGCGTACGCCGTCACGGCGGGCGGCGCGGCGCACGGGCCGAACGGGCCGCAGACGTGGACCGGTCGGCCCTCCGCACCCGGACGGCGCGGCTGGCACGCTGTGCGACGTGGCGACGAGCCACCCGGACGAAGAGCCTCCCGCAGCGCCTCCAGCCTCCCGCGTCAGGCGCCCGGTCGAGGCGGCGGACCGCCGGCTGCCGAGGGGGAGCCGTGTCGGCGGGGCCCCGGAACCGGGTGGCTCTCGCTGCGTTCTGCCCCGGGGCCGTCTCACCGGGCGAGCGTCGCGGCCGGCCGTAGCGCGAGCGGGCCGTCCGGCCCGCCGGGGAGCCGACGGTGGCCGCCCGGTCCGTCGAGGAGCCGGCACCTGCCGTCCGGTCCGCCGTGAGGGCTTCGGCCCGTGCCGTTCGGTCCAGGAGGGTGCGGGGCTCGGTCCAGGAGGGTGCGGCGCCGCGCGCGTACGCCGGCCGCCCCGCGGTCCGCGGGCCGGCCGGCGCTTCGGGGCGGTGCGGGTCCGCTACGGTCGTGAGCCGCTGCGCATGACGGCCGCCGCGCACGCCGCCGTTCCGAGGACGAGGGCGAGCGCGCCGATGACGATGTTGTTCCAGATGACGCCGGCGTCCGGGTGGGAACCGACGATCCAGGGCGCCACGATCATCCATATGCCCATCGCGCACAGCGGCCCGCCCAGGCCGTACATGCGCTGCGGCGAGGAGGCGAAGCCGAGGGCCAGGACACCGATGGCGATGCCCATGATCAGGTTGTGTGTCGCGAGTGCGGGATGGCTCGACGTGTAGTGGAGGATCCACGGCGAGACGGCACAGTACAGACCGAGCAGGAACACCGGTCCGTCCAGGAGCGTCACATCGCGACCGCCGAGCATGCGGTCGTAACGTGCCCGCATTTCGGGAACGTCGGGGTGGCCGGTGATGTCACCCCGGGTGTGTGAGACGTTGGCCATGGGACTCGTGCCCTCCGATCTCGGCAGGAGCGACCGCGGACGCGGTGCGCTGTAGGCACTGCATGAAAACCATTCTGCGCCTGTTCGGGTGATATGTGCATTTTTAGGCGTTTCAGCGAGAGAAGAGCAGGTGGGAGCGGTGGGGCGGGACGGGGACGACGTGCTGGAACGGCTGCCGGACGCCTTCTGGAGGACGCCGTACGTCGGCGCGCGCTTCCCCGGCTCGCCCGCCGTGCGGGACCGGCCGGGCCTCGCCGAGGGGGCCAACTGCCAGCTCTTCGCGTACGAGGTGCTGCGGCACTTCGGCCGGGCGCCGCGGCCCTGGCGCTCCAGCGACCTGTGGGCCGACACCCTGCTGACCCGGCGTGTCCCCGTCGGCGAGCCCCTGGACCTGGTCCTCTTCAACGCCACCCGTGACCCCTACGGCGCCCACGTGGGGGTGGTCGTGGGGGAGGGGCGGGTGCTGCACCTGTGCGCGGAGGCGGGCCGTCCGGCGGTCTGGGGCAGGGCCGAGTTCGCCGCCCGCGAGCGCTACCGGACCCTGATCGGCTTCAAGCGGATGGCGCCGGACGCGGCCGCGCGGGGCTGAGTCCGGCACCCGGTCCGCCGTGGCGGACCGGGTGCCGGGCGGCACGCCCGCAGGGGTGCCGCCGGGCGGAGGCGGGAGCGGGGTCCGCGCCGCCGCCCGGCGCGGCAAGGAGCCCGCCGAGCCGCGCCGTACCCACTTCCGCCTCCGGGCGGTGCGGGGATGCACCCTGCGCGAGGGACTTCCGGCCGGCGGGGGGAGGAGCCACGTCCCTCCCGTCGGGCGTCCGCTCAGGGGCCGGGGTGCCCCAGCGACCCCAGATGGGCCTCGCGCACGTTGGCCGTCTGCCCCTGCACCAGCAGGAACAGCCCCTCGCGGGCGAGGCGTTGCGCCCGGCTGCCCAGGTCCAGGGAGCGCCCGCCGCCCGCCACCACGGCCGCGGTGGTCGCCGCCCGCATGAGGTCGTAGGCCCGTGTCTTCAGGGCCAGCCGCTCCGCGACGTGCTCGTGCGGCACCGGGTGGTCGGCCAGGGCGTACGCCTGGCGGCGGACGCGGTCGAGCCGGGTGCGCAGGGCGCGCGCCGTCCGTGCCGCGTCCTGGTCACCGCACTCCTCCAGCACGCCCAGGGCGGCCCGGGCGATGCCGAAGACGGCCGGGGCGGCGTTGGTGTTCCTCGGCCGGTCGGCGGCGGCCCACCGCTCGTAGGGCAGGCACAGCACGACGGCGTCGTCCGGCACCTTGAGACCGGTCAGCTCGACCGAGACCGTGCGGGTGGCGGTGAGCGCGGCGAGCCGCATCGGCGGGGACGGTCTCAGCCCGGTCTGCTCGCGCGCCTCGACCGCGGCGAACAGCGCCTCCCCGTCGTCGGTGACGCCCGCCAGCAGCATCACGTCGTTCAGGCCCCAGCCGGTGTACCAGGGCACGCGGCCCTCGAAGCGCCAGCCGCCCCGCGCTCGGCTCGCCCGCACCCGCACCCGGGGGTGGGCGCGCAGATGCGCGTACGCGACCCCGGCCAGCAACTCGCCCTCGGCCAGAGGGCGCAGCAGCCGGTCGCGGACGGGTGCGGGCGCCTCGCTCAGCAGCCGGACCGGCGTGTGGTGCTGGGTCTCCAGGAACCAGGTCGAGCAGCACGCGCCGGCGAGGATCTCGGCGATCTCGCGCCGGACCGCGGCCGGGGCGGCGGTCCCGCCGTGGGCCACCGGAGCGCTCGCCCCGAGCAGCCCGGACCGCTTGACCGCCGCGACGTGCCCCGCGGGCAGGCCCTCCCGGTCGACCCGTTCCGCGTGGGGTGCCAGCACCTCGGCCGCGAGGCGCCGGGCGCGGTCGACGAGGGGGTGGGGTGCGTTGCTCATGGGGGGATTCTGCCGGTGCCGCCCCGCGCCCCGGAGGCGGCCTCCCCCTCGGGCGTGGTGCCTCCGGAGGCCGCCACGCGGCCGCTCGGGCGCGCCGTCGGGAAGAGGTACCGCCGGTGGAGCGCCCTGACCGAAAAAGATGCGTCACGCCACGGAAAATGCGACGAAATTGGTCTGGACCCTTGACTGGTACATACCAATCCGCTTGGCTGTGCTGCCCACCCCCCACCGTGGCCGCACCGCTTCCGTGGGCGGCGTTCCGGACCGGCCCGCACCGTCCGGGAGCCGTCCGCCGGATCCGCGTGCGGCCGCGTCCGACAGAGGAGTTGACCCCGTGTCGAAGCGTCGCGTCACCTCGGTTCTGGCCGCCCTCGCCATCGCGGCCTCCGTGCCCGTCCTCGCCCCGGCCGCCCCGGCCTCCGCTGCGGCCGCCGCGGCCTGTTCGAGCTACCCGAGCTGGGTGGCCGGGCAGTGGTACGCCGCCGGCAGCATCGTCCGCTACACCGACGGCAAGGCCTATGTCGCGGAGCACGACAACCCGGGCTACGACCCCACGATCAGCACCTGGTACTGGGAGCCGTACGCCTGCGACAACGGCCCCACGAACCCCTCCCAGGGCTTCGTCGTGAGCGAGGCGCAGTTCAACCAGATGTTCCCGAACCGGAGTTCGTTCTACACGTACGCCGGTCTGAAGGCCGCGCTGAGCGCCTACCCGGCCTTCGCCAACACCGGCAGCGACACCGTCAGGAGACAGGAGGCGGCCGCCTTCCTCGCCAACGTCAACCACGAGACCGGCGGCCTGGTGCACGTGGTGGAGCAGAACACCGCCAACTACCCGCACTACTGCGACTGGAGCCAGCCCTACGGCTGCCCGGCGGGCCAGGCCGCGTACTACGGGCGCGGGCCGATCCAGCTGAGCTGGAACTTCAACTACAAGGCGGCGGGCGACGCGCTCGGCATCGACCTCCTCAACAACCCCTGGCTGGTGCAGAACGACCCGGCCGTGGCCTGGAAGACCGGTCTGTGGTACTGGAACACGCAGAGCGGCCCCGGCAGCATGACGCCGCACAACGCGATGGTGAACGGCGCGGGCTTCGGCCAGACCATCCGCAGCATCAACGGCTCGCTGGAGTGCGACGGCAGGAACCCCGCGCAGGTGCAGAGCCGCGTGGACGCCTACCAGCGGTTCACGCAGATCCTGGGCACCACGCCCGGGTCCAACCTGTACTGCTGACGAACGCGGGGCGGCGGCCGCGTGTCGCCGCCCCGTCGGCTCCCCCTCCCTTCTTGACCGGTACAGACCAAGCCGCTTGAGTGTGCGCAGCCCCCCACACCCGCCCGGCGGCCCCGGCCGCCGCGCCGCAAGAAGGGACCCCGCATGCGGATCCGCCGCCCGTCTCTCCCCCTGGTCGCCTCCGCCGCCGCGGCGGCCGCGCTCACCACCGTCCTGGCCGCCCCCGCGAGCGGCGCCGAGGTGCCGTCCGGCACCTACTACGTGCAGAGCGCCCTCACGGGCCTGAACGCCGCCGACAGCGGAGGAGCGGTCGAGCAGCACAACCCGCGCGGGAACGAGGACCACCAGCAGTGGACGCTGCGCGCGAGCGGGACGGCGTACGTGCTGGAGAGCACGGACGCGGCCGGCAACTGCCTCGGCCGCTCCGGGGACCAGGCCCGGACGGTGCCCTGCGCCGGGGCGGACGCCGCCTGGGAGGTGACGCCGGCGGGCGCCGACCGGTACACGCTCAAGGTGCCCGGCGCCGAGCGCTACCTGACGGTGGGCGCCAAGCCCTCGGGCGGCACCTACCCGGCCCGGCTGGCCGTGGGGGCCGCGGGCGACCGGGCCGCCTGGTACCTCACGCCGGTGACCTCGCCGACCGCGCCGATGCCGTCCGCCGACCGGCGCACCTTCGACCAGGTCACCTTCCTCACGGCGCACAACGCGTACGCCAACGGCGTCGACGGCGGCTTCGCGCCGCCCTTCGTGAACCTCGCGCCGAACCAGAGCCGGGGCATCACGCAGCAGCTCCAGGACGGCGTCCGCGGCTTCATGCTGGACCTCCACCAGACCCCGGACGGCGCGATCCTGTGCCACAACAGCTGCACGCTCGTCAGCCGCCCGGTCGCCCTCTGGGTCGACCTCCAGCGCATCGTGGACTTCCTGGAACAGCACCCGCAGGAGATGGCCACCGTGTTCCTGGAGGACTACGTCGACCCCGCCGTCCTGCGCGACGAACTCGCCCGCGTCGACGGCCTGTCCGACGTCCTCTTCCGGCCCGACCAGGCGGGCGTGCGCACCGGCGGCTGGCCGAAGGTGGCGGACCTGATCGCGCGCAACGACCGGCTGCTGCTCTTCACCGACCACAGCCGCGCGGCCGACGAGACGGCGGGCCTGACCCGGGACGGCTTCGGCGTGATGTACCAGCGGGAGTGGACGGTCGAGAACTACTGGTCCATGGGCTCGGGGGCCGGCACCTCGGACTGGTCCTGCTACAGCCGCTGGTACGACGCGGACACCACCATCCCGCTGACCCGGACGGAGCCGGGCTTCCGGCCGCTCTTCGTCATGAACCACTTCCGCGACGTCACGCTCTCCGCCACGGCCGGCACGGACAACACCAAGCTCGCCGACCGGGCCCGGCGCTTCTGCCAGCCGGCCGCCCGCAAGAAGCCCACCTTCCTGGCGGTGGACCGCTACGACCTGGGCGACCCGATGGCGGCGGTGAACGAGCTCAACACGTACGTCTACTGACGGCCCGGCGGGCCGCGCGCCCAGGGCGGGGCGGAGTGCCGGGCACTCCGCCCCGCCGGCGTCAGGCCAGCTGCTCGCGCAGGAACGCCACCGTGCTCTCCCATGCCTTCGCCGCGGACTCCGGGTCGTGCACCTCGGGGCGGCCGTCGTTGAAGAACGCGTGGTCGGCCGGGTACACGCGCAGGTCGGGCGCGACACCGGTCTGCGCCTCGATCGTCTCGCGCAGCGTGTCGAGGCTCTCCAGCGGGATGGCCTCGTCGCGCTCGCCGTAGTGGCCGAGGACACGCGCCCGCATCCCGGAGAAGTCGGGCAGCTCGCCCTGGACCACGCCGTAGAACGGCACGGCCGCGCGCACCCGCTGATCGGTCGCCGCCTGGTACAGCACGAAGCCGCCGCCCATGCAGAAGCCGACCGAGCCGACGCCCTCGGACGTCACCTCCGGGCGGTCCAGGAGGTAGTCGACGGCGCCGGACAGCAGCTCCACGCCGCGCGGGACCGGCAGGTCCTGCATCATGCGGTACGCCTCCTGGCTGTCGTGCGCCACGTTGCCGCCGTACAGGTCGGGGGCGAGGGCCACGAAGCCCTCCTGCGCCAGCCGGTCGGCGACGTCCGCGATGTGGTCCGTCAGGCCCCACCACTCCTGGATGACGATCACCCCGGGACCCTGCCCCGACGGGGGCAGCGCGAGGTAGCCGTGCGCGGTGCCGCCCGCGCTCGGGAAGGTCACGTTCTGGTGGGCCGGGGCGCCGGTCGACCTGGGGGTCTCGGACATGGGGGACCTCACTCCTGTCGGACTGATCTTGTTTCCAGCATGCAGGACGTGCGCGTCCCGCTCGCAGCGGGGCCCGCCCGAAGCGGCGGCCCGCGGTGTGTCACGTGCTCCTCGGCGGATGCCGTATCCTCGCGTGTTACGTATAACGCCGCCGTGGGCGCGGCACCCGTCCTACCCGGGAGGAAGTCCACCGATGAGACGCATCGCCCTGGTGACCCTCGTCGTCGACGACTACGACGCGGCGATCCGCTTCTACACCGACGCCCTGGGCTTCCGGCTCGTCGAGGACACCCCGCGGCCCGACGGGTCCCGCTGGGTCGTCGTCGAGCCGGGCACCGGCTCCGGCGCCGCCCTGCTGCTGGCCCGGGCCAAGGACGGGGCGCAGCGCGCCCGCGTCGGCGACCAGACCGGCGGCCGGGTCGGCTTCTTCCTGCACACCGACGACTTCGCCCGCGACCACGCGCGGATGCGGGCGGCGGGCGTGACCTTCCTGGAGGAGCCGCGCCACGAGCCGTACGGCTCGGTCGCCGTCTTCCAGGACCTGTACGGCAACCGCTGGGACCTGCTCCAGCCCGCCGCCCCCGCCCCCGGCCCGTCCGGCGCCTGACCCGCCCGACGGCCGACCCCTCCCCGCCCGACCCCTCCCCGAGAACAGGACGCACACGCATGACCGGGCCCCGCTCGACGCACCCCCTCGACACCGACACCATCCGGCGGCTGCCCAAGGCCGTCCTGCACGACCACCTCGACGGCGCCCTGCGCCCGGCCACGCTCGTCGAGCTGGCCGCCGAGGTCGGCCACACCCTGCCCGCCACCGACCCCGAGGCGCTCGCCGCCTGGTACTACGACGCCGCAAACTCCGGCGACCTGGTGCGCTACATCGCCACCTTCGAGCACACCCTCGCCGTCATGCAGCACCGCGAGGGCCTGCTGCGCACCGCGCAGGAGTACGTGCTCGACCTGGCCGCCGACGGCGTCGTGTACGGCGAGGTCCGCTACGCGCCCGAGCTGATGGTGAACGGCGGCCTCACCCTGCCCGAGGTCGTCGAGACCGTGCAGGAGGGCCTCGCCGCGGGCATGGCGGCGGCCGCGGCCGCCGGCACCCCGGTGCGGGTCGGCACGCTGCTGTGCGGGATGCGGATGTTCGACCGCACCCGCGAGATCGCGGACCTGGCCGTGGCCCACCGGGACGCCGGGGTCGTCGGCTTCGACATCGCGGGCGCCGAGGACGGCTTCCCGCCCGCCGCCCACCTCGCCGCCTTCGAGCACCTGCGCCTGGAGAACGTGCCGTTCACCATCCACGCCGGCGAGGCCCACGGCCTGCCCAGCATCCACCAGGCCCTCCAGGTCTGCGGCGCCCAGCGCATCGGCCACGGCGTGCGCCTCGCCGACGACATCGCCGACGGCAAGCTCGGCCGCCTCGCGGGCTGGGTGCGCGACCGCCGCGTGGCCCTGGAGATGTGCCCCACCTCCAACCTCCAGACGGGCGCGGCCGAGTCGGTCGCCACGCACCCGATCACGCTCCTGCGCGACCTCGGCTTCCGGGTCACGGTCAACACCGACAACCGGCTGGTCTCCGGCACGACCATGACCCGCGAGATGTCCCTGCTGGTGGAGGAGGCCGGCTGGACCCTCGACGACCTGCGCACGGTCACGGTCAACGCCCTCAAGAGCGCCTTCATACCGTTCGACGAGCGCAACGCCCTCATCCGGGACGTCGTGCTGCCGGCCTACGACGCCGCGGCAGCGGAGGCGTCCGGCGCGGTGTGACCGCCCGGCGGCCGGACCCGCGCGCGGCCCTCACCGGTCCGCGCGCGGCCCTCACCGGTCCGCGCGCGGCCCTCACCGGGGCTGCCCACGGCCTCCCGGGGCGTGAGCACCCCCTGCGCCTCCAGGAGGGCCAGCAGCGCGCGGGCCGCGGGGCTGGTCGCCTCCGGCGGCGGCACCATGACGGCGGTCTCGTACGCCGTCTCCGGGTCCGTCTTCAGCGGCACCGCCGTGAGCAGGGACGCCTCGCGCTTGTGGGCGAAGTGGCGGGGCACGACGGCGATGCCGAGGCCCTCGCCGACCAGCTCCAGGAGGGTGTGCACGTCGCTGGTCTCCAGCGGGACCCCGCGTGGGACGCCCGCCGCCGCGAACGCCGCGTCGGTGGTGCGGCGCGGCCCCCAGTCGGTGTGGAAGTCGACGAAGGTCTCGCCGGCCAGGTCGGCCGGGGTGACGGCGCCGCCGCCCGCGAGCCGGTGCGCCGCGTGGCACAGCACGGTCATCGGCTCGCGGGCCAGCGGCAGGACCCGCAGGTGCTCGGTGCCGGAGCGCGGCGTCACGCCGAAGGCCAGGTCCAGGCGGCCCGCGACGACGTCCTCGGCGAGCGCGCCGGAGCCGGCCTGCCGCAGCCCGATCTCCACGTCAGGGTGGCGCCGCCGGAACGCGGCCAGCAGCCCGGGCACGTGCACCCCGGCCAGGCACTGCTCGGTGCCCAGGGCCAGGCTGCCGCGCAGCACCCCCTGGACGGCGGCCACCGCCTCGTGGGCGGCGCGCACCTGGGCGAGGATCCGCTCGGCCTCGCCCAGCAGCGCCCGGCCCGCCTCGGTGAGCGTGACGCGGCGGGTGGTGCGGACGAAGAGCGGGGCCCGCAGCTCCCGCTCCAGCGCGCGGATCGAGGCCGACAGACCGGACTGGGACACCCGCAGCCGCTGCGCCGCCCGGGTGAAGTGCCGGTCCTCGGCGACCGCGACGAAGTGCTGGAGATGGCGCAGTTCCATGGCTGAGAAGCCTAAGCGCTGAATTCCATCCGATTCTCCTGTTGGACCGCTGACCGGTGCGCGGGCGAGAGTGGACGCGGTCGTTCGGCCGTCTGGTTCCGATCCCCTTGGTTCCGATCCCTGGAGTCGCGTTGTACACCGCACACCCCGACCGCTACGCGGACATGCCCTACCGGCGCTCCGGACGCAGCGGTCTGCAGCTGCCCGCCCTGTCGCTCGGCCTGTGGCACAACTTCGGCCCCGACCGGCCCGCGGAGACCCAGCGCGCGATCCTGCGCCGCGCCTTCGACCTCGGCGTCACCCACTTCGACCTCGCCAACAACTACGGGCCGCCGCCCGGCGCCGCCGAGTCCGCCCTCGGCGCGGCCCTGAAGGCCGACTTCGCGCCGTACCGCGACGAGCTGGTGATCTCGACCAAGGCCGGCTACCTGATGTGGCCCGGGCCGTACGGCGAGTGGGGCTCGCGCAAGTACCTGCTGTCCTCGCTCGACCAGAGCCTGGGCCGTATGGGCCTGGACCACGTCGACATCTTCTACTCGCACCGCCCCGACCCGGACACTCCGCTGGAGGAGACGATGGGCGCGCTGCACTCGGCGGTGCAGCAGGGCAAGGCGCTGTACGTGGGCGTGTCCAACTACTCCCCGGAGCAGACCCGCGAGGCCGCCCGCATCCTGGGCGAGCTGGGCACCCCGCTCCTGATCCACCAGCCGCGCTACTCGATGCTCGACCGCCGCCCCGAGGACGAGGGCCTGCTGGACACGCTCCAGGAGCTGGGCGTCGGCTCCATCGCGTACTCGCCGCTGGAGCAGGGGCTGCTCACCTCCCGCTACCTCGACGGCATCCCGGAGGACTCGCGGGCGGCGAGCGACAGCCCCTTCCTCAGCGCGGACAAGGTCACCGGCGAACTGGTGGAGCGGCTGCGCGCCCTCGACGGGATCGCCAAGTCGCGCGGCCAGTCCCTCGCCCAGACGGCCCTCGCCTGGGTGCTGCGGGGCGGCCGGGTCACCTCGGCCCTGATCGGCGCCAGCAGCCCCGAGCAGCTGGAGGACAGCGTGGCGGCGGTGCGCGACCTGGAGTTCACGCAGGACGAGCTGGACCGGATCGACGCGATCGTGCGCTCGGACGCGTAGGCGTCCCGCCGACGCCCTCGGGCGTCCCGTCCGGCGGCCGTCCGCACCCCGTGGTGCGGACGGCCGCCGTCGTATTCGCGCCAGCCGCGGTGCCGGTGTTCGGCATCGCGAAGCCGCCCTCCGTCGCTCCCCGTGGGAGGGCGGCGCGACCCTTCGCTTCCGCCACGTCCGTCCGTCCGGCCGCCCCCGACCAGCGGTTTTTGGCATGTCTAAGCCAATCCGTGCGGTGAATGCGCCGGGATACTGGCCGGAAAACAGGGGTGACAGTGTGTCAGGAGTGGCGATACACAAAGTGAGGGCCATGCACCGTCGACGGGGCCGACGTCACCGTGCAGGGCACTCGAGCCGCAGGAAAGCGAGGCCGCACCGGCAACGAGCGACGCGACGGGGAGAGAGCGTGCACGACGAGTTCCTGTGCCATGTCACCGCGTACGGCATATGCGGTGGTCAGCGCGTCGGTGTCCCCCTGGGCACCTATCGCGCGCCCACGCTGGCCCTCGCCCTGTGGTGGCTGCGCGACCGCGCGTCGTGGATCGCCGAACGGCTCGATCCGCACCCCGACGCCCCGCACTTCCCGCCGCAGTCGATCGCCCCGGTCGCCGACCACGTCCCCGACGTCCCGAGCGTGCTGCGTGCCTGGTGCGGCGACCCCGAGGAGCAGGAGTGGGTCGCCGAGGAACTGCTCGCGGGACGCCTCGTCCACCTCGTGACGAGCGACGACACCACCGAGTACGAGTTCCTGGCCGAGTCCGTCGACGCCGTGCGGATGCAGCGGACGGCCCCGTTCCTGGCCACCCCGGCCGCCTGAACGCATCCCGCCGTCCCGTACCGGACGGGACTCCCGTACCGGACGGGAGCCCGCGCGGCCCGGCGGTCCGCCACCGCGGGTCAGGAGACCTACCCGTCCGCTCTGCGCGCCGGCAGATGCGCCTGCGGGAAGCCGCGTTCGCCCTCCTCCGGGGCGCGCAGCAGCCGGGCCGTCTCCTCGAACCCCGCGTCGCGCAGCAGCCGGGCGACGTGGTCGGGGGAGAAGCGGTGGGCGAGCGCCACCTTGTGGTCGAAGGCCTCCGCCACACCGTCCGGATCGTCGAGCGCCGGGAAGGCGAGCAGCAGCCGGCCGCCCGGCGCCAGGACGCGGCGGAACTCGGCGAACGCCTCCGGCAGTCGCTCCGGCGGCGTGTGGATCAGCGAGTACCGGGCCAGGACACCGCCGAGCGCGCCGTCGGCGACGTCCAGGGCCGTCGTCGAACCCACCGTGAACCGCAGGTCCGGATGGGCCGCGCGGGCCAGGTCGATCATCGCGGGGGACAGGTCGACGCCCGTCGCCATCAGCCCGAGCGTGCGCAGACGGGCCGTCACCTGGCCGGGGCCGCAGCCCACGTCGACGACCGGGCCGGCGCCGTCGGCCCGGACGAGGTCCGCGAAGGCGGCCGGCAGGGCCCGGTCCAGCGGCGCGGCGGCGAGGCTGCCGGCGGACAGCTCGGCGTAGCGCTCCGCCACCGCGTCGTAGGAGGAACGGGTGGTGCGTACGGAGTCGGCTCGATCATGACCGCGCACCGTCGTACGGCCCGGCCCCGCGGGGGCGGGTTCCGGCCGGGCCCCGCGCACCCCCGCGCCAGCCGCTACGGGGCGTGCCGCGTCGCCGGCTCGGCCCGGACGACCAGCGCGTACTCGCCGAGTCCGAGCAGGCTGTCGGCCGGCAGCTCGCCGAGGGCGGTGTGGACCGTCCCGATCCGGCCGGTCTCCGGGTCGAAGGAGACGTCCTTGACGGTGCCGCGCTCGTCGCCGGCCTCGGTCAGGATCCTCTGGCGCAGCATCTCGTGGTGGACCGGCGTCGTGGCGGGCTCGGCGTCCAGCGCCGCCGCGGACCGCACGAGCGCGGCGTCGGGGCCGAGGGCGTGCAGCGCGTTCCAGGCGATCGTGGTGTCCTGGTGGCCGCGCGGCCGGGAGACCCGCAGATGGCTGATGTGGCCGGAGGCGACCTCGACGGTCAGCGATGCGAGGACGCCCAGTTCGGCGGCCTCGCCGAGCGTCACCACCGGCAGGCCCTGCACCTGGGAGAAGAGCATCACGGGGTCGGTCCCTCCTTCGGCGCGTCCGCCTCGACCGGCACCGCGCGGGCGCCGGGAGCCGGTCCCGCGCCCTCGCGTCCCGCCCGGGCGCGGAAGGCGTCGATCTGGCCCACGAAGCTCGGCAGGTCGTCGGCGACGAAGTGGGTCACGCCCGCCGGGACGACCAGGGCCGTGCCCGACACGGCGAGGGTCTCGCCGCGCGGGACGTACACCTTGCGCCGGCGCCGCCTGGAGCCCGGCACCAGCGACTCGCTCGCGGCGATGCGGAAGCCCACCACCCGTCCGCTGGTGCCGCCCTCGACGACGATGTCCAGGACGGTGCCGATCTCGGCGCCCGCGTCGGTGAGCACCCGCGCGCCCAGGACGTGGCCGCCGGCCGCCTCCTTGCGGGCGACCACGGCGGCCGGCTCCGCGAGCGCCTCGCGGCCGCGGATCATCACGGCGTGCCCGCCGAGCGAGTGGACCGCCTCCCAGGGCAGGCTCTGCCTCAGCGGGCCGGCCAGCAGACCGCGCCCGCTCAGTGTGAAACCCACGATGCGTCCCGCCGGGCCGTCGAACACGGTGTCCTTGATCTGGGCCACGGCCTCGCCGTCCAGCGTCACCACCGGCCGCTTGGCCAGGTCCCGCGCCGCCGTCAGCCCGCTCACGCCGCACCCCGTCCGCCCGGCCGGCCGCGCCGTACCGCGATCACCGTGCCGGACCTCCGGCGCGCCTGCACCCCCAGGGCCAGGGCGCCCACCACGACCAGTGCCACGAACACGACGACCAGCCACATCCACCAAGTCACTGTCCACCTCCGGTCGTCCGGGAGCCGGCCGCCGCCGGCCGGTCCCGCGGTCTCCGTGTGCCCCGGCACGGCGGGAGGATGCACCGGACAGCCCGCACCGTGCGAGGGCCCTTCGCAGGCCATCGTCCCGCACGGCGGACACGTCGGCACAAGGCGGATGTTGCCAACGGGCAACGACCGGTTACCGTTGGGGCGTAACAGGGTCGTCGCGGCGCATCGTTCCCTCTCCGGTGGCATGACCGCGGCCGGACGTGGTACTCGACTCCGCACACCCATCCGACCAGGACAGTCCGCGTCGACTTCGCGAAGGAACGTTGTGCACTCTGCCCAGGGGCCCGGCCAGTCGGCCTTGTCGCTGTCGGTGCGTGAAACCGGCACATCGATGGTGATCTCCGTGATCGGCGAGGTCGACCTGGACAACGTGGGCAGGCTGAGCGAGGTGCTGGAGCGCCAGGCGCTGGGGTCGGAACACGCCGTGGTGCTGGACCTGTCCGGGGTCACTTTCGCGGACTCCACCACCGTCAACGCCATTCTCCGGGCGCGCCGCGACCTCGGCCCGCGCCTGCGGCTCGCCGCCCTGTCGCCCTACGTCGAGCGGCTGGTGGAGATCACCGGGATCCGGCAGGCGCTGCCGGTGTACGGCACGGTCGACGAAGCCCTGCAGTCCGCCCCGGCGTAGCCGGCCCGGACGCGACCGGTACCCTCACGGACCGGACCGGGTGTACGGGACAGCCACTTCGCGCGCTCGGTTCGTGACGCAAGGTGACCGTCATGCCGGTACACGGCCTGCCCGGAGCTGCGCGGGGGCGGTCCGCGCGGAGCCCGGGCAACGGAGAAGTATCGGTAATGTCTGCGGGGCGCCGCTGGGGGTACCAGAATGCTCAGCAGCGTCCGGTCAGACCGGTTCCGAGAGAGAAATGCATGATCCAACATGTGGACGGGGCAGTGATGCCGACTGGCTTCGACGTGCCTGTGCAGCCGCTCAGGCAGGCTGCCCACTATTCCGGTGACCCGGGATGCATCGCCGACGCGCGCGGCTTCGCGGAGCTGTTCGTCGAGCGTCTCCGCTCGGAGTGGTGCGCCGACATCGGCGCTCGGGCGGCCGGCGACGTGATCCTGCTCGTGAGCGAGCTGGTGACCAACGCCGACCGGCACAGTCACGGTCCGTACATCCTCGAACTGGAGGGCACCGGCGACGCGGTGACCGTCAGTGTCTACGACAGCAGCGCCAAGCTGCCCGTGCGCTACCCGAGAGACCCGCAGCGCGTGGGCATGCACGGCCTGGAGATCGTGCACGCCGTCGCGACGCAGGTCTCCGTGGAGCGCGTGCCGGTCGGCAAGTGCGTCAAGGCGGTCCTGGCGATCAGCGCCTGACCGCCCTTCCGGGGGCAGCGCGGCGGGCCGCCGGCCGGGACCGGCCGGGCCGCCGACCGGGACCGGCCGGGCCGTCCGCGGCGGCCCGCCGCAGGCTGCGCCGGACCACCGCGGACCGGCCGCTCGTCATCCGGTGGGCCGGAGCGGACGGCGCAGGCCGCGGTGACGGCACGACGTCCGGTGCCGGACACGAGGACGTGACGACGAGCGTGCGCGGCGGCGGTACCGCGGTCGTCATGCGGACTTTCCGGGGCCGGGCACCGGCGGGGCGGGGACGCGGCGCACCGCCTCGTGGGCCCGGCCCAGCAGCGCCGCCGCGCGGGGGAAGTCCGTCAGCCGGTCGCTCAGCAGGTCCAGTGCGGGCAGCAGCGACCGGTGCGGCACGCCCCGTGCCGCCAGCACCTCCGCGGTCCAGGTCATGAAGCCGGTGAGCAGCTCCCCGTCGTCCACGTAGAGCGCCACCGCGAGGAAGTCGACGATGTGGGCGATGTCCTCGGCGGTGTGCTGGCGCTGCAGGTCGGTGTACTCCCGCAGCTGCGGGAAGCGCTCCTCCATGCCCGCGAGGACGGCCCGGACGAGCTGCGGCGAGGAGCGGGACACCAGGGTGTACTCCTGGTCCGCGAGGTGGGGCAGGTCGTCCAGGGGCGCGTGGGCGGGGCGGGGCGTGCGCAGCCCGTGCTCGGCCAGGTGGTCGGCGGCCCCGCGGGCGTCGGCCGCCCAGTGGTCCGCGCCCAGCAGCCGCGCGTACCGGCCGTCGGGGCCGAACGCGGCGCCGCCCACGATCACGGGGATGGACGCCGCCTGGCAGGCGGTGATCGTCGCGTGGGCGGTCGGCAGCCGGGTGGGCAGCGACCCCGACAGGGCGACGACGTCCGGCCCGGTGCGGTGCAGATGGCGGATGAGGTGCGGTGTGGGCACCTGGGCGCCGAGGTAGTCGACCTGCCAGCCGCGCAGCCGCAGCACCTCGGCGACGAGGCGGGCCGGCAGGGCGTGCCACTCGCCGTCGACGCAGGCCACGGCGATCCGGCCGCGCCCGGGGGTCCGGGGCCGGGCCGCGGGGTGGCGGGCGAGCGCGGCGACGACGCGTTCGTTGACGGCCGTCGCGGCGTGCTCCTGGGCGACGCTGATCCGGTCGGCGGCCCACTCCTCGCCCACGCGCCGCTGCACGGCCCCCACGAAGTCGAGCAGGAAGGACTCCGCGTCCACGCCGGAGTCGAGGATCTCCTCGGCGAGGTCCAGCGCGGCGTACTCGTCGCCGTCGGACACCGCCTCCCACAGCCGCTCCACCCACACGTCGCGGGGCGTCCCGCGCCCGGCGTCGGACGTCGTCCCGTGCCCGGCCTCAGGGGGCGCCCCGTGCCCGGCCTCGGAGGTCGTCTCGTACCCGGGTGCGCGCCCGGTCGTCGGAGTCGTGGTCATGCCGTGCACCTGTTCGATCCTCGGCCGCGCCCGGTGCCGGGCCGGCCGTTGCGGGGGGCGCCCACCGCCACCACCGCCATGTCGTCGTGGCGGGCGCCGCCGGCCCACTCCGACACGAGCATCCGTACGCGCTCCACCACCGCCTTTGCGGGCAGCCCGGCGCACTCGCCGAGCGCGCGGCGCAGCCTGCGGCCGCCGACCGTCCCGCCGGTGGGCCCGGCCGGCGGCCCCTCGCCCGGCTCGCCGAGCCCCCGGTGGGCGACGGCGAGCCGGGCCGGCGCGCAGTCGTCCAGCGGCCGTCCCGACCGGGCGCCGGGGAACAGGGCCGCGACGACCACGGGGCGGGGCGCCCCGCTCCAGGCGGTGTCCGGTCCCGTGGTGCCCGTGTCGGCAGACCTGGTGGTGTCACTCTCCACACGCGTGGAATCCGCTGGGCGGGTTCCTTCACCTCACAGTGCAACGACATGTACGGCTTGTGTCAGGCAACGATCGCCGATTCCCGGGCCCGTGGCAATCCGCCTCGGGGAGGCGGCCGCCGCGCGTCCGGCCACGGCGGCCGTTCACCACGGACCGGACACGGGTCCCCCGTCTTTTCCCAACGGTGTCTTCGATTCCGGATGTTCCCGGGTGAACCGCGTCACGAAGGGACCTGGGCACCGGGGCGGCCGCCGATCCATGATCGCCGCAAGTCCGGGCAGACGCACAAGGGGCCCGGCGGCCGGGCCACCGGCCCCACGAACCCGAGTGCGATCGTCGAACAGCAGGGGCGGGCCGAGTCATGGCAGGGCGGAACGTACGGAAGCCGCGTACGAGGTGGGCGGCGACGTCGGACTGGCGCCGCGTCGCGGCGGGCGGTCTCGTGTGGGGCGGCGCGGCCGCGGTCCTGGGCGCCGCGGGCGGCAGGACCGGACGCAGGGCGGCCCTCCGGGGCGCCGGAGCCGTGGCCATCGCCTCGGCCGTGACCCGCGCGGTGGCCAGGCCCGCGGTGCGCAAGGTGCGGCCGCTGCCGGCCGCGGGCCGGGTCGCCTCGGCGGTCGCCTTCGCCGCAGGGGCCGTCCTGGAGGCACCGCGCTACGGCCTTCTGGCGGCGCCCGCCGCGGCCGGGCTCACGGCCGCGCGGCTGCGCGGCGAGGAGCGCCACCCGGGGGACGTCGCCGCGGGCGTCGCCGTCGGCCTCGGCGCCGCCGTGATCACGGCGCGCTGGTGGCCCGTCAAGCCGGAGGCGCCGGCCGCGGCGGCGCCTCCGCGCCGGCCCGCGCCCGCACTGCCCGAGGGCGCCGGACTGCACATCGTGGTCAACCCCTCCTCCGGCCTCTCGCGCGGCGCCGACGCGGACACCGTGACCGACGGCCTGCGCACACTGCTCCCCAAGGCCGGGATCACCGTGCCCGAGGAGGGCCAGGACCTGCGCGACCTCATCGAGCGGGCGGCGCGGCGGGCGAAGCTGGAGGACGGCGCCCTCGGGGCCTGCGGCGGCGACGGGACGGTCAACACCGCGGCGGAGATCGCGGCCCGCGTCGGCGTGCCGCTCGCCGTGTTCCCCGGCGGCACCTTCAACCACTTCGCCATGGACCTGGGCAACCAGACGATGGAGGACGTGGCGCGCGCCGTGCGGGACGGCGACGCGGTGAGCGCCGACATCGGCCGGGCCCGTACGCGGGGCGGCACGGAGAAGGTGTTCCTCAACACCTTCAGCCTCGGCGTCTACACCGACCTGGTGCGCGCCCGCGAGGAGCTGGAGGCCCGGATCGGCAAGTGGCCCGCGCTCGTGGTCGGCCTGGCCAAGGTGCTCGCCCAGGGCAGCCCCGCGACCATCGCCGTCAACGGGCGGCCCCGGCGGCTGTGGCTGCTCTTCGCGGGCAACGGCGTCTACCACCCCGCCGGCTTCGCGCCCACGTACCGCACGCAGCTCGACGACGGGCTGCTCGACGTCCGCGCCGTGGACGGCAGCGCCCCGCTGGCCAGGACCCGGCTGCTGCTGGCCGTCCTCACCGGCACCCTGCACACCTCGCGCGTGCTGAGCACCGCGCAACTGCGCGGTCTGCGGCTCGAAGTGCTCAGCGGCGACCCCCGGTTCGCCTACGACGGCGAGGTGGCGGAGGTCGCCGAGCGCAGCCTGGTCCTCGACAAGCGGCCGCGGGCCGTCACGGTGTACCGGCCCGCGGAACCGGACCGATGGCTGGCCTGAGAGGACGCGGACACGCTTCCGGCGCCGTCCCCCGCACCCGCGGGGGACGGCGCCGGAAGCGTACGTCGCGTGCCGTGCCGACGGGCGGGTGCGCGTCCTAGGACGCCTCGAGCACCGAGTCGTCGCGGGTGCGGGCACCGGGCAGCCGGTGGCGGGCGGCGACGAGCGCGGCGTCCACGTCCTTCGTCCCGGTGGAGACGCACAGGGTGTACGCGACGTCGTCCATGCGCTGCCGCACGTCCGCGTCGCCGTTCTCGGCGTGCAGGACGCGCAGCGTCTCGTACTGCTCGACGAGGTTGCCCAGCACCGCGGGGTGAGCCATCAGCACGGTCTTCTCCTGATCCGTCGTCGTGACCGGCCGGTCCCGGCCGTCCACGCTCGCGGGTACCCGGCTTCGCGCCGCGCACGCCCGGGTGATCGGCGGGAGCGGCGGTCCGGCAGCGGAAACCGGGTGGCGGCCCGGTGCCCGCACGGCCCATCCTCGGCCGTATGACCCATACTTCGCAGACCCCCGACACCGGCGAGCAGAACCTGCCCGAGCGGAGTTTCGGCTGGTCGGACCTGTTCGTCCTGCCCGCGGACGACCCGCGCGGCGGCAGCCGCGCGGGGGAGCGCGACACGCTCGCCGGCTTCCTGCGCGACCAGCGGCTGACACTGGAGATGAAGTGCGCGGGGCTGGACGCCGAGGCGCTGGCCCGCCGCTCGGTGCCGCCGTCCGACCTGTCACTGCTGGGCCTGGTGCGCCACATGGCCTACGTCGAGCAGGCGTGGTTCCGCCGGGTGCTGGCGGGCCAGGACGTGCCGTGGCACTACCGCACCGAGGACGACCGCGACGCCGACTTCGCGGGGGCGGTGCCCGACCCCGAGGTGGTGGCGCACGCGTGGGAGACCTGGCGCGGCGAGGTGGCGTTCGCGGAGCGGTTCGTGGCCGACGCGCCCGACCTGGAGGTCTGCGGGCTCCACCACGGCAGGCCGGTCACGCTGCGGGAGGTGCTGGTGCACATGATCGAGGAGTACGCGCGGCACAACGGCCACGCGGACTTCCTGCGCGAGCGCATCGACGGCCGCGTCGGCGAGTAGCGGCCGCCCGGTCCGTGACCCCGGCGGTGCGGGCGGCGCGGACGAGCAGCGCGAAAAAAAAAGGGGCGGGACACCGATGAGTCCCGGGGCGCGGGCCGGTCGTAACAGGTGACCTTGTTCTCCCGCCGCGGGAACCACCCCAGGAGGCGCTCATGACCACCGACGGATTCACCACGTGCCTGTGGTTCGACGGCAGGGCGGAGGAGGCCGCGCACTTCTACGTGTCGGTCTTCGACCGCTCCCGGATCGGCCGGGTCGTCCGCCGCACCGAGGCGAGTCCCGGCCCGGTCGGCACCGTGCTGACCGTGGAGTTCGAGATCAACGGCCAGCGCTTCCTCGCGCTCGACGGCGGCCCGGAGTTCACGTTCAGCGAGGCGGTCTCCTTCCAGATCGACTGCGCCGACCAGAAGGAGGTCGACCACTACTGGGACCGGCTGACCGAGGGCGGCGGCGAGCCCGGCCCGTGCGGCTGGCTCAAGGACAGGTACGGCCTGTCCTGGCAGGTGGTGCCCACCCGCCTCACGGAGATGGTCGCCGACCCCGACCGGGGGCGGGCGGACCGGGCGATGAAGGCGATGATGTCGATGGGCAAGCTCGACATCGCCGCCCTGGAGAAGGCCTACGCGGGGGAGTGAGCGGGCCGGGGCCCGCCGCCCCGGCCGCCGCGGCGCGGGGCCCGCACCGGACGACACGGGGGTGCGGCCGGTGCGGACCCCGCGCGGAACAGGTAGCCGAGCGTCCGTACGGGGTGTTCTCCGCGGTAGCGGTGGTCGAGCGGTCTCTCCGCGAGGCCATGTGCGCCAGTCCCTCCCCAGCGGCCCGGTGCCCGGTGCGGCAAGCGCTTACTGCCCAGGGTGCCGAGAAGTGCACCAAGGGTGCGGGCGGTGCCCCCGGGGTGGCCGGGGTGCCGGATGCGTCTTCAGGGGGATCGCGGGACTTTGAGACGGCGTGCGGAGCCTTTCGCGCGCTGAGTCCACAAAGGTTGCACCGGATCCGGGTGTGCGACCTCACACGAGGGGGCGCGCGGCGTCGCGGCGTTGTCGGCCATGCTGTTGGCCTCGGGGTTCGTCACCCATTGAGTCGCAGGTCACAAGCCCTCTATCAGGAAGTAACCATGATCACAGGCGGTTCTCACATTGTCTTCACGGGTGGCTCCGTATGCTTCACTGCATGTCCACCACCTCAGAACGTGAGCCCGTCGTGCCCGGGCGCTCGGCCGAAGAGGTCAACGAGGAGATCCGGGCCCTTTGGTTCCGCACCGGTGGGATGCTGAACGGTGAGCAGCGACGGCAGTACCAGCGCCTGGTGATGGAGTGGGCGGCCGCCGCCCCCGAGCCGCGCGAGCGTCCCGACGGCGCGCGCCGTCACCCCACGAACGCGGCGTGACGGCGCTTCTCCGCGCCTGACGGTCCGCAGTCCCGCCCGTCTTCGGCCACCACCCCGACCGCCCCGCCTGCGCTTGCGCGCGCGGGGCGGCGGCGCGTGGTCCACGGCCGGTGTCCGCCGGCGCCGGCGTGCGACGGTCCCTCCTCACGTACCCCACCACCGGTGAGGCGCTTCTCCGCGCGCTCTGCCGTCGGCGAATCTGCCGCGGGCCGAACGAGCGCCGCCGGCGGCTCCCGCCGGGCGAGGGTGGAGGCACCGCGGCGACACGGCCGCGCCACCCGAGGAGGAGCGATGGCACCCTTCAGCACCACCGGCCGGGCCACGGCCGTCCCCCTGCCGTACGCGGGGGAGGGCGACACCCCGTCCACCCGGTTCGACGACCACCTGGCCGCCCAACTGCTCGCCCAGCGCATCGTCCTGCTCGGCACCCAGGTCGACGAGGTCTCCGCCAACCGCGTCTGCGCCCAGTTGCTCCTGCTGTCGGCCGAGGACCCGCGCACCGACATCTGCCTCTGCGTCAACAGCCCCGGCGGATCGGTCCACGCGGGCCTCGCCGTCTACGACACGATGCGGCTGATCCCGAACGACGTCTCCACCCTCGCCATGGGGTTCGCCGCCAGCATGGGCCAGTTCCTGGTCACCGTCGGCACGGCGGGCAAGCGGTACGCGCTGCCCCACGCGCGGATCATGATGCACCAGCCCTCCGCGGGCATCGGCGGCACCACCGCCGACATCGCCATCCAGGCGGACAACCTGGAGTTCACGAAGCGGACCATCGAGCGGATCACCGCGGAGCACACCGGCCAGAACGAGGAGACGATCTCCCGCGACGGCGACCGCGACCGCTGGTTCACGGCCGAACAGGCCCTCGAGTACGGCATGGTCGACCGCGTCGTGGAGTCCCTCGACGAGATCCGCCCGGCCGCCCGCGAGCGACGGATGGGGCTCTGACATGACCCAGTACACGATTCCGAACGTCGTCGAGCGCACCCCGCAGGGCGAGCGCGCCTACGACGTCTACAGCCGGCTCCTGGCCGAGCGGATCGTCTTCCTCGGCACCGAGATCGACGACGGCGTCGCCAACGTCGTCATCGCCCAGCTCCTCCACCTGGAGTCGGCGAACCCGGAGCGCGAGATCGCCGTCTACCTCAACTCGCCCGGCGGCTCCGTCACCTCGCTCATGGCGATCTACGACACGATGACCTTCGTGCAGTCGCCGATCTCGACGTTCTGCGTCGGCCAGGCGGCGTCGACCGCCGCGGTGCTGCTGGCCGGCGGCGACCCCGGGCGGCGCTTCGTCCTGGAGCACGCCCGCGTCCTGCTCGGCCAGCCCGCCAGCGGCGGCACCCAGGGCACCGTCTCCGACCTGAGCCTGCGGGCCAAGGAGATGCTGCGCATCCGCTCGCAGATCGAGGAGGTGCTGGCCGCGCACACCGGCCACTCCGTCGAGCGGCTGCGCGCGGACATGGACCGCGACAAGGTCTTCACCGCGCACGAGGCCGTCGCGTACGGCCTCGCCGACCGGGTGCTCGAACGGCGGCTCGCGGCCGCCGCGTGACCCGGCGGGCCGCCGTACGCACGGGCCGCACGCACGGACCGTACGCAGGCCGGACGACGAGCCGCCGGGCGTCCGGACGCCCGGCGGCGTGAGCCGGTGGACCCTTCCGGTCACGGCACTAGGCGGCGAGCAGCAGCGCGTCCGTCCCGGCCCGCGGCCCGGCGGCCGTCCGGGACGCGGGCCGGACGGCCGACGTCAGGGAGCGGACCCGGGCCGGCTCCCGGGCGGCCAGCTCGCCGTGCACCAGCAGCAGGAGGTCGGCCAGCCGCAGGCCGAGCGCGTGCGCGGCGGCCGCGAGGACCTCCGACGACGCCTCCTTGCGGCCGCGCTCCACCTCGGAGAGGTACGGCATGGAGATCCGGGCCTCGTCGGCGACGTCCTTCAGCGTGCGGTCCTGGGCCAGTCGCTCACGGCGCAGGACGTCGCCCACGACATCGCGCCACAGGGGCTCTCTGGCGGCCGGTTCCGGAGCCCGTTCCGGCTCGGCGGGAACCGGACGCAGGGGGACGACACGGGACTGGTTCCGCACGTGGCTGCTCATCCCCCCAGCCTAGGAGCGTCGCGGCGGGTGGGAAGACGGTGGCGTTCCGCCCTCGGCGAAGCTCCCGGGGACCGCGTGGCGCGGACCCCAGGGGGAGCCGTGGGGCGCGGGGGCGGGGTCAGCGCCTGCCGGGTCCGTCGCGGTGCACCGGACCGTGCGGGGCGTCGCAGTGCGCGCCCGACGGAGCCGGGCCGGCCGCGCCGGTGCGGACCTCCAGGATCTCGGCGGGCGCGTGGTCGACCTGGAGGGTGGTGTGCCCGATGGCGTACTCGCTGTGCAGGATCGACTCCAGGCCCCGGCGCACGGTGTGGCAGTCCGCGCCCGGGTCCACCAGGACGTGTGCGGACAGGGCGGGCTGCCCCGAGGTGATCGTCCACACGTGCAGGTCGTGCACCTCGCCGACGCCCGGCTGGGAGACGAGCCGCTCGCCGATGGCGTCCGGGTCGAGGTGCACGGGCGCCGCCTCCAGGACGATCCGGCCCGACTCCCGCACGAGCCCGTAACCGGCCTTGGCCATGAGGACCACCACGACGAGGGTCGCGATGGCGTCGGCCCGCGCGAACCCGGTGAGCAGCACGACGAGCCCGGCGACCGCCGTGCCGATGAACGCGAACAGGTCGTTGAGGATGTGCTGGTAGGCGCCCTCGACGTTCAGCGAGGTGCGGTTGGCCCGGGAGATGCACCAGGCCGCGGCGATGTTCACGGCGATCCCGGCCAGCGCCGTGACCAGCACCAGGGCGCCCTCGACCGCGGGCGGGTCGATCAGCCGGTGGACGGCCTCGTACGCGAGCCACGCGCCCAGCAGGAGCAGCGTGAGGCCGTTCGCCAGCGCGGACAGGATCTCGGCCCGCTTCAGGCCGTACGTGAAGCCGCCCCGCGCCGGGCGCGCGGCCAGCCGCATCGCGACGAGCGCGAGGACGATCGAGGCGGCGTCCGTGAGCATGTGCGCCGCGTCCGAGATCAGCGCCAGCGACCGGGCGAGCACGCCGACGACGACCTCCACCGCCATGAAGGAGGCGATCAGTGCGAGGGCGAGGGCGAGCCAGCGGCGGTCGGCGTCCGCGCTCACCCCGTGCGTGTGGCCTCCGTGTGCGTGGGACCCGTGCGCGTGGTCCTCATGGGCGTGCTCCTCGGGGGAGCGGCCCGGCCGCGCGCCGTGCCCGTGCCCGCGCTCGGCGACCGTCCGCCGCCCGGCGTCCGGTCCCCGGGTGTGACCGTGCTGGCCGCTGGTCATGGGCTCCCCCTCGCTCCGGCTGTCCGCACTGTCCGACCCCCGAGTGAAGCGCACCTCGCGGAGATCGGCAAAGGCTGCACCGGTGACCGTTGTCATCATCGTTAATACCGCGCTGACCTCCCCTGATTCCCCCGGTGCCGGGCGTGTCAGGCGCCGAAGAGCTGGGTCCAGTACGTCCCCGCCGGGCCGCCGCCCGCGAAGCCGACACCCATGTGGGTGAAGGCCGGCGCGAGGATGTTCGCCCGGTGGCCGGGGCTGTCCATCCAGCCGCGCACGACCTCGGCGGCGCTGCGCTGGCCGCACGCGATGTTCTCGCCGATGGTGCGGCGGGCGGACCCCGCCGCCGCGGCCCGGTGCCAGGGCTCGCCGCCCTCCGGAGAGGTGTGCGAGTAGAACGCGCGGGCCGCCATGTCCGCGCTGTGCGCCTGCGCCGCGGCGGCGAGCAGCGGGTCGCCGGCGAGGGGCGGCAGGCCGGCCGCGGCGCGCTCGGCGTTGGTGAGCGCGACGACCTCCGCGACCGTGCGCGCCAGCCCGTCCGCGGTCAGCGGCCGGGCCCACAGCGCGGTCCAGTACACGTCCCCCGACCGCCGGTCGACGGCGTGCGCGAGGCCGGCCTCCGTGAACGCGGGGTCCAGCAGCGTACGGCGGGGCCGCTCCTGGGAGAGGCAGTACTCCACGAACTCCGCCGGGGTGCGCGGGCCCGACACCAGGTGCTCGCCGACGGTGAGGTAGGCGTAGCCGCCGGCGGTGACGCGCTGGTGGACGGAGAGGCCGTCCGGGCCCTCCGCGCCCAGCCGGCCGCGGGAGGCCATGGCGGCCGCGTGCGCCCGGGCCGCGGCCGCCAGCCTGGCGTCGGGCGACACCGGCGGCGCACCGGCCGCCGCACGGGCGGAGTTGGCGGGGGACAGGTCGTCGCCCGGGGGCAGGTGAGGGACGGCCGGGGGCGCGGAGGGAGGCGGTGGGGCGGACGGGTGCGGCGAGGACGGGTGCGGCACGGACGCAGTACCGGGAGCCGCCGGCGCCCAGGGGGCGGCGCCCGCGCTCGGCGCGGGGTGGGGGCCGGTGCCTCCGTACGGTGTGGCGCGGGGGTCCGTGCCTCCGCCCGGTGCGGGGTGGGGGCCGGTGCCTCCGTACGGTGTGGCGCGGGGGTCCGTGCCTCCGCCCGGTGCGGGGTGGGGGCCGGTGCCTCCGTGCGGTGCGGTGCGGGGGTTGTGGTCTGCGCCCGGCGCGCTGTCCTCGGCGACGTCGACGCCGAAGTCCCGCGCCACGCCCGCCAGGCCGTCCGCGTACCCCTGCCCCAGGGCGCGCAGCTTCCAGCCGGCGCCCCTGCGGTACAGCTCGGCGAGGAGCAGCACCGTCTCCTGCCGCGGAGGCGGCGGCGCGAACCGGGCCGCCGTCCGGCCGTCCGGTCCCGCCACGGTCAGCACGGGCGCGGGCAGCCGCCCCAGGGGCGTCCCCGGATCGGCCGGGCTGACGACGACGGTGACACGGCTCGCACCGGGACGCAGGGCGCGCGGGTCCACCGCGAGGGACGTGCCGGCCAGCCGGACACCGGGCGCGGACGGCTGGTTGTAGAACACGAAGTCGCCGTCGTCGCGCACTCTGCCGCCGTCGCCCGTGACCAGGGCCGACACGTCGAAGGGGCCGGGCACCCGCAGGGACAGGGCGCCGTCGGGCAGGGGCAGATTGCCTCCGGGGACCAGCTCGCTCATACGGGGCCGCCTGTGGGGTGGGGACGGGGATCGGGCCGGCCGTGTGCCGGCGGACCGCGGTCGCCCGGACAACGTCCCGGCGGTGCGCGCGGGTTCCGCGCACGTCCCGGGCGGCGGCCGGGGCCCGGCCCCGGTGGTCGGCGCGGACGGGAGCGGGAGCCGGGCAGGGGGACGGGGAGGGGACGCGGGCCCCTAGGCCCGCGCGGGCGCCGGACCCCGGCCCTCGGTACGGCGCAGCTCGACCGTGAACTGGGCCCCGGCCAGCAGCGACAGGTTCGACACCCAGAGCCAGACGAGGAAGACGATCACGCCGGCCAGCGAGCCGTACAGCCTGCTGTAGGTGCCGAGGCCGGAGGCGTACAGCGTGAAGCCCGCCGAGGCCGCGAGCCACAGCAGCGCGGCCAGGACGCCGCCGGGCAGGCCGTGCCGCAGCCCGCGCGCGGCCGGCGGCCCGGAGCGGAAGAGGACGAGCACCAGCAGGGCGACGAGGCAGAGGAGCGCGGGCCACCGCACCAGCTCCCACACGGTGGCCCCGGCGTTCCCGAGCCCGGCCCTGCGGCCCGCCGACTCCACCAGCGAACCGCTCACCACGAGCAGCAGCGCGCTGGCGACCAGCAGCGCCAGCAGGGCCGTCGCGGTCAGCAGGATGCGGGGCACCGTGCGCAGCACGGGCCGGCAGTCCTCCACGCCGTGCTGGGCGTGCAGGGCGCGGCGGAAGACGGCCAGGTAGCTGGAGGCGGACCACAGGGCGCTGACGCCGCCCGCGACCGCCACGGTCAGGGCCGCGGAACGCTGGTCCGACAGGTCCCGCAGCACCCCGTGCAGGGCGTCGCCGGACTCGGCCGGCGCCCAGGCCGTGACGTGCTCGATGAGCACGTCGGTGGTGTGCGGGCTGACCAGGCCGATCAGCGACACGGTCATGAGCAGCGCGGGCAGCAGCGCGAGGATCGCGTAGTACGTCAGGGCCGCCGCCCAGTCGGTCACGTCGTCGTTCCACATCGACACGGGGGTGCGGCGCAGGGCGGTGCGCAGCCGGGCCCACGGGACGGGGAACCGGCGCGCGGCACGGCCGGCCGGGCGCGGCACCGGCGGCGCGGGGACCGGCACCGACGCCGGCGCCGGGGGGCCCACGGGCCCGGCCGACGTGACGGCCCCGGGGAGCGGCCGGTCCTGGGCTCCCCGGTCCCGCTGCCGGTGTGCCTGCGCGCGCCGGGCCACGGCGCCCCCCTTTCTCCGGTGCCCACCGGCACGTGCTGGGCCGTGCCGGCGGGCGATGACGGGCTCTTCCCTCCGCATGCCCCGGATCGGCGCGCGAAGCTGCCGCGGACGGCGCTGATCTGTACGGATCAGCGCGCGCGGTGCGCGGAGGGCGCGTGTTCCGGCCGCGCGCGTGCCGGTGGTCCCGGTATCCCGGTGGTCGCACGTCCAGTGGCGTACGGGTCCAGCGGACCATATGTCCCGTGGCGTACGCGCCCAGCGGCCCGCGTGTCGGAGGCCCGCCCCACGCTCGGCGGTCCGCCCACGCGGTGGTCCACGCGCTCGGTGATCCACGCGCTCGGCGGTTCGCGCGTTTCAGCGGCTGGTGCCGGGGCGGTTCCGCTCCCCGCACACCGCCCTACGCCCGCGCCGACGCGTTCCGCGCGCGCCGCCGCAGGGCCGTCCGGAGCACCGCCACGGCCACCGCCGCCGTGGCCGTGGCGGCGGCGGTGGCGAGCGCGGACGCCGGCCCCGGGCGGCGGCGGGACGGGGAAGCCGGCCAGGAGGGCGGCGCCTCGTGCGGCGGGACCGAAGTGATCGGTGCGACCGGCGTGATCGGCGTGTCCGGAGGGCGGGGGACGGGTCCGGCCCCCGCGTCCGGCGGTGGTGGCTGCGGGCCCGGCCGCCGGTGGATCTCGTGGTGGATGGCGTCCCACAGGCGGGCCGGAGGCGGTCGCAGCGCGTCCAGGTCCGACGTCTCCCGGCCGGCCGCGACGGCCCGGCGCAGTTCGGCGAGCAGCCCGCGGCAGCCCGCGCAACGGGACAGGTGGAGCGCGGTACCGGGCGGGCACGGCGCTCTCGGGCCGTCCAGGGCGAGCGAGGCCAGGTCGTCCGGGGACAGGTGGCCGTCCGCGTCCGGGACCGGTTCGGCCATGTGCCACCTCCCAAGGAGTGCCGGCCGGGGGCGCCGGCCGGCGGGCCGTGAACGCCGTGCGGCCCGTGTCCCGCCGCCGCGGGGACGGGCACGGACGCGAGGCGCCGGCGAAGGGCGCACGGACGGCGCGGGGCCGTCCGCCGGACCGGACCGTACGGACGGGACGAGGACCGTCGCCGGGACCGGACCGTACGGACGGGACGAAGGCCGTCCGCCGGGGCCGGATCGTGCGCACAGGGCGGGGCGACCCGCCCTGGCACCGCGCATATCACTTGCGACGCAATCTGCATTATTTCTGCATCGAAATTACCCTCGCTGATCGTTCGGTGACGAGAAGTGACCGTTCAGGCGCTCACTTCGTTCTCCAGGCACCGGCGCAGCTGGTGCAGCCCGCGCCGTGCGTGGCTCTTGACGGTGCCCAGCGGCAGGCCGGTCAGTTCGGCGATCTGCGCCTGCGTGAGGTCCTCGTAGAAGGCGAGGCGGAGCACGCGCTGCTGCGCCGCGGGCAGCTTGGCCAGTTCGCCGCGGACCAGGACGCGGTCCAGGACGGCCTCGGGATGGCCGCCGCTGTCGGCCCGTACGGCCAGGACCGTGCCCGCGGCGGCGACCAGCTCGGTCCGCCGGGTCCGGGCCGACAGGGCGTCGGCGATCTTCCGGCGGGTGATGCCGATGAGCCATCCGGCGAGGGCCCCGCGCTCCGGCCGGTAGCCGTGCCGGCCGCGCCAGGCCGCGAGGAAGACCTGCTGGATGACGTCCTCGGACTCCTTGGCGTCGCCCAGCGCGCGCCAGGCGAGGGTGTGGACCAGGGAGCCCCAGCGGCGGTAGGCGGCGGCCAGGCACTCCTCGTCGCCGGCCGCCAGACCCGCCGCCAGCTCCTCGTCCGCGAGCGTCTCCTCCACGGGCGCCCGCGCCGGTACGGCGGGCGCGGGCGACGGGATGACCGCCGTCATCCCGGTGGCCGTCGCCGTGGTGGCCACCGCCGTGGTGGCCGTCGCCGTGACGGCCGGGCCGGGGCACGGTCCGACCGTGGGACATGCGCTCATACGACCGCTCCTCGCGCCGGTGGGTCGCCGCCCCGGCCGGTGCGGGGCGGCCGGGACGCGCGCCGGGGCGCCGTCCGCAACTGCCGGTCGCCGGACGTCCACGGGGGACGCCGACGGCATCATCCTCAGAAGGCGCGGACCTCTCCGGCAACTCGCATCGTTTCTGCGTCGTATAGTCGGCGCATGGCCGACACACCGGCGCGGAAGCCGCCGCAGGAGTCCGAGCAGGAACCGCCCGTACGGCCGTCCGGTACGGGGGAGAAGCTGCCGGCGCCCCGGCGGCGGCCGCCGTCCGAGCGGTCCCGCCCCTCGCCCCCGCCGTCCGCCGCGTCCGGCACCGGCGTCACCACCGGCGCCCTCGCCCGCCGCCTCGGGGTCTCGCCGACCACGCTGCGCTCCTGGGACCGCCGGTACGGCGTGGGCCCCGCGGTGCGCGACGGCGGGCGCCACCGGCGCTGGGCGCCGCAGGACGTCGCGGTCCTGGAGGAGATGTGCCGTCTGACCTCGGTCGGCGTCCCGCCCGCCGAGGCGGCGCGGGCCGCCAGGGAGCGGGCGCGGACCCCGGCCGCCGACACCCCGCCCGCACCGCGCGCCGGCCGGCCGGCCCCCGCGCCCGCCGGCCACCCGGTCCTCGCCCCCCTCCCGCACCGGGCGGGCGACGAACCCCTGGACGCCCGGCGCGAGATCCGCGGCCTGTCCCGGGCGGCGGTCCGCCTCGACGCCGCCGTCGTGCAGGACCGGCTGCTCTCGCTCGTCGCACGGTACGGCGTGAGCACGGCCTGGGAGGAGGTGATGGTGCCCACGCTGCACGCCGTCGGCCGCCGCTGGGAGACCTCGGGCGACCGGTACGTGGAGGTCGAGCACCTGCTGTCCTGGCACGTCTCGACCGTGCTGCGCCGGGCCACGCCCGCCGTGCCGCCCGGCGCCCCGGCGACCGACGCCGCCCCGCTGGTGCTGGCCTGCGTACCGGGCGAGCAGCACACCCTGCCGCTGGAGGCCCTCAACGCGGCTCTCGCCGAACGCGGCACCGCCACCCGCATGTTCGGCGCCGACGTCCCCGCCGAGGCGCTGACGTCGGCCGTGCGGCGCCTGGGCCCCGCCGCCGTGGTCCTCTGGTCGCAGGCCCGCTCCACGGCGAGCCACCCGCTGGCCCAGTACGTCGCCGCCAGCGAGTGGGGCGTACGGGGGGCCCGCCGCAACCCCGTCGTCGTCCTCGGCGGCCCGGGCTGGGCCGGACAGCGGGCGGGCCAGATGCTCCGCCCCGCGGGACTCGGCGAGGCCCTGCGCGCCCTGACGGCGGTGTGCGGCGGGGAGGACCCGTCCCGCACCTGAGGACCGGCGGCCCGTCGGGGACCGGCCCCCGCGCAAACACGCGGCGGTGCATCCGCGCGGCCGGGGCACGGGGAAGAGGACCGCGCGGCGCTGCGGACGGCGCGGCGGCGCGAACCGCGCGGGACCGGCAGGACGACGGAACCGCGCGGGACCGCGGGACGCGGGAACCTCTCGGAGACGCGGGAACCTCTCGGGCACGAGGGGGACGGGGGAACCGCCCGGTCCCGGGCGGAGGAGCAGGACACGGGCCCGTCCGGGCCGCGCCGCGGGAGGCGCGGCCCGGACGGGCGGGACGGCGGCCGTACGCGCGCGGCGTGCGCCGCCCGCCGCCGCGGGCACCCCGTCGGCGGCCGGAGACGAAAGGTGGTGCCTCATGCCCGCGACCCAGGGTTCGCCGGACGTGCTGGTGGTCGGAGCGGGGCTCGCCGGCCTCGCCTGCGCGCGCGACCTGCTCGACGCGGGGCTCGCCGTGCGGGTGCTCGAAGCGTCGGACGAGGTCGGCGGACGGATGCGCTCCGACGTGCGCGACGGCTTCGTGCTCGACCGCGGCTTCCAGGTGTTCAACACCTCGTACCCGCAGGTGAGGCGGCGGCTGGTGCTGCGCGACCTGAAGCTGCGCCCGTTCACGCCGGGCGTCCTGATCCGCACCGACCGGGGTCTGCTGCGCTTCGCCGATCCGACCCGCACGCCCCGGCGGACCCGGGACCTGCTCACCGGACGGCTCGCCGGAGCGCGCGACCTGGCCGCCCTCGGCGTGCTGTCGGCCCGCGACATGCTCGCCCCCGCCGGGCTGCTCAAGCGGGGCGAGGACCGCACCACGCGCACCGAACTGGCGGCCGCCGGGTTCAGCGACGCCTTCGTGGAGCGCTTCTTCCGCCCGTTCCTGTCCGGGATCTTCCTGGAGGACGAGCTGGAGACCTCGGGCCGGTTCTTCCACCTCGTCTGGCGCAGCATGCTGCGCGGCACCCTGTGCCTGCCCGCGGAGGGCGTCGGGGCCGTGCCGCGGCGGCTCGCGGCCGCGCTGCCCGAGGGCACCGTCCGGCTCGGCGCGCCGGTGGACCGGCTCACCGACGACGGCGTCCTGCTGGCCGGGGGCGGCCAGGCCGCGGCCCGCGCCGTGGTCGTGGCCACCGGACCTGAGCCGGCCGCCGCCCTGCTGCCCGGCCTCGACGTGCCCCCGTACCGTGTCGTGACCACCTACTACCACGCCGTCGAGCGCTCCCCGCTGGCCGAGCCGACGCTGCTCACCGACGACCGGCGCCGCTTCCTCAACACCTGCGTGCTCAGCGAGGTCGTCCCCGGCTACGCGCCCGCCGGGACCGCGCTCGTCTCCACGTCCGTGCTCGGCGAGGACACCGAGGGCCGCGAGCGCGCGGTGCGCGGGGCGCTGGCCGAGGCGTACGGGACCGACACCGGCGGCTGGGAGCCGCTCACCGCGTACACCGTGCCGTGCGCCCTGCCCGCGATGCCGCCGCCGCAGCCCCTGAGCCGCACGGCGCGGGTGGCGCCCGGGCGGTACGTGTGCGGGGACCACCGGGCGACCGGCTCGGTCCAGGGCGCGCTGGCGTCGGGCGCGCGGGCCGCCCGGGAGGTGCTGCGGGACCTCGGCCTGCGGTGAACGCGGGCAGGCTGTCGGACCACTCCCGGCGGGCGGCCCGCGATCGGGGAGGCCCGGGGAAGCGACCTGGGACCGGAGGGGTCCCGGCGGGCGGCCCGCGATCGGGGAGGCCCGGGGAAACGGCCCGGGACCGGAGGGGGTCCGGCGGGCGACCCGCGGCCGGAGCGCGCCGGCGGGGGGCGCCGAGCAGCAGGGGTCCGGTGGGGCCGCCCGCGCTTCAGTCGAGGCCGCGGCCCCGCCGGAACCGCTCCAGCCCCTCCGACAGCTCGACCACCCGCTCCGGATAGGCGCCGTACGCCGCCCGTTCGGCCCCCTCCAGCTTCCACGGCTCGTGCACGGCGGGCCCCCGCAGCCCCGCCAGCTCCGGCACCCAGCGCCGCACGTAGGCCCCGTCCCGGTCGTAGCGCCTGCCCTGGGTGACCGGGTTGAGGACCCGGTTGGGCCGGGAGTCCGTACCGGTGCCGGCCACCCACTGCCAGTTGAGCTGGTTGTTGGAGAGGTCGCCGTCGACCAGCAGGTCCAGGAAGTGCCGGGCGCCCACGCGCCAGTCCACGTACAGCGTCTTGACCAGGAAGCAGGCGGTGAGCAGCCGGCCGCGGTTGTGCATCCAGCCCTCGTGCCGCAGCTGCCGCATCGCCGCGTCGACGACCGGGTAGCCGGTGCGGCCCTCCTTCCAGGCGGCGACGTCCTCGGCGGCCGCCCGCTCCGAGCGCCACCGGTCGTGCTTCGTGCGGTAGTCCGCGCGGGCCGCCTCCGGGCGCGCGGCCAGCACCTGCCGGTGGAAGTCCCGCCACGCCAGCTGCCGTACGAACGCCTCGGCGCCGGGACCCTCCGCCTCGCGCGCCCGCCGCACCAGCTCGACGGGGGAGAGGGTGCCGAAGTGCAGGTGCGGGGAGAGCCGCGAGGTGGCGTCGCCCGCCAGGTCGTCGTGCCGGTCCCCGTACGCGCCGAGCCCCCGGCGCCGCCAGGCCGCGAACCGCTTCCTGCCCTCGCTCTCCCCGCCGGCGGCCAGCCCCTCGGAGACGCCCCGGACGTCCGCGCGCGAGGGCAGCGGGCCGGAGCGGACGGCGTCCGGCACCCGCACCCGGCGCGGGGGGCCGAGCACATGGCGCAGGTGCTGCCGCGACCAGTGCCGGAAGTACGGCGTGAACACCGCGAAGTGGGTACCGCCCGCCGGGGTGACGGCGCCCGGCGCCAGCACGGTGGTCGTCGTGTCGTGGACGTGCAGCCGGCGTCCCTCCGCCTCCAGGGCCGTCCGCAGCCGCTCCTCCCGGCGGTGGGCGTAGGCGCTGACGTCGGCCGCCATGTGCACGTCGTCCGCGTCCGCCTCGGCGACCACCCGGCACGCCTCCTCCACGACGTCGCCGGAGCGCACCACGAGCCGGCCGCCGCGCTCGCGCAGCCCCCGGTCCAGGTCGGCCAGGCAGTCCGCGAGGAAGGCCAGCCGGTTGGGCGCCGCGCGCCCGGCGCCGTCCAGCCGGCCGTCCCGGACGAAGAGGGGCACCACCTCGTCGGACGCCTCCAGGGCGGCGCGCAGCGGCGGGTGGTCGTGCAGGCGCAGGTCGGCGGTGAACAGGACGACGGCGACGCTCATGGCGGCTCCTGGACGGGACGGGCGGGGCGGAGGAGGAGGGCGGGCCCGCGGGCGGGCGGCGGCGCGCGCTCGCGAGGCGCGGCCTTCGGCGCCGCGCTCGCGCAGGGCGGGGCGCGGGCGGCGGGCCCCGGTCAGCGGCGGCCCGCGGCCGCGGGCGGGCCCTTGAGGGCGTTCCTGGCGGCGGCGCGGGCGATGTTGCGGGCCATCCCGCCGAAGACGACGGCGTGGAAGGGCGACACCGACCACCAGTACGCGTGGCCCAGCAGCCCGTGCGGATGGAACAGGGCCCGCTGCCGGTACCGGGTGCGGCCGTCGTCGCCGGTGCCGGCGCGCAGTTCCAGCCAGGCCAGGCCCGGCAGCCGCATCTCGGCGCGCAGCCGCAGCAGCCGGCCCGGTTCGATCTCCTCCACGCGCCAGAAGTCCAGCGAGTCGCCGGCGCGCAGCCGGCCCGCGTCCCGGCGGCCCCGGCGCAGTCCGACCCCGCCCACCAGCCGGTCGAGCACGCCGCGCACGGACCAGGCGAGCGGGAAGGAGTACCAGCCGTTCTCGCCGCCGATGCCCTCGATCACCCGCCACAGGGCCTCGCGCGGCGCGTCGACGCTCCGCTCGCGCTCGTCGGTGTAGAGGCTGCCGCCGGCCCAGTCCGGGTCGGTGGGCAGCGGGTCGCTGGGCGCGCCCGGCACGGACGCCGAGGACCAGCGCGTGGTGACCTCGGCCTCCTTGACGCGCTGCAGCGCCAGCGAGACGGCCGTGTCGAAGGTGAGGCGGCCGCCGGGCGGGTCGGGCACGTACCGGGCGATGTCGTGCTCGCGGCACACCACCTCGTGGCGCAGCGACTCGGCGAGCGGCCGGGCGAGGGCCGGGGGCACCGGCGTGACCAGGCCCACCCAGTGGCTGGACAGGCCGGGGCTGAGCACCGGCACGGGCAGGATCAGCCGCCGGGGCAGTCCGGCGACGACCGCGTACCGGAGCATCATGTCGCGGTAGGTCAGGACGTTCGGGCCGCCCACGTCGAAGGCCCGGTTGATGTCGGCGGGCATCCGGGCGCTGCCGACCAGACAGCGCAGCACGTCCCGGACGGCGACGGGCTGGATGCGGGTGTGCACCCAGCTCGGTGTGACCATCACCGGCAGGCGCTCGGTGAGGTAGCGCAGCATCTCGAACGAGGCCGAGCCGGAGCCGATGATCACCGCGGCCCGCAGCACGGTGGTGGGGACGCCGGAGCCGAGCAGGATGCGGCCGACCTCCGCGCGCGAGCGCAGGTGCGGGGACAGCCGTTCCTCGGGCACGCCGTACGGGGTGAGGGCGCCCAGGTAGACGATGCGGCCCACGCCCGCGGCGCGCGCCTGCTCCCCGAAGGTGCGGGCCGCCTTCCTGTCGGTCTCCTCGAAGCCGTCCCCGCTGGTCAGGGCGTGCACCAGGTAGTACGCGACGTCGATGCCGCGCAGCGCCTCAGCCAGCGACGCGGCGTCGGTGACGTCGCCGCGGACGATCTCCGTGTCGCCCGCCCAGGGGTGGTCGCGCAGCTTGCCGGGGGAGCGGGCCAGACAGCGCACCCGGTGGCCGGCGGCCAGCAGCTCGGGGACCAGCCGGCCGCCGATGTAGCCCGTCGCGCCGGTCACCAGACAGCGCAGGCCGGTCCCGGTGCCGTCGGCCCCGGTGTCCTGACCGTTCATGACTCCTCCGTCGCTCGCCTCGTCGGGCCCCCTGGCTGATCACTTCCACGTTCGCGGGCGTTTCGGATGCACAGGAGCGGCCGGATGCGTGGCCCGGCGCGAACCGTACGGCCGTGCGCCCGCCGTACGGGGAAGCGGCACATGGCGGAACGCATCGGGGGCAGACGGGTCGTACGGGGGCCGGCGTTCCGGTTCTCGGCCCGGCACGGAGGCGGACGCCGGTATTCCTGTCGCCGCTCCGGCGCGGCACGGCGTTCCGCGTTCGGCGGCCGGGAAAACCGGCGTATTCACCGCCGCGGAAAAAGTATTTCATTCAAGCGCGGTATCCGCTGGAAACGGGATTCCGTTGAAACGTGAAACCAGATAGGAACGAGTGGTAAGCCGTCACGCCGTCGGCCCACTCGTGCACGCAAAGCGACGGAGCGGGAAGTGTTGTGGCGCGGCGTGCCGAAGCGCGGCGTAACACGGTGCGACGCACCGCGGACCCGGCGCGATCGTCCGGGTCCGCAGTGCGTCGGCGATGTCCCTCGGCGCCTGGAGACCGCCCTACCAGCGGTACCAGCGGCCGCGGCGGCCCCCCGAAGCGGTGGGGCGCACGACGAAGCCGAGCAGCCAGACGATCAGGACGATCACGGCGATCCACCACAGCGCCTTGAGCGCGAAGCCGGCACCGAAAAGGATGAGTGCCAGCAGCAGAACCAGAAGCAAAGGACCCATGTGTATCAACCTCCCGCCCTCCGAATTCCCCGGTTCGCCGTTCAAACACCTCTCACCCGAAAGAGATCCACACCGCGTCCTCATTCCCGTCGCGGGGTTTGACGCCCGTATCAATGGTCAGCCGTTTCTTTGACGCGTTTCCGGTCGAATCGCCGCTGGGAGCGGGCAGGAGGTAGGAATGCGAACGGCACACGAGGACGCATCCCATGACATGCGGTCCGGCGGTGGCCAGGCGGTGGAAGAGGTGCCGCACAGCGCGGCCGCCGCGCGCAGGAACGTGGAGGACCTGCTGCGGAGCGCCGGCCGCGACGAGCGCGCGGCCCTCGCGCGCGCCGCGGCGGACCGCCCGTCCGCGGCCGGCGGCGACCGAGCCGTGGCGGACGCCCTGCTGGTCACCTCCGAACTGGTCACGAACGCGATCCGGCACGGCGGGGGCGTCACGGACTTCGAGGCCGAGCTGACGGACGACGGCGTGCGCGTCGCGGTCGGCGACCGCAGCGAGGACCTTCCCACCCTGGAGCGGCAGACGGACGACCAGGGCCTGCTGAGGGTCGGCTGCCACGGCTGGTACATCGTCAACCGGCTGGCCCGCTCGGTCTCCATCAGCCGCCTCCCCGGCCGCGGCAAGCGCATCAGCGTGCTGCTGCCGCTGACCTGACCGGGGTCCGTCCCGGCGCCCTCGGCGAGCGCCGGGACCACCGCGCCCCGCGCGGGCGGCGGCCTCCGCCGTCCGAACGGGGTGGGCGCGGATCATGCCCCGGACCAGGGGTGTCACACTGACCCCATGGACGAGCGAGTATTGGGCAGGACGGGCCGGCAGGTCTCGGTCATCGGGCTGGGCACCTGGCAGCTGGGCGCCGACTGGGGCGACGTGGACGACAAGGACGCCCTGGCGGTCCTGGAGGCCGCCGCCGAGGCGGGCGTGACCTTCTTCGACACGGCCGACGTGTACGGCGACGGGCGCAGCGAGCAGACCATCGCGCGCTTCCTGAAGGACCGCCCCGACCTGCGGGTGACGGTGGCGACCAAGATGGGCCGGCGGGTCGAGCAGATCCCGCGGAACTACGTGCTGGACAACTTCCGCGAGTGGAACGACCGCTCGCGCCGCAACCTCGGGACCGACCGGCTCGACCTGGTGCAGCTGCACTGCCCGCCGACGCCCGTCTACTCCTCCGACGAGGTCTTCGACGCGCTGGACACCCTCGTGGCCGAGGAGCGGATCGCCGCGTACGGCGTGAGCGTGGAGACCGCCGAGGAGGCGCTGACCGCGATCGCCCGCCCGAACGTGGCCAGCGTCCAGATCATCCTCAACCCCTTCCGCATGAAGCCCCTGCGCCGGGTGCTGCCCGCGGCCCGGGAGGCCGGCGTCGGCATCATCGCCCGGGTGCCGCTGGCCTCCGGCCTGCTGTCCGGCAAGTACACGAAGGACACGGTCTTCGCGGAGAACGACCACCGGACGTTCAACCGCCACGGCGAGGCCTTCGACCAGGGCGAGACCTTCTCCGGCGTCGACTACGCCACCGGTGTCGAGGCGGCGGCGGAGTTCGCCGCCCTCGCCCCCGAGGGCGTCACCCCGGCCCAGCTGGCGCTCGCCTGGATCGTGCAGCAGCCCGGCGTCACCACCGTGATCCCCGGTGCCCGCAACCCGGAGCAGGCCCGGGCCAACGCGGCCGCCGCCGAGGTCCCGGAGCTGTCCCCGGAGACGCTCGCGGCGATCACCGACCTGTACGACCGGCGCATCAAGGACCAGGTCGAGAACCGCTGGTGACGGCGGGGCCCGCGGCGGGGAACCGCCGCGGGCCCGGCGGTACGGCTCCGCGACGGGCCGGTGCACGGCGCGCCGGGCGCCGGCCCGTCCGGCCGCCCGGGGGAGGGCGGCCGCTGTTCCTCCGGCGGCGGTCAGAAGGCGCGTGCGCGGGCCCGGCGCGCCGCCTCGCGGACGGGGCCGCGGCGGAGGGGGCCGTGCCCCGGCAGCAGGGCGTCGCCCTCCAGCGCCTCCAGGGCGTCCAGCGAGGCGAGGGCGCCGGTCCGGTCGTGGTGGAACATGGCCGGCAGCAGCTGCGGCCCGTCGGCGCGGGCGATCGGGTGCCCCGTGACCAGCGCGTCACCGGAGACCACGATCCCGGCCTCCGGGAGGTGGTAGGCGCAGTGGCCCGCCGTGTGGCCGGGCGTGTGCACCGGCACGGGGCGGCCGGGCACGTCCAGCCGGCCGGGGGCCGGGAACGGCTTCGGGGCGCCGACCGGCACGTGCGCCGTGCCGCCGTGCCGCAGGGCGCGCACCGACCAGGGCAGCACACCGGGGCGCCACGCGTTGCGCGCGACCTGCCCGACGGTCACCTGGTGCAGGAAGTCGCGGCGCGCGTGCGGCACCTCGGCCTCGTGCAGGTACACGGGGACGCCGTAGGTGCGCCGCAGGTACTCGGCCGAGCCGAGGTGGTCGTTGTGGGCGTGCGTGATCAGCACGGCCGAGACCGCCTCCGGCGAACGCCCCACCGCCGTCAGCGAGTCGAGCAGCGCCCGCCGGTCCCCGGGGTAGCCGGTGTCGATCAGTGTGACGGCGTCCCCCTCGGTGAGGATCGTCCAGTTGGTGTCGCTGCCGTGCACCAGGTGCACGCCGTCGGCGACGTGCTCGATGTCGGTCCTGTCCGTCCCCATGCGCTGTCCGCCCCTTGTGGTCCCGTCCCGGCGGAACCAGCCAAGCAGACGCCTCCGGCCGCCCGGCAGCCGGTATCCGGCTCCTGGCCCGCCGGCTCGGGAACGGGGTCCGTCGCGTCAGTGGCCGGCGGGGCGCGAGCCCGGCCCGGGGGCGGGAGCGGCGTCCCGGCCGCGGTCCCCGTACCCGCGTCCGGCCGACGGCGGCAGCTTCCCCGGCACGGCGGAGCGCATCGACTTCAGCGCCAGCAGCAGGACGCCGATGTCGTCGAGGTAGACCGGGTCCGGCACCAGGTCCGCGGGGAGCAGCAGATAGGCGACGGCGCCCCAGAACACCCACTTGGGGCCGGTCGGCAGGCCGGCCCGGTCCAGGGTGCGGCGGGTGCGGACCAGCCGGACGAGCACGGCGACCGCCGCCGCGAGGGTCAGCACGGCCAGCACGGCCACGACCACGATCAGGATCGTCAGGTTGTCCATGAGCCCTTCCTCGGCCCGGCGGCATCGTTCGCACGCTCCCCGTGCGTCTTCCCCGCTTCGCCCCCGCCATCCCGCCCCGGCCGCGTACCACCCTTTTCGGGCCGGTGCCCGGCGCGGCGCCGCGCCCGCGGCGCCGCCGCGCTCCTACCCTGTGCTCCCGAACGGTCACCCGGGGCGAACAGTGGGGTGCGTGTGAAGGTCGTCTGTGTCGGCGGCGGGCCCGCCGGCCTGTACCTCTCGATTCTGATGAAGCGCCAGGACCCGGCGCACGACGTCACCGTCCTCGAACGCGACCCGGCCGGCGCGACCTACGGCTGGGGCGTGACCTACTGGGGCGGCCTGCTCGACAGGCTGCGGGCGGGCGACCCCGAGTCGGCGCACGCGGTGGAGGCGGCGTCCGTGCGCTGGCGCGACGGCGTCGCCCACGTCGGCGACCGCACGGCGCGGCACACGGGCGACGAGGGCTTCGGCATCGGCCGCCACCGCCTGCTGGACGTCCTCGCCGACCGGGCCCGCTCCCTGGGCGTACGCGTCGAGCACGGAAGGCCGGTGAGCGGTCCCGCCGACCTGCCCGCCGCCGATCTGGTGGTCGCGGCCGACGGCGTGCACAGCGCCCTGCGCGAGCGGCACGCCGACCGCTTCGGCACCGAGGCCGCCGTCGGCCGCAACCTCTACGTCTGGCTGGGCACCACCAAGGTCCTCGACGCGTTCACCTTCTCCTTCGCCGAGACCCCGCACGGCTGGATCTGGTGCTACGCCTACCGCCACGACGCGGACCGCAGCACCTGCGTCGTGGAGTGCCCCCCGGAGACCTGGACCGGCCTCGGCCTGGACCGCATGTCCCAGGAGGACGGCCTCGCCCTGCTGGAGGGGCTGTTCGCGCGACTGCTGGACGGCCACCGGCTGACCGGGCGGGCGCACGCCGACGGCACCGCCCCGTGGCGCACCTTCCGCACCCTCACCAACCGCACCTGGTCCTACGGCGACCTGGTGCTCATGGGGGACGCCGCCCACACCACGCACTACTCGATCGGCGCGGGCACCACCCTCGCCCTGGAGGACGCCCTCGCCCTGGCCGGGGCGCTGCGCGACGTGCCCGGCCGGGCGGCGGCCCTCGCCGCGTACGAGAGGGAGCGCAAGCGCGCCCTGCTGTCCGCGCAGAGCGCCGCCCGCCACAGCGCCCGCTGGTACGAGGACCTGCCGCGCTACATCGGCCTCGAACCCGGGCGGATGTTCGCCCTGCTCGGCCAGCGCCACTCCCCGCTGCTGCCGTACGTGCCGCCGCGGCTCTACTACCACCTGGACCGGGCGGCCGGCCGGCTGGGCGTGCTGCGCCGGCTCAAGCGCGGCCTGGGGCCGCGGGCCGCCCGCGCCCTGCAGGCCCGGCACGGCTGACCGCCGGAACCGGTCCCGCGCCCCGCACGCCGTCCAGGCCCGGCGCGCCCCGCACGCCCGGCGCGGCCTGCCGCCGGGACCGGGCCGCCGCGGCCCGCGACGTCGCGGGGGCGGGTCCGTGGTGATCACTGGTCGGAGCGGACCCGGCATGTCCGACAGGATCGATGATCTTGCTATACGTCGGTGGTCGAAACAGTTGTGACGAACAGGGCCCAATAGGCCAGTGGCTGGGATACGCTGCCCCGCACCCACGTTCGAGGGCCGCGCGCGTGGGGCCGGTCACCCCGGTACGTACGTGTGCGGAACGTCCGCACGTCCTGCACCGCCGGCCGACGCACGGGACCGTCCGGTCCGCCGCTCCACCACCTCGCCGCGACCCGGCGGGCGAGCCGCACCCGGACACCCCCGGCGCCGTCCGTGTCCCGGCGGCCGCCGGCGGGCCCGCGAGTTCCTCGTGCCCGCCCGGTGCACCGCCCCCCAGCACCTCGCCATGCCGCGCCGCCCCGGCCCGGGCGGCGTGTTCGACCACGCCGAGAACGGGACCCCGCCCGGCCGTCGTGCGCGGGGACGTCTCCGGCCCCGTCCGCGCCTCCAGCACGCGGACGCCGACGTCCTCGCCCGGCCGTGCGGCTCCTTCGAGCTGCGCAGACAGCCTGTCACCGAGTGAGGAACGATGACCATCCGTGCCCGCACCACCGTCGCTGCGGCCCTTTCCGCGCTTGTCTCCCTGTCCCTCGCGTCCTGCGGCACGAGCACCGGAGCCGGCGGCGGGGCGAAGGGGGCGACCGTCGGCCTCGCGATGCCGACCAAGGTCTCGCAGCGGTGGATCGACGACGGCAACAACATGGTCGACGAGCTGAAGCAGTTCGGCTTCGGCGCCACGCTGAAGTACGCGGACAACAAGCCCGAGACGCAGGTCGCGCAGGTGGAGGAGATGATCGACGAGGGGGTGGACGCCCTCGTGATCGCGGCCGTCGACGGCCACTCGCTCACCGGCGTCCTCAAGAAGGCGGCCGGCGCGCACATACCCGTGATCGCCTACGACCGGCTCATCCTCGGCACGCCCCACGTCGACTACTACACGTCCTTCGACAACGAGATGGTCGGCGCGCTCCAGGCCAACTACCTGGCCGAGGAGATCGGGCTGATCAACGGCACCGAGCAGGGCCCGTTCACCGTCGAGCTCTTCGCGGGCTCCGCCGACGACAACAACACGCGCTACTTCTGGAAGGGCGCGATGGACGTGCTGCGGCCCCACATCCAGAACAAGGAGCTCGTCGTGCGGTCCGGGCAGACCGCGCTCGACGACGTCACCACCCTGCGCTGGGACGGCGACGCCGCCGAGAGACGCATGGACGACATCCTCGACGAGCACTACTCCACCGGCCGGGTGGACGCGGTGCTCTCGCCGTACGACGGGATGTCCCTCGGCATCATCAAGGCGCTGAAGGCCCACGGGTACGGCGGCGACGGCAAGCCGCTGCCGCTGATCACCGGCCAGGACGCGGAGGTCCCCTCCGTCCGGTCGATCATCGCGGGGGAGCAGACGCAGACCGTCTACAAGGACACCCGCCAGCTCGCCCTGGTCACCAGCTACATGGTGAACGCCGTCATCCGCGACAAGAAGCCGGTGACCAACGACGGCACCACCTACGACAACGGCGAGAAGGTGGTCCCCGCCTACCTGCTGGACCCGGTCAGCGTCGACAGGTCGAACTACCGCGAGGAGCTCGTCGACTCCGGCTACATCGACCAGAGCGACCTGGACTGACGCACCGGGCGTGCATGGCGGCGGCCGGGCCGCGGCGGGGGGACGGTCCCCGCCGCGGCCCGGCGCCGTGAGAGGCCCGGTGCGGACGTCAGTTGACGAAGACGGACGGGGCGCCGGACTGCGTCGTGTCCTTGACCGGGGCGTACTTCGCGGTGAAGTAGCCGTTGTTGAAGCACAGCGACGAGCCCGAGAACTTCGTGAACTGCTGGTTGGTGAACGTGATGCTGTTGTCGGTGTTGCTCGCCGTGCCGCTCAGGCTCGGTGCCCGGTAGACGCAGGTGATGCTGCCCAGCAGGGTGCGCAGGGAGACGGTGGTCTGGACCGTCGAGCCGGCGGGCGGGGTGATCGTGAGGCTGCCCGCCGAGGTCACGGAGGCCGTGTAGGGCAGGTTGTCGATCCTGATGCTGTTGACCCCGAGCACGCCGACGACGTTGCTGGTGCAGCTGGCGGCGTCGAAGGTGTGGGCGGTGACCGACTCGGTGGCCGTGCCCGGCGCGGTGGGGTTGCCGGTGACGGTGGCGGTGAAGGCCGACGACGAGCAGGAGACGCCGCTCGTGCCGGTGCTGCTGGAGTACAGGGTGGCGTTGGTGCCGGCCGCCAGGGACGCGTTGAGCACGTCACCGGCCGCGACGGCGGTGCCGCCGGGACCGCCGGTGGTGAGCACCGCCGCGTCGGCGGCGGAGGCGGGTACGGCCGCCGGCAGGACGAGTGCGGCGACGGCTCCGGTCAGGGCGAGGACGGTTCGCGTGCGCATGCGGGTGCCTTTCTCGAAGTGGGGGTGGAAAAGGCACGGCCCGTGGCCGCCGCCGGTCCGCCGCGCCTTCTCCGTACGCGACGGACCGGCGGCGGCCGGCACGGTCCCCGGGGGAAGGGAGCCGTGCCGGTGCCGCGTGAGGGTGGAGCGGGGTGCCGTGGCGCGCCGCACGTGCGGGATCTGCCATCGGGAGGGGCGGCTCGGCCGCCGGGGTCCCGTGTGACGGGGATGGTGCCCGGGAGGTGCCGTGCGGCGCGCGACGGGTCCGGCGCCACGGACCCGTGAGTAACTTGAGAAGGTTGTAGACCTCCCGGACGAGCAACGTCAAGGCTGCGTACGGAAGTCGGCGATCGATCAGCGGGCAGGACGCGGACCGCCCGCGCACGCGGTGCGCGGCGGAGGGGTGCAGGCCCGGCGGTCGCCGTGCCGCGGGCCGGACGGGTGCGGGGCGTGGCGCGGAGGGGCGCCGTGGTGCAGGAGCGGGCGTCGCGGACGGGGTCGCGGGGGTGCCGGACCGCGTACGGGTGCCGGTGGCGCGCGTCCGTACGGTGCTGCCGTCCGTCCCGTTCCCGCACGTCGGGCGGGCTGCTCCACCGGGCCCTCACATCTTCGGTGCCGTTTTCGCACAGAGTCCTTGACCCCTGTTGTTTACCGGCGGTAACTTCACGGCGACCGCTGAGGTGTCACGAGAAGCCCTTGCGCTCGCCGGGAGGCGCGAGGAGGCGTGCGCCCCAGTCGCTGTCCGCGCCAGGACAACGCGCCACCGAAGCCCCACCTGTGTCGACCGAGCCAGGGAGCAGACATGGCCTCGTCCCCGGACCTCACCGCGTCCGACGGTCCCACCCCCGACAGACCCGGCGCCGCCTCCGTCCCGGAGCGCCGCGGACGCGTCCGCGCGCGCCGGGCGGCGGTGATGGCGGTACCCGCCACCGTGATCGCCGCCGGCCTCGTGGTCCTCACCGCCCAGGGCGCCCTGGGCGTACAGTTCGCGATCTCCGGAATGCCCTTCACCGTCACCGCCACCGAGCTCGACGGGCAGGGCTTCGAGCAGTTCGGCGGGCTCGACAGCATGGCCGAGGACAGCCCGAACGCCGGTGACACCGGCGGCCAGGTCCTCGTGGTCGTGTCCGCGATCAAGAAGGCGAGCCTCACCAAGCTGTGCCAGAGCGTCGACCTCGGCGGCACCAACCTGCTCATCACCGCGGGCCAGGGGTCGCAGAAGGTGCAGGCCACCAATCTGACCACCGACTCCACCGAGCTGTCGGGCGACGCCGCCTTCGACAACATCGAGATCGGCAACGACGCCGGCACGCTCGACAAGGCCGGCGTCCAGGGCCCCAAGGGCGTCTTCTCCCAGCAGGCCGACACCGTGTACATCAAGAACCTGCGGCAGACCAACTACGCCACCACGGCCGCGGTCTTCAAGCTGCCGGGCCTGAAGCTGCGCTTCAGCGACCAGGGCTGCTGATGTCCGGCGGACGAGGGGCGCGGTCCGCCTTCCGGGACTGGCGGGCCCGCCGGCCGTTCTGGGGCGGGCTGCTGCTCGCCCTCGGCGGAGCGGAGATCCTGCTCACCCTGAAGGCGTCCCTGAAGGTCGTGCTGCACGTCGGCATGCAGGGCCTGGCCGGCTATCTGCTGCCCGTCCTCATGCTGGTCTGCGGCCTGCTGATCCTGTTCAACCCCGCCCAGCGGCTGTTCTACTCGATCTGCGGCGTCCTGCTGTCGCTCGGCACCTGGCTCACCTCGAACCTCGGCGGCTTCCTCGTCGGCCTGCTGCTCGGGGTGGTCGGCAGCTGCCTGGCCTTCGGCTGGCTGCCGGACCAGGAGCCGCGCCGCCGGCGGACGCGCCGGCGGCGCCGCGCCGAGGCGGCCGGGACGCCGCCCGCGGCCTCCGGGCCGGCCCCTTCCGTGGTCTCCCCGGCCGCCCCGGCCTCTTCCCCGGCACTCCCCTGAGCGCGCCGGGCCGGACGGCGGCGCACGCCCGCCGTCCGGCCCGCGCTCCGGGCGACCTGTCCGACCTGTTACTTCTCTGTTCCCTCGCGGCGCACGACGTCCTCTGTGCCCGTTCCGGCCGGGGGCGGCGCGCCTCCCGCGGCACCGCGCCCCTGCGTACCGGCCCCGTCGCCGGGCAGACGGATGCACAACGGGGACGGGGACCAGTGAAACGCGACAGGAGGGCCGGCGTGCCGGAGACGTGGGACGAGGCGGCGGTCAGGGACGAGCGGGACCGTCTGCTGTCCGAGATCCGGCAGCTGCGCGCCCAGGTGCGCTCCCGGCCGCTGATCGCCCAGGCCCAGGGTCTTCTGCAGGAGCGTTACGGCCTTCCGGACGGGGAGACGGCCTTCGCCCTGCTGCAGCGCGTCTCCCAGGAGCACAACGTCAAGCTGCGCACCCTGGTCGGCGCCCTGCTCACCGTGGGGCGCCCGGACCACGACCAGGAGCTGTGGTTCCCCGGGCGCCGCCGGCAGCCCGCGCCGCGCCTGACGTTCGCGCCGCCCGAGGTGTACGACAGCGGCAACCGCGGCGCCGTCCTCGGCGCGGTGCTGCACCACACGCTCACCCTCGCCGGGGCCGAGCGCGGCAAGGTGATGACGGCCGACCGCGCGTCCCGCGGCCTGCGCATCGAGAAGCAGCGCGGCCTCACCCCCGAGTTCCTCGACCACTACGACTTCGTGGGCGACCTGGACTCCGTCTGCATGCTCCCGGTGCGCAGCGGCGGCCAGGTCACGCTCAAGGACGTGGGCGTCGAGCCGTCGTACTCGCCGGCCGAGCTGGGCGTCATGCTCCGGTCCGGCAGCCGGGCCTGGCACGGCGTGCCGCTGCGCGCCGAGTCCGGAGCGGTCCTGGGGACGGTCACGGCCCACTTCGACCACGTCCTGCACGGGCTGCCGACGGTGCGGACGCGCGCCCTGGAGGCCACGGGCGACCAGGCCGGACGCTGGCTGCACTGGTACCACCGCACGGTGCTCCTCGACGCGCTGGAGCGGCTGCACGCGCTGGGCCGCGCCCACCGCGGCAGGCACACCCGGCGCGCCTGACGACCGGGCCGGAACCCCTGAGCGGTCCAGGGCTCCGGGAACGTCCGGGGTTCTCGGAACTCCGAGAACACGGGTGAGGGCGCCGGGTCCGGTGACGCGGTCGGCGGGGCCCGCTCGGGGTGCGGCCGAGGGGGCCCGCGGCAGGGGCGGGTCAGGCCCTGGTCGGAACCCGGTCAGGTGCGGCCGGGGCCTCCGCTGCCGAAGCCGCCGCTGCCCCCGTCCCAGGTGGGCGGGTTCTGGTCGGCGGCGGGACGGGGACCGGGGCGGCCGCCGTGCATCCGGTGCGGGGTCAGCCGGTCGCCGCCGTGCGGCATCTCGGAGGGCTCGCGCCGTTCCCGCGTCTCGCGCACGGGGCCCGACTCGGGCAGGCGCGGCTGGTCCTCGGGGCGCGGCGGCGCCGGCTCCCGGCTCCTGATGCGCCATCCCCACCAGACGGCCGTGATGAGCACGGCCGCGACGACGACGCCGACCAGGAAGGGTGCCAGTCCACCGAAGGGCACGTCGGACGACAGGGCCAGAGGTGCGGCAGTGAGGTTCATTCACCGTGAGTACCCGGGCGGGCCGGGCGAAACCACAGGTCGCCGCGTCGCGCGTGGCTTGCCCTATTTGTTTGAAACATCCCTTTTGGGGGAATCGGAGATAACAGTGCTTCGGACCGGAGGCACGTCCGTGGGAGCTGGTCCGCCAGATCGCGGGTGTGTTTCCCCTCCGTCAGCCGTGCCCCTCCCATGGCCACTGCCCCACCCCGGCATTCCTGAGGGAGGTGCGACGCACCATGCGAGCCACTGTCAGAACGAAGCAGCACCCGCACGACGACGCCCCCGACACGGCCGCCGCGTTCGAACGGCTCTCCGCCCTGTCCGAGGGCCCCGAGCGCCAGGCACTGCGCGACGAGCTCGTCGAGCTGTGGCTGCCGATGGCCGAGCGGATCGCGGCGCGCTACCGAGGCCGCGGCGAGTCCGTCGAGGACCTCGCCCAGGTCGCGGCGCTCGGTCTGGTCAAGGCGGTCGAACGCTACGACCCCGCCCGCGGCTGCGCCTTCGAGAGCTACGCGGTCCCCACCATCACCGGTGAGATCAAACGGCACTTCCGCGACCACATGTGGGTGCTGCACGTACCGCGCCGGGTCCAGGACCTGCGCAACCGCGTACGCGCCGCGGGCAAGGAGCTGTCCCAGACGATCTCCGGCCGCGCCCCGACCGTCGCCGAGATCGCCGCGTACGCGCAGATGACCGAGGACGACGTGCGCACCGGTCTCGAAGCCCTGGACAGCTTCGCAGCGCTGTCGCTCGACGCGGAGCTCCCCGGCAGCGACGACGGCTACGCCCTGGGCGACGCGCTCGGCGAGCCCGACTCCGGCTTCGACCTCGTCATCGACCGCGAGGCGGTGAAACCCTGCCTGCTGGCGCTCCCCGAACGCGAGCGCACCATCCTGTACCTGCGCTACTTCCGCGGCATGACCCAGAGCCGCATCGCCCAGCAGCTCGGCATCTCGCAGATGCACGTCTCGCGACTGCTCAGCGGCTGCTGCGCCAGGCTGCGCGAAGAGGTGCTCGCCGAATCGGTGTGAGGGCCGAGGGGCCAGGGCCGGTGGAGCGCCGAGGGCCCGGGGCCGTGGAGCGGGGGGCGGCCATGGCGGCCGCCCCGGCGCGACGGGCCGGCCGGCGCGGGGTACGACCCGGCCGCGCGGGCGGGGTGAGGTGCTCCGGGTCGCCCGCCCGGCCGCCCGGCGGAGGTGCGCCGTGCTTCGGGCCGGGCGGTCGGGAGGCGGGCTCACTGCCGAACCCTCCCGGAAGCCGACTGCCGACGCGGCGGGCCCAAGACAGTGAGTAACCGGGATCCAATACGTCAAAACGCCGCGACGCGCAAAACGTGGGGCGCCTGTGCCCGGGGCGTGTCCCGCGGACTGACCCGCGGGAGGGCGGGGTACCCGCGGCGCATGAGTGAGAACGCCGAACGCGCCGAGGGGCGCAAGAAGCCAGCGGGGACCGCGACCGACGAGGTCCTCGAGGAACTGAAGGACCTGGGCCGCCAGGAGGACACGGACACCCGGCGGGCCGAGGGCGGCGAGGGCGACCCGATCAGCCCGAGCGTCCCCGCCAACGAGGAGGCGGCCGAGGAGGAGGACCGGACCCCGCACCGGCACTAGGGCCCGCTCCGGGCGGGTGGGGCGGCACGGCCCTGGGGGCGGCGTCATCGGGACGCCGCCCCCAGGGCCGTGGCGCGTGCGCGGCCCGGTCCGTCTCCGGCGCCGCTACGGCACCGGCGGGGCCGGCACGGCGCTCGCCGGTACGAGCAGGTCAGCGCGGCCGGCCGTCGAGGCGACCAGGTCGGCGTTGCGCTGGTCGGTGCCGTGCGCCCAGGCCACCGCCGCGTCGCGGTCCTTGCCGAACCGCTCGTGCCGGGCGACCAGGCGGCGCAGCCGCTCCTCCTCGTCGGGCCTGCAGAACCACACCTCGTCCAGCAGGGGGCGGACGCGCGCCCAGTCGCCGCGGTCGACGAGCAGGTAGTTGCCCTCCGTGACGACGAGCCGCGCGGCGGGCGGCACCGGGATCGCGCCGGCGAGCGGCTGCTCCAGCTCCCTCTCGAAGGCGGGCGCGTACACGACGCCGTCGCCGTCGGCCTCCTCGCGCAGCCGCCGCAGCAGCGCGGCGTACCCCGCCGCGTCGAAGGTGTCGGGCGCGCCCTTGCGGTCCCGGCGCCCGAGCCGCTCCAGTTCGGCGTCGGCGAGGTGGAAGCCGTCCATCGGCACGTGCGCCACCCACGGGTCGCCGGCGCCGTTCAGCTCGCGCACCAGGTGCTCGGCGAGCGTGGACTTCCCCGCTCCCGGGCTGCCGGCGATGCCGAGGACCGCGCGGCGGCCGGGCCGTACGAGCGCGGCCGCCCGCCGCAGGAGGTCGTCGAAGGTCATCGGCGTGCCCCCTCCGGCGCGGTGCGCCCGGCGGCGTCCGGGGGCGCGGCGGGTGCGCCGGGCGCGGAGGCTACGGCGGCTGCAACGGGTACGGCGGGGGCGGGGGACACGTACAGCGGACTCTCCTCGCGTTCGTACGGCGGCCGCCGCCGTACGGGACGTGCGACGGTGCGGCGTGCCACGGTGTGCACGCGAGCATGCCATGCGCGGACCGGGCCGCGGCCCGCGGCTCCTTTGCCCGTGCGCGCCGCCCCGCCGTCCCGGGGCGTCTCAGGGCGCGGGCTCCCGGAAGGAGCGGAGGACGGTGTCCAGCGCCCGCCGGTTGCCCGGGGTGTCCCACTCCTCGGCCGCGGCGGTCCACCGCAGGGAGAAGCCCCGGCCGCCGCCGAGGAGGCAGCCGCGCCCGAACGTGCGGTCGCGGGCGCCGCCGGCGGCGGAGAGCCACTCCATGTCGGCGGCGGGGCGGCCGCGGTACCGCACGGCGCGGATGTCCCCCACGCGCGCGTACCCGGCGGTTTTGGCGCGCAGGGACGGTTCGAGCTCCGCCCACACGTCCACGGGGTCCGGGCCGAGCCGGGTGCTGTAGGTGACCGTCAGGGTGCGCCGATCGCCGCCCGCCCCGAGGACGACGCGGTACGAGACCTGCGGGGAGCCGCGGGTGGAGAGGGGCGCGAAGTCCTCGGGCACCTCGACGGAGAACCCCTGCGGGGCCTCGTAGCGCCGGAAGCCCGGCGGGGGGTCCTCGCCGGTGGGTGTCGCCGGGGCGGCGGGGGACGGACTCGTCCCGGCGGGGGAGGAGGCGCCCTCCTGCGGGGCGGAAGGCGGCGCGGTGCCGCCCGTGTCCGGCCCGGAGGAGGCGTCTCCCGGCCCTGAGGACGGTACGGAGCCGGGCGCCGGCAGCGAGGCGGAAGAGGAGGACGCGGCCGAGGAGGTCTCGCCGGCGCCGGGCCCGCCGGTCGCCGCCAGCACGCCGGCCGACACGGCGGTGGCGGCCAGCGCGCAGGCCAGAGCGGCCTTCCGGCCGTCGGGGAACCGCGGCGCGGGCGCCCCCGCGGGCCGCCGGGCGAACCTCCCCGCACCTGGAGTACCGGGTCTTGCGGTCTCCGGCGGGCCGGTCCTCGCGGTCTCCGGTGAACCGGCTCTCGCGGTCCCTGGCGGTCCGGTCCTCGCGTTCCCCGGTGAACCGGCTCTCCGTACGGTCCGGCGCCCTGCCGGGCCGCCCGGTCCGGCCGGTCCGGCCGCCTCCCCGTCCGGGACCCCGGCGACGACGCGTGCGAGGACCCCGCGCACCACCTCCTCCGTCACCCGCTCCCGGGGGTCCTCCCGCAGCAGGCCCTGGACGGCCAGTTCCAGCAGGCCGGGGTGGTGCGGGGCGGGCTCCGGGAGGTGCCGCGCCGTCCGGTGCGCTGCGTCGGGCCGCCCTCGGCCGCGGTGCGGCGGGCGCCCCTCGACCATCGTGTGCAGCAGGGCCCCGACGGCCCACAGGTCGCACTCCGGACCGGCGCGCTCCGCGCGGTCCTGCTCCGGTGCCGCGTAGGAGGGGGCCGTGACCCGCCGCGCGGGCACCGGTCCCACCACGCCGAACCCGGTCACCGTGACCTCGTCCCGCTCGTCCACGAAGACCTGCCCGGGACTGAGGTCGCCGTGCGTGACGCCCTCGCGGTGGGCCGCGCCGAGGACGTCGAGGAGGCGCAGGGCGATGCGCGCCGCCCGGACGTGCTCCAACGGGCCCCGCTCGTCGAGCAGTCGGTACAGCGGGACCCCCGCGGGCGCCGCGATCACCGTCCACAGGGTGCCGCGCCGCTCGAAGACGTCGACGACGGCGGCCACCCGCCCGGGGCGGACCCGTTCCACGGCCGCCGTGTCCCGCAGCACCCGGCCGGCGGTCCGGCCGACGGCACCACCGTGGTCCCGGCCGCGCCGGTCGTCCTGACCGCTCTGGCCGCCCCGACCGCCCAGGTCGCCTCTCCGGTGCTCCTGGTCGTCCCGGCGGTCCTGCCCGGGCCCGGCGCCGTCGTCCTCGTCCGGGAGGGCCGGCAGCCGCGCCCCCGTGACGTACACCCGGCGCCCGGACCCGGTCTCCTCCCCGTACCGTCCCGCCCGGCCGCCCTCCCGGTGGACGGCTCCGGACAGGCGGTAGCGGCCGGCGAGCAGGTCGGCGGCGCGGATTCGTGCCTCGATCATGGTCACACCCCGCAGCAGTGGTGACATGGATCTCTCCCCGTTGATACGGGGAGGGGGCGGGGGAGCGTTCAAGCCTCCCGTGCGGGAGTCCCGGACCTTTCCGCCGACGCCCCTCGCTCCGGCCCGGCCCGGATCGTGGCGGCGGGGGGCGTCGGCAGCGGCGGCGGCCGATGCGGGCGTACGGGAGGCCGCGGCCCCGGGTGACGCCGCCCGCGGCATAGGCTGATCGCGCGACGCCGCCGACCCGGCGGGCGACACGCCGGCACAGCGACAGAACGGAGAGGCGCCCTATGCCCCGCCCCATCACCGTGGGAGTGGACGGAACAGCCGAGAGCCGGGCGGCCGCCGCCTGGGCCGCGCGCGAGGCCGTCCGCCGCGAACTGCCGCTGCGCGTGGTGCACGCCTGGCAGCACCAGCCGCACGACGTCGTCGACACCGGCGACCACGGGACGCAGCGGCGCTGGGCGCTCGACGCGCTGGAGGAGACCGCGTCCGGCCTGACGGACCGTCACACCGGCCTGCGGGTCACCGCGGAGCTGCTGGAAGGCGCCCCGGTCGAGTCGCTGGTCGACGCCGGGGACGGGGCGGCGGCGCTCGTCCTCGGCTCGCGCGGCCACGGCGCCGTGATGGGCTTCCTGCTCGGCTCCGTCGGGCAGCAGGTGGTCGCGGAGGCCGGCACCCCCGTCGTGCTCGTGCGCGCCGGCGACCGCGCCGGGGCCGAGGCGGGGGGCCGGGAGGTCGTCGTCGGCCAGCAGGGCGGCCCGGAGGACAGCGCGGCGGCCCTGGAATTCGCCTTCGAGACGGCGGCGGCGCGCGGCGCGGGCGTCCTCGCGGTACGGGCCTGGAGCCTGCCGCCGGTCTTCGCGTTCAGCCCCGCCTCGCTCAAGCTCCTCGACGACGCGGGCGGCCTCGAACCGTACGAGCGGCAGTCCCTGGCCAAGGCGCTGGAGCCGTGGCGCGAGCGGTTCCCGGAGGTGCCGGTGACCCAGCACGTCGAGATGGGCAGCGCGGGCGAGGTGCTGCTGTCCCTGGCGCCCCGCGCCCAGCTGACGGTGGTCGGCCGGCGGGCCCGCCGCTCGGCCGTGGGGTCGCGGATCGGCTCGGTGGCCCACGCCGTCATGCACCACGCGACGTCCCCCGTGGCCGTCGTGCCGCCGGCCTGATCCAAGGGTCCCGGCCCTCCGGCCCCGGATTCAGTCCGCGGATTCCGGCTCCGGATCGTCTCCGGTCCCGTCCCCGTCTCCGGTCCCGTCCCCGTCCATGGGCCCGGTCCCGTCTCCGGTCCCGTCCCCGGGCGGCAGCGGTCCGCGGACCTTCGGCAGGACGGTGGCGATGTAGTCCTTCACCACCGTGTCCTGGTCGATGTCGTGCTGGGCGCGCTCGGCCAGGTACCAACGGTGTTCGAGCAGTTCGTGGTACAGCTCGGCCGGGTCCATGGAGCCGCGCAGCTCCTTGGGGACCAGCCGCACGGTGGGCCGGAACACCTCGCGCACCCAGCGGTGCGCGAGGACCTCGGGCCGGGCAGTCAGGGGGTCGCCGGGCGCGTAGTCGTCCTGGGTGGCCATCCAGCGCTCCAGGTCGTTGAGGAGGCGGCGGGCCTGGTTCTCCTCGGCGTCCAGGCCCGTGAGCCGCAGCAGCTGCCGCTGGTGGTGGCCGGCGTCCACGACCTTGGGCACGAAGGTGACGGTGTCACCGTTGGGCGAGTGACCGATCTGCATCTCGGCGACGTCGAAGCCGAGGTCGTTCAGGCGCCGGATGCGGCGGTCGATGTAGTGGTGCTTGCCCGCCGGGTAGACGGAGGTGCGGGTCAGCTCCCGCCACAGGCCGTCGTAGCGGCGGCAGATCTCCTCGCCGAACGCGATCGCGTCCACGGAGGGGTGCAGCGCGCCCGACGCCTCCAGGTCCAGCAGCTCACCGCTGATGTTCACGCGGGCCAGCTCCAGGTCGTACTCCCGCTGCCCCTGGCTGAGCCGCGGGTGCAGGTCGCCGGTCTCGGCGTCGACGAGGTACGCGGCGTAGGCGCCCGCGTCGCGCCGGAACAGTGTGTTCGACAGCGAGCAGTCGCCCCAGGCGAACCCGGCCAGGTGCAGCCGCACCAGCAGCACGGCGAGGGCGTCCATCAGCCGGTGCATCGTCGCCGGGCGCAGGGTGGTCTCGAACATCGACCGGTAGGGCATCGACCCGTTGAGGTGCCGGGTGATCAGCACGGGCTCCAGCGGCCCGCCGTCCTCGCCGGTCCGCCCGGTGACCACGGCCAGCGGGTCCACCGCGGGGATGCGCAGCCGGTGCAGGGAGCGCAGCAGCTCGTACTCGCGCACGGCCGGCCGCTCGGCGAGCTCCTTGACCGCCACGACCTCGTCCCCGGCGCGGGCGTAGCGCACCACGTGCCGGGAGATGCCGCGCGGCAGCGGCACCAGGTACCGGTCCGGCCACTCCTCCAGGGGCAGCTGCCAGGGCAGGTCGAGCAGGAGCGCCGGATGCTCCGGATTGGTCGCACTGATCTGCAACGCCATGGCCCGCCCTCGCCTCGTGGTCGATCACACGGTCACACTGTCCGGAAGCATCTCCGCATCCGGACGGGTTCCACGTCAACCACGGTGTACGCGGGCGCCGATCGCAAGGTGCGCCCGCGCGGACGGTCGGGGCACCCCGTACGGACGGTCAGGGCACCCCGAACAGGAGGAAAGGGCACACCGTGCGCGTGCACCGGGCGCACGGTGTGTCGGGACCGTCGGCGGACGGCGGACGGACGGGGTCAGCCCTTGATCTCCGTCCAGGCCTGCACCCACTTCGAGTAGGGCACGCACTTGATGTCCGTGCGGCCGTCGAGGCACTGCTCGATGGGCGTCGTCCACACGGCGATGTCGGCCCAGAAGTTCTCGTCGGTGGCGTGGTAGGTGTCGCAGAACGCCGGGTCGCTGGTCAGGTCGCACGACTTGACGTTCGCCGGGGCCTCGCCGTACCACTCGGCGACCTCGGCGTTCACCTCCGGGGAGATGATCCAGTCCATCCACTTGTAGGCGCAGTTGGGGTGCTTGGCCTTGGCCGACAGCATCCACGTGTCGGACCAGCCGGTCGCGCCCTCCTGCGGCAGGACCGCGTCCACCTTGGCACCCTCGGCCTGTGTGAGGTTCTTGATGACCTCCCAGGTGGTGCCGACGACCGAGTCGCCCGACTTGAAGGCGGAGACCTCCTTCAGGTAGTCGCTCCAGTACTCGCCCACGTTCGCGTTCTGCTCCTCCAGCAGCTCGACCGCGGCCTTGAACTGGTTCTCGTCCAGGGCGTAGGGGTTGTCGATGCCGAGGCCCGGCTGCGTCTCGCGCAGGTACAGGGCCGCGTCCGCGATGTAGATCGGCGAGTCGTACGCGGTGACCCTGCCCTTGTACTTCGATGCCTCGTCGAAGACCGCGGACCAGGAGTCCGGGGCGGGCTTGACCTTCTCGGTGTTGTACATGAGCAGGTTGGCGCCGCGGCCGTGGGGGATGCCGTACGCCGTGCCCTCGTAGGAGTTCCAGTCCTGCTGCAGCAGGCCGATGAAGACGTCCTGGTAGTTGGGCACCAGGTCGGTGTTGACGGGGGCGGCGTCGCCGGAGGCTATGAGGCGCAGGGAGGCGTCGCCGGAGGCGGAGACCGCGTCGTACCGGCCGGTCTTCATCAGCTTGACCATCTCGTCGGAGCTGGCCGCCACCTTGGTCTCGACCTGGCAGCCGGTCTTCTCCTCGAACGGTGTGACCCAGTCGGCCTCGGGGTCGTTGGTGCCGTCCTCGACGTAGCCGGCCCAGGCGATCAGGTTGACCTGGCCCTCGCTCTCGCCGAGCTCCGTCCTGGCCGTGAGGTCCGGCGGGTTCAGGCCCGACACCGACGAGGAGCCGGTCCCGTCGGACGAACCGCAGGCGGTGACGGACAGCAGGGCGCCGGTAGCGACGGCGACCTTGAATAACCTGCTCAGACGCACGGAGATCTCCACGAGGGTATGGGGGGTGGGGGGACGGGGAAGCGGCGGGCGGACGCAGGGACACCGGGGGTCCGCGGACCGGCCTCGCGGGACGACGGCGATCCGCGAGACGGTGCCACGGGGGCCGGGCACGGGCCCCACGGGTCACGGTGGGCCCCGGTCCGGATTCCGGATCCGCTGCGGGCAGCCTGACGCCCCCAGCACATACGTCCGCCACGGACGCGGATGGCGCATCCCGGGCGGACGGTGTGCGGGACAGCGTACGGAGAGTGTGGATCTCCGGCAACTGCCAAGAGCACGTGCCAAGTTGAGGGGGGGTGCGAGATGCGCCGGGGCGCTGTCGCATATACGGTCGGGACCATGTTCGACTCGCCGTCGCGCGGTCCGTCCGCGCTCCGCCCCCGCCCGGCCCCCCGCCCGTTCCGGTTCGCGGGAGTGCGGCCATGAGCCGGAGCACGGCGGTGGCCGGGGCGGCGACACTCGACGGGACGGCGGAGGTGACGGAGGAGACCGTCGCCGCGCACGTGCGCGGCACGCTGGAGGCCGTGTTCGCCTCGGTGGCCGAGACGCGCGCGGAGACGACGGCGCTGCTCGGCCGGATCGCGCGCGAGGGCCGCCCGCCCACGACCGCGGACCTGCGGGCGCTGCGGCCGGGCCTCGAGGACCGCCTCACCCGGCCCGACCTGGTCTCGGGGGTGGGCTTCGTCGCGCTGCCCGGCTTACTGGGCGACGTCCCGGCGTGGCTGGAGTGGTGGCAGTCCGGCGCGGACGGCGGGACACGGCCGCTGCTCCTGGACCTCGACCCGCGGCAGTCCGCGTACTCCGACTACACGCACTGGGACTGGTTCGCGCTGCCCCGCGACACCGGGGAGCGGGCGGTCGCCGGACCGTACGTGGACTACCTCTGCTCCGACGAGTACAGCCTGACCCTGTCCGCCCCGGTCACCGTCGCCGGGCGCTTCGCGGGGGTCGCCGCCGCCGACGTCTACCTGCGCCACTTCGAGGCCGCCGTGCTCCCGCTCCTGCAGCGCCTGCCGGGCCCCGCCCACCTGGTCAACGCCCGCGGTCGGGTCGCCGCCTCCGCGGACCCCGCCCACCTCGCGGGCTCCCTCACCAAGGGACCCGACTTCGCCGCCCTGCTCGCCGGCCGCCGCCCCGCCCGGGACCGCGGCCGCCGCCTCGTGCCCTGCGACGACCTCCCGCTCGTCCTCGTGGTCGCCGACCGCTGACCCGGGCCGTGGGGAGCGCCGCCGGACACGGTGTCATCACCCGCCTCACGTGGCGAAAGCACGCGCACGGGGTGCCCGGCCGCGCGGGCGCGGTGACGGGCCGGGTGTGGAACGCGTGAAGGAAGAAGAAGGGAACAGTGTGACATTGTGGTGGTTCGGAGGCGCGACGGTGTGACAGTGCGAAGATTGCCGGCCCGTCCCGCGCGCGGTCACAGCTCCGCGCGCAGTTCCTCCAGGATCTCCCGGGTCCGGTCGGCCGGTTCCGCCTGCACGGACATCCGGTCCATGACGTCGAGGTAGGGCACGACGTCGGCGGGCCGGTCGATGTAGACGGCGCCGGCCAGACTCTCCAGGTAGACGACGTCGGGGAGTTCGGAGAAGCCGAAGCGGAAGTGGTGGAACGGGCCGAAGGCGCCGGGATGGGCGCCGACGGCGAACCGCATGATCCGGATGTGCACCCCGGGCAGGCCGAGCGCCTCGGACAGCCGGTCGATCTGCGCCCGCATCACCGCGGCGCCGCCGACCGGCCGGCGCAGCACCCCCTCCTCCAGGACGGCCAGGACGGTGGGCGCCCCGGGTCCGGCGAGCAGGTCCTGGCGCCTGAGCCGCAGGGCGACGCGGCGCTCGATCTCCTCGTCGGAGTCGTGGGGGAAGCCTGCGCGCAGCAGCGCGGCGGCGTAGTCGTGGGTCTGCAGGAGCCCCGGGACGTAGTGGGGCTCGTAGAGGCGGATGGCGTCCGCCTCGCTCTCCAGGCTCACGTAGGCGCTGAACCACTCGGGCAGCACGTCGCGGTACTTGTACCACCAGCCGGGCTTGTTGGCCTCCCTCGCCATGGAGAGGAAGTCCTCGGCCTCCGCCGCCGGCACGCCGTAGACGCGCAGCAGCTCCCGCACGTACGGGATGCGCAGGCCGACCTCGGCCTTCTCGATCCGGCGGACCGTCAGAGGGGTCACCTCGATGGCCCGCGACGCCTCCTCGAAGGAGACTCCGGCCTGCTGGCGCAGATGGCGGAGCCGCTTTCCGAGGACCATGCGCAAGACGGTGGGGGCGCTGCCGCCCGAGCGTGTCCCGCTCACGTCCCACCTCCCGGTACGGCGGTCACAGCGTGCAGTGTGCCATGCCGCGGCTGACACGGGCAGGGTGCCGGGGATCGTTCTGAAATTATCAGAACGTGGCTTGCGGGCCCCGTCCGCCGACGGCCATAGTGATCAAGTGACCTGCCGCACCCTCCCACCGGCCCCCGATCGTGCCTGGTGGCACGGCATCTGACGGAGCGACAGGTCCGGGCTCTTCCGCACGACCACCGCGAGACCTGGACGGCCAGCGTGACCGACGGACAACCGAGGAGTTCCAAGAACCCCGCCGGGGCCAACAAGGCACTGGCCGCCGCACTCAAGGACGCCGGCTGCTCCTACGCCTCGCTCGCCCTGCGGGTCAACGAGCTCGGCCGCAACCAGGGCGTGGACACCGCGTACGACAAGGCGTCCGTCACCCGCTGGCTGCAGGGCCAGCAGCCCAGGGGGACCGCCCCGCAGCTGATCGCGGCGGTGCTGTCCGAACGGCTCGGCCGCGAACTGTCCCCCGCGGACCTCGGGTTCGCCCCCGAGCCGCAGCGCCCGGTCGCGGGCCGGGCCCTCGTCTACGGCGACGACGTGGCGGAGACCCTGCACATCCTGGCCGAACTGGGCTCCGCGGACATCTCCCGCCGCGGCCTGCCCGGCACGGTCCCCTTCGTCGCGGGCGCCCTCACGGCGCCGCAGCGGGACTGGCTGCTGTGGCTCCTCGACCACCAGGACGCGCCGCGCGAGGAGGTGCCGGCCGACGGCGGGCCGGTCGAGCAGGTGCACGCGATGATCGGCATGTTCGACCGGATGGACAACCACTACGGCGGCGGCGGGGTGCGCACCAGCATCGTGCACTACCTGTCCACCGAGGTGATCCCCATGCTCCGGCGGCGCGGCACGGCGGCCCCGGTGCGCCGCCGGCTGTTCGCCGCGGCGGCCCGGCTGGCCGCGATGGCCGGCTGGAGCTCGTACGACGCGGGGGAGTACGGCCTGGCGCAGCGCTACATGGTCCAGGGGCTGCGGCTGTGCGCCGAGGGGCTCGACCGGGTCCTCGGCGGGCAGATCCTGGCCGGCCTCTCCCACCTGGCGACCTGCCTCGGCCGCCCCGACGAGGGGGTGGCGCTCGCCCGGGCCGGGCTGGCCACCGCCAAGGGCGCGGGCAGTCCGCTCGGGCTGATGCGGCTGTACGCGATGTCGGCGCGCGGCCACGCGGCGCAGGGCCGCGCCGCCGAGGCCACCGAGGCCCTGCGGCTGGCCGAACGGCACCTGGAGGCGAGCCGGGGCGCCGAGCAGGAGTCCGCCTGGGTGCGCTACCTCGACCACCACTACCTGCAGGCCGAGTCCGCGCTCTGCTTCCGCGACCTCGGCCTCGGCGCGCAGGCGGAGCGCACCGCGAGCGAGTCCCTGCGCGCCAACGCCGACCGGCGCAGGCGCCAGGCGATCAGCCGCTCCGTGCTCGCCACGGCGCACCTGCAGCAGAACCGGCTCGACGAGGCGATCGGCGCCGCCACCGAGGCCCTCGACACCCTGGGCTCCGTCCACAGCGAACGCTCGGTCCAGGCGCTGCGGGACTTCCGGGCGCGGCTGCGGCCCGTCCGGCACGAGCCCCTGGTGCGGGAGTTCGAGCGCCGGTCCCTGCCGGTGCTGGGGACGGCCGCGTGACGGCGGGCCGCACGCGCGGCGGCCGCGCGGCCCGCCGGGCGTACGGCGAGTGCGCGGCGGGTGACCGTACGGGGCGGGTGCCGGGGCGCCGGGCGGCGCGGGCCGGGCGCGGGGCTCGGTAGCCACCGGGTGACGGGGGCTCAGTAGCCGTCGGGCGACGGGGCGTTCTGGGCCCGGTCGACGGGCAGGTGCGCCCCGGAGATCCCGCTGGACCAGTCGGAGAGCAGGAACGCCACGACCCGGGCCACCTCCTGCGGCGCGACCGGCTCCCCGGCCGGCAGCTCCGCCGCGGCGAACGCGGCGTACGCCTCGGGCTCCTCGCGGCGCATCCGGTCCCAGCGCCGGCCGGGGATCAGCATGGAGCCGGGCGAGACGGCGTTGACCCGGATCCCGTCGGGGCCGAGCTCCCGGGCCAGCGAGGCGGCGAGATGGATCTGGGCCGCCTTCGCCGTCCCGTACTGCGCGTACGGGCCCGGCTTCCAGCCGGAGATCGAGGAGACGAGCACGACGGAGCCGCCGCCCGCCGCGCGCAGGTGCGGCACGGCCGCCCGCACCAGCCGCACCGCGTGGTGGACGTTGAGCTCCCAGGCCGCCGCCCAGTCGTCGGCGCCGGACTCCTCCAGGCCGCGGCCGCGCGACCCGCCCGCGCAGGCCACCACGCCGTCCAGCCCGCTGAAACGTTTCGCCGCAGCCGCGACGAAGTCCTCCAGGCGCTCCGGCTCCGTGAGGTCGAGCGCCCGGGTCAGCAGCCGGTCCGGTTCCGGCCCGCCCAGCGCCGCCCGCAGCGCCCGCAGATCCCCCTCGCCGCGCGCGCAGGTGGCGACGCGGACGCCCTCGCCGGCCAGCAGCCGCACGATCTCCCGGCCGAGCCCCCGCGTCCCGCCGGTGATCAGTACGCGCTTGCCGGCGAGGCCGGCGGTGCCGCCCGCACCGTCGGCGCCGTGCGGTCCCGCGGAACCGCGTGGGTGCCGATTCCCCTGGTCACCGCTCGTATTGCTCACGCGTTCGAACCTACACGCACCGCCACTACGGAGCCGCAACCGAACAACCCCCGTACCCCCTGGTGCCCGCCCCGGCCGCCCGGTTGGCTGCAGGAGCAGCCACCCCGACCGTTCCCCACCCGTGCTGCGCCGAAGGAGGACCGATGACGGCACCCGGAGCCCACCACCGGCCCTCGCCCTCGCGCACCCCCCGGCCGCACGGCGCGGACGACCGCCCGCCGCGCGGCTCCGGCGCGCCTTCGCCGTACGGCGCGGACGACCGCCCGCCGCACGGCCCGGACGGGCGCGCGGCGCGCGGCGGGGACGAGGGCCGGGGCGCCGGGACGCGGCGGCCGGGGGGAACCGGCCCGGACGGGTCCGCCGCGCCGTCCGCCGCGGGGCGGGACGGTGCCGTCCTGTGCACCGCGGTCGCCGCCTGCCCCTCCCAGGCCGCGTTCGTCCGGCGCAGGGTCGCCGCGTACCTCACGTGCCTGGGCGCCGACCCCGGACGGCGGGACGACGCCGTCCTCGCCGCGGACGAGCTCTTCGCCAACGCGGTCCGGCACGGCGGCGCCGGGCCCGACGACACGGTCACCGTCGTCGTCGAGCGCACCGGCGACGCGCTGCGGGTGACGGTCGCCGACCGCTCGCCCCTCCTCCCGTGCCCCCGCCGCGCGGACGCCGCCGACGAGCGCGGACGCGGCCTCGCCATCGTGGCCGCCCTCGCCGACGACTGGGGGATCTCCCCGCCGGAGACCGGAGGGACGGGCAAGCGGGTCTGGTTCACGCTGGGGCTGCGCGAGCCCGGCCGGGACGCGGCCGCGGGAGCCCGTGCGGAGGAGGAGCCGGGCCGCCCAGCCGCACCCGGGCCGGCGCGTGCCGCGGCGGACGCGTGGGGGCCGTCGCCCGGTACGCCGTACGGTGCACTGTGACGTGATGTGCGACACGTGGGGAAATATCGCCGCGGGCCCTCGGGGGCGGTTCTGGCTGGGCACGGCTTGATCGTTGATCATTCGCGGGAAATGCCCTGGCCAGCGCGTGTTCCGCCCATTTGACACGTCCTCTCGCGCACGGATAGGACTCAGCTTCTGAAGTCGAGAGGTGGAACGTGTACGAGCCGAATGTGGTCGGGGACTGGCAGGAGTACGACGACGAGCATGCCGGCCTGCGTGTCCGCGTCCACGGCCTGGAGAAGGCGGAGCCGCCCCGGGGGCGCGAGGAGGCGGCCGAGGGGCTGGCCTACTTCAGGTTCCGCGTGACGGTGGAGAACCGCACCGGCCGGCGCTTCGGTGTCCACTTCGAGGACGGGCAGGTCGACGTGCGCACGGGTGCGGACGGCGAGGCCGCGTTCCTCGACTGGCGGAACTCGCAGTTCATCGAGGGCTTCGACCTCTACCCGCTGCGCCGGGTCACGTCCGTGCTGTACGCCGCGGCGGCGGACGACTCCCTGGGCCAGGTGGACGTCCAGATCCAGCTCAAGGTCGACGAGGAGTGGACCGAGCGGTACCTGTGGGCGGGCGGCGTCGACCTGTGCCCCACGGCCGCCGGAGCCCGTCAGGAAGGGCTCAGGGACAGCCTCGCGGCCCAGGTCAGCAGCTTCCTGAGCGGGGAGGCGGAGCAGGGGCCGAACTGACCGGCCCCCTCTCCCGCGCCCGCCGGCGTCGGCCCCCCGCACCTGCCGGTGCCGGGCGCCCGCGTCCGCCGGTGCCGGTTGCCCGCGTCCTGCCGTGTCGGCCTCCTGCACCTGCCCGCGTCGGCCTCCCGCACCTGCCGGGGCGGCGCACCCGCGTCCGCCGGCGCGCCGCCCCGGCAGGGTCCTCGCACCGCCGCCGGTCAGGCCGGCCGCACCTGGTCGATCAGGGTCTGCAGGTGCAGTCCGCGGCGGGCGTCGAGGTCGCCCGGGGTGCCGGTGCGCACGGCCGCGGCGAACTCCCGGCGCAGGACGGGCCAGGGCTCCTCGGGGCCGAGCGCGGCGCCGTCGAGGACCAGGGGCTCCTGCGGGCCGTACAGCTCGACGCGGGTGAGGCCGCCGGGCACCGCGACCGAACCGGACAGCGAGGCCTGGCTCACGGCCCCGTTGGCGTGTTCGCAGGTCAGCTCCACCCAGCGGCGCGGGTCGCCGGTGCCGCGGACCCGTACGACGGTGCCCACGGCGGCGTCCAGCAGGTCCAGGACGTGCGGTCCGATGTCCAGCAGGGCGCCGTGCTCCAGGCGCCAGGGGGTGGCGAAGTCGCCCCCGAGGAAGGCGCCGCTGAGGCAGCAGGCCCGGGCGCCCGAGACCTCCCGGCTCCGCGCCCGCGCCAGGAAGCGCCGTACCCCCGGGAGGTAGCGGTTGCTGAGGACCATCTGGGAGACCACGCCCGCCTCGGCGACGGCGTCGGCCACGCGCCGCGCCGACTCCAGGTCCGCCGCGAGCGGCTTCTCCAGCAGCAGGGCCCTGCCGGCCCGCGCCGCGCGCGGGGCGAGCCCGGCCTGGACGGCGGGCGGCACGGCGAAGGCCACCGCCTCGCAGCCGTCGAGGAGTTCGTCGAACGTCGCGGCGACGGCCGCGCCGTGGGGCGTGGCCGTCTCGCGGGCCGCCTCCGGACGGCGCGCCCACACGGCGGTCAGCCGGGTCTCGGGCCCGGCGGCGAGCACGGGCGCGTGCACGCCGCGCGCCCACGGCCCCGATCCGACGAGCCCGACGCGGACGGGGGAGTGGGGCCACGGGGACGACGGGTCCGTGAGCGGGGGCGACGGCTCCGAGGAGGGGGACGGGGCCGAGGAGAGGGACGGGGACGGGGACGACGGGTCGGTGGTCAAGCGGAGTCCAATCCGTGCCGTGCGCACAGCAGTCGGGTGTTGCGGCCGCTCGGACGACCCGGCCGGCGCGGGCCGGGACGCACGCGGGCCTGGACCGTGCGACGGTAGGGTTTCCGCCGGTCAGGGGCCACAAACACGCGAGGCGCCGTCACCGGCCCGCCGCCGCCCCGCCCCGTACGGCCTCCTCGCGGTAGGCGTGCGGGGCGACGCCGGTGACCCTGCGGAACACCCGGCTGAAGTACGCCCGGTCGCGGAAGCCCACCGAGCGGGCCACGCTCTGGATGCTGTCGCCGCCGGCCCGCAGGCGCTCGGCGGCGCGCCGGATGCGCAGCCGCGTCAGGTACTCCCACACCGTCAGCCCGAACTGCCGGTGGAACAGCTTGCCCAGGTGGTCCGCGCTGACCCCGGCGGCCTGCGCGACCTGCCAGCGGGAGATCTGCCTGCGGTAGTGCTCGTGGAGGAAGACCAGGGCGTCGTGCACCGGTGCCCTCGCGCGCGAGGACACCGTCCGGGCGTCCTCCGCCAGCCGCACCACCAGCGCCGCGGCCTCCTCGGGCGTGAACACGTCGAGGTCCAGCAGGAGCAGCGACGGGTGCGGCCTGGCGCGCCGGGCGTCGGCCGCGGTGAAGCCGTGGTGGCTGGTGACCACGACCGGGCACAGCGCACGGCCCGTCCCGTCGTGCACGCGGTCCACGACGTCCAGGGCGTGCATGTCGGGCAGCGACCGCTCCAGCACGATCAGACGGGGTGCCTCCTCCGCGACGAGGGCGAGGGCGGTCGTGCCGTCGGCGGCCACCCGCGACGGATGGCCGGGCAGCGCCGCCTCGACCAGCCGCCGCAGGGACTCCCGCGACCGTTCCGAGGCGGCGACCGCGACGACGGGTGCGGCGAGTCCGCCCGGGCGCAGCGCCCGCAGCGTACCGGCCAGGTCGGGGCCCGCCGCGCCGAACAGCAGGAACGGGGTGTGCCGCAACTCCGGACGGTCGTGCAGGCGCTGGACGGCCGGCCACTCCTCGGGCCGCGCCGCACGGGCGTCCCAGACGACGGCGGCGGGCGGGTGCCGCTCCACGGCCGCGGCCACGTCGTCGGCCGCGCCGAGCCGGTGCGGCCGCAGCCCGTGCCGCTCGGCGAAGTCCCGTACGTCGGCGGGCGGTTCGTCCCGCGCCGACACGACCAGCAGCGTGCCGTGCTGCTGCGCGGCGGGGCGGGCCGGGCCGCCGGGCGAGGGCAGCGGCAGGTCCAGGAGAAAGCGCACCCCGCGCGGCCCGTGGTCGGCGATCAGGGAGCCGCCGTGCAGCATCGCCAGCCGGTGGGCGGCGGCCACCCCGATCTCCGTCCCCGCCGGCCGTCGCTCCCCGGCGCCGGGACGCGGCGGCGGGCCGTCGTCCCGCGCGGTGACGGTGACGCGTACGGACGCCGGCCGCAGCCGGGCCGCGAGGGCCACCCGGCCGCCGTCCGGCGACCCGGCCGCCGCGGCGGCGAGCAGATTGCCGACGATCTGCCGCAGCCGCGTCTCGTCCGCCGACAGGGCCGGGAGCCGTGCGGGCAGGTCGAGCGACCAGCCGTCCGCGGCGCGGCGCGCGGCGGCGGCCGTGCGGAAGGCCGCCGCGAGGGCGGGCAGCGGGTCGAGCAGCCGCCGCGCCGGGACCAGGTCGTCCGCCTCGGAGCGGGACAGGTCCAGCAGGTTGTCGATCAGGTGCAGCAGCCGGCCGGCGTCCCGGCGCACCACGGCGAGCGCGTCGGCCGGATCGCCGCCCTCCGCGTGGCGCAGCAACGCCTCGACCGGAGGGCGCAGTTCGTCGGTGACGCTGGCCAGCAGCCGGGTCTTGAAGCGGCTGGCCTGCTCGGCGGCGTCCCGGGCCCGGCGCACCTCGTCGAAGAGGCCGAGCGCCTTGAGGGCGGCGCTGATCTGGTCGCCGAGCGCGCGGTACAACGCCCCGTCCCGCTGCGCGCCCCGCGCCGACGTGGCGTCGAAGACGGCGAACCCCAGGTGCTCCTCGCCGATGTGCAGGGGCTCCAGGACCAGCGCGAACCGGCCCCCGCGCGGCATCAGCGCGTCCGGCAGCAGCAGGGCGGCCGGGAAGGCGGGGCCCACCGGGGACGAGGGGCCCACCGGAGACCCGGGGCCGACGGGGGGCGGCGGGCCGGTCGGGAACGCTGAGTCGATCGGGAACGCTGAGTCCATCGGGAGCTTGGCGCCGACCGGGAACGCGGAGCCGGTGGGGGAAGCGGAGCCCTTCGGAGATGCGGAGCCGGTCGAGGACGTGGAGCCGTCCGGGGACGTGGGGCCGGTCGAGGACGTGGATCTGTCCGGGGACATGGAGTCGGTCGAGGACGTGGAGCCGTCCGGGGACGCCTGGCCGGCCGGAGGGCCGGGGCGCCCGCCGCCCCTCCGCTCGTCCCGGGTGAGCAGGGGCCGCGCCATGCCCCGTACGGCGGCCCCCGCCGTCTCCACGCCCGTCGTGGTGCCCGTCGCGCCTGCCGCGCCCGCCGTCTCCGCGCGCGCCCACGCGTCCTCGTGCAGCACCAGCCGGCAGCCCGGCATCCCGGCCGCCGAGGTGTGCCGTTCCAGGACGTCGCCCAGTCCCTCCAGATCCACCACGGTGGTCAGCGCGGTGCCGAGGTCGCGCAGCCGCTGCGCCTGCCGGCCCTGCGCCCAGCGTTCGTACTCGACGAGCCGCCGGGCCTTCTCGGCGACCATCAACCGGGCCTGGCCGAGGAGGAGTTCCGCGTGCCCGCGGCGGGCGGCGGGCTGCGCGGCGACCACCTGCGCGCGGGCGGAGGCCAGGGCCTCCTGCCACCGCGCCGCCTCCGCGAGCGTGCCGGCCCGGGCGCTCAGCAGGCGCTCCACGAGCGGCAGGAACGCCCCGGTCGGCGGACCGGCGTCCGGTCCCTCCGCGCGGCCCGCGCCGGGCTCCGCGCCGCCCGCCGGATGCGCCGTGTCCAAGATGTCCGCCGCGCTCTCCGTACCCGCCGCGTCCGCGGCGCCGGCCGTACCGGACACGTCCGCCGTCGTACCGGCCGTGTCCGCCGTCCGTGCCATGTCGGCCCGGAAGGCCGCGGCCAGCTCCGGGCCCGAGCCGGGGAGCGCCGCGCACACCTCGCCCCAGCCGTCGTCCCGCGTCCCCTCCGTGCGACCGGTGCCGGTCCGCGCGTCCGGCCGCCGCGTCCCGCCCGGCGCCGGGCCGTGGAAGACCAGCGGCGAGGGGCAGCCGCAGGAACGGCGGACCACCAGGGCGCCCGGAACCGCCGTGCGGTCCGGCGGCCGGGTGCCGCGCAACCGGGCCACCAGGGTGTCCACGGCGAGCGCGCCCAGTTCGGAGAAGGGCAGCGCGACGGAGGTGAGCGGAGGGTCGCACAGGCGCGCCTCGGGGGAGTCGTTGAAGCCGACGACGGCCACGTCCTCCGGGACGCGGACCCCGCGGCCGGTGAGGAAGCGCAGCGCGTCGGCCGCCAGGACGTCGCTGCACGCGACCACCGCGTCGAAGTCGACGCCCGGCGTCAGCCCGCGCGCCTCGACCAGCACCCGCATCGCGGAGGCGCCCGCCCCGGCGGTGAAGTCGACCGCGGCGCACACCAGGCCGTGCTCGTGCGGCACCCGGTGGTGCGCGAGCGCGTCGGCGTAGGCGCGGTAGCGGGCGTGCGACACGGGGTTGGCCAGCGGCCCGCGGATGCAGGCCGGGCGGCGCCGGCCGTGCGTGACGACGAGGTGGCCGACGGCCTCGCGCATGCCCGCGTACGAGTCCACGGAGAGGGTGTCGCCCTGCTCGCCGAGCGGCTGGTTGAGGCTGACCACGGGCAGGTGGGCGAGCTGGCGCAGCAGGCGCTGCGCGCGGGCGCCCGAGGCGGGCAGGCCCAGGGTCGAGCTCCAGCACACCACGCCGTCCAGGCGGGCGGGGCCGACCAGGTCGTACAGGGCGCTGCGTGGCACGTCGCCGTGGCGCAGGGGGCCGCCGGGGAAGCAGACGAGGCTGACGTCGTTGCGTTCGGCGGCCGCGCAGGCGCCGGACCACAGGGTCGCGCCGACGCCGAGGTGGATGTTCGCGGTGAGCAGGCCGACGGTGAGCGGCCGTGCCGGCCCGTACTGCTGCCCGCCCGTCCCGGCGGGCGCGTCTGTCGCCATGGGCGCCGCCTCGCTCGTCCAGCGGCCGCGGTGCTGTCGCCGACTCCTGCGGCGGCGTGGCCGGTGGGGGAACCTAGACGAGAGGGTGGGCCGGGGCAAGACCGGTGACGGAAGTGGCGTCACCGGTCCCGCCCCGGCGGGACACGTCGCGCGTGGGGCCGGTCAGATCTTGCCGACGCCCGCGCCCGCGGTCACCGACGCCTTGACGCTCGACGCCGACTGGGCGGTGTAGCCGTACGGGATGGAGGCCACACTGCCGCCGGTCCGGCCGCTTCCGGAGTTGGCGAAGTAGTTGTTCCTCGCCACGAGCGAGCCCTCGTCGGAGTCGCCCTCCCCGAGGTGGTACGGGTCGTCGGTGTTCTCGAAGTAGTTGCCCTCGACGAGGACGCCGGCGTTCTCGGTGGAGGCGACGCCGTAGGAGCCGATGTCGCTGAAGTAGTTGTTCAGCACGTGCACGGGGTTGCCGAAGCGGACGCGCGGGTTGCGCTGGTTGGTGCCGTCGAACCAGTTGTGGTCGTACGTCACCTTCAGCTTGCCCGTGTCCTCGGACGCGTTGTCGTCGGAGTGCCCGAGCAGCATGTTCTTGTCCTGGTCGTGGGTGCGGTTCCAGGACACGGTGATGTTGGTGGAGGCGCGCTTGATGTCGACGGCGCCGTCCTTCGCGCCGGAGATGTCGTTGTGGTCGATCCAGACCCTGGTGGAGTACTGGACGTTGATCGCGTCGTCGTTGGACCCGGTGAACGTCAGGTTCTGGATGATCACGTTGGTCGCGTTGGCGACGTTGAGGCCGCTGCCGGTGATCTTTCCGGCGGTGCCGACGCCGACGATGGTCTTGTTGGACGCGACCTTGGTCATCTCGGTCAGCGCGATCGTGCCGTTGACGCGCACGATCTGCGCGGAGCCGCTCTGCACCGCCGTCTTGAAGGCGGAGGCGTTGGTCACGGTGACCGTGGTGCCGCCGGCGCCGCCGGTCGTACCGGCGCCGAAGCCGATCGGTGCGGCGGCCGCCGCGGCCGCCGCACCCGGGTCGGCGGGAGCGGGGGCGCCGCTGGCCGTGGTGGCCCCGGCGATCGCCATGACGGCGGCGGTCGCCGCCGCGGCTCCGGTCAGGGTGAACCGTGCGCTCGTCCTGCGCATGGGAGTCTCCGTCCGTGGGGTGTGGGAGAAGTGCTCGGGGAACTGCTGTGGGGATGCAGCACCGGTGCCGCGCGGCCGGCATGCCTGCGAGGCTAAAGCGCTTTCTGTGGACGATGACGAGCCGTGTGTGGACTATTGCGAGCGATACGGGACGGCACCCGGCGGGCGTGTGGGCCCGGCACGGAGCACCGCGGCCGGCGCGGCGCCCGCGGCCGCGGACCCGCCCGGCTGTCGGTGGCGCGTGGAAGGGCGTGCCCGGCGGTGCGGCGGGGCTCCGCGTCGTCCACGGCGGACGGAAGGGCGGCGGAGCACGGTATGGGGCGCATGGGCGAGGTGTGGTGCGTGCGGAGCGGGGACGTGCCGGTCGGTGAGATCGCGATCGACGGGGGCGACTTCCCGTGGCTGGCGGGGCGGTTCACCGCCGGCCCGGGGTTCGCCGCGGTCGCGCCCCTGTTCGCGCGGGACATCGAGCTGACCGAGCTGGACGACGACGCCCGCTGGGACGAGTGGGAGCAGGTGCACGAAGAGATCCGCCGAACCGTCTCCCTGTCCTCGCCGGCCGGCCCGGTCCCGGAGTTCCTGCTGCACGTCGAGGGGGACCGCGCCCGGTTCCGCTGGAGCGACGAACCGTTCGCCGCGGACTGACGCCGCGCGGCGGGCGCCGGGGCGGGCGGCGCGGAGGGCGCCGGCAGGTCCACCCGCCCGGCGCCGCACCGGACGACGCCACCCGTCCCGGACCGACCCGGCCGATCCGGGCGGAGGCCGGGGGCGGAGCCGGGTCGGTCCGGGCGGAGGCCGGGGGCGCTGAGCCGGGTCGGTCCGGGCGGAGGCCGGAGCGGGGCGGGCGTGTGTGTCGGAGGGAGGGTTTCGGCCCTCCCCCCGACACACACGCCGGACGGGACTACTCGCGCGCCCCGCCGACCGGCGCCGCCTCCTCGGCCGCGCGGTCCGCGGCCGGCGGCTTGCCGCTGTCGCGGCGGGAGAGGAACCACCGGGCCACCGGCTCGGTGTAGCGCGCGGTGAGCGGACCCATCACGACCAGCAGCAGCACGTACGCCGTGGCGAACGGCCCCAGCTGCGGCTCGATGCCCGCCGACACGGCGAGACCGGCGATGACGATGGAGAACTCGCCGCGCGCCACCAGCGTTCCGCCGGCCCGCCAGCGCCCCTTCACGCCGACGTGGGCGCGCCGCGCGGCCCAGTACCCGGTGGCGATCTTGGTGAGCGCGGTGACCACGGCCAGCGCGAGCGCGGGGAGCAGCACCGGCGGGATGCTCGCCGGGTCGGTGTGCAGACCGAAGAAGACGAAGAACACCGCGGCGAACAGGTCCCGCAACGGGCTCAGCAGCGTGTGCGCGCCCTCGGCGACCTCGCCGGACAGCGCGATGCCGACCAGGAACGCGCCGACCGCCGCCGACACCTGGAGCTGCTGGGCGAGCCCCGCCACCAGCAGGGTCAGGCCGAGGACGACCAGCAGCAGCTTCTCCGCGTCGTCGGTGGAGACGAAGCGGGAGATGAGCCGCCCGTACCGCACGGCCGTGAAGAGCACGAGCCCGGCCACGCCCAGCGCGATCGCCAGGGTCACGCTGCCGGCGGCCAGGCCGACGCCCGCCAGCAGGGCGGTGATGATCGGCAGGTAGACCGCCATGGCCAGGTCCTCGAGGACCAGGATGCTGAGGATGACCGGCGTCTCGCGGTTGCCGAGCCGGCCGAGGTCGCCCAGGACCTTGGCGATCACACCCGAGGACGAGATCCAGGTGACGCCGGCGAGCACCACCGCCGCCACCGGCCCCCAGCCGAGCAGCAGTGCGGCCGCCGCGCCGGGCAGCGCGTTGAAGGCGAAGTCCACCGCGCCGGCCGGGTACTGCGTCTTGAGGTTGGAGACCAGGTCCGTGGCGGTGTACTCCAGGCCCAGCATCAGCAGCAGGAGCACGACGCCGATCTCGGCGCCGATCGCGACGAACTCCTCGCTCGCGCCGAGCGGCAGCAGCCCGCCCTCGCCGAAGGCGAGTCCGGCCAGCAGGTACAGCGGGATGGGCGAGAACTGGAAGCGGCCCGCCAGCCGGCCCAGCAGGCCGAGGCCGAGGATGATCGCCCCGAACTCGATCAGGAAGACGGCAGAGGAATGCACCCGTCACTCCTGCCCGATGATGGCCGCCGCGGCGTCCACGCCCTCGCGGGTGCCGATGACGATCAGGGTGTCCCCGCCGGCCAGCCGGAAGTCCGGGGCGGGCGACGGGATGGCGTCGGCGCGGCGCAGCACGGCGACCACGGAGGCGCCGGTCTCCGTGCGCATGCGCATGTCGCCCAGGACGCGCCCGTTCCACACCGACTGGGCGGACAGCGCTATGCGCTCGGCCACCAGACCCAGGTCGGTGGTGTGCAGCACGCTCGGGCTGTGGTGCGAGGGCATCAGGGCGTCGATCAGCGACGCCGTCTCCTGCCCGGTCAGGTGCAGCGAGTGGGCGCAGTCGTCGGGGTCGTCGCCCCGGTACACGTTCACCGACCGGGTGCCGTCCCGGTGCGCGATCACCGACAGGTGCCGGTGCTCGCGCGTCGTGAGGTCGTACTGGACACCGATGCCCGGCAGCGGTGTCATTCTCATCCGTGGAGCAGGCACGGCCTGTCCCCTTCCCTGTGCCCTGCGTGCGTACGTGGTCCGCGGCGGCCGTCGCACGAGTGGGACGATCACCGCAGGCCCACACATGTTGTCATCCGCCGGGCGCCCCCGGACATGGGTGTCGGCACGGATGGACAGGGCCGCCGGCACGCGTCAGGATGGCGGGGGGACCCAGGTCCCGCCGCAGGTCAGAGCACGTGCAACCCCGATGGACGGCCGTGACGGCAGCGGAGGCGGAAGTCGCGGAGGAAGGGGCGTGCGTGTCACTGTACTGGCGCATCTTCCTGCTCAACGCGGCCGTGCTGACCGTCGCCGTCCTGCTGCTCCTGGGCCCCGTGACCGTGTCGACGCCGATCCTGCACGGGGAGGCCCTGGTGCTGTGCGGGGGACTGGCCGCGATGCTCGCGGCCGACGCCGTGCTGCTGCGCATCGGGCTCGCGCCGCTGCAGCGCCTCACCCGCGCGATGTCCTCGGCCGACCTGCTGCGCCCCGGCAGCCGCCCCGACCCGGCCGGGCCGGGCGCCGTGGCCGAGCTGACCGTCGCCTTCAACACCATGCTCGACCGCCTGGAGGCCGAGCGGGCCGCAAGCAGCGCCCGTGCCCTGTCCGCCCAGGAGGCCGAGCGCAGCCGGATCGCCCAGGAGCTCCACGACGAGATCGGCCAGACCCTGACGGCCGTCCTGCTCCAGCTCAAGCACGCCGCCGACCGGGCGCCCGCGCCCCTGCGCGACGACCTGCGCCAGGCGCAGGAGACCACCCGGGCCAGCCTGGACGAGATCCGCCGCATCGCCCGCCGGCTGCGCCCCGGCGTCCTGGAGGAGCTCGGCCTGCACAGCGCCCTGCGCGCCCTGGCCGCCGAGTTCACCCTGCCGCCCCTCACCGTGCACCACCACATCGGCCCCGGCCTGCCCGCGCTCGGCGAGGCCGCGGAACTCGTCCTCTACCGGGTCGCGCAGGAGGCCCTGACCAACACGGCCCGCCACTCGGGCGCGGCCGAGGTGCGGCTGGAACTGCGCGGGGGCCCGGACGGGGGAGTGGAACTCGTCGTCCAAGACGACGGCCGGGGCCTCGGCCGGGCCGCCGAGGGGGCCGGCATCCGGGGCATGCGCGAACGGGCCCTGCTGGTCGGGGCCCGCCTGCTCGTCGGCGCGGCCCCCGGCGGCGGCACCGAGATCCGACTGCACGTACCCGCGACCGCGACGGAGGAAAGCCGACCATGAACCGACCGGACCCGGCGCGCGTGCTCCTGGCCGACGACCACGCCCTCGTCCGCCAGGGGGTCCGGCTCATCCTGGACAGCGAACCCGACCTCACCGTGGTCGCCGAGGCGGGCGACGGCGCCGAGGCCGTGGCACGGGCGCGCCGGGGCGGCATCGACCTGGCCGTGCTCGACATCGCCATGCCCCGGACGACCGGCCTGCAGGCCGCCCGCGAGCTGTCCCGCCTGCTGCCGGACCTGCCGCTGCTCATCCTGACGATGTACGACAACGAGCAGTACTTCTTCGAGGCACTCAAGGCAGGGGCGGGCGGCTACGTGCTGAAGTCCGTCGCGGACCGCGACCTGGTGGAGGCGTGCCGGGCCGCCCTGCGCGGCGAGCCCTTCATCTACCCCGGCGCCGAGACCGCCCTCATCCGCGGCTACCTCGACCGCGTCGAGCGCGGCGGCCCGCTGCCGGGCCGGGTCGTCACCGAGCGGGAGGAGGAGGTCCTCAAGCTCGTCGCCGAGGGCCACACCTCCAAGGAGATCGCCGACCTCCTCACGATCAGCCCGAAGACGGTCGAGCGCCACCGCGCCAACATCCTCCAGAAACTGGGCCTGCGCGACCGCCTGGAGCTGACCCGGTACGCGATCCGGGTGGGCCTGATCGAGCCGTAGGAACTGCCGCGGTCCAAGCGGACGCCCGGGGTGTGCTCCGCCGCCCACGGGCGGCGGAGCACACCCCGTACCGTGTCAGGCCGTGTGCAGCGTCAGCCCGTAGCGGTTCAGGATCTCGTTGATCGGCTGGTGCCAGGTCTCGCCGCCGGTGGAGCAGTTGCCCCAGCCGCCGGAGGTGACGCCCTGGGCCTGGTCGCCGCTGATGAACGAGCCGCCGGAGTCGCCGGGTTCGGCGCAGACGCTGGTCTTGGTCATCTGACGGACCGCGCCCTGGCTGTAGTTGACGGTCTCGTTCTTGGCGAGCACCGTGCCGCAGTGCCAGTGCGTGGTGGAGCCGGAACGGCAGATCGAGGCGCCGATCGGGGCCTCGTTGGAGCCGCGGACGAGCTGGTCGGAGACGGTGCCCCAGCCGAGCACGACCGGCACCGTCCACCAGCCGCTGCCGACGTTGACCCAGGCGTAGTCGTTCTCCGGGAACGACGAGCCCTGGAAGTTGCCGATGTAGGACCGGTCCCAGCCGCTGACGCCCTGGCCGGCCCCTCCGCAGTGCCCGGCGGTGACGAAGCCGCCGTGCACCGAGAAGCCTATGGAGCAGCGGACGTTGCCGGTGTAGTACGGGTCGCCGCCGACGGTGCCCGCGGCGAAGGTGCGCGGCGCCTCGGGGGTCTCCTCGACGGTGACGGGGCCCGCCGCGCGGGCGCGGGAGACGAACGCCTGGACATCGTTGTCGGAACGCTGCCCCTCGACCACGTTCACCACGACCGTGTTCGCCCGCGGGTCGACGTGCCAGCTGCCGACGCCCGCGGGCGCGGACAGCTTGTCGATGCGCGCCTTGACCGCGTCCAGCTCCTTCGCGCTGTGCTCGACGGTGCGGACGGCCGCGCCGGTCGCCCGTACCGCCTCGGCGGCCGCGGCGGACCCGTCGGTGACGGCGACGGTGAGCTTCCCGGTCTTCGCGTCGAGCCAGGAGCCGCCGAAGGCGGCGCCCGCGGCCTTCCGCGCCTCCGGCTCGACGGCGGTGGCCTTCTTCTCGGTGGCGAGGCGCTGCTCGGCCTGCGCCTCGGTGAGTCCGAAGTCCCGCTGCATGGCCGCGAGCAGCCCGGCGGAGGCGGGCGCCCCGGCGGCGGCGGGGGAGGGGTCGGGGGCGGCAGCGGCGGGCAGCGCGCCCGCGGTCGCCCAGGTGCCGAGCATGAGGAAGGCGGCCAGACCCGTGCGTACGACTGTAGTGCGTCTCAAGGCAGTAGCCCTTCGTTGTTCCAGCGAGGTGGGGGTGGAACAGCTGAACTGTGAGAGCGCTCTCATGGGGAGTTCGAGGCAGATGGTAGCGGCCCGTTCCTGGCAGGTCTATGCCAATGGACGGAGGAGGCGGGGGCGCGCACGGAGCCCGGCCGCCGTGCGGGGCGGGACAGCCGGCGGAGATACCCTGGTCGTCCCGCAAACCGGAGGGCCGTCCGTCCCCTCCGCCCCCGGACGCACGGCGCCGCTGTTTCCGGAGACCCTCGGTCTCCGGAAACAGCGG
>NZ_BMVU01000014.1 GCF_014650875.1 Streptomyces minutiscleroticus
CCTCCCGATGGGCCCGAAGCAGGCCGACCGGGCCGCCGCCGACCACTGGCTCGGCCTGGGCGCGGACCTGATCAGCTTCGGCCGCGCCTTCATCGCCGACCCCGACCTGATCGAACGGCTGCGCACCGGCCTGCCGATCGCGCCCGCCGACGAGACCACGTACTACCAGGGCGGCGACGCGGGCTACCTCACCTGCTCGGCCTACCAGTACACCGCCTGACCGGAGCCGGCAGGCGGGGCGGAACAGCTCGCCCGACCGGGCCTCACGCTTCCATGAAGCACGGCCGGCCTCACGCCTCACCAGGGTCCGACAGGACCGCGCCTGATCGAGGTAGTGACCGAACTTGTCGCCCCGCTCTCTCTCGCCCCTGACGCCGACGTCAGGGTTCACCGTGCACATGCAGGGTCGGTCCGGCTCTGCACCAGGACAAAGGATGAGAAGGAACAATGGATTCACCACAGGACAAGGCCGCCACCGCCGCAGACACGCACCCGTCTGCCCGGACGGTCCTCATCGTCGCCGGCCGGGTCTTCGTCCCCGCCAGGGACGTCGAGACGTTCGTCGCCGAGGCGCAGGCGACGTACCCGATCGCCGCGGCGAACCCGGGCAACGTACTGATCTCGTTCTGCGTGGAAGACGCAGCGGCCGGAACGGTCACGGTACTCGAGCAATGGGCGTCCCAGGAGGCGCTCGATCGCCACCTCGCCGCACCGGAGGTCATGGCGCTCTTCGCCAAGTGGAGCCCCCATATGCGCAATGAAGTGCGCAAGTACGACGCACTCAACGAGAGAGACCCCGAGCCTGAGGCACCCGTCTTTGGGCGGACTGCGTCGACGCCGCTCCTGACAACCCGGCCTGGAAGGTTCGCCTGCTGAGAGCTCCGCCGAGGAGGTCACTGCGCTATGGCCTGCCGCCGCTGCATGATCTTCCGGAATCCACGCGACCCCCGCTGATCAAGCGTCGGCCGTTCCGTGTCCAGCCGGGCCCGTCGCCAGATCACGAACCCGGGCTGGAGTACCAGCGTCCGTGCGCACGGGTGCGGGCGGCGCTCCCCGGTCGCCCGCACCCACTGCGCGCGCGTCCCGCACGGCCGCGCGCCGCGCACGGAAGAGCCCCACACCGTCCGCATCGCGGTGTGGGGCTCTTCCCCGTCGTGTCCGTCTGTCCGGGTCGTATCCGTCCGTGTGGTGTCCTCGTGCCGCGTACGTGGTCCGGGGTCCGCCCGCTCAGTCGCCGAGCAGCGCGTCCACGAACGCCTCGGGGTCGAACGGCGCCAGGTCGTCGGCGCCCTCGCCCAGGCCGACCAGCTTGACCGGCACGCCCAGCTCGCGCTGGACGGCGATGACGATGCCGCCCTTGGCCGTGCCGTCGAGCTTGGTCAGCACGATGCCGGTGATGTCGACCACCTCGGCGAACACCCGGGCCTGCACCAGGCCGTTCTGGCCGGTGGTGGCGTCCAGGACGAGCAGCACCTCGTCCAGCGGCGCGTGCTTCTCCACGACCCGCTTGACCTTGCCGAGCTCGTCCATGAGGCCGGTCTTGGTGTGCAGGCGGCCCGCGGTGTCGATGAGGACGACGTCGGCGCCCTCCTGGATGCCCTCCTTGACCGCGTCGAAGGCGATGGAGGCGGGGTCGCCGCCCTCGGGGCCGCGCACGGTGCGGGCGCCGACGCGCTCGCCCCAGGTCTGCAGCTGGTCGGCGGCGGCGGCGCGGAAGGTGTCGGCGGCGCCGAGCACCACGTTCTTGCCGTCGGCCACCAGGACGCGGGCCAGCTTGCCGGTGGTGGTGGTCTTGCCGGTGCCGTTGACCCCGACGACCATCACGATGCCCGGGGTGTCCAGGCCGGACTCGGTGTTGACGGTGCGGTCGAAGTCCGGGACCAGCAGCGTCAGCAGCTCTTCGCGCAGCAGGCCGCGCAGTTCACCGGGGGTGCGGGTGCCGAGCACCTTCACGCGCTCGCGCAGCCGCTCGACCAGCTCCTGCGTGGGCTGGACGCCGACGTCGGCGGTGAGCAGCGTGTCCTCGACCTCCTCCCAGGTGTCCTCGTCGAGGTGCTCGCGCGACAGGAGCGTGAGCAGCCCCTTGCCGAGCGCGTTCTGCGAGCGGGAGAGCCGGGCGCGCAGCCGTACGAGACGGCCCGCGGTGGGCTCGGGGACCTCGATCTCGGGGGCGCGGACGAACTCCTCGACGACCGGTGCCGACGGCTCGGTCTCGACGAGCGGGAGGTCCACCTCCTCGATCGTGCGGCGCGCTTCGTCGCGCGGCGTCTCGGCCTCGTCGCCGACGTGCGGCTCGGCCGGAGGGGCGGTGATGTCCGGCGTCGCGGGGGGAGCCTGCGGGGGCAGCCGCTTCTTGCGGCGGCTGCCGACCACGAGCCCGCCGAGCGCGCCGAACACGACCACGGCGATGACTACAGCAAGGATGACGATTTCCATAACTCACCCAGTATCGGCCATGGGCCTGCGGCGACCCCGCTTGTGACGTCCTCCGAAGGACATATGCGACGCGAGGGGTCTACTCGGACCAACGTACGATGTTTACTCCCCCACATCCCTGGAGCCCCCTCCGTGAGTACCACCGCGCCCGCGCCCGGCGCCTCCGAGAGCACCCTGGAGACGCACGGCCTGGAACCCGTGCCGGAGGCGGAGCGCACCGCCTCCACCCGCGGCCTCTTCCCCACCTGGGTCGCCGCCAACATCAGCGTCCTGCTGCTGACCATGGGAGCGAGCCTGGTCGTCACCTACCGGCTGAACCTCTGGCAGGCCCTGGTCGTGGCCGCCGTCGCACCCGCCGTGTCGTTCGGCCTGGTCGGGCTGGTCGGCATCGCGGGCAAGCGGGGCGGTGCGCCCGGCATGGCCCTGTCCCGCGCGGTCTTCGGGCAGCGCGGCAACCTGCTGCCCGGGGCGCTGATCTGGATCGCCCGCTGGGGCTGGGAGACGATCAACGCAGTGACCGGCGCGTACGCCGTGCTCACCGTGCTCGACATCCTCTTCGGCGTCTCCGGCAGCACGCCGCTGGTCGTCGTCACGCTGCTGCTGTTCGTGGCCGCCACCTTCGCGATCTCGGGACTCGGCATCAACGCCGTGCAGCGGTGCAACAAGTACGCGACGTACCTGTTCGCCGTCTTCTCCGTGCTGGTCCTCGTGCACCTGCTGGTGAGCACCGACTGGGGCGCGGTCCTCGACCGGCCCGCCGGCTCCCTGCCGATGATGGTCACGGGCATCGGGCTGGTCGCCGCGGGCGGCATCAGCTGGGTGCCCTCCGCCCCCGACTTCACGCGCTACCTGCCGCGCGCGGCGTCCTCCCGGGCGGTCGTCGGGCACTCGGTCGGCGGCGCCGGCGTCGTCGTCCTGCCGATGGTGCTGATGGGCGCGGTCATGGCGGTCGGCACGCCGGACCTGGCCTCGGCGGCCGACCCGGTGTCGTTCCTCGGCGAGATCCTGCCGCTGTGGATCGCGGTGCCCTACCTGCTGATCGCCCTGGTCGGCATGCTGCTGATCAACGCGATGTCGATGTACTCGGCCGGCTTCACCGCGCAGACGCTGGGCTTCAAGGTGCCCCGCCACTGGGCGGTGTCGGTCAACGCGGTGATCTCCCTCGTCCTCGGTGGCGTCCTGATGCTGGCCGCGACGAGCTTCATGGGCTCCTTCATCGCCTTCCTGTCGCTGCTCGCGGTGGCCTTCTCCGCCTGGGCGGGCGTCTTCGGCGCGGACATGCTGCGCCGGAGGGAGTACGACGCGGCGGCCCTGCTCGACACCACGCGCACCAGCGCCTACTGGTACCGGGGCGGATTCGGCCCGGCCGCGGTGGCCGCCTGGGCGCTCGGCCTCGGCTCGGGCCTGCTGTTCACCGCCTCGGAGTGGTTCACCGGCCCGCTGGCCACGGGCAACCCCGTGGGCGAGTACGGCCTGGGCTGGGTGGCCACGATCGTGATCTCGTTCCTCCTGTACACGGTCCTGCCCAAGCCGGCGGTCGCCGTTGCGCGGGGGCGGACGGCCCGGGGCGGGGAGCCGCCGGCGCGGCCGGGCACCTGAGACGGCCCCGCCGCCTCCCGACGGCGGATGAAAGGCCGATGCGGCGCCGCCGCCGGGACGCGTTCGACCCCCTCGAAGCCGTGCCGTCGGAGCGCGTCGCCCCCTTCGGGACCGTGCCGTCCGCGCGGGGGCCGGCGGGGCCGGGCCGGCACTCCCACCGCCGTGGCCGGCTCGTGCACAATCCCCTGCCATGGCGATGATTCCGACGCGTGACGGCCGGCGGCTCGACCTGGCCGTGACCGGCCCCGAGGACGGGATTCCGCTGGTCTTCCAGCACGGCACCCCCGGCGGTGTGCCACCGTTCCGCCCCATCGAGCGGGCCGCCCATGAGCGGGGGCTGAGGTTCGTGACCTTCTCGCGTGCCGGGTACGGCACGTCCACCCGCGCGCCGGGGCGCGCCGTCGTGGACGTGGCGACCGACGTACGGGACGTGCTCGACCACCTCGGCGCTGCGCGCTGCCTGGTCGGCGGCTGGTCCGGCGGCGGGCCGCACGCCCTGGCCACCGCGGCACGGCTGGCCGGCCGGGTGGCCGGGGTCCTGGTCATCGCCGGTGTCGCGCCGTACGGCCTGCCGGATCTGGACTTCCTGTCCGGGATGGGAGAGGGGAACGTCGAGGAGTTCGGGCTGGCCGCGCGGGGCGAGGCGGCGCTGCGCCCGCACCTGGAGAAGGAGGCGGCCGGGCTGCGCGACACCGGTGCGGCAGGGCTGCCGGCCGGTCTGGAGAGCCTGCTGCCCCCGGTCGACCGGGCGGTCCTGACGGAGGAGCTCGGCGAGGACCTGGCGGCGAACTTCGCGGAGGGGCTGCGGCTCGGCGTGGACGGCTGGGTCGACGACGACCTCGCGTTCACCAGGCCCTGGGGGTTCTCGCCGGAGGAGGTCACGGTGTCCGCCTTCGTCTGGCGGGGCACCGAGGACCTGATGGTGCCGTTCGCCCACGGACGCCGGCTCGCCGCGAACGTCCCGGGGGCCGTGGCCCACCTGGAGGACGGCGAGGGGCACCTCTCCCTGGCCGCGGGCGCCGCCGGCCGCATGCTGGACGAACTGGTCCGGGTGCTCTGAGGCACCGGTCCGTGGCCGACGCCGCTGCGGAACGGGCACCGGCTGGGGCGGGCGCCGACTTCGGGCGGACGCCGTGGGCCGGGCGGCCCGGGATTCCGTCCGAGCCCGCTCCCCGCTCCCGGCGCGCAGGACACCGCCGCCCCGCGGGACGCCGCCGCCCCGGCCGGAACGGAGTCCGGCCGGGGCGGCGGCAAGGTACGAGGAGAGGGGCAGCGGGGACTTGGCCCTTCTCCCCGAGTGCGGGGAGCCCGCGGGCTAGCCCATCTCCTCCAGCGCCTTGCCCTTCGTCTCCTTGACGAACTTGAGCACGAAGGGGATGGAGAGCGCGGCGAAGACCGTGTAGATCACGTAGGTCACGGAGAGGTTCCAGTCGGCCAGCGACGGGAAGCTCGCGGTGATGGCCCAGTTGGCGATCCACTGCGCGGAGGCGGCCACGCCCAGGGCGGCGGCGCGGAGCCGGTTGGGGAACATCTCGCCGAGCATGACCCAGACGACCACGCCCCAGGACAGGGCGAAGAAGAGGACGAACACGTGGGCGGCGATCAGGGCGATCCAGCCCTGGGCGGCCGGCAGCTTGCCGTCGACCAGGTCGTAGGAGAAGGCCCAGGCCTCCAGTGCGAGGCCGATCACCATGCCGACCGAGCCGATGATCGCCAGCGGCTTGCGGCCGATGCGGTCCACGAAGATCATCGCGATCACGGTGCCGACGATGTTGATGATCGACGTCGTGAAGGAGTAGAGGAAGGAGTCGGTCGGGTCCACGCCCACCGACTGCCACAGCGTCGAGGAGTAGTAGAAGGCGACGTTGATGCCGACGAACTGCTGGAACACCGACAGGCCGATGCCGATCCAGACGATCGGCCGGAAGAAGAAGGTGCCGCCCATCAGGTCCTTGAAGCTGGACTTGTGCTCGCGGTGCATCGCCGTCTCGATCTCGGTGACGCGGGCGTCCAGGTCGATGTCGCCCTCGACCTCGGCGAGCACCTCGCGGGCGCGCTCCTTGCGGCCGACGGAGATCAGGAAGCGCGGCGACTCGGGGATCGCGAAGGACAGCAGGCCGTACAGGATCGCCGGGATCACCATGACGCCCAGCATGACCTGCCAGGCCTCCAGGCCCATCAGCTTGCCGCGCTGGTCGCCGTCGGCGGCGTTGAGGATGCCCCAGTTGACCAGCTGGGAGACCGCGATGCCGATGACGATCGCGGCCTGCTGGAAGGAGCCGAGCCGGCCGCGGTACGCGGCGGGCGCGACCTCGGCGATGTAGGCGGGGCCGATCACGGAGGCCATGCCGATGGCGAAGCCGCCGACGATCCGCCAGAAGGCGAGGTCCCACAGGGCGAAGGGCAGGGCCGAGCCGACGGCGCTGACCGTGAAGAGCACGGCCGAGATCTGCATGCAGCGGATACGGCCGATGCGGTCGGCGATGCGGCCCGCGGTGGCGGCGCCGATGGCGGAGCCGATCAGCGCGATGGCGACGACCTGGGCCAGGGCCGCGGAGCCGATGTCGTACCGGTCGCGGATGGCCTCGACGGCGCCGTTGATCACGGAACTGTCGTAGCCGAAGAGGAAGCCGCCCATCGCGGCCGCCGCCGCGATGAAGATGACATGGCCGAGATGCTCGGGATGAGCCGTCCGGGCACCTGACTGAGGTGCGTGCGCTGCGCTGGTCACGTGTACTCCTCGGGCCACCGGCGTCACTGCCGGGGGTAAGGGCGGGCCCTTCCAGTGGCGCACAACTTCACGCCGCTCACCACCTGAAGGTAAAAGCAACGTTGCAGAGACTATGCCTTCAAGTTTCGAAGTCAACAGTTCAATGCTGTGAGTTTTCAGCAATGGCGTGTCGCACTTGCGTTCAAGTCTTGAACGTACAAGAAGATGCGCTCGCTCGCTGTCAACGACCGGCCACCCAAAGTCCCCGGCGTCGGGTCAGCGGAGCCGCTGGCTGATGACCTTCGACACGCCGTCGCCCTGCATGGAGACGCCGTAGAGCGCGTCGGCGATCTCCATCGTGCGCTTCTGGTGCGTGATGACGATCAGCTGCGAGGCCTCCTGCAGCTCCTGCATGATCCGGATCAGCCGCTGCAGGTTGGTGTCGTCGAGCGCCGCCTCGACCTCGTCCATCACGTAGAACGGGCTGGGCCGCGCCTTGAAGATCGACACGAGCAGCGCCACGGCCGTCAGCGAGCGCTCGCCGCCGGACAGCAGCGACAGCCGCTTGACCTTCTTCCCCGGCGGCCGGGCCTCGACGTCCACGCCCGTGGTGAGCATGTTGTCGGGGTCGGTCAGGACCAGCCGTCCCTCACCGCCCGGGAAGAGCCTGCCGAACACGCCCTCGAACTCGCGGGCCGTGTCCCGGTAGGCCTCGGTGAAGACCTGCTCCACCCGCTCGTCGACCTCCTTCACGACTTGAAGCAGGTCGGCGCGCGTCTTCTTGAGGTCCTCCAACTGCTCGCTGAGGAACTTGTGGCGCTCCTCCAGCGCGGCGAACTCCTCCAGGGCCAGCGGGTTGACCTTCCCGAGCTGCTGGTACGCCCGCTCGGCGGCCTTGAGCCGCTTCTCCTGCTCCGTACGGACGAACGGCCGGGGCCGGTTGCGCGGATGCTCCGGGTCCTCCGGCAGTTCCTCGCCCTGGGCGGGGAGCGAGGGCGGCACGGGCTGGTCCGGGCCGTACTCGGCCACGAGCCCCGCCGGTTCGACACCGAGTTCCTCCAGGGCCTTCGTCTCCAGCTGCTCGATGCGCAGCCGCTTCTCGGCTCCCAGTACCTCGCCACGGTGAACCGAATCCGTGAGCTTGTCGAGTTCGGCCTTCAGGTCGCGTCCCTCGGTGCGCGCGGCGGCCAGTTCCCGCTCCCGGTGGGCCTTCGCCCGCTCCGCCGCCGTGCGCTCCTCGTCCGCGCGCCCGAGCGAGACCTCCACGTGGGCGAGGAGCTGCCGGGCGCCCGCGGCGACGGCCCCGGCGACCGCGGCCTCGTGCCGCAGCCGGGCGCGGCGCCGCTCGGCCCGCGCCCGGGCCTCGCGCTCGGCACGCGCGGCGCGCTCCAGGGAGTCGGCCCGCCCGGCGAGCCCCTTCACCCGCTCCTCGTGCGTGCGCGCCTGGAGCCGCGCCTCCATCTCGGTCTGCCGCGCGTTGGCGCCGTCCGCGGCGAGCCGGTCGCGCACGGAGGTGTCGGGCTCCTCCTCCACCGGCGTCTCCTCGGCGACCGCGAGCCGTTCGGCCAGCTCCTCGGCCTCCTCCAGGGCGCGGTCCAGGGCCTCCCGCGCGCGGTCGGCGGCGGCCCGGGCGCGCTCGGCCTCGCCCGCGGCGGCGCGCGCCTGCCCGGCGAGCCGGCCCAGCTGCTGGGCGACGGAGGACTTCTCCCGGTCGGCGGCGCGCCGCCGCTCCCCCAGCTCCTCGACGAGAGCGGCGCGTTCCGCGCGCCGCTCGGCCGCGGCGTGCTGGGCCTCCGTCAGCTCCGCGCACCGCACGGCGAGTTCCGCCAGCTCGGCGGCGGCCTCGTCGACGGACGCCCGTACCTCCAGGAGGCTGGGCGCGCCGGCGGACCCGCCGTGCGCGAAGTGCGCCCCGAGCAGGTCGCCCTCCGCGGTGACCGCCGTCAGGCCGGGCCGCGCGCGCACCAGGTCCTCGGCCTCCTCCAGCGTGCCGACGACGACGATCCCGCGCAGCAGCCCGCGTACGGCGGCCATCAGCTCGTCGGGGCCCCGGACGAGGTCGGCGGCGTACGGGTACGGGAGCGTGCCGCCGGCCGGCGCCCCGGTCCCCGTGCCCGTACGAACCGTCCCCGAGCCGGACGCGCGCGCGGCCGGAACCGGCTCCTCGGGCCCACCTGCCAGCAGCAGTGCGGCCCGGCCCGCGTCCTGCTTGCGCAGCAGCCGGAGGGCCTCGGCGGCCGCGGCCGGCGAGGCGACGGCGACGGCGTCCGCGGCCGCGCCGAAGGCGGCCGCGAGCGGCACCTCGTACCCGGGCGTCACCGACAGCAGCCCGGCGGCGGGCCCGAGCAGCCCGGTCAGCTCGTCCCCCGCGGCGAGCAGCGCGCCGGTGCCGTCCTTGCGGCGCAGGCCCAGGGCGAGGGCCTCGCGCCGGGCGGCGACGGCGGCGCGCTCGCGCTCCGCGGCCGTGACCGCCTCGCGGGCCGCCGTCAGCGCGGCCTCCGCCCCGGCCAGCTCCCGCTTGGCGGCCTCGTGCCGCCCGGCCAGCTCGGCGTCGTCCGCGTCCAGGCCGTCGACCTCGGCCTTCAGCGCCTCGTACTCCTCCTGGGCGGCGACGGCACGTTCCTGCGCCTCGTCGCGGGCGGCGGCGAGACGGTCGATCTCCGACTGGGCGGCGGCGGCCCGCGAACGGGCCGCGCCGGCCTGCCCGTTCAGCCGGGCCAGCCCTTCGCGCCGGTCCGCGATGGCGCGGGCGGCGTCCTTGAGGCGGCGCTCCTCCGCGGCGAGCTCGCGCTCCAGCTCGGCGCGGTGCGCGACGGTGTCCTCCAGCGCCCGCTCGGCCGCCTCCAGGGCCGCTTCGAGCTCGGCCTCCTGCTCGCGGACGCGCGCGGCCTCGCGCTCCATGTCCTCGGGGTCGCGCCCGCGCCGCTCCTCCGGCGGCTGCGCGGTGGCGCTCTTGACCCGGGCGTCCGCCAGCGAGACCGTGCCGCGCACCCGCTCGGCGAGCTGCGACAGCTCGTACCAGGTCTGCTGGGCCCGCTGCAGGCGCGGGGCAAGGCGCCGGACCTCCTCCTCCAGCTCCGCCTCGCGTCGCAGGGCCTTCGCCAGCTCGGCCTCGGCGGCGTCCTTGCGCCGCTTGAGCGCGGCCTCGTCGGCGATCTCGGCCTCCAGCGCGCGGCGCAGGCGTACGAGGTCGTCGGCGAGGAGGCGCAGGCGCGCGTCGCGCAGGTCGGCCTGGATCACGGCGGCCCGGCGGGCGACGGCGGCCTGCCGGCCCAGCGGCTTGAGCTGGCGGCGCAGCTCGTCGGTGAGGTCCTGCACCCGGGCGAGGTTGGCCTGCATGGCGTCCAGCTTGCGGAGCGCCTTCTCCTTGCGCTTGCGGTGCTTGAGGACGCCGGCCGCCTCCTCGATGAAGGCGCGGCGGCCCATGGGGTCGGCGTGCAGTACGGAGTCGAGCTGGCCCTGCCCGACGATGACGTGCATCTCGCGTCCGATGCCGGAGTCGGACAGCAGCTCCTGGATGTCGAGGAGACGGCACGTGTCACCGTTGATCTGGTACTCGCTGCCGCCGTTGCGGAACATGATCCGCGTGATGGTGACCTCGGCGTACTCGATGGGGAGGGCGCCGTCGGAGTTGTCGATGGTGAGGGAGACCTCGGCGCGGCCGAGCGGGGGCCGCCCGGTGGTGCCGGCGAAGATGACGTCCTCCATCTTGCCGCCGCGCAGCGACTTGGCGCCCTGCTCGCCCATGACCCAGCTCAGCGCGTCCACGACGTTGGACTTGCCGGAGCCGTTGGGTCCCACCACGCACGTGATGCCCGGCTCGAACCGCAGTGTGGTCGCCGAGGCGAACGACTTGAACCCGCGGAGGGTCAGGGCCTTGAGGTGCACGCCGCTGGACTCTACCTTCCGGGCCGTGTCCCACTGCATGAACGCGCGGTTTCGCGCAGGAACGCGCAGGGCACATCAGACGTTGAGACAGTGAAAAGGTGTGCTGGACAAGAAAAAAGAAGGGACGCCGAAGCGTCCCTTGCAATGCTGGTCAACCGGTGTACACGGGCAGCCCGACCACGTGGTGGCGTGGAGCGTGGACGAGTGGTCAGGTGAGCGCAGGCTCCGCCTGGGGTACGTCGATGTCCTCGAGAAGCGAGTCGTGAGAAGCGGCAGCCGTCAGCGCGTCGTTCTCCGCCTGGATCCGTACGAGCTCGGATTCGAGATCCTGGACGCGCTGCTGGAGCCGTCGCATCTCGGCGAGGAGTCGCGGGTCGGAGCCGCCGACGTAACCGAGAAGCGCCTTTGCCATGATGGATGGTCCTCCGCACTGAGTACCGACTAGCGGTGTGGGTCCTGAGGGAAATCGCACCCGCGATGTCTGGCACTCTTCAGTTCTTGCTGCCGTTCTCACATGCCAAACAGCGAAGGTGCGCGGGGCTTTCAGAGTCTCACCAAAATGTTTGACGGTCAACACGATCAAGCCCGCGTCGACGGGCGGCCCGGGGGCGCGCGGCCGGGAACGGCGGCGCTGCTCCTCCCGCGGGACCCGGAGGGCGTGGAGATCAACCTTGACAGCGGAGCCTGCCACGCCCCGGGCTTCTTGGCAACCACCTGCTCGTTTTCCGTCGGGAACCGACCGCGGCGACGGGTCGGACGGCGGCCGCGGCACCCGTGCGGCCCCCCGCGTCACCGGATGGCGAAGCCGTCGTAGCCGCCGCGGGGCGTGTCCCAAATCTCAGTGACACCGTCGACCCTGCCGGGTGTGTCGCCGCTCTGGAGCCATTCCAGGAGCCTCTCGCACCCCTCGCGGGGCCCCTCCGCGACCACCTGGACCCGTCCGTCGGCGAGATTGAGAGCAAAACCACTCAGGCCGCCGATCTCCAGCGCCCTGGCCCGCGTGAACCAGCGGAAACCCACGCCCTGGACCTGCCCCCGCACCCAGGCGACGAGCCGTGCATCGTCCTTCATGGGTGCACGCTAACCAACCAAAAGCTCTGGGGGCACATCCTCCCCATGCGCCATGGGGTACCGTCCGAACCCAATGAAACTCACTCGTTCGGGTGAGGGACGTTGACCGCAAGGACGAGGAAGGCCAGGAGATGGGACGCCACCGACGCTCCGCCGCCGGCCGCGCCGCCACGGACCGCGCCACCGGGGCCACGCAGTCGTACGACACGCACACGCCCGGCCCGGGCGGGGAGCGGCAGCCGGAAGGCGGCGTGTCCGCGCCCGGCGGCGACCCCTTCGCGAAGAGCACCGCCTACCTGTTCGCGACGGAGGACACCGGCCCGCACGCCGCGGGCCCGCGCGCGGCGCGGGACGGCGGCCGGGCCGGCAGCGCGCACCGCCGCCGGAAGAAGTCCGGCGCGCCGGTGCGGACCGGGCTGCTCGGCGCCTCGGCGGCCGTGGCCCTGGGAGCCGTGGCGGTCGCCTCCGGTCTGCTGCCCGGCGGCGACGGCTTCTCGGTCGGCGGCGGCGGCTCGGACAACGTCCGGGCGGCGGACTCCCCGACCGGCCTGCAGACGCAGGGCGGCACGGACGGCACCGCGGACGTGGGCACGGACGGCGGCGCCTCGGCGTCGGCGGGCGCGGGGACCGAGCGGTCCGCCTCGCCCTCGGCGAAGCCCACGAAGTCCGCGGACGAGGCCCCGAAGGCGTCCGCCTCGAAGACACCGTCCGCCGAGAAGCAGAGGACCGAGCCGAGGGCGACGCCGACGCCGAGCCGCAGGGCCGCCTCGGAGGCGCCCGCGCAGGACTCGTCCTCGTCCGCCTCGTCCTCGTCCTCCTCGGCCGCCTCCCAGCCCGCCGGCTCCTCGGTGGAGGCGCAGGTCGTCGCGCTCGTCAACCAGGAGCGGGCCAAGGTGGGCTGCCGGCCGCTGACCTCGTCCGGCTCGCTGGCGAAGCTGGCCGAGGACTTCAGCGTCGACATGGCCGAGCGGGACTTCTTCGACCACACCGACCCGGACGGGGCCACGCCCTGGGACCGGGCGGCGGACGCGGGCATATCCAGCCTGGGCGGCGAGAACATAGCCCGCGGCCAGGCGGACGCCGCGGCCGTGATGGATGCCTGGATGAACAGCCCCGGCCACCGCGCGAACATACTGAACTGCGACTTCAGGACCATAGGCGTCGGCGCGCACTTCGCGTCGGGCGGCCCGTGGTGGACGCAGGACTTCGGCTACTGACCTCTTCGCGGGTCGAAGGCTTACGCACCTCCCATGGCCGTCTCGGGACGAGCAAGTCCACGTCCTCCACGGCCGGGCCGAGGACCTTCCCCTGCCGCAGACCGCACCCGGCAGCCGCCGGACGCCACGACCCGGCACTCGGACATCCCCCGGGCGACTTCCCTCCGAGAACGCCCTTCACAACGGATCAGGCAGGCGACCGCCGTACGTGGGCCGACCCTGTCAACGTGACGGAAAGCAGGGGAAGCATCCGCCCCGCGATGGAACCCGACGGCGTCGCGCCGATCCGCACCGCCCCCATCGCACGGTAGAACGGCTCGGCGTTCGGATCGGCATCGATCGTCAGGCGGGTGAATCCGGCGTTCCGCGCGGTGTCGAGAGCGTGCTCGAACAACTTGCGGCCGACGCCCTGGCCGATGGCCACCGGATCCACGAACATCATGCCCACGGCGCCTTCCGGCGGCTTCCCGTCCACAGTGGTGAATCCGAGCACGCGGCCGTCCTGCTCGGCCAGTGCGGTCCGCCGGACTTCGACCTCCGAAGGGTGGACGGTCAGCTCGTCCCTGCAGGCTGCCATGAAGTCTTCGTCGTAGCCCCAGTGGGCCTTGGACCGAAGCGCCAGTTCCGTCAGATCGTCGGCCTCGTCGGGCCGGGCATCTCTGATCAGCATGGACTCCCCCACCATCACGGGACAGCGTGTTCGTCGATGTTCGCACAGCTGGACCGCATCCGACTGGTATCCCCGGACACGTCTCAGCCCGGGGCCCTGGCGGGCCGTGGGAGGGCGTTCGACGACGACCGACGCCGACGACCGTCGACGGCCGAGTCGCGGGCCGCGGCGTTGCTCGATGGCACAGTTCCAGGTCAGAGACCTGGCCCTGTACTTCTTCGGCTACCGGGACCGGGCCACGCCGGGGCCCGGTGTGCGCTCACCCAGGGTTGGCGCAATCTTTCGGTGAGCGCTGCGGGGCGTACAGTGGCGGCATGGACACCACGTCGCCGGCCGGGGGGACGGCCGGGAGCCGCGCCGCGGAGGACCTCGCGTACGACGTGTTCTCGCGGAGCTGTCCCTCGCGCGGCACCCTGGAGCACGTGACCGGCCGCTGGGGCGCGCTGACGCTCGGCGCGCTGCACGAGGGGCCGTTCCGCTTCAACGAGCTGCGCCGCCGCGTCGACGGCGTCAGCGAGAAGATGCTCTCCCAGACGCTGCAGGCGCTGGAGCGCGACGGCCTGGTGCACCGCGAGGCGCAGCCGACGAACCCGCCGCGCGTGGACTACGAGCTGACGCCGCTGGGCCGCGAGGTCGCCGAGCGGCTGCTGGGCCTCATCCGCTTCGTCGAGGGCCGCATGGACGACGTGCTCGGCGCGCGCGAGCGCTACGACGCCACGCGCGGCGGCCGCTGACAGCGCGGGCAGAAGTAGCTGGACCGGTTCATCCAGGGCCGCCGCCGCATCGGGGTGCCGCAGCGCCGGCACGGCTCGCCCTCGCGTCCGTACGCGTCCAGGGACCGGTCGAAGTAGCCGGACTCGCCGTTCACGTTGACGTAGAGGCTGTCGAAGCTGGTGCCGCCGACCGCGAGCGCCGCGTTCATCACGTCCCGGACGTGGCCCAGGAGTTCGGCGGTGCGCGGGCGGGTGAGGGCCGCGGTCGGGCGGTCGTAGTGCAGGCGCGAGCGCCACAGCGCCTCGTCCGCGTAGATGTTGCCGACCCCGCTGATCAGCGACTGGTCGAGCAGGGCCCGCTTGACGGTGGTGCGCCGCCGGTGCAGCGCCGCGTGGAAGGCGGCGTCGTCGAACAGCGGGTCCAGCGGGTCGCGGGCGATGTGCCCGATGACGTCGGGCAGGCCGTCGGGCGTGACGTCGTGCACCGACAGGCCGCCGAAGGTGCGCTGGTCGACGAAGCGCAGCTCGGTGCCCTGCTCGTCGGCGAAGCGCACGCGGATGCGCAGGTGCTTCTCGTCGGGCGCGTCGTGCGGCTGGACCAGCAGCTGCCCGCTCATGCCCAGGTGCGCGAGGACCGCCGTCCGCTCGTCGGCCAGCGGCAGCCACAGGTACTTGCCGCGGCGCCGGGCCGGGCCGACCCGGTGCCCGGCGAGCCGGGAGCCGAAGTCCTCGCCGCCCGCGAGGTGCCGCCGCACGGCACGCGGGTGCAGCACCCTGACGTCGGCGACGACCCGCCCGCTGACCCAGCGCTCCAGGCCACGGCGGACGACCTCGACCTCGGGAAGTTCGGGCACGGGGACGATCCTCTCGTACAGGGGGACGGCGACGGACGGGCGAAGCCCCCGCCGGACGTGTCCGGCGGGGGCTTCGGGAAACGTGGGACGTCAGGCCGGGGCCGCGCCGGCGGCCGGAGCCGACGGGGCGCCGTCGGCGCCCGCCTCCTCCGCCTTGGCGGCGGCGATCCGCTCGTCCGCCGCGGCGCGGATGGCGCGCCAGGCGGACTCGGCGGCCTGCTGCTCCGCCTCCTTCTTGCTGCGGCCGGTGCCGGTGCCGTACGAGACGCCTCCGACGCGGGCGGCAGCAGTAAAGGTCTTCTCGTGGTCCGGGCCGGTCTCCGTGACCAGGTACTCGGGCACGCCGAGTCCCTCGGTCGCGGTGAGCTCCTGGAGACTGGTCTTCCAGTCCAGGCCCGCGCCCAGGTTCGAGGACTTCTCGATCAGGGGGTCGAAGAGCCGGTGGACGAGTTCGCCCGCCGCCTCCAGGCCCTGGTCGAGGTAGACCGCGCCGATCACCGCTTCGAGGGTGTCGGCGAGGATGGACGCCTTGTCCCGGCCGCCCGTCCCCTCTTCGCCCCGGCCGAGCCGGATGAAGGAGCCGAGGTCGAGCCCGCGGCCCACCTCCGCCAGCGCACGCGAGTTGACCACCGCGGCCCGCAGCTTGGCCAGCTGGCCCTCGGGCAGGTCGGGGTGGGTGCGGTACAGCGTGTCCGTGACCACGAGGCCGAGGACGGAGTCCCCGAGGAACTCCAGGCGCTCGTTGGTCGGCAGACCGCCGTTCTCGTACGCGTAGGAACGGTGGGTCAGCGCGCGCACCAGAAGGGCGGACTCGAGCTTGTACCCGAGCCGCCCTTCCAGAAGCGTGTGGGACGAGGCCGTGGTGTCCGCCTTCTTCTTGGCGGCCGAGTCCGTCTTGGCGTCAACCGCCTTCTTTGGACTGGACACAGTGCCTCTCACCAGCCGCTCAGACCTCGAGGACCTGGCGCTTGTTGTAGGTGCCGCAAGACGGGCACGCGATGTGCTGCAGCTTGGGCTCGTGGCAGCGCTCGCACGCAACCAGGGTGGGGACCGCAGCCTTCCACTGCGACCGGCGGTGGCGCGTGTTGCTGCGCGACATCTTCCGCTTCGGAACAGCCACGGCTACTTCTCCTGCTTCTCGTCGACGCCCGCTTCGGCGCCGCTCATCTCGTCCTTCTCGCCGTCTCCGAGTGAACCGGCGAGTCCCTGCAAAGCCGCCCAACGGATGTCGACGGCGTCGTGGTGGTGGTCCGGGTCGTCCGCCAGCCGTGCGCCGCACTCGGCGCACAGACCAGGGCAGTCGTCCTGGCACACCGGCTGCATCGGCAGTGCGAGCACCACCGCGTCACGCAGCACGGGCTCGAGGTCGAACAGGCCGTCCTCGAGGAAGAGCCTGTCCTCGTCTTCCTCGGCGTCGTCGGCCGGCTCCGTCTTCACACGGCCCCGGTCATCGGCGTCAGGGTACGAGAACATCTCCTGGAAGTCCGCTTCGAGCTCCAGCTCCAGCGGCTCCAGACACCTTACGCACTCCCCCTCGGCCCGTGCACGGGCGGTGCCTGTGACGAGCACCCCTTCCATGACCGACTCGAGGCGGAGCTCGAGCTCCACCGGCGCGCCTTCCGGCACTCCGATGACCCCCTGGAGACCGAGGTCCCGGGGAGCGTCGACCGTACGGCTCAGACGCTGCAGCGCACCAGGACGCCGGCCCAGCTCGTGCGTGTCGAACACGAGGGGGTTGCGGTGGTCGAGGTGGGCGTTGGCGGCCATGTCAGCTTTCGGTCTTCGGGGCTCGGGGAGGTGCCGCCCGCCTCGGACGCGGGAGGGCGTTCCGGGGATCGGGGCAGCGCTGATCGCGTACTCGCACGCGACCGAAGAGCCAGGATACTGGACCTTTCGCTCCCGGCCCAATCCGGTCCGTCCCCGGTGTCCCCGGTCACCTTCAGTGACCGCCGCGCCCCTGCTCGTACTGGCGCAGCTGCTCGGCGCTGATCATGCTCGTGTCGAAGAGGCTGGTCTCGTCGAGGGCCTGGGGCTGGGCGTACCCCTGGGGCTGCGGGGCCGGGTCGTACGCGGGCTGCTGCGGGTACGCGCCGTACGGGTCGGCCTGCTGGTAGCCGTACGCGTCCTGCTGGGCGTACTGCTGCTGGTAGCCGTAGGGGTCGGCGGCCTGCTGGTCCTGGTAGCCGTAGGAGTCCTGCCCGTAGGGCTGCTGGGCGGGGACCGCGGGCTGCTGCGGCGCCGGGGCCGCGGCGGGCTGCGCGGCCTGTACGGGCCGGCTCGGCTCGTCGGCGAGGGCCGCGAGGTCGGCCAGGTAGTCGGCGTCGCTGGTGTGCTGGACGGTCGTCCCGTCGCCGCCGAGGTCGCCGAGGTCGTCGGTGGCGATGCGGCCGTGCAGCTTCTGCCGGCCGCGGCCGACCGCCTCCAGGGTCTTGGCCAGGACGGCCTCGAAGGCGCCGAGCTTGACGTCGACGTACTCGTCCGCGGTGCGGCGCAGGGTCTCCGGGTCGTGGCTGCGCTCGGGGGCGTCCTCGTCCTCGTAGCCCCGCTCGTCGACGCCCGGGCCGGTGCCGAGGAGCTTCTCGCGGCCGCGGCCGACGGAGCCGAGGGTCTTGGTGAGGACGACCTCGAAGTTGGCGAGCTTGGAGTCGACGTAGTCGTCGGCCTCCGCGCGGATCTCCTCGGCCTCCCGGCGGGCCTCGGCGAGGATGCGGTCCGCCTCGTTCTGCGAGCGGCGGGCGACCTCCGTGTCGGAGATCAGCGAGCCGCGCTCGGCGTGCGCGGACTCGATGATCCGCTCGGCCTCCCGGCGCGCCTGCTCCACCATCTGCTCGCGGCCGCCGATCAGCTCCTGGGCCTGCGCGAGGGACCCGGGCAGGGCCTCGCGCACCTCTTCGAGCATCGCGAGCAGTTCGGCGCGGTTGACCACGCAGGAGGCCGACATGGGCATGGACCGGGCGCCGGAGACCGCCGCGACGATCTCATCGAGCTTCTTCTGCACGTCCACCGTGTGCTCGCCACTCTCTACAGCTTGATGGAGACGGACGGGACGACTGTACGGCCAGTCGGCGGCGGCCGGACACCGGGTGACGGGCCGTCAGGCCGGCGGCCCGGCCGGACGGGGCGCGGGCCCGGCGCTCAGTCCTTGGCCAGGCGCCGGCTCAGCGCCTCCAGGACCACCGGCGGTACCAGGTGGGAGACGTCGCCGCCCCAGGTCGCGACCTCCTTGACGAGCGAGGAGGACAGGAAGCTGTAGGTGGGGTTGGTCGGGACGAAGAGGGTCTCGACGCCCGAGAGGCCGTTGTTCATCTGGGCCATCTGCAGCTCGTAGTCGAAGTCGCTGACCGCGCGCAGGCCCTTCACGATCGCGGGGATGTCGCGCTGCTTGCAGAAGTCGACGAGGAGGCCGTGGAAGGACTCCACCTGGACGTTGCCGAACTCGGAGGTGACCGAGCGGATCAGCTCGATCCGCTCCTCGATGCCGAAGAGGCCCTTCTTCGACTGGTTGATCATCACCGCGACGTGCACGACGTCGTAGAGCTTGGAGGCCCGGGCGATGATGTCGAGATGTCCATTGGTGATCGGGTCGAACGACCCGGGACAGACGGCGCGGCGCAACTGAGTTCCCTCGCTCTCCGGTCCGGTCATCGTGCGTCTTCGCACGTAGAGGCGGCGCGACCGTACCAAAACGTTCCCTCGCCGTAGCGACGGGACCGCAGCGGCTCGAAGCCCGCCGGCCAGGTGAACTCGCCACCTCTTGTACTGCGTTCAACGGTGACGAGGGCGCCGTCCGCGAGCCAGCCCCCGGCCGCGAGTGTGAGCAGGATCATCCGGAGATCGTCGTCCGGCACCGCGTACGGCGGATCGAGGAACACCAGGTCGTACGGGGTCTGCGGCGCGGGTCCCTGGACGACCTGCGCCGCCTTGCCGGCTCGCACCTCGGCGCCGGGCAGGCCGAGCGCCCTCACGTTCTCCCGGATGGTGCGCACCGCGCGGGCGTCGGACTCCACCAGCAGCACGTGGGCGGCGCCGCGCGAGAGGGCCTCCAGGCCCACGGCGCCGGACCCGCCGTACAGGTCGAGCACGCGCTCGCCGTCGAGGGCGCCGCCGAGCAGGGACTGCCAGGTGGAGAACAGGCCCTCGCGCGCGCGGTCCGAGGTGGGGCGGGTGCCGGTGCCCGGCGGAACGGCCAGACGGCGTCCGCCGGCCCGGCCGGCGATCACGCGGGTCATGTCGGGGGTCCTTGTCGCTGCGGTGACGGGCGGATGGGTCGCGGGGGTGCGGTGGTACCGCTCCCCCACCCCAGTCTCTCAGCAGGGACGGGCGGGACCACCCCCTGTCACCCCTTGTCCAGGTACTGCTCCCGCTCCTCGTCCAGCAGGGCGTCCAGGGCGGTGCGCAGGGCCGGGAGGCCCGACAGGTCCGGGTCGGCGGCGACCACGGCGGCGGCCTCCTCGCGGGCCGCGGCGATGACCTCCTCGTCGTCGATGACGGCGAGCATGCGCAGCGAGGAGCGGGCCCCGGACTGCGCCTGGCCCAGGACGTCGCCCTCCCGGCGCTGTTCCAGGTCGATGCGGGAGAGCTCGAAGCCGTCGAGCGTGGACGCCACCGCATTGAGCCGGGCGCGGGCGGCGCTCGCCTCGGGCATCTCGGTGACCAGCAGGCACAGCCCGGCGGCGGAGCCGCGGCCGACGCGGCCGCGCAGCTGGTGGAGCTGGGAGACGCCGAAGCGGTCGGCGTCCATGACGACCATGGCCGTCGCGTTCGGGACGTTGACGCCGACCTCGATGACCGTCGTCGCGACCAGGACGTCCGTCTCGCCGGCGGCGAAGCGGCGCATCACGGCGTCCTTGTCGTCGGGCTGCATCCTGCCGTGCAGGACCTCCACCCGCAGGCCCTTCAGCGGGCCCCTGGCCAGCTGGTCGGCGACCTCCAGGACGGCGAGCGGGGGCCGCTTCTCGGCGTCGTCCTCGGCGGACCGCTTCGCCTTCTTGGCGTCGTCCTCCTCGTCGCCGATGCGGGGGCAGACCACGTACGCCTGGTGGCCGTTCTGCACCTCCTCGCGCACGCGCTCCCAGGCGCGGGCCAGGAAGTGCGGCTTGTCGGCGGCCGGGACGACGTGGCTGGCGATCGGCGAGCGCCCGGCGGGGAGCTGGTCGAGGACCGAGGTCTCCAGGTCGCCGAAGACCGTCATCGCGACCGTGCGGGGGATGGGCGTGGCCGTCATGACCAGCAGGTGCGGCGGCTGCTTGCCCTTGCCGCGCAGGGCGTCGCGCTGCTCGACGCCGAAGCGGTGCTGCTCGTCGACCACGACCAGGCCCAGGTCCTGGAACTGCACCTTGTCCTCGATCAGCGCGTGCGTGCCGATGACGATGCCGGCCTCGCCGGTGACGAGGTCGAGCAGCGCCTGCCGGCGGGCGGCGGCGCCCATGGAGCCGGTCAGCAGCACCACCTTGGTGGCGTGCTCGGACCCGCCGAGCATCCCTCCCTCGGCCAGCTCCCCCATCATCTCGGTGACCGACCGGTGGTGCTGCTGGGCGAGCACCTCGGTGGGCGCGAGCAGGGCGGCCTGCCCGCCCGCGTCGACGACGGCGAGCATGGCGCGCAGGGCCACCATCGTCTTCCCCGATCCGACCTCTCCCTGGAGCAGCCGGTGCATCGGGTGCTCGGTGGCCAGGTCGGTGAAGATCTCCTCGGAGACCTTGCGCTGGCCCTCGGTGAGGGTGAAGGGGAGCCTGGCGTCGAAGGCCGTGAGGAGGCCGTCGGGGGCGGGCCTGCGGGCGACGGCCGGGAGCTGGGCGTCGGCGTGCCGGCGGCGGGCCAGGGCGACCTGGAGGACGAACGCCTCGTCCCACTTCAGCCGCTCCCGCGCGTCCTCGATGTCCGCCTTGGTGTGCGGGCGGTGGATCTTCAGCAGCGCCTCGGGCAGCGGGACCAGGCCGCGGCCGTCGCGCAGGGAGGCGGGCAGCGGGTCGACGGCCTCCCGGGCGCTCGGCAGCACCGTCTGCACGGCCTTGGCGATCTTCCAGGACTCCAGCTTGGCCGTGGCGGGGTAGATCGGGATGAGCGCCCCGGCCCAGCTGTCGATGGTCTCCGCGGGGTCGTCGCGGTCGGCGCGCAGCAGCTCGTACGCCGGGTGGGCGAGCTGGAGGCGGCGGTTGAAGACGGAGACCTTGCCGGCGAAGAGGGCGCGGGTGCCGGGCAGCAGCTCCTTGTGCGGCTTGTGCACGCCGTTGCCGAAGAAGACCAGCTGGAGGCGGCCGCTGCCGTCCGTGATGGTGACTTCGAGCCGCTGGCCCTTGCCGCGGGGCGCCTTCGGCGAGGAGAACGTGTGCAGGCGGGCGTCGGCGACCTGGGCGACCACCGTCACGTGCTCGTCCATGGGCAGGTCCGCCAGGTGGGTGAGCTGCCCGCGCTCCTCGTACCGCCTGGGGTAGTGGTGCAGGAGGTCGCCGACGGTGTGCAGGCCGAGGTGCTCGGCCATCACCTTCGCGGTGGCGGCGCCGAGCGAGTTCTTCAGTGGTTCTTCGAGCGCGGGCACGGGATCCATTGCACACCACGCCACCGACAATGCCGCACAGGCCCGGGACATCCGCTGGTCAGCCGGGTCGCGCGGGTCTCCGGTCCAGCGGGCCCCCGGTCCGGCGGCGCACTGGCCCAGCGGCGCACTGGCCCAGCGGGTCCCCGGTCCGGTGGTCCCCGGTCCGGTCGCGGCCGCGCCTCCGGCGTCCCCGTCCCCCCGGCGTCCCCGTCCCTCCGCCCGGCCTACTCGACGCCCACCAGCAGCAGCGCCCCCTGGCGCCCGCCCCGGTAGACCACCGTGTCGACGGCGAGGTGGGACTCGCGGACGTGGGCCTCCAGGCGCTCGGCGAGCGCGTCGGGGGCGTCGTCACCGAGGACGAGGGTGACCATCTCGCCGCCGGCGGAGAGCATGCGGTCGAGCACGGTCGCCGCCGTCGCGGTCAGGTCGGAGCCGATCACGGCGACGTCGCCCTCGATGAGTCCGAGCACGTCGCCGGCCTGGCAGATGCCCGCCATGGTCCAGGACCGGCGCTCGGCGACGGCCAGTTCCGCGTACCGGGTCGCCCCCGCCGCCGAGGTCATCGCGACGACGTCCTCGTCGAAGCGGCGCCCGGGCTCGTGCACGGCGAGCGCGGCGATGCCCTGCACCGCGGACCGCGTGGGGATCAGGGAGATCCGTACGCCCTCCGCGCGCGCCCGCTCGGCCGCGGCGGCCGCCGTGTGGCGCAGCTCGGCGTCGTTCGGCAGCAGCACCACCTCGCGCGCGTGCGCCCGCCGCACGGCCTCCAGGAGTTCCCCGCTGGCGGGCGGTTCCCCGGGGCGGGCCAGGACGGTGGTGGCCCCGGCCTGCGCGTACAGCCCGGCGAGCCCCTCGCCGGGGACGACCGCCACGACCGCGCGCTGCGCCCGCTCGCCCGCGGGCCCCTCCCCGCCGGCACCGGTGTGCGCGTCGCCGAGGCCGAAGTGCGTGATCCGGATGCGGTACGGGCGGCCGGCCTCGACGCCGGCCTCCACGGCGGCGCCCGCGTCGTCGACGTGCACGTGGACGTTCCACAGTCCGTCCCCGCCGACCACCACCAGCGAGTCGCCGAGCCCGTCGAGCCGGGCCCGCAGCCGGTCCACGGCGGCGTCCCCGGCCTCCAGGAGGTAGATCACCTCGTACGCCGGACCGCTCCCGTCGGCGGCGGTCGCGCCGTCCCCGCACGCCGCGTCCACGGGGTGTGCGCCCCCGGTCCGCACCGCCCGGCCGTCCGCCGCGGCCGCGCCCGGTACGGCCCCGCCCTGAGCGTTCCCGTCCGGAGCGCCCCTGTCGGCGACGGACGCGCCGTCCGCCTGCCCGGCGGTCCGTCCCCGCACGTGCCCCGCCGGCCTGCCCCCCGGCGCCTCCCCCGTGAACGTCTCCACCAGCGCCCCCAGCACCGTGACCAGGCCGTGCCCGCCCGCGTCGACGACGCCCGCGCGGTCCAGGACCGCCAGCTGCCCCGGGGTGGCCGCGAGCGCCGTCCGCGCCCCCTCGTAGGCAGCCCGCGCGACCGCCGCGCAGTCGCCGTCGGCGCCCGTGGCCGCGTCGGCGGCGGCCGAGGCGACCGTGAGGACCGTGCCCTCGACGGGGTGGGCGACCGCCCGCCGGGCCGAGTCGGCGGCGTGCCGGAGCGCGCGCCGCAGCCCGGACCCGTCGCCGTGCGTGCCGGTGCCGTCCGCACCGTCCGTGCCGTCCGCGGCGAGCACCTGGGCCATGCCCCGCAGCAGCTGCGCGAGGATCGTGCCCGAGTTGCCGCGGGCGCCTATGAGCGCGCCGTGCGCCATGGCGCGCATCACGTCCGCCGCCGTGGGCCGCGAGACCGCCGGTGCCCCGGCGGCGCCGTCGTGGGCGGCGAAGACCGCCTCGACGGCCTGCGCGGCCGACTCCACGGTCAGGTACAGGTTGGTGCCGGTGTCGCCGTCGGCCACCGGGTACACGTTGATCGCGTCGATCTCCTCGCGCGCGCGGCCCAGGGCCCGCAGCGCGCGGTCGCACCAGGTGCGCACCGCGAGAGCGTCCAGTGTCTGCGGCACCTGCGCCACCTGCGCCTCCTCGAGCAGCCGAACGTGGGACGCAGCGTAGCCCCGGGCCGGCCGCCCACCGGCACAGGGCCGGGGGCGACCCCCGGGCCGACCATGGTAGTTTCGTTGTACGGACGCAGTCGTTGTATGCTGCTCCGGTTGCCCGACCCGCTCGGGCCTTTTCCCTCGGCACCGCCACCGGGATCACAGATCCCACTCCCGGCATGCCGGGATTATCCGTAAGTGCATCTGAAGTCTTTGGAGTGACCCGTGGCTGCCAACTGCGACGTCTGCGGCAAGGGGCCGGGCTTCGGCAACAACATCTCGCACTCGCACCGCCGTACGCCCCGTCGCTGGAACCCGAACATCCAGCGCGTGCGCACCGTGGTCGGCGGGACGCCGAAGCGCGTGAACGCTTGCACCTCGTGCATCAAGGCCGGCAAGGTCTCGCGCTGACGACAGCTAGCGCGCGGCCACTGCTGGTTCGCTGCAGGAGCCGGTCCACCTCGGTGGGCCGGCTTTTTGCTGTGCCCGCGCGCCGCCGCCCGTAGGGGACGGCGGGCCGGCGCGGTCCGCCGGGACCGCGCCGCACGCGCGCCGTTCCGCCGCCTGCCGGCTACTGCCGGCTACGCGCCCTCGGCCCGGAACCGCCACCCGTGGTCCACGGGCCCGATCCCGCCGCCGAGCGCGAACCCCGCGGCGATCGCCCCGGTGACGTACTCCTTGGCCGCGGCGACGGCCTGAGGCACGGAGTCGCCGAGCGCGAGCCGCGACGCGATCGCCGAGGCCAGGGTGCAGCCCGTGCCGTGGGTGTGCCGGTTGTCCAGGCGGGGCGCCCGCAGCCAGTGCTCGGCCGAGCCGTCGGTGAGCAGGTCGACCGCGTCGCCGCTCAGGTGGCCGCCCTTGACCAGCGCCCAGGCGGGCCCGAAGGCGAGCAGGGCACCGGCCGCGCGCCGCATCCCGTCCTCGGTCTCCACCCGTACGCCGGTGAGCTGTGTCACCTCGTCGAGGTTGGGCGTGACCACGGTCGCGGCCGGCAGCAGCCGGGTGCGGACGGCGTCGAGCGCGGAGGCGGCCAGCAGCGGGTCGCCGTGCTTGGAGACGCCGACCGGGTCGACGACGACGGGCGCGTCCGTGCCCGCGACCAGCCCGGCGACCGTCTCGACGAGCTCCGCCGAGGAGAGCATGCCGGTCTTGACGGCCTGGACGCCGATGTCGTCGACGACGCTGCGGTACTGCGCGCGCACCGCCTCGGCGGGCAGTTCCCAGGCGCCCTGGACGCCGAGCGAGTTCTGCGCGGTGACGGCCGTGAGCACGCTCATGCCGTGCACGCCGAGCGCCAGCATCGTCTTGAGGTCGGCCTGGATGCCGGCGCCGCCCCCGGAGTCGGACCCGGCGACGGTCAGCACCCTCGGGGGCGCGCCCGCGGCGCCGCCCTCCCCGTGGTCCGCGGTGCTCATGACTCGATGTCCCCGAAGTGGTCCCAGCCGCCGTTGCTGGTCCACGGCGCCCCGTCGACCGTGACCTGCGGCAGGGCGGAGGGGTTCAGCACCTCGCCGATCACTTTCCAGCGGGCGGGCAGCTTCACGTCCGGCGGGAAGGTCGCCACGATCGCGTGGTCCTCTCCCCCGGTCAGCACCCACTGCATGGGGTCGACGCCGACGGCCTGCCCGATGTCGTGCATCTGCGAGGGGATGTCGACGGCGCCGGAGCGCACGTCGATACGGACCTTGCTGGCCTCGGCGATGTGCCCGAGGTCGGCGATCAGCCCGTCGCTGACGTCGCACATCGCCGTCGCGCCGAGCCCGGCGGCCGCGGGGCCCGCGTGGTAGGGCGGCTCGGGGCGCCGGTGCGCCTCGACGAAGGCGCGCGGTGAGCGGAAGCCGCGGGAGAGCACCGCGTGCCCGGCCGCGGACCAGCCGAGCCAGCCGGTGACGGCGACCACGTCGCCGGGCCGGGCGCCCGAGCGCGTGACCGGCTCGTGGTTGCGCAGGTCGCCGAGCGCGGTGATGGAGACGGTGATGGTGTCGCCGCGCACGACGTCGCCGCCGACCACGGCGGCCCCGGCGACCTGGCACTCGTCGCGCAGGCCGTCCATCAGCTCGACCGGCCAGGTGGCGGGGAGCTCGGCGGGGACGACCAGGCCGAGCAGGAGCGCGGTCGGCACGGCGCCCATGGCGGCGATGTCCGCGAGGTTCTGCGCGGCGGCCTTGCGGCCGACGTCGTACGCCGTGGACCAGTCGCGGCGGAAGTGCCGGCCCTCCAGGAGGATGTCGGTGCTGGCCACCACTCTGCGGTCGGGGGCGGCCACGACGGCGGCGTCGTCGCCCGGCCCGACGCGGACCGCCGGGGTGGTGGTGAGCCGGGAGGTGAGCTCCCTGATGAGCCCGAACTCCCCCAGCTCTCCCACGGTTCCCTTCATCTTCGTGCGTCCCCTTCTGTTCCTGCCTGCGCCCGGGGGTGGGTGCCGCCCTCGGTGCGGTCGCGAGCCGTCACTGCCCTGGTTGCGGTCGGACCGACCGTAGCGCCGTGCCGTCCGTGCCGCCCGTGCGGCCGGTGCGCGGCGGTGCGCACGCCACGGCCGCCGCGGGTCTCCCCCCGGCGAGCGGCGACGCGATACCGTGGCGTCCCTTCTCCCCGCATGATCCTCATGGCCGCCCTGGAGGTTCCGTGGTACAGGCGTACATCCTGATCCAGACGGAGGTCGGCAAGGCGTCGGCCGTCGCCGACGCGATCAGCAAACTGCCGGGGGTGATACAGGCCGAGGACGTCACCGGGCCGTACGACGTGATCGTGCGCGCCCAGGCCGACACGGTGGACGAGCTCGGCCGGATGGTGGTCGCCAAGGTCCAGCAAGTGGACGGCATCACGCGTACCCTGACCTGCCCGGTCGTGCACCTGTAGCCCCCGTCTACCCTGGGCCGGTGACCTCTGTGCGCCACCGGTACCGCGTCGTCCTCGGGCTCTGCGCCCTCGTCCTGCTGCCCGTCGCCGCGGGCTGTTCCTCGATGGACGACACTCCCTCGGCCGCGGTTCCCAGCCCGGGCGCGGAGGCCGCCGGGCTGTGCCGGAACCTGGACGAGCGACTGCCCGACGAGGTGGACGGCCTGGGCCGGAACGATCCCGAACCCCGGTCCGCGCTGACCGCGGCCTGGGGAAGCCCGGCGATCATACTGCGCTGCGGGGTGCCCCGGCCCGCCGGGATGCTCGCGAAGGACACGGACAGCATCGAGGTCAACGGCGTGGGCTGGCTGATGGAGGAGGGCGACGACGGCTCGTTCCGCTTCACCACGGCGCTGCGCCGGGCCTATGTGGAGGTGACGCTGCCGAAGGAGCTCGCCTCGAAGGGGCTCGGCCCGCTCACCGACCTCGCGCAGCCCGTGAAGAAGGCGATCCCCGAGGGGATCGCCGACTGACACCGCGGGCGCTCCGCCCCGGGAGCGGGCGCTCAGCTCCCGGGGCCGGGCGCTCAGCGCAGCCCGGTCGTCCGCCTCAGGGCCGCCTGCACCAGGAGGTCCACCAGCTCGGGGTAGCTGACGCCGCTCTCCTGCCACATGCGCGGGTACATGGAGATGGGCGTGAAGCCGGGCATGGTGTTGATCTCGTTGATCACGAACCCGTCCTCGGTGAGGAAGAAGTCCGCGCGCACCAGGCCCTCGCAGGAGGCCGCCTCGAAGGCCGCCACGGCCAGCCGCCGCACCTCGGCGGTCTGCTCCTCGGTGAGCGGCGCGGGCACGAGACCGGAGGCGGAGTCGATGTACTTGGCCTCGAAGTCGTAGAAGTCGTGGGACTGCACCGGCGGGATCTCGGCGGGCACGCTCGCGCGCGGACCGTCCGCGAACTCCAGCACGCCGCACTCGATCTCGCGGCCGCGCAGCAGCGCCTCCACGATGATCTTCGGGTCGTGGGCCCGGGCGGTCTCGATCGCCTCGTCGAGGCCCTCGAAGGAGTCGACCTTGGTGATGCCGATCGACGAGCCCGCGCGCGCGGGCTTCACGAAGAGCGGCCAGCCGTGCTCACCGGCGAAGTCGACGATCTTCTTCCGCGCCGCGGCCCGGTCGTTCTCCCACTCCCGGGGGCGGATCACCTCGTACGGGCCGACGGGCAGCCCGAAGGAGGTGAACACCCGCTTCATGTACTCCTTGTCCTGCCCGACCGCCGAGGCGAGCACGCCCGAGCCGACGTAGGGGACGCCGGACAGCTCCAGCAGGCCCTGCAGGGTGCCGTCCTCGCCGTAGGGGCCGTGGAGCACCGGGAAGACGACGTCGACCTCGCCGAGCGCCTTGGGGACCGAGCCCGGTTCGCTGTAGACGACCTCGCGGCTGGCCGGGTCGACGGGGAGCACCACCACGCCCTCGGAGGACTCCGCGAGCTGCTCGACGTCGGGCTGCCTGCGGTCGAGGATCGCCATCCGCTCCGGGTCGTCGGCGGTGAGGGCCCAGCGGCCGTCCCGGGTGATGCCGATCGGCAGGACGTCGTACTTCGTCCGGTCGATGGCGCGCAGGACGGCGCCGGCGGTGACCACGGAGATCCCGTGTTCGGAGCTGCGGCCGCCGAACACGACGGCCACACGCGGTTTGCGGGGCTGCTGATCGGCGCTCTGGGGCAGATTCTCGGTGCTCATAACGCGATGAGACTACCCGTTGGCCAAGGGTTCGGGCAGCGCCCCACACGCCGTTCGTACGGCGTCCGTGGGACGCAGCCGTCAGTGCCGCTCCGGCTTGGCGCTGCGCGACATCAGCTCCTTGAGGGCGACGACCGGCGGCTTGCCCTCGTGGACGATGCCGACGACCGTCTCCGTGATCGGCATGTCGACGCCGTGGCGCCTGGCCAGATCCAGCACGGACTCGCAGGACTTGACGCCCTCGGCGGTCTGTCTGGTGACCGCGATGGTCTCCTCCAGGGTCATGCCCTTGCCGAGGTTGGTGCCGAAGGTGTGGTTGCGCGACAGCGGCGAGGAGCAGGTCGCCACCAGGTCGCCGAGGCCCGCGAGACCGGAGAAGGTCAGCGGGTCGGCGCCCATGGCGAGGCCGAGACGGGTGGTCTCGGCGAGCCCGCGCGTGATGAGCGAGCCCTTCGCGTTGTCGCCGAGGCCCATGCCGTCCGCGATGCCGACGGCGAGGCCGATCACGTTCTTGACGGCGCCACCGAGCTCGCAGCCCACCACGTCGGTGTTGGTGTAGGGGCGGAAGTACGGCGTGTGGCAGGCGGCCTGCAGCCGCCGGGCGACCGCCTCGTCCGCGCAGGCCACCACGGCGGCGGCCGGCATGCGCGCGGCCACCTCCCGGGCCAGGTTCGGCCCGGTGACGACCGCGACGCGGTCCGCGCCCACCTTGGCGACGTCCTCGATGACCTCGCTCATCCGCATCGCGGAGCCGAGCTCGACGCCCTTCATCAGGGAGACGAGCACGGTGTCCGGGGCCAGCAGCGGCGCCCAGTCCGCGAGGTTCCCGCGCAGCGTCTGCGAGGGCACCGTGAGCACGGTGAAGTCCGCGTCCGCGGCGGCCTCGGCGGGGTCGGTGGTGGCGCGCACGGTCCGGGGCAGCTCGATGCCCGGCAGGTAGTCGGGGTTGGTCCGCCCGGAGTTGACCGCCTCCACCAGTTCCGCGCGCCGCGCCCACAGCGTCACGTCGCACCCGGCGTCGGCGAGCACCATGGCGAAGGCCGTGCCCCACGAGCCGGTGCCGAAGACGGCCGCCTTCACGGGCTTGCCGGTTGTCGTCACTTGCCCTGCTCCTGTCCCCGCCGTGCGTCGTCCGTCGCGGCCCGCACCGCGGTGCGTCCCCTGCCCTGCGCCTGGGCCTGGGTCCTGCGGCGCTGCTCGATCCGTGCCTGGCGCGGGTCGAAGGGCGTGGCGGGCGCCTTCTCGCCACGGATCTCCTCCAGCTGGGCGGTGATCGCGGCCATGATGACCTCGGTCGCCTCCTTCAGCAGCTCGGGGGACATCTCCTTGTCGTAGAAGCGGGAGAGGTCCACCGGCGGGCCCGCCAGGACGTGGTGCGTCTTGCGCGGCAGGAGGGAGGGCTTCTTCGCGTACGGCGGCAGCAGTTCGTTGGCGCCCCACTGGGCCACGGGGATGACCGGGCACTTGGTCTGCAGGGCGACGCGCGCCGCCCCGGTCTTGCCCGTCATCGGCCAGCCGTCGGGGTCGCGGGTGAGGGTGCCCTCGGGGTAGAAGGCCACGCACTCGCCGCGCTCGACGGCCTCGATCGCGGCCCGGAAGGCGCTGAGCGCGTCGGTGCTCTCGCGGTACACCGGGATCTGCCCGGTGCCCCGCATCGCCGCCCCGACGAATCCCTTCTTGAAAAGGCCGCTCTTCGCGAGGAACCGCGGAACGCGTCCGGTGTTGTACTGATAGTGCGCGTACCCGAGCGGGTCCACGTGGGAATTGTGGTTCACCGCGGTGATAAATCCGCCCTCGGCCGGAATGTGCTCCATTCCACGCCAGTCCCGCTTGAGCAGAACCACCAGCGGCGGTTTGCAGATGACCGCTGCGAAGCGGTACCAGAAGCCGATTCTGCGGCGGGGCACGCGGACACCTTCCTCCAGGGCCTGGGGGTCGCACAAGTGTCGCCCCAGGTTGCTTCTCTGTCGAGGACACCGTACGCCCGCCCGTCCCCGGGCACGCCGTGCGGGCGTCCGGGGCCCCGGGCGGTCGCGGGTGCGAGCGGTCGGGCGGACCCGCGGGCGGGTCACAATGGGACGACAGAGGAGGGACGGAACCGGCGTGCAGTGGACCTTGGTCATTCCGCTCAAAGCCCTGGCCCGGGCCAAGAGCAGGCTGGCGGACACCGCCGACGACGGGATGCGCCCGGGACTCGCCCTCGCCTTCGCCCAGGACACGGTGGCGGCCGCGCTCGCCTGCGCGGCGGTACGGGATGTGTCGGTCGTCACGGACGACGCCCGCGCGGGTCGCGAGCTGGCGGCGCTGGGCGCCCGCGTCGTCCCGGACGAGCCGGCCGGCGGTCTGAACGCGGCCCTGGCCCACGCGGCCGCCCTGGTGCGCGCCGCCCGTCCGGCCGGCGCGGTGGCGGCGCTCAACGCCGACCTGCCCGCGCTGCGCCCGTACGAACTGGCCCGGGTGCTGGACGCGGCGGCGGAGTTCCCGCGCGCCTTCCTGCCGGACGCCGCGGGCGTCGGCACGACCCTGCTGGCGGCGGGCCCGCACCAGGAGCTGCGGCCGGCCTTCGGCACCGGCTCCCGGGTCCGGCACCGCGCCTCGGGCGCCGTGGAGCTGGGCCAGGACGGGGTGGACTCCGTGCGCCAGGACGTGGACACCGGTGCCGACCTGCGGGCGGCGCTGGCCCTCGGCGTGGGCCCGCGCACGGCGGCGGCGACCGCCGGGCTCCTCATCCCCGGCCAGTGACGCGGCCTGCGGGCCGGTGATCCGGACGCCGGGGCGGCGGACGGCGGACGGCGGTCCGGGCGGCCGACGGCCCGGCACGGCGAACGGACCGGCCACCAGAAACCGGCACCACGCCCGGGGACCGGGACGGCGTCCGGGGACCGGCACGACCGGCCGGCGGCGCGGACGTCCGGCAGGCCGGCACGCGTCCGGCGAATCGGCACGGCGGTCGGGGAGCGGGCCGGCAGCCAGGGGCCGGCACCGCGCCCGAGGCGGGGACGGCGGTCGGCGACCGGCACGGCACCCTGGTGCCGGCCGGCGAGCGGAACCGCGGCGGTGATCCGGGCGGTCAGTAGGCTGGCCCCATGCAGGCGACCGCGTACACGTACGACCCCGAGACCCGCAGCGGACAGGTGCTGCTCGACGACGGCACCCCGGTGCCCTTCGGCGCCCCGGCGTTCGACGCGGGCGGGCTGCGGCTGCTGCGCCCCGGGCAGCGGGTGCGGATCGAGACCGAGGGCGAGGGCGGGGCGCGCCGGATCACGCTGGTGACGCTGCAGACGTTCTGAGCGGCCCTCCGCGGCTCCGGACACACCGCGGGCCGGGCTCCCCAGGGGGAGCCCGGCCCGGCGCGTGTGGTCGACCTGGGTGCGGAGGCCGTACGGCCCCGGCGGTTTCAGCGGGAGGCGGTCCGCTTGGCGGTCGTCTTGCGCGCCGCCGACTTCTTGGCGGGGGCCTTCTTGGCCGTCGCCTTCTTCGCGGGAGCCTTCTTCGCCGCCGTCTTCTTGGCGGTGGTGGCGGTCTTCTTCGCCGGCGTGGCCTTCTTGGCGGTGGCGGTGGTCTTCTTCGCCGCCGTCGCCGTGGCCGTCGTCTTCTTCGCCGGCGAGGTCTTCTTCGCCGTGGCGGTCGTCTTCTTCGCCGGCGTGGCCTTCTTCGCCGTGGCGGTCGTCTTCTTCGCCGGCGTCGCCGTGGTCTTCTTCGCGGCCGCCGCCGTCGTCCTCTTGGTGGCGGCCTTCTTGCCGGCGGCCTTGGCAATGGTGGGCGGCGGGCCGGAGAGGCTGCCCTTGGGCGCCTTCTTGACCGCCACCTCGCCACCCTTCGGGAGCTTCTTCGAGCCGCTCACCAGGTCCTTGAAGCCCTGACCCGCGCGGAAGCGGGGCACGGAGGTCTTCTTGACCCGGACGCGCTCACCGGTCTGCGGATTGCGGGCGTAACGAGCAGGACGGTCGACCTTCTCGAAAGAACCGAAGCCGGTGACCGAGACGCGGTCACCCGCGACCACTGCGCGGACGATGGCGTCCAGGACGGAGTCCACCGCGTCGGCGGCCTGCTGACGGCCGCCGAGCTTGTCGGCAATCGCTTCTACGAGCTGCGCCTTGTTCACGTCTTCCCCTTCGGAGACATTGCCAGAACAATGTGTTCAAGCTTTTTCGCACGTTAGGCAGATATATACCGCAAATCAAACACGAAACGGGCTAATCACCCTTGTGCCGCAACGAACTGGGGTGGCCGAGAAGTTCCTCAGCGTTCCTCTGAAGGGATTCGGCCCTCGTCGAGGTCGCGCGTGAACCGCTCCAGACGCCTGGTCGCACCGGCGAGATCGTGCTTGGCCGCGGCCGTAATGACCAGCAGCTTCCGGGTCAGCGCCATCCGTACGCCCTCCGGGACTTGCAGTGCGCGCACCTTTCTGTGCGCTTCCTTGAGCTGGGACGCGACCACCGCGTAGAGCTCGAGTTGGCCATCGCGTTCCATGCACAGATTGTGCCATCTGGGGCGAGTTGTCGCCTGCGCAGGGGGCAACTGCCGCCTCGCGCAAGCCCGTCGCACCCGTGCGGGGACCGCCGCGCCACCGGATGGCTACCCATACAAGCGTCCGTCAAACAAGGGCAGTTGAGGCCATTTTCGATGGCGCTCCGGCCGGTCCGGGAGCGCACACGGAAGTACCCCCAACCGTCCACGATTGGGGGTACCGGAGCCTGTCGCGCGTGGCTGGAATCAGCCCGTGGTGCTCAGACCTGGAGGGTCCGCGGCTTGTAGGAGGGGCGCTTCGCCTCGTACGCGGCGATGTCCTGCTCGTTCTGCAGCGTGATGCTGATGTCGTCGAGGCCGTTCAGCAGCCGCCAGCGGGAGTTCTCGTCCAGCTCGAAGGAGGCGGTGACGCCCTCGGCGCGCACCTCGCGGGACTGGAGGTCGACGGTGATCTCCGCCTGCGGGTCCTTCTCGACGATCTCCCACAGGGCGTCCACGACCTGCTGGTCGAGGACCACGGTGAGCAGGCCGTTCTTCAACGAGTTGCCACGGAAGATATCGGCGAACCGGGACGAGATCACGGTCTTGAAGCCGTAGTTCTGCAGCGCCCAGACGGCGTGCTCGCGCGAGGAGCCGGTGCCGAAGTCCGGGCCCGCGACCAGCACGGTCGCACCCTGGCGCTCGGGCCGGTTGAGCACGAACTCCGGGTCCTTGCGCCAGGCCTCGAACAGCCCGTCCTCGAAGCCGTCCCGGGTCACCTTCTTGAGCCAGTGGGCGGGGATGATCTGGTCGGTGTCGACATTGCTGCGGCGCAGCGGGACGGCCCGGCCGGTGTGCGTGGTGAATGCTTCCATGACGTCTCAGACTCCAGCGGGCGTACGGGCGTCGGTCAGGTCGGCGGGCGAGGCCAGGTGGCCCAGCACGGCGGTGGCGGCGGCCACCTGCGGGGAGACGAGGTGGGTGCGGCCGCCCTTGCCCTGCCGCCCCTCGAAGTTGCGGTTGGAGGTGGAGGCGGAGCGCTCGCCCGGGGCCAGCTGGTCGGGGTTCATGCCCAGGCACATCGAGCACCCCGCGTGCCGCCATTCGGCGCCGGCCTCCTTGAAGACCACGTCCAGGCCCTCGGAGACGGCCTGCAGGCCCACGCGCGCGGAGCCCGGCACGACGAGCATGCGCACGCCGTCGGCGACCTTGCGGTTCCTCAGGACCTGGGCGGCGGCCCGCAGGTCCTCGATGCGGCCGTTGGTGCAGGAGCCCACGAAGACGGTGTCCACGGCGATCTCGCGCAGCGGCTGGCCGGCGGCCAGGCCCATGTACTCCAGCGCCTTCTCGGCGGCCAGGCGCTCCGAGGCGTCCTCGAAGGAGGCCGGGTCGGGCACCGCGCTCGAAAGCGGCGCGCCCTGGCCCGGGTTGGTGCCCCAGGTGACGAACGGGGAGAGGGCGGCGGCGTCGATGACGACCTCGGCGTCGAAGACCGCGTCGTCGTCGGTGCGCAGCGTCCTCCAGTACTCGACCGCGGCGTCCCAGTCGGCGCCCTCGGGGGCGTGCGGGCGGCCCTTGAGGTAGGCGAAGGTGGTCTCGTCGGGGGCGATCATGCCCGCGCGGGCGCCGGCCTCGATCGACATGTTGCAGATGGTCATGCGGGCCTCCATCGAGAGCTTCTCGATGGCCGGGCCGCGGTACTCCAGGACGTAGCCCTGGCCGCCGCCGGTGCCGATCTTCGCGATGATCGCCAGGATCAGGTCCTTGGCGGTGACGCCCTCGGGCAGCTCGCCGTCGACGGTGATGGCCATCGTCTTCGGGCGGGCCATCGGCAGCGTCTGGGTGGCCAGCACGTGCTCCACCTGGGAGGTGCCGATACCGAATGCCAGGGCGCCGAAGGCGCCGTGGGTGGAGGTGTGCGAGTCGCCGCAGACCACGGTGGTGCCCGGCTGGGTCAGGCCCAGCTGCGGTCCCACCACGTGGACGACGCCCTGCTCGACGTCGCCGAGCGGGTGCAGGCGCACGCCGAACTCCGCGCAGTTCTTGCGCAGCGTCTCCAGCTGGACGCGCGAGACCGGGTCGGCGATCGGCTTGTCGATGTCGAGGGTGGGGGTGTTGTGGTCCTCGGTGGCGATGGTGAGGTCGAGCCGGCGCACCGTGCGGCCGTTCTGCCGCAGGCCGTCGAAGGCCTGGGGGCTGGTCACCTCGTGCAGCAGGTGCAGATCGATGAAGAGAAGGTCGGGCTCGCCCTCCGCGCGCCGGACGACGTGGTCGTCCCAGACCTTCTCCGCGAGTGTCCTACCCATCGCTTTCCCTCCGACCGGCCCCGTACGGCGCCGGCCCAACTAGAGATGTCGAAGACGGCGTCGCCCGTACCCCTCGTCATGGGGCGCCCGCCGAAGGGCCCGTCGGTCCACGGGCCGCTGTCCGTACAGAGTGGCAAGTTCCACGGAAAATTGAACTTGCGTTTCACAGAGTGAGACGCGAGTATCGTTGCATGGACAACAGTAGCGGCGTCGGCGTTCTGGACAAGGCAGCCCTTGTCCTGAGCGCACTGGAGTCCGGTCCGGCCACCCTCGCGGGCCTGGTCGCGGCGACCGGACTGGCACGACCCACGGCCCATCGGCTGGCCGTGGCCTTGGAACACCACCGCATGGTGGCGCGCGACATGCAGGGCCGGTTCATCCTCGGCCCGCGCCTGGCCGAGCTGGCCGCCGCGGCGGGCGAGGACCGCCTGCTGGCGACGGCGGGCCCGGTCCTCACCCACCTGCGCGACGTGACGGGCGAGAGCGCGCAGCTCTACCGCCGCCAGGGCGACATGCGCATCTGCGTCGCCGCCGCGGAGCGCCTGTCGGGCCTGCGGGACACGGTGCCGGTGGGCTCCACCCTCACGATGAAGGCCGGTTCCTCGGCCCAGATCCTGATGGCCTGGGAGGAGCCGGAGCGGCTGCACCGCGGCCTGCAGGGCGCCCGCTTCACGGCGACCGCGCTGTCGGGCGTGCGGCGCCGGGGCTGGGCCCAGTCCATCGGCGAGCGCGAGCCGGGCGTGGCGTCCGTCTCCGCGCCCGTGCGGGGCCCGTCGAACCGCGTGGTCGCGGCCGTCTCGGTCTCCGGACCGATCGAGCGCCTGACCCGCCACCCGGGCCGGATGCACGCCCAGGCGGTCATCGACGCCGCCGCCCGCCTCTCCGAGGCCCTGCGCCGCACGGGCTGACGCCCCGGCCGCACACCACCACCCGCACCCGCACTCCCCCGTACGCCTCCGGGAGGGCCCGCCTCAACGCCGCGGCGGCCCCTCCCGGCAGAGTCCGGCGGAGGGCGGACCCGCTGCGGGCCGCCCTCGGGCCCGCTTCAGGAGTCCCTGAGCCGCTCGGCCGCCCGGTCGCCCCGCCGGCCGACGGGGACGACCCCGGTGGCCCCGCCCAGCCCCGACGCGGGCATGTTCACGTAGACCGACTCGTGCGATCCGGCCGGCACGACGTACGTCTCGTGCCAGAAGCCGACCTTCCCCCTCCCCTCGCGCAGCCGCCGGTTGAAGGCCGCCCACGCCGGGCGGTGCTCCTTGTCCCGCGCGCTCGCGTAGGCGAGGAGCTTCTCCTGCGACTCCCAGTACTGCACCAGGTGGACCTCCCGCGCTCCGCCCAGCAGGGTCCTGCACCCGAGCAGGCCGCTGTCCCGGTCGCGCGTGAGCTCCTCGACCATCGGCCCCATGGCTCTGGCCACCGGCCACCAACTGCGCACCGCGGCGAAGCTGTTGATCCGCATCCCGATGAGGAAGACGACCACTCCCTCCTCGCTCGCGGCGGTCGTACGCCCCTGGATCGGCCTGCTCCCCATGGCCGTCCCCCATTCCGTGATCCTCGCCCCATGTTGGATAGTTCCACTATCCATGATGGGACGGCGGCGCTCCCCGAGCAAGACCGCGACAGGGAGGAGGAGGGCGGGACGGAGCGGGCCCGAGTGCGACGAGGAGCCGCACCGGCGGTCCGGCGGGGGCGGGACGGCCACGGACAGCAGGAAGGGCCCCTCCCGAGGGAGGGGCCCTTCCTGTGCTGTACCCCCGACCGGATTCGAACCGGCGCTACCGCCTTGAGAGGGCGGCGTGCTAGGCCGCTACACAACGGGGGCGAGGATCTTGCACGCGTCTGATATACAACGCCGCAGATCCGAGCTGGTCTACCAGGACTCGAACCTAGACTAACTGAACCAGAATCAGTCGTGCTGCCAATTACACCATAGACCAATGTGGTTTAGACCAGTTTGTACCCCCGACCGGATTCGAACCGGCGCTACCGCCTTGAGAGGGCGGCGTGCTAGGCCGCTACACAACGGGGGCCCTAGCGATCCTGCATCGAGATCGGCGGGAGCTACCCGAACCGCCCTCGCGGGAAGGATCTGTACCCCCGACCGGATTCGAACCGGCGCTACTGCCTTGAGAGGGCAGCGTGCTAGGCCGCTACACAACGGGGGCTTTGCAGAGAGGACTCTGCGGTGCAGATGAGCTCTGCGAGCTGGCCTACCTGGACTCGAACCAAGACTAACTGAACCAGAATCAGTCGTGCTGCCAATTACACCATAGGCCATCGGGACTCAACCCTCGGTGAGGGTCTTGTTCCGCTGCGCTTCCCTGCCGGACCTCTCGGCCCTCTCGGGCGGCGCAGGAAGAACATTACCCGAAGGTGGACGGCGCTCCAAAACGGGTATCGGCCCGGAGCAGTGCGGGCAGTTCGGCCAGCGAGGCGATGCGGTGCGGCACGGCGGGGCCCCGCCTCCCCTCCGGCCCCCGCCGAGCGGCGCCGGCGGGGGCCGCCGCGCCCGCGCGGTCGATCCAGACGGAGAAGAGCCCGGCGTCGGCGGCCCCCTGTCCGTCGATCGACGGGTGGTCCCCGACGTAGGCGACCTGGTGGGCGGGGAGTCCCAGGGCCTCGCAGGCCGCGTGGAAGGCCTCGGCGGCCGGCTTGTGGACGCCGAGCTCGGCGGCGCACAGCACGGCCTCGAAGCGGTCCCGCACGCCCAGGATCCGCAGTTTGCGGTCCTGGTTGCGCAGGGTGGAATTGGACAGGACCGCGTGCCGGTGGGTGCCCGCGAGGGTGTCCAGAACCGGCAGTACGTCGGGGAAGAGCGCCCAGGCGGCCTCGTAGTGCCCGATGTACCGGTCGAACCAGGCGTCGGCCTGCGCGTCGGTCAGCGTCTCGCCGGTGAAGACCCGGACCCGGTCGCGGCGCTGCCCCTCCCAGTCGGTCTCGCCCGCCGAGAACCGCAGCCACTGCTGCTCGGTGATCTCCCGCCAGCGCACGAGGGCCTGCTCGGCGGAGGCGTATCCGTCCAGCAGGCCCTCGGCGGCCAGGTGCTCGCGCAGACCGGCCCGGTCGGCGGTGGTGTAGTCGAAGAGGGTGTCGTCGATGTCCCAGACCACGGCTCTGATCGTCACGGTCCGACGGTACCGCCGCACCGGGCGGGGCCGGGAGGGTCAGCTCACCGTGGTCGTGCCCGTGAGCAGGAGGCCGGGCCCCTGCCCGTCGCGGGGCTCGGCGGTCAGCCGCCAGGTGTAGGTGTCGCGCGGGGCCCGGCCGCCCGCGGTGGTCGTGCCGTCCCAGGAAGGGCGGACCGCGGCGGCGGTGGAGGCGCCGGTGAGGGTGCGCACGACGGTTCCGTCCGTGCCGGTCAGCCGCAGCGTCCACGTCGAGGGCTTGTTGAGCTGCCACACCGGTTGCCAGGGCTGCGCGGCCGTGGGACCGGGCACGGCGTCCGTCCGGGCCTCCATCTGCGCCAGCGGCGAGGTGGGGACGCCGGCGGTGACGATCGCCACCCGTCCCCCGTCGCCCCGGTAGGCGAGGTTGCCGCCGAAGCGGTCGACGGTCCAGCGGCCGGTGTCGCCGCCGGTGTCCTGGTCGTGGGCGGGCAGTACGGCCGCGGTGCGGGTGACCGCCGCGCCCGTGTGGAAGTCCGTGAGCAGCAGCTCGTGGGTGGCGCGGTTCTCGCGCACCAGGTAGCCGTCGGCGAGGCGGGCCCGGCCGGCCGGGACCTCGACGGCGCGGCCGGTGGCGCGGTCGTACACCCCGGCGGGTCCGTCCGCGCCGCAGGTCCAGTACAGCCAGGCGTTCACGGCCTGGAGCTCACTGGGGACGCAGGGCGCGCCGGTGTCCACGGTGGCGACGTTCCTCTTCGCCTTGAGGTCGTGGGCGACGACGCTGCCCGGGGCGGTGCCGGGGGTCCACAGGCGCTGGCCCCAGACCGCGGCGGCGGTGCGGGTGCGGTTGAGGACGATCGTGCCGCCGGTGCCGTCCGGGAGGTCGCCGACCTTCTGCACGCCCGGGGTGCCGCCGTTGTACAGCACGTAGCGGCCGGTGCCGGTGCCGATGCGGCCGCCGGCGTCGCCCGTGGCCGCGTAGGCGTAGGCGTTCGGCTTCCGCCCGCCGGCGTGGAGGGACTCCTCGCCGGCGGCGTCGGTGGACAGATAGGCGAAGCCGCCGTCGCCGAGGGCCTCGAACTGCGGGCAGGCCGCGTCGCCCGCCAGGCACGGCGAGACGTTCACCGGCCGGGCGCGGACCGTCTGGGGCCCCGCGGGCCGGCCGGCCGGGTCGAGCGGGACGGCGTGCACCGCGTCGTTGCCCCCGACATCGGTGACGTTGCCGTACATCAGCAGCTCGCCGCCGGCCATCATCAGGCCCCGGATCGCGCCCCGGCCCGCGGGCACGGTGAACACCTCGGCGGCGGCGGTGCCGCCGTCCTCGGCGGGCGTGATCCGGTGCACGTGCCAGTCCGCGCTCGACGGTCCCGCCGTGGCGAGCGCGCCGCCGTCCGGGGTCGGCGCGAAGGCGCCGTACGAGGACTTCAGGACGGTGCTCCGCGCGCCGGTGGCGAGGGAGACGGCCACCAGGTCGGGGGGTCCGTTGAAGACGGGCTCACCGGGGTCGGCGGAGAAGAGCAGCTGGTCGCCGACCACGGCCTGGGGCACGTGGCCGCCGTGGGACGGTGCGGCGACGGGCTCCGTGCCGGGCGCGGAGTCCACGCGGACGGCGCTGCCGCCGGCGACCAGCCAGCGGTCGTTGAAGACGATCCTCGGGGTGGCGGCGAGGCCCGTGACATACGGGCGGAAGACGCCGTCGGCGAGGTCGACGAGCCCCACCGAGGTCGCGCCGCCGAGCGTGTGGACCACGGCCAGCCGGCGGACGGAACCGCCCGTAACGTACGCGCCGGTGGGCTCGGCTCCGGCCGGCAGCCCGGTGACCGGCAGGTCCGTGGTGGTGCCGTCGGCGGCGGCGCGCAGGACGTGCAGCGCGCCGGGCGTGCCCGTCTCCTCGGTGAGCACGCTCCAGCCGGACGCGGCCCGGTAGGTCTGGCCCTCGGGAACGGTGACGGTCGCGGTGGCCCCGGTGGAGCGGTGCTCCTGCCGGACGGTCGTGGCCGTGGGGCGGGTGGTGACGACGTCCGTGCCGGTGGCCGGGTCGTCGGGGCCCGCGTGCGGCGGCGGGACGGCTCCCGGGAAGTCCGCCCAGTGGGTGGCGGTCGAGCCGCTGCCCGGCAGCCAGTACCGGAACCCGGACGCCCCCGCCCACGCGTACCGGATCTCGCTCGGTGCGGACAGGTTCAGCTGGACCGTGGCGGCCGGCTCGTCTGCGGCCGGCGCGGCCTGCGCCGGACCGGCGGGCACGGCGCACGACAGGACCACGGCGCCGCCGAGGGCCGCCGCGGCGAGTCTTCGTGAACGGATCACGTTTCCCTCCCCTGGAACACGGTGAACACGCGCCTCGTGGGCGTGCGGGCTCATCCAACGGGTGTCCGGGGAGCGCGGGGCGGCCGGAAGGCTGAACTCCGGGTGACCGCCGGGCGTACGCGAAGGGGGCGGTGGCCCACCACGGCCACCGCCCCCCGTGCGCGCTACGCGGCGAGCCGCTCCAGCGCCTTGTCGATGCGGGCCAGCGTCCGCTCCTGGCCCAGGATCTCCAGGGACTCGAAGAGGGGCAGGCCGACCGTGCGGCCGGTGACGGCGACGCGGACCGGGGCCTGGGCCTTGCCGAGCTTGAGGCCGTGGGCCTCGCCGGCGGCCAGGACGGCCTCCTTCAGGGACTCGGCCGAGCTCCAGTCGGCCGCCCGGAGCTTCTCACGGGCCGTGCGGAGCAGCGCGTCGCTGCCCTCCTTCATGGCCTTGGTCCAGGACGCCTCGTCGAGGACCGGCTCCGGCAGGAAGAGGAAGTCGACGTTGTCCGTGATCTCCGAGAGGACCTTGAGACGGGTCTGGGCGTGCGGGGCGATCGCCTGCCACTGGGCCTCGTCGAAGTCCTCCGGCGCCCACGGGGCGGCCGGCGCCTGCAGCCACGGCCGGCAGCGCTCGGTGAAGTCCTTCACGTCGAGCATGCGGATGTGGTCGGCGTTGATCGCCTCGGCCTTCTTCAGGTCGAAGCGGGCCGGGTTCGGGTTCACGTCCGCGACGTCGAAGGCGGCGACCATCTCGTCGATCGTGAAGATGTCCTGGTCGGCCGAGAGGGACCAGCCGAGGAGCGAGAGGTAGTTGAGCAGGCCCTCCGGCAGGAAGCCGCGCTCGCGGTAGAGGTTCAGCGACGACTGCGGGTCGCGCTTGGAGAGCTTCTTGTTGCCCTCGCCCATCACGTACGGCAGGTGGCCGAAGGCCGGGATCTCCTTGGCGACGCCCAGCTCGATCAGCGCCTTGTACAGCGCGATCTGGCGCGGGGTGGAGGAGAGCAGGTCCTCGCCGCGCAGGACGTGGGTGATCTCCATCAGGGCGTCGTCGACCGGGTTGACCAGCGTGTAGAGCGGGGCGCCGTTGGCGCGGACGATGCCGTAGTCCGGCACGTTCTCCGGCTGGTACGTGATCTCGCCGCGGACCAGGTCGGTGAAGGTGATCGCCTCGTCGGGCATGCGGAAGCGGACGATGGGCTCGCGGCCCTCGGCCTCGTAGGCGGCCTTCTGCTCGGCGGTCAGCTCACGGCAGTGGCCGTCGTAGCCGGACGGCTTCCCGGCGGCGCGGGCGGCCTCGCGGCGGGCGTCGAGCTCCTCCGTGGAGCAGTAGCAGTGGTAGGCGTGGCCGCCGTCGAGAAGCTTCTGCGCGACGTCCTTGTAGAGGTCCATGCGCTGCGACTGGCGGTACGGCGCGTGCGGGCCGCCGATCTCGGGGCCCTCGTCCCAGTCGAAGCCCAGCCAGCGCATCGAGTCCAGCAGCTGCTCGTAGGACTCCTCGGAGTCGCGCGCCGCGTCGGTGTCCTCGATGCGGAAGACCAGGGTGCCGCCGTGGTGGCGGGCGAACGCCCAGTTGAACAGGGCGGTGCGGACCAGGCCCACGTGGGGGTTGCCGGTCGGCGAGGGACAGAAACGTACGCGGGGGGTCGCGTTAGCCACGCTTGATCACCTTGTTGGTGAGAGTGCCGATGCCTTCGATGGTGACGGCGACCTCGTCGCCGACGTTGAGGGGGCCGACCCCGGCCGGGGTGCCCGTGAGGACGACGTCACCGGGGAGCAGGGTCATGGCCTCGGTGATGTTGACGATGAGGTCCTCGATGGAGTGGGTCATCTCGCTGGTGCGGCCGAGCTGCCGCTGCTGCCCGTTGACCGTGCACTGGATGGTGAGGTCGGAGGCGGCCGCGAGGTCGAGGTCCGTCTCCACCCAGGGGCCGAGCGGGCAGGAGGTGTCGAAGCCCTTGGCCCGGGCCCACTGCTTCTCGCGGCGCTGCACGTCGCGGGCGGTGACGTCGTTGGCGCAGGTGTAGCCGAGGATGACGTCCTGGACGCGCTCGCGCGGGACCTCGCGGCACATGCGGCCGATGACCACGGCCAGCTCGGCCTCGTGGTGGACCTCGGAGGAGAAGGAGGGGTAGGCGATCTCGTCGCCGGGGCCGATCACCGAGGTGGACGGCTTGAAGAAGGCGAAGGGGGCCTCGGGGACCTCGTTGCCGAGCTCCCTGGCGTGCTCCGCGTAGTTGCGGCCGAAGGCCACGACCTTGTTCGGCAGCACGGGCGGGAGCAGCCGGACCTTGCTCAGGGGCACCTTCGTGCCGGAGAGCTCGAAGTCCGCGAAGGGGATGCCCTTGATGATGTCGAGGACGAGCTCGTCCGGCTTGTCCCCCTCGACCGCGCCGAAGGCGACGTTGCCGTCGATGGAGAATCTGGCGATGCGCACGGGTGCCTTACGCCCCTCACTGAGCTGGCTTGGAGTCTGACGCTCCAGGCTAACGCGGCGGAGGGCGGCTGCCTGTCCGTATTGTTCGCGCGCGGTGCGCGACGCGGTTTTCCGGCCGCGGTGCGCGACGCGGTTCTCCGGCCGCGGTGCGGCGCGGCCGCGCGGAGCCGGCGCCGGGGGTCCGGCGCGGCCCCGCGGGATCACTCCGCGGCGGCGGGCACGGCCTGGGCGGGGAGCTCGTTCAGAATGGTGCGGCGCGGGTTGGCGGTCCGGGTGGGCAGCTCCACGGCGTGCTCCGGCAGCTCCGGCGTCGCCAGCTCGCCGGCGTCCCCGAGGTGGGCCAGCGTCGTGCGGCGCGGGTTGGCTATGTTGCGGAACATCATCGTCTTCACTGCTGTTTCGCCCTTGTCGTGTCCGGGCGTCCGGCGGCACCAGGGGGCCGGGGACGGACGCTGCTTGTCGGATTCGTCATCCTTGTAAAGCGTCAGGCTAGACACGCGCATTCCCCGAGAAGACGTGATGGCTTCATGGGGAGCATGTGAGTTTCCTCACGAACCGCCCGTCAAAAAGGTCAATTCAGGCTCGCAGGTACTATGAGCAAAGCAGACATTACGCACCTGAAGCGAGCATTCCGCTCCTGATCATGAAGACTGGGACACCCGCGGTGCATCGCTGGAACGCCGAGGTATGCCCCATATGTACGGGAACCCTTTCCACGCCCAGTGATCCACCCCTCACGCGCCGTCACGGTAAGTGGTGCCGGGGCCACGGGCCTTGTTGGAGATCCGGCACTGTGCTGGAATTCCACGGACCGCCGCGGAACGACAACCGGCGCACGGGGGCGCAACGCAGCGCCGAGTGGCGGCGGGGAGGGGGAGCCAGCGCCGGTCACTCACGACCACCATGGGGCGCCCACGCCCCTAACACGCCGACACCGTCCCACCGTTCCAGCGGCGGGACGCCTGGTCCAGAGGTTGCGACGCTAGTGCAGGGACGTTTCAAGAGGGATGGCAGCGCTTCGGCGGAGCCGGAGCCGCACGGCGGGACTGGCCCTTCGGCCGTCAGCTCCTCGCCCCAGCACGCCCAGAACCAGGGTCCGGCACAGGCCGGCGACAGCGGCGAGCGGACCGCGCGCACCGGCGCCGCCGCACCGGCACCGGGGACTCCGGCCCCGGCCCCCAAGGCGAAGAAGGCGAACGACACCGGCTCCCGTGTCGCCCTGCGCAACTGGCGCATCTCCACCCGCCTCGTCTCGCTGCTCGCCCTCCCCGTGGTCGCCGCGACCTCGCTGGGCGCCCTGCGCATCAGCGACTCGATGGACGACATCCAGCAGCTCGACAACATGAAGCTGCTGACCGACATGACCAAGCAGGCGACCGAGCTCGCCGCCGCGCTCCAGGAGGAGCGTGACCGGTCGGCGGGTCCGCTCTCGCACGGCGCGAAGGCCACCGACTTCACGGTCAAGGGCGTCCGGGACAAGACGGACCGCGCGCGGGCCGCCTTCATGGAGGGCACCCACAAGATCGACGACGCGGCCGGGGACACCAGCCTGGAGGGCGTCCGCGACAACATCGTCGCCATCGCCTCCGAGCTGAGCAAGCTCTCCTCGATCCGCAACGACGCCTACAAGGACGACCGGAACACCGCGCAGACCGTCGAGGCGTACCACCGGCTCATCGACCGGCTGCTCGGCCTCTCCCAGGACATGGCCGAGGCCACCAGCAACCCGGAGATGATCCAGCGCACCCGCGCCCTGTCGGCCTTCTCCTCCGCCAAGGAGTACGCGTCGATCCAGCGCGCCGTCATCGCCGCGGCGCTGCCCGCCAACGACAACGTCTACGGCTCCCTCTCCGAGAACGACCGGCAGTACGCGCTCTCGGCCTTCGACAGCCAGAAGTCGGAGCTGACCAGCTTCAGCAGCATCTACGACGGCAACTCGCGCGAGCTGACGAAGCCGATCGACGACGCGAGCCCGACGATCCAGGAGGCCGACACCTACGCGGAGCGCGTGCTCAGCCGCGAGAACGGCCTGCGGCTGCGCGACAAGCGCTCGTACATGGACTGGATCGACGCCGACTCCGCCAAGCTGTCGGAGATGGCGAAGATCGAGCGCACGCTGCTCAGCGAGATGGTGCAGAAGGCCCGTGAGCTGCGCAGCGAGTCCGAGCGCGAGGCCATCATCTCCGGTGCGATCATCCTGATCGTCCTCGGCGTCTCGCTGGTCGGCGCCTTCGTGGTGGCCCGCTCCATGATCCGTTCGCTGCGCCGGCTGCAGGACACCGCGACCAGGGTCGCCCAGGACCGCCTGCCCGAGCTGGTCAAGCAGCTGTCCGAGTCCGACCCGCAGGACGTCGACACGTCCGTGGAGTCGGTCGGCGTGCACTCCCGGGACGAGATCGGCCAGGTGGCCGCGGCCTTCGACGACGTGCACCGCGAGGCGGTCCGCCTCGCCGCCGAGCAGGCCCTCCTGCGGGGCAACGTCAACGCGATGTTCACCAACCTCTCGCGCCGCTCCCAGGGCCTCATCCAGCGCCAGCTGTCGCTGATCTCCGAACTGGAGTCCCGCGAGGCCGACCCGGACCAGCTGTCCTCGCTGTTCAAGCTGGACCACCTCGCGACCCGTATGCGCCGCAACGGCGAGAACCTCCTCGTCCTCGCCGGTGAGGAGCCCGGCCGCCGCTGGACCCGTCCGGTCCCGCTGGTCGACGTGCTCCGCGCCGCCGCCTCCGAGGTGGAGCAGTACGAGCGCATCGAACTGGCCGCGGTGCCGGCCACCGAGGTCGCCGGCCGCGTCGTCAACGACCTCGTGCACCTGCTCGCCGAGCTGCTGGAGAACGCCACCTCGTTCTCCTCCCCGCAGACCAAGGTCAAGGTCACCGGTCACGCGCTGCCCGACGGCCGCGTCCTGATCGAGATCCACGACACCGGCATCGGCCTCTCCCCCGAGGACCTCGCGGCGATCAACGAGCGGCTCGCCTCGCCGCCCACCGTGGACGTCTCCGTCTCCCGCCGCATGGGCCTGTTCGTGGTCGGCCGCCTCTCGCAGCGCCACGGCATCCGCATCCAGCTGCGCCCGTCCGACTCCGGCGGTACGACCGCGCTGGTCATGCTGCCCGTCGACGTCGCCCAGGGCGGCAAGAAGGCCCCGGGCAAGCCGGGCCAGGGCGCGGGCCCGTCCGGCGGTCCGGCCGCCGCGCAGGCCGCGGCCGGCGTCGCCGCCGCCCGCCGGGGCAACGGCAACGGCAACGGTCCCGCCCTCGGCGGCGGTGCCGCGGCGGGCAACGGCAACAACGGCAACAGACTCGGCGCCGGGCCGCAGCGCGGCCAGGTCGGCGCGGGCGCCGGTGCGCGCGCCGCGCTGCCCGGCCGGGACGCGGGCGGCCGTCCGAACGGCCCCGGCGGCCCGCGCGGTCCGCAGGGCCCCCAGAACCCCCAGTCCCCGCAGCACCCGCAGGGCAGGCCGGCTCCCGCCGGCGCCGGCGCGCCGCAGGGCGGCTTCGACAACGGCGGCCGCCAGGATCTGTTCGGCAACGGCCAGGACGCCTTCGGCAGCGGCCAGGACGCCTTCGGCCACCGGGACATGTTCGGCAGCGGCCAGGACGCCTTCGGCGCCCCGGCCCGCGGCCCCGTGCCGCCGCAGCAGCAGCCCGCCAACGACCCCGCCGAGCAGGGCGGCCTCCGCCCGCAGCTCCCGGCGCGCGGCGGTCCGCGGCCCGAGCTGCCCGGCGCCCCGCGGCAGCAGAACCCCGGCTGGGGCGACGAGACGGCGCAGCCGCCTCTCCAGCGCGCCTCGCTCGACGCGCCGCGCGGCCACGAGGAGCCCCTCGACAGCACCTCGCAGCTGCCCCGCTTCGACGAGCACCAGGGTCCCGGCGCGACCTCCGAGATACCCCGCTTCGACGAGCACCAGGGTCCGGGGTCGACCTCCGAGATCCCGCGGATCGACGAGCACCAGGGCCCGGGGTCGACCTCCGAGTTCGCCCGTCCGGACTTCGACGCTCCGCCGCCCGGCGCGGGCGCGCCCCAGGGCGACGGCCAGTTCGTGCGCTCGGACGTGTTCGGCACGCCCGGCCGGCCCGACCCCGCCGCGCAGAACCCGCAGGGCCCCGGCCGGTTCGCCGGTCCCGGCCAGGACGCGCCGTACCAGGACCCGTCCTCGACCGGGCAGTTCGCGACCGCCGGGTACGACACCGGCGACCACGGCCTGCCCGGCGCCGACCGGCAGCAGGACACGGGCCAGTACCCGGAGGACACGGGTCGGTACCCGGCGCCCGGCTACGGCGGGCCCCAGGCCCCCGCGGCCGGCGACCCGTTCCGGCAGCAGGACCCCTTCTTCCAGCAGCAGGACCCGTTCCAGCAGCAGGACCCCTTCCAGCGACCGGGGGCCAGCGGCTCCCACGCGCCGCAGCGCCCGCAGCAGCGCCGGCGCCCCGTCCTCCCGCAGGAGCCCGAGGCGCTGCCGCCGGCCTCGGGTCCGGGCGACGGCCGTACGCCGTTGTACGAGGCGCTGGAGACCAACTGGTTCCGCGGGGGGCAGAACGGCGGCGGTCCCCAGGACCGCGGCGCCCACGTCCCCCAGCAGCAGACCCCTTCCGCTCCGCAGCGGCAGGCCGCCTCTCCGGCGGCCACCGCCTGGCGCAGCTCGCCGAACGACGACCTCGTCCGGCAGGCCGAGCGGGTCCGGCAGCCCTCGGCGGGCGGGGTCACCACCTCCGGCCTGCCGCGCCGGGTGCCCCGTGCGAACCTCGTCGCGGGCACGGCTCAGCAGCAACAGCACCAAACCGGTCCGCAGGTCTCGCGTGCGCCCGATGACGTACGCGGCCGGCTGACCAATCTCCGTCGGGGCATCCAGCAGGGCCGCCAGGCCGGTAACGGCCAGACGGGCAGCTTCCCGAGCCCCACTCACCAGCAGGAGCGTTAGTTGAGCCCGATGAGCCAGGCGGCACAGAACCTCAACTGGTTGATCACCAATTTCGTGGACAACACCCCCGGGGTGTCCCACACCGTCGTCGTGTCCGCCGACGGACTCCTTCTCGCGATGTCCGAGGGCTTCCCGCGCGACCGCGCCGACCAGCTCGCCGCCGTCGCCTCCGGGCTGACCTCCCTGACGGCCGGGGCCTCCCGGATCTTCGAGGGCGGCACCGTGGCGCAGACCGTGGTCGAGATGGAGCGCGGCTTCCTGTTCCTGATGTCCATCTCGGACGGTTCGTCGCTGGCGGTCCTCTCCCACCCGGAGTGCGACATCGGCCTCGTCGGGTACGAGATGGCGCTGCTCGTGGACCGTGCGGGCGCCGTGCTGACACCGGACCTGCGCGCAGAGCTCCAGGGCAGTCTGCTGCACTGACCGATCCGGCACCACCGTACGAACGACCAACTCCCGTCCGGCCGCCAGCCCCCCACCGGCCCCGTCAGACGGCACGACTGACCGACCTGCTGTCCCGCCCGGAGGATCCATGACCCCGCCCACCGCCTCTCATGATCCGTACGCCGAGCCGTACGGGGACGAGGGCGACCAGCCACTGGTACGTCCGTACGCGATGACCGGTGGCCGGACCCGGCCGCGCTACCAGCTCGCCATAGAGGCGCTGATCAGCACGACGGCCGACCCGGCTCAGCTCATGGGGCTGCTCCCGGAGCACCAGCGCATCTGCCACCTGTGCCGTGAGGTCAAGTCGGTGGCCGAGGTGTCGGCCCTTCTGTCCATGCCGCTGGGTGTGGCCCGGATCCTGGTCGCGGACCTGGCGGAGGCCGGTCTCGTCGCCATCCACCAGCCTGGCGGCGACGAGAACAACGGCGGCGCGCCGGACGTGACACTGCTCGAAAGGGTGCTCAGTGGACTTCGCAAGCTCTGACGGGGGGCGGGCCACCACCTCCGCCAAGATCGTGGTGGCGGGCGGCTTCGGCGTCGGCAAGACGACGTTCGTCGGCGCCGTCTCCGAGATCAACCCGCTGCGCACCGAGGCCGTCATGACGTCCGCCTCGGCGGGCATCGACGACCTGACCCACACCGGGGACAAGACCACCACCACGGTGGCCATGGACTTCGGCCGCATCACGCTCGACCAGGACCTGATCCTGTACCTGTTCGGCACGCCCGGCCAGGACCGCTTCTGGTTCATGTGGGACGACCTGGTGCGCGGCGCCATCGGCGCGGTCGTGCTGGTGGACACCCGGCGGCTCGCCGACTGCTTCCCCGCGGTCGACTACTTCGAGAACAGCGGCCTGCCGTTCGTCATCGCCCTCAACGGCTTCGACGGGCACCAGCCCTACACGCCGGACGAGGTCCGCGAGGCCCTGCAGATCGGCCCCGACACCCCGATCATCACCACCGACGCCCGCCACCGCGCGGACGCCAAGAGCGCCCTGATCACCCTGGTCGAGCACGCGCTCATGGCCCGGCTGCGCTAGCACCCAAATCGTCAGTGCCGTACGGCAGTTGCCGTAGGGGCCCCGGAGCCGGCTGTGTCCTTTGACACGGCCGGCCCCGGTGTTCATAACGTTTCGAAAGAGAATTGCCCCAGCGCCACCACGCGTCGCTACCGCCTGGTGTCGCTCCGCGCACACCGGCCCCGTCTTTTGGCGGGGCTCGCTCTTTATGACCGTTTTATCTAGGGCTTACCTCACCCGGAATCAAGGGTTCCGAGTGTTTGGAAGAGCACCATCTGACGTGCTGGAATGCCGGGACTGCCCAGTAGGCATGGGCATGCATGGACAGCGGCACGACGTTGGTGCCGACGCCGAGAGGTTGTTGGTCGAGTGAGGCGAAGCAAGAACGGTCCCGAGCCGTCGGCACGGGGCAACTTCACCCCGCCGGCGCGCGGAGCGGCGACCGCACACGTGCCCGGCTCGGAGTCGACTGCCACTCCCGTGCCGAGCGGCGGCCGGCTCTCCCCGCGCAACTGGCGGGTGCGGACCAGACTGAACGCGATCCTGCTCATACCCGTGCTGGTCGGCCTGGTCATGGGCGGCTTCCAGGTGAAGGGCTCCATCGACACCTGGCAGGAGGCCGAGGACGCGGAGAAGACCGCGCTCCTGGTCCAGGCCGCGCTGACGTACGGCGACCGGCTCATCGACGAGCGCGACGTCTCCGCCGCCCCGCTGCTGCAGGGCAAGGGCGAGAGCGACGACGCCGTCGTGGCGGCCCGCAAGGCCACCGACGACGCCGCCGACGCCTTCGACCGGGCCGCGGAGAACATGCCCGCCAAGGCGGGTCTGGAGCGCCGGCTGTCCCTCTTCCGCAAGGTCGAGCCCGACCTCGTCACGCTGCGCAAGACGGCGTACACCTCCAAGCTGACCGGGGTGCAGACCGAGGAGGGCTACGTCGCCATCCAGCACCCGCTGATGGAGTTCGCCAACGAACTCGGCCTCGGCACCGGCAACATCACCAGCTACGGCCGGACCGTCTACGCCCTGTCGCTGGCCAAGGCGGCGCTGTCGCTGGAGCGGTCCATCGGCACGCACCTGCTGGTCAAGCCCGGCCCCAGCGACAAGAGCCTGTCCCAGCAGCGCGTGGCGCTCACCTCGTACGCGTACCTGGAGAACATCGCCATCGAGGAGTACCTCGGCGGCGGCACCGCGGCCGACGAGGCGAAGCTGAGGGCCGCGCAGAAGAAGCTGGAGTCCGACGGCCGGGCGCGGGCGAAGAAGGCCGCCGAGGAGGCGCAGGCCGCGGGCCGGAACTACGTCCCGCCGCCGTCCGACCCCGCCGGCATGGTCGCGGGCATCGCGAGCCTGCAGACCACCGAGCCCACCGAGCGCGTCGCACTGGGCGAGCAGGGCATCACCGCCGAGAACTGGTGGGCCGTCAACACCGCCAAGTTCGACGCGTACCGCCAGATCGAGTCCGACCTCGCCGACAAGGCCGTGGGCGAGGCCGCCGGCATCGCCGACGACGCCCGCACGGACGCCCTGGTCACCGGTGCCGCCGTGGTGGTCGCGCTGCTGGCCGCGTTCGTCCTGGCCGGTATGATGGCGCGTCAGATGAGTCGTTCCATGCGTCAGCTGCGCACCGCCGCCTTCGGCGTCGCCGAGCAGCGCCTGCCGATGCTGGTGGACCAGCTCTCGCGCACCGACCCCGGCCGGGTCGACACCCGCGTCACGCCCATCCCGATCTCGTCCACGGACGAGATCGGCGAGGTGGCCCGCGCCTTCGACCAGGTCCACCGCGAGGCCGTCCGGCTCGCCGCCGAGCAGGCCCTGCTGCGGGGCAACATCAACGCGATCTTCACCAACCTCTCGCGCCGCAACCAGTCGCTGATCGAGGGCCAGCTGACCCTGATCACCGACCTCGAGAACAACGAGGCCGACCCGGACCAGCTGGAGAACCTCTTCCGACTGGACCACCTCGCGACCCGTATGCGCCGCAACGGCGAGAACCTCCTGGTCCTCGCGGGCGAGGAGCCCGGCCGCCGCTGGGACCAGCCGGTCCCCCTGGTCGACGTGCTGCGCGCCGCCTCCTCCGAGGTGGAGCAGTACGAGCGCATCGAGCTCTCCGGCGTCCCCGAGGCCGAGATCCACGGCCGCGCCGTGACCGACCTCGTGCACCTGCTGGCCGAGCTGCTGGAGAACGCCACCACGTTCTCCTCCCCGCAGACCAAGGTCCGCGTCACCGCGACCCGGCTGCCCGACGGCCGCGTCATGGTCGAGATCCACGACAAGGGCATCGGCCTCACCGCCGAGGACTTCGCGGACATCAACCACAAGCTCGCCAACCCGCCGACCGTGGACGCCGCGATCTCCCAGCGCATGGGCCTGTTCGTGGTCGGCCGGCTCTCCGACCGGCACGGCATCCGCGTCCAGCTGCGCCCCTCCGGCGAGCAGGCCGGCACCACCTCGCTGGTCATGCTCCCCGACGCCATCACCCACGGCGGCGGCGGCGACCAGGAGCCGCAGCAGAGCGAGTTCACCGTCTCGCAGCTCATCCCGGAGCAGCCGGCCTTCCCCGGCGAGGACTTCCAGGGCCCGCCGCCGCTGCGCACGGCCGCGGAGCTGGGCTTCGACGACAGCCGCTACCCGGAGGTCCCCGACGACATCCGCGAGCTGGACCCCGTGGGCCGCTCCCTGATGCGCGAGGAGCGCCGCGCGGCCCTGGAGGCCCAGGCGCAGGGCGCCCGCCCGGGGGACGGGCAGGACCCGGCCGGGCAGCCGTTCGGCAACGAGTTCGAGGGCGGCCCCGTCCAGGGCGCCGGCGCGCCGGCGTACGAGGGGCAGCAGACCGCGTACGACGCCGGGCAGGGCGCCTACGACACCGCGTCGCAGCCCGCCTACGACAACGGTCAGGCCGCCTACGCCGACCCGGCCGCGTACGACCGGCAGACGGCGTACACCGACCGGCCGCAGGCCGGGCAGCAGCAGGCGGGACAGCGGCCGGCGTACGACGATCCGTACTTCCCCGCGTCCGGCGGTTTCCCCGGGACCCCGTATGCGGAGCCGGTCCAGGAGGCCGCGCCGGCCGCCCCCGGCCTGCCGCAGGAGAGCTTCCCGGCGTTCACGGAACGACGTCACCAGGACGACTGGCCGCAGCAGGACGAGTACCACCCCGGCTACGGCTCCGAGTACGCTCCGGAACCGGAATCTACGCAGGCCGCTGACGCGAGTGAGCAGGAACGCGTAGGCTTCGACCGTCCGGGACCGGCCCCCTCCGCCGTCCACGAGCTGACCGACGCCGGGCTGCCGCGCCGCGGTCCCACCGCGAACGGCAACGGCGGGCAGCGGGTGGGCGAGAGTGCGCCGGCCTCCCCGGACACCAGCGGCGACGACGACTGGCGCTCCGCCAACGACCAGCGGTGGCAGCGCGCGGAACAGCTGCGGAAGCCCAAGGCGGGCGGGGTGACCGCCTCCGGCCTCCCGCGGCGGGTGCCCAAGGCCAACCTGGTCGAGGGCACCGCCGAGAAGACCCCACAGGGCGGCCCACAGGTCTCCCGCGCCCCCGAGGACATCCGGGGCAGGCTGAGCAACCTGCGCCGGGGCGTCCAGCGGGGACGCAGTGCAGGAAGTGACACGAACGGCCAGGGCTTCGGTCCTGACAGCACCTACGACCAGGAGCGTTAGTGTGAGCCCGATGAGCCAGGCGGCACAGAACCTGAACTGGTTGATCACCAACTTCGTGGACAACACCCCCGGGGTGTCCCACACGGTGGTGGTCTCCGCCGATGGACTCCTTCTGGCGATGTCCGAAGGCTTTCCCCGTGACCGCGCCGACCAGCTCGCGGCGGTCGCGTCCGGACTGACCTCGCTGACGGCGGGCGCCTCCCGCATCTTCGAGGGCGGCAGCGTGAACCAGACGGTTGTGGAGATGGAGCGGGGATTCCTCTTCATCATGTCCATCTCCGACGGTTCCTCCCTCGCGGTCCTCGCACATCCCGAGGCGGACATCGGTCTCATCGGGTACGAGATGGCGCTTCTGGTGGACCGTGCCGGTACGGTTCTGACCCCCGACCTCCGTGCGGAGCTCCAGGGCAGCCTTCTCAACTGACAGACAGACGGTGCGTCTTGGCGTCCCGGGGCCGTAAGGTTTCGGGACGCGGCTCCACAGCGTTGGGCGCCAGGCACAGTCGGAGGAGGAGAAAGTGGCAACACCCCCAGGCGGTTCGTCGTCGGGCAACTGGTCCTACGGACCTGGCCAGGGTGACGGGAACCGGTACGACTTTCCCTCCGCGCCGAGCCAGCCGCAGCAGCCGTACGCGCCCCAGGTCCCCCAGGGACCCGGGCCGTCGCCGTACGACCAGCCGTCGGCACCGCGCATCCAGCCCGTGCAGCCGCAGCGTCGCACCCCGGAACCGGCGCCCGCGGGGGCGTCGAGCAACCCCCTGGTGCGCCCGTACGCCATGACGGGCGGCCGCACCAGGCCGCGGTACCAGCTCGCCATCGAGGCACTGGTGCACACCACCGCACAGCCGCACCAGATGCAGGGCCAGCTGCCCGAGCATCAGCGGATCTGCAACCTCTGCCGGGAGATCAAGTCGGTGGCCGAGATCTCGGCCCTGCTCGCCATCCCTCTCGGCGTGGCCAGGATTCTCGTCGCCGACTTGGCGGAGGCGGGCCTGGTAGCCATCCATCAGCCCGGCGGCGACGAGAGCGCCGGCGGCCAGCCAGACGTGACACTGCTCGAAAGGGTGCTCAGTGGACTTCGCAAGCTCTAGCGGCGGTCCTTCCCGCTCCACCACCTCCGCGAAGATCGTGGTGGCGGGCGGCTTCGGCGTGGGCAAAACCACGTTCGTCGGCGCCGTGTCGGAGATCAACCCGCTGCGCACCGAGGCCGTCATGACATCCGCTTCGGCGGGCATCGACGACCTGACCCACACCGGGGACAAGACCACCACCACGGTGGCCATGGACTTCGGCCGCATCACGCTCGACCAGGACCTGATCCTGTACCTGTTCGGCACGCCCGGCCAGGACCGCTTCTGGTTCATGTGGGACGACCTGGTACGCGGCGCCATCGGCGCCATCGTCCTCGTGGACACCCGGCGACTCGCCGACTGCTTCCCCGCGGTCGACTACTTCGAGAACAGCGGCCTGCCGTTCGTCATCGCCCTCAACGGCTTCGACGGCAACCAGCCCTACACGCCGGACGAGGTCCGCGAGGCCCTGCAGATCGGCCCCGACACCCCGATCATCACCACCGACGCCCGCCACCGCGCGGACGCCAAGAGCGCCCTGATCACCCTGGTCGAGCACGCGCTCATGGCCCGGCTGCGCTAGGCGCCCGCGGGACGCGACGAGAGGGGCCCTTCCGGCGGGTGCGGAAGGGCCCCTCTCGTCGCGTGCGCCCCGGCCGGGCACCGGAGACATACGGAAGGGCCCGCTCCTCGGGGGAGCGAGCCCTTCCACGCGTGTCGCGCGGGGCCTAGCGCCAGCTGTGCGGGGCGCGGAAGCCTGACTCGCGCTCCAGGCGGCGCCAGCCGGCCCGCGGGCGGCCGCGGTGGGCCGGGGCGGTCTCCGCGGGGCGGGCGGCGGCGCGGGCGAGGAGGATCGCGGTGAGGGCCGCGAGCTCCTCGGGCTCGGCGTGGCCCTTCTCGACGCGCAGGAAGTTGTCGTTCATGGGTGTCAGTCTCCGTGAGGAAGGGGTCCGCGGCATGTCGGCGCGGGGTCCGCGGGATTACTGCGGCGGGTTGCCGTGCTTGCGGGAGGGCAGGTCGGCGTGCTTGGTGCGCAGCATGGCCAGGGACCTGGCGAGCACCTCGCGGGTCTCGGCGGGGTCGATGACGTCGTCGACCAGGCCGCGCTCGGCCGCGTAGTAGGGGTGCATCAGCTCGGACTTGTACTCCTTGACCATGCGGGTGCGCATGGCCTCGGGGTCCTCGGCCTCGGCGATCTGGCGGCGGAAGATGACGTTGGCGGCGCCTTCGGCGCCCATCACGGCGATCTCGTTGGTGGGCCAGGCGTAGGTGAGGTCGGCGCCGATGGACTGGGAGTCCATGACGATGTAGGCGCCGCCGTAGGCCTTGCGCAGGATCAGCGAGATCCGCGGCACGGTGGCGTTGCAGTAGGCGTACAGCAGCTTGGCGCCGTGGCGGATGATGCCGCCGTGCTCCTGGTCGACGCCGGGCAGGAAGCCGGGCACGTCCAGCAGGGTGAGCAGCGGGATGTTGAAGGCGTCGCACATCTGCACGAAGCGGGCGGCCTTCTCGCTGGCCTCGATGTCCAGCACGCCGGCCAGCACCTGCGGCTGGTTGGCGATGATGCCGACGACCTGGCCGTCCAGGCGGGCCAGCGCGCAGATGATGTTGCGCGCCCAGCGCTCGTGGACCTCCAGGTACTCGCCGTCGTCGACGAGCTCCTCGATGACCTTGGCCATGTCGTAGGGGCGGTTGCCGTCCGCGGGCACCAGGTCGAGGAGCACGTCCGAGCGGCGGTCGACCGGGTCCTCGCAGGCCGTGGCCGGCGGGTTCTCCCGGTTGTTCTGCGGCAGCAGGGAGAGGAGGTAGCGCACCTCGGCCAGGCACGTCTCCTCGTCGTCGTAGGCGAAGTGGCACACGCCGGAGGTCTCGGCGTGCACGTCGGCGCCGCCCAGGCCGTTCTGCGTGATCTCCTCGCCCGTGACGGCCTTGACCACGTCGGGGCCGGTGATGAACATCTGCGAGGTGTCGCGGACCATGAACACGAAGTCCGTCAGCGCCGGGCTGTAGGCCGCGCCGCCCGCGCACGGGCCGAGCATCACCGAGATCTGCGGGATGACGCCGGAGGCCTTGGTGTTGCGCTGGAAGATGCCGCCGTAGCCGGCGAGCGCCGAGACGCCCTCCTGGATGCGGGCGCCCGCGCCGTCGTTCAGGGAGACCAGCGGCGCACCGGCCGCGATGGCCATGTCCATGATCTTGTGGATCTTCGTGGCGTGGGCCTCGCCCAGCGCGCCGCCGAAGATCCGGAAGTCGTGCGCGTAGACGAAGACCGTCCGGCCCTCCACCGTGCCCCACCCGGTGATCACACCGTCGGTGTACGGCTTCTTCGCCTCCAGCCCGAACCCGCTCGCCCGGTGCCGCCGCAGCTGCTCGACCTCCTGGAACGATCCCGGATCCAGCAGCAGCTCGATCCGCTCCCGCGCCGTCAGCTTGCCCTTCGCGTGCTGCGCCGCGGTCGCCTTCTCGCTCGGGCCCGCCAGCGCCTGCGCACGGATCTCGTGCAGCTCGGCCACACGCCCGCGCGCGTCGGCGGGTTCGCCGGCCGAGGATCCGGTGTCGTCCAAAACGGTCATGTAGCGACCTTACGAAGTCGACCAAGGAAACAGGGCCGTCGACTCCTCACAGTCTCCGACCCGTTTTCCTGGTGCCCTTGAACAGAACCACCCCCCTATTCACGCGATTCGACTGCTCAGGGGCCTCGTGGCTTGTAGGGGTCGCACAAACCGGTCAGCTGAGAGCCAGCTCACATTCCCGTGTGGCGCATGCCGTCCCCGGGGTGATGCGCAGCCTCAGCCGGTGCCCGGTGGCGAGGGGTTCGACGCCCTCGCCGGCGCCGAGCACCCGGCGCACGGGGTGCTCCCACACGAGGTCGAAGGGGGTGCCGGTGCGCGGCGGCTCGCCGACGCAGAGGGTAGCGGTCCGCCCCCGGCGGCGCACGAGCAGGCTACAGGGGGCCGTTGAGGTGAACGGTCCCGCCGTCCCGGCCCGCCAGAGGTTCGCGGCGAGAAGGCCCAGGCGGTCCACGCGGACGGCCTGACGGGCCGGGTCGTTGGCGAGGACGCACAGCCCGCCGCCGGTGGCGGCCCGGCGCGCGACGGCCCCTCGCGCGGCACCGGGCAGCACGACGTAGACGTACGCCGCGCCGTCCGGGTCGGTGCCGTGGTCGAGCCAGAGCGTCCGCCAGCGGCGGGTGCGGCGCTCGGCGGTGCCCCCGGCGTTGATGTCGGCCCAGGCCCCGGTGCGGTCCTCGCACAGCGTCCGGGGCGCGGCCCCGCCCGGGAAGAGCCAGCCGCCGTGCCCTTCGAGGTGCGCCCAGCCGCGCCCGGTGGTGAAGGCCCGCGTCCCGCCCTCCCCGAGGTTGCGGTTGTCCACGACCGTCTCGACCGGCACGCCGTCCGAGGCCGTGATCCCGGCCCCCAGGCAGACCACGCAGTCGTCGAGGAAGAACCAGGACTTGCGGGCCCGCAGGGTCGAGCCGAGCCCCTTGAGGTGCTGGCCGACGGCCGCGTACTCCCCGTCCGTCGTGCCGCCGACCCAGCGCGCGTCCGGCCGCGGCTCGCCCCACTCGCCGCCCGCCCGGTCGGCGAGCCGCTTCGTGGACACGGTCGTGCCGGGCATCCGGTAGGGGTCCACGGTCGGCCAGAACCAGTCCGTGTACTGGTCGGCGGGCTCCTGGGCGGCCCACCAGTAGAGCATCCCCGAGCCGGTGTGCCAGCCGCGCGGGTGCTCGCCGTTGCCGCACTCGTAGTGGGCGATCCGGTCGCTGGCCATGGCGAGGTGCGCGGTGAAGCCGGGCCGCCGGTGCACCGCCCGGTCCATGGCCGGGAACAGCCGGTGCCCCACCGGCTCCGGCGCGGCGGGCACCGGGGAGGCCGCCACGGCGTGCAGCCTGGCCAGGTCCGCGACGCCGAACTGCCGCGCCCGCAGGACCGGGGCGACGGTGTCCCGCTCGATCCAGCCCTTCACCATGCCGTGCCAGCGGGCGCGCTCCGCGGGGCCCGCGCTCTCGGCGAGCAGTGCGATCGCCGCGATCAGCGCCTGCCCGTGGACGTGGTCGCCACGCATCACGTGCCGGTCGTCGTCCTTCTGGCACCCGCGGCTGACGGCCCGTCCGCTGACGCCGTCCATCACGAGGCCGTCGTGGACCAGCGGCGCGTACGCGCGCTCCACGCTGTCGAACACGGCCTGCCGGGCGGGGTCGGTCACCTCCCAGGGCGAGTCCGCCAGGAGCGCGAACAGCCGTCCGAGCCCGTCGAGCAGCACCTGCCCGTACGTCCCCGAGTAGGCGACGTGGGCGTGCTGCACGAACGAGCCGTCGGCGTACGGGCCGTCCCCCTCGGTGACGTACCGGAAGACCGGCGACAACGCGTCCCGGGCCAGCGCGATCTTCCCGGGCGCCCGGCCGAGGACGCCGCGCAGGGCGACCGAGCGGCACAGGTCGACGCGGTTGGCCCCGGTGGAGGTGCCGGAGTGGTTCCGCAGCGCCTCGTCCGGGACGAAGTGGTCGACGGCGGCGCAGGCTGCGGCGATCCGGTCGGCGGAGAGCTCGTCGTACAGCGCGGCGACGACGTCCGTCAGGAGCCGGGGGCTGCCGATCCGCCACTCCCACCAGTTGCCGTAGGGCGTGGTGCCGGGGCGGTAGACGGTGGCCGACAGGTGGTCCAGGCCCCGGACGACGTCCGCGAGCAGGCCCGCGTCGCCGGTCGAGCCGGTGCCCGGCTGCACGTACGCCTGCGTCATGGTCCACAGCCGGTCGTAGCTCCGGGTGATGCCGGCCGGCGGGTCGAAGGGGTGGTCGGGCCAGAGGGAGCCGGGCGCGGGGGCCATGGCCGGGCGCAGGCCGCGGGCCAGCTCGCCGGTCTCGGCCAGGCGGGCGGCGCAGGGCTCGGCGGCCGGGTCGTACCCCGTGCCGAGTGCGATCTCCAGCCAGCGGGTGCGGAGCGCGTCGTACACGTCGGCGCCGCCCCCGGCGGCACGGGCGAGGGGGACGCCGGCGGCGTGCGCCGCGAGGGCGGCGGCGAGCAGGAACGTACGGCGCGACGCGGTCACGGGCGGGTCCTCCGACGGCTCGGCGGGCGCGGGGGCCGGACCGGCACCGGCCGCTCCGCGCGGTCGTCCTGGTCCTACCCCGTCCTGTCCCGTCCCGCCCGGCGGACGGGCGGGACGGGGCGCGCGGCGGGCGGACTCAGCAGCCGCCGCAGTTGTAGTACAGGACGTCCCAGTGGTTGCCCTCGTCGGCGTAGACGTTGCCGGAGGCGGACCGGTACTGCGGTGCGCCGTCGCCGCGCAGGCCGATGTACGTGAACGTGCTCTTGACGTAGTTCGTGACGCAGGTGTTCTTGCCGTAGTCGAGCTTGTAGCCGTTCCAGTGCGAGTACGTGCCGCTCGCGTGGCCGGTCTCGGTGCCGCCGGTGATGTTCAGGGCGCAGCCGGTGGCCCGCTTCAGGGTCTGGGCGCCCTGCGCGGTGGCCAGGTTGAGCTGGTCGAACGACGTGCAGGTGGGGGTGTTGCGGTCCGAGCAGCCGCCCGAGGAGGACCAGGTGACGCCGGCCTCGCGGAACATCGAGGTCGCGGTGGCGTGGCTGATCTTGGTGACGGCGACGGCCCCGGCGGAGGCGGCGGCCGCGGAGGCGCCGCCGGCCACGGCGGCGCCGGGGGCGAGAACCAGGGCCAGGGCGGTCAGGGCGGAACGGAGCTTCATACGGGTCCTTCCTGCGGGCTGTGGGGGTCGGGGCACGACGGGCCGTCGCGCCCCGGGAACGGCCGTGCGTCTCGTGGGGCGGTCGTGCGGCAGAGCGGTGCGCGCGCCGGGAGGCCCCTGCGCGGCAAGGAGATGGTGCACGAGGTCTACGCGTGTCCACCAGAGGGCGTCGAGGAGCGTCAGAGGTCTGGACCCATGGCACCGGATCCGGAGGGGTGACACTTTCGCGGAAGCTGTTGAAATCTAAACAGGAATAGGTCTATGGTCTTTCTAGTTGAACGTTAAACAGCTTCGGCGCAGGGCCGGAGCCCGTCTCCGCAAGGACGCGTCATGAGCATCTTCGGCCGCAAGAACAGCACCGCCTCCGCCGCCACCGCCACGGCCCCCGCCCCGGTGAACCCCGAACTGGCCGCGCTGACCGGCGAGTACACGATCGACCCGTCCCACACGACGATCGGTTTCACCGCCCGGCACGCCATGGTCACCAACGTCAAGGGCAGGTTCCTCGACTTCACCGGCACGCTGCGCCTGGACGGCTCCGACCCGGCGAGGTCGACGGCCTCCATCGACGTCGTGATGGACAGCATCGACACCGGCTCGGCGGACCGCGACGGGCACCTGAAGAGCGCGGACTTCTTCAAGACGGAGGAGTTCCCCTCCATGACCTTCCGCTCCACCTCGGTCGAGGCCCTGGGCGGCGACGACTACCGGATCACCGGCGACCTGTCGATCCTCGGCACCACCAAGCCGCTCACCATCGACCTGGAGTTCAACGGCGCGGCGAAGGACCCGTTCGGCAACGAGCGCGTCGGCTTCGAGGGCAAGGCCGAGCTCCTGCGCTCCGAGTGGGGCCTGACCTGGAACGCGGCGCTGGAGACCGGCGGTGTCCTCGTCTCCGACAAGATCAAGCTGAACTTCGACATCTCCGCCGTCAAGCAGGCGTGACCGGCCTCCGCCGGCCCTGTTCCCCGCGAGCGCGAGCGCCCGTCCCCCACTCCGCCATGGAGGGACGGGCGCTCGCACGTCCGCGGCGCGCCACGCCACGGGTCGGCACGCCACGGGCCGTCACGCCGCGGGTCCTCGTCCCGCCGGCCGGCACGCCGCCGGTCCTCGTGCCGCCGGCCGGCACGCCGCCGGTCCTCGTGCCGCCGACCTCGGTGCCGCCGGAGCGCTCGCGCCGCGGTCAGAAGTCGCCGCCCCCGCCGAAGTCCCCGCCTCCGCCGAAGTCGCCGCCCCCGAAGTCCCCTCCCCCGCCGCCGAAGCCGCCGCCGAAGTCGTTCGGGTCGAAGTTGGCGCCGGAGACGTCGCCGCCGCCGAAGGCGTCGTACCCCTCGGCCCCCGCGGCGTACGCCGGCCCGTACATCGACGAGCCGAGCAGGGTGCCGACCAGGAGCCCGGGCAGCAGGCCGCCGCCGAAGTAGCCGCCGGCCCAGGGCGCGTACGCCGGGCCCGCGTCCCAGTACGGGCGGCGGCCGTGGTCGGTGTCGACCTCGCGGACCGCCGGGTCGTGGCCGTCCTGGATGCGGGCCAGGTCGGCCGCGCAGACCGGCACCTCGCGCGGGACGCCGCCCCGCGGGGTCCAGGCGGCGTCGGCGACCGACGGCCCGTGCCGCGGGTCGAAGAAGCAGGGTGCGCGGCGCTCCGGCAGCGGGCGGCCCTCGCGGCGCGCGGCCAGCACGGCGAGCGCGTACCGCCCCTCCTGGAGCGTCTCGGTGACCCGGCGCACGTCCTCGGGCGCGCGGGCGGCCGCCATGAAGGACTTCGCCCGCTCGTAGGCGTCCAGGGCGTGCTCGTAGTCCGTGCGCATCGCGTCGTCGGCGCCGGGTTCGCCGGGGTGGAAGTCGAGCCGGTCCAGCTCCTCGCCGAAGGCGGTGATGTCCTCGTCGACGACGGTCCTCAGCCGTTCGAGGGCCGCCCGCTCCTCCTCCTCGCGGTGCCGGCGGTTGCGCCGTGCGAGCGCGTACGCGCCCGCGCCGCCCGCCACGACGACCGCGCCGACGGTGACGAGCGCGCCGGTGGAGGGCCCGCCGCCGGAGTCGTCCCAGCCGGACGGCGCCGATCCCCGGATGCTCGCCAGGGCGCGGCCGGTGAAGTCGTCGAGCTGCTGCCGGGCGCCCTCGCCCTGCACGCTGGTGACGAGGTTGCGCACGCCGTCGCGCGACATCACCGCCGAGTCGGCGCGCGCGTCGAACCGGTCGCCGAGGCGGATGCCGTACAGGCCGGTGACGCCGGTCGCGGTGCGCAGGTTCTGAAAGAGGTTCTCCGTGGGGTAGTCCCCGGGGAGCACGGCGACGAAGACGGGCTTGTCCGCGTCCTCGATCCTCTTGGCCAGGGCCTCGGCGTCGGGAGCGGACAGGATGTCCGAGGCCGCCGGATCGACGTACACGGGGCTCTCGCGGAGCGCCTCGGCGATCACGGAGACGTCCGTGGCGGCGTCCGCGCGGGGGGCGCCGGCGGTCAGCGCCAGCAGCGCCGCGAACACGGCCAGCAGCGCGGCGAGCCCCTTGGGCAGTGCGGCAGCACCCTTCATACTTCGACGCTACCCCGATTTACGCATTACGGACATCGAACCTGATGGGCGGTGCGTGCCGCGTGCCGCACCGCCCATCAGGAGCCGTCGGGCGACGGCGTCACGCCGCCCGGTATGCCTGCGTCAGCTTCGCCACCGCCGCCGCGTACCGCCCGGTGAGCAGCAGGTGGTCGGCGTCCGCGAACGGCCCGGCGAACTCCGCCGTGACGGTCGTGCCCGCCTTCTCCTGCACCAGCAGCCGCGCCCGGGTGACGGCCGCCCGGCCGGCCTTCTCGGCGCCCGCCTTCTCGGCGGCGGCGGCCGCGAGGGCCAGCGCCTTGAGGGTGCCGGTGCCGCCGGAGGGCACGGCGGTGCGCGTCGTCAGGCCCCAGCCGTAGGGGAACTGCGGGTCGTACGAGGCGTCGCCGACGTTGATCGGCAGCTGCGCCTCGGACCTCGGCCAGGTGACCGGCAGCTGCCCGGTGAAGGCCCGCCGGCCGTAGAGCACGTCCGCGACGCCGTCGCCCTCGGTGCCCGGCAGCCAGGAGGCGACGAGCGCGTCGATGGCGCCGAGCCGGTCGCCGATCAGCTGGGGGCGGCCGGAGACGACCAGCACCGCGCACTTCATGGCGCCGCACACCTTGTCCACGGCGGCCCGGTCGGCGGCGGTCGGCTCCAGGTCGTTGCCGTTGCCGACGTCGCCCACGCCCTCGGCGTACGGGGTCTCGCCGATCACGACCACGCCCACGTCGTAGCCGTCCGTGGGGGCGGAGGCGTCCTCGGAGTAGGTGATGCCGGCGCCGGGGGCGGCCTTCCTCATGCCCTCCAGGACCGTCGTGCCCTCGGTGATGTCGCCGGAGGAGCCCTGCCAGGTGACGGTCCAGCCGCCGCTCTGGTTGCCGAGGTCGTCGGCGTTGGACCCGGCGACGTACACCTTCTGGTTCTTCCTCAGCGGCAGGACGCCGCCCTCGTTCTTGAGCAGGACCTGCGACGCGGCGGCCGCCTCGCGGGCCACCGCCCGGTGCTTCGCCGAGCCGATCCCCGAGGCGCCGCGGGTGTCCGCGTACGGCTTCTCGAACAGGCCGAGGCGGAACTTCTGGGCGAGGATGCGCGACACGGCGTCGTCGATCCGCTTCTCGCCGATCCGGCCCGCCTCGACCTCGTCGACCAGGATCTGGTGGAAGGACTTGTACTCGTACGGGACCATGATCATGTCGAGGCCCGCGTTGACCGAGGTGCGCACGTCGGAGGCGTAGTCGCCAGGCAGCTGGTCGATGGCGGCCCAGTCGCTGATCACGAAGCCGTCGAAGCCCAGGCGGTTCTTGAGCACCCCGGTGAGCATCTCCGTGTCGGCGTGCATCTTCACCGGGCCCTTGTCGTCGCCGACGATGTCGAGCGAGGAGTACGAGGGCATGACCGTGCCGACGCCGCGGTCCACGGCGTCCCGGTACGGCGCGAGGTGCACCGCCTCCAGCTGCTGCCGGGTGACCGTGGTGACGCCCTGGTCGACGGTGTAGCTGCCGGTGGTCGACGAGCCGTACGCGGTGCCGCCGTCGGCCACGAAGTGCTTGGCCGTGGCCAGCACCTTGTCGCCGCGGTCGAGGTCCCGGCCGTCGGCGGCCCCCTGGAAGCCCTGGATCATCGTCTCCATGGACTCCACCAGAGCCGGGTCCTCGCCGAAGGACTCGTAGGAGCGGCCCCAGCGCTCGTCGCGCGTCACGCACAGGCAGGGGGCGAAGTCCCACGGGACGCCGGTGGCGCGCACCTCGGCGGCGGTCACCGCGCCGGTGTCGTACGCGATCCCCGGGTCGCGGGCGGCCCCGATGCCGATGTTGTGCGGCATGATCGTGGCGCCGACGAGGTTGTTGTGGCCGTGCACGGCGTCCACGCCGTAGATCAGCGGGATCTGGAACCGGGTGGCCCGCGTGCGCAGCTGGAAGCCGTCGATCGTCTTCGCCCAGGCCTCGGCCGTGTTCGGGGTCGGCGTCGAGCCGCCGCCGGAGAGCACGGAGCCGAGGCCGTAGGCGGCGACGTCGCCCGCGGTGCCGAGCGCGGCCCGCTCGGCCTGGGTCATCTGCCCGGCCTTCTCCGCCAGGGACATCCGCGACAGCAGGTCCGCGACCCGCTTCTTCACCGGCAGTCCCTTGTCCAGGTAGGGCAGTCCGTGGGCGTCCACGACGACCTGCGGGGTCTCCGCGGGCGCCTTCGCGCCGGTCACCGTCAGCCTCAGCGGGATCGTCTCGGCCGCCTCGGCCGCCCTGTCCTCCAGGGTGCGCACCTCGACCGTGCGGGAGGTGCCGGAGGCGGTGCCCGCGGGGAAGCTGACGGAGCCCTCGACCTCGGCGTAGTCCTCGGCGGAGGCGGTGCCGCCGGCCGTCTCGTACGCGACGGTCACCGGCTCGTCGAGGGGCGCGGAGCCGGTGGTGGCGACCGAGATCCGCACCTTCGCCGTGCCGCCCTCCCGTACCGGGTGGACGGCGGAGTCGGTGAGCACCTGGGCGCGCAGGGACTGGTCGGCCCGGCCGTACAGCTCGACGCCGTCCATCGCGAAGCCGCTCTTCACGCCGGTGGGCAGCGTGACCGCGTAGCCCCACATCCGCGTCAGCCCGAGGACGTGGTCGATGCCGCCGACCGGCTGGTGGTCCGTACGGTACGTGAAGTCGGCGAAGGGGATCTCCACCTGTTTCCAGCCGGTCCGGTCGTCGGTGAAGGACGTGGTCCACAGCTCGGAGGCGCCGCCGTTCGCGCCGCCGTCCTTGATCTCGAAGTGGACCGCCTCGCCGGTGCCCCGGCCCTCCCACCAGAAGCGGACGCCCTTGTGGGCCGACCAGTCGTGGGCCGGCCCGTCGGAGGCGAACTCGTGGCTGAAGCCGCCGTAGCCGCTGATGTCGTAGCCGCCGGAGAGGACCTTCTCCCCCTCGGGCGCGTCGTCGCGCGCGGCGAGTTCCAGAGTGGGCGGGTCGTCGGTGTCGCCGCCCCAGGTGAAGAGGGCCTCGGCGGGCGGGTTCGCGAACGGAACCTCGCCCTCGAAGCGGTCCACCGGCACCGGGGCCGGGTCGCCGGCGCCGGCCGCCTGTCCCGCGGCGGCCAGCGGCAGCAGCCCGGTGAGCAGGGCGGCGGAGACGAGCAGGGCGGTTCTTCGCATGGGTCCCTCGGCTCCCGTCATTGAGATCGCGGCTTAAATCATGGCGTGAGTTAACTGGCGTGACGGTACGCCGTCAAGACCTGACGCCGGAACCGGTACAGCCGCGGCCCATGGCCGGAACGTGCCCGCCGCCCTTTCATTCCCTGAACGCCGAACCCCTTGACGTGTACACGAAGGCGTCATTTACTCACGGCTCGCACGCCCCGTTCCCCCACCCCCAGAAGGGCGGCACTCGATGCACCCCTCCACCAGAGCCGAGCGGCTGGCCCGGTGTCTCCTCACCGGCGCCCTGGCCGCGGCCGGACTCGCCGGCGTCGCGGCGGCGCCCGCGCACGCCGCGGGCGAACAGGTCACGGCCTATCTGACGACGACCGACGACTCCGGCGGCCGCCACGTCGTGCGCGGCCTGGAGGCCCAGGCCCCGTTCGCCTTCCAGTCCGGCAGCGGCGGCGGCGAGAACATCTCGGTCGACGAGAACACCCGCTACCAGACCTTCACCGGCGGCGGCGCGTCCTTCACGGACACGGCGGCCTGGCTGATGAACAGCAGCGGCGCGCTGTCGCAGGCCACGCGGGACGCCACGATGCGGAAGCTGTTCTCGCCGACGGAGGGCATCGGGCTGTCGTTCCTGCGCAATCCGATGGGCGGCTCCGACCTGGCCCGCTTCGGCTACACCTACGACGACGTGCCGGCCGGGCAGACCGACGCCGGCCTCTCCCGGTTCTCGATCGCCCACGACCAGGAGGCCGTGCTGCCGCTCACCAAGCAGGCCCGGCAGCTCAACCCGGACCTGACCGTGATGGCCTCACCGTGGACGGCCCCGGCCTGGATGAAGGACAGCGGACAGCTCAACGGCGGCTGGCTGAAGGCCGAGTACTACGGCGCGTACGCCTCGTACTTCGTGAAGTACCTCCAGGCCTACCGCGACCAGGGCGTCCCGGTCTCCTACGTCACCGCGCAGAACGAGCCCACCTGCTGCTCGGGCTACCCGTCGATGAGCTGGAACGCCTCCGGCCTCGCCTACTTCACCAAGAGCGAGCTGCTGCCCAAGCTCCAGGCGGCGGGCCTGTCCACCAAGGTGCTCGCGCACGACTGGAACTGGGACACCTACGACGCCTACGCAGCCCGGACGGTCGACGACGCGGCGGTGCGCTCGCACCCGAACTTCGGCGGCATCGCCTGGCACGGCTACGGCGGCGACGTGGCCGAGCAGACGTCCGTGCACGACCGGTACCCGCAGCTGGACGCCTTCGGCACCGAGCACTCCGGCGGCACCTGGATCGCCAACCAGCAGCGCGAGGACATGAGCAACATCATCGACTACACCCGCAACTGGGCGAAGTCGGTGACGAAGTGGTCCCTGGCCGTGGACCAGAACCGGGGCCCGCACAACGGCGGCTGCGGCACCTGCGACGGCCTGATCACCGTGCACAACGGCGACTCCCGGCACGGCCAGGTGGACTACACGATCGAGTACTACACGATGGGCCACCTGACGAAGTTCGTGAAGCCGGGCGCGCAGCGCATCGCCTCGACCGCGAGCTCGTCGGTGCCGAACGTGGCGTGGCGCAACCCGGACGGCTCCAAGGCCCTGATCGCCTACAACGACGCCTCGTCCGCGAGGACCGTGACCATCGCCTGGGGCTCGCAGCACGCGACGTACTCGCTGCCCGGGAAGACCTCGGCGACCTTCACCTGGTCCGGCACGCAGTCCGGCGGCGGCGACCGCTCGGGCGCCTTCGTGGGCCTGGCGGGCAAGTGCCTGGACGTGGCCGGCGGCTCGACCGCGAACGGCACCGCCGTGCAGCTCCACGACTGCAACGGCTCGGCCGCGCAGCGCTGGACCGTGAAGGCCGACGGTTCGGTCCAGGCGCTCGGCAAGTGCCTGGACGTCACCTCCGCCTCGACGGCGGACGGCGCGAAGGTGCAGCTCTACGACTGCAACGGGACGACCGCCCAGCGCTGGTCGTACAACGCCTCCACCGGCGACGTCGTCAACACGGCGGCCGACAGGTGCCTCGACGTGACGGACAACTCGTCGGCGAACGGGGCGCGGGCGCAGATCTGGTCGTGCACGGGGGCGCCGAACCAGAAGTGGCGCCTGCAGTAGGCGCGCGTTCCGGTCCCGCCGCGCCTCCCGTCCCGGCTCCTGGGGGCAGCGCCCCCGCACACGGGACGGGAAGGAGCGGCGGGGCGAGGAGGCGTCGGCCGGCCCCGGCAGGGCGGGGCCGGCTACTCGGCCGGCTCGACCCCGGCCCGCAGCAGGCCGTACGTGTACGCGTCCTCCAGGGCGCCCCACGACGCGGCGATGACGTTCTCCGCGACGCCCACGGTCGACCACTCGCCCGCGCCGTCCGAGGTGGAGATGAGCACACGGGTCGTGGAGGACGTGCCGTGCTTGCCCTCCAGGATGCGGACCTTGTAGTCGACCAGCTCCAGCTGCGCGAGCTGCGGGTAGATCTTCTCCAGGGCCACGCGCAGGGCCCGGTCCAGGGCGTTGACCGGGCCGTTGCCCTCCGCCGTGGCGACGATGCGCTCGCCCTTGGCCCACAGCTTCACCGTGGCCTCGTTGGCGTGGGTGCCGTCGGGGCGGTCCTCGACGATGGCGCGCCAGGACTCGACCCGGAAGTACGAGCGGGCCCGGCCCTCGGCCTCCGCGCGCAGCAGCAGCTCGAAACTGGCGTCGGCCGCCTCGTACGTGTAGCCCTTGAGCTCGCGCTCCTTGACGCGCTCCACGACCCGGCCGACCAGCTCGCGGTCACCGCCGAGGTCGATGCCCAGCTCCTTGCCCTTGAGCTCGATCGAGGCGCGGCCCGCCATGTCGGAGACGAGCATCCGCATGGTGTTGCCGACCAGCTCGGGGTCGATGTGCTGGTACAGGTCCGGGTCGACCTTGATGGCCGAGGCGTGCAGGCCCGCCTTGTGCGCGAAGGCGGAGACCCCGACGTAGGGCTGGTGCGTGGACGGGGTGAGGTTGACGACCTCGGCGATCGCGTGCGAGATGCGGGTCATCTCGGACAGCGCGCCCTCGGGCAGCACCTTCTTGCCGTACTTCAGCTCCAGGGCGGCGACGACCGGGAAGAGGTTGGAGTTGCCGACGCGCTCGCCGTAGCCGTTGGCGGTGCACTGCACGTGGGTCGCGCCCGCGTCGACGGCGGCGAGGGTGTTGGCGACGGCGCAGCCGGTGTCGTCCTGCGCGTGGATGCCGAGCCGGGCGCCGGTGTCGGCGAGGACGGTGGCGACGACGGCCTGCACCTGGGCGGGGAGCATGCCGCCGTTGGTGTCGCAGAGCACCACGACGTCGGCGCCGGCCTCCGCGGCGGTGCGCACGACCGCCTTGGCGTACTCGGGGTTCGCGCGGTAGCCGTCGAAGAAGTGCTCGCAGTCGACGAAGACGCGGCGGCCCTGGGCGCGCAGGTGGGAGACGGTGTCGCGGACCATCTCCAGGTTCTCTTCCAGGGTGGTGCGCAGGGCCAGTTCGACGTGCCGGTCGTGAGACTTGGCGACGAGCGTGATCACCTGGGCACCGGAGTCGAGCAGTGCCTTGACCTGCGGGTCCTCGGACGCCTTCCCGCCTGCACGGCGGGTGGCGCCGAACGCGACGAGCTGCGCGTTCTTGAAGTCGATCTCCTGCTGGGCGCGGGCGAAGAACTCGGTGTCGCGGGGGTTGGCCCCGGGCCAGCCGCCCTCGATGAAGCCCACGCCGAAGTCGTCCAGGTGCCGGGCGATGGTCAGCTTGTCCGCGACGGTGAGGTTGATGCCCTCACGCTGCGCGCCGTCGCGCAGCGTGGTGTCGAAGACGTGGAAGTCGTCGTCGACGCGCGAGGGGGCGAAATGCTCGTCGGTTGCGTCCGTCATCTCTCTGGCTCCTGGAACTCGGAATCGGTCTACCGGAATGACCGGCTCCACCGCCCTCATGGTCCCGCGCGCTCCGGTCCCGGCCGCGGGTGGGGCCAGGAAACAGAAAAACCCCTCGCGGGTGCGAGAGGTCTGCGCGCGGGTCGAGGACGACGGTGTCCGCCCGTACGTGGTCGTACAGGAGGTCACTGCGGACCGGCGCGCCTGCTGCCCATAATCATGGCGAGCGAGAGCACGGGGGCAGTCTGGCACAGTCCGCCCCCGCGTTCACCGTTCGTCTCAGCATGCGAGCCGCATCGTCCGGTCCGCGGCGGTCCCCGGGGCCGGACGCGCCGCGGACGGGCGGGTCCGCGGCGGCCCCGGCGGCCGGTGCGGGGCTCAGGCCAGGCGGTGCATCCAGCCGTGCTCGTCGCCCGCCGTGCCGCGCTGGATGTCGAGGAGCTTCTCGCGCAGGCGCAGGGTGACCTCGCCGGGCTCGCCGCCCGCCTGCCGCCACTCGGCGCCGCTGGTGCGCTTGACCGTGCCGACCGGGGTGATGACGGCCGCGGTGCCGCAGGCGAAGACCTCCGTCAGCGCCCCGCTCTCGGCGTCGCGCTGCCACTGGTCGATCGAGACGCGCTCCTCCTCGGCGGTGTAACCGAGGTCACGGGCGACCGTGAGCAGCGAGTCGCGCGTGACGCCCTCCAGGATGGAGCCGGACAGCGCCGGGGTGACGATGCGGTCGCCGTAGACGAAGTACAGGTTCATGCCGCCGAGTTCCTCGACCCACGCGTGCTCGACGGCGTCGAGGTAGCAGACCTGGTCGCAGCCCTGGGCGGCGGCCTCGGCCTGGGCGAGCAGGGAGGCCGCGTAGTTGCCGCCCGTCTTGGCGTCGCCCATGCCGCCGGGGACGGCGCGCACCCGGTCCTCGGAGACGAAGATGGAGACGGGCTTGACGCCGCCCGGGAAGTAGGCGCCCGCCGGGGAGGCGATCACGATGAACAGGTACTCGTCGGCGGGCCTGACACCCAGGCCGACCTCGCTCGCGATCATGAACGGGCGCAGGTAGAGGGACTCCTCGCCGCCGTGCGCGGGCACCCAGGCCCGGTCCTGCCGCACGAGGGCGTCGCAGGCCTCGACGAAGGTCTCGACCGGCAGCTCGGGCATCGCCAGGCGGCGGGCGGAGCGCTGGAAGCGCTCGGCGTTCTTCTCGGGCCGGAAGGTGGCGACGGACCCGTCGGGCTGCCGGTATGCCTTGAGCCCCTCGAAGATCTCCTGCGCGTAGTGCAGGGTCATGTTCGCCGGGTCCAGCGAGAGCGGCCCGTAGGGAACGAGCTGGCCGTCGTGCCAGCCCCGGCCCGCGGTCCACTTGATCGTCACCATGTGGTCGGTGAAGTGGCGGCCGAATCCGGGGTTGGCCAGGATCGCCTCCCGCTCCGCGTCGGAGAGCGGGTTCGCGGTGGGCTTGAGCTCGATCGTGGGCGTCGTCATGAGTGGTGTCCTTCACCGGTTGTGTGTGGCGGGCCGCGCTCACGCCTGTACAGCCAGTGGCCAGTGTTAGGACGTCCGAGCAATCCGTCATCGTACGGCTCCGCGTTCGATTATCGCGCGCGGACGACCGTGGACGAAACGGCGTGAATGCGGCCCAGGGTTGATGGTGGCACCCGGCGACGCAGAGGAAAAGCCGCCGGGTGCGATGCGACCCGGCGGCTTGGGGTGACGAGGGGTTCCTCGGGTACCGGCGGGTCAGCCGGATACTCGGGCGGCGAGCGCGTCGCCGATCTCGTCGGTGGTGCGGGCTGGCTGCCCGGCGCGCGCGGCGAGGTCGGCGGAGACGGCGTCCTCGATGCGGGCGGCCTCGGCCTCGTGGCCGAGGTGGCGCAGCATCAGCGCGACGGACAGGACCGTGGCGGTGGGGTCGGCCTTGCCCTGGCCGGCGATGTCGGGGGCCGAGCCGTGGACGGGCTCGAACATCGACGGGTACTCGCGGCCGGGGTTGATGTTGCCGGAGGCGGCCACGCCGATGCCGCCGGAGACGGCCGCGGCGAGGTCGGTGATGATGTCGCCGAAGAGGTTGTCGGTGACGATCACGTCGAAGCGCTCGGGCTGCGTGACGAGGTAGATCGTCGCCGCGTCCACGTGCATGTACTCGGTGGTGACCTCGGGGTACTCCTCGGCCACCTTGTTGAAGACGTTGGTCCACAGGTGGCCCGCGAAGGTCAGCACGTTGTTCTTGTGGATCAGTGCCAGCTTCTTGCGCGGGCGGGCCTGGGCGCGGGCGAAGGCGTCGCGGACGACGCGCTCGACGCCGAAGGCCGTGTTGACCGAGACCTCGGTGGCGACCTCGTGCGCGGTGCCCTTGCGGATGGTGCCGCCGTTGCCCGTGTAGGGGCCCTCGGTGCCCTCGCGCACGACCACGAAGTCGATCTCGGGCTGGCCGGCGAGCGGGGTGGCGATGCCGGGCAGGAGCTTCGACGGGCGCAGGTTGACGTGGTGGTCGAAGGCGAAGCGGAGCTTGAGCAGGAAGCCGCGCTCCAGGACACCGGACGGGACCGAGGGGTCGCCGATCGCGCCGAGCAGGATGGCGTCGTGCCGCTTCAGGTTCTCCAGGTCGGCGTCGGTGAGGGTCTCACCGGTGGCGTGGTAGCGCCGGGCGCCGAAGTCGTACTCCTTGGTCTCCAGCTTCACATCCTGCGGGAGGACGGCGGAGAGGACCTTCAGACCCTGGGCCACGACCTCCTGGCCGATGCCGTCGCCGGGGATCACTGCGAGATCGATGGTGCGAGAGCTTGCCGACATGGGCAGCACCGTACTCCTGGTCCCACGGGATGACACGGGGTGTCCGCCATACGGACGCCAGGCGACACGGCCGGACGGGACGGGGCGGCGGGGCGGGGCGGCCGGGGCGACAGCGCGTAAGACGCCGTTCACCCGTATGCCCGGCGGGCGTTGGGGACCGCCGGGAAGTCTCTCGGGCATGGACACCCCTGACGTCGGCATCCCGGAGCGGCTCGCCCGCACGATGAGCATGGCCGAACAGCACGACTACCTGCGGTCGCGGCTCTCGCGGCGCCGGGTCCTGGCGACCGCGGGCGCCCTCGCCGCCGCGGGCGCGGCGGCCGGCTGCTCCGGTCCGTCCGGCCCGGCGGACGCGAAGGCGCCGCGCTCGTCCGCGGCCCTCCCCGGCGCCGCCACCGGGCGCGTGCACGGTTCCGTCGTGGCGCCCTTCGGCCGCCACCTCGCCTTCGGCGCCGACCCGCGCACCCGGATGCGGATCTCCTGGCAGGTCCCGCTCGCGGTCCGCGGGCCGTACGTGCGGGTGGGCACGGAGCCCGGGGAGCTGGACCGCAGGATCGAGGCCGAGGTCCGCGCCCTGCGCACCCCGTCCCTCTCGAAGCTGCTCCCGGCCGTCGACCAGTACTACCTGCACGCCGCCCTCGACGGCCTGGAGCCCGGGACGACGTACTACTACGGCGTGGGCCACGAGGGCTTCGACCCGGCGTCGCCGGAGCGGATCTCCACCCTCGGCACCTTCCGCACCGCGCCCGCGCGCCCGGAGAGGTTCGTCTTCACGGCCTTCGGCGACCAGGGCGTCAACCGCGCGGCCGTCGCCAACGACCGGCTGATCCTGGACCGCGGCCCCGCCTTCCACCTGCACGCGGGCGACATCTGCTACGCGGACACCACGGGCCACGGACAGCGGACGGACGTCTACGACGCCCGGGTGTGGGACCGGTTCCTCGCGCAGACCGAGCCGGTCGCGCGCACCGTGCCGTGGATGGTGACGACCGGCAACCACGACATGGAGGCCTGGTACTCGCCGGACGGCTACGGCGGCCAGGCGGCCCGCTGGTCGCTGCCGGACAACGGCCACGACCCGCACGGCTCCCCGGGCGTGTACTCGTTCGTCTACGGCAACGTCGGCGTCGTCGCGCTGGACGCCAACGACGTCTCGTACGAGATCCCCGCCAACCTCGGCGTCTCGGACGGGCGGCAGACCGAGTGGCTGGACCGGCGCCTGGGCGAGCTGCGCGGGCGGGTGGACTTCGTCGTGGTGTTCTTCCACCACTGCGCGTACTCCACGGCCCGGCACGCCTCGGACGGCGGGGTGCGCGACGCCTGGGTGCCGCTCTTCGACAAGCACCGGGTGGATCTGGTGATCAACGGTCACAACCACGTGTACGAGCGGACCGACGCGATCCGGGACGGCGAGGTGGGCCGGCGGGTGCCGGTGGGCGGCTCCACCGACCCGACGCGCGACGGCGTCGTCTACGTCACGGCGGGCGGCGCCGGCAAGGACCTGTACGACTTCCCGGACGGCGTGAAGGACAGCTACGAGGGGCACGCCGCCGACCGCGAGTCGGTGGGCACCTTCCACTGGGCGGAGGGGAAGGACAGGGTCCCCGAGACCGTGGAGTGGTCGCGGGTGCGCTACACCGGCCACTCCTTCCTCTCCGTCGAGGCGGAACCCGGTCCGGCGCCGCGGCTGAGGGTGTCGGCGCTGGCGCAGGACGGCGAGCGCGTCGACCACTTCGAGATCGGACGCGGCGCCTGAGCGGCGCCGCGGACACGGGCGGGGCGGGCGGGACGGACGGTGCGGGCGGGGCCCGGCTCAGTGACCCGTCTCGCCGCCGTTGTCCCTGCGGTCGAGGGCGCGCTGGAGGGCGGCGGCGGCGTTCTTGCGGTCGGACTCGCTCGTGCGGGAGACGTGGCGGACTCGGCGGCGGACGGTCGTCTCGGCCATGGGGGATCGACTCCTTCGAGGAACGCGGGAGTGCAGCGGCGGACTACGAGCCCTCCCCGCCGCCACGCACCGGGCGCGGGGGGCGGCTCCCCGAAGGGGCGGGGGCCGGTGCCGCAGGGGTCGCCTGCCTCGGGCTCCGGCGCGCTGCCGCCCATCGCTGGGTCGAGCGATTCGTTCGGCTCCTACAAAGCTAGGCGACGAAGGAGTGCCTGTCTCCACAATTAGTCGGGCTTCCTACTATCTGAGACGGTGGCTTCGGTCACACCGCTCTGACCTGCAACTGCGGCACTCCGCTCGCCTGTTCGACGGGTCGCCGCGCGGGCGTGTCCCGGTACCGGCCGCGGTCCTCGCGCGCATGCCGGCCGCCTCTGCGCCCGCGCCCCGCGCGGGTGTCCCCGCGGCGCCTGTGGCCCCGTACTCAGCGCGGGGTTGAGTACACGTGCGGTGCCGCCGGGGCGGATCCGGCGGCAGAGTCGACGGTATGGAAGGACTTCACGCTCTCGGTCTCCGGTACGCGAGCGGGGCGTCCCGCGTGCGGGGCGTGCTCGCCCGGCGCGGGGTTTCGCCGGTGGCGGCGGGCGTGCTGTGCGCCGCGGGCGCGGCCACCGCCCTCGCCCTGCTGCCGGCTCCCCTCGCCGCCCTGCCCGTGCTCGTCCTGCTGGCGGTGCGGCTGCTGTGTGCCGGACCCGGCGGCCCGGCCCCGCCCGGCGGGGCGGGGCCGCGCGGCGGGGCGGGGCCGCGCGGCGGGGCGTACGGCCTGCCGGCCGGGGGCGCCGCCGACCTGCTGCTGCTCGCGGGCTTCGTGACCCGCGCCCCGCTGTGGCTGGTGACGCTCGCCGCGCTGTGCGCGACGGTCGCGTCGTGGGCCGCGCTGGCGGGCGCGGCGACCGGGGCGGTCCGCACCGCGCGACGCCCCTCCGGAACGGCGGCGCTGTCCGCGGCGGCCGTGCTGGCGGCGGCCACGGGCCTGGCCGGTCCCGCGCTGTGGGCGGTGGCCGCGGGGGCGCTCGCTCTCGCGGCGGTCCGCGTGGCACGGCTCGGGCGGGAGCCCGGGACCGCCCGCGCGGAGCGGCCGGGCGCCGCGGGGGTGCGGCACGCGCGCGAGCGCGAGGACCGGGCGGTGCGGCGCGACCGCGCCCGCGGGCCGGTGCCGCGCCCGCATCCGGAGCACCCCGCGGCGCCCCCGGACGACGAGCGCATAGAGCACGCCCGGGTGCCGGACGGCGCCGGCCACCGGACCCGGACGGGCGCGACGCCCGGGTTCCCGCACGGAAACCGCCCCCGGCCCCGGTGACCGAACCGGGGACGGGGGCGGAGCACTGGCCCGGACCGGCCTGAACACGGTCCGGGCGCGGGCGGTCAGCCCATGTGCGGGTAGGTGTAGTCGGTCGGCGGGACCAGCGTCTCCTTGATGGCGCGGGTGAGCGTCCAGCGCATCAGGTTCTGCGGGGCACCCGCCTTGTCGTTGGTGCCGGAGGCGCGGCCGCCGCCGAAGGGCTGCTGGCCGACGACGGCGCCGGTCGACTTGTCGTTGATGTAGAAGTTGCCGGCCGCGTAGCGCAGCTTGTCCATCGTGTACGCCGCCGCCGCGCGGTCGTTCGCGATGACCGAGCCGGTGAGCGCGTAGTCGGACACCGACTCCATCTGGGTCAGCATCTCGTCGTACTTCTCGTCCTCGTAGACGTGCACGGCGAGGATCGGGCCGAAGTACTCGGTGGTGAAGACCTCGTTCTCCGGGTCGGTGCACTCGATCACGGTCGGGCGCACGAACCAGCCCACCGAGTCGTCGTACGTGCCGCCCGCGACGATCGTGCAGGCCGGGTCGGACTTCGCCCGGTCGATGGCGGCCTTGTTCTTGGCGAAGGCGCGCTCGTCGATGACCGCGCCGATGAAGTTCGACAGGTCGGTGACGTCGCCCATGGCGATCCCGTCGACCTCGGCCGCGAACTCCTCCTTGAAGCCGGAGTTCCAGATCGAGGCCGGGATGTACGCGCGGGAGGTCGCCGAGCACTTCTGGCCCTGGTACTCGAAGGCACCGCGGGTCAGGGCGGTCTTGAGGACGGCGCGGTCGGCGCTCGGGTGCGCGACGACGAAGTCCTTGCCGCCGGTCTCGCCGACCAGGCGCGGGTAGGTGCGGTACTTCTCGATGTTGTTGCCGACCGTCTTCCACAGGTGCTGGAAGGTCCTGGTCGAGCCGGTGAAGTGGATGCCGGCCAGGTCGCGGTGGTTCAGGGCGACCTCGGAGACCGCGATGCCGTCGCCGGTGACGAGGTTGATGACGCCCTTGGGCAGGCCCGCCTCCTCCAGGAGGCGCATCATCAGCACGGCGGCGTGGGTCTGCGTCGGGGACGGCTTCCACACCACGACGTTGCCCATGAGGGCGGGCGCGGTCGGCAGGTTGGCCGCGATGGCCGTGAAGTTGAACGGCGTGATCGCGTAGACGAAGCCCTCCAGCGGGCGGTGGTCCAGTCGGTTCCACACGCCCGGCGCGTTGGCCGGGGGCTGCTCGGCGAGCAGGTCGCGGGCGTACTTCACGTTGAAGCGCCAGAAGTCGACGAGCTCGCAGGGGCTGTCGATCTCGGCCTGCTGGGCGGTCTTGGACTGCCCCAGCATGGTGGAGGCGGCGATCGTCTCGCGCCAGGGGCCCGAGAGCAGCTCGGCGGCGCGCAGGATGATCGCGGCGCGGTCGTCGAAGGACATCGCGCGCCAGGCCGGGGCGGCGGCCAGCGCCGCGTCGATCGCGTCCTGGGCGTCCTGCTGCGTGGCGTGCGCGCCGGTGCCGAGGACGGCCTTGTGGTTGTGCGGCTGCACGACGTCGAACCGCTCGCCGCCGCCGAGCCGCTTCTCGCCGCCGATGGTCATCACCAGCTCGATCGGGTTCTCGGCCAGTTCCTTGAGCTTGGCCTCCAGGCGGGCGCGCTCGGGCGAGCCGGGGGCGTAGCCGTGCACCGGCTCGTTGACGGGGGTGGGGACCTGGGTCACAGCGTCCATGGGTTCCGTAACTCCTTAACTGAGCGGTGTGGGTGGACTCAGCCCTTGCTGACCATCGAGCGGAGGAAGAAGCGCAGGTTCGCGGGCTTCTCCGCCAGACGGCGCATGAAGTAGCCGTACCAGTCGGTGCCGTAGGCGGTGTAGACCCGCATGCGGTGGCCCTCGGCGGCGAGCCGCAGGTGCTCCTCCTCGCGGATGCCGTACAGCATCTGGAACTCGTACTCGTCGGGCTTGCGCCCGGCGCGGCGCGCGAGCTCCTGGGCGATGGAGATCAGGCGCGGGTCGTGGGAGCCGACCATCGGGTAGCCGTCGCCCTCCATCAGCGTGCGCAGGATCCGCACGTACGCCTTGTCGATCTCGGCGGCGTTCTGGTACGCGACCGAGGCGGGCTCCTTGTAGGCACCCTTCACCAGGCGAACGCGGCTGCCGGCCGCGGCGAGGCGGCGGGCGTCGGCCTCGGTGCGGAACAGGTAGGCCTGGATCACGCAGCCGGTCTGCGGGAAGTCCTTCCGCAGCTCCTCGTGGATCGCGAACATCGAGTCGAGGGTGGTGTGGTCCTCCGCGTCCAGGGTCACCGTGGTGCCGATGCGCGCGGCGGCCTCGACGACGGGCCGGACGTTGGCGAGGGCCAGGTCGTGACCGCTCTGGAATGCGGGGGCGGGCCCGGAGGGCCCTCCGTCGAGGGCGGTGGCGGGAGACGGGAGGGCCTGGCCGAACATGGAGAGCTTGACGGACATCTCGGCCCGCTCCCCCAGGCTCAGCATCTCCAGGCGGTCGATCAGCTCCAGGTACGCGTCCCGGGCCGCGGCGGCCTGCTCGGGCGAGGTGATGTCCTCGCCGACGACGTCCATGGTGACCTCGAGGCCCTTGCCGGTCAGGTCCTCGATCACGGGCACGATCCGGTCGACGGTCTCACCGGGGATGAAGCGGTCGACGACCGGCTTGGTCACCGGGGCCGCCGACACGAGCCGGCGCATGCGGTCGCTGCGCGACGCGGCGAGAATCACGGGACCCAGCACGGGGCACCTCCAGGCAGACGGGCGAGAAGGCCGGCACCCGACGGGACGGGCACGGCACGGAGAACCACCGTGAAATCTAAGAATCCCCCTGATCGTCTGCCATCGACAGCTGTCACGCATCCGTGCCCCGTATCCCAGACATCTGTATGAAGGGGGCACGGAAATGCGGGAGAATGCCCGGGTGAAGGGCGAGCACAAGGGTGACTACCAGGAGCTGATCGACGAGATCTCGGAGCTCCTGGGCGCTCCCGCGACACTGGAGAGCCGGGACTTCGAGCTGATCGCCTTCGGCGCGTACGACGGCGAGGGCGAGTTCGACGCGTCCGCGCTCGACCCGGTGCGCGCCCGCTCGATCCTCACCCGCCGCTCCACCCCCGCCGTCCGCGCCTGGTTCGAGGGGTTCGGCATCGCGCGCGCGACCGGCCCGGTCCGCATCCCGCCGACGCCGGAGGCGGGCGTCCACCGGGGCCGCGTCTGCCTGCCCGTGCGCCACCGGGGCGTCGTCCTCGGCTACGTCTGGCTGCTCGGCGACCCGGCGCCCACCGAGCAGCAGCTGTCGGCGGCGATGGAGGTGACCGGGCGGATCGGCGCACTGCTGGCGGACGAGGCGCAGGCGGGCGCGGACCTGACCCGGGAGCTGCGGGAGGCGCTGACCGCGGAGGGCGGCTGGCGGCGCGACATGGCGGTGGCCGCGCTGCGCACCGCGCTGGGCCCGCGCGGCGAGGGGCTGCACGCCGTGGTGTGCGTGGCGCCCTGGCCCTCGGCCGACCCGGACGACGCCCCGTCGGCGCGCGCGGTGCCGGGCGCGACGGCGCTGTGCACGGTGCCGTGGGACACGGCGGGCCAGGCGCTGGCGCTGCTGGTGCGGCTGCGGTCGCCGGAGGCGCCGGGGCCGGCCGTGTCGGCGGCGTCCCGGCTGCTGAAGGAGGCGGAGGCGGCGGCCGGAGAGCGCCGGGCGCCGCGGACGGCGCCGGCCGCGGGACGCGCGCCGCGGCGCGCGGCGGCGGGGGTCGGGGCGGCCCGGACCGGGCTCGGCGAACTGGGCGCCGCCTGGCGGGAGGCGTCGGCCGCGGCCCGCGCGGCCCTCGCCGAACCGGCCCTGGGCCCGGTCGCCGAGTGGGCCTCCATCGGCCCGTTCCGGCTGCTCACGGCGCTGCCCCCGGAGGTCTCCCGGGACCCCGCGGTCCGGGTGCTCCTCGCACCGGCCCATCGGGAGCTGGCCCGCACCGCCGAGGTGTACCTGGACCGCGCGGGCCAGGCCGGCCGCACCGCCGCCGAGCTGGGCATCCACCGCCAGACGCTGTACTACCGGCTCTCCCGCGTCGAGCAGCTCACGGGCCTCGACCTGGACGACGGCGAGCACCGGCTGCTGCTGCACATGGCCTTGAAGGCGGCCCGGCTCTGACGCCCGCTCAGCCGGCCGGCGGCGCGGGCCGGTCCGTCGGGCGCGCCGCCTCGATCACCCGGCGCAGCCCCTCGGTGAGCTGCTCCGCGTCCGTCGCCGAGTCGGGGTCGAAGAGCCACTGCATGGTCAGGCCGTTGAGCAGCGTCTGGTAGAAGCCGCCGAGGGTGCGCGCCGTCTCGTCGTCGACGTCCTCCTCCAGGCCGCCCGCGAGCATGGGGATCAGGCCCCGCCGCCCCTGGTCCAGGGCCTTGACCAGGTGCTCGCGGACCGTGGGCAGCCGGTCCGCGTTGGTGACCACCTCGAAGGTGAGCAGCCAGACCGGGCGCGCCTCGGCGAAGGAGTCGACGACGTTCTGCCAGACCGCGAGGAAGCGCTCCAGCGACCCCGGCTCCCCCGCCTCCGGGCCCGCCGCCGGGACGTCGAACCGGTCGCCCTGGCCGGAGATGAGGTCGACGTACGCCTCCGCCAGCAGCGCGTCCTTCGAGCCGTAGTGGTAACCGATGGACGCCAGGTTCGTCCCCGACTCCTTGACGACGTCGCGTGCCGTCGTCCGCACGAACCCCTTGGCCAGCAGGCAGCGCTTGGCCCCTTCGAGCAGGTCTTCACGGTGTCCCATGCGGGCACCCTACAGCCGCTTCAGACGAGCGTCCCATACGCTCGTCTTATACATATGTACTAGACAAGCGTTTAAGACGCTCTTACAGTCCCTGCCATGACGACTCCGCGGAACACCCGCCGCCCCACCGCACCCGCCGGCTCCGCCGCACCCGCCCGGCGCGCCGGACGCCGCGAATGGACCGCGCTCGGCGTGCTGATGCTGCCGCTGCTGCTGGTGTCGATGGACGTCTCGGTCCTGTACTTCGCCGTCCCGGCGATCAGCGCGGACCTGGCCCCCACCGGCACGCAGCAGTTGTGGATCTTCGACGTCTACGCGTTCGTGCTCGCCGGGCTGCTGATGACGATGGGCTCGCTCGGCGACCGCGTCGGCCGCCGCCGGTTACTGCTGATCGGCGCCGCCGCCTTCGGCGCGGCCTCCCTCGCGGCCGCGTACGCGAACAGCGCGGAGATGCTGATCGCGGCCCGCGCGGTGCTCGGCGTCGCGGGGGCGACCCTGATGCCGACCACCATGGCGCTCGTGCGCACCCTCTTCACCGACCCCGGCCAGCGCGCGAAGGCGATCGCGCTGTGGTCCGGCGTGATGACCGCGGGCGTGGCGCTGGGATCGGTGCTGAGCGGCGTGCTCGTGGAGTTCTTCTGGTGGGGCTCGGTGTTCCTGGTCAACCTGCCCGCGATGGTGCTGCTGCTGGTGCTCGGCCCCTTCCTGCTGCCCGAGGCGAGGAACCCCGGGGCCGGCCGGTTCGACCTGCTGAGCGTGCCGCTGTCGCTGGCCGCCGTCCTGCCGGTGGTCTACGGCCTGAAGGAGATCCCGTCGAACGGCCCGCGCGCGCAGTACGTCGCCGCGATCGCCGTCGGCCTGCTCTTCGCCGTGCTCTTCGTGCGGCGCCAGCGCACCGCCGGGGCGCCGATGATCTCCCCCGCGCTGTTCCGCGCCCGCGGCTTCGCGCCCGCCGTCGCCCTGAACCTGCTCGCCTCGTTCGCGATCATGGGATCGGCGTACTTCACCACGCAGTACCTGCAGTCCGTGCTCGGCAAGAGCGCGCTGGAGGCGGCGCTGTGGGCGCTGGTGCCCTCCGTCTTCATCGGCTGCGCGGCGCCGGCGGCGACCTGGGCCGTGCGGCGGGGAGCCGACCGGGCGTACGTCGTGGCGACCGGCTTCGCCGTCGTCGCCTGCGGCTTCGGGCTGCTGGCCACGGTCGGCACGGACAGCCTGTGGGCGGCGCTCGCCGGAGCGGGCGTCCTCGCCTCGGGGGCCGTCACGGTCGTCTCGCAGGTGACCGACCTCGCGCTGGGCGCCGCCCCGGAGGAGCGGGCGGGGTCGGCGTCGTCGCTGCTGGAGACCGGCGCGGAGTTCGGGGGCGCGCTGGGCATGGCGCTGCTCGGAGCCGTCGGGGTGGCGGTGTACCGCGCCGGCGTCCCGGACGCGGCCCCGGCGCCCGCGCACGAGACGCTGGGCGGGGCACTGGCCGTCGCCCGTGAACTGCCCGGCCGCGCGGGCGGGGCGCTGGCGGACGCGGCCCGGGTCGCCTTCACCGACGGGATGCGGGCGGCGGCCGTCGCCGGGGCGGTGGCGATGGCGGGCGCGGCGGTCCTGGCGGTCGCGGCCCTGCGCAGGAGCCGCCTGTCCTGACCGTCCGGGACGCCGGCCCCGGACACGCACGCCTCCGGCGGACACACGTCCCATGGGGACAACTGTCCCCATGGGACAGAAAAAGATATAACCTTCAATCATGTCGACGGAGCGGTGCGCGGGCGGCGCCCGGAATGCGGCCGGGCGGAGTCCGGCCGCATCGGGCGCGGAGCGCACCGCGCCCGCGGGATCCCGGCGGAACCGCTCGGACAGCGTCGAGAAGGCCCTGGCGCCGACCGCCTCCCCGCCCTTCGGACACGTGCCCGTTCAGCACGGCGACGCCCGCCCGGCGACGGCGACGGCTTTCCGCACCGCCCGCCGCGTCCGCCCTTCCCGGCGGATGCGACGGAATCCGTGCGGTGGGAATCTGTACGTGTCTGCACGAAGGAGAACGAGATGAAAGCCGTCCAGTACCGGGCCATCGGCGCCGCTCCCGAGGTCGTGACCGTTCCTGACCCCGAGCCCGGCCCGGGCCAGGTGCTGCTGAAGGTGACCGCCGCCGGCGTGTGCCACTCGGACATCGCCGTGATGAGCTGGCCGGAGGAGAACTTCCCCTACGAGCTGCCGCTGACCCTCGGCCACGAGGGCGTCGGCACCGTCGAGGCCGTCGGCGAGGGCGTGACCGGCCTGGAGACCGGCACCTCCGTCGCCGTCTACGGCCCGTGGGGCTGCGGCACCTGCGTCAAGTGCGCCCAGGGCAAGGAGAACTACTGCCTGCGCGCCGCCGAGCTGGACATCAACCCGCCCGGTCTCGGCCGCCCCGGTGCCATCGCCGAGTACCTGCTGGTCGACGACCCGCGCCACCTGGTGCCGATCGGCGACCTCGACCCGGTCAGGACCGTCCCGCTGACCGACGCCGGCCTCACCCCGTACCACGCGATCAAGCGCTCCCTGCCGCGGCTCGGCGCGGGCAGCACCGCCGTCGTCATCGGCACCGGCGGCCTCGGCCACGTCGGCATCCAGCTGCTGCGCGCCATGACCTCCGCCCGGGTCGTCGCGCTGGACGTCAGCGAGGAGAAGCTCGCCCTGGCCCGCGAGGTCGGCGCGCACGAGACCGTCCTGTCCGACGAGAAGGCCGCCGGCAGGGTCCGGGAGATCACCGGCGGTCTCGGCGCCCAGGCGGTGTTCGACTTCGTCGGCGCGGACAGCACCCTCGCCACCGCCGCCGCCTGCGCCGCGGTCGAGAGCGACCTGGCCCTGATCGGCATCGCCGGCGGCACCATGCCCATCGGCTTCGGGCAGCCCGCGTACGAGGTCTCCGTCAACTCGTCGTACTGGGGCAGCCGCAGCGAGCTGTTCGAGGTCATCGAGCTGGCCCGGACCGGGGTGCTGGACGTGCACACCGAGACCTTCTCCCTCGACGAGGCGCCGCGCGCCTACGAGCTGCTGCACGAGGGGAAGATCAACGGGCGGGCGGTCATCCTGCCGAACGGCTGAGGCCGCGACACGGCCGGACGCACGACACGGCCGGGGCCCGGCACCGCGCGCGGTGCCGGGCCCCGGCCGTGGAACGGGCCTGTCCGGTCAGTCGGCGAGGTCGACCGCGCGGGCCGAGGTCGCGCCGATCTCCTCCGCCAGCTCCGTGAGCACCGCCTGCGGGACGGTGTCGTCGACGGTCAGCACCGCCAGCGCCTCGCCGCCCACGTCGAGGCGCGCGACCTGCATGCCGGCGATGTTGATGCCGGCCTCGCCGAGGATGCGGCCCACCGTGCCGACGACGCCCGGGCGGTCGGTGTACTTCAGCACGACCATGTGGTCGGTGAGCGCCAGGTCCACGTCGTAGTCGCCGACGGCGACGACCTTCTGGTGGTGCTTGGGGCCGGCCAGCGTGCCGGAGACCGACACCTCCTCGCCGCTGGCGAGCGTGCCGCGCACGGTCACCACGTTGCGGTGCTCGGGCGACTCGGAGCTGGTGGTCAGCCGGACCTCGACGCCGCGCTCCTGCGCGAACAGCGGGGCGTTGACGTAGGAGACGGTCTCCTCGACGACGTCCTCGAACACGCCCTTGAGCGCGGACAGCTCCAGCACCTTCACGTCGTGCTGGGTGATCTCGCCGTACACCTCGACGTCGAGGCGGACCGCGACCTCGCCGGCGAGCGCGGTGAAGATCCGGCCGAGGCGCTCGGCGAGCGGCAGGCCGGGCTTGACGTCCTCGGCGATGACGCCGCCCTGGACGTTCACCGCGTCCGGGACCAGCTCGCCGGCGAGCGCCAGACGCACCGACTTCGCGACCGCGATGCCCGCCTTCTCCTGGGCCTCGTCCGTGGAGGCGCCGAGGTGCGGGGTGCACACGACCTGGTCGAACTGGAACAGCGGGGAGTCCGTGCAGGGCTCCTTGGCGTACACGTCGAGGCCGGCGCCGGCGACGCGGCCCTCCTTGAGCGCCGAGTACAGCGCCTCCTCGTCGACGATCCCGCCGCGCGCGGCGTTGACGATGCGGACGTTCGGCTTGACCTTGTGCAGCGCCTCGTCGCCGATGAGCCCCAGCGTCTCGGGGGTCTTCGGCAGGTGGACGGTGATGAAGTCGGAGACCTCGAGGAGCTCGTCCAGGGAGAGGACCTTCACGCCCATCTGCGCGGCCCGGGCGGGCTGGACGTAGGGGTCGTAGGCGACGACCTTCATGCCGAAGGCCGACATGCGCTGCGCGACGAGCGCGCCGATGCGGCCGAGGCCGACCACGCCGAGGGTCTTCTCCGCCAGCTCCACGCCGGTGTACTTGGAGCGCTTCCACTCGCCGTTCTTCAGCGCGGCGTTCGCCTGCGGGATGTTGCGCGCGGTGGCCAGGATCAGGCCGCAGGCCAGTTCGGCCGCGGTCACGATGTTCGAGGTGGGGGCGTTGACGACCATCACGCCCGCCTTGGTGGCGGCGGAGACGTCGACGTTGTCCAGGCCGACGCCGGCGCGGGCGACGACCTTCAGCTTCCGGGCGGCGGCGACGGCCTCGGCGTCCACCTTGGTGGCGGAGCGGATCAGGATGGCGTCGACGTCGGCGATGGCGGGGAGCAGCTCGGCTCGGTCCGCGCCGTTGCAGTGCCGGATCTCGAAGTCCGGGCCCAGGGCGTCGACGGTCGCGGGCGACAGCTCTTCAGCGATGAGTACGACAGGTTTCGAGCTCACGTGAGTCCTCACAAGTCCAATGCGGACGGCCGTCCCGACGGCCGCAGGCGGTGGAGGTTGGCTAGCCGCGTGGAAGACGCACGACGCTGTGGGCCTGACGCGTATGTAGTGCAGCAGTGTAGTGGCGCTCCGGAGGCCGGCTCGCTCCCTCCGCGGAAGGATCACCCGGATGTGGTCCGCGTCCGCGGCGGCGGCGGCCGCGTCCCTTCGGCGGCCGGCCGGGCGGGTCCGGGCGGACCCGCGCGGCGGAGCCCCTTCAAGGGGCTCCGCCGCGCGGGCGGTGGGCTTACGCCTCCTCGTCGACCCAGCTCATGAGCTTGCGCAGCTCCTTGCCGGTGGTCTCCAGCAGGTGGTCGGCGTCCTGCTGCTTGTACTCGTTGTACTTCTTCAGACCGCCGTGGTACTCGTCCATCCAGGTGCGGGCGAACGTGCCGTCCTGGATCTCGGCGAGGACCTTCTTCATCTCGGCCTTGGTGGCGTCGGTGATGATGCGCGGGCCGGTGACGTAGTCGCCCCACTCGGCGGTCTCGGAGATCGACCAGCGCATCTTCTCCAGACCGCCCTCGTACATGAGGTCGACGATGAGCTTCAGCTCGTGCAGGCACTCGAAGTAGGCGATCTCCGGCTGGTAACCGGCCTCGACCAGCGTCTCGAAACCGGCCTTGACCAGGGCCGACGTGCCACCGCAGAGCACGACCTGCTCGCCGAACAGGTCGGTCTCGGTCTCCTCGGTGAAGGTCGTCTTGATGACGCCGGCGCGAGTGCCGCCGATGCCCTTGGCGTACGACAGCGCGAGCGCGAAGGCGTTGCCCGTCGCGTCCTGCTCGACGGCCGCGATGCACGGCACGCCGCGGCCCTCCTCGTACTGGCGGCGCACCAGGTGGCCCGGGCCCTTGGGGGCGACCATGCAGACGTCGACGCCGGCCGGGGGCTTGATGAAGTCGAAGCGGATGTTCAGGCCGTGCCCGAAGAACAGGGCGTCGCCGTCGTTCAGGTTCGACGCGATGTGCTCCTCGTACACCTTCGCCTGGATCGGGTCCGGGACCAGGATCATGATGACGTCGGCCTCGGCGGCGGCCTCCGAGGGGCTCACCACGCGCAGGCCCTGCTCCTCGGCCTTGGCCTTGGACTTGGAGCCCTCGTGCAGACCGACGCGGACGTCGACACCCGAGTCACGCAGCGACAGCGCGTGGGCGTGGCCCTGGCTGCCGTAGCCGATGACCGCGACCTTGCGGCCCTGGATGATGGACAGGTCGGCGTCGTCGTCGTAGAACAGCTCGGCCACTGGGTCTCTCCTAGGTGTACTCGGTGTTGCGACCCACCGTACGGCGGGCGGGGGAAGGAAGGTCTCGGGGTCTCGGAATACGGGCGGACCGGGGGTTCGGACCGCGCGTTTCCGGTCGTGGACGCGCGGGGTCGGCGCGGCGTGCGGGGTGGCCGGGGACGCGTCGGGTCCGCGCAGGGCCGGGTGCGCGGGATGCGCGCGGAGTGCGGCTCCGGGGAGAGGACGGTCCGGCGTGCGCCGTGGTCGACGGCCGCCGTCGGCCGGACCGCCCCGGGGGCCTACGCGGACCGGTCGAGCGCGCGCAGCGAGCGGTCGGTGATCGAACGGCCGCCGCGGCCGATGGCGATGGTGCCCGACTGGACGAGCTCCTTGATGCCGAAGGGCTCCAGCATCTTCAGCATCGCCTCCAGCTTGTCGCTGCCGCCGGTGGCCTCGATGGTCACGGCGTCCGGGGAGACGTCCACGGTCTTGGCGCGGAACAGCTGGACGATCTCGACGATCTGGGAGCGCGTGTCGTTGTCGGCGCGCACCTTGACCAGGACGAGCTCGCGCTGGACGGCGGAGCCCGGCTCCAGCTCGACGATCTTCAGGACGTTGACCAGCTTGTTGAGCTGCTTCGTGACCTGTTCGAGCGGGAGGTCCTCGACGTTCACCACGATGGTGATGCGGGAGATGTCGGGGTGCTCGGTGACGCCGACCGCGAGCGAGTCGATGTTGAAGCCGCGGCGCGAGAACAGGGCGGCGATCCGGGCGAGGATGCCCGGCGTGTTCTCCACCAGGACGGAGAGCGTGTGCTTGGACATGGGTGGTGGCTCTTCCTCGCTCAGTCGTCTTCGTTGTCGCCGAAGTCGGGGCGGACGTCCCGGGCGGCCATGATCTCGTCGTTGGAGGTGCCGGCGGCGACCATCGGCCACACCATCGCGTCCTGGTGGACGATGAAGTCCACGACGACCGGGCGGTCGTTGATCGAGTTCGCCTCCTCGATGACCTTGTCGAGGTCGGCCGGATCCTCGCAGCGGATCGCGTGGCAGCCCATGGCCTCCGCCAGCTTCACGAAGTCGGGGACGCGGGTGCCGCGGGCGTCCGGGTTGACGTCGTTCGGGCCGGAGTGCAGCACGGTGTTGGAGTAGCGCTGGTTGTAGAACAGCGTCTGCCACTGGCGGACCATCCCGAGGGCGCCGTTGTTGATGACGGCGACCTTGATCGGGATGTTGTTCAGGGCGCAGGTGGTGAGCTCCTGATTGGTCATCTGGAAGCAGCCGTCGCCGTCGATCGCCCAGACGGTCCGGTCGGGCACGCCGGCCTTGGCGCCCATCGCGGCCGGGACCGCGTAGCCCATCGTCCCGGCGCCGCCGGAGTTGAGCCAGGTCGCGGGCTTGTCGTACGCGATGAAGTGCGCGGCCCACATCTGGTGCTGGCCGACGCCCGCCGTGAAGACCGTGCCCTCCGGGGCGAGCTGCCCGATGCGCTCGATGACCTGCTGCGGGGAGAGGGAGCCGTCCTGCGGCTGGTCGTAGCCGAGCGGGTAGGTCTCGCGCCAGCGGCTGAGGTCCTTCCACCAGGCGCCGTAGTCGCCCACGTGGCCGTCGGCGTGCTCCTTCTGGACGGCCAGGACCAGGTCGGCGATGACTTCGCGGGCGTCGCCGACGATCGGCACGTCGGCGGTGCGGTTCTTGCCGATCTCCGCCGGGTCGATGTCGGCGTGGACGACCTTGGCGTGCGGGGCGAAGCTGTCCAGCCTGCCGGTGACGCGGTCGTCGAAGCGGGCGCCGAGGGCGACGATCAGGTCGGCCTTCTGCAGCGCGGTGACGGCGGTGACCGAACCGTGCATGCCCGGCATGCCCACGTGCAGCGGGTGGCTGTCGGGGAACGCGCCGAGCGCCATCAGGGTGGTGGTGACGGGCGCCCCGGTCAGTTCGGCGAGCACCTTCAGCTCGGCGGTGGCCTTCGCCTTCAGGACGCCGCCGCCGACGTAGAGGACGGGCCGCCTGGCCTGCGTGATCAGCTTGGCGGCCTCGCGGATCTGCTTGGCGTGCGGCTTGGTCACCGGGCGGTAGCCGGGCAGGTCGGTGACCGGCGGCCACTGGAAGACGGTCTTCGCCTGGAGGATGTCCTTGGGGATGTCGACCAGGACCGGGCCCGGGCGGCCGGTGGAGGCGATGTGGAACGCCTGCGCGATCACCTTGGGGATGTCCTCCGCCTTGGTGACCAGGAAGCTGTGCTTGGTGATCGGCATGGTGATGCCGACGATGTCGGCCTCCTGGAAGGCGTCGGTGCCGATCGACTGGGAGACGACCTGACCGGTGATCGCGACCAGCGGCACGGAGTCCATGTTCGCGTCCGCGATCGGTGTCACCAGGTTGGTCGCGCCCGGCCCCGACGTCGCCATGCACACGCCGACCTTGCCGGTGGCCTGCGCGTAACCGGTGGCCGCGTGGCCGGCGCCCTGCTCGTGGCGGACCAGCACATGACGCACCCGCCGGGAGTCCATCATCGGGTCGTACGCCGGCAGGATGGTGCCCCCGGGGATCCCGAATACCGTGTCGGCCCCGACCTCCTCGAGAGAACGGATGAGGGACTGCGCTCCCGTGACGTGCTCGGGCGCGGACTGTCCTCCGGAACGGGGCCGCGGCTGCGGATGGTGGGCCCCGGTGGCCTGCTCGGTCATCGGCATTCTCTTCTCGATGCTGAGGGTTTTTGCGAGGTTCGTACGGTCTTCGGCTGGTGCTGGTGCAACAAAAAACCCCTCGTGCCGGGAGGCAAGCGAGGGGAGCGCGCCGGGTGTGGTCGCTGGGGGTTCCGGTTCATCGGTCCGGTGGGTCCCAGCTCAGCCGACGCGCTGTCCAAGTACGAGAATTCGGGTGCGCATGGCACAGACCCTCCCCCCGGCACGCACCGACTGTCAAGTGGGTGGGACGGGAGTCTCATCATGTGAGCGCAGTGCCGTGCCGGTCCCGTACCCGGACGGAGCCCCTCCGACGGTGTACGCGGCCGTACTCCCCGTGGCGTACACCCCGCCGCCGAGACCGCCCGCGAACACCGGTTCCCCGCCTCCGTGGGGCACCGGGTAGCGGCCGGACGCCAGCGCCCGGCGCAGCCGGTACTCGTCCAGCGGTCCGGAGAACGCCATGCCCTGGCCGTGCGTGCAGCCCATCGCGCGCAGGGCGACGACCTGCTCGGGCAGGTCGACCCCGTCGGCCACGGACTGCAGCCCCAGGTCGATGGCGATGCGCAGCAGCCCGCTGGTGATCTTGTGCAGCCGGGCGGACTCGACGACGCCCTCGACCAGACCGCGGTCCAGCTTCAGGATGTCGACGGGGAGCCGGCGCAGCGCGGTGATCGCCGCGTACCCGCTGCCGAAGCCGTCCAGGGCGATACGGACGCCCAGGCGGCGCAGCGCGTTGAGCCGGCGCTCCAGCTCGTCGAGGGAGACCTGGGCGTCGGTTTCGGCCAGTTCGATGACGAGGGCGCCGGAGGGCAGGCCGTGCCGGGTCAGCAGGGCCTCGATGGAGCCCAGCGGCAGCGAGCGGTCCAGGAGGCGGCGGGCACCCAGCCGGACGGCCACGGGGACGGCGATGCCGGCGGCGGCCCGCTCGGCGGCCTGGGCCACCGCCTCCTGCAGCATCCAGCGGCCCAGTTCGGCGGTGCGGTCGCCGTCCTCCCCGGCGCGCAGGAACTCGGCGGGCGTGAACAGCGCCCCCTGGGTGGAGCGCCAGCGGGCCTGCGCGGCGACCCCCGTGACCTTCCCGCTGTCCAGGGCCACCACGGGCTGGTGCAGTAAGGCGAACTCGCCCTCGTGCAGCGCCGCCCGCAGCCGGGTGGCCAGTTCCGCCTTGCGGACGACGTCCTGCTGCATCTGCGGGGCGTACAGTTCGACGCGGCCCTTGCCCGCGGCTTTGGCGCGGTACATGGCCAGGTCGGCGTTGCGCAGGAGCTCGCCCGCGCCCAGGCCCGGCTCGGCGAAGGCGACCCCGATGGACGCGGCCACCCGGACATCGTTGCCGTCGATGGTGTAGGGCTGGGAGAGCGTGATGCGCAGCCGGTCGGCCAGTTCGAGGATGTGGCCCTCGCGCGCGGCGCGGTCGCGGGTGCCGTCCCCGACGATCAGGGCGGCGAACTCGTCGCCGCCCAGCCGGGAGGCGGTGTCCCCGTGACGCACGGCGTCCTGCAGCCTGCGGGCGGCCTGGACGAGCAGCTCGTCGCCGGCCTGGTGCCCGATGGTGTCGTTGACGGCCTTGAAGCCGTCCAGGTCGATGAAGAGCACGGCCGTGCCGTGGTCGGAGGAGCGGCGGCCGGAGAGCGCCTGCCCGACGCGCTGGGTGAACAGGGCGCGGTTGGGCAGGTCGGTGAGCGGGTCGTGCTCGGCGTTGTGCTGCAACTGGGCCTGCAGGCGCACCCGTTCGGTCACGTCGCGGCTGTTGAGGATCAGGCCGCCGTGGTGGCGGTTGACGGTCGACTCCACGTTCAGCCAGCCGCCGTCGCCGGAGCGGAAGCGGCACTCGATGCGGGTCGTGGCCTCCTCGGTCTGGCTCGCGGCCAGGAACCGCCGCACCTCGTGGACCACGGAGCCGAGGTCCTCGGGATGGATCAGCGAGGCGAGCTCGGAGCCGATCAGCTCCTCGGCGGGCCGGCCGTACACCCCGGCGGCGGCCGGGCTGACGTACCTCAGGATGCCGTTGGGCGCGGCGATCATGATGACGTCGCTGGAGCCCTGCACCAGGGACCGGAAGTGGTTCTCCTTCTCGGCCAGTTCCCGGGTGAGCGTGATGTTGTCCAGGAGCATGATGCCCTGGCGCACGACGAGCGCCAGGACGACCGTGCCGCCGGTGATGAGCACCACGCGGTCGACGCGGTGGCCGTTCAGGACGTTGCAGAGGATGCCCAGCGTGCACACGGCGGCGGCCAGGTAGGGCGTGAGCGCGGCGAGCGAGCCGGTGAGGGGCAGGTCGGCCGGATACCGGCCGAGGCCTCCCTCCTGCGGATGCTCGGCAGGCACGTGCGCCTGGTGTTCCCGGCGGAGCCTGGGCGGGTGACCGTGGACCACGCGCGCACGCCCCTCCTCGTCCGGCCGTCGGTGTCGTCGCCCCACCCAGGGGGCGTAGGCGAGGAGCAGGGATCCGGCGAACCAGCCGGCGTCCAGCAACTGCCCCGAACTGTATTCGTCGTGCAGCAGCGGTGAGGTGAACAGCGCGTCGCACATCACCGTCAGGGCGAGGGCCGCGATCGCCGTGTTGACGGCGGAGCGGTGCACCGAGGACCGTTTGAAGTGCAGGGCGAGCACCATGCTCACCAGCGCGATGTCCAGCAGCGGATAGGCGAGGGACAGCGCGGTGTGCGCGACGCTCGACGCGGCCGGCCGGGCGGTCCGGGCCAGCGCGAGGCTCCAGGAGATCGTGAGCAGCGAGCCGCCGATCAGCCAGGCGTCCAGGCCGAGGCACGTCCAGCCGGCCTTCGTCACCGGCCGCTTCGCCAGCACCAGCAGGCCGACGATGGCCGGCGGGGCGAAGCACAGGAAGAACAGGTCCGCGTAGCTCGGCGTCGGCACGGGGCGGCCGAGCACGACCTCGTACCAGCCCCAGACGAAGTTGCCGAGGGAGGCCATCGCGGAGGAGAGCGCGAAGAGCAGCCACGCGGGGCGGAACCGGCCGCCGCGGCCGCGCGCGTACAGGAAGCAGGAGACCGCGGCCGTGGCGGCCGCGGCGCTCAGTCCGAAGTCGCCCATGACCAGTGCCAGGCGGGGCGACCCCCAGCCGACGGCGGCCCCGACGGCGTATCCGCCGCAGACCAGGGCCAGGACGAGCTGCACGCGCAGGTTCGGCGGGCCGGTGGGGAGCGCGCCGCGGGCCGGCGCCGTCCCGGACGGACGGCGCTCCCGCAGGCCGCCGTCGAGGACCGTGGTGGAGGACGTCGGTGTGCTCACCGCGCCTCCCGGGTCCGGGGTGTCTCCGCGTCCCGCCGGCCGCGGTGCGCCGGGCGGGGCGCCTCCCCGTGCGGGCGAGGCCGGGGGCCCGGGGGCGTCTGCCTCCTGCGGGCGCCGTGCCTGCGCCGGTGGTGCTGGGTGTGTCCGCGTCTGCGCGTAGGCCCGCACCAGGGCCGCCTCCGGCGGGCCCGTCGCGTCGGATCGTTCGTCCATAGGCCGTGCATCGTCCGTCGCCCCCCTCGCAGTCTCATGGTCCGTCCCCGGCGCCGAACGGTGCGCGGCGCTGCCCCTGTCGGGACGATACACCAGTCTCGTCACTCAGGGACATAGCTTCTCTACGCTGCGTGACGGGCCGCGGCCATGCGCGCACGGTCCGCGGCCGGGGCGCCGCGGACCGTGTCCGAAGCGGACTACGCGCCGGTCGTGAGAACCACGTTGGCCAGCGGCTCCCCGCGCGCGAAACGGTTCAGCTGCGCGCCCAGGAGCCGCCGGGCGCGCGGCAGGAACGCGGAGGTGGGGCCGCCGACGTGCGGGCTGATGAGCACACCCGGCGCCCGCCACAGCGGGTGCTCGCGGGGCAGCGGCTCGGGGTCGGTGACGTCGAGCGCCGCGGTGATGCGGCCGGTCTCCGCCTCGGCGAGCAGGGCCTTGGTGTCGACGACCGGGCCGCGGGCGACGTTGACCAGCAGCGCGCCGTCCTTCATGCGGGCCAGGAAGTCCGCGCCGGCCAGGCCCCTCGTCTCCTCCGTGAGGGGCGTGGTCAGCACCACCACGTCGGCCTCGGGCAGCAGCTCCGGCAGGGCGGTGAGCGGGTGCACGGGACCGCGCTCCGACTCGCGGGCGGAGCGTGCGACGCGAGTGACCCGCGCGACCTCGAAGGGCGTGAGCCGGTCCTCGACGGCGCTGCCGATGGACCCGTAACCGACGATCAGGACGGTCCGGTCGGCGAGCGCCGGACGGAATCCGGACCGCCACTCGCCGCGGTCCTGGCCTCGGACGAAGTCCGGTATCCCGCGCAGCGAGGCGAGGATCAGCGCCAGCGCGAGTTCGGCGGTGCTCGCCTCGTGCACACCGCGCGCGTTGCACAGCCGCACGCCCGGGGGCAGGTGCCGCAGACCGGGCTGCATGTGGTCGACGCCCGCGGTCAGCGTCTGCACCACCCGCACGGACGTCATCGCGGGCAGCGGACGCAGCACCGTCTCCCCCGGCCTCATGTACGGCACCACGTAGAAGACGCAGTCGGCGGGGTCGGCGGGGAAGTCCGGACCGCCGTCCCAGAAGCGGTAGCCGAAGCCTTCGGGGAGGCCGGCGAGGGTGTCGGGGTCCTTCGGGTCGAACGGGAGCCACACGTCGGAAGTCATGGTCAGGAGGCTAGGTCAGGTGCCCCGCGGCGCAGAGGTTAGTTTGGGGTGCCAGGAGAGGGAGGGTACGGCCAGGTGGAGCGCAGGACGATCGGCGCGGCGGCGCTCGAGGTGGGGGCGGTCGGACTCGGGTGCATGCCGATGAGCTGGGCGTACTCGACCTCGCGGCAGCGGGGGGCCGAGTCGCTGCGGGCCGTGCACGCCGCGCTCGACCGGGGCGTGTCGCTCCTGGACACCGCGGACATGTACGGGCCGTTCACCAACGAGCTGCTCATAGGGCGGGTGCTGCGGGAGCGTCGCGCCGACGCCTTCGTGTCCACCAAGTGCGGGCTGCTGGTGGGCGAGCAGCACATCGTGGCCAACGGCCGCCCCGGGTACGTGAAGCGGGCCTGCGACGCCTCCCTGCGGCGGCTGCAGACCGACGTCATAGACCTGTACCAGCTGCACCGCGCGGACCCCGAGGTGCCCGTGGAGGAGACCTGGGGCGCGATGGCGGAGCTGGTCACGGCCGGGAAGGTGCGGTCGCTGGGGCTGTGCGCGGTGGGCGTGCGCGCCGGGCGGCGTGCCGGAGGGCGGCAGTACGACGCGACGATCCGTCAGCTGGAGCGGGTGCAGCAGGTCTTCCCCGTGAGCGCGGTGCAGGCGGAGCTGTCGGTGTGGTCGCCGGAGGCGCTGGAGGCGCTGCTGCCGTGGTGCCGGGCGCGCGGGGTGGGGTTCCTGGCCGCGATGCCGCTCGGCAACGGGTTCCTGACCGGGACGCTGCGGCCCGGCGAGGGCTTCGAGCCCGACGACCCGCGCGCCCGGCACCCCCGGTTCACCGCCGAGATGATGGCCGCCAACCAGCCGATCGTGGCCGGTCTGCGCCGGGTCGCGCACCGGCACGGCGAGGGGGTCACGGCGGCCCAGGTGGCGCTGGCGTGGGTCCTCGCGCAGGACCCGCACGTCGTCCCGGTGCCGGGCGCGAAGCAGGAGCGCTGGGTGGCGGAGAACGCCGGGGCGGCACGGCTGCGGCTGACCCCGCAGGACCTCGCGGAGGTGGCCGCGCTGCCCCCGGCCCTGGGCTCCTGGGACTGAGCGGACGGCCCCGGGCGGCCCCTCCCGGACCGGGCGCGGCACGCGTCGAAGACCGCGGACCGGGAACCCGGAGAGCGGCTGCGGTGTATGAACGGACAGAAGCCGCCGCGTCGAAGGGATCCTGATCGTGCAACGTCGAGCTGTGACGGCCGTGCTGGCCGCGGCCGCCCTCCTGCTGACGGCGGGCTGCTCCACCGGCGACGGGGGCGGGGCGAGCGCCGCCGGTGAACCGTCCGCGACCGGCGGGGGGACCAGGGCGTCCGCGTCGGGGAAGGCCACCGCGACACCTCCGCCGGCCAAGGGCTCCGTGAAGGTCGTACGGACCGTCACCGAGGGCCTGAAGAGCCCCTGGGGCCTGGCCCCGCTGCCCGACGGCGACCTGCTGGTGTCCTCGCGCGACGAGGGCACGATCACCCGGGTCGACGGCGACAGCGGCAAGAAGACCGAGGTGGGCTCGGTGCCGGGCGTCTCCGCCTCCGGCGAGGGCGGCCTCCTGGGCATCGCGCTCTCCCCCTCGTACGCCACCGACCGCATGGTGTACGCGTACTTCACCACCGCGTCCGACAACCGCGTCGCGCGCATGGCGTACGACGAGAAGAAGCCCTCGGGCGAGCAGCTCGGCGCGCCCGACACGGTCTTCAAGGGCATCCCCAAGGGCGTGATCCACAACGGCGGGCGGATCGCGTTCGGCCCGGACGGGATGCTGTACGCGGGCACGGGCGAGAGCGGCGACCGGGGGCTGGCCCAGGACAAGGACTCCCTGGGCGGCAAGATCCTGCGGCTCACCCCGGACGGCGAGCCCGCCCCGGGCAACCCCTTCGCCGACTCCCCCGTGTACTCCTACGGGCACCGCAACGTGCAGGGGCTGGCCTGGGACGGCGAGCAGCGGCTGTTCGCCTCGGAGTTCGGCCAGGACACCTGGGACGAGCTGAACCACGTCAAGCCCGGCGACAACTACGGCTGGCCGGAGGCCGAGGGCAAGGAGGGCGGCTCGCAGTTCCACCGGCCGCTGGCCCAGTGGCGCACGTCCGAGGCCTCCCCCAGCGGCCTCGCGTACGCGGAGGGCTCGCTCTGGATGGCGGGCCTGCGCGGCGAGCGGCTGTGGCGGATCCCGCTGGACGGCACGAAGGCGTCGGCGGACCCGCAGGCGTTCCTGGAGGGGAGGTACGGGCGGCTGCGCACGGTGGCCGCCGCGGGCGGCGACAGGCTGTGGCTGGTCACGAGCGAGACGGACGGCCGCGGCGAGCCGGGCGCCGGGGACGACCGGATCCTGGAACTGAAGGTCGGCTAGCGCCGTGACCGGAAAGGTCCGCCGTGGGCTCGCGGCGTCCGGTGCGGTGCATCGCAAGGCGGAGGACCACCCTCGTACCGGACGCACCCGGGTGGCTCCGACAACGCGGCGTGGGGGTCCCCTGCTCGAAGAGCCAGGGGGAGTGCCGTGCCGGGCGTCGTGAGCCGGTGAACCCTTCCGGTCACGGCACTAGGGCCTGTGGGCCGGCCTCCGGGCCTACGGAGTCGGCTTCCGGCCGGGGCCGGTTCCTTCGGCCCCCGGCCGGGGGGCCGCCGTGTCGGCCTCCGGCAGGGGGCCGTTCCCCTCCGTCCCCGGTCGCGGGTCCGCGGGCGCGTCCTCGGGCGCGGGTCCCGGCTGTACCGGGAGGCGTACGACGACCTTGCCCGAGGACAGGTCTATCGGGCCCCGGCCGGGGTCGCCGTCGTTCAGGTCCACGCGGGTCAGCTCCAGGCGCCTGCGCTCGTCGTTCGTGTGCTTGCGTCCCGGTGCGAACAGCTCCTCGAACATGTTGAACACGGCGCCTCCCTCGGCCCGGAGTTCCCTCCAGCGTACGGCGGCCCGTACGGAAGAGGCCCCGGGCGGATCCGCCCGGGGCCTCTTCCGTGCACGGTGCCTCAGCCGGTGGAGGGCAGGCCGAGCAGGACGTCGGTGTACTTGAGGACCGAGAGCAGCAGGCCCACGACGCCGAGCACGACGCCCGCCCAGGCGACCGACTTGATCCAGGTCGGCTGCGGCGCGCCGGGGACCCCGAACGCGGGCCGGGCCAGCACGAACACGCCGACGATCAGCGCGGCGAGGGCGAACAGGCCGCCGACGAGGGCGGTGGCCTGCCAGGCGTCGCCGTAGACCTCCTGGACCTGCTTGGCGACGCTCGCCGACGACGAGGTCTCCAGCTGGCCGATCAGGGTCTCGCGGGCGGCGGCCACGGTCCCGACCCAGCTGCCGGTGAGGGAGACGACGCCCAGCCCGGCGGAGACGACGGCGCCCGCGCCCTGACCGGCCCCGGGCGTCTTCGCGGCCCCCGCGGTCTCCTCGGCGTGCTCGTCGCCGTCCTGCGCCACGGCCTCGGGGGCCGCGGCCCCGGTCACGGCCGCGTCCTGCGCCTCGGCCTCGGGCTGGGTGCCGGCTCCGGTGCCGGCCGGCTCCTCGGACTTGCTAGGTTCCACGGTTTCCTCGTCGCTCTTCGCCTCGGTGCCGGTGTCGGCACCGGCCTCGTCGTCTGTCTTGGTTCCCATGGTCCGCACCGTACGGACGGAGTCTGAGAGGTCCCTTAACGCCCGCCGCCCCGCGGCCGCTGCCGCCGGACGCCGTCGTCCGCCACCGGGTCCGGGGGATCGCGCGCGTACGTGCGGCCCGCCGTTCCGGTGCGAGCACCGACCATACTTCCATGTCGTGCCGTACGCCCCGGTAAGGGCGGCTCTCCCGTGCGGACGCGCGAATCTCCCGGCGTCACCCGCAGATGCCGCGCGCGTCCTCCTGCCGCTCCCCCACGAGCGCGTCCGCGGGCGCGTCCCCGCGCGCTCCGGGGATCGTCGCGTGCGCGGGGCGGTGCCCGGGCGGCTCGATGCTGATGCGCGGCAGGCGGCGGTCGAGCCACCGCGGCAGCCACCAGCTGGCGCCGCCCAGCAGGTGCATGAGGGCGGGGACGAGGAGGGTGCGCAGGACGAAGGCGTCGAGGGCGACCGCGGCGGCCAGCGCCGTGCCGAACATCGCGACGACCCGGTCGCCGCTGAGCACGAAGGCCAGGAACACCGAGATCATGATGACGGCGGCGGAGTTGATCACGCGGCTGGTCTCGGCGAGGCCGACGCGGACGGCGCGCCGGTTGTCGCCGGTCTCCAGCCACTCCTCGTACATCCGGCTGACCAGGAAGACCTGGTAGTCCATGGAGAGCCCGAAAAGCACCGAGACCATGATCACGGGCAGAAAGGGCTCGATCGGGCCCGCGCGGCCGAGGCCCAGGGGCCCGCTGCCCCAGCCCCACTGGAAGAGCACGACGACCACGCCGAACGCGGCGGCGACCGCGGCGACGTTCATCACCGCGGCCTTGACCGGGATGCCCACCGACCGGAACGCCAGCAGGAGCAGGACGCAGCCCAGGCCGATCACGACGCCCACGAAGAGGGGCAGCTCGCCGACGATGACGGCGGCGAAGTCGTCGTGTCCGGCGGTGACCCCGCCGACCTGCAGGTCGAGGGTGGTGCCGGCCTCCGCGCGCGGCAGCACCTCGGTCCGCAGCCGGTCGACGAGGGCGCTGGTCCGCTCGGACTGGGGCGAGGAGCCGGGCACGACGGTGAGGTGTGCGGTGCGGCCGGCGGGGCCGTACTCCACCGGCGTCACGGCGGCGACGCCCTCGGTGCTCCGCAGGGTGTCGCCGAGGGCGTCGAGCGCGACCCGGTCCTGGGCGTCGCCGACCCGGGTGACGAGGAGGAGCGGTCCGTTGACGCCGGGCCCGAAGTTCTCCGCGAGCAGGTCGTAGGCCTGCCGGGTGGTGGTGGACCCGGGGTCGTTGCCCTGGTCGGAGGTGCCCAGGCGCAGCGAGAGGGCGGGCAGGGCGAGCAGCACCATGACGGCGACGGCGACGGCGCCGAGGAGCTTGGGGCGGCGCTCGACGACGGCGGCCCAGCGGGCGGCGAAGCCGGTGGGCAGCTCCGGTTCGGGGCCGTGCTCGGCGAGTCGGCGGCGCTCGCGGCGGCTGAGCGCCCGCGGACCGGCCCAGGACAGCAGCGCGGGCAGCAGGGTCACGGAGGCGGCGACGGTGAGCAGCACGGTCAGGGACGCGGCGACCGCGACGCCGTCGAGGAAGCCCAGGCGCAGTATCAGCATCCCCAGGAGCGAGACGCACACGGTGACGCCCGCGAACACGACGGCCCGGCCGGTGGTGGCGACCGCGTTCCGCGCCGCCTCGGCGACGGTCAGGCCGCTCTTCAGGCCGCGCCGGTGCCGGGTGACGACGAACAGGGCGTAGTCGATGCCGACGCCGAGCCCGATCAGCATGCCGAGCATCGGGGCGAAGTCGGCGACGGTCATGGCGTGGCCGAGCAGCACGGTCCCGGCGTACGCGGTGCCGACGCCGACCAGGGCCGTCGCGATGGGCAGCAGCGCGGCGACGAGCGAGCCGAAGGCGAGGAACAGCACGACGGCGGAGACGAGCACGCCGACGATCTCGGCGGTGTGCCCGCCGGAGGTCTGGGTGAGCGCGACGGCGCCGCCGCCCAGCTCCACCCGGAGGCCGTCGCCGCGGGCCGCCGCGGCGGTGTCGGCCACCGCCCGCGCGTCGCGCGCGTCGACGCCTCCGACCGGGTCGTCGAAGGTCACGACCGCGTACGCGGTGCGTCCGTCGTCGCTGACCCGCCCGGCGGCCTGCTCCCCGTAGGGGCTGTCGACCGCGGCCACGCCGGGCAGTCCGGCGATCTCGTCCAGGGTGCGGTTCATCGTCTGCTCGACGTCGGCGGCGCGGACCGTGCCCCGCTCGGTGTGCCAGACGACGGTGGCGCTGTCGCCTCCCCGGCCGGGGGATGCCTCGGCGAGCAGGGCGGTGGCGCGGTCGGACTCGGTGCCGTTCGCCTCGTAGGAGGCGGTGTACGCCACCCCGGCGACGGCCGCCGCGGCACCGGTGCCGCCGAGGACGCCCAGCCAGAGCAGGACGGTGACGAGGCGGTGCCTGACGCACCAGCGCGCGAGGGCGGCCACGGACGTGCTCCCCGGGGGTCTTGTGGATCTTCATCGGGAACGCCCCGCAAAGAACACATGAGCGATGTCCGCCACTCTCGCAGCAGAAATAGATCATTTGTGGCTTTCGTGGGCCTGCTCACACGGGTACGGGCCGCATGTCGCACGGCCCGTCCGTGACCCCCGCCGCACCGCCCGGCGCCGGCAGGCATACCGAAGCCGGCAGACATGCCGAAGGGGGTGCACCGGAACCGATGCACCCCCGACGCCGTACGGCGGGCCGGGTCCCCCTCCTCCTCGAGGACGGGAACCGAAGGCCGTCTCAGCCCTCGACGCCCAGCTTCTCCAGGATGAGCTCCTTGACGCGGGCCGCGTCGGCCTGGCCGCGGGTGGCCTTCATGACCGCGCCGACCAGGGCGCCGGCCGCGGCCACCTTGCCGCCGCGGATCTTGTCCGCGACGCCCGGGTTGCCGGCGATGGCCTCGTCGACGGCGGCGCCGAGCGCGGAGTCGTCGGAGACGACCTTCAGGCCGCGCTTGTCGACCACCTCGTCGGGCGTGCCCTCGCCCGCGAGGACGCCCTCGATGACCTGACGGGCCAGCTTGTCGTTGAGGTCGCCGGAGGCGACGAGCTCGGTGACGCGGGCGACCTGCGCCGGGGTGATGGGCAGCTCGTCCAGCGCGCGGCCGGTCTCGTTGGCGTTGCGCGCCAGCTCGCCCATCCACCACTTGCGGGCCTGGTCGGCGGGGGCACCGGCCTCGATCGTGGCGACGATCGGGTCGATGGCCCCGGCGTTCAGGATCGACTGCATGTCGTGCGCCGTGACGCCCCACTCCTCGCGGAGGCGGTTGCGGCGGGCCAGCGGCGGCTCTGGCAGAGAGGCGCGCAGCTCCTCGACCCACTCGCGCGAGGGCGCGACCGGCACGAGGTCGGGCTCCGGGAAGTACCGGTAGTCCTCGGCCTCCTCCTTCACGCGGCCCGAGGTCGTCGACCCCGTGTCCTCGTGGAAGTGGCGGGTCTCCTGGACGATGGTGCCGCCCGAGGACAGCACCGCGGCGTGCCGCTGGATCTCGAAGCGGGCCGCGCGCTCCACGGACCGCAGCGAGTTGACGTTCTTCGTCTCCGAGCGCGTGCCGAACTTCTCGGCGCCCTTGGGCATCAGCGAGAGGTTCACGTCGCAGCGCATCTGGCCCATCTCCATGCGGGCCTCGGAGACGCCGAGCGCCCGGATCAGCTCACGCAGCTCGGCGACGTAGGCGCGGGCCACCTCGGGGGCGCGCTCGCCGGCGCCGACGATCGGCTTGGTGACGATCTCGATGAGCGGGATGCCGGCGCGGTTGTAGTCGAGCAGGGAGTGGGACGCGCCGTGGATACGGCCGGTGGCGCCGCCGACGTGCGTCGACTTGCCGGTGTCCTCCTCCATGTGGGCGCGCTCGATCTCCACGCGGAAGACCTCGCCGTCCTCCAGCTGGACGTCCAGGTAGCCGTTGAAGGCGATCGGCTCGTCGTACTGGGAGGTCTGGAAGTTCTTCGGCATGTCCGGATAGAAGTAGTTCTTCCGGGCGAAGCGGCACCACTCGGCGATCTCGCAGTGCAGCGCGAGACCGATCTTGATCGCGGACTCGACGCCGGTCGCGTTCACGACCGGCAGCGCGCCGGGCAGGCCGAGGCAGGTGGGGCAGGTCTGCGAGTTGGGCTCGGCGCCCAGGGCGGTGGAGCACCCGCAGAACATCTTGGTCGCGGTGCCGAGCTCGACATGGACCTCCAGGCCCATGACGGGGTCGTAGGACGCGAGGGCGTCCTCGTACGACACCAGGTCGTCAGTGACGGTCACGATGAAACTTTCCCTCTCAGCCCAGCAGGACGTCTTCGTCGCCCAGGCGCTTGAGCTCCCGGTAGAGGATGGCCAGGCCGGTGACGATGCCGACGGCGGACACGGCGGCGTCGACGAGGCGCAGCGTGTCGCCGTCCGAGCGGGCCAGCCTGGCCTGCTTGGCGACGCTGATCACGCCGAAGGCCGTGCTGGCCATCGACACGTACAGGCCGGTCTTGGACTTCTTGAAGTTCTTCGCCTTGTTGGCCACGGAACTCACAGCGACGGAGCCTCCTCGATGAGCGGGTGACCCCAGCGTTCCACGAAGGCGGCCTCGACGGCGGCACCGACCTTGTAGAGGCGGTCGTCCTGCATGGCCGGGGCGATGATCTGCAGGCCCACCGGGAGTCCGTCCTCCGGCGCGAGGCCGCAGGGCAGGGACATCGCGGCGTTGCCGGCGAGGTTGGTGGGGATGGTGCACAGGTCCGCGAGGTACATCGCCATCGGGTCGTCGGCGCGCTCGCCGATCGCGAAGGCGGTGGTCGGCGTGGTCGGCGAGACGATGACGTCGACCTGCTCGAAGGCCTTCTCGAAGTCCCGCGTGATGAGCGTGCGGACCTTCTGCGCCGAGCCGTAGTACGCTTCGTAGTAGCCGGAGCTGAGCGCGTACGTGCCGAGCATGATGCGGCGCTTGACCTCGTCGCCGAAGCCGGCCTCGCGGGTGAGGGCGGTGACCTCCTCGGCGGAGCGCGTGCCGTCGTCGCCGGTGCGCAGGCCGTAGCGCAGGCCGTCGAACCGGGCGAGGTTGGAGGAGCACTCCGACGGCGCGATCAGGTAGTACGCCGACAGGGCCAGGTCGAAGGACGGGCAGTCCAGCTCGACGACCTCGGCGCCCAGCTCCTTCAGCAGCTCGACGGACTCGTCGAAGCGCTGCAGGACGCCGGCCTGGTAGCCCTCGCCGCGGAACTGCTTGACGACGCCGACGCGCATGCCCTGGACCGAGCCGTTGCGCGCCGCCTCGACGACCGGCGGGACCGGCGCGTCGATGGACGTCGAGTCCAGCGGGTCGTGCCCGGCGATGACCTCGTGCAGCAGGGCCGCGTCCAGGACCGTGCGGGCGCAGGGGCCGCCCTGGTCCAGCGAGCTGGAGAAGGCGACCATGCCGTACCGCGAGACGGCGCCGTACGTCGGCTTCACGCCGACCGTGCCGGTGACGGCGGCGGGCTGGCGGATGGAGCCGCCGGTGTCGGTGCCGATGGCGAGGGGCGCCTGGAAGGAGGCGAGGGCGGCGCTGGAGCCGCCGCCGGAGCCGCCGGGGATCTTCGTGAGGTCCCAGGGGTTGCCGGTCGGGCCGTAGGCGCTGTTCTCGGTGGAGGACCCCATGGCGAACTCGTCCATGTTGGTCTTGCCGAGGATGACGACGTCGGCGGCCTTGAGCCGCTTGGTGAGCGTCGCGTCGTACGGCGGGATCCAGCCTTCGAGGATCTTGGAGCCGACGGTGGTCGGCACGCCCTCGGTGGTGAAGATGTCCTTCAGCGCGAGCGGCACGCCGGCGAGCGGGCCGAGCTTCTCGCCCCGGGCCCGCTTGTCGTCGACGGCGCGGGCCTGCGCGAGGGCGCCCTCGCGGTCGACGTGCAGGAAGGCGTGCACCTTCTCGTCGACGGCCTCGATCCGGGCCAGGTGCGCCTCGGTGACCTCGACGGCGGTGAGCTCGCCCTTGGCGATCCGCTCCGCGGTCTCGGCCGCGGTGAGCTTGACGATGTCCGTCACGGCTTACTCCTCCCCCAGGATCTGCGGCACCTTGAAACGCTGCTGCTCCTGTGCCGGGGCGCCGGAGAGCGCCTGCTCGGGGGTGAGCGACGGACGGACCTCGTCCGGCCGCATGACGTTCGTCAGCGGCAGCGGGTGGGAGGTCGGCGGTACGTCTTGGTCGGCGACCTCGCTGACGCGGGCCACCGCGCCGATGATGTCGTCGAGCTGGCCGGCGAAGTGGTCGAGCTCTTCGCCCTTCAGCTCCAGACGCGCCAGCCGGGCGAGGTGGGCGACCTCCTCGCGCGTGATGCCAGGCATGCAGCGATCCTTCAGGGGGTGAGTGTGTGTGGTTTGCGCCCAATCCTATGGCGCCGGTACGAGTGCTGGCGCCCGGGTTTCCCGGCACGACGGACGGGGCGCCCCGCCGCCGGGGGCGACGGGGCCGGGACGCGGCGACCGCGCGGGCCGCGCAGGCGGCTGACCTCGGACGGGGCACCACGGGCGGGGCGCCCCCGGAGGCGGCCCCCTGTCATGGGACAACGGCCACGGGACGCACCGCCCGCGTCCACCGGCCGAGGGCGGCCGCCCTCGGCCGGTGCGGCGGGCCCGGAGCCCTTCACCGGAGCCGGCGGGCCGGCGGGCCCCTGTCCGAGGCGGCGGACACCCGGCCCGGTCGTCACGGGCGGGAACGGCAGACCCCGACACGCCACGCCGAGGCGGCGGACGCCCGGCCCGGTCGTCAGGGCCCGGAACGGCAGGTCCCGATGTGCCGCGCCGGGCGGCGGGTCGGGGGCCTGCCGCCGGGCCCGGCGGGCCGGCGGGTCCGTGTCCCGGTGCCGGGCCCGGCGGGCTCCGGCGGGCTGTCCGGGCCGGCGGTCCGGAACCCCTCGTGCCGCGGATCCGGCGGGCCGCCGGGTCCGGGTCAGTTGATGACGCGGCCCGGCTCGTCCGCCGTCGCCGCCGGGAGGGCGGCGGCGGGCCGCTGCCAGCCGCGGGACCCGCGGGCGCGCAGCCACGCCGTCGTCTCGTCCGACGGCATCGCGGCGGCGACCAGCCACCCCTGGACCGCGTCGCAGCCGAGGTCGCGCAGCCGCTCCCAGGTCTCGTCGTCCTCGACGCCCTCGGCGACGACGAGGAGGCCCAGCGAGTGCGCCAGGTCCACCGTGCACCGCACGATCTCCGCGTCCTCCGTGTCCACGGCGAGCCGTGCCACGAAGGACCGGTCGATCTTCAGCTCGCTCACCGGCAGCCGCCGCAGGTGCACCAGCGACGAGTAGCCGGTGCCGAAGTCGTCGAGCGACATCTTCACGCCGTGCCCGGTCAGGCCGGCCAGGGTGTCCGCGGCGCGCTGCGGGTCCTCGAGGAGCACGTGCTCGGTTATCTCCAGCTGCAGCGCCCCCGCCGGGACCCCGTGCCGGGCGAGCCGCGCGGCCACCGACCCGGCGAAGCCGGGGGTGTGCACGTCGCGCGGCGAGACGTTCACCGCGACCGGCACGTGCAGCCCCTGCGCCCGCCAGTGCGCGACCTGCCCGAGCGCCTTCTCCAGCACGTACTCGGTGAGGTGCGGCATCAGCCCGGACGACTCGGCGATCGCTATGAACTCGTCCGGCGGCACCTTCCCGCGCTCGGGGTGCACCCACCGCACCAGCGCCTCCAGGCCCGCCACCTGCCCGTCGAAGCGGACCTTGGGCTGGTAGTGCAGCTCCACCTCGCCGGCGTCCAGGGCCCGGCGCAGATCGCCCAGCAGGCCGAGCCGGTCGGGGGTGTTGGAGTCCCGCTTGGACTCGTACACCTCCACGCCCGTGCGGTCCCGCTTCGCCTGGTACATCGCGACGTCCGCGCGCCGCAGCAGCCCCTCCGCGTCGAGCGCGTGCTCGGGGTAGACGGCGACGCCCGCGCTGGCCTCCAGGACCAGGGTCAGCCCGTCCAGGTCGAGGGGCGAGCCGAGCGCCGCGACGAGATTGCGCGCGACCCGGATGGCCGACGTGGTGGAGTCCGCGATCGGCAGCAGCACCGCGAACTCGTCCCCGCCCAGCCGCGCGGCCTCCGCCCCGCGCGGCAGCGCCACCCGCAGCCGGTCGGCTATCTGGAGCAGCAGCCGGTCACCGGCGAGGTGCCCCAGCGTGTCGTTCACCGAGCGGAAGCGGTCGAGGTCGATCAGCATCAGGGCCGACCGCGCCCCGATCCGCTCGGCGTCGTCCAGGGCCGTCCAGGTGCGGTCCAGCAGCCACTGGCGGTTGGGGAGCCCGGTGAGCGGGTCGCGCAGCTGCTCCTCGGCGCGGGCGCGGGCGATCCGCAGGGTGGAGTCCAGCGCGATGAGCGGGATCGAGAAGAGCGGCAGCAGGATGGGCGCCGTCGTGGCGACGACGCAGATCAGGGGGGCGATGCCGAGCAGCGCGACGGCCACGAGTCCATGCCGGACCAGGGCGGTGCGGGCGACGGCCGGCAGGCCGCCCCGGCGCGGCGCGCTGAGGTACCAGTGCAGGGCGCGCGGGACCACGAGGTAGGCCGCCGCGACGAGCACCACTTCGAGCGCCGTGTAGAGGGTCCAGCTCTCGGGGTTCCAGGGCCGCTCCACGCTGGGGACGCGGCCGAACGCGGCGAGGACCAGCGCGCCGGCGCCCGTGCCGAGGATGTCGGCGGCGCCGTGCAGCGTCGCCTGGCGCCACCGGTTGCGGCGGGCCGCGGCGACGAGCACGACGACGGTGAGGCTGACCATGCCGGCCGGCACCCAGCCGTACAGCAGCAGGACGGCGAGGGTGAGGGCGCCGCCGGAGCCGGTGGCGCCCCACCAGCGGGCGCGGCCGAGCGCGACCAGGTGGCCGACGATGACGCCGGTCAGCACGGCCAGGGACCAGCCGACGGTGCCGGACGGGAAGAGCGCGTGGTGACCGGCGAACGCCCGGTAGAAGCCGGCGCCGAGGACGAGCGCGGCCGCGGCGGCGACCACCGCGGGCAGCACCGGCAACGGCGTGTTCCGCTCCTGTTCGTGCCCCTGCAGGGCGGTGCCGGGCGGCACCCGGGACGCGGTGCCGCGCCCCCGTCCGGTCCCGGCGCCCGGACGCTTCGGCGGCCGTGTCCGGCCGCCGCTCCACCACGTCCCCGGAGCCCGGCGCAGGCGCAGCCGGGAGTCCGGGGCGGCGCTCTCGGTCGGTTCCATTCCCGTCCCTCTCACAGCCGGCGGTGCCCACGCCACACGGCCCGGTGCCCGAACGAACCCTCGGCGGACCACGTCTGAAAACTTTCCCCCGGCTCTTTGCCGAGCAGGAGATGCCCCGACCGCAGCTGGGCACGGCAGGCGCACTTCTCAACAGTAGGCCGCAGAAGGCTTCCACGGGCAGCGGTCGTCCACGGTTGCCCGAATGCGACCCGGCCACCCGTATGCCTCTGGTATGCGCCGAACGGGTGGCCTTCAACCGCTACTCCCCGGTCGGAAGTGCGACTTCCGCGGCCGCTTCCGGCCCCTGTTCGAGCAGCACGGCGAAACCCCCCTCGTTCAGCACCGGCACCTTCAGCTGCACGGCCTTGTCGTACTTCGAACCCGGATTGTCACCCACCACCACGAAGGATGTCTTCTTCGAAACGGAACCGGCCACCTTCGCACCCCGGCTCTGCAGCGCCTCCTTCGCCCCGTCTCTGGTGTGCTGTTCGAGTGTCCCGGTGACCACGACGGTGAGTCCTTCGAGCGGGCGCGGCCCCTCGTCCTCGCCGGAGCCCTCCTCCTCCAGCCGGACGCCGGCGGCCTTCCACTTGCGGATGATCTCGCGGTGCCAGTCCTCGGCGAACCACTGCTTGAGCGCGGCGGCGATGGTCGGCCCGACGCCGTCCGTGGTGGCCAGCTCCTCCTCGCTCGCCTGCTCGATGCGGTCGATGGAGCGGAACTCGCGGGCGAGCGCCCGGGCGGCGACCGGGCCGACGTGGCGGATGGAGAGCCCGTTGAGGAAGCGGGCCAGGGGGCGGTCCTTGGCCGCCTCGATGTTCTGCAACAGGGCCAGCGCGTTCTTCTTCGGCTCGCCCTTCTGGTTGGCGAAGACCGTGGCGATCTTCTCCTCGCCGGTCTTCGGGTCGCGCTTGGGCAGGCCGCTGTCGGGGTCCAGGACGTACGCCCTGATGGGGAGCAGCTTCTCCACGGTGAGGTCGAACAGGTCGCCCTCGTCGACGAGCGGCGGGTCGGCGGGCTCCAGGGGGCGGGTCAGCGCGGCCGCCGCGACGTCGCCGAAGTGCTCGATGTCGAGGCACTCCCGGCCCGCGAGGTAGGCGAGCCGGCCCCGCAACTGCGCCGGGCACGCACGGGCGTTGGGGCAGCGCAGGTCGACGTCGCCCTCCTTGGCGGGCTTGAGCGGGGTGCCGCACTCGGGGCACTTCGACGGCATCACGAACGCGTGTTCGCTGCCGTCGCGCAGGTCGGCGACCGGCCCGAGGATCTCCGGGATGACGTCGCCGGCCTTGCGCAGCACCACCGTGTCGCCGATGAGGACGCCCTTGGCCTTGACCACGTCCTGGTTGTGCAGCGTGGCGAACTCCACCTCGGAACCGGCCACCGTGACCGGCTCGACCTGGGCGAACGGCGTGACGCGACCGGTGCGGCCGACGGCCACCTTGATGTCGACGAGCTTGGTGTTGACCTCCTCCGGGGCGTACTTGTAGGCGATCGCCCACCGCGGCGCGCGGGCCGTGGAGCCGAGCCGGCCCTGGAGGCGGATCTCGTCGAGCTTGACGACCACGCCGTCGATCTCGTGCTCCACGGAGTGCCGGTGCTCGCCGTAGTGCTCGATGAACTTCCGCACCCCGTCGAGGCCGTCCACCACCCTGTTGTGCCGGGAGGTCGGCAGGCCCCACTCGTGCAGCAGCTCGTACGCCTGCGACAGCCGGTCGATGGCGAAGCCCTCGCGGGCGCCGATGCCGTGGACCACCATGTGCAGCGGGCGGGTGGCGGTCACGCGCGGGTCCTTCTGGCGCAGCGACCCCGCCGCCGCGTTGCGCGGGTTGGCGAAGGGCTTGTCGCCGGCCTCCACCAGGCGGGCGTTGAGCTCCTCGAACTTCTCCATCGGGAAGTAGACCTCGCCGCGGATCTCCACCAGGGAGGGGACGCGGTCGCCCCGGAGCCGCTCCGGGATCTCGGCGATCGTACGGACGTTCGGCGTGATGTCCTCGCCCGTACGGCCGTCGCCGCGGGTCGCCGCGCGCGTGAGGCGGCCGTTCTCGTAGGTGAGGTTCACCGCGAGGCCGTCGACCTTGAGCTCGCACAGGAAGTGGTACTCCTGCGTGCCCAGCTCCTTCGCGACGCGGTCGGCCCAGGCGGCCAGCTCGTCGTCGTTGAAGGTGTTGTCCAGGGACAGCATGCGCTCGCGGTGCCGGACCGCCGTGAACTCCGTCTCGTACGCCCCCGCGACCTTCTGGGTCGGCGAGTCGGGCGTGCGCAGCTCCGGGTACTCCTCCTCCAGCGCCTCCAGCGAGCGCAGGAGCTGGTCGAAGTCCGCGTCGCTGATGACGGGGGCGTCCTTCACGTAGTACCGGAAGCGGTGCTCCTCGACCTGCTCGGCGAGGCGTACGTGCTTCTGCCGCGCCTCGGCGGGTACCGCTGTGGACTCCGCTTGCTTGTCGCCGGCCACCGTGTTGTCCTCCCGTCACTCAGGGTCGTCCGCGAGGGACCTCGCCGCCCGGACGCAGTGGGCGAGCGCCTTGCGCGCGTACGCGGGAGAGGCTCCCGCGAGCCCGCACGCCGGAGTGACCGTGACCGCCTCCGCGAGGAGTCCCGGATGCAGTCCCAGCCTGCGCCACAGCGTCCTGACCCCCATGACGCTACCGGCAGCGTCGGACAACTCGGCGTCCGTGCCCGGCACGACACCGGCGAAGAGTCGCGTGCCCGCCTCCACGGCCTCCCCGACCGCCTCGTCGTCACGCTCCGTGAGCAGCGAGAAGTCGAAGGAGATCCCCGCCGCGCCGGCCCGGCGCAGCAGCGCGAACGGTACGTCGGGGGCGCACGAGTGGACCACGACGGGCCCGTCCCCGTTGACGGCGACGAGGTCGCGCAGCGCGGCCTCGGCGACCTGCCGGTCCACGGCCCGGTGCGTCCGGTAGCCGCTGGCGGTGCGCACCCGCCCGCGCAGGACGGCGGTCAGGGACGGCTCGTCGAGCTGGAGGACGACCTCCGCGCCCGGCACGCGCCGCCGCACCTCGTCGAGGTGCAGCCGCAGGCCCTCGGCGAGCGACCCGGCCAGGTCCCGGCACGCGCCGGGGTCCGACAGCGCCGCCTCGCCGTTCTTCAGCTCCAGGGCGGCGGCCAGCGTCCAGGGCCCCACGGCCTGCACCTTCAGCGGCCCCTCGTAGCCCTGGGTGAACTCCTCCAGGGCGTCGAGGTCCTCGCCGAGCCAGGACCGGGCCCGCCGGGTGTCCCGGCCGGGCCGGTCCCCGATGCGCCAGCCGCTGGGCTCCACGCGCGCGTACAGCTCGACGAGCATCCCGGCCGTCCGCCCGATCATGTCGGCGCCCGGTCCCCGGGCGGGCAGCTCCGGCAGGTGCGGGAAGTGCTCGAAGGACCCGGTCACGGTCTTGGCGGCCTCGCGCGCGTCGCCGCCCGGCAGGGATCCGACCCCGGTCGCGGGCCCGAACCCGGTCCCGCTCCTGGTCTCGCTGTTTTCGCTCACCGGGGAAGCCTACGGAATCCCCGCCCGGCGGACACGCGGTGCCCACCGGAAACGGACGACGGGCGGCGGCCGCGCCGGCGCGGCCGCCGCCTCCGCGGAGCCGCCCGCCGCGCCGCCGGCCCGGCTAACGCCCCGGACGCACCGTCAGGTCGTTGACCTCGGCGTCCCGCGGCAGGTCGAGGGCCATGAGGACGGTCGTGGCGACCGACTCGGGGTCGATCCACCTGCTCTCGTCGTACGGCTTGCCCTCCTGCTGGTGCACCTTGGCCTGCATGGGGCTGGCCGTGCGGCCCGGGTAGACCGAGGTGACCCGGACGCCGTTGCCGTGCTCCTCCTCGCGCAGGGCGTCGGCCAGCGCCTTCAGGCCGTGCTTGGAGGCGGCGTACGCGGACCAGCCGGCGTGGGCGCCGAGGCCGGAACCGGAGTTGACGAACACCACCTGTCCCCGGGTGACGCGCAGCTGCGGCAGGAAGAGGCGGGTCAGCTCGGCGGGCGCGATCAGGTTGACGTCGAGCTGGTGGCGCCAGGACTTGGGGGTCAGCTCTCCCACCGGGCCGAGGTCCACGACGCCCGCGACGTGCAGCAGGGAGTCGACCCGGTCGGGCAGCGTCTGGTGCGAGAACGCCCAGGAGAGCCGTTCCGGCTCGGACAGGTCGCCGACCAGCGTCCTCGCGCCGGGGAAGGCGGCAGCCAGCTCCTTGGCGCGGCCCGCGTCGCGGGCGTGGAGCACGAGGTCGTCCCCGCGCGCGTGGAGGCGGCGGGCGACGGCCGCGCCGATGCCGGACCCGGCCCCGGTGATCACATGTGTAGCCATGACCGCCATGCTCGCATCACTGCGTGCCGAGCGACTCCTCGAGGTAGGCCAGCGCCCCGACCGGCTCCTCCGCGAAGAACACCAGGTCGGTGAGGGGCACCGGCAGGAAGCCCTCGTCGTCCATGCGCCGGAACTGCTCCTTGAGGCCGTCGTAGAAGCCCGCCGTGTTGAGCAGCACCACCGGCTTGGCGGTGTGGCCGTGCTTCTTCAGCTCCAGGATCTCGGTGGCCTCGTCGAGCGTACCGGTGCCGCCGACCATGATCACCACGGCGTCGGCCTTCTCCAGGAGCAGCGCCTTGCGCTCGGCCAGGTCGCGCGCGACGACCATCTCGTCCGTGCCCGGCCGCGCCTTGGCCGACAGGAACTCCACGGAGACGCCCACCAGCCGTCCCCCCGCCTCCTGCACGCCGTCGGCGACGACCTTCATCAGGCCGACGTCGGAGCCGCCCCACACCAGGGTGTGGCCGCCCTTGCCGAGGAGCTCGGCGAACTCGCGGGCGGGCCGGGTGTAGCGCTCGTCGAGGTCGGCGGCGGAGAGGAAGACGCAGATGTTCATGCGCCTACGGTACGAGTCCGCGGGCGGGGAAGAACCCCGGCCCTCCCGGCGCTGTCCCTCGTATGGCCAAGGGACACGAGATCACGATCGAGCGGGGCACCGAGCACGTCCGCGTGGTGCGCGGCGGACAGGTCCTCGCGGACAGCACGCGCCCGCTGCTGCTGCGCGAGACGGGCCTGCCCGTGCGCTACTACCTCCCGCCGGAGGACGTACGGACGGACCTGCTGACGCCCTCGCGGACGCACACGCACTGCCCCTTCAAGGGCGACGCCTCCTACTGGTCGCTCCCGGACGCCCCGGACCTCGTCTGGGCCTATCCGGAGCCGAAGCCGGAGGTCGCCGAGATCAAGGACCACTTCTGCTTCTACGAGGTGGAGGTGGTCTGAGGCCCGTTGCCGGGGAGTTCCGCCGCCTGGGAGGCGGGACTCCCCTGCGGGTCCGGGAGCGCCGCGGCCGGCCGGGACCGGCTCAGGCCACCGCCGTCCGCGCGCGCGTGGTCGACGCGATCGTCGCCGAGCCCACCACGCGCGTGCCGTCGTACAGCACGACCGCCTGGCCGGGGGCGACGCCGCGCACGGGCTCCTCGAAGGTCACCAGCAGTTCGTCCCCGGCGGGTTCGGCCCTCACGGTGGTCTCGCCGCCGTGCGCGCGCAGCTGGGCGGTGTAGGTGCCGGGGCCCGACGGGGCGGCGCCGCACCAGCGGGGCCTGACCGCGGTCAGGGCGGTTACGTCCAGGGCCTCCACGGGGCCCACCGTCACGGTGTTGTCCACCGGCGAGATGTCCAGGACGTAGCGCGGCTTGCCGTCGGCGGCCGGGGTGCCGATGCGCAGCCCCTTGCGCTGGCCGATCGTGAAGCCGTACGCACCCTCGTGCGTGCCCAGCTTCGCGCCGGACTCGTCCACGATGTCGCCCTCGGCGCGGCCCAGGCGGTTCGCGAGGAAGCCCTGGGTGTCGCCGTCGGCGATGAAGCAGATGTCGTGGCTGTCGGGCTTCTTGGCGACCGCGAGGCCGCGGCGCTCGGCCTCGGCGCGGATCTCGTCCTTGGTGGTGACCGTGTCGCCGAGCGGGAACAGGGCGTGCGCGAGCTGCCGGTCGTCCAGGACACCGAGCACGTACGACTGGTCCTTGGCCAGGTCCGAGGCGCGGTGCAGCTCGCGCGTGCCGTCCTCGTTCACGATCACCTTGGCGTAGTGGCCGGTGCAGACGGCGTCGAAGCCCAGGGCCAGCGCCTTGTCGAGCAGCGCCGCGAATTTGATCTTCTCGTTGCAGCGCAGGCAGGGATTGGGCGTGCGCCCCGCCTCGTACTCGGCGACGAAGTCCTCCACGACGTCCTCGCGGAAGCGCTCGGCGAGGTCCCAGACGTAGAACGGGATGCCGATGACGTCGGCGGCGCGGCGGGCGTCGCGCGAGTCCTCGATGGTGCAGCAGCCGCGCGCGCCCGTGCGGAACGACTGCGGGTTCGCCGAGAGTGCGAGGTGCACACCGGTCACGTCGTGCCCCGCTTCCGCGGCGCGGGCGGCTGCGACGGCGGAGTCCACGCCGCCGGACATGGCGGCCAGGACGCGGAGGGGGCGAGGGCGCTGCGAGGTCTGAGTCATAGCCCCTCAAGAGTACGGGGCCGCGGGAACCGGCATCCGCCCGTATCCGTTCTCGATCACATGGGCGCGAGGAAGAAGGACTCCGACCGGCGCATCGGGAGACGGGCGCTGCTGATCGGCACGGCGGCGGCCGCCGTCGGCACGGCCGCGCTCGCGCGCGACGAGCTGGGCCGCCTGTGGTGGCGCGTGCCGGGCGTGGAGAAGCCGCGCAAGGAGGGCGAGGTCGACTACGCGGGCGCGCACTGGGTGGCGGCCTCGGCGGCGAACTGGCGGCGGGCGGACAGACCCGACGACTACGGCATAGACAAGGTGGTCGTCCACGTCACCCAGGGCAGCTTCGACAGCGCGGTGAAGGTCTTCCAGGACCCCGCGCACGGCGCGGCCTCGCACTACGTCGTCCGCAAGGACGGGCACGTCACGCAGATGATCCGCGAGCTGGACGTGGCGTACCACGCCGGCAACCGCACGTACAACGAACACAGCGTCGGCATCGAGCACGAGGGCTTCGTCGACGACCCGTCGTCCTTCACCGACGCGATGTACGAGGCGTCGGCCCGGCTCACGGCCGGGATCTGCGCCCGCTACGGCATCCCCGTGGACCGCGAGCACATCATCGGGCACGTGGAGGTACCGGGCACCGACCACACCGACCCCGGCCCGCACTGGGACTGGGACCGGTACATACCGCTGGTGCGGCGGGCCCGGACCGCCGCGACGCGCGGCCCGTCGCCCTCCGCCTCCGCCTCCGCGTGAGCCGGTCCCCCCGCCTGCGCCCGTCCGGCGCCCTCGCCCGAGCCGTCTCAGACGAGGCCCGCGGTGCGGGCCCGCTCCACCGCGGGGCCGATCGCCCGGGCGACCTCCTCCACGTCGGCCGCCGTGGAGGTGTGGCCGAGGGAGAAGCGCAGGGTGCCGCGGGCCAGGTCCGGATCGGTGCCGGTGGCGAGCAGGACGTGGCTGGGCTGGGCGACGCCCGCGGTGCACGCCGAGCCCGTCGAGCACTCGATGCCCTGGGCGTCCAGGAGCAGCAGGAGCGAGTCGCCCTCGCAGCCGGGGAAGGTGAAGTGCGCGTTGGCCGGGAGGCGTCCGCCCTCGGCCGGGTCACCGCCGAGGATCGCGTCGGGCACCGCCTTGCGGACGGCGTCGACCAGGTCGTCGCGCAGCGCCCCGACCTCCCGCGCGAACCGCTCGCAGTGCTCGGCGGCGTGCCGCCCCGCGACGGCGAACGAGGCGATCGCGGGCACGTCGAGGGTGCCGGAGCGGACGTGGCGCTCCTGGCCGCCGCCGTGCAGCACCGGCACGGGCCCGTACTCGCGGCCCAGCACCAGCGCGCCGATGCCGTACGGGCCGCCGACCTTGTGGGCGGAGACGGTCATCGCGGCGAGCCCGGAGGCACCGAAGCCGACGGGGACCTGACCGAAGGCCTGCACGGCGTCGGCGTGCAGGGGGACGCCGAACTCGGCGGCGACGTCGGCGAGTTCGCGCACCGGCATGACCGTGCCGATCTCGTTGTTGGCCCACATCACCGTGGCCAGCGCGACGTCGTCGGGATTGCGCGCGACGGCCTCGCGCAGCGCCTCGGGGTGGACCCGGCCGTACGCGTCGACCGGCAGGTACTCGACGGTGGCGCCCTCGTGCTCGCCGAGCCAGTGGACGGCGTCGAGGACGGCGTGGTGCTCGACGGGGCTGGCCAGGACCCGGGTGCGGGCGGGGTCGGCGTCGCGGCGCGCCCAGTACAGGCCCTTGACGGCGAGGTTGTCGGCCTCGGTGCCGCCGGAGGTGAACACCACCTCGCTGGGGCGGGCGCCCAGGGCTTCGGCCAGGGTCTCCCGCGACTCCTCGACGGTGCGCCGGGCCCTGCGGCCGGCGGCGTGCAGGGAGGACGCGTTGCCGGTGACGGTCAGCTGGGCGGTCATGGCCTCGACCGCCTCCGGGAGCATGGGGGTGGTCGCGGCGTGATCGAGGTATGCCATGGTGGGCCCGATTCTACGGGCCTCCGTCCAGCGGCTTCGGACCGGAGGACGGCGTCCGCCCGTACCGGGCCGTGACCGTGCACCAGGGCATCCAGGAGAACGACCCGCCCGGCGGGCTCCACGGACGCGACCCGGCGGACTCCACGGACGCGCCCCGGCGGACTCCACGGACGCGCCCCGGCGGACTCCGCGGACGCGGCCCGACCGGCCGGGCGGCCCCGGACTTCCCGGGCCCCCGCCTCATTCAGCCCTGCAGGCTCCAGGACAGCGTGCCGTCCATCGCCATGAACGCGGCCAGGACGAGCAGGTCGGCGACGCCGAGGCCCAGGCCGAGGAGCGCGCGGCCGCGGCGGGCCGTGCCCCGCCTGAGGGCCACGGAGGCCAGGACGACGGCGACGGGCCCCAGGAAGACGTTCAGCACGAGCAGGCCCAGGAGGCCCAGGACGAAGGACGCGACGGCCATGCCGTCGGCGTCGTGCGCGGCGGTCCGGCGCCGCGGGGCGGCGGAGGTCAGTTCCATGGATCTGCTCCCAACGGGGGTTCCGCTCCCCCGGGTGCGCGGAGGGGGCGGGAAGGCGGGGTCGGCCGGGTGCCGGCCGGTGCGGGCCGACCGGGGAAAGCCGGCCTGCGCGGGTCAGTCGGCGGAGCGACGGCGGCGGGCGTGCCGCTCGCGGAGCGCGAAGACTGCCAGCCACAGGGCGATGACGGTCCCCGCGGCGAGGGTGAAGGGGAGCGGCGCGTGGGCCACCGGGCCCAGCAGGACGCCCAGCAGGAGGAGCGCTGCGACGAGGAACAGCATGGGGATGCCTCTCGTGACGATCCGGCGAGCGGCGGTGTCCCCTCCGGGTGGTCCGGGGACGCCACGACTCGGTGAACGCTTGTAGTTACAGTTGTTCACTGACTATCGAGTCTAACGCGTTGTCCGGCTTTCCAATTTCGGAGAACAGTTGTTAACTGCATGGCATGAGTCACACCGCCGGCGTCCGGGCCGCGCAGAAGCAGAGGACGCGGCAGGCGCTGCTGGAGGCCGCGCTGGACCTGCTGGCGGAGCAGAGCCTGAGCAGTCTGGGACTGCGTGAGGTCACCCGGGCCGCGGGCGTCGCCCCGACCGCCTTCTACCGCCACTTCCACTCCACGGCCGACCTCGGCGTCGCCCTGGTCGAGGAGGCGCTCGGCAGCCTGCACCCGCTGATCGGGCACACCGTCTCGGCGGCCGGGGACACCGGAGAGCGCATCGCGCGCGCCATCGACCTGATCGCCCGCCACGTGCGCGAGCACCCCGCGCACGTCCGCTTCGTCGCCCGCGAGCGCAACGGCGGCGTGCAGCCGGTCCGGGCCGCGATCGCCGGCCAGCTCGCCCGGTTCACGCGGGAGGTGCGCACCGGACTCGCCGCGGACCCCGAGTCCGCGGGCTGGAGCGACGAGGACCTGCTGATGCTCGCGGGCCTGTACGTCGACCAGATGCTGGCGACGGCCGCCGCCTTCCTGGAGGCGGAGCCCGGGCAGGAGCGGGACATCGCCCGCGAGGCGGCCCGCCGCCTGCGCCTGATCAGCATCGGGCGGCGCCACTGGCTGGGGTGAGCGGCGTGCCGCCCGGCGCACCTGCTCCCGCTCCCGAAGCGGGGGTACCCGTGCGAAAGGCCGCCGTCGGCGGGCGCGGCGATTCCCCGTGCGCACGCCGAGGCGGCCCCGATGATACGGACGCCCTGGACGGCCCCGACGATCCGAGCGGCCTGCACGCCCCGGACGGCCCCGATGCCCCGGACGGCCCGGACGGCCCGCCGGCCGGCACCGGAGCCCGGACGGTCCGCCGGCCGGTGTCAGGGCCGACGACCCGACGGCCGGTGTCAGGGCCGACGACCCGACGGCCGGTGTCAGAGCTTGGCGCGTGCCAGCTGGCGGGACTGGGCGACCAGCCGGCCGGCGGTGTCCCAGACCTCCGCGTCCTCCTCCAGGAAGCCGCCGGCGAGGTTGCGGGTGGTGACCGCGACGCGCAGCGGACCGGGCGCCGGGCGGCAGCGCACGTGCACGGTCAGCTCGACGGTGGGCACCCAGCCGGAGAGCCCCAGCTCGAAGGCGGTCGGCGGCAGCGCGTCCACCGCGAGCAGCAGCGAGAGCGGGTCGGCGTCGCGGCCGTCGGCGAGCCCGAACCAGGCGCGCATCTCCCCCTTGCCGGAGGGCGCGCCGAGCACCCAGCCGAGGGTGGCGGGGTCCAGCTTGATCCACAGCCGGTCCATGATCGCGGAGCTGCCGGTCACCGGCGAGGTGCCGGGCGGCGCGTCCTCGGCTCCGAAGCACTGCTCGACCGGCGGCATCGCGGGCGGCTCGGCGCTGGTGCGCACGTCGTCGGGCAGGGCGTCGAGGTCCCCGTACGAGGCCAGGACGCGGATGCGCTCGACCTCGGTGCCGTCCTCGTCGTACTGGAAGAGCGAGGCCTGGCCGGTCGAGAGGGTGCGGCCGGTGCGGACGACGTCCGTGCGGACGACCGCGGGACCCGGCCGGGAGGCGGTCAGGTAGTGCGCGGTGATCGTGAACGGGTCGCCGTGCGGCAGCGCGTCCGCCAGCGCCCGCCCCAGGACGGCCAGCAGGTAACCGCCGTTGACGGCTTTGATGATGGTCCAGCCGGCGGAGAGGTCGATGTCGTAGACGCCGGGCTCGCGTCGCGTGACGGCGGTGTCGCGGTCGAACTCGCTGTCGCCGATCGTGGCCTGTACGGCAGCTGCTTCTGACATGACTGAACGGTACAACAGGTGATTACTAAGCGGTAGCTTGCGCTGCTGCGGCCACCTGACGCCGCGGTCGCCCGACGCGTGCCGCCGTCGGCCCTCACGCGCCGCCGGCCTGCCGCTCCCGCTCCTCCCAGCCGGCCGGCTCCTCCACCTCCGCCACCGTGGAGCGGCGGTTCCAGGCGCGCGGGGCGCGCCAGTGGTAGCGCATCGCCAGCAGCCGCAGGACGAAGGCGGTGAGCACGGCGAGCGCGGTGGTGACGGTGGTCAGCGCCTCGTACCGGATGCACAGGACGACCATCGTGGAGCCGACCATCGCGGGCACCGCGTACAGGTCGCGGTCCCAGCGCAGCAGCGAGGGCACCTCGTTGGCCAGGACGTCGCGCAGGACGCCGCCGCCCACGGCCGTGGCGAGGCCGAGCACCGCCGACGAGGTGAGGCCGAGGCCGTAGTCGTACGCCTTGGTCGTGCCCGCCACGCAGAACAGCCCGAGTCCGGCGGCGTCGAAGACGTTCACGCCGGCCTGGATCCGCTCCACCTGCGGGTGGAGGAAGAACACCAGCAGCGCGGCGAGCAGGGGCGTCAGGAAGTACCCCAGGTCCGTGAAGGCGGCCGGGGGCACGGCGCCGATGATCAGGTCCCGCAGCAGCCCGCCGCCCAGCGCGGTGACCTCGGCGAGCACGGCGATGCCGAAGACGTCGAAGTTCTTGCGGACCGCCAGCAGCGCGCCGGAGATCGCGAAGACGAAGATGCCGATCAGGTCGAGCGCGTGCTGGACGGACGGGCTGAACAGTTGCTGAAGCACCCCGACATTCTCACCCAGCGACGGGCCCCCGCCTTGCAAAGCAAGGCGGGGGCCCGTCGACCGGCCGAACTGCCTGCGTCCGGCCTACTTCTCCTCGGCCTGCTTCTTCCCGGCCGGAGCCTTCTCGGCGGTGGTGGCGTCGGACGCCGCCCCGGTCTCGGCGGCCACCGCCGCCGAGGTCTCCGCCGACTCCTCCAGGACCGCGTCCGGCACCAGCTCCGCCGCCTCCTTGGCGTCGGAGAGCAGGATCGTGTCCTGCGGCGCCTGGTCCTCGAAGTTCTCCGGGTGGTGGCAGGCGACCCGCTGGCCCGGCCGCAGCTCCAGGAGCGGCGGCTCGGTGGTCTTGCAGATCTCCGTCGCCTTCCAGCACCGGGTGTGGAAGCGGCAGCCGCTCGGCGGGGAGATCGGCGAGGGCACGTCGCCCTTGAGCAGGATGCGCTCGCTCTTGACACCGCGCCGCGCCGGGTCCGGGATCGGCACCGCCGACATCAGGGCCTTGGTGTACGGGTGCATCGGCGCCTTGTACAGCGAGTTCCGGTCCGCGAGCTCGACGATCTTGCCGAGGTACATCACCGCGATGCGGTCGGAGACGTGCCGGACGACGGACAGGTCGTGCGCGATGATCACGTAGGTGAGGCCCAGCTCCTGCTGGAGGTCGTCGAGCAGGTTGACGACCTGGGCCTGGATCGACACGTCGAGCGCGGAGACCGGCTCGTCCGCCACGACCAGCTTCGGCTTGAGCGCGAGCGCGCGGGCGATGCCGATGCGCTGGCGCTGGCCGCCGGAGAACTCGTGCGGGTAGCGGTTGTAGTGCTCGGGGTTGAGCCCGACCACCGACAGCAGCCGCTGCACCTCCTTCTTGACCCCGCCCTCGGGCTCGACGCCCTGCAGACGGAAGGGGGCGCTGATGATCGTGCCGATGGTGTGGCGCGGGTTCAGCGACGAGTACGGGTCCTGGAAGACCATCTGCACGTCGCGGCGCATCGGGCGCATGCCCGCCACGCCGAGGTGCGTGATGTCCTTGCCCTCGAACTCGATCGTGCCGCCGGTCGGCTCGAGGAGCCGGGTGATCAGCCGGCCCATCGTGGACTTGCCGCAGCCCGACTCGCCCACGACGCCCAGGGTCTCACCGGCCCTGACCTCGAAGTCGAGGCCGTCGACCGCGTGCACCGCGCCGACCTGCCGCTGGAGCAGCCCCTTCTTGATCGGGAAGTGCTTCTGCAGCCCGGTCACCTTCAGCAGGGTCTCGCCGGGCGCGGCGTCCTTCGTGAGGGTGGCGCCGGCGCTCTGCGCAGGGGCGGCCACTGCTTTGTCCTCTGCGTTCTCGCTCACAGCTTCGGCGCAATCTCTTCGGTCCAGATACGCTCCCGCTGCTCCTGCGACATGTGGCAGGCGGCCCAGTGCTTGCTGCCGACCTCGGTCAGCTCGGGCCGGACCGTGCGGGTGACGTTGTCCTTGGGCACGTCGGCGTACGGGCAGCGCGGGTTGAAGGCGCAGCCCGACGGGATGTTGATGAGGGAGGGCGGGGAGCCCTTGACCGGGATGAGGCGTTCCTGCTGGTCGCGGTCGAGGCGCGGCATCGAGCCCAGCAGGCCCCAGGTGTAGGGGTGGCGGGGCTCGTAGAACACCTTCTCGGCCGGGCCGCGCTCGACGCAGCGGCCGCCGTACATCACCAGGAGGTCGTCGGCCAGCTCGGCGACGACGCCCAGGTCGTGGGTGATGATGATGACCGCGGAGCCGAACTCCTTCTGCAGGTCCCGGATCAGGTCGAGGATCTGCGCCTGGACGGTCACGTCCAGGGCGGTCGTCGGCTCGTCCGCGATCAGCAGCTCGGGGTTGTTGACCAGCGACATCGCGATCATCGCGCGCTGGCGCATACCGCCGGAGAACTCGTGCGGGTAGTTGTCCACCCGCTTGTCCGGCTGCGGGATGCCCACGCGGTCGAGCATCTCCACGGCGCGGCGCCTCGCGGTCTTCTTGTCCACGTCGTGGTGGATGCGGTACGCCTCCACGATCTGCTGGCCGATCGTGTAGTACGGGTGCAGCGCCGACAGCGGGTCCTGGAAGATCATCGACATCTCCCGGCCGCGCAGCTTGCGCACGTGGTCGGGGTCGGCGGAGAGCAGCTCGGTGCCGTTCAGCCAGATCTCGCCGGAGATCTGCGCCTTGCGCTTGCCGTACTGGCCGGCGGTGTGCAGGCCCATGATGCCGAGCGAGGTCACCGACTTGCCGGAGCCGGACTCGCCCACGATGCCGAGGGTCTTGCCCTTCTCCAGCGTGAAGCTGAGGCCGTCGACGGACTTCACCAGGCCGTCGTCGGTCGGGAAGTGCACCTTCAGGTCGCGCACTTCCAGGAAGGCGGAGGGAGCGGGGGAGGCCGCGGCGGGCTCACCCACGGCGGCCCCGCTCTTGGTCGATTCGGTCATGCGAGCCTCACTCGGGGGTCGATCACGGCGTACAGAACGTCCACCACGAGGTTGGCGATGAGCACCGCGAGAGAAGTGATCAGGGTGACGCCCAGGATGACGGGCAGGTCCTGGTTCCTGATCGCGTTGAGCACGGCCTGGCCGAGGCCGGGCAGGCTGAACGTGGTCTCCGTCAGGATCGCGCCGCCGATGAGGGCGCCGAGGTCCATGCCGAGCATGGTCAGGATGGGCGTCATCGTCGAGCGCATGGCGTGCTTGCGGATGACGACCTGCTCCGTCAGGCCCTTGGCGCGGGCGGTGCGGATGTAGTCCTCGCCGAGGATCTCCATCATGGTCGCGCGGGTGATGCGCGCGTACATCGCCGCGTACAGGAAGGCCAGGGTGATCCACGGCAGGATCATGCCGCCGAGCCAGCCGCTGAAGCTGTCCGCCAGGGGCACGTACTCGGCATTGATCCACTTCAGGCCGAAGGCGAAGACCGCCAGGCTGAGCATGCCGGTGAAGTAGATGGGCAGCGAGACGCCCGCGAGGGCGACGATCATCGCGCCGCGGTCCCACAGGGTGCCCCGCTTGAGCGCGGAGAGCACACCGGCCGCGACACCGAAGAGCAGCCACAGGACGGCGGCGCCGAGCGCGAGACCCAGGGTCACCGGGAAGCGGTCGGTCAGCACCGGCCAGATGGCCTGCTCGCTGCGGAAGGAGTAGCCGAAGCACGGCGCGGCGCAGTTCGTGACGTCACCGCCGGCCGCGTAGGTGCGGCCCACGAAGATGCCCTTGAAGAACTCCCAGACCTGGGCGTAGATCGGGTCGTCCAGACCCAGTTTCTCCGCCACTGCCCGGACCGCGGCGGGGTCGGCCTGCTTGCCCACGAAGCTCGTGGCGATGTCGACCCCGGCCCACTTGGGGATGAGGAAGAAGATGCTGAAGACCACCATGACGATGACCACGAGCATCACAGCGGCGGCGAACAGCCGCCTGAGGAGGTAAGCGAGCACAGCTAACGGCCCGCTGCGGACCGCGGGCCACTGGGATCCACCAGTGGCCCGCGGTCACGCCGCGCCGGCCTTCACCTGCCTTTCGTGCCGTACGGCGGGTGTACCGGTTACTTCTCGGACTTCAGGCCGAGGTTGACGAAGTCGTACTGACCGCTGTAGCCGTCGGTCGTGTAGACGTTCGCCAGTCGGCTGGAGCGCCAGTTGATGAACTTCTCGAAGACGAAGGGCAGGTAGTAGCCGCCCTCCATCACCTTGTGGTTGATCTCCTTGGCGATGTCGGCCTTCTCGGCGTCGTCCAGCGTGTTGACGTAGTCGTCGAACAGGCCGTCGATCTTCTTGTCCTTGATGAGCGCGTAGTTGTTGTTACCGCTCTCCAGGATGTAGTCGCTGTTCCACAGCGGCAGACCGTAGCCCTGGACGGACGGGAAGTCCGGGCCCCAGCCCATGATGATGATGCCGTAGCCCTTCTTCTTCACGTTCGAGGGGCTGCCGATGATGCCGGTGGTCTGCGAGCCGTCGAACTGGTCGATGTCGACGGTGATGCCGACCTTCTTCAGCGACGCCTGGAGCGACTCGGCGGTGGCCACCTCGACCGGCTTGTTGTTGCGGACGGCGATGGTGGTCTTGAAGCCGTTCGGCTTGCCGCAGGCCTTGAGCTCTTCCTTGGCCTTCTCGACGTTGCCCTTCTTGTTCGCCCCGGCGAGGTCGTACGGGTCGTAGTCCTGGCCCTCGGAGCCCGGGACGGACGGCGGCAGCATGTTGGTGCCGATGTCACCGCCGGCCTGCGGGCCGCCGCGGGCGGTCTGGAGCGACACGTGGTCGGCGCCGTAGATCACGGCCTTGCGGCAGTGCTCGTTGTCGAAGGGCTTGACGCTCTGCGGGAAGACCGCGTAGCGGATGTAGCCGGAGACCGGGTTGTCCAGGTTCTCCTTGTGCTCGTTCAGGGCGGTGGTGCGGCCCTGCGGGGACAGACCGGTCTGGGCGAGGTCCAGGTCGTAGTCGCCGGCGATCAGGCGCTGGTCCAGCTCGTTGGCGTTGGAGAAGAACTTGATCGAGATCTTGTCCGGGTACGCCTTGCGGATCGGGTCCGAGGACTGCTTCCACTCGGTGTTGCGGACCAGCACGAGGTTCTTGCCCGGGCTGTAGGACTCGAACTTGTACGGACCCGAGGAGAACGGGTGCAGGCCGTACTTGGACTTGGTGTCCTTGTCCTGGCGGACCGGGGACGCGGAGGTCAGCGCCAGCATCTCCTCGAAGTCCGAGTTGGCCTTCGGGAGCTTGAAGACGATGGTCTTGTCGTCCGGGGTCTCGATCGCCTTCAGGCCGAGCTTGTCCTTGGACTTGTCCTTGTACGGGCCCTCGTACTCGTCCTTGGGGTCGAGCACCTCCTTGAGGTACGTCGGACCGCCGGACAGCACGTCCTGCGCCCAGGAGCGCTCGATGCCGTACTTGACGTCCTTGGAGGTGATCGGCTTGCCGTCCTCCCAGGTGATGCCGTCACGCAGGGTGTACGTGTAGGTCTTGCCGTCGTCGGAGACCTTGGCGACCCCGGTGGCGAGGTCCGGGGCGATCTCGGCGCCGGCCTTGCCCGGCTCCGTCTTGTTCGTGACGAGCTGGCGGGAGTAGTAGCGGGAGAAGTTCCACATGAAGCCGTAGTAGCCGCGCGTGGTGTCCCACGAGTCGGCGTCCTGGGCGCTGGCGAACTTCAGCTCGCCGCCCTTCTTGGCCAGCGAGGCCTGGGCGACCTTGTTGTTCGCGGCGTCGAAGCCGGCCGCGCCGTTCTTCGATCCCCCGCCGTTGTCGTCGCCGCCGCCGCACGCCGCGGTGGTCAGCAGCGCGGCGACCACTGCGGCAGCGGCCAGAGCCTGCTTGCGCCGCCCTGAGGTGCGTTGGGTAGTCACGATCTCGGATCCTCCGGATTAGATGAGAGACCCCGTGCAGGTTCCACGGGAAGCTGGTGCGGTACGGCGGTCAGCGGGAGCCCTTCGGGTCCAGCGCGTCGCGCACGCCGTCGCCGAAGAGGTTGAAGGCGAGAACGGTGATGAAGATCGCCACGCCCGGGATCACCATGTACATGGGATCCGACTTGTAGTAGTCGATCGCGCTCGACAGCATCTGTCCCCAGGAGGCCGTCGGCGGCTTGACGCCCACACCCAGGAAGCTGAGCGCCGCCTCGGTGAGGATGTTGGTGGGGATCATCATCGTCGTGTAGACGATGATCGGCGCGATCAGGTTGGGCAGCAGTTCCTTGAACAGGATGTAGAACCGTCCCGCGCCCAGCGAGCGGGCCGCCTCGACGTACTCCCGCTCGCGCAGCGAGAGCGTCTGACCGCGCACCACACGCCCGATGTAGGGCCATCCGAAGAAGCCGATGACCAGGATCATCACGAACAGGCGCACGCCCGTGCCGGTCAGGCCCAGCAGCTCGTTCGGCATGACCGAGACCAGCGCGATGATGAAGAGCAGCTGCGGGAAGGCCAGCAGGCCGTCCATGACGCGGCTGATGGCGGCGTCGACCCAGCCGCCGAAGAAACCGGCGAGGACACCGAGGATCGTGCCGAGGACCACGGCGACGACCGCGGAGAGGAAGCCCACGAGGAGCGAGATCCGGGCGCCGTAGACGATGCGGGCGAAGATGTCGCGGCCGCTGACCGGCTCCACGCCCAGGAGGTGGTCGCCGCTGATGCCGCCCAGGGATCCGACGGGCGTGCCGAACAGCGGGTCGATCAGGTCCTCGTGGTGGACCTCCGGATCCTGTCCGACCAGAGCGGTGATCACGGGCGCGAGCAGCGCGATGGCGATGAGCACCAGGACGATGACGCCGCCGGTCAGGGCGAGCTTGTCGCGCTTGAGGCGCTCCCAGGCGATGCGGCCGAGCGAGCGGCCCTGGACGGCCTGCCGCTTCTCCTCGGCATTGGCGACCGCCGCCTCCTCGGCCGCACTGGGGGCCGCTTCTGCGGTCGGCTCGTGCAATGGTGCCGTCATCGTGGCAGGGACCCCTCTCAACCGGCTGTAGCCGGGCCGCACTTGCCGCTGTAGCGGCATGATCGTCCGTCGTACACAGGGGCGAGGCGCCCCCGGATCGGGAGTCTTCAAGACGTGAGCGATCTGCGGCCAGTCTTGACGGGGAATGGATGCGCAAACGTGATGCTGTTTGAGGGATTCCGTTATCCGAACGCTGGGTAACGGGCTTCGGACGCATGACACTTGCCTCACAAGGGGACACCAGCACCTCTGTATGCCTTACCCGTCGTAACGGACATTCGCCGCTTGCCCTCTCGGAGCCGCAGGTCATTCAGGTGCCAGGAAAACGGAACCACTTGGTCCGCACGAGGCGCACGCGTACCGCCGAGTCACGCGCGAAGGACGCCGACACGCTCCGTGACGACGGAAACCGGACGAGTGAGCGCCCCGGGGGACGGCCGCCGGAGGGCGCCTCCGGCCGTTCCAGCCTACGGCCGGCCGCGCGCCGCCTCTCCGGCGGCGGGCACGGCGCGGCCTCCGGCAGGGGGGACCGGGCCGTTGTCAAGAGGGCGCGCGCTTCCGGCGGGCCTGCGGGGTCCGGCCGGGCCGGAGGGCCCGGTGAGACCGAAGGGCCCGGTCAGACCCGAGGGATTCGTGAAGTCGGAGGGCTCCGTGGAGCCACAGGGCTCCGTCAGGCCGCAGGACCGGGTGGGGCGCCGGGCTCAGTAGGCCCGCGGGTAGCCGTAGCCGCCCGTGGCGGGGGCGGGCGCCGCGTGCGCCTCGCGGTCGTAGAACGGCCGGGCGTTGGCCCGCATCCACATCGCCACCGGGTCGTAGGCGTCGGACATCGCGACGGTCGACACCGCGAGGCCGTCCGGCACCGCCCCGACGGACTGCTGCATCATCGCCCGCACCGAGTCCACCGCCTGCGGGCCGGTGTCGTACACGTCGAGGCCGACGGCCAGGTACGGCGCGCCGAGCGCGGGCTGCACCCAGGCGCGGCGCAGCGCCCGCACGGCGGACGTGCGGTGCGCGTTCTGCGTGAGCAGCGCCCAGAACTGGGGGATCTCGATGCCGGGCTCCGACAGCCGCAGCGGGCCCGCGGGCTGGCGCTCCAGGCCGGTGGCGATGCGGCGCAGGTCGAGCCAGGGGACACCGACGCCGCCGCCCGGCGCGTGCGGGTTCAGCCAGAGACCGTAGTGGTCGGGGTAGAGGGTGCGGGCCACGTCGAGGCCGTCGACCACCTCGTACGAGCGGTTCCAGCCGCTGGCGGAGAGCTCCTGGGCGGAGGTGACGCAGGGGGCGTAGTTGACCCCCTCCACCTCCATGTTCCCGTACTGGGCGTCGGGGGAGCCGGCCTGGCCGTGCCACAGCAGCATCCAGATCTGACCGGCCGAGGGGGTCGCGAGGGCGCGCAGCAGCGCCTCGTACGCGTCGTAACGCCCGGGCGTCACTTGGCGCAGCATGTGCTCGACCTGCCCGGCCGCGGCCGTGCCCGACGCGCTCACCCTCAACCGCCCCTTCGCGACAAACCTGACGAACCTGTCCCACGCGCCCGGGGTGCCGCGCACACTTCCCCGGCGCACCACCCCGACCGAGCCATGAAACCAGCTTAAGCGGCGATCCTGACAGCGACTTGACGCACGCCCCGGTCCGCGGCGCGCACGCCGTCAGTGACCGTACTGATAGAAGGGGCGGACGTGGGACTTCATCCAGTCGCCCACCGGGTCCTGCGCGACGTCGAGGAAGACGATGTTCACCGGCCGCTCCACGGGCACCCGGCCGAGCGCCCGGCCCACGGCGTCCATCGGCACCGTGCGCACGCTGTCGTCCCAGGAGACCATCTCGACCCCGATGAACATCACGGGTGCGTCGCCCTCGATGCTGGCCAGGCAGCGGCGGGCGCTGAGCACGGCGCCCGTCCCCGCGAACTCGGCGGAGGCGGCGGCCAGGAAGTCCACCGGGTCGTCCTGCCAGTCGGGCTCGAACAGGCGCACCCGGGCGCCGCTCGCGGCCCCGGCCGGCGCGGTCCGGCCCGCCCGGCACAGCTCGGCCACCGCGAGCGGCGGCAGCGGCGCCCCGACCACGCCGTCCGGGTTCACGACGATGCCGCACTGCGGCGGCAGGCCGCGCGCGAACTCCACGGCGGGAGCGACGGCGAACGACATGTGGTCGCCGACGACGGCGCGGAACTGCTGCTCGGAGCTGAAGACGGGAACGTACGCCTGCCCCTCGATCTCGATGGTGGGCAGGTCCAGCGGGCCGCTGTGCGGGCCGCCGCCGTTGGGCAGGGGTATCCACAGGTGGCTGCGGCCCAGCACCTCGACGATCCGGCCGGCCGCCGAGGGCACGCCGAGGGACGCGGCCAGCACCTCCTCCAGTTCGTTGCCGGGCCAGCCGACGTGCGGATGGGGGTGCGCCTGTGCCGGGATGTCCATCTGTCTACCACCTGCTCGAACCGCTGCCGCGGCTGCCGTCCGCCCGGGGCCTCCCCCCGGGGCTCCCGCCGGGGGCGGGGCCGGGCGGTCCGTCCGGCCCCGGCGCGCACCGCCGGGTGGAATTCCGCCGAAACCCTAACCCGTACGACCGTACGACCGGCCGGTTACGGTCAGCCGGGCGCCGCCGTCCGCGACCGGCCGGGTCGCCCCGCGCGACCGGCCGACGGCATTCCGGGCACGGCCGGGCGGCGGTGCCCGGTGCGCGGTCAGTCCGTGAAGCCGATGCGGCGCAGCACGTCCGCGGCGTCCCGGTCGATCAGGACGGCCGAGCCGCAGCCGTCGGGCAGGTCGCCCCTCTCCACGGAGCGCAGCAGCGCGGCCACCGCCGCGCGGTGGCGCGCGAAGGCGTACCGCGAGACGCCCCGGCCGCGCTCGCGCTGCCCCTGCAGCGCGGTCTCCACCGGCACGTCGAGCAGCAGCAGGTGGAGGGTGCCGCCGCGCCGCTCGGCCGCGCGGGCGAGCCAGGACCGCACCCAGGACTGCGTCCCGCAGTCGTGCACGACGACGCCGCCGCCCGCGCGCAGGGCCCGCCGCAGCGACGCGTAGTGGGCGAGGCGGACGAGGGGGCGGTAGACCGCGTACGGCAGGAGGCGCGGCATGCGCGCGTCCCAGCGGTCCCGGGTGTCCTGCGAGTCGATGCGGATGCCCCGCGCGGCACGGCTCATCAGCGTCGACTTGCCGCTGCCGGGCAGGCCCGTGACCACGACCAGGTCGGTCGGCGCGAAGGCCAGCTCCCGTGGGCCGCGCCCCGCCCGCTCCCGCAGGTCCCGCACCACGGGCGCGGGCCGGCGCCGGCAGTCCTGCGCGGCCGGGGCGTCCGGCCGGCCGGGCAGCGCCACCGCCGGTCCCGTCGCGTACACCGTCGTCCTGTCCACCCTGATCGTCCTCCCCTTGGGGTCGGGAGACCCATCCCCGTCGAGTGTAAAGAGAAGGTAATGCGGGGCAGGGTGCGATTCCGTCTTTGTCCTGCCACAGACCCGTCACAACCCGCCGCGGAAGCCACGGCGGGACCCCACTGCCGGACACTCCCGTGGCGTGCGATGATGAGCGCGCCAACTGCATACCGGCCGCTTGAATCCGCGCGGGAGAGTTCCGGGCACGCGACGCGTGCGCCGGGCGCCGAAGGAGCAAGTCCCTCCCTTGAATCTCTCAGGCCCCGTTACCGCGCGGGCGAGGCACATCTGAAAAGCGGGCCGCCGACCGGCGGCCCCACCCAAGGTGCAAGTCACGGCCGCCGCCGCGCGGGGCCGTGGTGAACCTCTCAGGTTCGATGACAGATGGGGAGGACCGTCCCTCGCCCTGCCCCGCGCCGGAATCCGCTCGCGCGGGCAGCCCCATCGCCCCGGGAGCAGAACCGATGAGCAGTACCGCGTCCCCCGCACCGCGCCGCACCGCGCTCGATGCCCTGCACCGCTCGCTCGGCGCGACGATGACCGACTTCGCCGGCTGGGACATGCCCCTGCGCTACGGCTCCGAGCGCGACGAGCACACCGCCGTGCGCACGAAGGCCGGCCTCTTCGACCTTTCCCACATGGGCGAGATCACGGTCACCGGCCCGCAGGCCGCCGCGCTCCTGGACTACGCGCTGGTCGGCCACCTGTCCACGGTCGGCGTCGGCCGCGCCCGCTACACCATGATCTGCCGCGCGGACGGCGGCATCCTCGACGACCTGATCGTCTACCGGCTGCGCGAGGCCGAGTACATGGTCGTCGCCAACGCCTCCAACGCCCAGGTCGTGCTGGACGCGCTGACCGAGCGCGCCGCCGGCTTCGACGCCGAGGTGCGCGACGACCGCGACGCCTACGCGCTCCTCGCCGTCCAGGGCCCCGAGTCCCCCGGCATCCTGAAGAGCCTGACCGACGCCGACCTCGACGGCCTGAAGTACTACGCCGGCCTGCCCGGCACCGTCGCGGGCGTCCCGGCCCTGATCGCCCGCACCGGTTACACCGGCGAGGACGGCTTCGAGCTGTTCGTCGCCCCGGCCGACGCCGAGAGGCTGTGGCAGGCGCTCACCGGGGCCGGCGCCGCGGCCGGGCTCGTCCCGTGCGGCCTGTCCTGCCGGGACACCCTGCGCCTGGAGGCGGGCATGCCGCTGTACGGGCACGAGCTGTCCACCTCCCTGACGCCGTTCGACGCGGGGCTCGGCCGGGTCGTGAAGTTCGACAAGGAGGGCGACTTCGTCGGCCGCGAGGCGCTCGCCGAGGCCGCCGACCGCGCCCGGGAGAAGGCGCCGCGGGTCCTGGTCGGCCTGGTCGCCGAGGGCCGCCGCGTGCCCCGCGCCGGGTACCCCGTGGTCGCCGGCGGCGAGGTGGTCGGCGAGGTCACCTCCGGCGCCCCCTCCCCCACGCTGGGGAAGCCGGTCGCGATGGCGTACGTCGACGCCGCGCACGCCGCGCCCGGCACCCCCGGCGTCGGCGTGGACATCCGGGGCAGCCACGAGCCGTACGAGGTCGTGGCGCTGCCCTTCTACAAGCGCCGCAAGTAGCCGCCCCGTGGGCGCGCGCCCGGCCCCGCCGGCACGCGCCACCGGGTCCCGCTCCGCGCACCGCTTCCGGCCATGTGCCGACGCGGCGCGCCCGGCCTGCGTACCGTCGCGTACGGCAGGACCCAGGACCGCACGTTCACCGCACTTCCCGCGTACAGGAGAATTCAGGCCATGAGCAACCCCCAGCAGCTGCGCTACAGCAAGGAGCACGAGTGGCTGTCGGCCGCCGAGGACGGCGTCGCGACGGTCGGCATCACGGAGCACGCGGCCAACGCGCTCGGTGACGTCGTGTACGTCCAGCTCCCCGAGGTCGGCGACACCGTGACCGCGGGCGAGACCTGCGGCGAACTGGAGTCGACCAAGTCGGTCAGCGACCTGTACTCGCCGGTGACCGGCGAGGTCGTCGAGGCCAACCAGGACGTCGTGGACGATCCGGCCCTGGTGAACTCCGCCCCCTTCGAGGGCGGCTGGCTGTTCAAGGTGCGCGTGGCACAGGAGCCGGCCGACCTCCTCACCGCCGACGAGTACACCGAATTCTCCGGATCCTGAGGACTCCTTCACCGATGTCGCTTCTGAACACCCCCCTGCACGAGCTCGACCCCGACGTCGCCGCCGCCGTCGACGCCGAGCTGCACCGCCAGCAGTCCACCCTGGAGATGATCGCCTCGGAGAACTTCGCTCCGCTCGCGGTCATGGAGGCCCAGGGCTCGGTCCTCACCAACAAGTACGCCGAGGGCTACCCCGGCCGCCGCTACTACGGCGGCTGCGAGCACGTCGACGTCACCGAGCAGATCGCCATCGACCGGGTGAAGGAGCTGTTCGGCGCCGAGTACGCCAACGTGCAGCCGCACTCGGGCGCCTCCGCCAACCAGGCCGCCCTGTTCGCGCTGGCCCAGCCCGGCGACACGATCCTCGGCCTGGACCTGGCCCACGGCGGCCACCTGACCCACGGCATGCGGCTGAACTTCTCCGGCAAGCAGTTCGACGTGGTCGCGTACCACGTGGACGACGAGGGCCGGGTCGACATGGCCGAGGTCGAGCGGCTCGCCGAGGAGCACCGCCCCAAGGTGATCATCGCGGGCTGGTCCGCCTACCCGCGGCAGCTGGACTTCGCCGAGTTCCGCCGGATCGCCGACAAGGCCGGGGCGTACCTGTGGGTCGACATGGCGCACTTCGCGGGCCTGGTCGCCGCCGGTCTCCACCCGAACCCGGTCCCGTACGCGGACGTGGTGACCTCCACCACCCACAAGACGCTGGGCGGCCCGCGCGGCGGCATCATCCTGGCGAAGAAGGACTTCGCCAAGAAACTGAACTCCTCCGTCTTCCCGGGCTTCCAGGGCGGTCCGCTGGAGCACGTGATCGCCGCCAAGGCGGTCTCCTTCAAGGTCGCGGCCTCGGAGGAGTTCAAGGAGCGCCAGCGCCGCACGGTCGAGGGCGCGCGGCTGCTGGCCGAGCGGCTCACCGCGCCGGACGCCCGCGAGGCCGGCGTGAACGTGCTGTCCGGCGGCACGGACGTGCACCTCGTCCTGGTCGACCTGCGCGAGAGCGAGCTGGACGGGCAGCAGGCCGAGGACCGCCTCCACGAGGTCGGCATCACGGTCAACCGCAACGCCGTCCCGAACGACCCGCGCCCGCCGATGGTCACCTCCGGCCTGCGCATCGGCACGCCGGCCCTGGCCACCCGCGGCTTCACCGCCGAGGACTTCGCCGAGGTCGCCGACGTCGTCGCCGAGGCCCTCAAGCCGTCGTACGACGCCGGCGCGCTGAAGGCCCGGGTGTCCGCCCTGGCCGACAAGCACCCGCTGTACCCCGGCCTGAAGTAGTTCGCCCGGATCGCGTAGGATTTCGTACGCTTTCCAGCTGCATATCCGGGGCACCGCGCCCACCGAGGGGTCGGGCGCGGTGCCCCGTTCCTTGCCCCCCACGCGTCCCGCACCGCATCCCCCTGCGGACAACGGCGTCCGCTGCCCCCTAGGAGTCCTCCGTGGCCATCTCGGTCTTCGACCTGTTCTCGGTCGGCATCGGCCCCTCCAGCTCCCACACGGTCGGCCCGATGCGGGCGGCGCGCATGTTCGCCCGCCGGCTGCGCAACGACGGCCTGCTCGACGCCGCGGCCACGGTCCGCGCCGAGCTCTACGGCTCGCTCGGCGCCACCGGGCACGGCCACGGCACGCCGAAGGCCGTCCTGCTCGGCCTGGAGGGCGAGTCGCCGCGCACCGTGGACGTCGAGAAGGCCGACGACCGCGTGGCGGAGATACGCGAGGCCGGCCGCCTGCGCCTGCTCGGCGAGCGCGAGATCGCCTTCGACTTCGACCGGGACCTGGTCCTGCACCGCCGCAAGGCCCTGCCGTACCACGCCAACGGCATGACGATGTCCGCGTACGACGCCGCCGGGGCGCCGCTGGCGGAGAAGACGTACTACTCCGTGGGCGGCGGCTTCGTCGTGGACGAGGACGCCGTGGGCGCCGACCGGATCAAGCTCGACGACACCGTCCTGAAGTACCCCTTCCGCACCGGCGACGAGCTGCTGCGCCTGACCCGCGAGACGGGCCTGTCGATCTCCGCCCTGATGCTGGAGAACGAGCGCGCCTGGCGCACCGAGGAGGAGGTCCGCGAGGGCCTGCTCGGCATCTGGCGCGTGATGCGGGAGTGCGTCGCGCGCGGCATGTCCCGCGAGGGCATCCTGCCCGGCGGCCTGAAGGTCCGCCGCCGCGCCGCCGTCTCCGCCCGCCAGCTGCGCGCCGCCGGCGACCCGCTGGCCCACTCCATGGAGTGGATCACCCTCTACGCGATGGCCGTGAACGAGGAGAACGCGGCGGGCGGCCGCGTGGTCACCGCCCCGACCAACGGCGCGGCCGGCATCATCCCCGCCGTCCTGCACTACTACATGGACTTCGTGCCGGGGGCCGACGAGGAGGGCGTGATCCGCTTCCTGCTCGCCGCCGGCGCCATCGGCATGCTCTTCAAGGAGAACGCCTCGATCTCCGGCGCCGAGGTCGGCTGCCAGGGCGAGGTCGGCTCCGCCTGCTCGATGGCCGCGGGCGCGCTGGCCGAGGTCCTCGGCGGCAGCCCCGAGCAGGTGGAGAACGCCGCCGAGATCGGCATGGAGCACAACCTCGGTCTGACCTGCGACCCCGTGGGCGGCCTGGTGCAGATCCCGTGCATCGAGCGCAACGGCATGGCCGCGGTGAAGGCCGTCACCGCCGCCCGCATGGCCATGCGCGGCGACGGCTCGCACAAGGTGTCCCTGGACAAGGTCATCAAGACCATGAAGGACACCGGCGCCGACATGTCGGTGAAGTACAAGGAGACGGCGCGCGGCGGGCTCGCGGTGAACATCATCGAGTGCTGATCCGGACCGGTTCCGTCCGCCGGTGCGCACCGGCGGACGGAACCGGCTCCCCCGGTGCCACTCGGGGGTCACTAGGGGGTCACTCGTCCGGGGTGGAAATCCCTCAACTCGGGGAAAAGCCAAGTGGGTTGTTGCATCTTTCAGCATCAGTCCCGTCCCCCCACCGCACCACCGCGAGGAGCACCATGCTGCGTGGCATCGACGTCAGCGCGTACCAGTCGTCCTCGTACGACACCGACGGCCTGTCCTTCGTCTTCGTGAAGGCCACGGAGGGCCGCTCGTACGTCAATCCGAAGCTGTCCGCCCAGGTGAAGAGAGGCCGCGACGCGGGCCTGGCGATCGGCTTCTACCACTTCCTGTGGCCGGGCAACATCACGGCCCAGGCGGAGTACTTCGTCGCCAAGGCCCCGGAGAAGGCGGGCGACCTGCTGGTGGTCGACTGGGAGACCACGGGCGAGGGCACCCACGCCACCAACGCCGAGAAGGACCGCTTCATCCGCGAGGTGAAGAGGCTGCGGCCGGACCACCGGGTCCTGCTGTACTGCAACAGGAACTACTGGCTCAACGTCGACACCACGTCCTACGCGGGCGACGGCCTGTGGATCGCCGACTACACGACGGCGGGCAAGCCCCGCATCCAGGCGAAGTGGCGCTTCCACCAGTACACGGACGACCCGGTCGACAAGAACGTCGCGGACTTCGCGAGCAGGGCGGCGCTGAAGGAGTGGGCGACGGGCGCCTGACCCCGGCCCCGCGGCCGGACCGCCGGACGCGCACGGCCCCGGGCACCGTCCGGCCGGCCCGCCCGCGCGTACGGGCGGACCGGCGGCATCCGGGCGGACCGGCCGCGGGACCGCGCGGGGAGGCCGCGCGGACGGGACCGGTGGCTACGCCCGGAAGTCCGGGGTGCGCTCCGGGGACGCCTTCGCCAGGGCCTCGGTGACCGCTTCGGCGTCGCCCCGCAGGCCGTACACCGGGGTACCGGGCTGCTGGCGCCAGGAGTCGTCGGTGCCGCCGGCGTCGACGGTGTCGAAGCCGAGTTCGTCGATCAGGTCCCGGACGCGCCGCTTGGCCGCCTCGTCGTCGCCGGCCACCGGCAGGGCCAGGCGGTCGGGGGCGCCGGCCGGACGGTGGCGGTCCAGGATGTCCTGGGCGAAGGTGCCGTTGAAGGCCTTGATCACCGGGTGGCCGATCCGGCGCTCGGTCCAGCGGCTCTCGGTGATCCCCTCGTCCTCGATCTCCGCGATCCTGCCGTCGCGCTGCTTCGGGTAGTAGTTGCCGGTGTCGATGACGGCGACGCCGTCCGCCGCTCCGTCCAGGAGGCCGGACGGCAGGTCGGGGACCGCCTTGACCGGGACCGCGACCACGACGACCTCGGCGCCGCGTGCCGCCTCCTCGACCGGGACGGGCCGCGCGCCGGTCTCCTCGGCCAGGTCGGTGAGCGTGTGCGGGCCGCGCGAGTTGGCGACGGAGACGTCGTGCCCGAGGGCGGTGAGCCGCCGGGTGAGGTTGCCTCCGATGTTGCCCGCGCCGATGATGCCGATCTTCATGTCCTGCTCGCCTCGCCCTTCGGGGTCGGTGTCCGCCGGGGTCGGGTGGCCCCGGCGCCGGACACCCCCAACCCCCCCGTCCGGCGGGCTATTCCGGACCGCGCCGAACGGGTGGCGGGTTTTCGGACACCGCCGGGCTCACTCCCGCCCGCCCGCCGCGAACGGGTCCTCCAGTTCGCGGCCCAGGACCTGCGCCGCCGTGTCCGCGTCCCCGTCCGCGACGGCCGCCACGAGCGCCTCGTGGGCCGCGTCCCCGGGGTTGCGGTCGCGGGCGCGCAGGCCGGTCAGGGACAGCAGGTCGACCAGTCCCTCGCGCAGGGCGGGCACGAACTGCGTGAAGAGGTCCGTGAGCACGGGGTTGTGGGCGGCGGCGACCACGGCCGCGTGGAAGGCGATGTCGGCGTCGACGAAGGCGGCGTCGCCGGAGGCCGCCGCGGCGCGGCGCCCCGCCAGCGCGGCCCGCAGCGCGGCGACGTCCTCCCCGGTGCGGCGGCGGGCGGCCAGCCGGGCCGCGTGGACCTCGACCGCCGCGCGGACCTCGTAGACGTCCGTCACCGCGGCCCGGCGCAGCCGCGCGGACCACTCCTCGGCGGGCTCGGCGGCGACGACGAACACCCCGGCCCCCTGGCGGGCGCGGACGAGCCCGGCGCCGGCGAGCGCGCGCAGCGCCTCGCGGACGGTGGAGCGGCCGACGCCGAGCTCCTTGGCGAGCGTGGTCTCCCCGGGCAGCTTCGTGCCGACCGGCCAGTGGCCCCCGGTGATCTGGGCGCGCAGCCGTTCCACGGCCTGTTCGACGAGCGGGCTGGGGCGGAGGGCGTCGAGCGGCATCGGGACACCTGCCTGGTGAGGAGGGGGAACGGGAGGTACGGCGCGCGGGGTGCACGCGGCGTACGGGACCCCAGGAGCCGGCGTGCCGCGGCCGGTGGGCCGGAGGCCGCCACTTGTCTGAGGAGCTGAGCGGTGGTTAGCGTACCGCCCATGAGTCCCGAGGTACTGCGCGCCGAGAACGTCCACGTCGTCCGGGACGGCCGGCCCATCCTCCAGGAGGTGTCGCTGACCGTCCGGGCCGGCGAGCACTGGGCGCTGCTCGGCGCGAACGGGGCCGGGAAGTCGACCCTGCTGAGCCTCCTCGGGGCGCGGGTGCACCCGACCGAGGGGCGGGTGGAGGTCCTCGGCCGCCGTCTGGGCCGCGTGGACCTGCGCGAGCTGCGGTCGTACGTGGGTCACGTCGACCCCCGGCACGCCCCGTCCTCGCCGCTGCGCGTGCGCGACGTGGTGCTGACCGGCGTGACCAACTCCGCCGAGCGGCCGCCCCGCTGGCGCCCCACGGCGGAGCAGGAGGAGCGCGCCGACCGGCTGATGGGCACGCTCGGCCTGGACGGGCTGCGCGAGGCGCGCTGGACGACGCTCTCGCAGGGCCAGCGCGGCCGCACCCTGATCGCCCGCGCGCTGATGCCCGAGCCGCGCCTGCTCCTGCTGGACGAGCCGGCGACGGGCCTGGACCTGCCGGGCCGCGAGCGGCTCCTGGAGGCGCTGGACGGGCTGCGCCGCGACCACCCCGAGCTGGCGACGGTCCTGGTCACCCACCATCTGGAGGAACTGCCCGCCGGGACCGGCCACGCGCTCCTGCTGCGCGACGGCCGCGAGCTGGCCCAGGGCCCGGTGGACGAGGTGCTGACCGGCGACCTGATCGGCAAGTGCTTCGACCTGCCGCTGGACCTGGAGCGCCGGGACGGCCGCTGGAGCGTACGCATCCGCCGCCGGGCGGCGTGAGCGGGCGCCGCCGCGCGGCGCGACAGGACCGCGTCGCTCCGTGCGGGCGGGGTGTGGTCGGCTGTCGCCCGGCGTGGGCAGGAGCCGGCCGTACGGCAGGAACGAGGCGCGCGCCGGGCGGAGGTAGGTGCGCCTGAGGCGCGCGCCGAGCGGCGGCGTGCGGCGTGCCGCGGCACACGCCGGACGGTGTGCGCCACGGTGCGGCCGCCGCGCGGCGCGACGGGCGACCGCACGCCGTACGGGGCGGCACGGGACGGCATGACAGAGGGGCGTTCCCGGGGTCACCGGGAACGCCCCTCGCGCGCGTCACTTGTTCAGGTGGGCCCAGAACTCGTCGAACGACAGCAGCTTGTCCTTGTCGGTGTCCTGAGCGGCGATGACGGCCTCGGCCACCGACTCGGTGACGTGGAAGTCCCCCATCTGCGCCATCGCGCTCTTGTACTCGGCCGCCGTGATGAAGCCGTCCCCGTCCGCGTCGAAGCGCTCGAACGCCGCGCGCGCCGCCTCTATGTCCGCCACCTGATCCGCCCCTTCCTGGTGCATTACTGACGGCAGTCAGGGTAAGCGGTGCCCCTCCCGGCCGGTCCCCCAGGTCCGGGTGCCGTCCGCGCCGGGGCCGCCGGGGCGCGGGGAGTGCTCCCGTCCGCCGAACGGCGGGGCGGTGGTACCGCCGCTCCCCGGCTCAGCGCTCCGCGACGCGCATCTCGAACCAGGTCGTCTTGCCGCGCGGCAGCAGGTCGACGCCCCAGCGGTCGGCGAGCTTGTCGACGAGGAACAGGCCCCGGCCGCTCACGTCCAGGTCCTGGACCGGCATCAGGCAGGGCAGCCCGCGCGAGGGGTCGCGGATCTCGACGCGGAGCCAGCCCCGGCGGCGGCGCATGCGCAGGCCGAAGACGCGGGCGCCGGTGTGCCGTACGGCGTTGCCGACGAGTTCGGAGACGAGCAGGACCGCGTCCTCGGCGAGCTTCGGGCCGAGGGCCCAGTGGCGCAGAATCACGACCTGGGCCAGCCGGCGGGCGGTGGCGGCGGACTCGGGACGGGACGGCAGCGACACCTCCGCCTCGGTCGGGTTCCCGAACAGTTCCAGCGCCTTCAGGGCGTGTTCGTCCTCGACACCGGGCGACCAGCGCGCCGCGGTCGCACTCCCGTGCCGCCGCGGCTGTTCGATACCCTCCAGCCCCGCCATGCCCCCATCATGGCCAACGGAGGCGCGTTCCGGGGTCGTTCCGGCGGAATACATCCCCCGGAACACCCCCATCCGCAACATTCGCCCGGCATGTGCCACTGGCAGTCCGGAACTCGATAAACCCACTCCGAGCTGCGACAACCTAGCGATCCGGACCGGAGGAGGGCCATTCCGCCCCACCCTGCCCCACGGCCTTCCCGCGGCGTCCGCGAAACGCCCCATCGAGGGACGTCGGATCAGACACCGCGTCAACTGCAAGACCTGAAAGCCGCGACTTCGGGTGAACTTTCAGAAGCCCTCAGAGGAACTTCGCCTTGCCCGGGCCCTCCTCCACGAAGCTCCGCATCCCGCGCTCGCGGTCCTCCGTGGCGAACAGCCCGGCGAACCAGTTGCGCTCGATCGCGAGCCCGGTCTCCAGGTCGGTCTCCAGACCGGCGTCCACCGACTCCTTGGCGGCGCGCAGCGCGAGCGCGGGCCCCTGCGCGAGCTTCGCCGCCCAGGCGTGCGCCTGCTCGTAGGTCTCGGCGGCGGGCACCACCCGGTCCACCAGACCGAGCGCGAGGGCCTCGTCGGCCTTCACCATCCGCCCGGTGAAGATCAGGTCCTTGGCGCGGGACGGGCCGATCAGCCGCGCCAGGCGCTGGGTGCCGCCCGCGCCGGGGATCAGCCCGAGCAGGATCTCGGGCTGCCCGAGCTTCGCGTCGTCGGCGGCGATCCGGTAGTCCGCGCAGAGCGCCAGTTCGCAGCCGCCGCCCAGCGCGTAGCCGGTCACGGCGGCCACGACGGGTTTGGGGATGCGGGCGACGGCGGTGAAGGAGTCCTGCAGGCCCCGGGAGCGCACGACCATCGCCGCGTGGTCCATCGCCTGCATCTCCTTGATGTCCGCGCCCGCCGCGAACACCTTCTCGCCGCCGTACAGGACCACGGCCCGTACGTCCTCGCGGCGCGCGGCCTCCTCGGCCAGTTCCTTGAGCCGGTCCTGGACGGCGACGTCCAGCGCGTTCATGGGCGGGCGGTCCAGGCGGATCGTGCCGACGCCCGCCGCGACTTCGAGATGCACAGTCATGCGAGCAGGTTAACGGCGACTAACGGCGGCGGGCCCGGTGCGATCGCTCACACCGGGCCCGCCGCGAGAGGCCGTGGGCCGCGGCTACGCGGTCCACTTCTCCCAGGACATGTTCCAGCCGTTGAGGCCGTTGTCCGGGGCGATCGTCGCGTCGTCGGAGTTCTTCACCACCACGACGTCGCCGATCATCGACCGGTCGAAGAACCACGCGGCCGCGACCTGGCTGTCGTAGCCGCCCTTGACGTCGCGCAGGCCGACGCAGCCGTGGCTGGCGTTGTAGTTGCCGAAGGCGTCGCCTCCCCAGTAGTTGCCGTGGATGAAGGTGCCGGAGTCGGACAGGCGCATGGCGTGCGGCACGTCCTTGATGTCGTACTCGCCGCCGTAGCCGACCGTCTCGCCGTTCATCCGCGTCACCTTGAGGCGCTCGCTGATGACCATCCGGCCGTTCCAGGTGTCGTAGCCGGGCTTGCCGGTGGTGACCGGGATGGTCTTGATGGTCCTGCCGTCGCGCTTGACGGTCATCGTGTGCTTCTTGACGTCGACCGTGGAGACCTGGCTGCGGCCGATGGTGAACTTCACCGTCTTGGCCTGCTCGCCGTAGACCCCCGGCCGGCCCTCGACGCCGTCGAGGTTGAGGGCCACCGTCACCTTCGTGCCGGGCTTCCAGTACTCCTTCGGCCGGAAGTCCAGCCGGTCGTTGCCGAACCAGTGGCCCCGGACGTCCACCGCGGGCTCGGTCTTGATCGTGACGGCCTTCTCGACGTCCTCGGGCTGCGTGATGCCCCGGGTGAAGCGGATCGAGAACGGCATGCCCACGCCGACCTTCGACCCGTCCTCGGGCGTGAAGGTGCCGATGAAGGTGTTCTTCGGCTTCAGCGTGGTGAAGACCGACTCCTCGGTGGTCTCGCGGCCCTCGGAGTCCTCGGCGACCGCGCGCACCTTGTACTCGGTGGACGCGGCGAGGTGCGTCGCGGGGGCCCAGCCGGTGCCCCCTGCGGTGATCTTCCCCGCTATCCTCCCGCCGTCGGCGTCCTCGACCTCGACCTCGGTCAGTTTGCCCCCGGCCGCGGTGACCTTCAGGGCCCCGCTGGTGTCCACGCCGTCGGCGCCGTCCTTCGGCGCTATCGTCACCTTCGCCTGCGAAGCCGTCGCCTTCGCCGCGGCGGAGCCCTTCTCCTTGCCCCCGGAGCCGGTGTCCGAGCCCCCTCCGCCGCCGCACGCCGTCACGGCGAGCAGCAGCACACCGGCCAGCAGCGCCGGCCCCCTCTTGCGTCCCCGTGCGCCAACCGACGCCCCCGATATCGGTCGCCCGTCCAAGTCGTCTCTCCCCTCGCACGGCGCGGCTCGCGTCCGCGCCCCCCGCGCGTCCCGCGCGTACACGGCGTCAATTAACCACATGACCAGCGCCGACGATGCCCCGGGAATGTCACCGTTCCGTTCCAAGTGCGCCGGTCGGTGATCACGTGTGCGTCGCCGTGCTCCCGTCTCCCTGTCCGTCGGGTTCCCTGCCGGGCCCGTTTTCCACTCCTTTCACGCCGGGTTCCGCCCGGAGGACGTCCTCACCGGGACCTCCGCGACCGGTCCCTCCTGCGCAAACGTGAGGGAGAGCCGCGCGATGGGCAGAACAGGGGGGAGGACGACACGACGGGGAGCCGCGGCCGGGACGCCGCACGCCCCGATGCGTGCCGTTCACCCGAGCCGCTGGAGGCTGAACAGTGTCGAGCGCAGCCGAGCAGGAGGCAGTACCGCAGGTGCGGCGGACGGGCGGTCAGGCGCCCGTGCGCGCGCCCGCCGTGCGGGACGGTGCGGAGCCGGCGTCCCCGGCCGTGCCCGTGTGGCCGGGCGCGTCCACCCCGCTGGGGGCGCGCTTCAGGACCGGGCCCGACGGCGTGACCGGCACCAACTTCGCGCTGTGGGCGGGCGGCGCGGAGGCCGTGGAACTGTGCCTGTTCTCCGAGCGGGGCGCGGAGACGCGGGTGCCGCTGACCGAGCTGACGCACGAGATCTGGCACGGGTTCGTGCCGGGCGTGCGGCCGGGGCAGCGCTACGGCTACCGGGTGCACGGCCGCTGGGACCCGTGGACCGGCGCCCGCTGGAACCCGGCCAAGCTGCTCCTCGACCCGTACGCGCGGGCCGTGGACGGCGAGTTCGCGCTGCCGCCGGAGGTGTACGGGCACGTGCGCGACTGGCCTCAGCAGCACGCCGCGGACACCGTGCGCGACGAGCGCGACTCGGCTCCGTTCGTGCCCAAGGGCGTCGTCGTCCACGACGACGACGACTGGTCCGACGACCGGCGGCCCAAGACGCCCTGGGCGGACTCCGTCCTCTACGAACTGCACGTGCGCGGCTTCACCATGCGGCACCCGGACGTCCCCGAGGAGCTGCGGGGCACGTACGCGGGGCTCGCCCACCCGGCGGCCGTCGAGCACCTGACGAGGCTCGGGGTGACGGCGGTGGAGCTGCTGCCGGTGCACCAGTTCGCGCACGAGGACCACCTGCTGCGCCGGGGGCTGCGCAACCACTGGGGCTACAACTCCATCGGCTACTTCGCCCCGCACGCGGCCTACGCGGCGTCCGGCACGAACGGGCAGCAGGTCGGCGAGTTCAAGCGGATGGTGCGCGCCCTGCACGCGGCGGGCATCGAGGTGATCCTCGACGTGGTCTACAACCACACGGCCGAGGCGGGCGAGCTGGGCCCGATGCTCTCCTTCAAGGGCATCGACAACCGCGGCTACTACCGCCTGGCGCCGGACGCCCGCCGGTACGCGGACTACACCGGCTGCGGCAACACCCTGCACGTGGTGCAGCCGCAGGTGCTGCGGCTGATCACGGACTCGCTGCGGTACTGGGTCACCGAGATGGGCGTGGACGGCTTCCGCTTCGACCTGGCGGCGGCGCTGGCCCGCTCGATGCACGACGTCGACATGCTCTCGCCGTTCCTCGCGGTGATCGCCCAGGACCCGGTGCTGCGGCGGGTGAAGCTGATCGCCGAGCCGTGGGACGTGGGCTCGGGCGGCTACCAGGTGGGCGCCTTCCCGCCGCTGTGGACGGAGTGGAACGACCGCTACCGCGACGCCGTGCGCGACTTCTGGCGCGGCGCCCTGCCGGACGTGCGGGAGATGGGCTACCGCCTGTCGGGCTCGAGCGACCTGTACGCCTGGGGCGGCCGGCGCCCCTACGCGTCAATCAACTTCGTCACCGCCCACGACGGCTTCACCCTGCGCGACCTGGTGTCGTACGACCACAAGCACAACGAGGCCAACGGCGAGGGCAACCGCGACGGCACGCACGACAACCGGTCGTGGAACTGCGGGGCCGAGGGCCCGACGGACGACGCGCGCGTGCTCGCCCTGCGCCGCCGCCAGCTGCGCAACCTGCTCACGACCCTGCTGCTGTCGACGGGCGTGCCCATGCTGGTGGCGGGCGACGAGATGGGCCGCACCCAGCACGGCAACAACAACGCCTACTGCCAGGACAACGAGATCGGCTGGGTCGACTGGAGCCTGCTGCGGGAGCCCGGCTGGCGGGCGTTGTACGAGCTGACGTCCCGTCTGGTCGCGCTGCGCCGGGCCCACCCGGTGCTGCGCCGCCGCGCGTTCTTCTCCGGCCGGCCGCAGGCCGCGGACGGGCTGCGGGACCTGGCGTGGTTCACCGCGTGCGGCACGGAGATGGCCGAGGGCGACTGGTACGCGCCCGCGGCCACCCTGGGCATGTACCTCTCCGGCCGCGACATCCCGGGCCGCGACGCGCGCGGGGACCAGGTCGTCGACGACAGCTTCCTCGCGGTGCTCCACGCCTCCGACCGCCCGGTGGACTTCGTCCTGCCCGGGCCGCCCTGGGCGGAGCGCTACGAACTGGTCGTCGACACCTCCCGCGAGGACCAGGGCCGGCCCCCGGGGACGGTCCACTCCGCGGGGACGCCGGTGACCGTGCCGGCCCGCTCGGTCCTGCTGCTGCGGGTGGCGACGGCGGACGGGGGGCGGTCCGCGGACGGGTCCTAGGCCCCCCGGACCAGTGGTTCCGGGCCGAAATCCGGTGGGCGCCGGCGGAGCCGAAACGTAGGCTCCCCCGTGATGGCCACCACACGTGTAGACACCAAGGATCGCAGGGGGCGTCCGGCCGCCGGGGACCCGGCCGACCGGACGGGGCGGGCGGACCGGGCGGACCCGCCCGCCCGTCCGGACGCGCCGCCGCGCAGGGACCGCTCCGCCGTACGCAGTCTGCTGCGCCTGTGGCCGTACGTACGGCCCGTGCGCGCGCGGTGGTTCACGGCGGCCGTCGTCGCCGTCGTCGCCTCCTGCACGGGCCTGGTGATCCCGCTCGTGCTGAAGTGGATCGTGGACGGGCCGGTCGCGGACCGCGATCCGCGCGGGGTGTGGCTCGGCGCGCTGTACCTGCTGCTGATCGGCGTCGCGGAGGCGCTGCTGTTCGGGCTGCGGCGGTGGCTGGTGGCGCGGCCGCTGGCGGGCGTCGAGGCGGGCATGCGGGCCGAGCTCTACCGGCACCTGCAGCGGCTGCCGGTCGCCTTCCACGACCGCTGGGCCTCGGGCCAGCTGCTGTCGCGCGGCACCACGGACCTGATGCTGGTGCGGATGTTCCTCGCCTTCCCGCTGACGTTCCTGCTGGTCAACTCGGTGACCATCCTGGTGGGCATGATCATCATGCTGGTCCAGGACTGGGTGCTCGGGCTGGTGCTGCTGGTGCCCGCCGTTCCGGTGATGATCGTGTGCTGGCTCTTCGAGAAGAAGTACGCCCTGGTGGCGCGGCAGGCACAGGACCAGGTCGGCGACCTGACGACGGTCGTCGAGGAGAGCGTGCTCGGCATCCGCATCGTCAAGGGGTTCGGCCGGCACCGCAGCCAGGCGCGCGCCTTCCACGAGCTGTCCCGGACCCTGCGCGGCACGGAGCTGGCCAAGGCCCGGCTGCTGGCGGCCATCTGGCTGGTGATCGTGACGCTGCCGGAGCTGGCGATCGGCGCCGCACTGGTGCTCGGCACGGTCCGGGTCTCCGACGGCGAGCTGTCCGCGGGCACGCTGGTGGCCTTCCTCTCCACGGCCCTCGCCCTGCGCTGGCCCATCGACTCCATCGGCTTCCTGCTGGCCATGAGCCAGGAGGCGGCGACGGCGACGGAACGGTACTTCGAGGTGATGGACGCGGAGCAGGAACGGGAACGGGAGCGGACGCCGGAGTCCGCATCGGCCGCGGGCACGGCCGCAGCCACGGCCACGGGGGACGCCGAAGCCGAGGTCGTCCCGGATTCCCGTCCGACAGCAGACGCGGCCGAGGGCTCCTCCGAGGCCGCCCCGGACTCCCGTACGGCGGTGGGCTCCGCCTCCGGTGCGGCCGCGGACCCCCGCCCGGCGGCGGACGCGGCTGCGGTCCGCGCCGGGGAGGGCGCGGGAGGCGGTGAGCCTCAGGGCACCGGCGGGCTGCGCTTCGACGGGGTCGCCTTCCGGTACCCGGACGCGCCCGCCGACGCGCCGCCCGTGCTGGCCCGCATCGACCTGCACATCCGGCCCGGCGAGACGATGGCCCTGGTGGGGGCGACGGGATCGGGCAAGACCACGCTCACCGCGCTCATCCCCCGGCTGCACGAGGCGACCGCGGGCCGCATCACCCTGGACGGCACCGACATCACCGCGATGTCCCGGCGGGAGCTGCGCACGCTCGTCGCCGTCGCCTTCGAGGAGCCCACCCTCTTCTCCGCCACCGTCGGCGAGAACGTCCTGATGGGCGCCGCCCCCGACGCGGGCGAGGCCGAGCTGGCCCGGGCGCTCTCCGTGGCCCAGGCCGACTTCGCGCACGACCTGCCGCAGGGCACGGACACCCAGGTCGGCGAGCAGGGGCTCAGCCTCTCCGGCGGCCAGCGCCAGCGGCTCGCCCTGGCCAGGGCGGTCGTCGGCCGTCCCCGCTTCCTCGTCCTGGACGACCCGCTGTCCGCCCTGGACGTGCACACGGAGGCGCTGGTGGAGGCCGCCCTGCGGCGCGTCCTGGCGGAGACGACCGCGCTGGTCGTGGCGCACCGACCGTCCACGGTCCTGCTCGCCGACCGCGTCGCCCTGCTCTCGCGGGGCCGCATCGCCGCCGTGGGCACGCACCACGAACTGCTGCGCACGAACGCCGAGTACGCCTGGCTGATGTCCGGCGCCACGGAGGCCGGCGCCGCCGGGACCGGCGCCCCGACGTCCCGTACGGAGAAGACGGAGAAGGAGGCCGGACGATGACGGCGCCCCCGACGACCGCGGCGACCGCGCCGGCCGACGACGGGGCCGCGAAGCGGCACGACGGCGGCGGCGACCCCTTCGACCGCGACGCCCTGCCCGCGCCCCCCGGCGCGACGACCGCGCTGCTGCGCTCCCTGCTCGCCCCGCTCAGGGCCCGCGTGGCCGTGGCGACGCTGCTGCTCCTGCTCCAGCAGGCGGCCGTGCAGGCGGGCCCGCTGCTCGTCGCGTACGCCATCGACCGCGCCGTGCCCGCGCTGCGGGACCACGACACCGGACCGCTGGTCATGGTGGCCGCGGCGTACCTGCTGTGCGCGGGCCTGTCGGGCGGTCTGCAGTACGCCTTCATCGTGGCGTCCGCCCGCATCAACCAGGACGTGCTGCTCGACCTGCGCGGCCGGATCTTCCGGCACGCGCAGGCGCTCAGCGTCGACTTCCACGAGCGCTACACCTCGGGCCGGCTGATCTCCCGGTCCACGACGGACGTCGAGTCGCTGCGCGAGCTGCTCAGCGAGGGCCTGCAGGAGCTCATCGCCGTCGTCCTGTCCTTCGTCTACATCTCGGCGATGCTGCTCTGGCTCGACCTGGGCCTGGGCGCAGTCGCCGTGGCGTCCTTCGGGCCGCTGTACCTCCTGGTGCGGCGCTACCGCCGCCGCGCCGACCGGATCTTCCAGCTGCGCTCGACCGCCATCGCCGCCGTCATCGTGAAGTTCGCCGAGACGATGAACGGCATCCGGCCCGTGCGCGCCTTCCGTCGCGAGGAGGCCAACGACGGCGCGTTCCGCGTCCTGAACCGGCGGCACGAGCGCACCAACGGCGACGCCCTGCTGGAGATGGCCCAGTACGTCGTCGGCTCGCGGCTGGTCGCCAACACGGCGGTCGCCGGGATCGTGCTGTGGGGCGCGTACCGGGTGGCGTCGGGTTCGCTGGCGCTCGGCGTGCTGGCCGCGGCGGTGCTCTACCTGCGGCGGCTGTACGACCCGATCGACCGCCTCGGCATGTTCCTGAACTCCTACCAGTCGGCGGCCGCCTCGCTGGAGAAGATCGCGGGGCTGCTGGCCCAGGTGCCGTCCGTACCGGAGCCCTCCGCGCCGCGCCCGCTGCCCGAGCGGCGCTCCGCGCGGCCGGGGCGCGAGGTGGTCTTCGACGAGGTGCGCTTCGCGTACCGCACCGGCGGCGAGGTGCTGCCGCGCTTCTCGCTGACGCTGCCGGCCGGGCAGACCGTCGCCGTGGTCGGTTCGACGGGCGCGGGCAAGTCGACGCTGGCCAAGCTGCTGGCGCGGTTCTACGACCCGTCCGACGGACGCGTGCTGCTGGACGGCGTCGACCTGCGCGACCTGGCGACGCCGGAGCTGCGGCGCGGCGTGGTGATGGTGACGCAGGAGGCGTTCCTGTTCTCCGGCACGGTCGCCGAGAACATCGCCGTCGGCCGTCCCGACGCCACCCGCGAGGAGATCGAGCAGGCGGCGAAGGCGATCGGCGCGCACGACTTCATCAGCGGCCTGCCCGACGGCTACGACACCGACGTACGCAAGCGGGGCGGCCGTATCTCGGCCGGTCAGCGGCAGTTGGTGGCCTTCGCGCGGGCACTGCTGGCCGATCCGGCGGTGCTGATCCTGGACGAGGCGACCAGTTCGCTGGACATCCCCGGCGAGCGGGCGGTGCAGCGCGCGATGCTCACGGTGCTGCGGGGCCGGACCGCGGTCGTGATCGCCCACCGGCTGTCGACGGTGGAGATCGCCGACCGGGTGCTGGTCATGGAGCACGGCCGCATCGTCGAGGACGGCGCCCCGGACGAACTGATCGCGGGCACCGGCCGCTTCGCCGACCTCCACCGCGCCTGGCGCGACAGCCTGGCCTGACCCCGCGCCCCGGTCCCTCCCGGGACATCCGGCCCGTCCCCGCTCGTAAGGACCGGGGCGGCCGGCGGGAGCCGCGCGGATACGGCCGCTCCGCGGACCCGGCCGCACCCGTGCCCGGCGTCCCTGCGAGGTTCCCGATGTCCCGGAGGACCGGCCCGCACGGCGAGAACCGGGACGGCCCGCGGGCGCGGCGGTCCCGCGCCCCGCACCGGACCCCGCCCGGCGCGCAGCCGGTCCGCGTCCGACCCATCGATTCCGGACAACGGCCCCGTCGCTCGCGGCGGTGTCCGCGGTTTCCGGCCGGGGCGGTGCCGTGCGGTCGGTCGCGCGGTCGCGGCGACGGCGTGCGGGGCCGGCCGGGACGCCCCGCGCGTCCACCGGGCGCCCCGGGCGGTACCGCGTACCACCGGCGGGCCGCGGCTGCGCGGGCCCGGCGGCGCCCGGCGCACGGTCGCGTACCGCCGCGCTGCGTCCTGAAGTGGCCGACAAAGCCTGGCAGTTGTCGTTCGAGTGCTAGGCGGGCGGGGAAGCCGGTCCCGCCGGACGCAGGTGACCGGCGTTCCCGCAGACCGGAGCGCATGTGCCCGCGCCCGCGCCCCTCCGCTCCCGACGGGTCTTTACCGCACCCGTCCCCTCTCTTTGCCCACCCTTTAAGGGGGGGGGCGAGTCCGCATTGCGTACTCCGATCTTCGGACAACGGACGATTTTCGGCCAACCTGTCTTTGCCCCACTGACATGTACGCGTCCTGCCTGGCACTGTTCACACCGCACGGCAGTCCCGCACAGCACCCGCATCGCACGTCGCCCCGCCGACCGGCACCCCACGCCGTTCGGACCACCCCCACGAAGGAGCTCGCGTGACCCCCTTCTACGCGCGTCACAAGCGGACCACCCTCGCCATCGCCACCGCCGTGGCGGCCGGAGCACTCCTCACCACCGGAATGACGGCCGGCGCCTCCGCCCAGACGCCCGCGTCCCAGGGCGGCACCACCCTCGCCGCGGCCCCGACCCAGCTCACCCCCTCCGCCCGCACCGCGCTGATCAAGGAGGCCGACGCCGCCACCGCGCGGACGGCCGACTCCATAGGTCTCGGCGCCAAGGAGAAGCTGGTCGTCAGAGACGTCGTCAAGGACGCCGACGGAACGCTGCACACGCGCTACGAGCGCACCTACGACGGCCTCCCCGTCCTCGGCGGCGACCTGGTCGTCCACGAGTCGAAGGCCGGCAAAATCGAGAGCGTCACCAAGGCGACGAAGGCCACCATCGAGGTCGCCTCCGTGAGCCCGAAGATCGCCGCCTCGAAAGCCGAGAAGCAGGCCCTGACCGCCGCCAAGGCCGAGGGCTCCACCGCGACCGAGGCCGACCGGGCGCCCCGCAAGGTGGTCTGGGCCGCCGACGGCAAGCCCGTCCTCGCCTACGAGACCGTCGTCGGCGGTCTGCAGGACGACGGCACCCCGAACGAGCTGCACGTCGTCACCGACGCCGCGACCGGCGAGAAGCTCTACGAGTACCAGGGCGTCCAGACCGGCAGCGGCAAGAGCCTGTACTCCGGCACCGTCACCCTCGGCACCACCAAGTCCGGCACGACGTACCAGCTGAACGACGCCTCGCGCGGCGGCCACAAGACGTACAACCTCGCGCGCGGCACCTCCGGCACCGGCACGCTGTTCACCGACGCCGACGACGTCTGGGGCACCGGCGTCGCCTCCAGCTCCTCCACCGACCAGACCGCCGCCGTCGACGCCGCCTACGGCGCCCAGGTGACCTGGGACTTCTACAAGAACACCTTCGGCCGCAACGGCATCAAGAACAACGGCGTGGCGGCGTACTCCCGGGTCCACTACAGCAGCGGCTACGTCAACGCCTTCTGGTCCGACAGCTGCTTCTGCATGACCTACGGCGACGGCTCGGGCAACACCCACCCGCTGACCTCGCTGGACGTGGCGGCCCACGAGATGAGCCACGGCGTCACCTCCAACACCGCGGGCCTGAACTACAGCGGCGAGTCCGGCGGCCTGAACGAGGCGACCTCCGACATCTTCGCCACCGCGGTGGAGTTCTACGCCGCCAACGCCAGCGACCCCGGTGACTACCTCATCGGCGAGAAGATCAACATCAACGGCAACGGCACCCCGCTGCGCTACATGGACAAGCCCAGCAAGGACGGCGCGTCCAAGGACTACTGGTCCTCGTCGCTCGGCAGCGTCGACGTGCACTACTCGTCCGGCCCGGCCAACCACTTCTTCTACCTGCTGAGCGAGGGCAGCGGCGCCAAGACGGTCAACGGCGTCAGCTACAACTCCCCGACCTACAACGGCTCGACGGTCACCGGCATCGGCCGCGACAAGGCCATCCAGATCTGGTACAAGGCCCTGACCACGTACATGACGTCCACGACGAAGTACTCGGGCGCCCGCACGGCGACGCTGAACGCGGCGTCGGCGCTGTACGGCTCCACCAGCGCGGAGTACAAGGCCGTGAACGCGGCCTGGGCCGCGATCAACGTGAGCTGACCGGCAGCACATGCGCAACAGGCGGTCCCCGGAGCCACACAGGTTCCGGGGACCGCTCTACGCTTGGTGGGCATGTCCTTCACGTACGAGCCCGTGGGAGCGACGCGCTCGGGAGAACTCCCGGCCGGTTTCCATCACCTGAACGTCAGAACCCGCATCGGCGAGGACGTCTTCCGCCGGGCCGCCGACGCCGTCCTGTCCTGGCGCATGCACCGGGCCATGGGCGTCGCCATGGACACGGCCGCGGAGACCGCGGCCCCGGGCGTCGACGTGACCGTGGGCCTCGGCCCGGTGAAGGCGCCCTGCCGGGTGGTCTGGACGGTGGACGAACGCCGCCGCGCCGGCTGGGCCTACGGCACGCTGCCCGGCCACCCGGAGTCCGGCGAGGAGGCGTTCCTCGTGGAGGCCACCGGCGACGGCACCGTGTGGCTGACCGTCACGGCCTACAGCCGCCCCGCCTCCTGGCTGGCGCGTGCTGGAGGCCCCGTGACCAGGGGATTCCAGCACGCGTACGCCCGCCGGTGCGGCGTGGTGCTGCGGCGGCTGTGCGCCGGGCCCGCCGGCGCGTGAGCCCCGTCAGCGCATGAGCACGCCCGCCGCCTCCACCAGCTCCTCCGAGGGCTCGGCGAGCAGGCCCAGCTCCGCGTGCGAGGCGAGCAGCCGGTGGTCGGGCAGGATCCGGACGGTGTAGCCGAAGGGACCGGTGCGGTTCAGCGACAGGGGGCCCTCGTAGACCCAGCCGCCCTCCGTGTCGGGCCCGCCCGCCGGCTTCAGCGGCACGGTCGTGGCGTCGGTGATGCCGTCGTCCGCGTCGACGCGGCCCGACACCGCCTGCACCTCGACGTCGTCGGGCGCGAGGTCGCCGAGGTTCACCCGCACGCGCAGGAGGAGGGTCGAGCCCAGTTCCGCCGTCGGGGTGAGGGAGGACGTCTCGACGTGGTCGACGCTCACGCCGGGCCAGGCGGCGCGCACCCGCGTCTTCCACGCCGCGAGCTCCCGGGCGGCCGCGGCGTCCAGCGCGCGGTGGGCGCGCGCGGCGGGCGCGTACAGGCGCTCCACGTACTCCCGGACCATGCGGCCGGCCAGCACCTTCGGGCCCAGATGGGTGAGCGTCCTGCGGACCATCTGGATCCAGCGGTCGGGCAGGCCGTCCTGGCCGCGCTCGTAGAAGCGCGGGGTGATCCGTCGCTCCAGCAGGTCGTACAGGGCCGCCGCCTCCAGCTCGTCGCGGCGGTCGTCGTCCGTGGCGGTGCCGTCGGCGGTGGGGATCGCCCAGCCGAAGTCGGGCTGGAACCACTCGTCCCACCAGCCGTCCAGGACGGAGAGGTTGAGACAGCCGTTCAGGGCGGCCTTCATACCGGAGGTGCCGCATGCCTCCAGCGGGCGCAGCGGGTTGTTCAGCCAGACGTCGCAGCCCGGGTAGAGCTTCTGTGCCATGGCCATGCCGTAGTCGGGCAGGAAGACGATGCGGTGGCGCACGCGCGGGTCGTCGGCGAACCGCACCAGCTCCTGCACCAGCCGCTTTCCGCCGTCGTCCGCCGGGTGCGCCTTGCCCGCCACCACGATCTGCACCGGCCGCTCCTCGTGCAGCAGCAGGTCCATCAGCCGGTCCCGGTCGCGCAGCATCAGCGTCAGCCGCTTGTACGAGGGGACGCGGCGCGCGAAGCCGATCGTCAGCACGTCGGGGTCGAGCACGCCGTCGATCCAGCCCAGCTCGGCCGCGCCCGCGCCGCGCTGGCGCCACGACGCGTACAGCCGCTTGCGCACCTCCGTCACCAGCTGCTCGCGCAGGGCCCGGCGCAGCTCCCAGATGTCCTGGTCGGGGATGTCCGCCACCGCGTCCCAGCGGTCGGAGCCGCCCACGGTCAGCGCCTCCTCGGTACGCCGGCCGCCGAGCTGCCGGGCGCCCAGGCGCAGCACCTCGGGCGCCACCCAGGTGGGCGCGTGCACGCCGTTGGTCACGGAGGTGATCGGCACCTCGTCCGCGTCGAAGCCCGGCCACAGCCCGGAGAACATCTCGCGGCTGACCCGGCCGTGCAGCAGCGACACGCCGTTGGCCCGCTGGCCCAGGCGCAGGCCCATCACCGCCATGTTGAACAGGTTCGGCTCGCCGCCCGCGTACGTCTCCATGCCCAGCCGCAGGATGCGCTCGACCTCGATGCGCGGCAGCTCCGCGTCGGGCCCGAAGTGCCGGGCGACCAGCTCGCGGTCGAAGCGGTCGATGCCGGCGGGCACGGGCGTGTGGGTGGTGAAGACCGTGCCGGCCCGCACCGCCTCCAGGGCGGAGTCGAAGTCCAGGCCCTCGTCGGCCAGCTCCGCGATGCGCTCCAGGCCGAGGAAGCCCGCGTGCCCCTCGTTGGTGTGGAAGACCTCGGGCTGCGCGTGCCCGGTCAGCCGGCAGTACGTGCGCACGGCCCGCACCCCGCCGATGCCGAGCAGCATCTCCTGCAGCAGCCGGTGCTCGCTGCCGCCGCCGTACAGCCGGTCGGTGACGCCGCGCTCGCCCGGGTCGTTCTCCTCGACGTCCGAGTCGAGCAGCAGCAGCGGCACCCGGCCGACCCGCGCCTGCCAGACGCGGGCGCGCAGCGACCTGCCGCCGGGCAGCGCGAGGGAGACCTGCGAGGGGGTGCCGTCGGGCTCGCTCAGCAGCTCAAGCGGCAGCTCGTTGGGGTCCAGCACCGGGTAGTGCTCCTGCTGCCAGCCGTCGCGCGACAGCGACTGCCGGAAGTAGCCGTGCCGGTAGAGCAGCCCGACGCCGATCAGGGGGACGCCGAGGTCGCTGGCGGCCTTGAGGTGGTCGCCGGCGAGGATGCCGAGGCCGCCGGAGTACTGCGGCAGCGCGGCCGTGATGCCGAACTCGGGTGAGAAGTAGGCGACCGCCTCGGGAAGTTCACCCGAACGGGTCTGGTACCAGCGGTCGCCGTGGACGTACTCGTGCAGGTCGTCGACGGCCGCGGCGAGGCGCCGCCGGAAGTCCGGGTCCTCGGCCAGCTCGGCGAGGCGCGCCGGCGCGACGCTCCCGAGCAGCCGGACGGGGTCGCACCCGGTGGCGGCCCAGCGCTCGGGGTCCACGGACTGGAACAGGTCACGGGTCTCGGCGTGCCAGGACCAGCGCAGGTTGCGCGAGAGGTCGCTCAGCGGCTGGAGGGCTTCGGGGAGGACGGGACGGACGGTGAACCTACGGATGGCCTTCACGAATTCCACCTTCACGGAGGACGTACGCGCCAGCGGGACGCACAGGCGTGCGCCCCTTGTCACTCCCAGACGGTAGCGGCGTCGACGCCCTCCGAACCACGGCGCACAGCCGCCCGGGACCGTTCCGGCGTACGGTCGGCCACACCCCGTGCCGCCGCCGATCACCGTCCTCCCACGCTGACCTCTGCCTTCGACCTGCGCAACTCCGGCCGGGACCCACCGCACTCCCCCCATGCGCCCCATGGGCGATATGGCCGAATCCGCACCGTCGTACGACCTTGTGATGCTTCGCGCCGCACGAGAGGCTTCCAGCGGCATATGTGGAACGGACCGGCCGCGCGTCGCGGCCCGTCCGCCGTGTGCCGAGTTGAGGAGGGGAACTCACACCATGGCAGTGACGCCACCCTGGCGACTGCGCCGGGCGGGGGGCCTGATCGGGGTCATCACGGCCGCGGTCCTTTCGGCCGCGACCCTGCCCGCGCACGCCGTCCCGCAGGGACACGTGCACGGCGCCGGCGCGCCCGGCTCCGTCGGCGACAGCTACATCGTCACCTTGAAGGCGGGCACCGAGGCCCGGTCGAAGGCGGGCACCGAGGTCGCCACCGCGCACGGAGCGCGCATCCGTCAGGTCTACGACGCCGCGCTCAACGGCTACGCCGTGCGGACCGACGCGGCCGGGGCCAGGAGGCTGGCCGCCGACCCGCGGGTCGCGGCGGTCACGCAGGACGCGAGAGTGCACGTGGAGGACGTGCAGCAGGACCCGCCCTGGAACCTGGACCGGCTCGACCAGATCCAGCCGCCGCTCGACCACCGCTACGCCTGGCCGGAGTCGGGCGGCCGGGGCGTGAGCGTGTACCTGATCGACACCGGCGTCCGCGCCACGCACCGCGACTTCGGCGGCCGGGTGGACACCGGCTGGGACTTCGTCGACGGGGACGCGGTCGCCGAGGACGAGAACGGCCACGGCACCCACGTGGCGGGCACGGTCGCGGGCGCCACCCACGGCGTCGCGAAGAAGGCGCGGATCGTCCCGGTCCGCGTGCTGGACGGCACGGGCTCGGGCACCCTCGCCCAGGTGATCGCGGGCATCGACTGGGTGACCCGGCACGCGCGCAAGCCGGCCGTGGCCAACATGAGCCTGGGCGGGTACGCCAACGCCCAGCTCGACGCGGCCGTGCGCGCCTCGATCGCGTCCGGCGTGACGTATACGGTCGCGGCGGGCAACGACGGGCTGCCGGCCGAGCTGGACTCGCCGGCCCGGGTGCGGGAGGCCGTCACGGTCGGCGCGACCGGCAGGCAGGACGCGCGGGCGGCCTTCTCCAACTTCGGGCCCTCGCTCGACCTGTTCGCCCCTGGCGTATCCGTCACCTCGGCCGGGCACACGAGCGACACCGCGACGGCCACCTTCTCCGGCACGTCGATGGCGGCGCCGCACGCGGCGGGCGCGGCGGCGCTCCTGCTGTCCGTCCGCCCGACGGCGTCTCCGGCCGAGGTGAGCAGGGCGCTCACGGCCCGGGCCGCGCCCGGTGTGGTGTCCGGACCGGGCCGCGGTTCACCGAACAAACTGCTTCAGGTCAACCCCCGCTAGCGGGCCAACCTCGCCCGTACCGGCCTCGTCCTCCGGGACGAGGCCGGTCTTGTGTGTAGACATACGCGCGAGTAGTTAACAAAGTGCCGGATTGCCCACCCGAAAAGAGTGGGAAGGCTCCACACCGGTACGCTCCGCAGGACCCACCTCCCCACACTCAATCCGCCCACCCAAGTTGACGCGGACAGGAGCGGTCATGCCCGCCAAGCACCACTCGACCCCACCCCCCGAGCACAACAGCACCACCGCACCACCGGAGCAGGACACCGCGGCGCCCCGTGGGAACGGCGCCGCGGCCCGTTCCGCCCGCCGGACGCGGACCGGCACGGCCCGGTCGGCCGGCGCTCCCCCCACCGCCACGAAACAGGCGAACTCCCCCCTCACCGCCAGGAAACAGACGAACTCCGCCCGGACCGAGCCCCAAACGGGCCGCATCCCGGTCCTGGACGTCCGCCCGCTGGTCCTCGGTGGCCGCCGGCCCGCCAAGGCCGTCGTGGGCGAGGAGTTCGAGATCTCGGCCACGGTCTTCCGCGAGGGCCACGACGCGGTCGCCGCGAACGTGGTGCTGCGGGACTCCAGGGGCCGCTCCGGCCCGTGGACGCCGATGCGCGAACTGGCCCCGGGCACCGACCGCTGGGGCGCCACCGTCTCCGTACCGCGACAGGGCCGGTGGACCTACGCCGTGGAGGCGTGGGGCGACCCGGTCACCACCTGGCGCCACCACGCGGAGATCAAGATCCCGGCCGGCATCGACACGGAACTGGTCCTGGAGGAGGGCGCGCTGCTGTACGAGCGCGCCATGGAAGGCGTGCCGAAGACCAGGGCCCGTGCCCTGCGCGCCGCCGTGAAGGCCCTGCGCGACACCGCGCGGCCCGCCGCGGCCCGGCTGGCCGCCGCGCTCACCCCGGAGGTGGACGAGGTCCTGTCCCGCTGGCCGCTGCGGGAGCTGGTGACCTCCTCCGAGCCGCTGCCGCTGCTGGTGGAGCGCGAGCGGGCGCTGTTCGGCTCCTGGTACGAGTTCTTCCCGCGCTCGGAGGGCGCGGTGGTCGAACCCGGGAAGCCGC
>NZ_BMVU01000015.1 GCF_014650875.1 Streptomyces minutiscleroticus
GGGCGCGCACGGTGGTGGAGTCGACGCTGACCAGGGACAGGTCCACCTCGTCCCGCCGGGCGGCCTGCGCGATCAGTCCCTCCAGCAGGGCCTGGAAGACACCCGCGTCGCGCCACTGCCTGAAGCGGTTGTGCACGGTGGGCCAGGCGCCGAACTCGGCCGGCATCTCCCGCCACTGCCCACCGGTCTTGAACCGCCAGATCACCCCCTCGAACTGCTGCCGCAACCGCTCGGGATACGGACCGAACCGGCCGATCGGCAGATACGACTCGATGAACTCCCACTCAGCGTCGCTCAATTGCACCTGCGTCATGACACCAGATCTACCGGCTCACGCCGTGCCGCGAGACCGGATCCCGCAGATTGATCACAACTGGATACGGTCCCTAGCGCGCCATCTCCTCCTCGAGGGCGGCGACGAAGCCGTCGACGTCGTCCTCGGTGGTGTCGAAGGAGCACATCCAGCGGACGTCCCCGGCCGCCTCGTCCCAGAAGTAGAAGCGGTAGCGCTTCTGCAGCCGCTCGGCCACGTCGTGCGGGAGCCGGGCGAAGACGGCATTGGCCTGGACCTCGTACAGGATCTCCACGCCATGGACCGCGCGGACGCCCTCGGCCAGGCGCCGGGCCATCTCGTTGGCGTGCCGCGCGTTGCGCAGCCACAGGTCCTTGGCCAGCAGCGCCTCCAGCTGCACGGAGACGAAGCGCATCTTGGAGGCGAGCTGCATCGACGTCTTGCGCAGGTGCTTCAGGTGCCGCACGGCGCCGGGGTTCAGCACGACGACCGCCTCGCCGGACATCGCGCCGTTCTTGGTGCCGCCGAAGGACAGGACGTCGACGCCGACCGCGTTGGTGAAGGCCCGCATCGGGACGTCCAGCGAGGCGGCCGCGTTGGCTATGCGGGCCCCGTCGAGGTGCACCGTCATACCGCGCTCGTGCGCGTGCTCGCAGATCGCGCGGATCTCGTCGGGCGTGTAGACCGTGCCGTACTCGGTGTTCTGGGTGATCGACACGACCTGCGGCATCGCACGGTGCTCGTCGTCCCAGCCGTACGCCTGCCGGTCGATCAGGTCGGGCGTGAGCTTGCCGTCCGGGGTGGGCACGGTGAGCAGCTTGATGCCGGCCACCTGCTCCGGCGCGCCGCCCTCGTCGGTGTTGATGTGCGCGCTCTCCGCGCAGATCACCGCGCCCCAGCGGTCGGTCAGCGCCTGCAGCGCCACGACGTTGGCGCCGGTGCCGTTGAAGACGGGGAACGCCTCGGCCGTCGCGCCGAAGTGGCTGCGCACGACCTGCTGCAGGTGCCCGGTGTAGTCGTCCTCGCCGTACGAGACCTGGTGGCCGCCGTTGGCCAGGGCCAGGGCGGCGAGGACCTCGGGGTGCACCCCCGCGTAGTTGTCGCTCGCGAAGCCGCGGACCTCCGGGTCGTGGTGACGCCGGGCGTCGGTCTTCGGTGGGTTCACGGCTTCTCGGTCAGCCACAGACGGGTTCCGTTCACTTCCGGGGCGGGCCGCTCCCAGACGCCGACGACGGCCTCGGCGAGGTCCGTGACGTCCGTGAAGCCCGCGAACTTCGCGTGGGGGCGCTCGGCGCGCATCGCGTCGTGCACCAACGCCTTCACCACCAGGATCGCAGCCGCGGCCCGCGGCCCGTCGTCGCCCCCGTCCTTGCGGAAGGCGTCGGCCAGGGCGAGCGTCCAGGCCTCGGCGGCGGCCTTGGCGGCGGCGTACGCGGCGTTGCCCGCGGTGGGCCTGCTCGCCCCGGCGGCGCTGACGAGCAGGTAGCGCCCCCGGTCGCTGCGCCGCAGCCCGTCGAAGAAGGCCAGCGAGGTGTGCTGGACGGTGCGCACCAGCAGCTTCTCCAGCAGGTCCCAGTCGGCGAGGTCGGTGCCGGCGAAGTCGCGGCCACCGCGCCAGCCGCCCACGAGGTGGACGAGTCCGTCGACGCGGCCGAGGTCCTCCTCGACGCGGGCCGCCCAGTCGCGGGTGGCCTTCGCGTCGAGCAGGTCGACCGTGTCACCGGTGACCGTGGCGCCGCCGTGGGCCTGGCGGGCCGCGTCCACGGCCTCCGCCAGCCGTTCGGCGTCGGCGTCCGCGCCGACCACGGTGGCGCCCGCCCCGGCCAGCCGCAGCAGCACCGCCCTCCCGGCCGGGCCGCCCGCGCCGGCCACCGCGATCACCGCGCCCGCGAGGGGGCCGTCGCCGCCGTCGTTCACCATGGTCGCCTCCCGGGCGTCGTCCGCACGGGCGCTCACGCGGCGCTCCGCGCGGTGATCCCCTTCGTGGAGGCGATCACACCCTTCAGCTTCTTGGCGAGCGCCTCGTAGAACATGCTGAGCGGGAACTCGTCCGGGAGCACGTCGTCCACGAGCTTGCGCGGCGGCAGCGTCAGGTCCAGGGCGTCCGGGCCCTTGGCCCAGCGGGAGCCCGGGTGCGGGGCGAGGTAGCGGGAGACCAGCTCGTAGCCGGCGAACCAGTGGACGAGCTTCGGGCGGTCGATGCCGTCGCGGTACAGCTTCTCGATCTCGCCGCAGAGCCGGTTGGTGACCTCGGGGGCGCGTTCCCAGTCGATGCGCAGGGTGTTGTCGGTCCAGCGGACCACGTCGTGCCGGTGGAGGTAGGCGAAGAGGAGCTGGCCGCCGAGCCCGTCGTAGTTGCGCACGCGCTCGCCGGTGACCGGGAAGCGGAACATCCGGTCGAAGAGCACCGCGTACTGCACGTCGCGCCCCTGCGGGACCCCGTCGGCCTCCAGGCGCACCGCCTCGCGGAAGGCGGTGAGGTCGCAGCGCAGCTCCTCCAGGCCGTACATCCAGAACGGCTGCCGCTGCTTGATCATGAACGGGTCGAAGGGCAGGTCGCCGTGGCTGTGGGTGCGGTCGTGGATCATGTCCCAGAGCACGAACGCCTGCTGGCAGCGGTCCTGGTCGCCGACCATCGCGCGGATGTCGTCGGGCAGGTCGACGCCGAGGAGGTCCACGGCGGCCGCGGTGACGCGGCGGAAGCGCGCGGCCTCGCGGTCGCAGAAGATGCCGCCCCAGGAGAACCGCTCCGGCGCCTCGCGCACGGCGACGGTCTCCGGGAAGAGGACGGCGGAGTTGGTGTCGTAGCCGGAGGTGAAGTCCTCGAAGGTGATGCCGCAGAACAGCGGGTTGTCGTAGCGGGTGCGCTCCAGCTCGGCCAGCCAGTGGGGCCAGACCATGCGCAGCACGACCGCCTCCAGATTGCGGTCGGGGTTGCCGTTCTGCGTGTACATCGGGAAGACGACCAGGTGCTGCAGGCCGTCCTCGCGGTGCGCGGCGGGCTGGAAGGCCAGCAGCGAGTCGAGGAAGTCGGGCACCGCGAAGCCCCCGTCCGCCCAGCGGGTCAGGTCCTCCACGAGCGCCCGGTGGTAGGCGGCGTCGTGCGGCAGCAGGGGCGACAGCCGCTCGACGGCGGCCACGGCCTCGCGCACGGCCTCCCGCACCTCGGCGGCGTCCGGGGCGCCCTCGGCCGCGAGATCGATCGAACCGTCCTTGGACTGCCATGGCCGGATCCGCTCCACGGCGTCCTTGAGCACGGGCCACGCCGGGTGCTCGATCACCCTGCTTCCGGGAGAAATCTGTTCCTCCGTGCGTGACTGCACAAGAATTTCCGTCATGACCCATCCTCCACGGGAGAACCTCGCGTGAGGACACCGTAGGCGTGACCGACTGCCGCCAGCAAGAGGAAGCACGGGAAATCATCCTGCCCATCTCCACTTGTGCCGGTGTTTTTCCTGTCACCCACCGGTTGGACGGTTGGATTCCCAACATCCTGGGTATCGAGCCGCCGCTCGGGTCCGCCCCGTCACGCCGCCCCCCGCGGCGCCCGGGGCCGGCGGCCCGGGGACGCCGGGTCAACGCCGGGCGGACTCGCCCACGGCGGAGTGATCCGCGCCGGTCGCACGCGGCGCGAACTCCCCGGCGCGAACGCGCCATTCGCCGGATCCGGACCGGTCCTGGGACGGAGCGGGGCCATTAGGCTGCGGGCTTGCCGCGCGGGTAAGGGACGGGTCGCGCGCGGCGAGCCGAGCCGCCGTCGACGGAAGCGGAGTCAGTCTTGAACTTCCTCACCATCGGTCATCGCGGAGTCATGGGTGTCGAACCCGAGAACACCCTGCGTTCCTTCGTCGCCGCCCAGCAGGCGGGCCTCGACGTGATCGAACTCGATCTGCACCTGAGCAAGGACGGCGCACTCGTGGTCATGCACGACGCCGTCGTGGACCGCACGACGGACGGCACGGGCCCCGTCGCCGAGAAGACCCTTGCCGAGCTGCGCGGTCTCGACGCGGGCCGGGGCGAGCGCGTCCCCGTCTTCGAGGAGGTCCTGGACGCCGTCGACGCGCCGCTCCAGGCCGAGATCAAGGACGTCACGGCGGCCCGCGCGCTGGCCGACGTCATGCACCGGCGGGACCTGGTCGGGCGCGTGGAGGTCCTCTCGTTCCACGACGCGGCGCTCGCCGAGATCGCGCGCCTGGTGCCGGGCGTGCGCACCGCGCTGGTCGCCAGCCGCTACGGCACGGATGTCGTCGAGCGCGCCACGGCGGTCGGCGCGGGCTCCCTGGTGCTCAACATCCGCAGGCTGACGATGGAGATCGTCGAGCACGCGCGCAAGGCCGACCTGCGGATCATCGGCTGGGTGGTCAACACGCAGGACCATCTGCGCCTGGTGCGCGCCCTGGGCCTGGACGGCGCCACCACGGACTACCCCGAGATCAAGCGCACGGGCCGCTTCACGGCCTGATCCGGGTCAGTCCGCCAGCTCCTTCACCAGCAGCTCGAACTCCAGGTCCGGGCGGAGCGGAACGCCGAAGCGCTCGTCGCCGTACGGGAAGGGCGACATCTGTCCCGTACGGCGGTAACCGCGCCGCTCGTACCAGGCGATCAGGTCCTCGCGGGCCGAGATCACCGTCATGTGCATCGCGCGCACGCCCCAGGTACGGCGGGCGGTCCGCTCCGCCTCCGCGATGATCGTCCTGCCCAGTCCCGCGCCCTGCAGGGCGGGGCTGACCGCGAACATCCCGAAGTAGGCGTGGTCGCCGCGGTGCTCCAGCTGGCAGCAGGCGACGATCGCGCCCCCGCGCTCGACCGTGAGCAGCCGGCTGTCCGGCGCCTCGACGACCGCGCGCACGCCTTCGGGGTCGGTCCGCTGCCCCTCCAGGATGTCCGCCTCGGTGGTCCAGCCCGCCCGGCTGGCCTCCCCGCGGTACGCCGACTCGATCAGCGCGACGAGCGCGTCCACGTCGGCCTCCGTGGCGTCGCGAAAGATCAGGTCGGTGGCGGCGGTCTCCATGGGCGTTCTCCGGTCTCGGCGCGGCTGGGTGCGCGCTGAGCCTAACCCGCGCCCCTGTGCCAGGGCCTGTCGTCGCACTTCCCTTCGTCCCCGGAGGGCGGGCCCTGCGGCGTCAGGTGCGTGCTCTCGGGGCGCCGGGTGTCGGCCCTCGTACCGGGACGTACTTGGGTCGTCGCCCGGTGCGGCGAGAGGGGGTGCATGGCGCCGCGGGGCGGAAGGGAGTCCGACGACAGGCACTAGTAGGGTGCGACCGCATGGTTCACGTACTGAGCAGCCGCGTCCTGCTGCGGCCCACCGATCCCGAGCGGTCCCGCGCCTTCTACGGCGAGCAGCTGGGACTCGCCGTCTACCGCGAGTTCGGCACCGGGCCCGAACGCGGCACCGTCTACTTCCTCGGCGGCGGCTTCCTGGAGGTCTCGGGCCGCGCGCAGGAGCCGCCGTCGCCCGCGGTGAGGCTGTGGATCCAGGTGGCGGACGCGCACGCGGCGCACGAGGAGCTGCTGGAGCGCGGGGTCACCGTGAAGCGGCCGCCGGTCAGGGAGCCGTGGGGGCTGGTCGAGATGTGGATCACCGACCCGGACGGCACGGAGATCGCCGTCGTGGAGGTGCCGGAGGACCACCCGCTGCGCTGCCGGCCCTGAGGCGGACGCGTGGGAAGCGGGGCCCGCCCCGTGCCTGTGCGGCGCACGGGGCGGGCCGGGACGGGCGTCGCCGCGTCAGGCGCGGCAGAGGCAGAAGGGGTGGCCCGCCGGGTCCGCGTACACGCGGAAGTCGCGCTCGCCGCCGTCGTCGTCCAGGTCGAGCGGCGTGGCGCCCAGGGCGAGCACCTCGGCCTGCGCGGCCTCGATGTCGGTCACGAGGAGGTCGAGGTGGGCCTGTTGCGAGTTCCGGTCGGCCCGCGGCCACTCCGGCGGGCGGTGGTCCGGGACGCGCTGGAAGGAGATGCGGTGGCCACCGGGCGCGTTCAGGTTGTACCACTCCTCGCCGTCGCCCTCCTTGACCTCTCCGCCCAGCACACCCGCGTAGAAGCGGGCCAGGGCCTCGGGGTCGGGGCAGTCCAGGACGGTGCAGCAGTACTCGGCGACGGGCATGTCCGGTCCTTTCGTCAGGTCAGACGCGGTGCGTTCAGAGGTTCTTCAGCTCGGGCAGGAGCTTGTGCTGCGCCCACTCGATGAAGGGCAGCTGGTGGTCGCCGCCGACCTGGACGAGGGCGATCTCCGTGAACCCGGCCTCCGCGTACGGGCGGACGGCCTCGACGAAGGTCTCGACGTCGTCGCCGCACGGGATGGACTCGGCGACGTCCTCGGGGCGGACGAACCGGGTGGCGGCGGCGAAGCCCTCCGGGTTGGGCAGCTCGGCGTTGACGGGCCAGCCGCCGGCGAACCAGCGGAACTGCTCGTGCGCGCGGGCGATCGCGGCGTCCCGGTCGGGGTCGTAGCAGACGGGGATCTGGCCCACCCGCGGCTTGCCGGCGCCGCCGTGCCGCTCGAAGGCCTCGATCAGCTCGCTCCTGGGCTCGGTGGCGATGACCAGGTCGGCCAGGCGGCCCGCGATCTCGCAGGAGGACGGCCCCGAGACGGCGATGCCGATGGGCGGGGCCTGCTCCGGCAGGTCGTACAGCTTGGCGTTCTCGACGTCGAAGTGCGCGCCGTGGTGGTTGACGCTCTTCCCGGAGAAGAGGTCGCGGATGATCTCCACGGCCTCCACCAGCATCTCCTGGCGGACGTGCGCGGCGGGCCAGCCCTCGCCGACCACGTGCTCGTTGAGGCGCTCGCCGGAGCCGAGGCCGAGCCGGAAGCGGCCCTGCGAGAGCAGTTGCACGGTGGCCGCCTTCTGCGCCACGACCGCCGGGTGGTAGCGGACCGTCGGGCAGGTCACGTACGTCATCAGCGGGATCGTGGAGGTGGCCTGCGCGGCGGCGCCGAGGACGCTCCACGCGTAGGGGGCGTGGCCCTGCTCGTCGAGCCAGGGGAAGTAGTGGTCGGAGGTGACGGAGAAGTCGAACCCGGCCCGCTCCGCGGCCACCACGTGCTCCACGAGCTCCCGGGGGCCCGCCTGTTCGGTCATCATCGTGTATCCGATTTGCGCCATGCGTCCCTTGTAGCCGCTCACCGGTGGGCAAAACGTGCACGGCGGACCACGCCGGTCGCACGGGTGCCCCCTGCACGCGGCTCCACTCCTCCGGGACGCGCGGGACCCCGGGCCCGACCGCAGCCGGCCGGCCGGCTCACGCGAGGAGCTCGCGCACGGCCTCCTCGACGGCCCCCTGGGTCGCGGGGTGGCCGAACTGCGCGCCCTCCCCCAGCCGGTGGAGGGTGTCGTCGATGGTGACGCCCTCCTCGAAGAGTTCGACGACCTTGGGGTTGATGTAGGAGGCGCGGCACACCGCCGGGGTGTTGCCGAGGTAGTGGCTGACCTCGCGGACCACGCGGGCCACGGCCCGCTTCCTGGCCGCCTGGGACTCGCCCGCCATCCGCGCGGACACCGCCAGGCCCACCGCGGCCAGCACGGTGGCGTGCCAGGTCCGGAAGTCCTTGGCGGTGATCTCGACGCCGGACAGCCGGCGCAGGCAGTCGTTCAGGTCCTCGCTGTGCACCTCGTGCCAGCGCTGCCCCTCCCAGTACTCGAAGAGCCGGTCGCCGCCGCCCCGGCGGCGCACCAGCGCCCGCACGGTGGCGAACGCCGCCTCGTCGACCAGGGCCCGCGACTGCTGCTTGCCGTGCTTGGCCGGGTAGTCGAAGCTCAGCTCCCCCCGCCCGCAGGTCACGTGCTCGCGCAACATCGTCACCAGTCCGTAGGTCTGGTTGTCGCGCGCGTAGCTCTCGCTGCCGATGCGGAAGAAACCCAGGTCCAGCAGGCGTACGGCGCAGGCCAGGACGCGGTCCCGGGTCAGGCCGCGCCCGTCCAGGTCGGCGGCGACCCGCTCGCGCAGGACGGGCAGGGCCGCGGCCACCTCGCGCACGTGCTCGTGCTTGGCCGCCTCCTGCTGGGCGCGGAAGACCTCGTGGTAGAGGTACTGGCAACGGCCCGCGGCGTCCTTGCCGGTCGCCTGCAGATGGCCGTTGGGCCAGGGGCAGATCCATACGTCCGTCCAGGCGGGCGGGATGACCAGGGCCTTCAGCCGCGCGAGCTGCTCGCTGTCGGTGACGGTCCGGCCGTCCGCGTCGAGATAGCGAAAGCCGCGGCCGTGCCGCACGCGCCGGAGTCCGGGTTTGCGGGGATCACTGGTTCGCAGCCGCACGGAGACCTCCTTCCGCCGCCGGGTCGTCGATGATCGGCGGTTCTCACTCAAGGGGCCGAGTTCCAAAAGCCGCACAAGTGGAACCTCGTTTCCCATGGGGAACACCAAGACCGCTCTGATCATCGTGGACATGATCAACACCTATGACCACCCGGACGCCGAGCACCTGATCCCGTCGGTGCGCGAGGCCCTGCCCTCGGTGGTGCACCTGATGGAGAACGCCCGCAAGGCGGGGATCCCGGTGATCTACGTCAACGACAACTTCGGGCAGTGGCGCTCGCACCACGGCGAGATCCTGGAGAAGGCCCTGTCCGGATCCCGTCCCGAACTGGTGGAGCCCGTGGCGCCCGACGACGAGTCGATGTTCGTCGTGAAGGCGCGGCACTCGATCTTCTTCGAGACCCCGCTCACCTATCTCCTCGCCCAGCTGGAGATCGGTCACGTCGTCCTGTGCGGCCAGGTCACCGAGCAGTGCATCCTCTACTCGGCGCTGGACGCCCACATCCGGCACCTCGACGTCACGATCCCCAGGGACGCGGTGGCCCACATCCACGCCGACCTGGCGGACGCCGCGCTGCGGATGATGGAGCGCAACATGGGGGCCGAGATCGTCGCCTCGGACGAGGTGCGGTTCCAGGAGGAGCAGAACTCCTAGGCGCGCCTGCGGACAGCCCCGGACGGGCGCCTGCGGACAGCCCTGGACGGCGTACCCCTCGCACGGTGCGAGGGGTACGCCGTCCTCGTATTCGGCGCCCGGTGCCCGGCGCGGGCGGCGCGGCGCCGTGCGGCCGCGGGCCGCGCGCGTCCGCCTCAGGTGTGGCCGGGGCCGCCGCTGCCGAAGCCGCCGCTGCTGTTGCGGTTCCACTTGAGCGGCGTCTGGTCCGCGGCGCGGCGCGTGGACCTGTTGCCCGAGGCGGGCATCTCGTGCGGGGTGAGACAGCCGCCGTCGGTCGGCATCTCGTCCGCCTCGCGCATCTCGATCTCCTCCACGACGGGTCCGCCCTCGGGCAGCTTCGGCTGCTCCTCCGGGGTCGGCGTCGCGGGCTCCCGCCTGCGCACCCGCATGCCCAGCCAGAACGCGCCCAGCAGCACCAGGACGACCACGAGTCCCAGGAAGAAGGGGACGGCCCCGCCCATCACGCCCTGCAGTGCGGCCAATTCCATGCCGATGGTGTTCATGGGCGCCGAGTACCCCATGAGGCTTCCCGAAACTAACAAAATGCCACAAAATGGGTGATTTAACATCACGCTTCCCGCAGGCCCGCCTCACCACGATGTGGTGCGCGGTATAGCAGCCGTTCACCTGGGTACTGGCCCGGAATGCGGATGGGTGTACTCGACGTGGGGTCCAACACGGTACGTCTGGTGATCGCCGAGACGGACGGTTCCGTTCCCTTGCCCCTGCACACCGCCAAGCGGCGGCTGCGGCTGTCCCGGTACGTCGACCGCGGCGGCGAGCTGCCCACGGAGCAGGTGGAGCGGCTCGCCGCCGCGGTGGAGGACGCGCGCCGGGAGGCCGCGCGCTGGGGTGTGCGGCGTCCTTTCGCGTTCGCGACGGCCATCGTGCGCGACGCTCCGAACCGGCAGGAGGTCCTGCGCGAGGTCGAGGTGCGCACCGGCGTCCCGCTGCACGTGCTGCCCGGCGAGGTGGACGCGGAACTGACGTTCCTCGCCGCACGGCGCTGGATGGGCTGGCGGGCGGGCCCCATGGCGATGCTGGACATCGGCGGCGGCTGCTTCGAGGTGGCCTTCGGCCGCACCCGGCTGCCCGACCTCGCCCTCTCGCTGCCGCTCGGCGCCGGCCACCTCACCCGCGAGTACTTCCACGACCAGGACCCGCCCTCGCAGGAGCGGATCAAGGCGCTGCGCCGCCACGTGCGCCACCAGCTGCGGGACGTCGCGGCCCGGATCCGCTGGGAGTCCCCGCGTACGACGGTGGCGACCTCGCGGGTGTTCCAGCAGCTGGCACGGCTGTGCGGTGCGGCGCCGGGACGCGAGGGGCCGTTCGCGCCGCGCGCCATGACCCGCTCCGACCTGCGCCGGGCCGTCGACCGGCTGGCGGCGCTGCCCGCGGCCGAGCGCTCCTCCCTGCCCGGCATCTCCCCGGCCCGGGCCGCCTCCTCGCTCGCCGGGGCGATCGTCGCGCACACCTCCATGAAGCTGATGGACATCGACGAGGTGACCGTCTGCCCCTGGGGGCTGCGCGAGGGCATCCTGCTGCGCTGCGCCGAGGAGGGCAGCACCGACTGGTGGGACGAGGCGTTCCCGTCCGCGGCGCCGGTCGCCGGGCCGGCCCCGGCACCGGCCCGGACGCCGTCCCCGGCGCAGCCGCGCCTGCTGCACCCGGTGGGCCCCGTCGGCAACCATCCGCTCCTGAGCTGACCGACGGCGCGGCGGGCGCCGGGGCGCCCGCCGCGTCCCGCTCCCCCGGGCTCAGGCCCGCGCCACGCCCAGCCGCCCCTCCAGCTGGACGAGCAGGTCCCCCAGCAGCGCGGCGAGGTCGTCCCGCCCCGCGCCGCCGAGACCTTCCAGTACGGCCGTCTCGTAGGCCAGCTGCTCGGGCAGGATCGCGTCCACGAGGTCGCGCCCCGCGTCGGTGAGCCGGACGTGGGCGACGCGCCGGTCGCGGGTGTCGCCGCGCCGCTCGGCCAGCCCCCGCTCGGTGAGCTGCTTGAGCCGCTTGGTGACCGCCGCTCCCGAGGAGAAGGTCTCGCGGGCCAGGTCGCCGGGGGTCAGCTCGTGGCCGGTCCGGCGCAGGGCGCCCAGCAGGTCGAACTCGGCGCGGGTCAGCCCGGCGCGGCGCAGCGGGGCGTCCTCGGCCTGCTGCAGCAGCGCGGCGCAGCGGTTGATGCGGCCGATGATCTCCATCGGGGCGGTGTCGAGTTCGGGGTGGACGGACCGCCACTGCCGTACGACCGCGGCGACCGTGTCCCCGCGGGCGGCCGCCCGCCCGGTCGCGCCGTCCGCCGCGCCCGCCGCCGTCCGCCCGTTCGCTGCCGTCATGCCGGTGTGCCCTCCGAGGTGCGTGGTCCCTGCTGCCGTCGTACCGTCGCCGCGAGCGTACGGTGTCCGGACTGCTCGGCGGCGACGACCCGCTCCTGCGGCAGGGCGCGCTGCCACCACTCGCCCGCCGCGGCGTCGACGGTGGCGCGCAGGTCGACCAGGGCGGCGGTCAGAGCGCGGCGGGCGGACTCCAGGGCGCCGGGCTCGGGGTGCCGCGCGGCCAGGACGCGCGCGGCCCGCTCGCGCGCCCGCTCCACGGTGTCGAGGGCCGCCCCGACCCGGTCGCCGGCGCGCCGGTTGGTGACGGCGACGGCCGCGACGAAGCCGACCAGCGCCCCGACGAGGGTGTCGACGACGCGGTCGGCCATCAGCCCGCCCGGCTCCGTGTAGCCGGTGAACTCCGTGATCAGCAGGGCCATCGGGGTCACGCAGACGCTGCCGAGCCAGTAGTTGCGGGCGATCAGCGCCTCGGCGCCGAAGTTGAAGGCGACGCAGCACAGCACGAGGGCCGCCTGGCCGAGGTGGGCGAGCGGCGCGACCGCCGCGAAGAGCAGGACGCCGAGCACGTTGCCGACGACGCGCTGCACGGCGCGGCTCCAGGTCGAGGCGATGTTGGCCTGGTAGAGCGAGGCGGCGGTGACCAGCGCCCAGTACGGGCGGCCGACGCCGAGCGCGAGCGAGGCCCAGCCGGCCAGCGCGCAGCCGAGCGCGGTGCGCAGGGCGAGGGGCCACAGCGGGCCGAGCCTGCGGAGCAGCGGCGTGCGCGGTTCTGCCAGCTCGGCCTCGACGCCGAGCAGCTCGTCGTCCGCGGGCAGCGGCGCGACGGCCGGGACGGGGCCGTTGCCGCGCAGGTCGCGGGCCCAGGTGCGCAGGAGTGCGTGATCGGTGTCGGTGGGCGCGGCGAGCGCGACCTCGGCGCGGACGACGAGCCGTTCGAGGGCCCGGCGCGGCTCCGAGCGGGCGCCGGTGGCCAGCAGGGTCTGCCAGGCGGCGTGCACGGCGGCGGCCGCGGCGGCGCGGGCGGCCTCGTGCCCCTCCTCCGTGCCGCGCGTGCGCGCGTACGCGGCGGCGGCGTGCAGGGCGCGGGCGGTCGCCCGGCGCTCCGGGCCGTGCGGGCGCACCAGTCCCGGCGCCATGCCGACGAGCCACGCCCACACGCCCGCCGCGGCGGCCAGGCCGAGGTGCGCGGGCACCTGGCCGAGCGTCTGCGGCACGAAGAGGGAGGCGGAGCTGATGAACGCGAAGATCACCGGTCCGGGCGGGCCGATCCGGGTCGCGTCCGTGAGCGTCTTCTGCGCGGCGGCGAGGAGCGCGCCGACCAGGACCAGGACCGCGGCGGAGTCCGTGAGCGACGCCGTGACCAGCGCGACGGCGACTCCGGAGAGCATGCCGAGCACGACCCAGGCCAGGGCGCGGGCCCGGGCGGCGTAGGGCAGCTGGTGGGCGTAGAGGGCGCAGAGCGAGCCCGCCATCGTGTACATCGCGAGGTCGAGGCGGCCGAGCGCCATGAGCGTCAGGTTCGGCGGGAGGACCGCGACGACCACGCTCAGCGCGGGCTTGAACCAGATGTCGGACGGGCGGCCGAGGCGCAGTACGCGGGAGAGTGGCGGCAGGGGGCGCGCCCCGGGTGATCTGCGGTCTCGACGGGTTCGGGGGGAAGGCGGCGTACTGCTCATATCGGTAAAGTTTAGCAGGTGTTTTACTCGTGAAATAACCGCGCGACGCTCTCCTCGCTCCCCGCACGCTCCCCGAGTACCCCCGTGCGCTCGCTTGCGCGCCGATCCGCTCGGGCATGCCCAGTCCGGATCCGGTACGCCGGACGTCGATCGAGGAGGTGGGCGGTGCACGGACCGGCTTCGTCCGGCTGGCTGCTCGTCGCGCTGTGCGCGCTGACCGGGGCCTACTGCCTGCTGCGGCTGCGCAGCAGCGTGGCGGAGCAGCGCCGCACGGCGGGCGCCGAGGCGGTCATGGGGTTCGGCATGGCGGCCATGGCCGTGCCCGCCGCGGTCCTGGCGCCGCCGCGCTGGGCCTGGGCCCTGTGCGCGGCCGTCTTCGCCGCGGCGGCGCTGCGCTCCCTGTGGACGGTGCGCGCCGATCCGCGGCACCACCTGCACCACCTCGTGGGCTCCCTCGCCATGGTCCACATGGCGGTGCCGATGGCCACCGGCACCCACACCGGAAGCGCGCCGCTGACGGGCGCGCTGCTGCTCTACTTCGCCGGGTACGTCCTGTGGTCCGGGACCCGGCTGGTGCCGGCCGCCGTCGCGGCCGGGGCGGACGGAGGCACCCCGGCGGCCGGCTGGGGCGACCGCCCGGAGCTGGCGCAGGCCTGCCGGCTGTCCATGGGCATCGCGATGGTCGCGATGCTGCTCACTCTCTGAGGTGTCCGGGGCGGGGACCCGGCCGGGAACCGGCGACCGGCCGGCCCGGGTGAGCACCGGCCCGGCGGAGGGGCGTACGAAACCGTGGTCTGCGTCACTTTGCCGCCGCGGCCCGTTCGCCGCGCGGTGCGTGGCTCATAGGCTGCTCCCATGATGGTCCCCGCAGCGCTGCTGCTGCTCGGTGCCCTGGTCGCCTTCGCCGCTCCGCGGCTGCTCTCCCGTGCGGACTGGCCGGACCGTGAACCGGTGGTCGCCCTGTGGGTGTGGCAGTGCGCGGTGGCGGCCGTCCTGCTGTGCTGCGCCCTGTCGATGACGCTCAGCGCGGCCGCCGCCTGGCAGGCGGTACGGGGCCACGTCTTCGCGCCCGCGCCGCACGGCGTGGTGGACGCCTACGCGCTCGCGGGCTCGGGACCGTGGGCCGCGGCCACCGCCGTGGCGCTCGCCTGCGGCGGCCTGTGGACCGGCGCGATGCTGCTGCGGGAGATCGTCAGGGCCCGGGTGCGGCGCGGGCGGCGGCGGGCCGAACTGCTCGTGCGCGCGCCGCTGTTGCCCGGCGAGGAGCCCGGCGGCGGCCGGCTCGTCGTCCTGGAGGGCGACCGCCCCGACGCCTGGTGGCTGCCCGGCCCCTCGCCCCGGCTCGTCGTCACCACCGCCGCGCTGCGCCGCCTGGACGGCCGCCAGCTGGACGCGGTGCTCGCCCACGAGAAGGGGCACGCACGGGCCCGCCACGACTGGCTGCTGCACTGCTCGGCCGCGCTGGCCAACGGCTTCCCGCAGGTGCCGGTCTTCGCCGCGTTCCGCGACGAGATGCACCGCCTGGTCGAACTCGCCGCCGACGACATGGCCTCCCGCCGCTTCGGCCGCCTGACGACCGCGCTGGCCCTGGTCGAACTCAACGAGGACCGGGGCGTGTTCGGCCCCTGCCCCACCCCGCGGGCCCTCGTCGGACAGCGGGTCGACCGGCTGCTCACTCCCCCGGACCGCCTCACGGCCGCCCGCCGCCTGCGGCTCACCGCGGCCGCCGCGCTGGTGCCGGTCGTCCCGCTGCTCGTGACGTTCGTACCCGCACTGCGCGCGCTGGGCTAGGGCCGGCGCCGGACCCGGCACAGGGGAAGCGCGCCGCGTGAGGCGTGCGGCCGTCCCGTTCACCCGGCGTCCACCCGCTCGTGTTCGTTTCGTTCCCCCGGGTTGGGCGAGGATCGTCGTATGCACTCGTCACGCGTGGACGCCCCGCCCCTCGGCCGACGGCCCGGCCCCGGTACCGCCGTGCGCGCCTCGGCGGCCCTCGGCGCCTGTTCCCTCCTGCTGCTCGTCCTGGTGGTGCTCCCCTGGGAGCCGCTGATCGCCCTCGACGGCGACATCGCGCGCACCACGCACCGCTGGGCGGTCGAGGAGTCCGGCGTCACCCAGGTCTTCCGCGTCCTCACCGACTGGGTGTGGGACCCCTGGACGATGCGCGCGCTGTGCGCCGTGGCGGCGGTGTGGCTGGTGTGGCGGCACACCGCCTGGTGGCTCGCGCTGTGGGTGGCGGCCACCTGTCTGCTCGGCTCGGCCCTCCAGCAGGTGCTGAAGGCGGCGGTCGGCCGGGAGCGCCCGGTGTGGCCGGACCCGGTGGACTCCGCGCACTTCGCGGCGTTCCCCTCGGGCCACGCGATGACCGCCGCACTGGCCGGCGGCCTCCTGGTCTGGATCGTGCGCCTGCACTCGTCCGTCCGGGCCCTGCGCGCCGCCGTGCGGGTACTGGCGGTGGTGTCGGCCCTCGGCGTCGGCCTCACCCGGGTCTGGCTGGGCGTCCACTGGCCCACGGACGTGCTCGGCGGCTGGCTGCTCGGGGGGCTGATGGTGGCCCTGGCCGTGCTCACGTACCACCGGTGGGGTCCGTCCCGCCCGTCCGCCGCGCAGGGCTGAGACGCCCCGCCGGCCCCGCGCGCACCGGCCCGCCGATCGCGCCGAACCGGCGGCGCGCCCTCCGGTGGTCCCGCTAGGGTCCCCCTGTGATCGCCGTACTGTTCGATTTCTCCGAGACGCTCTTCCGCGTCGAGTCCACCGAGTCCTGGCTGCGGGCCGCGCTCGGCGAGACCGGCGTCGCCCTGGCGGAGGAGGAGGTGCTGCGGGCCGCCGGCGCGCTGGAGGCGGTCGGCGCCCTGCCGGGCGGGTCCTTCCCGACCCGGCGGCTGCCCGAGGAGGTCGCCGCCGTGTGGGGCGTCCGCGACCGGAGCGCCGAGCTGCACCGGGCCGCCTACACGGGCCTGTCGCGCCAGGTGGAACTGCCCGATCCCCGGCTGCACGACGCGCTGTACGAGCGGCACATGACGCCGGCCGCCTGGCGCCCCTACCCGGACGCGGCCGAGGTGCTCGCGACCCTGCGGGAGCGCGGCACGGCGATCGGCGTGGTGAGCAACATCGGCTGGGATTTGCGGCCCGTCTTCCGCGAGCACAGCCTGGACCGGTACGTCGACACGTACGTCCTGTCGTACGAGCACGGGACGCAGAAGCCGGACGCCCGCCTCTTCGCGGCCGCCTGCGACGCGCTGGGCGCCGATCCGCGCCGGACGCTGATGGTGGGCGACGACCGGCGGGCGGACGGCGGCGCCGCCGTGCTGGGCTGCGGGGTGCACTTCGTCGACCACCTGCCGGTGGCGGACCGGCCCGACGGTCTGCGGCCGGTCCTCGACCTGGTCGGCTGAGCGCGCGCCCTCAGCGGCGGGCGCGGGCCCGGGCGGTCACTGCTTGTAGTTCTCGACCTGCGAGACCGGGCGGGCGCTCTCGGTGTCGGGGTCCACGCCGAACTCGGACGCCGCGCGCCGCCTGCGCAGCAGGTCCCAGAACTGGTCGAGCCGGCGCTCCAGCTCCGTGAGCCGTTCGTGCTCGGTGGTGCCGTCGATCTTCCCCGCGGCCCGCGCCTCGCGCAGCTCGCGCTCCTCCTCGACCATCGCCGAGATGTCGGTCAGGATCTGGTCTTCGTCCATGTCCGTAGGCCTCCTCGGCCCCACTCTAAGGAGGCCGGCGCGGTGCTGCGACAGATACGCCCGCGGAACAGGACGGTGGCCGCCCGCCCCGGACGATCCCCCGCGTCGCCCGGGACGGGCGGCAGTCCGGACGCTCACCCGGCAGGGGGCGTTCCGGTTGCGCTGAGTATAGTTGGCTGGCAGCCAGTCAACGCAGGAGTTACAGGATGTCCCCCCGAAGCGCCTCGGTCAATGAAGAGTTGCGGCGGCGCTCCCGGGAGCGGCTCCTGCAGGCGGCGTTGGAGCTGGTCGGAGAGCGGGGGTACGAGGCCACGACCCTCGCGGACATCGCCGACCGGGCGGGTTCCGCACGGGGCCTGGTGTCGTACTACTTCCCGGGCAAGCGGCAGTTGCTCCAGTCGGCGGTGCACCGGTTGATGCACCGCACTCTGGAGGAGGCGCTCGAACGCGAGCCGCGCACCGACGACGGGCGGGAGCGGATGGCGCGGGCCATCGACGCGATCCTCGGGCTCGCCCGGGACCATCCGGTGCTGATGCGCCAGCACATGGCGGGCATCCTGCAGGCCGAGGGGTTCGTGCAGTGCGCGGAGCAGCAGCGGCTGGCGGAGCTGCTGAGCGAGACCGTGGCCCGCTACGGCGCGGCGGACGCAGCCGACTACCCGATGCTGCGGGCGCTGCTGATGGGCTCCGTCTACGCCGCCCTGGTGCCGGGCGTGCCCATGCCGCTGCCGGTGCTGCGCGCCGAGTTGTTCAGGCGCTACCGGCTGGAGTGGGGGATGGGGGTCCCGCCGGACGCCCGTGAGGCGCCCGGCGGGACGGCGGACGGCCGTGATCTGTCGCGGTTCTTCGCGACGGAGAGCCGTGCCGCCGGTGAGACGGTTCGGTCGAAGTAGTCCGGCCGCGTCCGGACGTCAGTCGAAGTAGTCCGGCTGCGTCTGGACGTTGAGCTCGTCCAGGCGGACCTTCTTGGCCGGGTCGGTGCGCCGGTCGTCGAGCTTCAGCACGTCGAAGCCCTTGGCGATGTCGTTCGAGTAGATGTGGCCGTTGTAGTAGTACGCCGACCAGGAGCCGCCGGTGACCAGGGACTCGGTGCTCAGCGGACCGCGCTCGAAGTAGGCGATCTCCTTGGGCCTGGCGGAGTCGGTGAAGTCCCAGACGGAGACGCCGCCCTGGTACCACGCCTGGACCATGAGGTCCTTGCCCTTGACCGGGATCAGCGAGCCGTTGTGGGCGACGCAGTTCTCGGTGTCGGCCTGGTGGCGCGGGATCTTGAAGTAGCTGCGGAAGACGAGCTTGCGCTTGTCGCCCTTGCCGACGATGTCGTAGATGCCGTCGGCGCCGCGGTCCGGGCCGGTGGCCGCGTTGCAGGTGGCCGCGCCGCCGCCGCCCAGCTCGTCGGTGAAGACGACCTTGTTCGCCTTCTGGTTGAAGGTCGCCGAGTGCCAGAACGCGAAGTTGACGTTGTCCTGGACCCGGTCGATGACCTTCGGGTGCTCCGGGTCCTTGATGGAGAACAGGATGCCGTCGCCCATGCAGGCGCCGGCCGCGAGGTCCTCGGAGGGCAGCACGGTGATGTCGTGGCAGCCGGTGGTCTTGGACACGCCCGGGTTGGTGGGCGCGCCCGGGTTGCCGCCGCCGTCCGCGCCCTCACCGGGGAAGAGCACCGGGAAGTTCACGACCGCCGCCTTCTGCGGGGCCTTGCGCGGCACCTTGATGACGGAGATGCCGTCGTGCGGCGGCTGGCAGTCGGGGAACGCGGCGCTCGGCGAGTACGAGGAGACGTAGACGTAGACGTTCTTGCGCTCCGGCACCAGCGTGTGGGTGTGGGAGCCGCAGGCGGTCTCGACGGCGGCGACGTACTTGGGGTTGCGCTTGTCGCTGATGTCGAAGACCTTCATGCCCTCCCAGGAGGACTTCTCGGTCGCGGGCTGCGTGGTGCTGTTGCAGGAGTCGTCGCTGCGCGAGGAGTCGGTGGAGAGGAAGAGCAGGTTCCCGGAGACGGAGATGTCGTTCTGCGATCCGGGACACAGCACCTGGGAGACCGTCTTCGGCTTCTTCGGGTTGCTGATGTCGAAGATGCGGAAACCGTCGTAGTTGCCGGCGAAGGCGTACCTGCCCTGGAAGGCCAGGTCCGAGTTGGTGCCCGGGAGCACGTCCTTGGGGATGTTGGTCAGGTGCTCGATGTTGTCCGAGTGGACGACCTCGTCCTGCGCGGGGATGTCGCCGCCGGCTATCGCCTCCTTGGCCTCGGCCTGCGCCGACCTGGAGACCTTCTTCTCCGCGGCGGGGGCGTCCCCGGGGTCGGGGGTCGCGGCCGCCGGGCCGGCCGTCAGCAGCGCGGCCAGGAGTCCCGCCGCCGTGGCGGCGACTCCCAGGCGTCTGCGCCGCGTTCGGGAAATGTTCAACAGGGTCACTGCGTCCTCCCTTGCCGCCGTTCGCAGATGAACGGTTCAGGCACCACGCAGTATCGTCGTCATCATGGACAGATCAACAGGTGGCAACGTACTCGTAATGAAAGTTTCCGATCACCCGAGCACGGAGACGTGCTAGGACGGTTCCCGGCACTCACGAGGTGTCCACCGGTCCGTGTACCCCAACCAGGAGGTTGCCGTGGTGTCTCTCCGTCCGTCCGTGCGCGCGCTCGTGGTCGCGGCCTGCGCCGCGCTGGCGCTCGCGGGCTGCTCCGGGCCGGACGACGACGGCGCCGGGGCCGAGGGCACGGGCCCCTCGGTGATCGCCCCCGGGAAGCCCGGCGAGGCGGCCGAGACCCTCTCCGCCCAGGAGGCCGCGGAGCACCGCGCGGAGGACGACTCGCCCAACTCCGCCGACTTCTCCTACGCCCGCATGATGATCGAGCACCACACGCAGGCCGTGGAGATGACCGCGCTGGTTCCGGACCGGGCGGAGTCCTCGCGGCTCAAGCGGCTCGCCGAACGGATCTCGGCCGCTCAGGGCCCGGAGATCGAGGCCATGCGCGGCTGGCTGAAGAACCACGACGGCGGCGAGCGGGACGCACGGACGGGCCACGACCACGCGGCGATGCCCGGGATGGCCACGCAGGCGCAGCTGAAGAAGTTGCGCGCCGCGAAGGGCGAGGCGTTCGACGAGCTCTTCCTGAAGCTGATGATCACCCACCACGACGGCGCCATCGCCATGGCCACGGACGTGCTCGCCCAGGGCAACAACATCCAGATCGGCGAGATGGCCGACGACGTGATCTCCCAGCAGACAGTGGAGATCACGAAGATGCGCGACATGACCTAGGCGGACGCCGGGGGCGGGTGCGTGCTCCTGGCCACCGGGGCGGCGGAAGCGTTCCCCGGCCGCGTCCGCGGGGCGGCGCGTTCCGTTCGCGTCCGCTTCCGGACTTCGGCCGTCCGGCGGTCTTCCCCCTCCCCCGGCGCACCGCACGGTGCGATGCTGGGGCCAGGAGCGACTCCTCGCATCCCTCGGTCAAGGAGTTCCGCCGTGCTGCATGTCGCCGTCGTCGGTTCGGGGCCGAGCGGGGTCTACACCGCGCAGAGCCTCGTCGGGCAGAGCCTGGTGCCCGGGGTCCGGGTGGACGTCCTGGACCGGCTGCCCTGCCCGTACGGCCTGGTGCGCTACGGCGTGGCCCCCGACCACGAGAAGATCAAGTCGCTGCAGGACACCCTGCGGGCGGTACTGGAGCACGAGCGGGTGCGCTTCCTCGGCGGCGTCCAGGTCGGCGGCCCCGGCGGCGTGCCCGCCGCCCGGCTGCGCGCGCTCTACCACGCGGTCGTGTACTGCGTGGGCGCCGCCGCCGACCGGCGCCTCGGGATCCCCGGCGAGGACCTGCCCGGCAGCCGCTCGGCGACCGAGTTCGTGTCCTGGTACAGCGCGCACCCGGACGCGCCGCCCGACGGTTTCGTCCCGGACGCGCGGACGGCCGTGGTCGTCGGCGCCGGCAACGTCGCCCTGGACGTCACCCGCATCCTCGCCCGCGGCAGTACGGAGCTGAGCCCCACCGACATGCCGCAGGCGGCCCTGGACGCCCTGGCCGGCAGCCGGGTGCGCGAGATCCTGATGGTGGGCAGGCGCGGGCCCTCCCAGGCCCGCTTCACCACGAAGGAGCTGCGCGAACTGGGCACCCTCCCGGACACCGACGTCATCGTGGACCCCGGCGAACTGGCGCTGGACCCGGCGTACACCGACCCCTCCGGCCTGCCCGCCGCACAGCGCCGCAACGTCGAGGTGCTGCGGGCGTGGGCCGGGCGGCCGGCGCGGCCGGCCGCCTCACGCCGCATCCGGCTGCGGTTCTTCCTGCGCCCGGTGGAGCTGCTCGCGGACGGCGGACGGGTCGGCTCGGCGCGCTTCGAGCGGACGGCGCCGGACGGGAGCGGCGGGGTGCGGGGCACGGGACGGTACGAGGAGGTCGAGGCGCAGCTGGTGCTGCGCTCGGTCGGCTACCGGGGGGTCCCGCTGGACGGGCTTCCCTTCGACGCCGGGCACGGCACGGTGCCGCACGCCGCGGGACGCGTCCTGCGGGGCGGCGCGGTCGCCCCCGGCGAGTACGTCGCGGGCTGGATCAAACGGGGCCCGACGGGCGTCATCGGCACCAACCGCCCGTGCGCGAAGGAGACCGTCGCGTCCCTGCTGGAGGACGCGCCCGCGCTCATGCGGCGGGCCCTGCCCGGCGACCCGCTCGCGGGGCTGCGCGCGGACGGGGTCGCGCCGGTCGGGTGGACCGGATGGCAGGCGATCGAGCGGGCGGAGGCGGAGCTGGGCGCCTCGCTCGGGCGGGGCGTGGTCAAGCTGCCCGACTGGGCGTCGCTGCTGGCGGCGGCGCGGGCGGGGAACGCGTGACGCGCATCGCGACCCGCGACACTGCGACCCGCGACCCGCGATCCGCAGCACCACGACCCACGGCGCCGTGACCGACGCCGTCACGACCCACAGCACCACGACCCACGCCGTCACGACCCACGGCGCCGTGACCGACGCCGTCACGACCCACAGCACCACGACCCACGCCGTCACGACCCACGCCGTCACGACCCACGGCGCCGTGACCGACGCCGTCACGTCCCAAGGCGTCCCGGCGGCGCCCGGTGTACGCATCGCAGCTCGCGTGGCACGCACCGCGTGACGGCGCCTCCGCCGCCGTCGTCCGGTCGTTGACCGGCCGTCAACCGGCCGTCGACCGATCGCCGGCCGGCCGGCAGCCGGTGGCGGAGCGCCCGCGGCGGAGTCCCGGACGCGCCCCTCGGGCATGACACCTCTCGGCAACACAGACGAAATCAACAAACTGTTTAAGGCGCTTACTGTCTCCTCCAGCCCGCACCGCCCGGGCCTCCGGCCCCGCCACGCCGGTGCCCGCAGCGTTCCGCGTCCCCTGCCCGTCGCCGTTCTGGAGTGCCCATGGCCACCACCGTTCCCGTGCATCCCGTCGACGAAGTGCCACCCGTCCGCCGACTCGCCGCCTTCGGCCTGCAGCACGTCCTCGCCATGTACGCGGGCGCCGTGGCCGTCCCGCTGATCGTCGGCGGCGCGATGGGGCTGCCGCCCGCGGACCTGGCCTACCTGATCACGGCGGACCTGCTGCTGTGCGGCGTCGCGACGCTCATCCAGTGCGTGGGCTTCTGGCGGTTCGGGGTGCGCCTGCCGATCATGCAGGGCTGCACCTTCGCCGCCGTGTCGCCGATGGTGCTGATCGGCACGGAGGGCGGCGGGCTCCCCGCGATCTACGGCTCCGTGATCGTCGCGGGACTCGCGATCATCCTGCTCGCACCGGTCTTCGGGAAGCTGCTGCGGTTCTTCCCGCCGCTGGTCACCGGCACCGTCATCCTGATCATCGGAGTCTCCCTGATGCCGGTCGCCGGCAACTGGGCGGCGGGCGGCCAGGGGGCGGAGGACTTCGGGGAGCCGAAGAACCTGGCGCTCGCCGGTTTCGTCCTGCTCGTGGTGCTCGGCGTGCAGCGCTTCGCGCCGGTGTTCCTGAGCCGGATCGCCGTCCTCGTCGGCATCGCGGCCGGCCTCGCCGTCGCCGTGCCGTTCGGCTTCACGGACTTCGGCGGGGTCGGGGACGCCGACTGGCTCGGCGTCAGCACGCCGTTCCACTTCGGCGCGCCCTCCTTCGAGGTCTCGGCGATCGCGTCGATGCTGGTCGTGGCCGTGGTGACGATGACCGAGACGACGGGCGACCTGATCGCGGTCGGCGAGATGACCGGGCGGAGGGTCGAACCGCGCCCGCTGGCCGACGGACTGCGGGCCGACGGCCTCTCCACCGTCCTCGGCGGCGTCTTCAACACCTTCCCGTACACGGCGTACGCGCAGAACGTCGGGCTCGTCGGCATGACGCGCGTCCGCAGCCGCTGGGTCGTCGCCACCGCCGGCGGCATCCTCGTCCTGCTCGGCCTGCTGCCCAAGCTGGGCGCGGTGGTCGCGGCGGTCCCGGCGCCGGTGCTCGGCGGCGCGGGCCTGGTGATGTTCGGGACGGTCGCCGCGAGCGGCCTGCGCACGCTCGCCCGCGTCGACTTCCGGGGCAACCACAACCTCACCGTCGTAGCCGTCCCGGTCGCCGTGGGCACCCTGCCGGTCGGCGTGCCGGCGGTCTACGAGAAGTTCCCCGACTGGTTCCAGACGGTCATGAACAGCGGCATCAGCGCCGGCTGCCTGACGGCGATCGTGCTGAACCTGCTCTTCAACCACCTGCCCGGGAAGGCGGGTCGGGCCGGCGGGACCACTGCGGGCAGCGCCGCGGACGACGCCGGGGGCGGTGACGGCGTCCCGGCCGTCGACGACATCCCCGCCGCCGTTGACGCCCCGGCCGCCGGGGGCGGCGGTCCCGCCGGCGGTGCCTCAGCCGGCGTCGGCCTGCCGGCGGGCCGCCGCGAGGACGCTGTCGAGAAGGCCCGGGAAGAGAGCGTCTAGGTCGTCCCGGCGAAGCCCGTTCATCTTGGCGGTGCCGCGGTAGACCTGCCGGACGACGCCGCTCTCGCGCAGCACCCGGAAGTGGTGCGTGGTGGTGGACTTGGTGACGGGCAGGTCGAAGTGCGAACACGGGAGCTCGCCGCCGTCGGCGGCGAGCTCCCGCACGACCCGCAGGCGCACCGGGTCGGAGAGCGCGTGCAGCACGGACTCCAGCCGGATCTCCGTGCGGGCGGGGTGCGGAAGGGCGCGGCTGCCGGCCGGGGCTGCGGTCGTCACGACGGCTCCAGTTCGTCCGTGGCGGCACCTCCGAGGGTCGTCCGGAGGCCAGGGGCGGTCCCACTCCGTCATGGACGCCCGCGCGGCTCATTGTACGAGCGGCGCCGTTGTTTGACAGTCGACGTACTACGGTGTCTACCGTATGAATCGACCCCGACCCCACGCTGTCGAATGGAGTCCGACGTGAGCGCGCTGTTCGAGCCCTTCACCCTGCGCGGCCTGACCCTCCCCAACCGGGTCTGGATGGCCCCGATGTGCCAGTACTCGGCCGCACCGGAGGGCCCGGGGACCGGGGCGCCCACCGACTGGCACCTCGTCCACTACGGGGCCCGCGCGACCGGCGGCACCGGCCTGATCCTCGTGGAGGCCACCGCCGTCTCCCCCGAGGGCCGGATCTCCCCGTACGACCTGGGCATCTGGAACGACACGCAGGTCGAGGCGTTCCGCCGCGTCACGGACTTCCTGCGGTCGCAGGGCACCGTGCCGGGCATCCAGCTGGCGCACAGCGGCCGCAAGGCCTCCACCGACCGCACCTGGACGGGCGGCGCCCCGCTCGGCGCGGACGACGCCCACGGCTGGCAGCCGCTCGGCCCGAGCCCGGTCGCCTTCGACGCGGGCCACCCGGTGCCCACGGAACTGACGGCGGAGCAGATCCGGGAGGTCGTCGGGCAGTTCGCGGACGCGGCGCGGCGGGCGCTGGCCGCCGGGTTCGAGGTGGCCGAGGTCCACGGCGCGCACGGCTACCTGATCCACGAGTTCCTCTCCCCGCACTCCAACCACCGCACCGACGCGTACGGCGGCTCGTACGAGAACCGCGTCCGCTTCGCGCTGGAGGTCGTCGACGCCGTGCGCGCCGTGTGGCCGGACGACAAGCCGCTCCTCTTCCGCGTCTCCGCCACCGACTGGCTGGAGGAGGGCGGCTGGACGGCCGACGACACCGTGCGCCTGGCCGCCGACCTCAAGGAGCACGGCGTGGACCTCCTCGACGTCTCCACCGGAGGCAACGCCGCGGGCGTCCGCATTCCCGTCGGCCCCGGCTACCAGGTGCCCTTCGCCGCCCGGGTGAAGGCCGGGACGGGCCTGCCCGTGGCCGCCGTCGGCCTCATCACCGAGGCGGAGCAGGCCGAGAAGATCCTGACCAACGGCGAGGCCGACGCGGTGCTGCTCGGCCGCGAACTGCTGCGCGACCCGTCGTGGGCCCGCCACGCCGCCCGCGCGGCGGGCGCCGCGGTGCACGTGCCGGACCAGTACCACCGGTCCGTCTGACGCGCCCGGGGCGGACGGCGCACCTCCCCTCCCTGTCCCCTCTTCCCCGTCGGGATCGTCCCGGCCGACGGGGAAGAGGGGACGGGCCGCCTCCGCCGGGGCCGGGGAACGCCTCCGGACCCGCACACGCGCCGCTCGGTTCCGGCCGCCTCCGGGGTCGGCCGGAACCGAGCGGCGCGAGGCGTTGACCAGAAAGCGCTTGCACTCTACGGTCCGTTCAGCGATGCGACCCGGCACCACTGCTTCGCCCGCGCTTCCCGCGCACCGAGAACAGCATGGCGTACGACATTCACGTACATGGCCCGGATCGAGCCGTGATTCCCGGGCCTCGGCACGCGACAGAAGGAATCGGGACATGACTTCCTCGATACGTCCACGCGTCCGCGGACGCGCACCGGCCGGCACACTGGCGGCCTTCGGCCTTGCGATTGGCATGCTCGCGACAGTCAGCACCCTGTCTCCGGCCAGTGCCGCCACCTGGCCCACCGCCAACGGCAGCCAGGCGGTCTCCTCCACCATCTCCGTGTCCGGCACCAAGGACTACGGGATGAAGCGCCTCTACGGCAGCGGCGACCTGGGCAACGGCAGCCAGGACGAGGACCAGGGGCCGATCCTGGAGCTCGCCGCGGGCGCCGTCCTGAGGAACGTCGTCATCGGCTCCCCCGCCGCGGACGGCATCCACTGCCTGGGCGGCTGCACGCTGCAGAACGTCTGGTGGGAGGATGTCGGCGAGGACGCGGCGACGTTCAAGGGCTCCTCCTCGTCCAGCGTGTACACGGTCTCCGGCGGCGGCGCCAAGGAGGCCGGCGACAAGGTGTTCCAGTTCAACGGCGCCGGCACTCTGAACGTCTCCGACTTCGCGGTGCAGAACTTCGGCACCTTCGTCCGCTCCTGCGGCAACTGCAAGACGCAGTACAAGCGGACGATCAACCTCAACGGCGTCGAGGCGACGTACAAGGGCAGCCGGCTCGTCGGCATCAACACCAACTACGGTGACAGCGCGACCCTGAAGGGCATCACGGTCGTCGGGGACAGCGGCAAGAAGATCGTTCCGTGCCAGAAGTACATCGGCAACAACACGGGCGCGGAGCCGAGCACCAACGGCAGCGGTCCCGACGGCACGTACTGCAAGTACGCGACGTCCGACATCACCTACAGGTGACCCGTCCGCGGTGAGGGCGGCGGCCGCGCGGAGCGCTCCCCAACGGCGCTCCGCGCGGCCGTCGCCTTTCCCCTCGGTGCACCGCCCCGACCTGCGGCGCAGCCCCGCCGGAGGGGCACTGTCAGTGCCGGGGTGCAGACTGACCGTGTCTGAGACGACGACGTCCCGGAGGTGGTCGGCATGACCGACGTACTGCTGGCGGTGGGTACGCGCAAGGGCCTGTTCATCGGGCGGCGGCGCGGCGGCGCCTGGGAGTTCGACGAGCGCCCGTACTTCAACGCGCAGGCGGTGTACTCCGTCGCGATCGACACCCGCGGCGACACGCCGCGGCTGCTCGCCGGAGGGGACAGCACGCACTGGGGACCGTCCGTGTTCCGCTCCGACGACCTCGGCCGCACCTGGACCGAGTCCGCCGCGCCCGCGATCAAGTTCCCCGAGGACACCGGGGCCTCGCTGGAGCGGGTGTGGCAGCTGCACCCGTCGGCGGCCGAGCCGGACGTGGTGTACGCGGGCACGGAACCGGCCGCGCTGTACCGCTCGGCGGACCGCGGCGAGACCTTCGAGCTCGTGCGGCCCCTGTGGGAGCACCCCACCCGGTCCAAGTGGGTGCCCGGGGGCGGCGGCGAGGGCCTGCACACGGTCCTGACCGACGCGCGCGACGCGCGGGCCGTCACGGTCGCCGTCTCCACCGCCGGGGTGTTCCGCACGGAGGACGGCGGAGAGAGCTGGCGGCCGTCCAACTCCGGCGTCTCCGCGGTCTTCCTGCCCGACCCGGACCCGGAGTTCGGCCAGTGCGTGCACAAGGTCGCCCGGGACGCGGCCGACCCGGACCGCCTCTACCTCCAGAACCACTGGGGGGTGTACCGCAGCGACGACGCGGGCGCGCACTGGACGGACATCGGAGCGGGGCTGCCGTCCACGTTCGGCTTCGCCGTGGCCGCCCACCCCCACCGCGGCGGCACGGCGTACGTGTTCCCGATCACCGCCGACGCGGACCGGGTGCCCGCGGACCGCCGCTGCCGGGTCTTCCGCACGGCGGACGCGGGCGGGAGCTGGCAGCCGCTCGCGGCGGGGCTGCCGGACGGCGACCACTACGGCACGGTGCTGCGCGACGCCCTGTGCACGGACGACGCGGACCCGGCGGGCGTCTACTTCGGCAACCGCAACGGCGAGGTGTACGCGTCGGCCGACGACGGCGACAGCTGGCGGCCGCTGGCCTCCCATCTGCCGGACGTCCTGTGCGTGCGCGCCGCGGTGGTCGCGTGAGCGCGGCGCGGGGCGGACGCCGGGTCCGGGTCCGGGTCCGGAACAGACACCCGGAACGGGCGGGAAAGGGCACGTCCGGCGTCCCGCCGGTCGTCCGCGGCCAACCCCGGACCACCGGTTCACCGGCCCCGCGTGTACGGCAGTAGGGTGACGCCGTGGCACCACGACCCTTGCATGAGATTGTCGAACCGGGCTGGGCGAAGGCCCTGGAACCGGTGGCCGGACGGATCGCCGCGATGGGGGACTTCCTGCGGGCGGAGATCGCCGCGGGACGCACCTACCTCCCCTCCGGAGCGAACGTCCTCCGCGCCTTCCAGCAGCCCTTCGACGAGGTGAGGGTCCTGATCGTCGGTCAGGACCCCTACCCGACGCCGGGGCACGCCGTGGGACTGTCGTTCTCGGTGGCCCCCGACGTGCGTCCACTGCCCGGCAGCCTCGTCAACATTTACCGCGAGCTCACCACCGACCTCGGACTGCCCCAGCCGTCCAACGGCGACCTGACGCCGTGGACCGAGCAGGGCGTCCTGCTGCTCAACAGGGCGCTCACCACGGCACCGCGCCGCCCCGCCGCCCACCGCGGCAAGGGGTGGGAAGAGGTCACCGAGCAGGCGATCCGGGCGCTGGCCGCCCGCGGGCGTCCGCTGGTGTCGATCCTGTGGGGCCGGGACGCGCGCAACCTCCGCCCGCTGCTGGGCGACCTGCCGTCGGTGGAGTCGGCCCACCCCTCGCCCATGTCGGCGGACCGGGGCTTCTTCGGTTCGCGCCCCTTCAGCCGCGCCAACGAGCTGCTGGCCCGTCAGGGAGCCGAACCGGTGGACTGGCGACTGCCGTGACACGGGCCGGGGCGGACCGCGGCCCGCGACGCGCCGTCCTGGGCGTGGACTCGGGCGGTTCGGGCCTGCGGGTCGCCCTCGGCCTCATCCCCTCCCCCGGCCCGGCGGCCGGTTCCGGTGCGGACAGTGCGGACGGCCCGGACCTCGTGGCGGCGGGCCGGTCGCGCACGGAGGAGCCGGTGCGCACGGGCCCGCGCGGCATCGACCCCGGGCACCTGGCGGAGCAACTGCTCCCGCGGGCACGGGACCTGATGGCCCGTACGGGCGTGACGGAGCTGAGCGCCGTGGCCGTCGGGGCGGCCGGCATGGCCACGCTCGGCGACGCCCTGCGCGCCGAACTGCCCGCGGCGCTCGCGCGCGACCTCGGCGTGCGCAGGCTCGCCCTCGCCGCCGACGCCGTCACCGCCTACGCCGGGGCGCTCGGCGCGCGGCCGGGCGCGGTGATCGCGGCGGGCACGGGCCTGATCGCGGTCGGCACGGACCTGGGGAGCTGGCGCCGGGCGGACGGCTGGGGCCACCTGCTCGGCGACTGCGGCGGCGGCGCGTGGATCGGCCGCGCGGGCCTGGAGGCGGCGCTGCGCGAGCACGACGGGCGGACCGGCGGCTCGGCGGCCCTGCTGGCCCGCGCCGAGGCGCTGCTCGGCCCGGCGGCCGCGCTGCCGGGCCGGCTGTACCCGCGCCCCGACCGGCCCGCCGTGCTCGCCTCCTTCGCGCCCGAGGTGGCCGCCTGCGCGGCCGGCGACCCGGTCGCGGCGGGCATCCTGCGCGCGGCGGCCGGGCACATGGCCGACTCGGCGGCCGCCGTCTGCCCCGGCGGCCGGGACGCCCGGATCGCGCTCACCGGCGGCCTGTCCCGGCTGGGCGACGCCCTCCTCGTACCGCTGCGCGAGGAGCTGGCGCGGCGCGTGCCGCACGCACGGCAGGTGCCGCCCTCCGGCGACCCCCTGGACGGCGCCCTGCGCATCGCCGCCGACCTGGCCGCCGGCACGCTCACGCTCCCCCGTGACACGCGGATGCTGCACGTGGCGGCGGACGGCTGACGGCTGACGGGCGGCTGCCGGACGGCCGCACGGCGCGCCTGCCCGGACACCCGCGCGACCCGGCACCCGCACGGCCGGAGAACGGCGGCCCCGGGGACCGCACGACGGGAACCGGACGACCGCAGGCGCGGGGGCCGGCGACCGCAAGGGCGAGGGCCGGGCGACCGTATGGCCGCGGCTTGTGCGAGGGTCCGGGCGATTGCTGCCGGAGTGGGACCGATCGGCGCCCATGTCGGCACAACCCAGCAGACAAAAGCGGACGGATACCGCTCACCTGCACCCTCCCCGAACAGGGAAGCCCAGGAAGCCGATAACATGCGGCGCCATGAGCTCCCCCACTGGACCCGCGTCCGGCCTGCCAGTACGAATGCCGCGACCCCGCCAGCCCGGTCGGCACCGCCGACCGGAGCCGCTGGCGGCTCCCGAGGGCGCGCCCGCGCTCGTCCTCGCGGTGCCGGGTACCCCCAGCGCCGCCACCCGCAGCCTCGCCGAGGAGCTCGTGAGCATCGCGCGCTCCGAGCTGCCCGGTCTCGAAGCCCGGATCGGGTACGTCGACGGCGACGAGGACGAGTTCCCCTCGCTGAGGTCCGTACTGGCCCGCGCGGCCGAGGAGCGCACGGACCGCTACGAGCAGGCCAAGGCCGCCGGTGTGGAGGTCTCCGAGCCCGAGGGCCCGGCCGCCGTCGTGGTACCGCTGCTCGCCGGCCCGGACAACGCCCTGCTGCGCCGCGTCCGCCAGGCCGTCATGGACAGCCGCGTCGCGGCGGAGCTGACCGACGTGCTGGGCCCGCACCCGCTGCTGGCCGAGGCGCTGCACGTGCGGCTCTCCGAGGCCGGTCTGGCGCGCGCCGACCGCGCCCGGCTGTTCACCGTGGCCACGGCCGCGGACGGCATCATCCTCGCCACCGTGGGCGGCGACGAGGCCGTGCAGGCCGCCGGGATCACCGGCATGCTGCTGGCCGCGCGCCTGGCCGTGCCGGTGATGGCCGCCGCGCTGGACGAGGAGGGCGCGATCGCGAACATCGCCGAGCAGCTGCGCTCCTCGGGTTCGCAGCAGCTCGCGCTCGCCCCGTACCTGATCGGCCCCGAGCTGGACGCCGGGCTGCTCGACGCGGCCGCGAAGGAGGCGGGCTGCCCCGCCGCCGAGGCGCTCGGCCCGTACCCGGCGCTCGGCAAGCTGGCCCTGGCCAGGTACACGTCGGCGCTCGGCATCGCCCCGCAGCAGCCGCAGGGCGCGCCGGTCCGCTGAGACGGCCGCCGGCGCCGCCCGCCGACCGGGCGTCGAGGACCGCGAGGACGAAAGGGCCCGCTCCCCGGGGAGCGGGCCCTTCGCGGCACCATGGGGCCCGTACGTCCGCGGGGCCCGTACGCCCGCAGGACTCGTGCACGCGAAGCCTCGTGCGCGCGGGCCCGTGGGGCCTGCCTAGGACCGTCCGAACACCACGCACGACGCCGCCGGCGCCGCCACGGAGCCGGTCCTGCGCGGCATCCCCGTCCGCGGGTCCACCGCGAACCAGGTCACGTCGCCCGAGCGCTCGTTGGCCACGTACAGGAAGCGCCCGGCCGGGTCCAGGGCGAGGTCGCGGGGCCAGACGCCGCCGCACGGCACCGTGACCACCAGCCGCAGCCCCTCGCCCTCCGGGTCCGGCACGAGCACGGAGAGGACGTCCTCGCCGCGCGTGGCGGTCCACACGAAGCGCCCGTCGGGCGAGACGACGATGCCGGACGGGTAGGCGTCGCCGGCGGGCGGGCCCGGCAGCACGGGCGTCTCGCCGAGCGGGCGCAGCGTGCCCTCGGCGGCGTCCCAGAGGCAGGTGGTGACGGTCGGCGACAGCTCGTTGACCACGTACGCGTACCGGCCGTCCGGGTGGAACGCGAGATGGCGCGGCCCCGAGCCCGGACGCAGCGCGACCTCCCGGTGCACGACGGGCCGCCCGCCCCGCAGCTCGCACACGCGCACCGAGTCGGTGCCGAGGTCGACGCTCACGGCCCACCGGCCGCTCGGGTCGGACTGCACCTGGTGGGCGTGCGGACCGCGCTGGCGCAGGCTGTGCGGCCCGGCCCCCTCGTGGCGCAGGACGCCGGTGGCCCCGTCGAGGCTGCCGTCGTCCCTCAGGGAGACGGCGGAGACGCTGCCCGAACCGTAGTTGGCGGTCAGCACGTGGCCCCCGTGCAGGCACAGGTGGGTCGGGCCGCTGCCGCCGACCGGCACGGGCGGTCCGGTCGGCACCAGCTTGTCGCCCGTGAGCCGGTACGCGGCGACCGCGCCGTCCTCGGTCTCGCTCACCGCGTAGAGCATGTCCCCGCCCGGTGACAGCGCGAGGTAGGACGGGTCCGGCACGCCGTTCACGGCGCCGAGCACGTCCAGCGCGCCGCTGTCCTCGTCGACGGCGGCGGTGAGGACGCCCTCGCCGCCCGCCGCCGTGAACGAGCCGATGAAGGCCTTCCGCCGCCCGCCGCCCTCTGCCACTGCCGTCCCCTTCCGGTCGGTGTCCGGTCCGTGCCGTCCCGGGCGACCGTAGCAGTCTCGGCAGAAAGGACTAGACCAAACCGGCCGATCGGGTGAAGGTGTCGTCCGCTCCGCCCGCCGCCCGGGCGCGGGCCTCCGCGTGGTGGACGTAGGCGGGGTGCCGCTCCACGATCTCGTAGGTGCGGTGGAAGACCGGGGTGGCGGACCCCGAGATGGGCGGCACGATCCAGGACCAGTCGGCGCCCACCGCGCGGCCCCTGCGCTGCTCGCGGCCCAGGTGCGCGAGGAAGCGCCGGGACTCCGTGTGGTGGTCGGTGACCGTGACACCGGCCCGGTCGAAGGAGTGCAGCACGGAACGGTTCAGCTCGACGAGGGCGCGGTCCTTCCACAGCGTCCGGTCGTCGCCGGTGTCGAGGCCGAGGTGTTCGGCGATGAGCGGCAGCAGGTCGTAGCGGTCGGTGTCGGCGAGGTTGCGCGCGCCGATCTCGGTGCCCATGTACCAGCCGTTGAAGGGCGCCGCCGGGTAGCAGACGCCGCCGATCTCCAGGCACATGTTGGCCAGCGCGGGCACCGCGTGCCAGCGCAGCCCCAGCCGGCCCCACCAGGCGTACTCGGGGTGGACCAGGTCCACTTCGAGCACCGCGTCGCCGGGCAGTGCGAACCAGCGGGGCTTGTCGTCGGTGCCCTGGATCACCAGGGGCAGGACGTCGAAGGGGGTGCCTGGGCCGCCCGGCCAGCCCAGGCGGCGGGCGAGCGCCGTGAGGCCCGTGTTGCGGGGGTCCCCGGTGACCGAGCCGTCGGGGCCGGGGTAGCCCGCGTAGCGGACGAGCTGCTCGTTCCAGATGCGCGGACCGGGGCGGCCGGGGGCGTCGGGCGCGAAGACCGTGATCAGGGCGCGGATGCGGCCGCCGCCCCCGGCCTCGCGCAGATGCCCGGCGCACGCCGCGGCGACCTCCTCGGCGTCCGTCACGTCCCGCCGGTCGACCACGCGCAGGGAGCGCCAGTAGAGGCGGCCTATGCAGCGGTTGGCGTTGCGCCAGGCGACCCGGGCGCCGAAGACCAGCTCGTCCCGCGTGTGCCGGTACGTCCCCGTGCCCGCTATCTCGACGCGGACGGCGGCGAGGCGGGGGCCGGGGTCGCCGAGTCCCTCCTCCGCGTGGTGGAGCCGTACGAACTCGGCGGCGGCGCGCAGGAGCCGCCGCGCCGCGGGATCGGTGCCCGGGCCGGCGCCGGGAGCCGCACCGGGCCCGGCCCCCTGTGTCCGCGCCTCCCCGGCACCCTGTTCCCGCCTCTCCCCGGCGGCCGGTCCCCGCGCCCTCCCTGCGGCCGGTACCCGGTCGGGCCATCCGCCCGGACCCCCTGGTCCCGTCCCCGCCCACGTACCGGGGGACGCACTCGCGCCCCCGACGCCCGCCGGGGGTGGCGCATGCGTGCCCTCGGCCCGTTCCCGGAGTGGCGCATGGGTGCCCTCCGTCCGTTCCGGGGGTCGTGCGCCGCCGTCGCCCGCCGGACTCCGCCGTCCGGTCTCGTACGGGACATTCCGCATGGTGAACCCCCAAACGGCTCCGCCCGCGGACCGCTCCCGCACGGTCCGCGGGCTCTGTGCGTCCGATAGCGGCGGGGTTACCCCGCACCCCGCCTGATCCACCCTCTAGATGGTTCGCACACACGTCTGACCGCGCGGGCCGCGCGGGACCGGTGGCGCGCGGCGGGAGCGTCAGGTGCCGACGAGCGTGGAGGGAGAGGAGGGGCGCAAGGGGGTGGTGAGGGCGGCGAGCGCGCGTTCCAGGCCCTGGAGGTGGGCGAGGGCCTGCTCGGCGCCCGGGTGGTGGCCCGGCACGCCCGCGAGCGCGGTCGGCGACTTCTCGGGCACCGCCCCGACCAGCATCTCCACCGCCTTCTCCACACGGCCGCACGCGGCGGTGAGCCGGGCGTCGTGGGAGGCGTCCGGGTCGGCGGCGACGGCCGCGAGGCCCCGCGCCTCCCGTGCGCAGTCGTCGAGCAGGACGAGCACCTGGCGCGCCCGCTCCTTGCGCGCCCGCAGCGGGTTGAGCGGATGGACCAGCGGCGCGAGCGCCATGCGGACTCGTCCCAGGAGCGCCTCCAGCTCCGCGGCGCGCGGCGCCGGGTCCGCGTCCAGGTCGCCCGCGAGCCGCCGGGCCGCCGCGGCCGTGCACGCGTGCACGGCGCACAGCGCCCGCTCCACCCAGCGGTCGGTCACGGCGTGCGTGGTCACCGGCAGGACCAGCGCGACGGCGAGCGCGGCGCCGAGCGCCCCGACGCCGGTCTCGACGAGCCGCAGCCCCAGCAGCCCCGGATGCAGCACGCCCAGCAGTCCGTAGAGCGAACCGGCCAGGACGGTGACGAAGAACATCATCCAGCTGTAGGAGGGCGCCGCCGTGTAGAAGATGCCGAAGACGCAGACGGCGACCAGCACGGCGGTCGGCCCCGGAGCGCCGTGCAGCGGCACGGCGACCAGCAGTCCGGCGACGATGCCCGTGGCCGTGCCGAGCAGCCGCCGGAAGCCGCGGACCAGCGTCTCGCCGCGCGAGGCGGTGTTCACGAAGATCCACCAGGCGGCGCCGACCGCCCAGTACCAGCGCTCGTGCGACAGCACCTGGCCCGCGGCGAGCGCGAAGGCGGAGGCGGCCGTCGCCTGGAAGGCCAGCCGGGTGGTGGGCCGGGCGAGGCCGCGCCCGTCGAGCGGGGCCGGCGCGGCGGCCGGCGGGAAGCGGCGCTCGATCCGCCACAGGCCGAAGCGCACGGCGGACGAGGCGGTCAGGGCCAGCGCCACGGCCGCGTACAGCTCCGGCAGCCGCGCGGGCACGGCGTGCAGGAACTGCGCGGTGAAGAACATCATGAACGCGAAGACGCCCAGCGCGTGGCCCCGCGGTCCCCAGCGGCGGGCGTACACGCCGCAGAAGATCACCGCGAGCCAGGCCGCGTCCCGCGCCGCCGGTGCCGTGTGCAGCACGGCGGCCAGCGCGAGCACGGGCAGGCCGACGGCTGGCAGCAGCGCGGTGGTGAGGGCCTGGCCGCGCACGGTCGGGTCGGCCACCGTGAACAGCGCGAGCAGCGCGGCGAGACCGCCCGTGATCGACGCCGCGAGCGACAGCCCGGCCGGCTCCGACGCGGCCACCGCGAGGCCGATGCCGAGCACCGCCCGCAGCGAGGTCCGCAGCCGGACCCGCCCCGGGTCCGCAGCCGTGAACATCCTTTTCACCGTCGGCAACCCGCCCCCACTTCGCGTCGACGTCCTCGGGACACGCCCTCGGGGCGAGGACGTGCTCACGGGACATGGGAAAGGCGCCGCGGGTCCGGGTCCGGCGTCCTCGCCGTCCGGCGCTGCGCGGCGCCATCAGTACGCCAAAGGTAAGCAACTGAAGGGCAATGGCTCAACAGGCATCCGCACGACTGAGCCATTGGTACAGTTTCCGGCGATCATCGTGAGCCGCGAGGAGGCCAACGGACCATGGCCGTGGACGAGCTGGACACCCGCATCCTGCGGCTGCTCCTGGAGCAGCCGCGCACCAGCGTGCGCGAGTACGCCCGCCTGCTCGGCGTCGCCCGCGGCACGCTGCAGGCCCGGCTCGACCGCCTGGAGCGGGACGGCGTCATCACCGGCACCGGCCCGTCGCTCTCCCCCGCCGCGCTCGGCCACCCGGTCCTCGCGTTCGTGCACATCGAGGTCACCCAGGGGCACCTCGACGACGTGGGCGACGCGCTGGCCGCCGTGCCGGAGATCGTGGAGGCGTTCTCGATCACCGGTGGCGGCGACCTGCTGACCCGGGTGGTCGCGCGCGACAACGCCCACCTGGAGGACGTGATCCAGGCGCTCATCCGGCTGCCGGGCGTGGTCCGCACCCGTACCGAGGTCGCGCTGCGCGAGCGCGTGCCGCACCGGCTGCTGCCCCTGGTGGAGTCGGTCGGCAGGACGGCGCCCGGGAGCGGTCACACGCAGTGATCACTCCGGGGGACGCGTTCAGGACGCGGGGGCACGGGCACTCGGGCGGCATGGAACACACGAATCCCGATCCCGATCCGCGCAGTACCCCGGGGCTCGAGGCGGGAGGCGGTGTGCCGCCGGGCGAGACACCGCCCGCCGAGGGCAGCACGCCGTGGGCCGGCCCCAACGAGGTCCAGACGTACAACCCGTCCAAGGGCTGGGCCAAGGGGCCGCTGTTCCTCATCGGCATCGTGGTGCTGCTCGTCGTCATCGGCCTGGTGGGATACGCCATCGGCATCGACCTCTGAGGCACGCCGGAACGCGTCGGACCCTGTTCTTCCCCGCCCCGCACCGGGGCCGGGGAAGAACAGGGTCCGGGTCGCGGGCCCCCGGGTCAGGGCTTCATGACGATCTTCACCGCGTTGTCCTCCTTCTTCTGGAAGATCTCGTACGCGTGCGGCGCCTCGGTCAGCGGCACGTGGTGGGTGGCGAAGCCGTCCACGCCGAGCGGGTCGTCGTCCGTGAGCAGCGGCAGGATGTCGTCGACCCAGCGCCGTACGTTGGCCTGTCCCATCCGCAGCTGGATCTGCTTGTCGAACATCGTCAGCAGCGGCAGCGGCGAGGCCGCGCCGCCGTAGACACCGCTGAGGGAGACGGTGCCGCCGCGCCGGACCAGGTCGATGGCGGTGAGCAGCGCGGCCAGGCGGTCCGTGCCGGCCTTCTCGGTGAGCTTGGAGGCCCAGGCGTTGGGCAGCAGGCCGGCCATCTGCTGGGCGGCGCGGCCGACCGGGCTGCCGTGCGCCTCGGTGCCCACGGCGTCGATCACCGCGTCCGGGCCCCGGCCGCCCGTACGGTCGCGGATGGCGTCCACGAGGTCCTTGCGTCCGTCGAAGTCGCGCAGGTCGAAGGTCTCCACGCCGCGCTCGCGCGCCCGGCGCAGCCGCTCGGGCACCAGGTCGACGCCGAACACCTGCTCGGCGCCCTGCAGCCGCGCGATACGGGCCGACATGTCGCCGATCGGGCCGAGGCCGAGCACGGCGACCGAGCCTCCGGCCGGCACGTCCGCGTACTGAACCGCCTGCCAGGCGGTCGGCAGCACGTCGGAGAGGTAGAGGTAGCGGTCGTCGGCCGGGCCCTCGGGGACCTTGATGGGCCCGAACTGGGCCTGCGGCACCCGCAGGTACTCGGCCTGCCCGCCGGGCACACCGCCGTACAGCTTGGTGTAGCCGAACAGCGCCGCGCCCATGCCCTCCTCGGTGACCTGCGTGGTCTCGCACTGCGTGGGCAGGCCGGCGCCGCACATCCAGCAGTGCCCGCAGGCGATCTGGAAGGGCACCACGACCCGGTCGCCCGGCTTGAGGCCCGGCACCTCGGAACCGACCTCCTCGACGACGCCCATGGGCTCGTGGCCGAGGATGTCGCCCGGCGTCATGAAGGGGGTGAGCACCTCGTACAGGTGCAGGTCGGAACCGCACAGCCCGCTCGAGGTGACCCGGATGACCGCGTCCGTCGGCTCCTCGATCTTCGGGTCGGGCACGTTCTCCACGCGCACGTCCCGCTTGCCCTGCCATGTCACGGCCTTCATCGGGTTCTCCCTTCGACGGTTCCGAGCCACGGGCGGGTACCCGGGAACGTGACGATGACCCTCTTCGGGCGCCCGCCGCACGGTTCGCACGCCGGCCGGACGCGGCCGGCGTGCGAAGGGGCGCGAGGTCGGCCGGCCGGTCAGCCGACCTTGCGGCCGGCGAGCGGTGCGGTGCCGGTGCCGGCCCCTTCCCGCATGCCCCGCAGCAATTCCTGGACGGCCTCCACCGCGGTGCGCCGCGGGCTCCAGCCGAGCTCGTCCCGGGCGCGGGTGCAGTCCATGATCGGCAGGCGCAGCACGGCGTCGAAGAGCTGCGGCGACGTGGGCGCCAGGTGCAGCCCGTAGACGGCCGCGACGGCGGACCGGGCGACCGTGCGCGGCAGCCGTACGGCGCGGGAGCCGAAGAGCTCGGCGAGCACGCCGGCGTCCAGCGGCGGATCGGCCGCCAGGTTGAACGCGCCGCGGACGTCGTTCAGCACGGCCAGCCGGTACGCCTCGGCCGCGTCCTCCGTGTGCAGGGCCTGGATGCGCAGGCCGGGGACGTCCGGCAGGACGGGCAGCAGTTCGGGGCGGGCCAGCTGGCCCGGCACGAAGCGGCCCGCGAACAGCCGCCGCTGCTCGCTCGACGCCTCCTCCTTGAAGAGGAAGGCCGGCCGCATGCGCACCACCCGCATCTGCGGGTGCTCGTGCTCGAAGGCGTCCAGCACCCGCTCCAGGTACGCCTTTTCCCGGCAGTACGCCGCCTCGGGCCAGCCGTGGGTCGGCCAGGACTCGTCCACGGCCCGGTCCTTGGGGCCGGGCGAGTAGGCGCCGACCGAGGAGGCGTGCACCAGGACCGGCACCTTGGCCGCGGCCGCCGCCCTGAAGACCCGGACGCTGCCGAGGACGTTGGTGCGCCAGGTGGTCGCCGGGTCACGGGCCGGCTGGATCTTCCAGGCGAGGTGGACGACGGCGTCGGCGCCCTCGAAGTGCTGGGTGAGCGACGCCTCGCTGGTCAGGTCCACGGCGGCCCACTCCGCGTCCGCGCGCGGGCCGTCCGGCAGCCGGCGCGCGATGCCGAGGACGGAGTCCACCTGCGGATCCTCGCCCAGCAGGCGTACCACACTGGTCCCGACGTTGCCGGTGGCTCCGGTGACGACGACGCGCCTGCCCTTCGCGCTGCTCACGGTGGACTCCTCTCGGGGACGTGCTCGGTCAACGTCCCGCGTTCCCCCTGGACACGGGACAAACGCGAGCGGACCCGCACGTGCCCCCGAACGGGGCGCGCCGCTGCCCCGAACAGGGGCGGCGGACCGCGGCCGGGGCGCACCGGCCGCGCCGCGGCGGCCGGCCCGGAGGCCCGGCCGTACCCTGCGATCCGGGACGTCCGTGTCCGCCTGCCTGCGTGAGGACGGCCCCGGGACGGCCGGCCGCGGTGCGGCGACAGCCGGTCACCGCCTGTGGGGCCGGGAAAGCCGGGCTCGGGCTTACGGGTTCCGGCTGCGGTCCGCCGCCGACGGGCCGCCGGGCGGCCGGTCCTCCGTCCTCGGGGACCGGCGCCCGCGCCGCCGGACCGTGACGACCGGAGCCGGTCACCCGGGCGTGGGGGCGCCGCCGCTCACGCCGGCCCCGTGCCCGCCGGCCCGAACGACCGGTGGGCCACGCCGTCCAGGTGCGCGCGCATCGCCGCCTCGCACGCCTGCGCGTCGCTCGCCTCGAACGCCCGCAGGATCGCGGCGTGCTCGGCCAGGGCCTCCTCGGTGTCGTTGACACGGCCGCCGGTGAACCGGCGGAAGCGCTGGATGTGGGCGCCCAGCGGGTCGATGGCCGCGGACAGGAAACGGTTGCCCGCGGCCTCGGCGATGGCGGCGTGGAAGGCGGAGTCCGCCTGCATGTAGGCGCGGAAGTCGTCCGCCTCCCGCTGGTCCGCCGCCTCCGTCATCGCGTGGTGGTGCTCCGCGAGGACCCGGGCCGTGCCGGCCGCGTCCCGCTCGCACGCCTGGCGCGCGCTGTACGGCTCGATGAGCAGCCTGGCCGCCATGAGTTCACGGAACCCGCGGTCGTCCAGCAGCGGTGCCACCGTGTAGCCACGGTGCGGCACCCGCTGCACCAGACCCGTGTTCTCCAGCTTGGCCAGCGCCTCACGGAGCGGCGTCGGCGAGACGCCCCAGTCCTTCGCGATGGTGTCGATGCGCAAGGGGGTGCCGGGGTCCAGATCCTCGTCGAGGATGAGGGCCAGCAAGGCGTCGTACGCCTCGTCCATCAGGACGGTCCTGCCGAGCCCGGTCGGCCGTACCTGCCTGCCGACTGCTCCCATCGTCGCCTCTTTCCGATGAGACCCCTGTCGTAGGGGCCCTGTTTGTTCCGGCTGCACGCGCCGTACGCCGGCCGTCAGCTTAACCGGGGACGTCCCGCCCGGCGGGCGGCGCTCCCGGCGCCGGTTCAGTCCACGGTGCGCGGGGACAGCAGCGTCACGAGCGACGAGTCGTCCTCGGCGCCCAGGCCGTGGCTCATGGCCAGCTGGTACAGCTGGTCGGCCGCGGCGGCGACCGACGTGGCCACGCCCGCCTTCCTGGCCAGGGCCACCACGAGGTTCATGTCCTTGCGGATGATGTCCAGCCGGGACCGCAGCTCGGGGCCGCCGGTGCCGTCCTCGGCGACCTGGTACTGCTGCGCCATGCGCGGCCCGCGGTCGGCGAGCATGAACGACGCGGCGGCGCCCTGCCCGAGCACGTCGACGGCACGGTCCAGGTCGATGCCCAGCGCGCGGGCCAGCGCGAGCGACTCCGCGGCGGCCGCGGTGTGGATGCCGCACAGCAGCTGGTTGACGGTCTTCATGATCTGGCCGTCACCGGTGCGCGGGCCGACGACGTGCAGGGTCGAGGCGAGCCGGTCCAGGACGGGCCGGGCGGCGTCCAGGGCGGCGTCGTCGGCGCCGACCATGATCAGCAGATCGCCGGTGCCGGCCCGCACCGCGCCGCCGCTGACGGGGGCGTCGACCAGGCGCACCCCCCGCTCGGCGAGACGCGCGGCCACGGCCTGGACGGCGTCCACACCCACGGTGGAGGTGACGACGACGACCGCGCCCTCGCGCAGCGTCTCGGCGGCACCCCGGCCGACCGGGCCACCGCCGAACAGGCAGGACTCCAGCTGTTCCTGGTCGCGTACGGCGATGACGACGACGTCAGCGCCCTCCGCGGCCTCGGCGGGCGTCGCGGCGGGCACGGCCCCGCCCTTCGCGGCCAGGTCCCGGCGCTCCTCGAAGACGTCGAAGGCGCGGACCGGGAAGGCACCGGCCAGGCGGGTGGCCATCGGCAGGCCCATCGCGCCGAGTCCGAGGACCGCGGTGGCGGAGGCGGGGGTGGCGGAGGTGGTGTCGGTGGACATGAAGGGCTTCTTTCGTGCGGGTTCGCGGCCGAGTGGGCCGCGTGGACAGTTTCTCTCCGTGCCGGGCGGGGTGTGTCTGTCACGCTCCGTGTCCGGCGAGCGGGACCGCGACATCGGGGCGGGGCCCCGACGGTCGCGGACGGGGGCGGGCGGCGGGCGGGGCCGGGGCGGACGGCGGGCGCCGGCCGGGCCGACGGCGCCGCGCGCCGCGCACCGGGTCAGACGAGGACCGCGTACATGAGGAGCGACATGGCCAGGCCCATCACGGCGACGATCGTCGACAGGACCGACCAGGTCTTGATGTTCTGGGCGACGCTCATGCCGAAGTACTCCTTGGAGAGCCAGAAGCCGGCGTCGTTGACGTGCGAGAAGAACAGCGATCCGGCGCCGACGGCCAGCGCGATGAGGGACGCCTCCACCGTCGGGGCACCCGCCGCGAGGGGCGCCATGATGCCGGCGGCGGCCGTGGTGGCGACGGTGGCCGAGCCGGTGGCCAGCCGGATCAGGACGGCCAGCAGCCACCCCAGCACCAGGACCGGCATGTGCGCCTCGGCGGCGGCCTTGCCGATGGCGTCGGCGACGCCGGTGTCCACGATCAGCTGCTTGAAGCCGCCGCCCGCGCCGACGATCAGCAGGATGCCGGCGACGGCGGGCAGACCCGCGGTGACGATGGCGCGCACCTCGGACCGGCTGCGCCCCAGCCCCCAGCCGAAGAGGGCCATGGCGACCAGCACGGCGATGAACATCGCCACGAGCGGCGTGCCCAGGAAGTCGAGCAGGTGGTTGTACCAGGCCCCGCCCGGGAAGGCGATGTCGGCGACCGACTTGGCGAGCATGAGCACGACCGGCAGAGCGATCGCGCCGATCGAGGCACCGAATCCGGGCGTGCGAGCCGTCGCCGGCCCGTCCGCGCCCTGGGACGTCATGAGCGACTCCACCAGTTCGGCGGGGGCCTCGGTGCGCACGTGCCGGGAGATGAACCTCGCGTAGAGCGGGCCCGCCACGATCACCGTGGGGATCGCCGCGACCAGGCCGAGTCCGAGCGTGGTGCCGATGTCGGCCTTCAGCGTGCTGACCGCGACCAGCGGGCCGGGGTGCGGCGGCACGAACGCGTGCAGCGTGCCGAGTCCGGCCAGCGCCGGGACGGCCAGCAGGACGAGCGGCGTACGCGTCCGGTTGGCCATGACCACGATGATCGGAATCAGCAGGACGAGGCCGACCTCGAAGAACATCGGCAGGCCGATGATCGCGGCGATCAGCGCCATGGACCAGGGCAGCAGCCGCGGCCCGGACCGGGAACCGATGGTGTCGACGATCCGGTCGACGGCGCCGGAGTCCGCGAGCAGTTTGCCGAGGATCGCGCCGAGGGCGATCAGCGCGCCGGTGGAGCCGAGGGTCGCGCCCATGCCGTCGCCGAACGACTCGACGACCTGGGCCAGTTCGGTGCCCGAACCGATGCCGAGGACGACGGAGCCGCCGATCAGTGCGATGAACGGGTGGAAGTCGCACAGCGCGATGAGGGAGACGATCACGGCGATCGCCAGGGCGACCATGACGATCAGCCGTGTGTCGTGCCCGGTCCACGGCGCGGCTGCCAGAGGCAGGGCGAGCGGGGCCATCATGGGGGTTGTCCTTACGTCGTTGTAAGAGGCGGCGGACGTCCGCGCGCCGCCGGGTGGGGGCTCAGCAGCCGGAGCCGGCTCCGTCGGCCGGCTCGGTGGCGCCGGTGTCGTAGGAGTCGAGGACCTGGACCTTGGCCCCGGAGGGCGAGGAGGGGTCGAAGCGGTAGCCGAGCCACTCGCCGACCAGGCGGCGCGCGAGTTCGAGCCCGATCACCCGCTGGCCCATGGTGAGCACCTGGGCGTTGTTGCTGAGTACGGCGCGTTCGACGGAGAAGCTGTCGTGCGCGGTCACCGCGCGCACGCCGCGCACCTTGTTCGCGCTGATCGCGACGCCCAGCCCGGTGCCGCAGAACAGCAGCGCCCGGTCCGCGTGGCCGTCGGCGACGAGCCGGGCCGCCGCGACGCCGATGTGCGGGTAGGCGGTGTGCTCGTCCTCGCCGACCCCGATGTCCTGGACGTGGGCGACCCGCGGATCGGCCTCGAGGTCGGCCTTGAGGGCCTCCTTGTACGCGTGTCCGGCGTCGTCGCTGCCGATGACGATGCGCAGCGGGGCAGGGGTGGTGGTCCGGTCGGGATGACTCATCGTCGGTTCCTGTTCCTGTAGGAGGGGTCGGGGAGGAAGGCGGGGTCGGCGTGGGCGCCGGGGGCGGGGGCCCGGCCGCGGTGGGCGGCCGGTGCCCGTCCGCGCCGTTGTGGGCTGCGGGGGCTGCGACGACGTCGTGGCCTGCGAAGGCTGCGCCGCGAGCAGCCGACGCCGGGTCGGAGGAGTCCCGCCGGCGACACGGGCGGCCCGGCCGCGTTCCGGACGCCTCCGGCGGCGCGCGCGTGACCGGGGCGCCCGGGCGGAAGGCCCCTTCGCGAACAGCCCGGCCGTGGACGGTCGCGGCCCGTGGCGCTGCGGTCCGGCTCCGCCGGAAGGGCTCCGCCGCCCGGCGGCCGCCCGGCTACTTCGCGTGCTGATCGAGCAGTTCGGCGGCGGTGCGCGCGCACAGGGCCAGCGAGAGGGCCCCGGCGTCGGGCGTACCGATACTGCGTTCGGCGAGCGGCCTGGCGCGGCCCAGGCGCGGGGTGAGCGCGGCGGTCGCCTGAGCGGCGGAGCCCGCCTCGGCCGCCGCCCGGCCGAACGCGGCCACGGCGTCGTCGCCCCGGCCGACGGCGGCGGTGAAGGTCTCGACGAGCGGGACGAGCGCGTCCACGAGCGTCTTGTCGCCGGGCTCGGCACCGCCGAGGGACGTCACGGCGTCGAGGGCCGCGCGGACACCGGCGGCCGCACGCGCCGCGTCGACCGGTCCGGTGTCGCCGAGCTGCCGGGCGAGGGCGCGCAGCCCCACGCCCCACAGCACGCCGGAGGTGCCGCCGGCCTCGTCGGCCCAGGCGTCGGCGGCGGTGCTGAGCAGGCAGCGGGCGCCGGCCCCGCGGTCGTGCGCCTGTTCGGCGGCGCGTACGGCGGCGTCGACGCCCTTGGTCATGCCGCGCCCGTGGTCGCCGTCGCCCGCGACCGCGTCGATGCGGCCGAGTTCCGCGGCGGCGTCGTGCAGCGCCGTCCGTACGCCCCGCAGAACGGTGAGGATCGTGTCCGCGGCGTCGCGTGATGCCTCGTCCCCCTGGACGAGCGGTGTCCCGGGTACGGCGTCGGGCAGCGTGCGCGGCACGGCCGGGACCTCGGGCAGGGGCAGGCGCCGGAAACCGGGGGCGTCGGCGGGCGCGCACCACCAGCGCTCCAGGTCGTCGTCGAGCCACATCAGCGTCAGCGAGCACGCGGCCATGTCCAGGCTGGTGACCAGCTCGCCGACCTCGGGCCGGACGACGGTGAGCCCGGCCGCGGAGAGCTCCCGCGCGATGTGGCCCCACAGCAGGAACAGTTCCTCGTACTTCGTCGCGCCGAGCCCGTTGAGGACCGCGGCGACCCGGGTGCCCGCCGTCGCGGGCCGCTCGGCGAGCAGACGGCGGACGAGGATCCCGGCGACGGTCGGGGCGTCGGCCATGTCGGCGTCCTCGACCCCGGGCTCGCCGTGGATGCCGAGGCCGATGGCCATCTTGCCCTCGGGCACGGTGAACAGCGGTGCGTCGGCGCCCGGCATCGTGCAGCCGGCGAAGGCGATGCCGAAGGAGTGGGTGGCGTCGTTGGCACGGCGGGCCGCGGCCTCGACGTCGTCCAGGGCGAGGCCCTCCTCGGCCGCCGCGCCGGCGACCTTGAAGACGGTGAAGTCGCCCGCGATGCCGCGCCGTTCACCGCGCCGGTCGGCCGGGGCGCTGGCCACGTCGTCGGTGACCAGCACCGTACGGGTGTCGATGCCGGCGTCACGCAGCCGGGCCTGGGCCATGCCGAAGTTCATGCGGTCGCCCGCGTAGTTGCCGAAGCAGAAGAGGACTCCGCCGCCCGTGTCGGCGGCTCGTGCCACGGACTCGGCCTGCCGGCTGGAGGGCGAGGTGAAGATGTTGCCGACCACCGCGCCCGCGGCGAGCCCGCCGCCGACGAGCCCGCTGAACGCCGGGTAGTGCCCCGAGCCGCCGCCGACGACCACGGCGACCCGGCCGTGGCGGGGCGGTCCGCTGCGTATGACACCGCCGGGCACGAGGGTGACGTGCTCGGGGTGGGCGGCGGCGAATCCGCGCAGCTGGTCCTCGCTGAAACGTGCGGGGTCGGCGTACAGCCTGGTCATGGTCGCTGATTCCTTGTCGGGAGGCGGTGACGCGCTTCGGTGCGCGCCGGGGGCGGGAGGGGCGGTCGGCGGTGCCGGGCCCGTCCGGCCCGGGAGGGAGCCGGACCGGCGACGCGCCTTGGCGGTCTCGTGCCGCGGAGGGCGTGGGCCGCGAGGGGTGTGGGCCGTTCGCACTCGGTCGGTCCGGGTGCGAGGTGGGGTGGTACAGCACCCGGGCGGGTGCGGCCGGCCCGGAGCGGTCGAAGTTGAAGGCGGCTCGGCGCGCGTCGGGCCGACGGTGACGCCACGGGGGCGGCGCACCGCCCGCGCGCCGGACCGCGACGGGGCGGACCAAGGGGTTGCGGGGGCCGGTCCCGCCGGGACGGGGCGGACCAGGGGGTTGCGGGGTCCGGTCCCACCGGGACGGGGCCGCCCCGCGGGGCGCCGTGCGGCCGTCGGAGCCGGGCCGGTCGGGGCGCTTGAAAGGCGCACGGGACAGCCGGGTCCGGACGGATCACCCCCCGAAGGCGGCGGGGGCCGTCGGCGCCCGGTCCGGTCGGGCGGGTCCGGCGGCCGGCGACGGTCAGGCCGACGGGCGGCTGGGCAGGATGCGTCGCAGGTAGTCGCGGTTCGCGGCGGAGACGCTGAGCCCGTCGCCGCCGTAGTGCTCCACGCAGAACGCGCCGTTGAAGCCGTGGGCGAGGGCGATCCCGACGGCCTGCCGGTAGCTGACGAAGCCGGACTCCATGGGGGCGGGCGAGGTCAGGACGGTGCCGGTGGCGGGGTCCTCCATGCGGTAGTAGTTCTTCACGTGCCAGTAGTTGGCGTGCGGCAGCGTCTTGGTGACCATCGACTCCCATGACTCGATGGGGCGCTGCATACGGATGAGGTTGCCCAGGTCCGGGTTGAGGCCGACGTTGTCGCGCTCGATGTCGGTGAGCAGCGCGACGGCCGAGTCGGCGGTGCCGAGGTAGGTGTCCTCGTACATCTCGAGGGACAGCTCCACGCCCACCGAGGCGGCGTGGTCGGCGAGTTCGCGCAGCCGGACCACGGCCTTGTGCCAGGTCTCCTTGTCGCCGACCGGGTCCTTCGGGCCGGGCACCGTCCAGAACCAGAGCACGGCCCGCTGTTCGGGCGTGAGCGGCCGGTGCAGGCCGACGGAGACCAGCGGGACGCCGAGCGCGGCGGCCGCGTCGATGGTGCGGTGCGAGTAGGCGAGGTTGTCGTCGCCGTCGACGGGGTCGATCACGCTGCGGCGGATCGCGGAGATGGCGGTGGCGGTCAGCCCGACCTGGGCGAGCGTGGCGCGCAGCTCCTCGAGACGGGCCGGGGAGAGGTCTCCGGGGCGCAGCCAGGCGTCGGTCAGGTCGACCTCGGTGAACCCGGCGTCCGTCACTTCCTGCAGAGTCTGCGCCCACTGCTGCGCGGACCGGTCCTGGGTGGAGACCCCGTCGGGCCCGGTGTTCGGGAACTGCAGGAGGGCGGCGGCGATCGGCCAGGTTTCTGCGGTGTGAGTCAGCATCGGCTTCCTTTCTCTATTTCCTATAGGATCTACGATCGAGCCGCCTGTCAAGAGTGCTACGGCTCACACCGGCCCGCGGCGGGCGCCGTCCCCTCCGCCCGGCCGGGAGGGAGCGGAGCGAGGAGGACCAGGGGCGCGAGGCGTCGGAGCGTTCGCGGGACCGGGTGGTCAGCGGCACCCGCCCGCCGTTCGGCGACCGGGCTCGCGGCGGCAGCGCCTGCACCCCGCCGCGCTTCGCCGGTCGGCACTACGCCCCGGGACCGGCCGCTGAGCCTCCCCGGATCCACCGGGCCTCATGCCCGGCCCATCAAGGAGGAGAGGGCCCGGTGGGCCGGTCACCCGCGCGGACGTGACGGGGGCAGAATCCCGGCCAAGGGCGGCTGCACGGCTCCCGCGGTCCGGATTCGACGGGACGGAATTCACCATGGAACTCACCCTCGACGGTGACTGGAGTGCGACAGTGACGGGCGATCCGCTGCGCGTCACCCCGCGCTTCGACTTCCTGGACCGATGTGTGCGCGTTGCGGAGTACGCGGACGTGGAGGAGTGGCAGCGGTTTCTCGCGGCCACCTTCGGCAGCCGGGAGTAGCTGTGGGACGATCCGGACGAGCTTCGGTTCGGCCGGGTCAGCAGGGAACTGGTCGGTGCCGGCCTCCGGTTGCCCCATGGGTCCGTCCCCGCCGAGGACGCCGCCCGCGTCCCCGTCGCTCCCCCCGTTCGCCCGGGCGGGCTGCGCGCGAGGGAGATCCGGGATTTCCGGCACGCGATGTGCACGGAGCTGTGCCGCGCCCCCGGGGACACCGCGCTCACCTGTCTGCGCGACCTCGACGTGCTGGACGAGCCGCTGGAGGCCCGTATCGGCATCGCCCCCGACGTGGCGCTCCTGGTCCAGCACGGCACCGTCGTCGGCTGGAGCCTCACCGACCCCGTGCGGTACCTGACCACCGGCTTCGCCGCCCCCGACCCGGCTCCCCCCGCACCGGCCACCCAACCCCTGTTCACCGCGTGCATGGACCTGATCACCACGTCACTGCTCGACGAGGTGCGGGACCGGGTCCCGGCCGCCCTGGACCGGCTCCGGGAACTCGACCACGGACTGCGCGACCAGCAAGAGGACCGGCACCGCGCCGACGCCCTGTACGCGCTCATCGGCAACCTCGTCGAGGACTACAAGAACTGGTGACCGGGATCAGGACTGCGCCCCGGAGACAGCGCGCTCCATGGAAACCCGGACCTCCGTAAGCCGCGCGCAGGAGACGAAGCGGACGTTGAAATCGACATGCCCGACAAAGTCACGAGCCGGGTTCCTGCGGACGGTCCGGACGTATTGCTGTCGGACGCACCAGGGAGACCCGTACGGATCAGAGGTGTCGTCACCGGTGTCGACAAAAACGCCGTGGTGGCAATCAACGCCTTGCCGCGAATCCTTCGGATGCCCGCGCGGAAGAGCAGATCTGGGAGGCACTGCGGGAACTGGGCACCACCAGGATGGGACGGACGGACCTCAGCGACGCCATCCGCCTGCGCTGGGCCCGCCTGGCCGTTGCCGCCGTTGCGAACAAGTACATCGGCTCACACGACAGCGATGCCAGAAAGGACGTCGAACTCGTACAGCTGAGGGCAGCCATGATAAAGAATCTGGGCCCCGATGCCGGAGATCCGGACAGAAATCCAGAACTCCTGTCCCGGTACATCACAGAAAAGTGCGGGATATCCTACGCCGATATTTCCGCCGCGACAACCGAATGGCGAAAACTTCCCCCTGCGGAAATACTGAGACTGAGACGAATCAGGAACATGCTCAGTGCTGCGCAGGGAATCGATCAGCACCTGCTCACCGACAGTCCGATCAAAAGAGCTTCCGAGCAGTGGTTGACTCTGGTACCGAAGTTGCCCTGAAGCCTCGGGGACCAGTGATCACCTTTCATCCTGTGGGAAAGTCATGGACACAGTGATGACCTCCCACTTCTCCGTCCGGCCCTACCCCGGGGAACCGATCGGCGGCCTCGACTGCGGCGACGTCGTCTGCAGCGGCGACCTGGGCACCGCCGCATCCAACGGCGCTCCGGACATGGGCATAATGATCTTTCCTCCCTGCAGGAACCCCTCGACGGCATGCGCGATCCCATAGATTCCCGCCGCACACGGTTCGGTTTCCACGCCTCCGACTCCCACTTTTCCCTGACGTTCCTGAAGACCCGGGAAGGGGGTACGAGGCCATCGGCCCGACAGGAAGGGTCGGCATGACGGACGAGAGGGAACCGATTCGATCCCTACGGGCCGCTGCGGAGCGGATCGCGCTCACTCGGCTCGGCCGGAAACCACTCATACAGCGGCGGACGTCGTAGAGCTACCCGAGGAACGACAACCGGACTTGACGGTTGGCATTGTCCTTGTTGGTGTCCACCAGGCACACCGACTGCCAGGTGCCGAGTTCCAGCCGGCCGTCGACGACCGGCAGTGTGGCGTGCGGGGGCACGATCGCCGGGAGGACGTGGTCGCGGCCGTGGCCGGGGCTGCCGTGGCGGTGCTGCCAGCGGTCGTCCGCGGGCAGCAGGGAGTGCAGGGCGGCGAGGAGGTCGTCGTCGCTGCCGGCGCCGGTCTCGATGATCGCGACTCCCGCGGTGGCGTGCGGCACGAAGACGTTGAGCAGGCCGTCGCGGCCGGCCGCGACGTCCCGCAGGAAGGATTCGCACTGCCGCGTGAGGTCGACGACCGCCTCCGAGGAGCCGGTGGAGATGTTCAGGACACGGGTGGTGAAGGCATCGGACATGTGCCCATCCTGACCCATTCCCGCGTCCGCACACCTGCTGCGACAGGCGCGACCCGCTGCCGTGAGGGACACCCGGTCCGCTGCCGCGACGGGCACACGGCCCGTCACCGCGAGGGGCGCGGGCCTCGGCATCCGTACGGCGCGCCACGCATACGTACCGCGGGCCGCGGCATCCTCCGTACCGCGAGCCTCGCACCCGTACGACGGAGTGCGCCGCCGTACCGCGGGCCGCGGCAGCCGTACCGCGGGGTGCGCCGCCGTACCGGCCGGTGCGTGCCGCATCGCGTCGTTGCTGCGCCGTGCCGCGTCGTGGGCCCGCGGGCGGGCGCCGGGAAGATCCCGCGCGTCGGACCGGTTGGCAGAGACGTGAACAGCATGGGGGCATCGCACGAGGCACGGAACACCGGGACGGGGACGCCGGGCGCGGTCCGGGAGGTCGACGTCGTGGTCGTCGGCGCCGGGCAGGCCGGTCTGTCCGCCGCGTACCACCTGCGCCGCACCGGCTTCGTGCCCGACCGGGACTTCGTGGTGCTGGACCACGCCCCGCGGCCGGGCGGCGCCTGGCAGTTCCGGTGGCCCTCCCTGACGTACGGCAAGGTGCACGGCATGCACGCGCTGCCGGGCATGGAGCTGACGGACGCGGACCCGGCCCGCCCCTCCTCCGAGGTCGTCGCCGAGTACTTCGACGCCTACGAACACGCCTTCGACCTGCGGGTGCGGCGCCCGGTCGACGTACGGGCCGTGCGCGAGGCCGGGAGCGGCGGGGACGGCGGCGAGGGCAGGGGGGACGGGGGCTCCGGGCACGGTCGGCTGCTCGTCGAGACCTCCGCCGGGGTCTGGTCCACGCGGGCGCTGATCAACGCGACGGGCACCTGGGACCGGCCCTTCTGGCCGCGCTACCCCGGGCAGGAGACGTTCCGGGGACGGCAGCTGCACACCGCCCAGTACCCGGGTCCGGAAGCCTTCGCGGGCCTGCGGGTCGTCGTCGTGGGCGGCGGCGCGTCCGGTACGCAGCACCTGCTGGAGATCGCCCCCTACGCCGCCTCGACCACCTGGGTCACACGGCGGCCCCCGGTCTTCCGCGAAGGGCCGTTCGACGAGGACGCGGGCCGGTCCGCCGTCGCGCTGGTGGAGGAGCGGGTCCGGCAGGGCCTGCCGCCGCGGAGCGTCGTCTCCGTCACCGGCCTGCCGTTGAACGACGCCGTCCGCCGGGGCCTCACGGACGGTGTCCTCGACCGCCTCCCGATGTTCGACCGGATCACCCCGGACGGCGTGGAGTGGGACAGCGGCCCGGAACTCGAGGGCGGGCGGCGGGTGGACGCCGACGTCATCCTGTGGGCGACCGGCTTCCGGGCGGCGATCGACCATCTGGCGCCGCTGCGGCTGCGCGGACCGGGCGGCGGCATCCGCATGGAGGGCACCCGCGTCGCCGCCGATCCCCGCATCCATCTGGTCGGTTACGGGCCTTCGGCCAGTACGGTCGGCGCCAACCGGGCCGGCCGGGCCGCGGTGCGGGACATCCGGCGGCTGCTGGCGGACGTACCGGCCGTCGCATGAGCCGCGGAGCCGCGGGGTCCGCCCATCCCGGTCGGGCCGGCCGGATCAGCCGGAAGCCTTCGCCTTCGCACTCCCGCTCTCACTCGCGTCGGCACTCCGGTGGAGGCGGTTGAACTCCTCGACGTTCTTCTTGTGCGCCTCGAAGTCCGCCGTGAACCGTGTGTCGCCCGGTCTGACCGTGACGAAGTACAGCCAGTCCCCCGGTGTCGGGCGGACGGCCGCGCGCATCGCGTCGTCACCGGGGTTGGCGATCGGTGTGGGCGGCAGGCCCATGCGCGCGTACGTGTTGTACGGGTTGTCGATCCTGGTGTCGGCCTCGCTGGTATGCACCGTGCTGCGTTCCAGCGCGTAGTTGACGGTGGAGTCCATCTGCAGCGGCATGCCCCGGTCGAGGCGGTTGAGGATGACGCGGGCCACCTTGCCCATGTCCGCGTCCGTGGCGGCCTCGGCCTGGACGATGCTCGCGACGGTGACCGTCTGGTAGGCGTTCATCTCGTTCCGCTCCGCCCCGGCCGTGACCGTGCCGCCGCCGAACCTCTTGTTCGCCGTGTCGACCATGTACGAGAGCAGGGACTCCGGAGTCGTTCCCTTCTCCAGCGGATAGGTCGCCGGGAAGAGATAGCCCTCGGGGTTGCCCTTCGCGGCGGCGGGGAGCTTGAGGCCGGCCTTGCCCAGCGCCTTCTTGGTGGTGCCGACGGGTACGGCGAGGGCCTTGTCGACCGCCTCGTACACCTGGGCCGAGCGCCATCCCTCCGGGATCACCAGGGACGCGGGCTTCCTCTCCCCGTCGTCGGTGTCGTCGGTGCTGAGCAGCGGCACCACCACGGCGGTGGCCGCCACGACGGCTCCGGTGGCGATGAGGACGATCCGCCCCCGGCGCGTCAGGCGGATGGTGCTCCGTGGCGGAGTATGGGTCTGCATGCGGGCACGCTAACCCTTATAACCACACAAACCCGGCATATCATCATGTCGTCGGCTCCAGTCGGGCGTCCCTGCGGACCAGCGCGGCGTAGCGCCCGTCCTGCCCCAGGAGCTCCTCGTGCGTGCCCCGCTCCGCCACCCGGCCGGCGTCGAGCACCACGATCTGGTCGGCGCCCCGGACGGTGGACAGGCGGTGGGCGATGGTGAGGGTGGTGCGGTCGGCCGACAGGGCGTCGATGGCCTCCTGCACCGCACGCTCGGTACGGGTGTCCAGGGCGCTGGTCGCCTCGTCGAGGATCAGCACCGGCGGATCGCGCAGGATGGTGCGCGCGATGGCCAGGCGCTGCTTCTCGCCGCCGGAGAACCGGTGGCCGCGCTCGCCGACCACCGTGTCGTACCCGTCGGGGAGCGACGCGATGTGGTCGTGGATCTGGGCCGCCTTCGCCGCCGCGTGCAGCTCCTCGTCGGTGGCGTCCGGCTTGGCGAACCGCAGATTGTCCGCGACCGAGGCGTGGAAGAGGTACGTCTCCTGGGAGACGACGCCGATCGCGCGCGCGAGCGTGTCGAAGTCCAGGTCGCGCACGTCGACGCCGTCGAGGGTGACGCGCCCGCCCGTGACGTCGTACAGCCGCGGCACCAGGTAGCCGAGCGTCGACTTGCCGGACCCGGTGGGGCCGACCACGGCGAGGCTGCCGCCGGCCGGAACGGTGATGTCGATGTGTTCGAGGATCGGGGCGCCCTTGTCGTCGTAGCGGAACTCGACGTCCTCGAAGCGGACCTCCCCCTTGATCCGGTCGAGCCGGACGGGCCGCGCCGGCTCGGTGATGTCGATCGGCAGGTCGAGGTACTCGAAGATGCGCTGGAAGAGCGCGAGCGAGGTCTGTATCTGCACGCCGGTGGAGAGCAGGCTCACGGTCGGCCGGAACAGGCCCTGCTGCAGCGAGACGAACGCCACGAGCGTGCCGATCGAGATGCCGGGGCCGCCGAACCGCGAGGTCACTCCGGCCGCCCAGTAGATGACGGCGGGCATCGCGGCCATGACGACGGTGATGACGGCCATCCGCCAGCGCCCGGCCATGTTGGAGCGGACCTCCAGGCCGACCAGGCGCTCGGACTCGTCCGCGAAGGACTGCGTGAGGGAGTCGGCTCGGCCCATCGTGCGGCCGAGCAGGATGCCGCTGACGGAGAGCGACTCGGTGACGGTCGCGGCCATGGCGGCCATCTGCTTCTGCCGCTGGGTGGTGATCTTCTTGCGCTCGTTGCCGACCCTGCGGCTGATCCAGACGAAGACCGGGAGCAGCAGCAGCGAGACGACGGTCAGCCGCCAGTCCAGCGCGACCATCGCGACGATCGTGGCCACCACGCTGGTGAGGTTGGAGACCAGGGACGTGGCGGTGGAGGTGACGGTGGCCTGCATGCCGCCGATGTCGTTGGCGATGCGGGACTGGACCTCGCCGGTGCGGGTGCGGGTGAAGAAGGCCAGCGACATCCGCTGCAGCCTGCCGTACACGGCGGTGCGCAGGTCGTGCATGACGCGCTGGCCGACCGTGGTGGAGATCAGGGTCTGCAGCACACCGAAGACGCTGGTGAGGACGGCGCCGAGGATCATGCCGAGGGCGAGCAGGCTCAGCAGGCCGGTACGCCCCTCCGGGATGGCGGTGTCGAGGATCTCCTTCAGCAGGAAGGGCGTGGCGACGGAGACCAGGGACGAGGCGCCGACGAGCAGGCCGACGACGGCGAGGCGGCCCCGATAGGGGCGGAAGAGCTCGAGGATGCGGCGCACCTGGCGCGGCCGGTCGCTCTCGGCGGCCGGCGGCGTCCTGTCGCCTTCGATGTCATGGGGACGCATGGGCTCCTACGGAATGTGGGTGATGTCGAAGTGAGCGTAGCTCATTGTTACCTCTACTCACAATGAACCGCATCCTGATATTGTTCCCGTATGGACTCCCCCGACGCCGACGGCCTGCTCGCCGAGCAGCTGCTGCGGCTCACCCGGCGTGTGCACCGCATCCAGAAGCGGCATCTGGAGCGGTCCGGGCTGGGCGTCACCCCGGCCCAGTCCCGGTTGCTGCGCACGCTCGCGCAGTACGACTCGCCGCCGCGCATGGCCGACCTGGCCGAGCGTCTGGAAGTGGTGCCGCGCGCGGTGACGACCCTGGTCGACGGGCTGGAGGCGAACGGAAAGGTGCGGCGGGCACCCGACCCGGCCAACCGGCGGGTGATCCGCATCGAGCTCACCGACGGCGGCCTCAAGGCGCTGCGCGAACTGCGGGAGGCCAGACGCGCCGCCGCGGAGGACATCCTGGCCCCGCTCACCGCCGGGCAGCGGGATCTGCTCGGCGGACTGCTCGACACCCTGATGGACGGCATGGGCCGGGCGGGCCGGACCGCCGCGGCCGACGGTGCCGGCGCAGGTGACGGTGCCGGAGCAGGTACAGGTACAGGCATAAGCACAGCCCCAGGCACGCCGACAGGGTCGGACACGGACTGAGCCGGGCTCGCCGTGAACCGTGGCAGGCCCGGCACGGACCGAGCCGGGCTCGCCGTGGACCGTGCCTGGCCCGACGCGAACCGGAACGGCTCCGCCGACAAGTCCGGCGCTCCGGCCGGTTCGGCGCCCCGGTCGGGCGCGGTGCTTCGATCGGACGCGGTGCTTCGGCCGAGGCGCGGCGCTCGGGCCGGAGGTACCGCGCCCGGACCGGCGGATGCCTCCGCCCCCGTTCTCCCGTAACTCCCCGTGCCGTCAGGCTCCCTACGCCCTGAGGTCCGCCTTGTCGCCCATCACCACGACCGGGTGCTGGTCGGGGTCGAGGGTACGCAGCAGGTACTCCATCCCGGACTTGGACAGGCTCACGCAGGCCGACGTACCGCTGCCGTGGTCCATGTGCAGCCAGATGCTGCCGCCCTTGGACTGCCCCTCGGGACGCGCCGGGTCGTTCGGCGAGGTGCCCTTGACGCGGTTGTAGTCGATGGCGATGACGTAGTCGAAGTCGTGCCAGTGCGACTTCGCCCAGTAGTGCGGGACCTGGAAGGACGCCGACCGGGTGTACGGCAGCTTCGCGCCCGGGTCGGCGAGGACGCCCCCCGCGTCACTGAGCGTGAACACGCCGACGGGGCTGCGCCGATCGCCCTCGCTGTGGTCGGTGGTCCAGCCCTTCTTGCCGTTGTGCCCCCGCCAGCTCTTCGTCCTGTCCCAGGTCGAGCCGTGCTTCGTGTACAGCACGATCGTCGAGTCGGCCGAGTCGCGGCCCTCGCCGTAGACGGCCACCACCTGACGGGAGTTCTCGGGGATCCGGTCCTGCAGTCTGTCGCCGACACCGGGGATGCGCTCGAGGTCGGCGGTGCGCGCCTTCGCCTGTCCGGTGGCACCGCCACCCCGCGTCGCGGTGCCCGCGGCCGCACCGCCGCCGTCCGAACCCCCGCAGGCCGTCAGGGACACGAGCAGGGCACCGCAGGCCACGGCCATCAGCTTCGTACGCTTCGCACCGACTGTTCGCATGCGTTCCATCGTCGCACCACGCTCACGCCCCGCAGGCCCGGCCCGGCCGTCCGCCGTCCGGATCGGGACGGTCCGGGCCGAATCTTTGCTCTTCGACGGAAAACCGTTTGCCTGCCGCCCGGCCGCGACGCGAACCTTTCACGGCTTGCTGCCCCTTCCCTCCCCGTTCAGCCCGCTGCCCCACCACCTCCGTTCACGAGCCGCTGGGACGTCATGCAGATACAAGACCTTCCGTACCCCGACCCGGGCACACCGGACGCGCGCTCGGGTCCCCGGTTCCTGCTGTGGCTCTTCCGCAACCAGCTCGGTGGACAGCTCAAGTCCCTCGCCTGGGGCCTGCTGCACTTCCTCGCCGTCTCCGGACTGCCCTTCTGCGTCGGCTTCGCCGTCCAGGCCGTCGTCGACCGCTCGGGCGCCCGGCTGGCGGCGGCGGGCGGCCTCATCGCGCTGTGCGGGGTCTGCCTGGCGCTCGGCGACACCATGCTGCACCGCACCGCGGTCACCAACTGGATCACCGCGGCCGCGCGCGTCCAGCAGCTGCTGGCCCGCAGGACCGCCCACCTCGGCTCCGCGCTCACCCGCCGGGTCGCGGCCGGTGAGGTCGTCGCGGTCTCCACCGGCGACGTGGAGAAGATCGGCTGGTTCGTCGAGGCCTGGTCGCGGTTCGCGGCCGCCGCGCTGACCGTCGTGATCGTCTGCGTCGGCCTGCTCGTGTACGAGCCCGCGCTGGGCGTCGTCGTCGCCGTCGGCGTGCCGGTGCTGGCGCTCGCGGTCCTGCCGCTGCTGCCCCGCGCGACCCGCCGGGCCGACGTGCAGCGCGAGAAGGCGGGCCGGGCGACCGAGCTGGCCTCGGACACCGTGGCGGGACTGCGCGTGCTGCGCGGCATCGGCGGCGAGGAGCTGTTCCTCGACCGCTACCGCCGCGCCTCCCAGGAGGTCCGCCGCGCGGCCGTGCACAACGCCCGTATGTGGTCGCTGATCGCGGCGCTGCAGGTGCTGCTGCCCGGACTGCTGCTGATCGGTGTCGTCTGGCGGGGCGTCCAGCTGGCCCGCGAGGGCCGGATCACGGTCGGCGAACTGGTCTCCGTGTACAGCACGGTCATGATCCTCACCTATCCTCTGCGGCACTTCGAGGAGATCGCCATGGCGTACTCCTTCTCGCGCCCGTCCGCGAAGCGCGCGGCCCGGGTGCTGTCGCTGGAGCGCGCCACGGACAGCGCGGGCTCGCTGGAGGCCGCCCTGCCCAAGGGCGATCTGTACGACCCCGCGACCGGGCTGCTGGCACCCGCCGGACGGCTCACCGCGGTGGTGTGCGGCGACCCGGACGCGGCCGGTGTGCTGGCCGAACGCCTCGGCGGGCACCCCTGCGGCGACGGCGGGGAGCGGCCGTCGGTGCTCCTGGGCGGCGTCCCGCTGGACGAGCTGCCGCTGGAGTCCGCCCGTACCGCAGTCCTGGTGCAGGACAAGGACCCGGTGCTGCTGTCCGGCAGCCTGCGCGACCTGCTCGACGTCCCCGCCTCCGGGAACGTGCCGGCCGGCGAGGCGCTCGCGGCCGCGCAGTGCGGCGACGTCCTGGAGGCCCTGGCCCAGGGTTCCCTGGACGCCGGGGCCCCGATGGACGCCCGTGTCACCGAACGCGGGCGGTCCCTGTCCGGTGGCCAGCGCCAGCGGCTCGCGCTCGCCCGGTCCCTGGTCACCGACCCCGAGGTGCTGGTCCTGGACGAGCCGACCTCCGCGGTCGACGCGCACACCGAGGCGCGGATCGCCGACGGCGTCCGGTCGCTGCGGGCGGGACGCACGACGGTGGTGTTCACCTCCTCGCCGCTGCTGCTGGACCGCGCCGACCGGGTCGTGCTCGTCCACGACGGCGAGGTCGCCGCGGTGGGCCTGCACCGCGATCTGGTGCGCGGCGAACCCCGGTACCGGGCCGTCGTCACCCGCGAGACCGACGAGGAGGCCGCCGGGGACCTGCTGCGCGGCGGCCTCCTGAAGCACGTCGACGCACTCGAAGAGATCGAGGAGACCGCATGATCGGCGTGGCGCCACCGGCGCACGACCCGGCGGCCCCGACCACGGCCAGTACGCTGCCCGTCGGCGCCGCCTCGACGGTCCGCGCCTACGCGGCTGAGCTGCTCCGCCGGCACCGCCGGGCCTTCCTGCTGCTCATCGCGGTCAACACCGTCGCCGTGGTCGCCTCCCTGGTGGGGCCCTGGCTGCTGGGCTCGCTCGTCGAGCGGCTCTCCGTCGGCGTCACGACGGTCCGTGAGCTGCGCCTGGAACGCACTGCGGCGCTGTTCGTCCTCGCCCTGGCCGTCCAGGCCCTCTTCATCCGCCAGGTGCGGCTGCGCGGCGCCACGCTCGGCGAGCGGATGCTGGCCGACCTGCGCGAGGACTTCCTCGTGCGGTCGGTGGGGCTGCCGCCGGGCGTGCTGGAGCGGGCCGGCACCGGCGATCTGCTGTCGCGCATCACCACGGACATCGACCGGCTCGCCAACGCCATGCGGGAGGCGGTGCCACAGCTCGCCATCGGCGTGGTGTGGATGGTGCTGCTGCTCGGCGGACTCGCCGTGACGGCTCCGCCGCTGGCCCTCGCGGTGCTGGTGGCCCTGCCCCTCCTCGTGGCCGGCTGCCGCTGGTACTTCAGGCGCGCCCCGTCCGCCTACCGGTCCGAGGCCGCCGGGTACGCCGCCGTGGCCGCCGCCCTCGCCGAGACCGTCGACGCCGGGCACACCGTGGAGGCGCACCGGCTGGGCCGGCGCCGGATCGAGCTGTCGGACCGGCGCGTGAAGGAGTGGACCTCCTGGGAGCGGTACACCCTGTGGCTGCGGTCGGTGCTCTTCCCCGTCATCAACCTCACGAACGTCGTGGTCCTCGGTTCGGTCCTGATGATCGGCGGGTTCTTCGTCCTGCGGGGCCGGCTCGACGTCGGGCAGCTGACGACGGGCGCGCTCATCGCGCAGATGCTCGTCGACCCGGTGGGGCTCATCCTGCGCTGGTACGACGAGCTGCAGGTCGCCCAGGTGTCGCTGGCCCGCCTGGTGGGCGTCCGCGAGGTCGAGCCGGACGCCGGTGACGAGGCGGTGGTGCCCGACGGCCGCGACATGCACGCGGACACGGTGCGCTTCGGCTACCGCCCGGGCGTCGACGTGCTGCGCGAGGTCTCGCTGCGGGTGCCGCCGGGCACCCGGCTCGCCCTGGTCGGCCCGTCCGGCGCCGGCAAGTCCACGCTGGGCCGGCTCCTCGCGGGGATCTACGCGCCCCGGGAGGGGCGGATCACCCTGGGCGGCGCCGAGCTGTCCCGGATGCCGGCCGAGCGGGTCCGCTCCCACGTGGCGCTGGTCAACCAGGAGCACCACGTCTTCGTGGGCTCCCTGCGCGACAACCTGCTCCTCGCCCTCCCCCGCTCCCGGTCCGGTCCGGACGAGGAGGCCTCCGCCGACGCCGTCGACGCCCGGCTGTGGGCAGCGCTCGGCGCGGTCGACGCCGACGGCTGGGCGCGGGCGCTGGACGACGGGCTGGACACAGAGGTGGGTTCGGGCGGGCTCGCCCTCACCCCCGCGCAGGCCCAGCAGATCGCCCTGGCCCGGCTCGTCCTGGCCGACCCGCACACGCTGGTCCTGGACGAGGCGACCTCGCTCCTCGACCCGCGCGCGGCCCGCCACCTGGAGCGCTCCCTGGCCCGCGTGCTGGACGGGCGCACCGTGGTCGCCATCGCCCACCGGCTGCACACCGCCCACGACGCGGACGTCATCGCCGTCGTCGAGAACGGCCGCATCAGCGAGCTCGGCAGCCACGACGACCTGGTCGCCGCCGACGGCGCGTACGCCGCGCTGTGGCGGTCCTGGCACGGCTGAGCCGACGAGGGTACGGACGGGAGGCGCGCCCCGGGGAGAGGTGGCCGCCGATGAGCGGCGGCCACCGGCGCGCTCCGCCGCCGTGCCGGTGCGTGCGGCCCCCGTGCCGGTGCGCGACGGCGCCGCCGGGGCATTGCGCCGCCGAGAGAGCGGGTGGAAGGCTGAGCCGCGGCACCGGCTCCCCCGCGCGCCCGTGGACCGCGCGGACTCCCGGGCGAGGGGCCCGGAGCCGACAGGCCGGTGTGCGGGCCCCGTACGCGACCGTGCGGGACCCGCCGTCACGAACTGGAGGTACCCGTGGACAGCGGCGGCGGCTGGGGAGACGACGTCTACCAGCCCGACGGATCCGAGGTGCAGGACGACGCGGGGGTTCTCGACGCCGAGGACACCCTGGAGTACGACGGCGTGGACGACCCGCTGGACCGGGGCTACTCGCCGCCGGAGCGCCCGTGGGCGGTGGAGCATCGGGGCGTGACCGCGACGGAGCAGCGGCGCGGCGAGACCCTGGACGAGCGCCTCGCCGAGGAGGTGCCGGACGTGTCGGCGCCGGAGGGCGACGGCATCGGTGACTGGCAGGACTCCGACGGGGAACTCCTGGACGACGAGGTGGGCGCCGTCCGGTCCGGACGTCTCGTGGCGCCCGACGAAGGAACGCACGAGGACACGGAGAGCGCGCTGGTCGCCGCGGACGTCGGCATCGACGGCGCGGCGGCCTCGGCCGAGGAGGCCGCCATGCACGTCGTCGACGGGGACGGCCTGCCCGGCTGACCTTCCGCGGCCGGCCGTCCGGACCGGCCGGCCGCGCTCCGGTCGCGCGCCCGCGCGTCCCCTGCCAGGTGAGGAGCAGCCATGCAGCAGGACAAGCACCCCGACTACCACCCCGTCGTCTTCCGCGACCGCGCGGCCGGCTACGCCTTCCTGACGCGGTCCACGGCCACGAGCGGCGAGACGATCGAGTGGGACGACGGCCGGACGTACCCCGTCGTGGACGTGGAGATCTCCTCCGAGAGCCACCCCTTCTACACCGGCAGGGCCCGGACCGTGGACTCGGAGGGCCGCATCGCCCAGTTCGAACGCAGGTACGGCGGGGCGGCGGGCGGCATCGCCGGGGACGGCGGGGGCGGAGCGGGCTGAGACGACCCGGGTCCGGACGTCCGAGGTCTTGGATGCCTCCGGGGATGTGGGGGCCTCCAAGGCCGTGGGGGCCTCCGGAGGCGCTGGGATCGCGGCCGGGCGGGTCAGATGAAGTTGAGCGCGGCCAGGCAGCCCATGCCGCCGAGCACCATGAACGCCGGCATCAGGACCTTCAGCTCGACCCAGCTGCCCGCCCGGAAGCGCATGCCCTTGGGCGGGCCCACCGGGTACCAGCGCTTGCGGCCCACCGGGATGGGCCACAGGATCGGGCAGCCGGACACGGTCAGCGCGTCCCCGATGTCGTGCACCAGCGCACCGAGCACGATCGGCAGGCCGACCCACAGGTAGTCCTGGCCCGGCTCGGTGAACAGCCAGTTCGATCCGTTGCCCGGTTCGTCCAGGACGCCCACGACGATCCAGGCCGTCGCCGCGGCCAGCAGCCACACGAGGACGTCGCTGCTGGAACCGCGCGTCGCCCGCCACAACAGCCCCTCGATGGCCAGCACCATGTGCACGAAGAGGACCGCCAGCACTCCCCAGCGGTCCGTGCCGACCGCCAGGGCCGAGCAGCCCGCGCCGAGCAGCACCGCCCACACCCAGGTGTGGGTCAGGGTGCGGTGTCCGCCCGAGCGGCGCGGGTCGCCCTGTTTCTTCGTCGCCTTGTAGACGGCGTACGAGAGCTTGTCCACGACCTCGCACACCCCCCGGGAGACGGGGCCGAAGGCCCGGGAGATGGTGGCGGCCTTGTGGTCGAGGTCCGGGGCGAGGGCGGCTCCCGCGCAGATCAGCGCCCCGGTCACGAGGACCGGCCAGGGCATGGGATGGTCCCAGGCGGCTGCCGCGGCTCCGACGCCCAGCCAGGCCGCGGCCCCCGACAGTGAGTGTGCTGGTCCCATCATGACCGTGCCCCGCCCCATTCTTCTTGTACGGGCACCCAGTTGAACCCGGGCGCCGCTGCTCCGCCGGCGCCTCAGCGTAGCGTTCGCGATCTTCGGCCCGGCAGTCGATTCCCTCCTCGCGCCGGATCACAGGCAAGATGGGGGCGTGAGCCTCATCGATCAGTTGCCGCAGACCGCCGACCCCGACGCCCTCTACGAAGCCTTCGAGTCGTGGGCCGGGGAACGCGGCCTCACGCTCTACCCGCACCAGGAGGAGGCACTGATCGAGGTGGTCTCCGGTGCGAACGTGATCGTGTCGACGCCCACGGGATCGGGCAAGAGCATGATCGCGGCGGCCGCGCACTTCGCCGCGCTCGCCCGCGACGAGGTCACCTTCTACACCGCGCCGATCAAGGCGCTGGTGTCGGAGAAGTTCTTCGAGCTGTGCAAGGTCTTCGGCACCGAGAACGTCGGCATGCTGACGGGCGACGCGTCCGTGAACGCGGACGCGCCCGTCATCTGCTGCACCGCCGAGGTCCTGGCCTCCATCGCGCTGCGCGACGGCAAGGACGCCGACGTCGGCCAGGTCGTCATGGACGAGTTCCACTTCTACGCGGAGCCCGACCGCGGCTGGGCCTGGCAGATCCCGCTCCTGGAACTGCCGCAGGCGCAGTTCGTCCTGATGTCCGCCACCCTCGGCGACGTCTCGATGTTCGAGAAGGACCTGACCCGCCGCACCGGCCGCCCCACGGCGGTGGTCCGCTCGGCGACCCGGCCCGTACCGCTGTCGTACGAGTACGTGTATACGCCACTGACGGAGACGCTCACCGAGCTGCTCGCCACCAAGCAGGCGCCGGTCTACATCGTGCACTTCACCCAGGCGCAGGCGGTGGAGCGGGCGCAGGCGCTCATGAGCATCAACATGTGCACGCGCGAGGAGAAGGACCGGATCGCCGAGCTGATCGGCAACTTCCGCTTCACCACCAAGTTCGGCCGCAACCTCTCGCGCTACGTGCGCCACGGCATCGGCGTGCACCACGCCGGCATGCTGCCCAAGTACCGGCGGCTGGTCGAGAAGCTCGCCCAGGCGGGCCTGCTGAAGGTCATCTGCGGCACGGACACCCTCGGCGTCGGAGTGAACGTGCCGATCCGCACCGTGCTGTTCACCGCCCTGACGAAGTACGACGGCAACCGGGTGCGGACCCTGCGGGCGCGCGAGTTCCACCAGATCGCCGGGCGTGCCGGGCGCGCGGGCTTCGACACCGCGGGCTTCGTCGTGGCGCAGGCGCCGGAGCACGTCATCGAGAACGAGAAGGCGCTGGCCAAGGCCGGCGACGACCCGAAGAAGCGCCGCAAGGTGGTCCGCAAGAAGGCGCCCGAGGGGTTCGTGGGCTGGACGGAGAACACCTTCGAGAAGCTGATCGCCTCCGAGCCCGAGCCGCTGACCTCCCGCTTCCGGGTCACGCACGCGATGCTGCTGTCCGTGATCGCCCGGCCGGGCAACGCCTTCGAGGCGATGCGGCACCTGCTGGAGGACAACCACGAGCCGCGCAAGCAGCAGCTGCGGCACATCCGCCGCGCGATCGCGATCTACCGCTCGCTGCTCGACGGCGGCATCGTGGAGAAGCTCGACGAGCCCGACGCCGAGGGCCGCATCGTGCGCCTCACGGTCGACCTCCAGCAGGACTTCGCCCTGAACCAGCCGCTGTCGACCTTCGCCCTGGCCGCCTTCGAGCTGCTGGATCCGGAATCCCCCTCGTACGCGCTGGACATGGTGTCCGTCGTGGAGTCCACGCTGGACGATCCTCGGCAGATCCTCGCCGCCCAGCAGAACAAGGCACGGGGCGAGGCCGTGGCCGCGATGAAGGCGGACGGCGTCGAGTACGAGGAGCGCATGGAGCGGCTGCAGGACGTCAGCTACCCCAAGCCCCTGGAGGAGCTGCTCTTCCACGCGTACAACACCTACCGCAAGAGCCACCCGTGGGTCGGCGACCACCCGCTGTCGCCGAAGTCCGTGATCCGCGACATGTACGAGCGGGCGCTGTCCTTCACCGAGTTCGTCTCCTTCTACGAGCTGGCCCGCACCGAGGGCATCGTGCTGCGCTACCTCGCCGGGGCCTACAAGGCGCTCGACCACACCGTCCCCGACGACCTGAAGTCCGAGGACCTGCAGGACCTGATCGCCTGGCTGGGGGAGATGGTGCGCCAGGTCGACTCCAGCCTCCTCGACGAGTGGGAGCAGCTCGCCAACCCCGAGGAGATGACGGCCGAGGAGGCCCAGGAGAAGGCCGACCAGGTCAAGCCCGTCACCGCGAACGCGCGCGCCTTCCGCGTCCTCGTCCGCAACGCCATGTTCCGCCGTGTCGAGCTCGCCGCGCTCGACCAGGTGGAGGAGTTGGGCGAGATGGACGCCGACGCCGGCTGGGACGCCGAGGCGTGGGGCGCCGTCATGGACGCGTACTGGGACGAGTACGACGACCTGGGCACCGGCCCCGACGCCCGCGGCCCGAAGCTGCTGATGATCGAGGAGGAGCCGGAGAACGGTCTGTGGCGCGTCCGCCAGACCTTCGCCGACCCCAACGGTGATCACGACTGGGGCATCAGCGCGGAGGTCGACCTGGCGGCCTCCGACGCCGAGGGCCGCGCCGTCGTGAAGGTCACCTCCGTCGGCCAGCTCTGAGCACAGAAGGACACACCCCATGACGAACCCGGCCGAGAGACTCGTCGACCTGCTCGACCTGGAGCAGATCGAGGTCAACATCTTCCGTGGCCGCAGCCCCGAGGAGTCCCTGCAGCGGGTCTTCGGCGGGCAGGTGGCGGGGCAGGCCCTCGTCGCCGCGGGCCGTACCACGGACGGCGAGCGCCCCGTGCACTCGCTGCACGCGTACTTCCTGCGGCCCGGGCGCCCGGGCGTGCCGATCGTGTACCAGGTGGAGCGGGTCCGCGACGGGCGTTCCTTCACCACGCGCCGCGTCACCGCCGTGCAGCAGGGCCGCACGATCTTCAACCTGACCGCCTCCTTCCACAGACCTGAAGCAGGGAGCTTCGAACACCAGCTGCCGCCGGCCCGCGAGGTGCCCGGTCCCGAGTCCCTGCCGACGGTGTCCCAGGAGATCAAGGAGCACCTGGGAGCGCTGCCCGAGACCCTGGAGCGGATGGCCCGGCGGCAGCCCTTCGACATCCGCTACGTGGACCGGCTGCGCTGGACCGTCGAGGAGGCCCGCGAGGCCGAGCCGCGCAGCGCGGTGTGGATGCGGGCCGTCGGACCGCTGGGCGACGATCCGCTCGTGCACACCTGCGCCCTCACCTACGCGAGCGACATGACCCTGCTGGACGCCGTCCGGCTACCGGTGGAACCGCTGTGGGGTCCCCGCGGATTCGACATGGCGTCCCTGGACCACGCCATGTGGTTCCACCGTCCGTTCCGCGCGGACGAGTGGTTCCTGTACGACCAGGAGTCGCCGATCGCGACGGGCGGCCGGGGTCTGGCCCGGGGACGCATCTACGACCGTGAGGGACGTCTTCTGGTCTCGGTCGTCCAGGAAGGCCTGTTCCGCAAGCTCGACGCCTGAGGTCCGGCGGCTCGGAGGCCGGGCCGGGGGATCAGGAGCCCGGTCGGAGGCCAGGGCCAGGGGGTCGGGGTCCCGGAACGGGGGATCAGCGGTCTCTGCGCCGCAGCCATCCCAGCAGGCGGCGGGGCGGTTCGGCCTCCGGTGCCGGCGGCCGGCAGGACGGCGCGGGCCGTTCACGGACCCGCGGAGCGCATCCGTCCGTCTGTCGCGTGCCGGTGGTCGCCGGCTCCGTGACCGCCACGGTCCTCCGCCGGTGCGCCCCGGCGCGTTCGCGGGCGCTCGGCCCGGTGGGGCCGACGGGGCCGGCGGGGCCGGTGGACTTCGGCCGTGCGGCGGTTCCGGGGCAGTGTCCCGCAGGAGCGGGCGCCGTGGGGTGCGGTGCCGGCCTGCTCGCGCGGGCTTCGGCGACCGCGCTCGTCAGTTCTGCGCGCAACCACTGGATCTCGTCCGGGTCCTGGGCCGTCGTGATGCGCGCGGCGAGATCGGCCGACGGCGACCCCGGCGTGCCGCGGGACGGCTTCCACCGCTGTCCGACGCGGTCGAGGTGGTCGCGTTCGTACGGGTCGGTGACGATCTCCGCCACGTGCACGGGATCGAGCAGCGCGGCCACGGCCGCGGCACGGGCCCAGTGGCCGTCGGCCTCGCGCAGCAGGAGACCCAGCCGGCGTCCGCGCCAGTTGCGTGCCCGCGCGTCCACGCCCGCGTCGAGCCGCTCGCGCAACCGCTCGGGCATACGGCCCGTCAGCAGGACCGCGTTGTGCTCCTCGGCGACGAACTGCCGCAGCTCCTCCGCCAGATAGAGCCAGACCACCGTGCGGTAGCGGTTGAAGTAGTGGCGCACGGGGACGACGAGGCCCAGCCGGGCGAGGCGGGTGAACCGGGCCGCGGTGATGCCCATGAGGGCGGCGCCCTCCGCGGTGCCGACGGCCCTGACGCGCTCACGGAGCACGTCAGGGAAGCCGTCCTCGCCGCTCACCCGGTCGATCTCCGCCCGGTCGACGCGGCGCCCTCCTCCCCCGCCCTCGTCGGGAACGGTCCTGATGTGGCCGAGCCGGACCGCGAGGTCGAACTCGCCGCGCTTCAGTCCCAGTTCCCGCGCGGCGCGGGCGGACGCGAGCGGCGGCCGGACCGCGGCCGGCGCGGTGGCGGGCGGAGCGGAAGGTGTGGTCGTGCTGTCGGACATGGCGGTTCTCCCCCGTGCTGCGAGCGGTTCTCGCGTACGCGACCCACTGCGTGCACCGCGTGCATCACGTACATCGCCGTGCGGATCGCCTCGTGGAAAAACCGTAGCCGTCCGGCCGCCTCTCGTGGGGAGCCTGTGGAAAACTTCGTTCGTGATGGCGTTTGAGCTGGTCAGAGCTCCGTAGCCGATGTGTTCTCGGACGGGCGGGCGTCGACGCCGAGGTGCTCGCCGACCCGGTTGACCATGCGGGTCATCTCGTAGGCGACCTGGCCGATGTCGGCCTCCGCCGCGCTGAGCACGCACAGGCTGCTGCCCACGCCGGCGGCCATGACGAAGAGCATCGCCCCGTCGAACTCGATCATCGTCTGCCGCACTTCACCCGCGCCGAAGTGCCGGCCCGACCCCTTGGCCAGGCTGTGCAGCCCCGACGACACGGCCGCGAGGTACTCCGCGTCCTCGGCCCGTAACCCCGTGCTGGCCGCGGTCACCAACCCGTCGTTGGACAGCACCAGCGCGTGCCGTATGGGTGCGACCCGTCCGGTCAGGTCGTCCAGCAGCCAGCCGAGTCCCCGTTCCTGCGCCATGTTCCCGTCTCCCCGAATCGATTCCGTCTCCCCGGCCGGAGGATCCGACGTGCCAGCCTTCCCCACGCTCCCCCCGTGGGCAAGGAGGATGGACGCATGGCACACAAGATGACGGACGCGGAATGGCGGGAGTTCGTCTCCCACGGCACGCGCACCGGCAAGCTGTCCACCGTCCGGGCAGACGGGAGCCCCCATGTGGCACCCGTCTGGTTCCTGCTGGACGGGGACGAACTCGTCTTCAACACCGGCCGGGACACCGTGAAGGGACGCAATCTGGTGCGAGACGCGCGAGTCGCCCTGTGCGTGGACGACGACCGGCCACCGTACTCCTTCGTGGTCCTGCAGGGACGGGCCCGGCTGTCGGAGGACCTCGACGAGGTACGGCTCTGGGCCACCCGGATCGGAGCGCGCTACATGGGCGAGGAGCGGGCGGAGGAGTTCGGCGCGCGCAACGGTGTGCCCGGCGAGCTTCTCGTCCGGGTGTCGGTCGAGAAGGTCCTCGCGCAGGCCGCCGTCGCGGACTGACGGGTCCGCCGCCAGGGCGGGCAACGTGGATCGACGGGTCCGTCACCGGGCCGGGGAACGTGGGCCGATGACTCCGTCACCGGTCCGGAAAACGTGGATCGACCGGTCCGTCGCCGGGTCAGGAACCGCGGACAGACGGGTCCGTCACCCGCTGACGGCCCGCGGGCCCGTCGACGGGCCCGCTCCCGGCCACGGAGCCGGGCCCCCGGGCGGTGCGCGACCGCCCGGCGGCCCGGCGCGGCGGCTCGGCGCCTCCGGGGAGACGGCGCGCGGGGGCCGACGGCGAGGGGGAAGACGCAGTGCATCGCCGTGGTCCCGGGCAGGGACGCTCCGAGGGGCCGGCCGTACGCTCACCGCGAGCCTGCCGGTGCCGGCGGGCATGCCGGTATCGATACCGATGCTGCCGCCGAGGCCGATTCCGGGGCGCGCCGTCCGCTTCGGGCGGAGCCGGGCGGGCCGTCGCGTACGACGACGGTCCGGCGGTCCCGTCCGGGGCGGCGCGGTCCGGGTGTCCCATGGCTCCAGGAGGCTAGACCCGGCGGAGGCGCGGGAGAGGCGCCTTGCCGAAACTGCCGCAATCTGGCGCACGGCTGCGCCGGAACGACCGCCCCGCGCACGGCCGTGCGCACCGTTCGGCCGGGTGCATCCCTCGACCGTGCGCGCACCCCGGCCGGGGTGCGCCCTCGGCCGAAGTGCGTCGAAGCCACACCCGGGCGCGCCCTGCGCGGTCTCGGCGCACGGCCGGCTCCCTCTCTCACCGTCGCCGCGCGGCCGGCTCTCTTCCACCTCGCCGCGCGGCCGGTCGCCTCCCCCGCCCCGCCATGCGGCCGACCGCCTCCCCCGCCTCGTCGTGCGCGAGTGCGGGATCATGCGCACATGAGCCACGACCACACTCGGGTGCAGGAGTTCTTCACGGCGCGCGCGGCCGGTTGGGACAGCCGCTTCCCGGACGACGGCCCGGCGTACGCGGCCGCGGTCGCCGACCTCGGACTGCGGCCGGGCGACCGCGTCCTCGACGCGGGTTGCGGGACGGGGCGTGCCCTGCCGGCGCTGAGGGACGCCGTGGGGCCCTCGGGGACGGTCCTGGGCGCGGATCTGACCCCGGCCATGCTGGAGGCCGCCGTGCGCGCGGGCCGGGGCCGGGTCGGCCGGCTGCTGCTGGCCGACGTGGTCCGGCTGCCGTTGCGCACGGGGTCGCTGGACGCGGTCTTCGCGGCGGGGCTGATCGCCCACCTGCCCGATCCGGCGGACAACCTCCGGGAACTGTTCCGCGTGGTGCGTCCCGCGGGGACGCTGGCGCTCTTCCACCCGATCGGCCGGGCCGCCCTCGCCGCGTGCCAGGGGCGCCGCGTCACACCGGACGATCTGCGCGCGGAGGGGAACCTCGGCCCGCTGCTGTCCCGGGCGGGCTGGCGGATGACGTCGTACGTCGACGAGGACGACCGCTTCCTCGCCCTGGCCGTACGCTCCTCCTGAGGCGCCTTGCCGGTCGGACCGGAACACTTCGACCGTCCGGCCGAGGTGCCTTGGCCGCCGGGACGAGGCGCTTTGGCTGTGGCGGCGAGGTGCTTTGACCATTGGGCCGAGGTGCTTCGGCCGGCGGGGCGCGTCGAGCGCCGCCGCCCGGACCGCACCGTCGTCTCGCCTTCCCCGGGGGACTCGCCGGTCCCTTCGCGAGACCTGCCGGTCCCGCGTCCACCGTGCGGCGGCCGTCCCGCGTCCGCCGCACGGTGGACGCGCCGAAACGGCCGGGTCCAGAAGCGGCGCGAAATCGTCGTAGACGCCGCTCCGGAGCGCCCCCTTATGGCACGGCTGCTGTAACTCTACGGTGGAGAAAGGCAGTTGAAAGCCCCGTCATGACACCGGACAGGGGAAGGTGGCTCGGATGTCCAGTATGTCGGCCAGACTGCGTGCGTTGTTTTCGCGTCCGGAACGCTCCGCACGCCAGGACGCCGCCCACGGGCGGCGCGGGCACAACCTGTTCGAAGCGGCCGCGGCCTATGTGTCGGCGTGCGCCGAGGACGATCAGGACAGCATCGACGAGGCGGCGGACTGGGTGTCGCCGGAGGCCTTGTCGTTCGGGGTCAACGAGCTGGCGTGCAGAGCCGTGATCGCCCTCGCGCGGGAACGCGACGAATCGCCGCGGGTGGTGGCGCGGGACCTCCTCGGGCTGCCCGCCGCCTGACACCGGCCGGGCCCGCCCCCTCCCCGTCCGTCGTTTCGTCCCGTCCGGCCCGGAAACTGCCCCTCCTCATTGCCTCTCCAAGCCGTGACAACGTCCTGGAGAGCGCATTAGGGTGCGCCGACAGACGCGGCGAGGGGAGGCCGGGATGGCCGGGACGGACGAGGAAGCCGTCACCACCGGGGACGACGACGCACTGTACGTGCTGACGGCGGTACTGCTGACGCCCGCCCAGTTCCCCAGCGTGCTGGGCGACGACTACCCGGAGGCCTGCGCGGCGCTCGGGCTGGATCCGGTCGCCGACGGCTACGGCCTGGTGCTCGGGCAGGACGGGGACGGGGCGCGCTGGACGGTCGTCGTCGACGACGTCTCGCTGGTCGCCGTCGCCATCGCCTCCTGGGACTGCGGCATGGAGTACGACCTGTCGCCCGACGAGCGCTCGATGGTGGCCGCCCTGCCGGGCTGGCCGCTCGCCGTCGCCGTGGCGGCCCCCGGGGTGCCCTCACCGCACGACCCGGCGCCCGAGGACGCCGGACAGGCGCCGCTCAGCCCGCCGGACACGACCACCTGGGGACCGGCGCAGCGGCGACTCGGCGCCGACGAGATCGCCCTGCGGTGGGCCTCCTGGCGGGAGCAGATCGACGACGGGGAGTTCGTCGCTCCGGGCGGCGCCGCGTCGGCCGGGGCGACCGCCGACGGCGGGGACCGCGAGGACGACGCGCCGCCCACGGGCGTCCGGCGGGTGCTCGCCGAGGTGCGCTCGTACGTCGACACGCCACCGCCCCTCGGCCGGGTCCGCTCCTCCTTCGCCCCCGGTGAGGCACGCACCCTGCGGGCCGACGGGCCTGGCTGGTCGATGGTCGCCAGGACCGACGACATCGCCTTCGTGCTGCTCGACGAGAAGCCGGGCGAGGTGCTGCCCGTCGGCCGGGGACCGGAACTCCCCGGCCTGCTCGACGCGCTCGACAAGATGGCGGTGCGCCCCAGCTGACCCGGGGCCGGGGCGCGCCCGCACCACCGGGCGAAGCCGTACCGCCCGGCAGAGCCCACCGCAGGACGGAGCCGCACCGTCCTGCGGACGAGCCGCCCCGGACGGTACGGCACCGGACGGGCCACTGCGAGCAGTGCGGCGACCGGACAAGCCGTTCGGACGGTACGGCCCGGACCCGGACGTGCGACCGACGAGCCGGCTTCTGCCGTGCCGCATGCGCTCCGCCGTACGCCCGGGCTGTGCCGAAGACTCCGTGCCGTACGCCCGGACTGTCCGGCGTCCCGGTCAGCTCCCGTGCCGCAGAGGGGAAGCGACCGGGCGGACGCGCCTCGGACACGCCTCAGCGGCCGAGTTCCTTGCGGGTGACGCGGCGCAGCCTGTGCCGCTGCGAGGGGTCCAGCATGAGGTAGGCGGCCGCGGGGACGCCCAGCACGATCAGGAGCGCGGCCCACCAGGGGAGCCATATCAGCAGGATGAACCCGGCCGCCGCACCTCCTGCGGCGATCTTCGCCTTCTTCGACATGTGCGTCGCCTCCTTCGCGGTCGTCGCCGCTCTCTTCTGTGGGAACGGGCGTGCGCTTCGCCCGGTTCCGCACCGCGGCCCTGATACGTCCCCGAGACGCCCCCTACGGGACGCTGAGAGCGGGCGGCCCTCCGGCGGGAAGCCGAAAAGTACGCGCCTTCGCGACGCAGGGAGCCGTCACGCGCGCGGGCGCCCGACGTCCGTCCCTCACTCCAGCGGTCGCGTGAGTGTGCGTCCGCCGTCCCCGATGTCGGCAGCCAGGCTGCACGCGACGGCGTCGATGCCCGCCTCGAAGCCTGCGGAGTCCGGATACTGCACCAGGGTGCCGCGCACGGTGCCCGCCGGCTGCCGGGCCGCCTTGCGCTCCAGGAGGCCCTCGCACAGCGCGGACGCCGCCTTCGCGATGGCGGCGTCGGTCGAGCGGGCGCCTTCGAGCTCGGTCACCTCCACGACTTCCGCGTCGTGGGGCGCACTGCACGGGCGCCTGGTGGCCCGGCCGGGTTCGTCCTCGCTCGTGTCGAAGCAGTCGCCGGCCCTCAGCAGGTAGTACGGCACATCGTCCCCGGCGGGCGACGGAGGCGGTGACTGCGTGGCGTAGGGGTCCGCGGGCGGGCCGGACGGCGCGGTGGGCACCTGGTCCGGAGGCGTCGGCGACGGTGCGGGCGCACGGTCCGCGGTCCGGGCGCTCCCGGCGGACGGCCTCTGCTCCACCGGGCCGTTCCCGGAGGTGGCCACGAGGACGACGGCGGCGATCGCGCCGACGGCCACGACGGCGGCGAGTACCAGGAGGAGCACGTTCCGTCCTCTTCCGGACCCACGCGGAGGACCGTCTTCCGGTCCGCCCGGAGAACCCGGCGATCGTCCCTGAGGAGGTTTTCCTCCGTCGCCTTCACAGGACGGACCGGATCCCCTGGGAGGCGGCCCGTATCCGCCTGCGGGCGGAGGGCCGAAAGCGCCCGGGAGCGGGCCGAAGGCGCCCGGCGACGGGCCGGGCCCGCCGCCCGAGGGCGGCGGACCGGTCGACGGCCGGGGAGGCCGAGGCGGTGGCGGTGGCGGTGTGGCCATACCACCAAGGGTCGCCTCGAAGCGACCGGCCGGCGCCCCCGTACGCGGCTCGGAACGGACCCGTGCCATGGATCGCACGGTTCCGGAACTCCCCGCGCGCAGGGGGCCGCCGGCCAGGGGACTAGCCGCGCGCGCCCAGCAGGTGGTCCATGGCCAGCTGGTCCAGCCGCTCGAAGGCCATGCCGCGCTCCGCGGCCGCGTCGACGTCGAACTCCTCGAAGGCCGTGCGGTCGGCGAGGAGCGCCTGCAGACCGTCCTCGGCGGTGGGCTGTGCGAGCTGGTCCAGGCGCGAGGCGCGCAGCGCCTCCTGGACCTCCGGGTCGGCGCGGAAGGCGGCCGCGCGCTCGCGCAGGATCAGGTAGTTGCGCATGCAGCCGGCGGCCGACGCCCACACACCGTCGAGGTCCTCGGTGCGCGGCGGCTTGAAGTCGAAGTGGCGCGGACCGGCGTACCCGGCGCTCTCCAGCAGGTCCACCAGCCAGAAGGCGGCGCGCAGGTCACCGGCGCCGAAGCGCAGGTCCTGGTCGTACTTGATGCCGTTCTGGCCGTTGAGGTCGATGTGGAACAGCTTGCCCGCCCACAGGGCCTGGGCGATGCCGTGCGGGAAGTTCAGGCCGGCCATCTGCTCGTGGCCCACCTCGGGGTTGACGCCGTACAGCTCCGGGCGCTCCAGGCGCTCGATGAACGCCAGCGCGTGACCGACGGTCGGCAGCAGGATGTCGCCGCGCGGCTCGTTCGGCTTGGGCTCGATGGCGAACTTCAGGTCGTAGCCCTGGGAGGTCACGTACTCGCCCAGGAGGTCGAACGCCTCCTTCATCCGCTCCAGCGCCTCGCGCACGTCCTTGGCACCGCCCGACTCCGCGCCCTCGCGGCCGCCCCAGGCCACATAGGTCTCGGCCCCCAGCTCGGCGGCCAGGTCGATGTTGCGGATCGTCTTGCGCAGGGCGTAACGGCGCACGTCACGGTCGTTGGCGGTGAAGCCGCCGTCCTTGAACACCGGGTGCGTGAACAGGTTCGTCGTCGCCATCGGCACCTTCATCCCGGTGGCGTCCAGCGCCTGCCGGAAACGCTTGATGTGCCCCTCGCGCTCGGCGTCGGTGGACCCGAACGGGATCAGGTCGTCGTCGTGGAAGGTGACTCCGTAGGCGCCCAGTTCCGACAGGCGCTGCACCGACTCGACCGGGTCCAGGGCGCGCCGGGTGGCGTCGCCGAACGGGTCCCGCCCCTGCCATCCGACGGTCCACAGACCGAAGGAGAACTTGTCCTCGGGGGTGGGCTGGTAGTTCATGCCGCGGCTCCTTGCTTGCTCCGACTATTTCGTCATGGCGGTTTACAAATTAGTATGCGGACGCGCCTCTGGGAAGAGACCCCCAGTGCGAAACCCCGGACCGAACCGGTCCGGGCATCCGGAACAGCAGGCCGCATCCCGCAGAGCCGCGGAAGAGGGAGAGCCCGATGTCAGCAGCCGAGGGTCCGCTCGTCGTCGGGGTGGACACGTCCACCCAGTCCACGAAGGCGCTGGTCGTCGACGTGGCGACCGGACAGGTGGTGGCGAGCGGCCAGGCGCCGCACACCGTCTCCTCCGGAGCCGGCCGTGAGAGCGACCCACGGCAGTGGTGGGACGCGCTGTGCGAGGCTCTGCGCCAGTGCGGGAGCGCGGCGCACGAGGCCGCCGCGGTGTCCGTGGGCGGCCAGCAGCACGGACTCGTCACGCTGGACGCGCACGGCGAGCCGGTGCGCCCGGCGCTGCTCTGGAACGACGTGCGCTCCGCTCCGCAGGCCCGCCGGCTGATCGAGGAGCTGGGCGGCCCGAAGGGCTGGGCCGAGCGCACCGGAAGCGTGCCCGCACCGTCGTTCACGGTCACCAAGTGGGCGTGGCTGGCCGAGCACGAGCCCGAGGCGCTCCGCGCGACCGCGGCCGTCCGGCTGCCGCACGACTACCTGACCGAGCGCCTCACCGGAGAGGGCACCACCGACCGCGGGGACGCCTCCGGTACCGGATGGTGGGCCTCCGCCACGGAGGCGTACGACGAGGAGACCCTCGCCCACGTGGGCCTCGACCCGGCGCTGCTCCCCCGGATGGTGCGCCCCGGGGAGGTCGCCGGAACCGTACGGGCCAGTGACGAGCTGCCCTTCTCCCCGGGCACGCTGGTCGCGGCGGGCACCGGCGACAACGCCGCCGCGGCGCTCGGGCTCGGGCTGCTCCCCGGCACCCCGGTCCTCAGCCTGGGCACCTCAGGCACGGTGTACGCCGTCTCGACGCGCCGCCCGGCCGACCCGACCGGCACGGTGGCCGGTTTCGCCGACGCGCGCGGCGACTGGCTGCCCCTGGCCTGCACCCTGAACTGCACGCTCGCCGTCGACCGGGTGGCCGCCCTCCTGGGCGTCGACCGTGAGGCCGTCGAGCCGGGCACGAGCGTGACCCTGCTGCCCTTCCTGGACGGCGAGCGCACCCCCGACCTGCCGCACGCGTCCGGCGTCCTGCACGGCCTGCGGCACGACACGACCCGCGGGCAGCTGCTCCAGGCCGCGTACGACGGAGCCGTCCACGCCCTGCTGGGCGCGCTGGACCTGGTGCTGGACGAGGACGCCGACCGCACCGCGCCGCTGCTGCTCATCGGCGGGGGTGCGCGCGGGACGGCCTGGCAGGAGACGGTGCGCCGGCTGTCGGGGCGGCCCGTGCAGGTGCCCGAGGCCAGGGAGCTGGTCGCGCTCGGTGCCGCGGCGCAGGCCGCGGGCCTGCTGACCGGCGAGGACCCGGCCGCGGTGGCCCGGCGCTGGGAGACGGCGCGCGGGCCGGTGCTGGACGCCGTGGAGCGGGACGAGGCGGCGCTCGCCAGGATCAGCGGGGTACTCTCCGACGCGGGCCCGCTGCTGGAGCGCGGCACGGACTGACGCACCGCCCCGAGGACGCGAGGCGCCGCCACGCACGGAACCAGGCCGGTCCCGGAGGGGCCGGCCGGACGAGGACTGACGGAGGCATGACCCCACCGCCGCACGAGGACCGGCCGCCGCTGGCGGGCTCGCTGGAGTGGGGCGACCCCCGCCGCGCGGGCCGCCGCCTGCCCGACACCCAGCAGGGGATGCGCCGCCGCAACCTGTCCCGGGTGATGCACGCGGTCCGCGAGGAGGGCCCGCTGTCACGGGCCGCGGTAGCCTCGCGCATCGGTCTCACGCGCGCGGCCGTGTCGACGCTGGTGGACGAACTGATCCGGTCGGGACTGCTGGAGGAGCTGGGTCCGGAGCGGCCGAGCCGGGTGGGCCGGCCCGGGTCGGCGCTCGCCGTCAGCGGGAGCGGGCCGTGCGGGATCGGCGCGGAGGTCGGGGTCGACCACCTCGCGGTGTGCGCCGTCGACCTGCGCGGCGAGGTGCGGGCGCGGGCGGTGCGGCACGGCACCAACCGCGGCCGCGCGTCCGGACCGGTACTGCGGGAACTCACCGCGCTGATACGGCAGGTCGCCGCCGAGTCGGAGCGGGAGGGGCTGTCGCCCGCCGGTCTGGCGGTCGCCGTGCCGGGTCTGGTCGCGCGCGACGCCCGGACCGTGGTGCGCGCCCCGAACCTCGGCTGGCACGACACGGACCTCGGCCCGCTGCTCCCCGACGACCTGCCGCTGACCGTGGACAACGAGGCCAACTTCGGCGGTCTGGCGGAGCTGTGGCTCAACGAGGCGGCGCCGCGCGACTTCGTGCACGTCTCGGCGGAGATCGGCATCGGCGGGGCCGTCGTCGTGGACGGGCGGCTGCTGCGGGGGACGCGCGGCTTCGCGGGCGAGCTGGGACACGTTCCGGTCCGGCCCGAGGGCCCGGCCTGCGTCTGCGGCGGACGGGGCTGCCTGGAGCAGTACGCGGGCGAGGAGGCCGTGCTGCGCGCGGCCGGCCTGGAACCGGTCGGGAACCGCGTCGGGCTGCTGGCCGAGCGGGCCGCGCAGGGCGACAAGGACGTGCGGCGCGCGCTGCGCGGAGCGGGCACGGCCCTCGGCGTCGCGCTGACCGGCGCGGTCAACCTGCTCGACCCGCAGGCGGTGGTGCTGGGCGGGGCGCTCTCCGACCTCGCGCCGTGGCTGCTGCCCGCGCTGGAGCGCGAGCTGGCACGGCGCTCGGCGGGACCCGTCTGCGCGGTGTCGGTCTCCCGGCTCGGGCCGCAGGGGCCGCTGCTGGGCGCGGCGCACTCGGTGGTGCGGGCGGTCCTGGACGATCCTGCGACGGTGGGCGGCGCAGCGTAGTCCCGCATAGTCCCGGCGCATAGGAACCCCGACCTTTCACGGCACCAATCCCCCGAAAGCGTGGCGCGGTTGTCCACAGTTGCGGGTGTGTCCACCAGCGCGGCCGGCGCCCTTTCAGCCCACGCGGCGAACACCTACCGTGAAACCACGCGAGGCACCGCCGGCAGGTGAGCGGCGGTGGCGCCCTCGGGACGGCACGCGGCGCTCCGGTGCCCATGCGCCGCTGCTTCCCCGTCCCGAGCGTCCGAGCGCGCGGCCGGAACGGCACGTGGCCGCACCGCTCCGCACCCGCCTCGCCACGACCTTCCCGGTACGCCCCTGTCCCACGACACCCGACGTCCGCCCGCCCCCACGACATCCGGCAGACCCGGAACATCCCTTCACGACATCCGGCAGACCCGGAACACCCGCTCCCGACATCCTCCGGACAGCCAGGACAACCCGGGCCGTCCGGACTGCACGGACCGTCCGGACCACCCGGACGCAGGTCGGCACGGTCGCGGAGCGGCGACGGCCGCCGTCCGGCGGGGCCGCATGTGCCCTTCCGGTCGCCCACCCGTCACAGCCACGCGCATCCGCCGTCGCACCCACACATCAGCACGGCCGCGCACCCGGGCAACCGCAACACCCGGGGCGGTCGTCACCGAACCGTACGGACGGCGCCCCGCTGACCGGAGGCGCCGTGGACCACTGTTCCCCAGCGAGAGGCAGGTCCCATGGACCGCGGCAGATCACTCCCCAGCCGGCGACGGGTGCTGCAGGGCGCCGCGCTCGCCGCCGTCCCCTACGCGTTGCTGCCCCATCCCCGGGCCGGCGCGCAGCCCCGGTCGGAGGACTACCCTCCGGCCGAGTGGACAGCGGCGAGCAGTTCCAACCGCACGTCGGCCAACCGTCCCACCAGCCATCCCATCAATCTAGTGATCATCCACGTGACTCAGGAGACGTACGCCAAGACCCTCGAGATCTTCCGGAACCCGGCGAAGAAGGTGTCCGCCCACTACGTGGTGCGGTCCGCCGACGGCCACGTCGCGCAGATGGTGCGGGACCGCGACATCGCGTGGCACGCGGGCAACTGGAACCACAACGCCCGCAGCATCGGCATCGAGCACGAAGGGTGGGTCGACCAGCCCGCGTACTTCACGGACGACATGTACGAGCAGTCAGCGAGACTCACCGCGGCGATCTGCGCCCGGTACCGCATACCCGTCGACCGGTCGCACATCATCGGCCACCACGAGGTGCCGGGCACCGACCACACCGACCCGGGCCGGCACTGGGACTGGAGACGCTACATGAAACTGATCAAAACCGTCTGACGGCGTGCCCCGGGCCCGTCTCCCACGGCGGACCCGGGCCCCTGTCCGACAGCACGCCGAGTCCGTCCGACAGCACGCCGAGTGTGTCCGACAGCACGCCGAGTGTGTCCGACGGTGTGCCTGGGCCCGTCCCACGGCGGGCGCGGGCCAGCCCGACGGCGGGCCCCGGCGCCGTACGGCCCGCTCCCGCTGTGACGGGGCCACGAGGACCACGGTCACGACGCTTGTCCACGCGCGCACGCTGCGTGACGATGTCCGCAGCTGCATCGCGCACCGGGAGGCCGAGTTGACCGATTCGTGGGTGGCCCTGGAACCGGGCACCGACCCCGTCGAGCGGGTGCGGGTACTGCGCCGGGCGCACGAGGCGTTCACCTCGGCGGGCACCGTGTCCCGGCCGGTGCGGTCCGTGGTGGCCGACTCGTGGCGGCGGTCGGCGCGGGCCGGTGTCGGTCCCGACGGCACCGCGCCCGTGGAACTCGCGGACGGCGACCTCGGCTCCTACCGCGCGGAGCATCCGCTGGCGCGGGTGATGCCGCTGTTCCGTGAACTCGTGGGCACCTTCGCGGCGGACGGCGAGCATCTGATGGCGGTGTGCGACGCGCACGGCAGACTGCTGTGGGTCGAAGGGCACGCGGGAGCGCGGCGGCGCGCGGACCGCATGAACTTCGTACCGGGTGCGCGCTGGGCGGAGTCGGCCGTCGGGACGAACGCGCCCGGTACGGCGGTCGCGCTCGACCGGCCGGTTCAGGTCTTCGCCGCGGAGCACTTCGCGCGGCGGGTCCAGCCCTGGACGTGCGCGGCGGCTCCGGTGCACGACCCGCGCACCGGGCGGCTGCTGGGCGCGGTCGACATCACCGGCGGCGACGGGCTGGCGCATCCGCACAGTCTGGCGTTCGTCCAGGCGGTGGCGCGGGCCGCCGAGTCGCAGCTGGCCCTGCTGGCGCCGGCCGCGGCTCCGTCCGGGGCGCTCGGACTGACCGTCCTCGGACGGGACGAGGCGCTGCTGCTGGTGGACGGCCGCCGGGTGCGGCTGAGCCGCCGGCACAGCGAGATCCTGGTGCTGCTGTCCCGGCACCCTGAGGGGCTGACCGGCGACGAGCTGCTGTGCGCGCTGTACGAGGACGAGTCGGTGACGCCGGTGACGCTGCGGGCCGAACTGGCGCGGCTGCGCCGTCTGCTCGGTCCCGGTGTGCTCGGTTCGCGGCCGTACCGGCTGACCGTACCGGTGGAGTCCGACCTGGCGGCCGTGGAGCGCAGGCTGGAGACCGGCGCCGTCACGGCGGCGGCGACCGCCTACGCCGGTCCCGTGCTCCCCGCCTCGCAGGCCCCGGCGGTGGCCAGACTGCGCCGGCGGCTCGCCGACGGGCTGCGGACGGCGCTGATCGCGCGCCGCGACCCGGACCTGCTGGCGGACTGGGCACGCGCGCCATGGGGCGAGGACGATCTCGACGTGTGGCGGGCGCTCGCGGCGCTGCGGCCGACGGCCGCCGTCCGGAGCCGGCTGGCGGAGCTGGAGGCCGAGTTCGCGGCACCGCCCGGCCGCCTGCCGGCACCACCCCGCTGAGCAACGCCCGCCGCTCCCCGAGCCGGGCCGGGCCGGGCCGCATCACCATCGGACACCGCCCTGGCCCGGTGCCACGTACCGCCCCGGACCGGTGTCGCGCACCACCCAAGACCGGTGTCGCGTACCGCCCCGGGCCGGTGTCGCGCACCACCGCGGGCCGGCGCGCGACACCGGTCGGTGGTTCCAGCTCGCTGCGGGGGTGGGTTTCCGGGACCGTCGTCCTGGGTCAGTGGCCCGCGTCACACTCTCGCAACGTGGTTGCAACGTACGCGTTCCTAGCCTCGCGTCGAGAGCTGCCCAACGGCGGGCGGCACGGCCCCGGGAGGACGAGCAAGCATGACCCGTTACGCAGCGCCGGGCACCGAGGGCGCGATCGTCTCCTACCAGTCGCGCTACGACCACTTCATCGGCGGCGAGTACGTGCCGCCGGCCCGCGGCCAGTACTTCGAGAACCCGAGCCCGGTGAACGGACAGCCGTTCACCGAGGTCGCGCGGGGCACGGCCGAGGACGTGGAGCGCGCGCTCGACGCGGCGCACGCGGCCGCGCCCGCCTGGGGCCGCACCTCAGCGTCCGCCCGCTCCGACGTCCTGCTGAGGATCGCCGACCGCATGGAGGCGAACCTCGAAAAGCTGGCGGTGGCCGAGAGCTGGGAGAACGGCAAGCCGGTCCGCGAGACCCTGGCCGCCGACATCCCCCTCGCGATCGACCACTTCCGCTACTTCGCGGGGGCGATCCGTTCGCAGGAGGGCTCGCTCAGCGAACTCGACGACGACACGGTCGCGTACCACTTCCACGAGCCGCTGGGCGTGGTCGCGCAGATCATCCCGTGGAACTTCCCGATCCTGATGGCGACGTGGAAGCTCGCCCCGGCCCTCGCGGCGGGCAACGCGGTCGTCATCAAGCCCGCCGAGCAGACCCCGGCGTCCATCCACTACTGGATGAGCCTGGTCTCCGACCTGCTGCCGCCGGGCGTCGTCAACATCGTCAACGGCTTCGGCGTCGAGGCGGGCAAGCCGCTCGCGTCCAGCCCGCGGGTGGCGAAGGTGGCGTTCACCGGCGAGACCACCACGGGCCGGCTGATCATGCAGTACGCCTCGGAGAACATCAAGCCGGTCACGCTGGAGCTGGGCGGCAAGTCGCCGAACATCTTCTTCGACGACGTGTGGGCGAAGGACGACGACTTCCGCGACAAGGCCCTCGAGGGCTTCACGATGTTCGCCCTCAACCAGGGCGAAGTGTGCACCTGCCCGTCGCGGGCGCTGGTCCAGCAGGGACACTACGACGAGTTCATGGCGGCGGCGGTCGCCCGCACCGAGCAGATCAAGCCGGGCAACCCGCTCGACACCGAGACGATGATCGGTGCCCAGGCCTCCAACGACCAGCTGGAGAAGATCCTCTCCTACCTGGACATCGGCCGGCAGGAGGGTGCCAAGGTCCTGACGGGCGGCGAGCGCATCCGGTACGACGGCGAACTGGCCGGCGGCTACTACGTGCAGCCGACGATCTTCCAGGGCGACAACCGGATGCGGATCTTCCAGGAGGAGATCTTCGGTCCCGTCGTCTCGGTGACGTCGTTCGCGGACTTCGACGACGCCATGAAGATCGCCAACGACACGCTGTACGGCCTCGGGGCGGGCGTGTGGACGCGGGACATCTCCACCGCGTACCGGGCGGGCCGCACCATCCAGGCGGGCCGCGTCTGGACGAACTGCTACCACCAGTACCCGGCGCACGCCGCCTTCGGCGGCTACAAGCAGTCCGGCATCGGCCGCGAGACGCACAAGATGATGCTGGACCACTACCAGCAGACCAAGAACCTGTTGGTCAGCTACTCCCCGAAGAAGCTCGGCCTCTTCTAGGCCGGACGACACGGACGGCATGGACGACATGAACGGTATCGGCGACATGGACGGTATCGACGACACCACCGACGGCCTCCGTCACGGCGACGGGACCGGCCACGACGACGGGACCGGGGCGCGCGGCGACGACGTCGTGCCCCGGGTGGCGGTGACGCCCGCGGCCGCCGGCCTGCTGCGGCGGCTGCGGGCCGACCACGGACCGCTGATGTTCCACCAGTCCGGCGGCTGCTGCGACGGCAGCGCGCCCATGTGCTACCCGGCGGGCGAGTTCCGCACCGGCGGTTCGGACGTGCTGCTGGCGGAGCTGGACGTCGAGGGCGTCGCCGAGACGGTGCCGTTCTGGATGTCGAGGAGCCAGTACGCGGCGTGGAGCCACACCCGGCTGATCGTCGACGTCGTCGAGGGACGGGGCAGCGGCTTCTCGCTGGAGGCACCCGAAGGGGTGCGTTTCCTGATCCGTTCACGGCTCGTCGGTACGTAGTCGTTCCCACGGTCCCCCGGGTCTGGTGCACTTCGCCCGTGCGTTGGGAGAGTCGACCGGACCCCAGGGGGCACTGTGACGCGTCGCGACGAACGGTTCGGAGCAGCGGCATCGGCAGCACCGACAACACCGGCAGTACCTGCAGTACCGGTACTGCCGGCAACTCCGGTACCACCGGCATCACCGACAGCGCCGGCAGCACTGGCCGTGCCCACGGCACCGGCGGTGGCCACCAGGACCGCGGTCACCTCCAGAACCGCCGTGACCGCCAGAGCGGTACTGACGCTCTGCGCGGCCTGGAGCGTGCTGGCCGGTGCGGCCCTGGTGGAGGCGGCGCCGGCCGGTGCCGCGCGGGCGCCCGGCGTGATCGCGCCGGGCGTGGGGTACACGGAGTTCGACGTCCCGACGGCCCGGGGCACGGCCCACGCGCACGTACTCGGCGTCGACCTCCGCGACCGCCGCGTACGGGTCGGCCTGCTGTATCCGGGCGCCGTCGCCGCCCGGGCCCCGCTCTCGGCGCTGGCCGACGCCCAGGGCGCCGTCGCCGGGGTCAACGGGGACACCTTCAACATCACCGAGACCCAGCACCCCGGTGTCGAGGCGACCGGCGCGGCCGTCGGACCGGCGGTCGCGCACGGCCGCCCGCTGAAGTCCGCGGTCCCGGAGGGGCAGCGCTTCGGTCCCGCCCTGCCGCCCGGCACCACCACGAAGGACGTGCTCGGTGTGGGCGTCGACGGCCGGGCCCGTCTGGACTCCCTCGCCCTCGACGGTTCGGTCCGCACGTCCGCGGGCTCGCTGCCGCTCGGCGGGCTCAACCAGTACGCGCTGCCCGTCGGCTCGGTCGGCGCGTTCACCGCGGACTGGGGCGCCGCCTCCCGGGTGCGCGCCACCTGCGGCACCGACACCGACCGGGCCGCGCCGTGCTCCACGGACACGTACGAGGTGACGGTGGTGCGCGGCCGCGTGGTGTCGGCGGCCGGCGTCCCCGGCAGCGGGGCGATCGCCCCGGGCACCACGGTCCTGGTCGGCCGGGAGGCCGGTGCCCGGTGGCTGCGCAAGCTGTCCCCGGGCGACCGGGTCGGGGTGCGGCACCGTCTGGTGGCGTCCCGCTCGCGCGTCCCGTACCGGTTCGCCGTCGGCGGCTACCCCGTCCTCGCCGGCGGTCTGCCGCTGCCCGGTCTCGACGACCGGGCCTCGGCGGTGCGCACCGCGGCGGGCATCGCGGACCACGGACGGCGCCTGCTGCTGTTCGCGCTGGACGGATCGCCGGAGTTCCGCGGCGGGCTGACGATCGCCGAGGTCGCCCGCGCGCTGCTCGCGCTGGGCGCCGAGGACGCGTTCAGCCTCGACGGGGGCGGCTCCACCACGCTGGCCGTCAGGGACCCGGACACGCACACCGTGCGTGTGCGCAACCATCCCAGCGTCGACCCGGAACGGCCGGTGCCGAACGGGATCGGCGTCTTCTCCCGGACCTGACGGCCTGTCACCGCCGGTCCCTCACGGGCGCAGGCCGCTGACGATGTCGGCCGTGGCGGTGAGTCCGTCGTGGATCGTCGGAGCCACGCTCGTGCTCGCGAGGTAGAAGCCCAGCAGCACGCAGACCACGGCGTGGGACGTCTTCAGCGCACCGCTGCGCAGGAAGACCGTCGCCAGGATCACGAGCAGCAGCAGCACAGAGATGGAAATGGCCACCGTCAACCTCCTCCGCCACGTCCGCACCGCGGCTTCGGCCGCAAGTGTGGCGCAGCGGAGGGTGGGACGGGGCCGCCGACGCGTACTCCAAACGTGTGCTGACTGCCCGTCAGACACCCGCGCAGAGTCGTACGATCACAGTGTTCCGGACCGCCCGGCCGCACCGCCGGACCGCCCGGCCGCACCGCCGGACCGCCAGGGCGCGCGGTCCGGGGCTCGTCCGTCCGGCGCCGCTCGGGGCGTCCGCTCAGCGGCGCTCGTGGGTGTCAGCGTCGCTCGTGGGCGTCCAGGAAGGCTTCGAGGCCGGCCAGGTCGTCCGTGTTGAGGTGGTCCACGCCGGCGGCGAGGAGTTCGCGCCAGACCGCTTCGCGCTCCGGCCCCGCCACGTCGGGGGTGGCCCAGAAGCGGACCCGCTGCCCGCGGGAGTGCGCCTGCTCCACGATGCCGCGCAGCTTGGCGCGTTCGGCGTCGGGGAACGGGCCGGTGCCCGACCAGCCGAAGTTGAGGGTCCAGTTGTCGCTGATCAGCGGGATGAGGGAGGCCGGGGCGGCACCGCCGAGGTCGGAGAGGCGGCCGTCGTAGAAGGCGCGCCGCACGCGCTGCGCCTCCAGGGGGACCCGGGCCGCGCGGTCGCCGGAGACCACCGCCGTGACGGCGCCGGGCAGGACGCGGCCGTGCGTGTACGTCGTGAACAGCCGCCGGTACTTCGCCAGCTGCCGGTCGAGGGCGAGGTACGTGGACGCGCCCTCGGTCTTGATGTCGATCAGCAACTGGAGCGGCTCGCGGTGGCCTCGGTACACCGAGCCGCCGTTGGCGTGTACACGGGCGGCGAGCGGGGCGAGGTAGAGGGATTCGAGGGTGCGGGCCGGGTCCAGGTCCTCGGGGTCGTGGGCGACGAGGAGCCGGCCGTCCACGAGGTAGATGTCGGCCTCGACGCTGCCGAAGCGGTGGCCGAGCGCGTCGAGGAGGGGGCGGGGGTGCTCGTAGTCGTTGTGGGCGTGGGCGCGCCACAGGGGGCGCGGGCCCCGCCGCCGTCCGTCCGCGTGGGCGTACGCGGGCAGGGCGACGGAGCCCGCCACGGCGGCGGCGAGGGTGGTGAGGGCTCTGCGTCGGGTGGTGAGGGCCATGCGCTGCCTCCCTGGGAGTGCCGTACGGAACGCAGCGAGTATGCGGTGCCGAAACCCCTGAGGGCCCCGGTCGTGCGGGGAGTTGGCCGGACCGCCGTTCCTCGTTCACCTCGGCGGGCCGGCCGTCGCGGGAAGGGCACATGCGTACGCCGGGAGTTCACCGTGACCGGGGTGCGGAGGGGGAAGGTGTTTCCGGACACTGGCAGGGGCCCGCCTCCCCGGAGGGATGCGGGCCCCTGCGCGCGTGCCGGGAGCGGACCTGTCGTCCGCGGCCCGAGACGGATTCCCTCCGCCGACGAACCCGATCCCGTCCGCGGACCGAGACGGACGGGCGGTCCGTCACGGTGCCGGCAGGGCGACCAGTTCCGCCAGGGCCTCGCGGTGGCGGCCCGCCGTGCCGTACGCCAGCGAGTCCGCCTTGGCCCGCTTGAGGTACAGGTGGACCGGGTGCTCCCAGGTCATGCCGATGCCGCCGTGCAGCTGGAGCGCCTCCTCGGCGGCGCGGACGGCGACGGGCGCCGCGTACGCCTGGGCGACGGCGACCGCCACGTCGGCGCCGTCCCCGACGGGGGTACCGCCCTGCTCGGGCGGAGCCGAGAGCGTGGAGGAGGCCAGCGCGTCGGCGGCGTTGCGGGCGGCGGCGCGCAGGTGGACGGTCTCCAGCCAGAGCTGGGCGAGCCGGTGCTTGAGCGCCTGGAAGCCGCCGACGGGCCGGTTGAACTGCTTGCGCTCCTTCAAGTGACGCACCGTCTCGGTCAGGCACCAGTCGGCGAGGCCGAGCTGTTCGGAGGCCAGCAGTCCGGCGCCCGCGCGCAGTCCGCGCCGGACGGCGCCCGCCGCGTCGGGCGTGAGCCTGCGCGCCCGCGCGCCCTCGAACGTGACGGTGGCGACCGGGCGCGTCAGGTCCAGCGACACCTGCGGGGTGATCACGGCGTCGGCCGCGTCCACCGCGTACAGCGCGCCGTCCCCGGCCGGGACCAGCAGCACGTCGGCGGCGGCCGCGTCGGCGACGCCCGTCAGTTCGCCGGTCAGGGCGCCGTCCTCGTGGCGTACGGTCCGCGGGGCGGCGCCCGGCGCGGTGGCGAGCGGCACCGCGAGCACGCCGACCGCGCGGCCCGACGCCAGCTGTGCCAGCAGCCCGGCGGCCTCCTCGCCCTCGCACGCCAGCAGGGTCTCGGTGGCGACGACGGCACTGCTCAGGTACGGCACCGGGGCCACCGCGCGGCCCAGTTCCTCCAGGACGACGGCGGCCTCCCGGTGGGTGGCGCCCTGGCCGCCGGCGGACTCGGGGACGAGAAGGCCCGCGAGCCCCATGCCGTCCGCGAGGGTCTTCCACAGCTCGCGGTCGTGCGGCCGGTCCGACTCGGTGCGGGCGAGCACGTCCGCCGCGGCGCACCGGTCGGCGAGGAGGCCCCGGACGGCGGAGCGCAGCGCCTCTTCCTCCTCCGTGTAGAGCAGGTCGGGCTCCGCGCCGAGCGGGCCGGACCGCGCGGTCGTGGTGGTGCTCATCGGGCGAGGTCCTTCCACGCGACGTCCTTGTCGGTGCGCGGCTCGGGCGGCAGGCCCAGGACGCGCTCGGCGACGATGTTCAGCAGGACCTCGCTGGTCCCGCCCTCGATGCTGTTGCCCTTGGAGCGCAGGTAGCGGTACCCGGCCTCGCGGCCGGTGAAGTCGACCAGCTCGGGCCGGCGCATGGTCCAGTCGTCGTACAGCAGCCCCTCCTCGCCGAGGAGTTCCACCTCCAGGCCGCTGATCTCCTGGTTGAGCCGGGCGAAGGAGAGCTTCATGCCGGAGCCCTCGGGGCCGGGCTGGCCCGCGGCGAGCTGCTGGCGCAGCCGCTCGCCGGTGAGCCGGGCGACCTCCGCCTCGACCCACAGCGTCAGCAGCCGCTGGTGCAGATCGTGGGTGCGCAGGTCGGGCCGCTCGCGCCAGGTCCTCGCGACGGGGCCGATCATGCCGCCCTCGCGGGGCAGGCGCATGCCGCCGATGGAGACGCGCTCGTTCATGAGCGTGGTCTGCGCGACCCGCCAGCCGTCGCCGACCTCGCCGAGCCGGTGGGCGTCGGGGATGCGCACGTCGGTGAGGAAGACCTCGTTGAACTCGGCCTCGCCGGTGATCTGCCGCAGTGGCCGCACCTCGACGCCCGGGTCGGTCATGTCGCACAGGAAGTACGTGATGCCGCGGTGCTTGGGCAGGTCGGGGTCGGTGCGGGCGATGAGGATGGCCCAGCGGGCGAGGTGGGCGCTGGAGGTCCACACCTTCTGGCCGTTGACGACCCAGTGGTCGCCGTCACGGACGGCGCGGGTGCCTAGGGCGGCCAGGTCGGAGCCGGCGCCCGGCTCGCTGAACAGCTGGCACCACACCTCCTCGCCGGTCCACAGCGGCTTGAGGAAGCGCTTCTTCTGCTCCTCGGTGCCGAAGCCGAGGAGGGTCGGCGCGGCCATGCCGAGGCCGATGCCGATGCGCCGGGGGTCGTTGTCGGGCGCACCCGCGGCCTCCAGCTCCGCGTCGACGACGGCCTGGAGCGAGCGGGGCGCGCCGAGTCCGCCGAGCCCTTCGGGGAAGTGCACCCAGGCGAGCCCGGCGTCGAAGCGCGCGGAGAGGAAGTCCGCGCGCGGGGTCTCCGCCGGCGGATGGGCGGCCAGGAACTCCTGGGTGCGTCGGCGCAGTCCGGCGGCGTCCGTCATGCCGCTCCTCCTTCGGCGGGGCCGGCGGCGCCGGCCGGACCGTCGGTGCCGGGGACCACGACGACGCGGCCGGTGGTGGTCCCGTCGGCGACCCGCTGCACGGCGGCGGCCGCACCGTCCAGCGGCACGCGCTCGCTGACCAGCGGCTTGATCGCGCCGCGTGCCGCCAGCTCGGTGAGCCGCTCGTGGCAGTGCGGGATCAGCTTCGGGTCCTTGGTGGCGTACAGGCCCCAGTGCAGGCCGAGGACCGAGTAGTTCTTCACCAGGGCGTGGTTGAGGGCGGGGGCGGGGACGGTGCCGCTCGCGAAGCCGACGACGACGATCCGGCCCTCGAAGGCGATCACCTTCGTGGACTGCGTGTAGGCGTCGCCGCCGACGGGGTCGTAGACCACGTCCACGCCCCGGCCGCCGGTCGCCTCCTTCACCGCGGCGACCACGTCCTCGGCGCGCCGGTCGACGACGGCGTCGCAGCCCAGGTCGCGGGCGACGGCGGCCTTGTCGGCGCCGCCGACGACACCGATGACGGTGGCGCCCGCGGCCTTGCCGAGCTGGACGGCGGCGCTGCCGACGCCGCCCGCGGCCGCGTGCACGAGCAGCGTCTCGCCGGCCTCCAGACGGGCCCGCCGGTGCAGGCCGAACCAGCCCGTCTGGTACCCGATGTGCAGCGCGGCGGCCTCGGCGTCGTCGAGGGCGTCGGGCGCGGGGAGCAGCGCGGCGGCGTCGGCGAGGGCGTACTCGGCGAAGCCCCCGTGCGGCAGCGCGGCGGTGGCGATGACGCGCCGTCCGTCCGCGGTCTCGCCGCAGACCTCCACGCCGGGCGTGAACGGCAGCGGCGGCCTGACCTGGTACTGCCCGCGGCACAGCAGGGCGTCCGGGAAGTTGACGTTCGCGGCCCGTACGGTGAGCAGGACCTGTCCCTCGGCGGGCACCGGCCGGTCCACGTCCCGCAGCCGCATCACCTCGCCCGGCTCGCCGTTCTCGTGCACTTGCCATGCCTGCATGCGGGGCCTCCATGGACTGCATCTGTCGGTTCAAGGCTCCGCCGCATACTAAGCGGTCGCTTGCCCGCCTGGGAACAGCCGCGGGGACAGTCGACGGCGAAACGTCCGACCCGGCCGCCCCGCCCCGGCCGCCCGGGCCGGACACGCCGTTCCGCCCGGGCTCGAAGGCGCCGCTCCGCCCGGATCTTCCCATCAGCCCGTCCGGCGCTTCCCCGGCCCTGTCCGGCGCCCCCCGGCTCCGTCCGGCGCTGCGCCGCCCCCGTCCGACGCCCCTCCCCCCGCCCTGCGCTCCCGCCGCCCGTCAGTCCTCCCGCTTCCTCCGCGCCGGCCGCGCGCGTACGTGCATCCGCTCCCCCTGCGGCCCGAAGAGGCTGAGGAACTCCACCGGCCCCTCCCCCGTCGACCCGAACCAGTGCGGTACGCGGGTGTCGAACTCGGCGGCCTCCCCCGGCTCCAGCACGACGTCGTGCTCGCCCAGCACCAGCCGCAGCCGCCCGGAGAGCACGTACAGCCACTCGTACCCCTCGTGCGTCCGCGGCTCGGGGGTCATCTCGCGCTTCGGTTCGAGCACCTTGTACGCCTGCAGGCCGCCCGGCTGCCGGGTGAGGGGCCAGTGCGTGCGGCCGTACCGGACGACCGGCTCGGCGCGCACCCGCGGGTCGCCGACGGACGGGGCGCCGACGAGCTCGTCCAGCGGCACCCGATGGGCGCGGGCGATGGGCAGCAGCAGCTCCAGACTGGGCCGGCGCAGCCCGGACTCCAGCCGGGACAGGGTGCTCACGGAGATCCCCGTGGCGGCGGACAGCCCGGCGAGCGTCGCACCGCGCTCCTTGCGCATGTTCCGCAGCCGGGGGCCGACCTCGGCCAGCACCTCGTCCATGGCCGTGTCCTCGCTCACCGGCCCGTCCCCGCTCCCCGGCCGCGGGCGTCCCCGCCCCTCCACGGTCCCCTCGGTCTCCATGCCCTCAAGTCTCCGCCCCGGCGGCGTCCGCGTCCCGCCGTATTGCGGTTCCGGCAAACATGTTTGTCGAAACCGCGGCGCCCGGCGCACGGTGGCCGCGGAGGTGGTCACCGTGACCGAGGAATCGCAGAAGTACGAGGCCGTCGTGGTCGGCGGCGGCGCGGCCGGGCTCTCCGCCGCGCTGGTCCTGGGCCGGGCCCGGCGCCGCACGCTCGTCGTCGACGCGGGCGGGCCGCGCAACGCGCCCGCCGCGCACATGCAGGGCTACCTGTCGCGCGACGGCATGGCACCCGCCGAGTTCCTGGCCGAGGGCCGACGGGAGATCGCGCGGTACGGGGTCGAGCTCGTCCGGGACCGGGCGGCGGACGTGTCGGCCGCCGGCGGCGGGGAGTTCGACGTGGTCCTGGCGGGCGGCCGGACCGTCCGGGCCCGGCGGCTGATCGTGGCGACGGGCCTGGCCGACGAACTGCCGCCGGTGCCCGGCGTCGCCGAGCGCTGGGGCCGCGACGTGCTGCACTGCCCGTACTGCCACGGCTGGGAGGTGCGGGACGGGGCGTTCGGCGTCCTGGCCACGAGCCCGGCCGCCGTGCACCAGGCGCTGCTGGTCACCCAGTGGTCGAAGGACGTGCGGCTGTTCCTGCACACCGTCGCCGAGGAGGAGCTGCCGGACGAGGACCTGCGCCGGCTCGCGGCGGCCGGGGTGGACGTGGTGCCGGGCGAGGTCGCCGGGCTCGTCGTGGAGGACGACCGGCTGACCGGCGTACGGCTGGCGGACGGGACCGTGCACGAGAGGTCCGCCGTCTTCGTCCCGCCGCGCTTCGTACCGCGGACGGGGCTGCTGGAGCGGCTGGGGGCGGAACTGCGCGAGACCCCGTTCGGGTCGTACCCCGTGCTCGACGGGACCGGCCGCACCAGCGTGCCCGGCGTGTGGTGCGCGGGCAACGCGGCCTCCCCCACCGAGCAGGTCGTGAACGCCGCGAGCGCCGGGCACCGGGCGGCCGCCGCGCTCAACGGCGAGCTGGTGTTCGCGGACATCGAGGCGGCCCTGGACCGGGGGTGAGGGGGATCCGTCCTGAGACGGCCGGGGAACGGGGTGGCGGGGGTCCGTCGTGAGGCGGTCCGGGGCGGGCGCCACGCGGGCGACGGCCGGGTACCGGACGGACACGCCTTCCCCATTGCACCATGAAGGCATGTTGTTCGCCCGACTGGCCCAGGTGTCCCAGGAGGTCGCCGCCACCTCGGCGCGGACCCGGAAGACCGCTCTGCTCGCCGAGCTGTTCCGGGACGCGGAGGCGGCGGACGTCCCCGTCGTGATCCCGTATCTGGCGGGACGGCTCCCGCAGGGGCGGATCGGCGTCGGCTGGAAGGTGCTGAGCCGGCCCGTCGACCCCGCGGAGGAGCCCACCCTCACCGTGCGGGACGTGGACGCGCGCCTGACCGGGCTGGCCGCCGTGTCGGGGCCCGGCTCGCAGGCCGAGCGCGTCCGCCTGGTCGGGGAGCTGATGGGCGCCGCCACCGAGGCCGAGCAGCGCTTCCTGCTGGGCCTGATCAGCGGCGAGGTGCGCCAGGGCGCCCTGGACGCGCTCGCCGTCGAGGGGCTCGCCCAGGCCACCGGGGCGCCGGTGGCGGACGTACGGCGGGCGGTGATGCTCGCCGGTTCGCTGCAGACGGTGGCGAGCGCGCTGCTCGCGGACGGGCCCGCGGCGCTCGACGCGTTCCGGCTGACCGTCGGCAGGCCGGTCCTGCCGATGCTCGCCCACACCGCCTCGTCCGTGACGGAGGGCATCGGCAGGCTGGGCCCCTGCGCCGTCGAGGAGAAGCTGGACGGCATCCGCGTCCAGGTCCACCGCGACGGCGACACCGTGCGCGTCTACACCCGTACCCTCGACGACATCACCGGCCGGCTGCCCGAGGTGGTGGCGGCGGCGCGGGACCTGCCGCGGGAGCGCTTCGTCCTGGACGGCGAGGTCATCGCGCTCGACGCGGACGGGCGCCCGCGCGCCTTCCAGGAGACCGCGGGCCGGGTGAGCTCCCGGGTGGACGTCGCCGCGGCCGCCGCGGCCGTGCCCGTCTCCCCCGTCTTCTTCGACGCGCTCCTCGTGGACGGGCGCGACCTGCTGGACCTGCCGCTCACCGAGCGCCACGCCGAGCTGGTCCGGCTCGTGCCGGAGCCGATGCGGGTGCGGCGCACGGTCGTGGCCGACCCGGCGGACCCGGCGGCGGCCCCGGCCGGCGAGACGTTCCTGGCCGACACCCTGGAGCGCGGCCACGAGGGCGTCGTCCTCAAGGCGCTCGACGCCCCCTACAGCGCGGGCCGGCGCGGCGCGTCCTGGCTCAAGGTCAAGCCCGTGCACACGCTCGACCTGGTGGTGCTGGCCGCCGAGTGGGGCAGCGGCCGGCGCACCGGCAAGCTGTCCAACCTGCACCTGGCCGCGCGCACCCCCGACGGGTCCTTCGCCATGCTGGGCAAGACCTTCAAGGGCATGACGGACGCGATGCTGGCCTGGCAGACCGAGTACCTGCTCGGCATCGCCACACGGGAGGAGGGCCCGGTGGTGACCGTGAGACCCGAACTGGTCGTCGAGATCGCCTACGACGGGCTGCAGCGCTCCACCCGCTACCCGGCGGGCGTCGCGCTGCGCTTCGCCCGGCTCCTGCGCTACCGCGAGGACAAGACGCCCGCCGAGGCCGACACCGTGGAGACGGTGCTCGCCGCGCACCCGGGACTCGCCCCGTGACGCCCCGGCGCAGCGCCGGGCTGCTGCTGTTCCGCCGCACGGAGCGCGGCCTCGAGGTCCTGCTCGGGCACATGGGCGGGCCGTACTGGACCGGGCGCGGGGCCGGGGCGTGGACCGTGCCGAAGGGCGAGTACGGCGACGAGGAGCCGGCCCGGGACGCGGCGCGCCGCGAGTTCCGCGAGGAGCTGGGACTCGACCCCCCGGACGGCGAGGAGATCCCGCTGGGCGAGGTGCGGCAGGCGGGCGGCAAGCTCGTGACGGTGTGGGCGGTCGAGGCGGACCTCGATCCGGCGGCGGCGGTGCCGGGGACGTTCCGCATGGAGTGGCCGCGCGGGTCGGGGCGCCACCAGGAGTTCCCCGAGCTGGACCGGGTGGAGTGGATGGACCTGGACCGGGCCCGTGAGGTGATCGTCTCGGCGCAGACCGCGTTTCTGGACCGGCTGGCCGAGCACTCGGGCTGAGACGGGCCCTTCGCGTTGCGGTCCCCCGGACCGCGCGGGAGGGTCGGAGAACAGCCCCGCTTCAGGAGGTCGACCATGCCCATCGCGACGGTGAACCCGGCGACCGGCGAGACGCTCGAAACCTTCGACGCCCTGGGCGCCGAGGAGGTCGAACGCCGGATCGCAGCCGCCGACGCCGCCTTCCGCACCCACCGGACCACCTCGTTCGCGGACCGCGCCCGGCTCATGCACCGGGCCGCGGACCTGCTGGAGGAGGACCAGGAGGACATCGCGCGGACGCTGACCACCGAGATGGGCAAGCCGGTGAAGCAGGCCCGCGCGGAGGTCGCCAAGTGCGCCAAGGCGATGCGCTGGTACGCCGACCGCGCGGAGCGGCTGCTCGCCGACGAGGAGCCCGACGCCGGCGACGTGAAGGACTCCGGCGCCTCCCGCGCCGTGGTCCGCTACCGGCCGCTGGGCCCGGTGCTGGCGGTCATGCCGTGGAACTTCCCGCTGTGGCAGGTGATCCGGTTCGCCGCGCCCGCGCTGATGGCGGGCAACGTGGGCCTGCTCAAGCACTCCTCGAACGTGCCGCGCACGGCCCTGTACCTGGAGGACCTGTTCCGCCGGGCGGGCTTCCCCGAGGGCTGTTTCCAGACGCTTCTGGTCGGCTCCTCCGAGATCGAGAAGATCCTGCGCGACCCGCGGATCAAGGCCGCCACGCTCACCGGCAGCGAGCCGGCGGGCCGCTCGGTCGCCTCCGTCGCCGGGGACGACGTCAAGAAGACGGTGCTGGAGCTGGGCGGCAGCGACCCCTTCGTCGTGATGCCGTCGGCGGACCTGGACCGGGCGGTGCAGACGGCGGTGACGGCCCGGGTGCAGAACGCCGGCCAGTCGTGCATCGCCGCCAAGCGGTTCATCGTCCACACGGACGTCTACGACGCCTTCGCCGAACGCTTCACCGCCGGGATGAAGGCGCTGAAGGTGGGCGACCCGATGGACGAGGACACCGAGGTCGGCCCGCTGTCCAGCGCCAGTGGCCGCGAGGGCATGGAGGAGCTGGTCGCCGACGCGGTCGAGAAGGGCGCCACCGTGCTGTGCGGCGGGAAGCGGCCCGAGGGCCTGCCCGACGGCGGCTGGTACTACGAGCCGACCGTGCTCGCCGGCATCACCCCCGAGATGCGCGTCCACCACGAGGAGACGTTCGGCCCCGTCGCCACGCTCTACCGCGCCGAAAACCTGGACGACGCGGTGCGGATCGCCAACGACACGCCCTTCGGCCTCAGCTCCAACGTCTGGACGCGCGACGAGGCCGAGGTGGACCGCTTCGTACGGGACCTGGAGGCGGGCGGCGTCTACGTGAACGGGATGACGGCCTCCCACCCGGCGTTCCCGTTCGGCGGGGTCAAGCGCTCCGGTTACGGGCGCGAACTGTCGGGTCACGGAATCCGCGAGTTCTGCAACATCACCACGGTATGGCACGGAGCGTGAGCGTTCCGCAGTTACGCTTCGTCCTGTGAACCGCGAAGTGACCCTGCCCCTGATCGTCGACCACCGCGGAACGTTCCAGGTCGCGGCCGCCGACGTCAGCAAACTGCTGCGCACGGTCGGCGGCCGGTGGCTGCGCCTGGTGGAGGCCGGCCAGGACGGGCTCGACGAGGACACCGTGGCGACGCTGACGATCGAACTCGCCAAGCTGGCGGACCGCATCGACGTGGCGTGCATCGCGCACAGCAGCGGAACCGCACCGGACTGACGTCACGCCGGGCGCCCCGCCCCGACGCCCTGCCGGAGCGGTGCCCGACAGGGCGTCGGGGAAACGCCGCGCCCCGCTCCGCACCGGATACCCGGGCGACACGACCGACCGGTGCAGCGCCGGGACGACGACACGGCCGTCCGGCGCCGCGCCCGGGACGGCGACACGACCGGCCGGCGTTCCACCCGGTCGGCCGAGCAGAGCGACCGGACGACGCCGCGCCGGACCGGGCGGGACCGTGCGGCCGGCCCGTACCGCGCCCGCCGGGCACCGAACCCTGGACGACGCCGCGGGCCGGACGGTTCGGCGTCGTAAAGCCAAGCGGCGCCGTCGCCCGCCGGGCGGGGCGGCCCTAGCGGCCGGCGGTCCGCTCGCCCCGCTCCCGGTCGGTCTCCCACAGCGTGTGCCAGAACATCGACTCGTAGCTCCGCAGCAGCCGCCCGTACCGGTGGACCAGGTCCTCGTGCACCCGGCCCGCCTCCAGGCCGGCCCGCACGGCGGCCTGCGCCCTGTGCTCCAGGTCCGGCGCGGGCCCGGCGAAGAGGTCGAAGAAGGCGCACGCCTCGTCGTCGAAGCCGTAGTGCTGCCGCAAGGCGCGGGCGACGGTCTCGCAGTACCCGCCCCAGGCCGCGAAGTTCGCGGTCAGCGCCAGGACCACGTCCACGGGATCCGCGTTCAGGGCGAGCCAGGCCACGTACGCGGGGTACGCCCGGCAGCCCGCGAGCGGCTCGTGGGCGTCCGCCGCCCCGGGCCGGTCCGCGCCGCAGGCGGTGAGCAGCGGGCCGAGCCGCCGTCCGGCCTCCTCCTCGCCCTCGGCGAGCGCGCGGAAGTACGCGGCGCACTCCGGCCCGGCGTCCGGCCGCCCGGCCAGGTGCAGGAACGCGCGCCGGTCGGCGGCGACCACCTCCCGCTCCTCCAGGGCCAGCGCCGCGAGCGTCTCCCGGCGGGCCGCGCCCCGGGCGATCAGCGGCACGAGCCGGTTGGCCGCGGGGTCCGGCGCCAGCCGCCCCGTGGTGGTCCTCAGCAGTTCGACAGCCGTGGTCATCGCCGTGCTCCTTCGGCTCCGCGGGCCCCGCTCCCGGCCCTTCCAGGCTCTCACGCCGGCGTGCCCCGGGGGCCGCCGGGCGGGCCGTCGATTTGGAGTAGTTCGGCGCGATATCTCCGCATCACAGAGCGATCGCCGGTGGTAGCGTCACCCCTCCCCCGAGGGCACCAGGCCTTCGGCGGACAGAGGAAGGCACAGGCCCATGGCGACTTTGTGCAGGCCCTCGGTTTCCGTTCCGGAACACGTGATCACCATGGAGGAGACGCTTGAGCTGGCACGCACCCGCCACTCCGACCACCCCCAACTGCCGCTGGCCCTGAGGCTGATCGAGAACACCGGCGTACGCACCCGGCACATCGTGCAGCCCATCGAGGAGACCCTGAAGCACCCGGGGTTCGAGGAGCGCAACAAGGTCTACGTGGCCGAGGCCAAGGCCCGTGTCCCCGCCGTCGTACGGGCGGCGCTCGACGACGCGGAGCTCCTCCCGACCGACATCGACGTGATCGTCTACGTCTCCTGCACGGGTTTCATGATGCCCTCGCTCACGGCCTGGCTGATCAACACCATGGGGTTCGACAGCACCACCCGGCAGATACCCATAGCCCAGCTGGGCTGCGCCGCCGGGGGCGCGGCCGTCAACCGGGCGCACGACTTCTGCTCGGCCTATCCGACGGCCAACGCCCTGATCGTGGCCTGCGAGTTCTGCTCGCTGTGCTACCAGCCGACCGACCTCGGCGTCGGCTCGCTGCTGTCCAACGGCCTGTTCGGCGACGGCGTCGCCGCCGCGGTGGTCCGCGGCCGGGGCGGCACGGGCATGACGCTGGAGCGCAACGGCTCCTACCTGATCCCGAAGACCGACGGGTGGATCGCGTACGACGTACGGGCCACGGGCTTCCACTTCATGCTGGACAAGCGGGTGCCCACCACGATGGAGCCGCTCGCCCCGGTCCTGCGCAAGCTGGCGAGTTCGCACGGCTGGGACGCCTCCGACCTGGACTTCTACATCATCCACGCGGGCGGTCCGCGCATCCTGGACGACCTCAGCAAGTTCTTGCAGATCGACCCGTACGCCTTCCGTTTCAGCCGGGCCACGCTCACCGAGTACGGCAACATCGCCAGCGCCGTCGTCCTGGACGCGCTGCGGCGGCTGTTCGACGAGGGCGGTGCCGCGCACCGGGCGCGCGGGATGCTGGCAGGTTTCGGCCCCGGCATCACGGCCGAGATGGCGTTGGGCCGCTGGCAGCACGCGGCCGTGCAGGAGGCGGTGTGAACACAGTGGAACAGCAGGTCCCCGACGGGGCGGTGCCGCCCGTGCGGCACTGGCCGGCCCTCGACCTGGACGGGGTCGACTTCGACCCCGTCCTGGCCGAGCTGATGCGCGAGGGCCCGGTGACCCGCATCCGGCTCCCGAACGGCGAGGGCTGGGCGTGGCTGGTGACGCGCCACGACGACGTGAAGTTCGTGACGAACGACGCGCGCTTCAGCCGCGAGGCCGTCCTGGGACGGCAGGTCACCCGGCTCGCGCCGCACTTCGTCCCGGCCGCCGGGGCGGTCGGCTTCGCCGATCCGCCCGACCACACCCGGCTGCGCCGCTCGGTGGCCGCCGCCTTCACCGCGCGCGGCGTGGAGCGGCTGCGCGACAGCGCCCGCGAGACGCTGCACGGCATGGTGGACGACATGCTGCGCGCCGGACCGCCGGCCGATCTGACCGGCGCGGTGCTCGGCCCCTTCCCCATCGCCGTCATCTGCGAGCTGATGGGCGTCCCGGCCGCCGACCGGGAGCGCATGCACACCTGGACGCAGCTGATCCTGTCCTCCGCGCACGGCGCGGCGGTCAGCGAGCGGGCCCGGGACGAGATGGCCGCGTACTTCGGGAAGCTGGTCGGCGACCGGCACGGCAGCACCGCCGAGGACGTGGCGTCGCTGCTCGGCGCCGCCGTGGGCCGGCAGGAGCTGACCGCCGAGGAGGCCGTCGGACTCGCGGTGCTGATCCAGATCGGCGGCGAGGCCGTCACCAACAACTCCGGCCAGATGTTCTACGTCCTGCTCACCCGCCCCGACCTGCTCCGGCGGCTGCGGGAGGAGCCGGAGGCGCGTCCCGGGGCGATCGACGAGCTGCTGCGCTGGATCCCGCACCGCAGCGCCGTGGGCCTGTCCCGCATCGCGCTGGAGGACGTGGAGATCAGGGGCGTGCGGATCGGTGCGGGCGACGCGGTGTACGTGTCGTACCTGGCCGCCAACCGCGACCCGGACGTGTTCCCCGACCCCGGGCGGATCGACATCGACCGCAGTCCGAACCCGCATCTGGCCTTCGGGCACGGACCGCACTACTGCGTGGGCGGGTTGCTGGCGCGCCTGGAGTCGGAACTGCTGGTGGACGCCCTGCTGGACCGGGTGCCCGACCTGCGGCTCGCGGTGGCTCCGGAGCGGGTCCCCTTCCGCAAGGGCGCCCTCATCCGCGGGCCCGAGGCCCTGCCCGTCGCCTGGTGAGCGCCTCATGACCGCACTGGAGGGGCTGTTCGTGCCGCCGGGCCACGGGCGGACGGTGCGCACCCCGGCCCAGCACGTGACGTTCAAGGTGACGGGTACGCACTCGCGCACGGCGTCCAGCTTCGAGGTGGTCGTGCCGCCCGGCTTCGACGTGGGCGCCCACGTGCACACGCGCAGCGAGGAGCTGTTCTACGTGCTGGAGGGCGAGCTGGACGTCCTCGCCTTCGAGCCGCGCGTGCGCACCCGGAACGGCTGGCGGCACTGGGAGTCCGCCTCGGGGGGCCGTGTGGTGCGGGCGGTCCCGGGCACGGTCGTCGTGGTGCCGCCGGGCTGCCCGCACGCGTTCGCCAATCCCACCGGCGAACCGGCGAAAATGTTCTTCCAGGCATCTCCGCCGCCCGACCACGAGCGGTACTTCGAGGAGCTGCTGGAGATCCTCGGCGGCGGCGGGCCGCCCGACCACGCGGCGATCGAGGAACTGCGCGCCCGCTACGACATCGAGCAGCTGACGCCGCTCAGGCACAGCGGGGCGCCCCCTCCCGACCCTGGTTAGCGGGGCGCCCCCTCAGGTCGGTCCCTAGCGGATCGGCATGCCGGCGAGGGTGCGGGCGATGACCAGGCGCTGGATCTCGCTCGTACCCTCGAAGATCGTGTAGATCGCGGCGTCGCGGTGCATGCGCTCCACCGGGTACTCGCGGGTGAAGCCGTTGCCGCCCAGGATCTGGACCGCCTGGGCGGTGACCTTCTTCGCCGTCTCGCTGGCGAACAGCTTGGACATCGAGCCCTCGGCGGCGGTGAACGGCTTGCCGTTCACCGCCATCCAGGAGGCGCGCCACACCAGCAGGCGGGCGGCGTCGATCGAGGTGCGCATGTCGGCGAGCTGGAAGGCGACGCCCTGGTTGTCGATGATCGGCCGACCGAACTGCACGCGGGTCCTGGCGTACTCCAGCGCCTCCTCGTACGCGGCGCGGGCGGTGCCGACCGCCATGGCGCCGACGGCCGGGCGGGACGCCTCGAAGGTGGCCATCGCGGCGTTCTTCACGCGCTCGCCGCCCGACCTGGCGCGCTCGCGGGCTCGGGCCAGGCGCTCGTCCAGCTTCTCCTTGCCGCCGAGCAGGCAGCTGCCGGGGACGCGGACGTCGTCGAGGACGACCTCGGCGGTGTGCGAGGCGCGGATGCCGTGCTTCTTGAACTTCTGGCCCTGGGACAGGCCCGGCGTGTTCGGCGGCACGATGAAGGAGGCGTGGCCCTTGGAGCCCAGCTCGGGGTCGACGACCGCGACGACGACGTGGACGTTGGCGATGCCGCCGTTGGTCGCCCAGGTCTTGGTGCCGTTCAGGACCCACTCGTCCTTGGCCTCGTCGTAGACGGCGCGGGTGCGCATGGAGGCGACGTCGGAGCCGGCGTCGGGCTCGGAGGAGCAGAAGGCGGCGACCTTCACGTCGTTCGCGTCGCCGTACATCTGCGGGATCCAGGTGCCGATCTGCTCGTCGGTGCCGTTGGCGAGGACGCCCACGGCGGCCAGGCCGGTGCCCACGATCGACAGGGCGATGCCCGCGTCGCCCCAGAACAGCTCCTCCATCGCCATCGGGATGCCGAGGCCGGTGGGGTCGAAGTACTGCTGCGCGTAGAAGTCCAGGGAGTAGATGCCGACCTTCGCGGCCTCCTGGATGACCGGCCAGGGGGTCTCCTCGCGCTCGTCCCACTCGGCGGCCGCGGGGCGGATCACGTCCGCGGCGAACCCGTGGAGCCAGTCGCGGACCTCCTTCTGCTCGTCGTTGAGCTCCATGGTGAACTCGGCCATGACCCCTCCAGCGCTGCACTCACATGTTACTTACGGTAACAGAGTCTGTTACTCGTCGGTAGAAGATGTCAACTCCCCTCCCGCGCGCGTCAGCCCGTTCGCTGCAGGTCCGCCCGGGGGTGTTACGTTGCGCAGGCGTCACCGAAACAGCACGGGTGGGGAGAACTCATGGACACCACGCAGCGGACCGATCAGGAGAGGTCCGCCGACCGTCGCCGGCGCGAACTGCTGGAGGCCGCCGACCGGGTGGTGCTCCGCGACGGCCCCGGCGCCTCGATGAACGCCATCGCGGCCGAGGCCGGGATCACCAAGCCCATCCTGTACCGGCACTTCGGCGACAAGGGGGGACTGTACGCGGCCCTCGCCAAGCGGCACACCGACGCCCTGCTCGAGGCGCTGCGGGCCGCCCTGGACGCCCCGGCCGAGCGCCGGGAGCGGGTGGAGAACACCCTGGACACCTACCTCGCCGCGATCGAGGCACGCCCCCAGGTGTACCGCTTTCTGATGCATCCGTCGGAGGCCGGTACGCCGAACGACCAGGGCTTCGACGTCGGGCTGCACTCCGTCCCCCTGCTGCGCCGCATGGGCGAGGAGCTGGCCGAGGTCATCGAGGAGCGCGTCGACCTCGGACCCGCGGGACAGCAGCTCGCCCGGGTGTGGGGGCACGGCATCGTCGGCATGATGCACGCCGCGGGCGACTGGTGGCTGGGCGAACGCCCGTGCTCGCGCGCGGAGTTGGTGCGCGGCCTGGCCGACCTGCTGTGGGGCCGCCTGGCGGCGGCCGGCGACAAGGTGGGCGGGCCCGGATTCTGACCCGCGCCCCGCGACCCGCGACCCGCGGCCCCGCGGGTCGCTCCGGCGGGCGGTCAGGAGGCCCGCGACCCGTCGTTCCAGGGCGCCCTGGCCGCCGCCCGCAGCACCCTGCGGCGGCGCCAGCCCCTGACCCGGTCCGTGTAGACCCGGCCGTCGAGGTGGTCGCACTCGTGCTGCAGGCAGCGGGCGAAGAAGCCGGTGCCGTGCACCCGCACCGGGCCGCCGTCCAGCGTGACGCCCTCGACCACCGCGGAGTCGTACCGCTCCGTGCCCGCCTCCAGGCCCGGCAGGGACAGGCAGCCCTCCGGGCCGCGCAGCACCACGCCGTCCGCCTCGACGAGGCGCGGGTTCACGATGTGGCCGAGGTGGCGGACGTCCTCGTCGTCGGGGCAGTCGTACACGAAGACCCGCAGCCCCTCCCCCACCTGGTTCGCGGCCAGGCCCACCCCCCGGGCCGCGTACATGGTGGCGAACATGTCCTCGACGAGGCGGGCGAGTTCGGGGCCGAAGTCGGTGACGTCCTCGCACGGAGTGTGCAGAACGGGGTCGCCGAGCAGGGTGAGCGGCCGGACGCGCCCCGCGGCGCCCGGGATCGAGCCGTGTCGCATGGCCGCAAGCGTACGGTTCCCGAGGCCGTGGGGGCGCCGGGGAGGTGGCGCGGGTTCGGGACGGTGCACGGATCTCGATAGGCTGAGGACCACACGTTGCCGGGGAGCAGGGGCGGCGCCGTACGCAAGGAGGATCGGGAACTGATGGCAGGCAACTCGGACCCGCTGTCGCCGCGGGCCAAGCTGGCCGTGACGGCGGGCAGGGCCGTCGCGGCGGCATCGCGCGCCGCGGGGCGGGGCAGCGGATCGGTGATCGGCGGCCGGGTGGCGCTCAAGCTCGACCCCGACCTGCTGGCCAGGCTGGCCCAGCACCTGGACGTGATCCTGGTCTCGGCCACCAACGGCAAGACCACGACCACGCGGCTGATCGCCGAGGCGCTGCGCGCCGCGGGACCGGTCGTGTCCAACGCGCTCGGCGCCAACATGCCCGCGGGCATCACCTCGGCGCTGGCCGGCGGCTCCGACGCCAAGTACGCGGTGATCGAGGTCGACGAGAAGTACCTGGCGGGCGTCGCCCGGGACACCGACCCGAAGTGCATCGCGCTGCTGAACCTCTCGCGCGACCAGCTCGACCGGGCCGCCGAGACCCGGATGATGGCCGAGCACTGGCGCGAGGGCCTGGCGGGCTCGAAGGCCGTCGTGGTCGCCAACGCCGACGACCCGCTGGTGGTGTGGGCCGCGTCCTCCTCGCCCAACGTGGTGTGGGTGGCCGCCGGGCAGATGTGGAAGGACGACGCCTGGTCCTGCCCGTCCTGCGGCGGTGTGATGCAGCGCCCGGGCGACGACTGGTTCTGCGGCGAGTGCGGCTTCCGCAGGCCCACGCCGAGCTGGGCGCTCTCCGGCGACCACGTGCTGGACCCGCACGGGTCGGCCTGGCCGATCCACCTCCAGCTGCCCGGCCGCGCCAACAAGGCCAACGCCGCCTCGTCGGCCGCCGTCGCCGCCGTCTTCGGCGTGCCCCCTCAGGTCGCCCTGGAACGCATGTACCAGGTGCAGGCGGTGGCGGGCCGCTACGACGTCGTGCAGTTCCAGCAGCGCGACCTGCGGCTGCTGCTGGCCAAGAACCCCGCGGGCTGGCTGGAGACGTTCTCGCTGATCGACCCGCCGCCGACCCCGGTGATCCTGTCGGTGAACGCGCGCAGCGCGGACGGCACCGACACCTCCTGGCTCTGGGACGTCGACTACACGCGCCTGACCGGCCACCCGATCTTCGTCCTCGGCGACCGCAAGCTGGACCTGGCCGTGCGCCTGGAGGTCGCGAACCAGTCCTTCCAGGTCTGCGACACCCTCGACCAGGCGGTGCAGCTCGCCCCGCCGGGCCGGATCGAGGTCATCGCGAACTACACCGCGTTCCAGGACCTGCGCCGCCGGGTCGGCAACTGATCGACAAGGACGATGAGCATGAGTGACAACCAACTGCGTCTGGTGTGGATCTACCCGGACCTGCTGAGCACCTACGGCGACCAGGGCAACGCCCTCGTCGTGGAGCGCCGGGCGCGCCAGCGCGGCCTGGACGTGGCCCGGCTCGACGTGCGCAGCGACCAGCCGATCCCCACCTCCGGCGACATCTACCTGATCGGCGGCGGCGAGGACCGGCCGCAGCGGCTCGCGGCCGAGCGGCTGCGCCGCGACGGCGGCCTGCACCGGGCGGTGGGCAACGGCGCGATCGTCTTCTCGGTCTGCGCCGGCTACCAGATCCTCGGCCACGAGTTCATCAACGACCTCGGGCAGCGCGAGCCGGGCCTCGGCCTGCTCGACGTGGTCTCCACGCGCGGCGAGGGCGCCCGCTGCGTCGGCGACGTGCTGGCCGACATCGACCCCCGGCTGGGCCTGCCGCCGCTGACGGGCTTCGAGAACCACCAGGGCGTCACGCACCTCGGCCCCACCGCCCGCCCCTTCGCCCAGGTCAAGCTCGGCAACGGCAACGGCACGGGCGACGGCACCGAGGGCGCGTACAACGACACCGTCTTCGGCACCTACATGCACGGCCCCGTGCTCGCGCGCAACCCGCAGATCGCGGACCTGCTGCTGAAGCTGGCCCTCGACGTGAACGCGCTGCCGCCGACCGACGACCGCTGGTACGAGGCCCTGCGCAACGAGCGGATCTCCGCCGCCCAGGAACCCGCCTGAGCGGCCGTGCCGCCACCCGCCCCAGTGGCACCCGCCGCCCCGCCCGGAGTCGTGCGCACCGGTGCGGGGCGGGCCCGTATGGAGGGGTTCGTGCTCACTTGTGCGGGTGTGTCCAGCAGGCGGACGCGCGGTGTGGAGCGGCCCCCCGGCGCCGGTAGGGTGTCGGCGTCCGACCGGACGAGGGCGTCCGGTCCCGGCCCTCGTTGAGAAGGTTGTTGCGCCTCATGCGTATTGGTGTCCTCACCTCCGGAGGCGACTGCCCCGGACTGAACGCCGTCATCCGGTCCGTCGTGCACCGCGCCGTCGCCGACCACGGCGACGAGGTCATCGGCTTCCGGGACGGCTGGAAGGGCCTCCTGGAATGCGACTACCTCAAGCTCGACCTCGACGCGGTCAGCGGCATCCTCGCCCGCGGCGGCACCATGCTCGGCTCCTCCCGCGTCCAGCCCGCGCATCTGCGTGACGGGGTGGAGCGGGCCCGCGGCCACGTCGAGGAGCTCGGCCTGGACGCGATCATCCCGATCGGCGGCGAGGGCACGCTCAAGGCGGCCCGGCTGCTCTCCGACAGCGGCCTGCCGATCGTCGGGGTGCCGAAGACCATCGACAACGACATCGCGGTCACGGACGTGACCTTCGGCTTCGACACCGCCGTCGGGGTCGCCACCGAGGCCCTGGACCGGCTCAAGACCACCGCCGAGTCGCACCAGCGGGTGCTGATCGTGGAGGTCATGGGCCGGCACACGGGCTGGATCGCGCTGCACTCCGGCATGGCCGCCGGCGCCCACGCGATCGTCGTGCCGGAACGTCCCTTCGACATCGAGGAGCTGGCCGCCAAGGTCGGTGAGCGCTTCTCGGCGGGCAAGAAGTTCGCCATCGTCGTGGCGGCCGAGGGCGCCAAGCCCCGGCCGGGCACCATGGACTTCGACGAGGGCGGCAAGGACGTCTACGGCCACGAGCGCTTCGCGGGCATCGCCCGGCAGCTCGCCCTGGAACTGGAGCAGCGCCTGGGCAAGGAGGCCCGCCCGGTGATCCTCGGGCACGTCCAGCGCGGCGGCACCCCGACCGCGTACGACCGGGTCCTGGCCACCCGCTTCGGCTGGCACGCGGTGGAGGCCGTGCACCGCGGCGAGTTCGGGCGCATGACGGCGCTGCGCGGCACCGACATCGTGATGGTGCCGCTGGCCGAGGCCGTGGAGACGCTCAAGACCGTGCCGCGGGAGCGGTACGCCGAGTCGGAGTGCGTCCTGTAGTGCCGTGACCCACCGGGCCGGAGCCCGCCCCCGGTCGCGGTCGCGACCGGGGGCGGTTCTACTCTGGTGCGGACGGACAGCACACACCCTCCCCCTTGGGGAGGTACCCCCACGAATCAGGAGCCGGCGATGGATCACAGCGGGCACGGCACGATGACGGATCTGCCGCCGTTCACGCTGGGGCGGGGACTGGAGTGGTCGGCGGACCCGTTCTTCCTGGTCGCCTGCCTGCTCGGGCTCGGCCTGTACGGATGGGGCGTCGTCCGCCTCGTGCGGCGCGGCGACAAGTGGCCGGTGGGCCGCACCGTGGCCTACGTCGTGGGCGTGCTGACGATCATGCTGGTGATGTGCACGGGGCTCAACGACTACGGCATGGTCATGTTCAGCGTGCACATGGTGCAGCACATGGTGATCAGCATGCTGTCGCCGATCCTGGTCCTGCTGGGCGCGCCGATCACCCTGGCGCTGCGCGCGCTGCCGGTGGCGGGCCGGGGCCGCAAGGGGCCGCGCGAGCTGCTCCTCGCCCTGCTGCACAGCCGCTACATGCGGGTGATCACCCACCCGGTCTTCACCATCCCGCTGTTCATCGCGAGCCTGTACGCGCTGTACTTCACGCCGCTCTTCGACTTCCTGATGGGCTCGAAGACCGGCCACATCGCGATGATGGTGCACTTCCTCGCCGTCGGCCTGGTCTTCTTCTGGCCGATCATGGGCGTGGACCCGGGCCCGCACCGCCCCGGCCACCTGATGCGGATGCTGGAGCTGTTCGCGGGCATGCCGTTCCACGCGTTCTTCGGCATCGCGCTGATGATGGCGTCCGCGCCGATGGTCGAGGCGTACGAGAACCCGCCCGCCTCCCTCGGCATCGACGCGCTCTCCGACCAGAGCGCGGCGGGCGGCATCGCCTGGGCGTTCAGCGAGGTCCCGTCCGTGCTGGTGCTGCTCGCGCTGCTCTTCCAGTGGTACCGCTCCGAGCAGCGGCAGGCCCGCCGCAAGGACCGGGCCGCGGACCGCGACGGCGACCGCGAGCTCGCCGAGTACAACGCCTATCTGGCCTCCCTGAACGCCCGCGGGAACTGACGCCGCGCGCGTCCCCGCCCTCCGTGCGGGGGGCTCCTGTGTGATCCGTACCGCCCGACCGGCTCTGGCGGACGGACCGGCGGCGGGCGAGAATGGCCCGAGTCCAGGGGCCGCGCGCGGCGGACCCGCCGGGAGGAGGGTGTCGCGATGCCCGGTTCCACGAAGGCGATGGGGGTGCTGACCGTCGGGGGGCTCGTCGTGGTGACGGCCTACACGGTGGCGCTCGGCGGCAACGGCTGGCTCTGGTTCGGCTGGATCGTGCTCGGCCTGATCACGCTGGCGATGGTGGTCTCCCGCAACGGCTGAGCCGCCGCCGCGCGACGCCGCCGCACCGGGCCGGCCGGGCCGCGTCCTCACCGGGGCAGCCGGCCCGCCGAGTGCACGCCCGGCTGGTACTTGGGCAGCCGTACGGTGATCTTCATGCCGGCGCCCACGGCCGTCTCGATGACCAGGCCGTGGTCGTCGCCGTAGACCTGGCGCAGCCGGTCGTCGACGTTGGACAGGCCGATGCCGCCGGACGGCTCGCCCTCCCCGGCGAGGATGCGGCGCAGCCGCTCGGGGTCCATGCCCGCGCCGTCGTCCTCGATGACGACCAGCGCCTCGGCCCCCGCGTCCCGGGCGGTGATGCCGATGCGGCACGTGGCGACCGTGCCGTCGCCGCCCTCCAGACCGTGCTTGACGGCGTTCTCCACCAGCGGCTGCAGACACAGGAACGGCAGCGCGACCGGGAGCACCTCGGGGGCGATCTGCAGGGTGACCGACAGGCGGTCGCCGAAGCGGGCCCGGACCAGGGCGAGGTAGTGGTCGATGGCGTGCAGCTCGTCGGCGAGCGTGGTGAAGTCGCCGTGCTTGCGGAACGAGTAGCGGGTGAAGTCGGCGAAGCCCAGCAGCAGCTCGCGGGCGCGCTCGGGGTCGGTGCGCACGAAGGAGGCGATCACCGCCAGCGAGTTGAAGATGAAGTGCGGGGAGATCTGGGCGCGCAGGGCCCTGATCTCGGCCTCGATCAGCCGGGTGCGGGACATGTCGAGGTCGGCCAGCTCCAGCTGGACCGAGACCCAGCGCGCGACCTCCCCGGCGGCCCTGACCAGCACGGCGGACTCGCGGGGCGCGCAGGCGACGAGCGCGCCGTGCACCCGGTCGTCGACGGTGAGCGGGGCGACGACGGCCCAGCGCAGCGGGCAGTCGGGCGCGTCGCAGTCCAGGCGGAAGGCCTCGCCCCGGCCGGTCTCCAGGGGTCCGGCCAGCCGCTCCATGATCTGCGTGCGGTGGTGCTCGCCCGCGCCGTCCCAGGCCAGGACCTCGTCCTGGTCGGTGAGGCAGAGGGCGTCCGTGCCGAGCAGGGTGCGCAGCCGGCGGGCCGACCTCCGGGCCGTCTCGCCGGTCAGCCCGGCGCGCAGCGGCGGCGCCGCCAGGGAGGCGGTGTGCAGGGTCTCGAAGGTGGCGTGCTCGACCGGGGTGCCCAGGCCGCCGAGGCCGGCGGTGCGGGCGGTGCGGCGGCCCAGCCAGAAGCCGGCGGCCAGCAGCGGCAGCGCGGCCACGCAGAGCCCGGCGAGGAATCCGCTCATGCCCGCGCCTCCGTACGGACCTCGTCCGCGGCGAGGGCCTCCGGCAGGTGGAACCGGGCGAGGATCGCCGCCGTGCCGGCCGGCACCCGGCCGGGCGTGGCCAGCGACACCAGGACCATCGTGAGGAAACCCAGCGGCACGGACCACAGCGCGGGCCAGGCCAGGAGCGCGTACAGGGGGCCCGCGTGGGGTGTGCCCGCCATGGTCACGGCGACCGCCAGGAGGGCGGAGCCGCCGCCGACGAGCATCCCGGCGGCCGCGCCCGGCGGGGTCAGCCGCCGCCACCAGATCCCGAGGACGAGCAGCGGGCAGAACGAGGAGGCGGAGACGGCGAAGGCGAGCCCCACGGCGTCCGCGACCGGCAGGCCGCCGACCAGGGAACTCGCCGCGAGCGGCACCGCCATCGCCGCCGCGGTGCCCAGCCGGAAGTGCCGCACCCCCCGCGCGGGCAGCACGTCCTGGGCGAGCACCCCGGCCACCGCCATGGTCAGCCCCGAGGCGGTGGACAGGAACGCGGCGAAGGCGCCCCCCGCCACCAGCGCGCCCAGCAGGTCGCCGCCGAGCCCGCCGATCACCCGGTCGGGCAGCAGCAGCACCGCCGCGTCGGCGTCCCCGGCGAGGGTCAGCTCGGGCGCGTACAGCCGGCCGAGCGCGCCGTAGAGGGGCGGCAGCAGGTAGAAGGCGCCGACGAGGCCGAGCACGGCGACGGTGGTGCGGCGGGCGGCGACGCCGTGCGGGCTGGTGTAGAAGCGGACGACGACGTGCGGCAGACCCATGGTGCCGAGGAAGGTGGCGAGGATCAGTCCGTAGGTGGCGTACAGCGGGCGGTCCTCGCGGCTCGCGGCGGGCGGGGCGGACAGGGCGCCGTCGCCGGCGCGGTCGGCGGCGGGGACCCGGTCGCCGGGGGCGAAGGCCAGCCGGGCGCCCTTCTCCACCCGGTGCGGGCCGGCGGCGAGCCGGACCTCCTCGCCCTCGAGGCGCCGCCCGTCGACGGTGCCGGTGACGGTGACGGTCAGCGGCTCCTCCAGGCTCAGGTCGACTCCGGCGTCCACGCGGACGGTGCGGTGGTCGCGGAAGGCGGGCGGCTCGTCGAAGGCGTGCCGCGGGGCCCCGTCGCCCCGCCAGGCGAGGACCAGGAAGAGGGCGGGCACCAGCAGCGCGGTGAGCTTGAGCCAGTACTGGAAGGCCTGCACGAAGGTGATGCTGCGCATGCCGCCCGCGGCGACGGTGGCGACCACGACGACCGCGACGATCACGCCGCCGAGCCAGCCGGGCGCCCCGGTGAGCACCGTCAGCGTCAGCCCGGCGCCCTGGAGCTGCGGCAGCAGGTACAGCCAGCCGACGCCCACCACGAAGGCGCCCGCGAGCCGCCGCACCGAGGGGGAGGCGAGCCGCGCCTCGGCGAAGTCGGGCAGCGTGTACGCGCCGGAGCGGCGCAGCGGGGCGGCCACGAAGAGGAGCAGCACCAGGTATCCGGCCGTGTAGCCGACCGGGTACCAGAGCATGTCGGGGCCCTGGACGAGGACGAGGCCCGCGATGCCGAGGAAGGAGGCGGCGGAGAGGTACTCGCCGCTGATGGCGGCCGCGTTCAGGCGCGGTCCGACGGTGCGGGAGGCCACGTAGAAGTCGGAGGTGGTGCGGGAGATGCGCAGGCCGAAGGCGCCGACGAGGACGGTCGCGACGACGACGAGGGCCACCGCGGTCACGGTGTAGGTCCGGTCCACGCCGCTCAGCGGTCCTCGACCAGGCGGACGAAGTCGCGCTCGTTGCGCTCGGCGCGGCGCACGTACCAGCGGCCCAGCAGCACCAGCGGCGGGTAGACGCAGAAGCCGAGCACGAGCCATTCGAGGCCCGCCCGGTCCCGGGTGGCGGCGAACAGCAGCGGCAGCGGGCCGACGAGCAGCGCGAGCACGGCCGCCGCCGTGAGGGCGGCGCGCAGCTGGCTGCGCATCAGCGAGCGGACGTAGGTGTGGCCGAGGGTGGTCTGCTCGTCGATCTCGGTGCGCGGCCGGTAGCCGGTGAGCCGGCGGGTGCGGCGCGGCGGGCCGGTGACGACCACCCGGCGCTCGGTCGGGTCCTGCGGCAACGTGTCCTCCCTCAGCCCGCGGTCCGGCGCATCAGCAGGTCCCGCAGCTCACGGGCGTGGCGGCGGCTGACCTGGAGTTCGACCGGGCCGACCAGGACGCTCACGGAGCCGGCCGCGAGCCGCAGCTCGGTGATGTGGCCGAGGGAGACGAGGTGGCGGCGGTGGATGCGGACGAACCCGCGCGAGCGCCAGCGCTCCTCCAGCGTGGACAGCGGGATGCGGACGAGGTGGCTGCCCTGGCCCGCGGTGTGCAGGCGGGCGTAGTCGCCGCGGGCCTCGACGTGGGTGATGTCGTCGACGGGCACGAAGCGGGTGACGCCGCCGAGCTCGACGGAGATGTGGTCGGGGTCGGGCTCGTGCACGGGGATCGGCGGGGCGGTGCCGCGCAGTGCGGCGGCCCGGCGCACGGCCTCGGCCAGCCGCTCGGTGCGCACGGGCTTGAGGACGTAGTCCACCGCCTTGAGGTCGAAGGCCCGTACGGCGAAGTCCTCGTGGGCGGTGACGAAGACGACCAGCGGCGGCCGGGCGAACCCGGTGAGCAGCCGGGCCATCTCCAGGCCGTCGAGTCCCGGCATGTGGATGTCGAGGAAGACGACGTCGATGGCGTCCGGGCCGCCGGGCCCCGAGTCCAGGGCGCGGCTGATGCGGCGCAGCGCCGCCGTGGCGTCGCCGGCGCCCTCCACGCCGGCGATCCTCGGGTCGGCGTCGAGCAGGTACAGCAGCTCCTCCAGGGAGGGTTGTTCGTCGTCGACGGCGAGGGCGCGCAGCATGAACGTGGAGTGTAGGAGGAAACCGCACGCAATCCCATGTGCGGAGCGTGGTCGTCGCCGCTGGATACAGTGCGGGCATGACGAGCAAGTCCGCGCCCTTCGACGACCTGGACCGCCGGATCATCCAGGCGCTGACGGACAACGCCCGCACCAGCTTCGCGGAGATCGGCGCGGCGATCGGCCTGTCGGCGACCGCGGTCAAGCGCCGGGTGGACCGGCTGCGCGAGACGGGCGTGATCACCGGCTTCACCGCCACGGTGAAGCCGGCCGCGCTGGGCTGGCGCACGGAGGCGTACGTCGAGGTGTACTGCGAGGGCGCGGCGCCGCCGCGGCGGCTGGCGGAGGTGGTGCGCAACCATCCGGAGATCACCGCGGCGATGACGGTGACCGGCGGCGCGGACGCCCTGCTGCACGTGCGCGCCACGGACGTGGAGCACTTCGAGGAGGTCCTGGAGCGCATCCGCACCGAGCCCTTCATCCGCAAGACGATCAGCTACATGGTCCTCTCGCACCTGCTGCCCGACAGCCCCGAGGCGGGGGCGAGCCAGGCGGCCCCCGAGCCGGAGCACTGAGGAACCATTCCCTCCGCACGAAACGCAACGATCGTGCGCACAGTGCCGGGAAAACGCACGACCCATGCGCCGACGCGCAGCTCTCGTTCCTTGTCCCGCTCCTCCCCCGCTTCCTACCGTTGAGGCATCCCAGCAGCCACCGCCGGAAACGGAGGTACCCCTCTGTGCCCACGTCCCGCGTGCCGCGCCCGCGGCGCTTCCTGGTCTGCGAACCGCGTCACTTCTCCGTCGAGTACGCCATCAACCCCTGGATGCACCCGGAGGCCCCGGTCGACGCCGGCCTGGCCCGCGGCCAGTGGGCGGAGCTGGTCCGCGCCTACCGCGCGCACGGCCACACCGTCGAGCAGGCGGAGCCGGTCGCCGGGCTGCCCGACATGGTGTTCGCCGCGAACTGCGCGCTCGTCCTCGGCGGCCGCGTCCTCGGCTCGCTGTTCCACGCCCCGCAGCGCCGCCCCGAGTCGACGGCGTACGACACCTGGTTCAAGGGCGCGGGCTTCGAGGTGCACCGCCCGGAGTCGGTGTGCGAGGGCGAGGGCGACCTCGTGCCCGTGGGCCGGCTGCTGCTGGCCGGCACCGGCTTCCGCACCACGTGGGCCGCCCACCACGAGGCGCAGGAGTACTTCGGCGTGCCGACGGTGAGCCTGCGACTGGTGGACCCGCTCTTCTACCACCTCGACACCGCCCTGTTCGCGCTCGACGAGGACAACGTCGCCTACTACCCGGGCGCCTTCTCCCCGGGCAGCCGCGAGGTGCTGCGCCGCCTCTTCCCCGACGCCGTCCTCGCCACCCGCGAGGACGCGCTGGCCTTCGGCCTGAACTCCGTCTCCGACGGTCTGAACGTCTTCATGTCGCCGCGTGCCGAGGCCCTCGCCGGGGAACTCGTCCGCCACGGATACCGCCCCGTCCCCGTCGACCTGTCGGAGCTGCACAAGGCCGGCGGGGGCATCAAGTGCTGCACCCAGGAGATCCGCCCATGACCCTCGCCCCCGCTCCCCGCGCCGCCCGTTCCTCCGCCGAGCTGATCGACGCCGAGGCCCCCGTCCTCGCGCACAACTACCACCCGCTGCCCGTGGTCGTCGCGAGCGCCGAGGGCGCCTGGGTCGAGGACGTCGAGGGCCGCCGCTACCTGGACCTGCTGGCGGGCTACTCGGCCCTCAACTTCGGCCACCGCCACCCCGTCCTGGTCGAGGCCGCGCACCGGCAGCTCGACCGCCTCACCCTCACCTCCCGCGCCTTCCACCACGACCGCCTGGCCGGCTTCGCCGAGGGCCTGGCCGCACTGACCGGCCTGGACATGGTGCTGCCGATGAACACCGGCGCCGAGGCCGTGGAGAGCGGCGTCAAGGTGGCCCGCAAGTGGGCGTACGACGTGAAGGGCGTGCCCGGGGACCGGGCGACGATCGTGGTGGCGGCCGGCAACTTCCACGGCCGGACGACGACGATCGTGAGCTTCTCGACCGACGAGACGGCCCGTGCGGGCTTCGGCCCCTTCACGCCCGGCTTCCGGGTCGTCCCCTACAACGACCTCGCCGCACTGGAGGAGGCGGTCGACGGAACGACGGCCGCGGTGCTGCTCGAACCGATCCAGGGCGAGGCCGGCGTGGTCATCCCCGACGACGGCTACCTCGCCGGCGTCCGGGAGCTGACGCGGCGCGCGGGCTGCCTGTTCGTCGCGGACGAGATCCAGTCGGGCCTGGGCCGCACGGGCCGCACGCTGGCCGTCGACCACGAGGGCGTGGTGCCGGACGTGGTGCTGCTCGGCAAGGCGCTCGGCGGCGGCATCGTCCCGGTCTCGGCGGTCGTGGCGCGCCGCGAGGTGCTCGAGGTGCTGCACCCGGGCGAGCACGGCTCGACGTTCGGCGGCAACCCGCTGGCCGCCGCGGTCGGCTCGGCGGTGGTGGAGCTGCTGGAGACCGGCGAGTTCCAGCGCCGGGCCACGGAGCTGGGCGCGGTCCTGCGCGACGGGCTGGACGCCCTGGTGGGCAAGGGCGTGGTGGCCTTCAGGGCGCGCGGGCTGTGGGCGGGCGTCGACGTCGACCCGGCCATCGGCACGGGGCGCGAGATCGGCGAGCGCCTGCTGCGCGAGGGCGTCCTGGTCAAGGACACGCACGGCTCCACGATCCGGATCGCCCCGCCGCTGACGATCACGGCCGAGGAGCTGCAGGAGGCGCTGGGGGCGCTGGAGAAGGTCCTGGCGTCGGGGGCCTGACGGGTCCCGGGCGGGGAAGGGAGCGCTCCCGCACGTGGTGACTCCGGCGACGGCCGCCCCTACACTGATCGCCTTCAGGCGGTTGGAGGAGCGACCGGATGTTCTACTACGTGCTGAAGTACGTGCTTCTGGGACCGCTGCTGAGAGGGCTCTTCCGGCCCACGGTCCAGGGCCTGGACCACGTGCCGGCGACGGGCGCGGCCATCGTCGCCGGCAACCACCTGTCCTTCTCGGACCACTTCCTGATGCCCGCGATCCTCAAGCGGCGCATCACCTTCCTCGCCAAGGCCGAGTACTTCACGGGGCCGGGCGTGAAGGGCCGCCTGACCGCCTTCTTCTTCCGCAGCGCCGGGCAGATCCCGGTGGACCGCTCGGGCAAGGAGGCCGGGCAGGCGGCGATCCGCGAGGGGCTGCGCGTGCTGCGCGGGGGCGACCTGCTCGGCATCTACCCCGAGGGCACCCGCTCGCACGACGGCCGGCTCTACAAGGGCAAGGTCGGCGTCGCGGTCATGGCCCTGAAGGCCGGGGTGCCGGTGGTGCCCTGCGCGATGATCGGCACGTTCGAGGCGCAGCCGCCCGGCCGGAAGATCCCCCGCGTCCGCCCGGTGGCGATCCGCTTCGGCGAGCCGCTGGACTTCTCCCGCTACGCCGGGATGGAGGACGAGAAGGCGGTGCTGCGCGCCGTCACCGACGAGATCATGTACGCGATCCTGTCGCTGTCCGGGCAGGAGTACGTGGACCGCTACGCGGCGGACGTGAAGGCGGAGGCCGAGAAGAAGGACCGCAGGTTCCCCCGGATGCCGCTGAGCTGACCGCTCTGCCCTCGGCAGAGGCCCCTGGGCACGCCCCGGCGGGGCGCCTACGGTCGCCCCATGAGACGTGCGGTGGTGATCGGAGCGACAGGTCAGATCGGGCGCCCGGCGGTGCGCGCCCTGGCGCGGGACGGCTGGGAGGTGACGGCCGCCTCGCGCGGCGGCGGCCGGGACGGCACGTGGCCCGAGGGGGTGCGGGCGGTGCGCCTGGACCGCGAGGACGACGCGGCGCTGGCCGCGGTGGTCGGCGACGGCTGCGACCTGGTGGTCGACGTGGTCGCCTACGGGGAGCGGCACGCCCGCCGGCTGACCTCGCTGGCCGGACGGATCGGCTCGGCGGTGGTGGTCTCCAGCGTGTCGGTGTACGAGGACGGCGAGGGCCGCGGCTTCGACACCCAGGCCGAGCCGGACGGCTTCCCCGTGTACCCGGTGCCGATCCCGGAGACGCAGCGCACGGTGGCGCCCGGCGGGGCGACGTACAGCACGGGCAAGGCGGCGCTGGAACGCGAGCTCCTCGCCGCCGGGGACCGGCTGCCGGCCACGCTGCTGCGGGCCGGCGCGGTCCACGGACCGCACTGCCGTACGCCCCGCGAGCTGTACTTCGTCAAGCGGAACCTGGACGGCCGCCGCCGGAGGTTCCTCGCGTACGGCGGGGAGAGCCGCTTCCACCCGGTGAGCGTGCACACCCTCGCCGAACTGATCCGGCTGGCCGCGGCCCGGCCGGGCTCCCGGGTCCTCAACGCCTGCGACGACGAGGCGCCGACGGTCGCGGAGATCGGCGCCGCGATCGACGCGGTGATGGGGGTGGAGACGGAGACCGTCCTGCTCGACGGCGCGCCGGCGGGGCCGGTGGGCGACACCCCGTGGTCCGTGCCGGCGCCGGTGGTCTGCGACATGTCGGCGGCCCGGCGCGAGCTCGGGTACCGCCCGGTGGTCCGCTACGCCGAAACGCTCCCGGAGACGGTCGGGTGGATCGAGCGCCGCCTGGCGGGCCGGGACTGGCGCGAGGCGTACCCGAGGATGTGGGAGGTGTACGGCGACCTGTTCGACTACGCGGCGGAGGACGCCTGGGCGGACGGCCGGGCGTAGCCCCGGCCGCGGGCGCCCGCCGGGCCTGTCGCACGGTGAGGGGGCGGCCGTACGCTCCGGCCGCCCCCTCACCCACTCCTCGCGGTCGCCTACGGCTTGGGCGTGGCGTGCGGGGCGCACGTCACGTCGGACCGGTCGGTCCCGCCGCTGAGCAGGTAGGTGTCCACGCGCGTGTTGACGCACGGGTTGGTCAGGTTGGTGACGCCGTGCGAACCCGCGTCCTTCTCGGTGATCAGCCGCGAGCCCCTGAACCGCTTGTGCAGCTCGACGGCGCCCTCGTACGGGGTGGCGGCGTCGCGGGTGGACTGCACGATGAGCACGGCCGGCAGGCCCTTGCCGGTCCTGACCGTCACCGGCGTGCGCTGCGGCCCCGGCCAGGTGGCGCACGGCAGGTTCATCCAGGCGTTGGACCAGGTCAGGAAGGGGTAGTCCTTGTGCAGCCGGGTGTTGTCCCGGTCCCAGGTGCGCCAGTCGGTGGGCCACTTGGCGTCGGCGCACTCGACAGCCGTGTAGACGGCGTTGCCGTTCTCCGAGGAGGCGTTGCCCGCGGTGTCGGACAGGTCAGGGGCGGCCGCGTCGACGAGCGCCTGCGTGTCCCCGGCGACGTACGCGCTGAAGACCGTGGCGACCGGCACCCAGGAGGAGTCGTAGTACGGCGCGCTCTGGAAGAAGCCGATCAGCTCGGCGGGGCCGACGACGCCGCCGACGGGGTTCTTCTCGGCGGTGGCGCGCAGCTTCAGCCACTGGGCCTGGACCTCGGCCCGGGTGTCGCCGAGGTGGAAGGTCGCGTCGTTCTTCGCGACCCAGTCCTGCCAGTCCTTCCAGCGGCGCTCGAAGGCGACGTCCTGGTCCAGGTTGGCCTGGTACCAGATCTTCTCCTTCGAGGGGTTCACGACGCTGTCGAGGACCATGCGGCGCACGTGGCCCGGGAAGAGGGTGCCGTAGACGGCGCCCAGGTACGTGCCGTACGAGACGCCCACGTAGTTGAGCTTCCTGTCACCGAGGGCGGCCCGGATGACGTCCAGGTCGCGGGCGGTGTTGGGCGTCGTCATGTGCGGCAGCATCCAGCCGCTGCGCTCGGCGCAGCCGTCCGCGTACTCGGCGGCGAGCTTGCGCTGGGCGCGCTTGTCCGCCTCGGAGTCCGGCACCGGGTCCGCCTTGGGCGCCTTGACGAACTCCTGCGGGTCGACGCAGGAGATGGGCGCCGAGTGGCCGACGCCGCGCGGGTCGAAGCCGACGAAGTCGTACGCCTTGGCCGCGTTGGCCCAGATGGCGTTCTTACTGGTCACCCGGGCCGGGAAGCGCAGACCCGAGCCGCCGGGGCCGCCGGGGTTGTAGACGAGGGAGCCCTGGCGGGCGTCGGCGCCGCCGGTGTTGCCGATGCGGTCCACGGCCAGCCTGATCTTCTTGCCGTCGGGCCGGGCGTAGTCGAGCGGCACGGTCACCCAGCCGCACTGGATGGGCGCGGCGAGGCCCCAGTCCTCGGGGCAGTCCTTCCAGTCGACGCCCGCCTTCGCGGCCCGGGCGGCGGCGATCGCGGCACCGCGGGCCTCGCGGTCCTGGCCGTGACGCGTGCCGGCGCTGGCCGACGGTGCCACCACGGCCCCGGCTATCAGTGTCGCGGTGACGAGCGCCCCGGCCGAGGCCAGTGCGGCCGCTCGTCTCGTCGCTGTCATGCCTGTCAAGTGGAGATCCTCCCCCTGCGTGGATGCGTCCGGCAGAAGGATCCTTCCTGCTGTGCGCTTCCTGTGGACAGGGGGTGTGCGGCTTCTTTGCCAATCCGATAATCATGCGCACCGCTCCGTTGAACGGTGCACGACGCCTACCCGAACTCGCGCAGCGCCTCGTCGAGCACCCGGCGCACCCGCAGGGCGTCGGCGCCGAGCGCGGTCACCAGGACACCGGGACCGGGCAGCGGGGTGAGCGCGGCGGACTCCCCCAGCGGCCGGGCCGCGACGGGGCTCTCCCCGAACTCCGGCCGTACGACCACGAGCTGGCCCACCGCCCGGCATCCGGCGAGCACGGCGGGCCCGTCCCAGCCGCCCGGGGCGCCGGGCCCGCAGGACAGCTCCTGCTCCAGCAGCGCACGCCCGCCGGCGTACACGCTCAGCCGGCTGGTCAGCCGCCCCGGCCGCTCCCCGGCCCGGCCGAGCGCCTGCTCCTCGCGCAGCACGAGCCGTCCGCCCGCCGCGACGTCGGCCCGCGTGGTGACGGCCAGCTCGCTGCCCTGCGCGGAGATCAGCTGCTCGGGCAGCCAGCGCAGTTCCGCGTCCGCGCCGACCGTGAGCCGCACGTCGTACCGGGCGGCGTCCTTCGCCTGCCCCGGCAGCGCGATGGTGGCGGCCGCCGACCCGACGTGGAGCCGCGCCCCGGCCCCCGCCTCGGCCTCGACGGCGAGGCGGTCACCGCCGAGCGGTCCGCTCATCGCGCCGACCAGCATCACGCGCGCCTCGGCGCCGTGCGCCCGGACGCGGCGCAGCGCGAGCGGCCCCTCGCCCGCCAGCACGGGCAGCGCCGTGCCACCGCGCCCGTCGGCGCGGGCGCGCACGCGCGCGGTGGCACGGACCCCGGAGGTCACGCCGTCCACGCGGCGACCCGCCCCCGCACCCAGTCCGCGACCTCGCCGACCCCGCCCTCACCGCGCAGCGACTGGAGCACGACCGGCAGCTCCGCCCGCTGCGCCTTCGCGTCCGCCGCCATCCGTCCCAGGTCGGACCCCACGTACGGGGCGAGGTCGGTCTTGTTGATCACGAGCAGGTCGGCCGTGGTGACGCCCGGCCCGCCCTTGCGCGGGATGTCGTCGCCGCCGGCCACGTCGATGACGAAGACCTGCGCGTCGACGAGCCCCTTGGAGAAGGTGGCGGTGAGGTTGTCGCCGCCGGACTCGACGAGGATCAGGTCCAGCGGCCCGGCCTCGTCCTCCAGGTCCTCGACGGCCTCCAGGTTGGCGGAGATGTCGTCGCGGATCGCGGTGTGCGGGCAGGCCCCGGTCTCCACGGCGGTGATCCGCTCCGGCGGCAGCACGGCCTCCCGCAGCAGGAACTCGGCGTCCTCGCGCGTGTAGATGTCGTTGGTGACGACGGCGAGGGACAGCTCGTCGCGCAGGGCGCGGCAGAGCGCGGCGACGGTCGCGGTCTTCCCCGACCCGACGGGCCCGCCGAGTCCGATCCGCAGCGCCCGCCGGCTGCCGTCGGACCGGAACGCGTCGGCACCGAGGGCGGCGGGCCCGTCGTGGGAGTGGGCGGCCGGGGAGTGGTCGAGGTGCATGGAAGGCTCCATTCGTGTGTCGGTGTCGGGTACTGGAGGGACGGGCCCGGTGGGGAGGCCCCGACCGGGTCGGCGTCCACGGCAGGGCCGGCTGGTGACCCCCGGCCGGGGACCGCCAGCCCGTCCGGCGCTTGAGGACGAGCCCGTTCAGGGCGGCCGGGGGTCCGGGGGCGGAGTCCCCGAATCCGGAACCGGGGCCGGGGCGTCCCCGTATGGACGGGGTCCGGGGCGGGGCCCCGAGTCCGAGGGCCCCGGAACCGGCGGGCTCCGGGGCGGAGCCCCGAACCCTGCGGGGACCCAGGGGCGGAGGCCCGGAACCGCCGGGGCCCGGGGGCCGTGCCCCCGCGTCGGGGAGGGTGCGGCCCCCCGGGGCCGCACCCCTACGACGCGAACAGCCGCACGCCCCACGCGGCGTGCCCCTCCGCCCCGATCTCCAGCCAGGGCGCCGCCCCCGAGGGCAGCGCGCCCGCCCCCTCGTCGAGTGCCCGCCGCCCCGCCTCGGCCGCCGCCCCGGCCACCCGGTCCACCTCGGGCGCCAGCCGCGCCAGTACGGCCGTCGCCTCGAACGGGTCGAGGCTCAGCAGCCGCACCGTCGCGGTGGCGGGCCCGCTGACGCTCTCGTACGCGCAGCAGTACGCGGCGTCGTCCGCCCCGAGCCCCGCGGCCCGCGCGGCCACGCCCAGCACGACCGGCTGGTGCGCCCCCTTGGGGAACCGCCGCGCCAGGTCGTCCAGCTCGGCGGACGGCCAGGCGGCGCGGGCGGCCCGCGTCAGCTGCCGCCCGAGCCGCCGCCCCGCGACGCGCAGCGCCGCCGACGGCGTGCGCGCGTCCGCCGCGACGTCCAGCTCGCCCGGGTCGATCCCCAGCGCGGCGGCCGCGGCGAGCCCGGCCGACACCAGGCCCGACGTGTGCAGCCGCCCCCGGCAGAACTCCTCCAGGCTCGCGGCCCCGGTGACCCGCCCGGCCCTGACGGCCGCCTCGGCACCGCCGGAGTGGGCGTGCCCCCCGGCGGGGAACCGGCCGTCGGCCAGCACGAGCAGTGCGGCGCGTCCCATCAGGCTCCACCTCCCATCGGGTCCCGGCCTCCGTCAGAAGAGGAAGTAGCGCTGGGCCATCGGCAGTTCCGCGGCCGGCGTCGCCTCGACGAGTTCGCCGTCGATGTGCACGGCGAAGCTGTCGGGGTCCACCCGGACCTCGGGCCGCGCGTCGTTCTCGCGCAGGTCGGCCTTGGTCACCCCGCGCGTCGACTCGATCGCCACGAACCGCTTCCCGAGCCCCAGCCGCTCCGGCAGCCCGTCCTCGATCGCGAGCGGCGCGACGAAGTTGAAGGAGTTGGCCTCGGGTGCCCGCCCGGTCGCCCCGTACATGGGCCGGGGCAGGACGGGCTGCGGCGTCGGGATGGAGGCGTTGGCGTCGCCCATCTGCGCGTACGCGATCTGCCCGCCCTTGAGCACGAGCAGCGGCCTGACGCCGAAGAACGCGGGCTCCCACAGCACCAGGTCGGCGAGCTTGCCGGTCTCCACCGAGCCGATCTCGCGGGCGAGGCCCTGGGCGAGCGCCGGGTTGATCGTGTACTTGGCGACGTAGCGGCGTACGCGGTGGTTGTCGGCCCGCCCGTCGCCGGGCAGCGCGCCGCGCCGCCGCTTCATCACGTGCGCGGTCTGCCAGGTCCGCATGATCACCTCGCCCACCCGGCCCATGGCCTGGGAGTCGGAGGAGATGATCGAGATGGCGCCGAGGTCGTGCAGGATGTCCTCGGCGCCGATGGTCGAGGGCCGGATGCGCGACTCTGCGAAGGCCAGGTCCTCGGGGACGGCCGGGTTGAGGTGGTGGCAGACCATCAGCATGTCGAGGTGTTCCTCGGCGGTGTTGACGGTGAACGGCCGGGTCGGATTGGTGGAGCTGGGCAGCACGTGCGGCTCGGAGACGACGGTCATGATGTCGGGCGCGTGCCCGCCGCCGGCGCCCTCCGTGTGGTACGCGTGGATGCCGCGCCCGGCGATCGCGGCGAGCGTGTCGCCCACGAAACCGGCCTCGTTGAGGGTGTCCGTGTGGATGGCGACCTGGATGCCGGTCCGCTCGGCGACGGTCAGCGAGGCGTCGATCACGGCGGGCGTGGAGCCCCAGTCCTCGTGCAGTTTCAGGCCGAGGGCGCCGCCGCGGATCTGCGAGAGCATCGCCTCCTCGGAGACGGTGTTGCCCTTGCCGAGGAACCCGATGTTGAGCGGGTACCGCTCCATCGCCGCCAGCATCCGGGCCAGGTGCCAGGGGCCGGGCGTGACGGTGGTGGCCTTGGAGCCCTCGGCCGGTCCGGTGCCGCCGCCGACGAGCGTGGTGACGCCGGCCGCGAGGGCCTCGTCGGCGATCTGCGGGCAGATGAAGTGGACGTGGGCGTCGACGGCGCCCGCGGTGACGATCCGTCCGTTGCCCGCGATCACCTCGGTCTCGGGGCCGATGACGAGGTCGGGGTGGACGCCGTCCATGGTGTCCGGGTTGCCGGCCTTGCCGATGCCGGTGATCCGGCCGTCCCGGATGCCGATGTCGGCCTTGACCACGCCCCAGTGGTCGACGATCACCGCACCGGTGACGACGGTGTCGGGCGTGCCCTCGGCGCGGGTGGCGCGCGACTGGCCCATGGACTCGCGGATGACCTTGCCGCCGCCGAACACCGCCTCGTCCCCGGCGTGTCCGGGCCCGCCGGAGCGGTCCTCCTCGATCTCGATCAGCAGATCCGTGTCCGCGAGCCGGATGCGGTCCCCGGTGGTGGGTCCGAACAGGTCGGCGTACGCGGCGCGCGACAGTTCAGGCATCGAGGGCACCTCCGGTCTCCCCGCGCAGACCGGGCACCACGCGGGCGCCGGCGAGCGGGACGAGTTCGACGTCGACGGGGATGCCCGGCTCGAAGCGGACCGCGGTGCCGGCGGCGACGTTGAGCCGCTTGCCGCGCGCGGCGGCCCGGTCGAAGTCCAGACCGGGGTTGGCCTCGGCGAAGTGGTAGTGGGAGCCGACCTGGACGGGCCGGTCGGCGGCGTTGAGCACGGTGAGCCGGGTGACCTCGCGGCCCTCGTTGAAGGCGACGGGCTCCTCCGCGTACAGGATCTCTCCGGGGATCATGGCGGCCTCTCCCCCGTCAGACGATCGGGTCGTGGACGGTGACGAGCTTGGTGCCGTCCGGGAAGGTCGCCTCGACCTGGACGTCGTGGATCATCTCGGGAACGCCCTCCATGACGTCGTCGCGCGTGAGCAGTTCGCGCCCGGAGGCCATGAGCTCGGCGACGGTCCGGCCGTCCCGGGCGCCCTCCAGGACGTGCGAGGTGATCAGGGCGACGGCCTCGGGGTGATTGAGCCTCAGCCCGCGGGCGCGGCGCTTGTCGGCCACGTCGGCGGCCACGTGGATGAGCAGCCTCTCCTGCTCGTGCGGGGTCAGTTGCACGGCGTCCCACCTCACAGTCCTCGCTCCGGACCGTGCGGGGTCCGGTCGCCGGGCCACCGCGGCGGGGCGCGGCCGTCCGCACGGCGGCAGGACGGCGCGCCCCCGATGGCGCGCCCCTGCCGGGTGCGGGGACGAAACCCCTGGTGGCATGGATCGGCAGGCTAGTTGGAGGTCGTTTCCGGGACGTTAACCGCCACGCCGTCCGCGTCCGGGTGGCCGCCGGGCGTGCACGGGGCCGCCGCCGGCCCGGAAACCGCGGCGACCTGCCGCCCGGCACCCCGCGGTCCGTGCCGCGCACGGCGCCGCGGCCGCCTCCCCGCGGTGCGGACGGTCTACGACGTGCGGAGCCCCGCACCGCGGCGCACGGACGCCACGCATGCGGCATGCGGGTTCGGCGCCACCGGGTGCGGGGCCCGCGCTACGACGTCCGGGGCCCGCGGTGCTCCGCCGCGATGCCGAACCGCTGCTGTTCGCGGGGAGCGGACGCGACGTCGTGCACGTGCGAGACCGAGCTGACCATCCGCTCGTCCGCCGGCTTGTCGAGCTCTTCGAGTCGTCCCAGGTCGGCGGCGGAGACGAGGGCGACGAGGGGCTTGCCGTGCCGGGTGACGACGACGCGCTCGCCGCCGTACACCACGCGGTTGATCAGATCGGCGAGTTCAGCCCTGGCTTGCGTCACCGGAATCTCGTAGGCCATGCTCCCCATCATAACGTCATGTACGTCCTGTACATTTTTTACAGGACGCCATCGGAGGAGGCGTGTGCCATGACCCGACCGTCCGCCCGCTACGTGCTGCCCGAGTTCACCGAACGCACCAGCACGGGGGCCCGCACCATGGACCCGTACTCCAAGCTGCTGGCCGAGCGGATCGTCTTCCTCGGCACCCCGGTCGACGACACCGCGGCGAACGACGTCATGGCCCAGTTCATGCACCTCGAGCACCAGGCCCCCGACGAGGACATCTCCCTCTACATCAACTCCCCCGGCGGCTCGTTCAGCGCGATGACCGCGGTCTACGACACGATGCAGTTCGTCACCTGCGACGTGGAGACGGTCTGCCTGGGGCAGGCGGCGTCCGCCGCGGCGGTGCTGCTCGCGGGCGGCGCGCCGGGCAAGCGGCTGGCGCTGCCGGGCTCGCGCGTGCTGATCCACCAGCCCTCGCTCGCCGAGCCGGTGCGGGGACAGGCGTCGGACCTGGCCGTCCAGGCCGAGGAACTGCTGCGCACGCGCGGGAGGCTGGAGGAGATGCTGGCCCGGCACACGGGCCGCGACCGCGAGCGGATCGGCGCGGACATCGAGCGGGACCTGATCCTGGACGCGCCTGCGGCCGTCGAGTACGGGATCGTCGACCACGTCGTCACCGGCCGCAAGGCCTCCGCCCCCGGCGCGAGGTGAGGGGCCGATGCTGCCGCCCGAGCTGCCCCCGCTGCCCGCCCTGACCCGCGCCGAGGGCGAACTCGTCGACCGCTACCTGGAGGTGGCCGACCTCCTCGGCCGGATCAACCCCGCCCGCGCCGGCGACACCTACCGCGGACTCCGCGCCGCCCAGGCCCTGGTGGCCCGGGCGGCCCAGCTGCGCGACGCGCTGGCGCTCATGCACCGGCGGGGCGAGACCGAGCTGCACGCGACGACCCTGGCGCGGGCGCTGCGGGTGCTCGACGGCGAACGCAGGACGGCCCGCGTCCTGTTGCCCCCGGACGCCCCGGACTGACCGGCTGCGCACCGCCGGGACCCGCCGGACCCGCGTCCGCAGCATCCGCCCCACGTGCCGGCACCCCCGGGCGCGGTTTCAAACGGCCCGAACGGCTTACCCCCTCCCGGCGTAGCCGACCACCCTTTTTTCGGCGGAGAAAAGTTGCGCGAAGCGTCTGCGCACAGACCGGAATTGGGCGCTCCGACGCTGGTACGGCGGTCCACGACCCTTACGTCGGTGACGTGAGAACCGGGGTGTCCACCCGAACAGGCGAGTGGTGAGTAACAACACAAATCGCCGATTCCGTTCGTGGTTTCCGAGATCGGTGAGCCAAGATCCGTAGCGACGACAAGCCCCCGCCGAGGCGGCGGGGCGGTCCGGGCGGACGCCGAGTCCTGCCGCCGCCCGGACGACCGGTCGACAGAAGTGGATCGGCAGGAGTGGAGGACCCAAGCACGACGGGTCGCCGGAACGGTCACGCCATGACCGGGCCGAGCAGCCCTTGGGGTGAAGCCGCGTCAGCGGCCGGGCAACTTCGCCAGCCCGAATCCGACAGGTCATCCTTCACAGGCGGCTGACGAAGGGTTGCGCATGACTGCGCTCAATCGTGTCCCGTCGCTGATCACCCGGGCCGGCACCGCCTCGGCCCTCACCATCGCCGCCGTCGGCGGCTCCCTCGTGGTCCCCGGTCTCGCGTCCGACGCGCAGGCGGCCACCAGCGCGACGAAGGCACTGCAAGTGGCCGCCTCCAAGAAGGGTGCCCCCTACAAATACGGCGCCACGGGGCCGAGCCGCTTCGACTGCTCCGGCCTCACCCAGTACTCGTACAAGAAGGCGGGCAAGAAGCTGCCCCGCACGGCCGCGCAGCAGTACAACAAGACGCGCCACATCTCCGCTTCGAGCCGCAAGCAGGGGGACCTCGTCTTCTTCCACTCGGGCCGGAGCGTGTACCACGTCGGCATCTATGCCGGGAAGGGGCGGATCTGGCACTCTCCGAAGACGGGGGACGTGGTGAAGCTGCAGAAGATCTGGACGAAGAGCGTCTGGTACGGCCGCGTCAAGTGAGCCGGTGACCTGGGGGACGGCGCCGGTGAACACGTCGCCGTCCCCCTCCCGGGCTTGATTGCCCGCTCAACGGGTTACCAGTTCCACATGACCGACCACCGTCACCACTCGGAGCGCAACGAGACGCGCTTGGAGCGGGCCGACCGAAACTTCGTCGAGCTCCTCCAGGAACTGCGGGTCACGCAGACCGGCGTGCAGATCCTCTTCGCCTTCCTGCTCTCCCTCGCCTTCACTCCCCGCTTCCCGTCCCTGGACGACATGCAGCGGACGACGTACGTGGTGACGCTCCTGCTGTCGGTCCTGGCCGCGGCGTTGTTCACGGCGCCCGCCGCGGTGCACCGCATGCTCTTCCAGCAGGGCGCCAAGCCGCAGATCGTGCACGTGTCGTCGCATCTCGCGCGGATCGGCATGATGGTGCTCGCGCTCGCGCTCACCGGCTCGGTCCTGCTCGTGAGCGACGTGGCGCTCGGCCGGACGGGCGGCGTGATCGCCGGCGCGGGCACCCTGCTGGTCTGCGTCGGACTGTGGCTCATGGTGCCCCATCTGGTGGGCCGCGCGATCGACAGGGAGAAGAGCCGGGAGAGGAGCAGAGACGGGGGCGGCCCGGTCGACGCCCGGACCGGCACGGACGAGGACGGGAACGACCCCGACCAGGACGGGAACGACGCCGACGAGGACGAGAAGGGCGTCGGCGGGGGCGGGAAGCGCTCCGGCGGGGGCGGGAACGGCTCGGACCAGGGCTAGCCGGCGGTGCGGGACCTCCGCCGCCCTCGGGTACCGCTCGGGGAGCCGGACGCATCCGCCTCCTCAGGCGGCCGGCGAACCCCGGCGCCGCCTCACGACTTGTGCCGGTTCCCCGCCGCCAGGCTCTTTGCCGCGGTCGTCCACGGCAGTTCGATCGCCACCGTCTTGCCGCCCTCGCGGGTGGGGCGGACCGTCAGCCGGCCCCCGGCCTCCGCGGCCAGGCTGCGGATGATCACCATGCCCCGGCCGTTGTCCTGCTGGACGGCGGCCGGCAGCCGTTTCGGGAAACGGGGGTGACTGTCGGTGACGCCGACGCGCAGCCGCTCGTCGCGGTCGAGCGCGACGTCGACGGTGAAGGTGGGCGACTGCCCGAAGGTGTGCTGGACGGCGTTGGTGGCCAGTTCGGACACGATGAGGCGGACGGTGTCGGCGATCTCGGCGTCACCGGGCATGCCCCACTCGGCGAGCACGGTGATGACGTAGTTGCGGGCCACGGAGACCGAGGCAGGCTCGCTCGGCAGAGTGACGGATGCTTCCTGGTGGTCTGCCATGGCGACGTCGTCCCTTTCCCACGGGACCGGAGTGGCGACAGCGGAGCGGTTGACCCGAGTACGGTCCCGGACTCGGTGCTTCGCGCAAGACTGCCACTCCGCGACCCGTCACGGGCGGCGATCCGCCAAGATGTGCATATATCTGTCGCTCGAAGCGGTGAACTCTGCCGCGACCGACCGTATTTGGGCGAACGCCCTGCCCATCCTCTACCGTCGCCGTGGACAAGCGCGTGCCGGGCGGAGGGAGACGCCATGCAACACGGTCCCGCGGTGCGCCGCCGCAAGCTCGGTGCCGAGCTGCGCGCCCTGCGCACCCGTGCGGGTCTCACGAGCGACGAGGCCGCCCGGCGGGTCGGCTGGCACCAGTCGAAAGTCAGCCGGATCGAGACGGGGCGCAGCGGCGTCAAGCCGTCCGACGTGCGGCTGCTCCTGGACGCCTACGACGTACGCACGCCGGAGGTGCGGGAACTGCTGGTCGTGCTGGCCGGCTCCGACGAGGGCGGCCGGCACCACTGGTGGCACGCCTACAGGGGACTGCTGCCCCAGGCGTACCGGGACTTCATCAGCCTGGAGTCGCAGGCCTGCGCGATGCGCACCCTGGAGACCTCTGTGGTGCCCGGTCTGCTGCAGACACCGGAGTACGCCCGCGAGGTCACCCGGGCCACCGTGAAAGGGCTCCCCGACGGCAAGCTCGACGCGCTCGTGGAGGTCCGGCGGGCCCGCCAGGACGTGCTGCGCTCGCAGCGCCCGCTGCGGCTGAGCGCCGTGCTCGACGAGGCCGTACTGCGCCGTCCGGTCGGCGGCCCGGAGGTGATGGGCCGGCAGCTGGAGCGGCTCCGGGAGGCGGCTTCGCTCCCCCATGTGCGCCTGCAAGTGCTCCCGTACGGGGCGGGTGTCCACGTCGGTGTCACCGGCCCCTTTGTGATTCTTTCCTTCCCGAGCACATCTGACCTGGATGTAGTTGTTCTCGACCACTTGACGAGTAGCCTCTATCTCGAACGGAAAGAGGACCTCGACGCTTACAGCGAGGCCTTCAACTCCCTTCGGATCCAAGCCCTTTCGCCCGAGGACTCATTGGATTTCATCGCCGGGATCATCGACGGCGTGTGAGGAGGCATCATGTCCGTACTGCCTCGCAACGTCACCTCCAGCACCGCGATTCGCGGTGTGCGGTGGCAACGCAGCAGCCGCAGCACGGGAATGAACAACTGCGTCGAGACGGCCCGTCCCGACCACGGACCGGGGGCCGGACTGCTCGCGGTGCGCGACTCCAAGAACACCTGCGGCCCGGCCCTGCTCTTCCCCCCGGCGGCCTGGGAGGAGTTCATCGCCGCGCTGCACTGACCACCCGTACGGCCCGGTCGACCTGGGCGTCGGTGAGGTCCGCGCGGGCCGTCAGACGCAGCCGTGAGACGCCGTCCGGCACCGACGGGGGCCGGAAGCAGCCCACGGCGACGCCCGCCGCACGGCAGTCGGCCGCCCAGCGCACGGCCCGCTCCGGCGACGCGGCGCGCACGGAGACGACGGCGGCGTCCGGACGCACGGCCTCCAGGCCCTCGGCGGTGAGCCCGGCGTGCAGGGCCGCCGCCACCGCCCGCACACGGCCGGCGCGGCCGGGCTCGCGGCGCAGCAGACGCAGCGCCGCGAGCGCGGCGCCCGCCGCGGCCGGCGCGAGCCCGGTGTCGAAGATGAAGGTGCGCGCCGTGTTGACCAGGTGGTCGATCACCCGGGCGGGACCGAGGACGGCCCCGCCCTGGCTGCCGAGGGACTTCGACAGCGTGACGGTGGCGACGACGTCGGACGCGCCCGCGAGCCCCGCCGCGTGCGGGGCCCCGCGGCCGCCCGCGCCGAGGACGCCGAGCCCGTGCGCGTCGTCTAGGACGAGCCCGGCGCCGTACGCGCGGCAGGCCGCGGCGAGTCCGGCGAGCGGCGCGGCGTCGCCGTCCACCGAGAAGACGGTGTCGGAGACGGCGACGGCGGGCCCCGCACGGGTGCCGAGCGCCTTGCGCACGGCCTGCGGGTCGGCGTGCGGGACGACCTGCGTCGTGCCGCGCGCGAGCCGGCAGCCGTCGATCAGCGAGGCGTGGTTGCCCGCGTCCGACACGACGAGCGTGCCGTGCGGCGCGAGCGCGGTGACCGCGGCCAGGTTGGCGGCGTAGCCGGAGGACAGCACGAGGGCGGCCTCGAAGCCGCAGAACGCGGCCAGCTCGCCCTCCAGCTCGGCGTGCAGCCGCGTGCTGCCCGTGACCAGGCGGGAGCCGGTGGCGCCGCCGCCCCACTCCCGGGCCGCGGCGGCCGCCGCGGAGGTGACCTCCGGGTGGCGGGCCAGGCCCAGGTAGTCGTTGCCCGCCAGGTCGAGCAGGTCCGACGCGGCGGGGCGCGGGCGCAGGGTGCGCACGAGTCCGTCGCGGTGGCGCCGGCGCGCCTCCTCGTCGAGCCACGAGAACGGCGACGCGGGCATGCGGGCCTCCGGTGTGTTTGTAGGCAGTGGACAGACACTAGCCGGACGGTGCCCTACCCATGATGTGGCAATACCCACACGGCGACCCGCGGCCGTTGTGCACTTCCTCCTTGGCCGGGAACGCTCCCGTGCGCCAGGATCGTCCCTCATGGACCTGCTGAACACGCTGGTGGACAAGGGGCTTCGGCACGAGCCGCCGACCCGGAGCGAGGCGCTGGCCGTCCTGGCCACGTCCGACGACGAACTCCTCGATGTGGTGGCCGCGGCCGGCAGGGTGCGCCGGAAGTGGTTCGGCCGCCGCGTGAAGCTCAACTATCTGGTCAACCTCAAGTCGGGGCTGTGCCCCGAGGACTGCTCGTACTGCTCGCAGCGCCTCGGCTCGAAGGCGGAGATCCTGAAGTACACCTGGCTGAAGCCGGAGCAGGCGAGTGCGGCTGCCGCCGCCGGGCTGGCCGGCGGCGCGAAGCGGGTCTGCCTGGTCGCCAGCGGCCGCGGCCCGACGGACCGCGACGTGGACCGGGTCTCGGACACCATCAAGGCCATCAAGGAGGGCCACGAGGGCGTCGAGGTGTGCGCCTGCCTGGGCCTGCTCTCCGACGGGCAGGCCGAGCGGCTGCGCGCGGCCGGCGCGGACGCCTACAACCACAACCTCAACACGTCCGAGCGCACGTACGGCGACATCACCAGCACGCACACCTACGCCGACCGGGTGGACACGGTCCGCAGGGCGCACGCGGCCGGGCTGTCCGCCTGCTCCGGCCTGATCGCGGGCATGGGCGAGACGGACGAGGACCTGGTCGACGTGGTCTTCTCGCTGCGCGCCCTCGACCCCGACTCGGTGCCGGTGAACTTCCTGATCCCCTTCGAGGGCACGCCGCTGGCGAAGGAGTGGAACCTCACCCCGCAGCGCTGCCTGCGCATTCTGGCCATGGTCCGGTTCGTCTGCCCGGACGTGGAGGTGCGCATCGCGGGCGGCCGCGAGGTGCACCTGCGCACGATGCAGCCGCTGGCGCTGCACCTCGCCAACTCGGTCTTCCTCGGCGACTACCTCACCAGCGAGGGCCAGGCCGGCAGGGCGGACCTGGAGATGATCGCGGACGCCGGTTTCGAGGTGGAGGGCACGGACCGCACGACGCTGCCGGAGCACCGGGCCGCGGCGGGCGCCGGATGCGGCGGACACGGGTGCGGGGACGGGGACGGAGGGGACGGGGGCGTGTGCGCAGGTGCGGCGCCGGCCGCCGGACCCGCCGCGGCGGAGGCCGCCGACGAGGGGTCCGCGCCGGCGTTCGCCGACGAGGAATCCGCGCAGCCGGTCGCCGACGGGGGGTCCGCGCGGGGGGACGCCGCCGCTCCGGCCGCCGCCGCGCCGCGTACGGACCTCGTGGCGGTGCGCCGCCGGGGCGCCGGAACGGACCTCGCGCCCAATGCCTGAGCCCCGGGGAGGAGCCGGGTCCACCGGGCTGTCCGAACTGTCGCCGGCCGAACTGCTGGACCTCGACCGCCGGCACGTCTGGCACCCGTACGGGCCGATGCCGGGCCGCGGCGAACCGCTCGTCGTGGAGTCGGCGAGCGGGGTGCGGCTGCGCACGGCCGGCGCGGGCGAGCTGGTGGACGGCATGTCGTCCTGGTGGTCGGCCATCCACGGCTACCGCCACCCGGTGCTGGACGAGGCCGTGCGCGGGCAGCTGGAGCGGATGAGCCACGTGATGTTCGGCGGGCTCACGCACGAGCCCGCCGTCCGATTGGCGAAGCGCCTCGTCGACATCGCGCCCGACGGCCTGGAGCACGTCTTCCTCGCCGACTCCGGCTCGGTCTCGGTCGAGGTCGCGCTGAAGATGTGCCTGCAGTACTGGCGCTCGCTGGGCCGTCCCGCCAAGCGGCGCCTGCTGACCTGGCGCGGCGGCTACCATGGCGACACCTGGCACCCGATGTCCGTGTGCGACCCCGAGGGCGGGATGCACGAGCTGTGGCGGGGGGTCCTGCCCCGGCAGCTCTTCGCCGAGGCGCCCCCGGCGGAGTACGAGGAGGCGTACGCGGACCGTCTGCGGGAGCTGGTCGGGCGGCACGCGGACGAACTGGCCGCGGTGATCGTGGAACCGGTGGTGCAGGGCGCGGGCGGGATGCGGTTCCACTCCCCCGGCCTGCTGCGGGTGCTGCGCGAGGCGTGCGACGCCCACGACGTGCTGCTCGTGTTCGACGAGATCGCGACCGGGTTCGGCCGCACGGGCGAGCTGTTCGCGGCGGACCACGCGGGCGTCACACCCGACGTGATGTGCGTGGGCAAGGCGCTGACCGGCGGTTACCTGACGCTGGCGGCGACGCTGTGCACGCCCCGCGTGGCCGACGGCATCGCGCGCGGCGAGGTGCCGGTGCTGGCCCACGGGCCGACGTTCATGGGCAACCCGCTCGCCGCCGCCGTGGCCTGCGCCTCGATCGACCTGCTGCTCGGGCAGGACTGGCGCACGGAGGTCGAGCGCGTCGAGGCGGGGCTGCGGGAGGGGCTGGCGCCGGCCGCGGCGCTCCCCGGCGTGCGGGACGTACGGGTCCTCGGCGCCATCGGGGTGGTCCAGCTGGACCACGAGGTCGACATGGCGGCCGCCACGCGCGCGGCGGTGCGCGAGGGCGTGTGGCTGCGGCCCTTCCGCGACCTGGTGTACACGATGCCGCCGTACGTGACCGGGGACGCGGACGTGGCACGGATCGCCGCCGCGGTGTGCGCGGCGGCGGAGGAGGGGTGAGCGGATGCGGGGAGCGGGAGGGGTGACATGCCGGTACTGGTGATCACGGGGACGGGCACGGAGGTCGGCAAGACCGTCGTCACCGCCGCCGTCGCGGCGGCGGCCCTGGCCGCCGGGCGCTCGGTGGCGGTGCTGAAGCCCGCGCAGACCGGGGTGGCGCCGGGCGAGCGCGGGGACGCCGACGAGGTGGCCCGTCTTGCGGGCGGGGTGACGGCGCGTGAACTGGCCCGGTTCCCCGAGCCGCTGGCGCCCGCGACGGCCGCGCGCCGGGCGGGACTGGCCCCCGTCCGGCCCTTCGAGGTGGCGGAGGCCGCGGGCAAGCTCGCGGCCGAGCACGACCTCGTCCTCGTCGAGGGGGCGGGCGGACTGCTCGTCCGGCTCGACGACGAGGGCGGCACGCTGGCCGAGGCCGCGCGGCTGCTGGCGGCACCCGTCCTGGTGGTGGCCGCGCCGGGCCTCGGCACGCTGAACACGACCGAGCTGACGGCGCGTGAGCTGGCGCGCCGGGGCCTCGCCCCGGAGGGCGTGGTCCTGGGCAGCTGGCCGCGCCGCCCGGACCTCGCGTCCCGCTGCAACCTCCTCGACCTTCCCGTCGTGACCGGCGCCCCGCTGCTGGGGGCGGTGCCGGACGGGGCGGGGGCGCTGCCGCCCGCGGCGTTCCGGACCGGGGCGGCGGACTGGCTGGCTCCGCGCCTGGACGGACGGTGGGACGCGCAGACGTTCACGGCGCAGCAGACGCGCCCCGAGGAGTAGGCGACCACCGGGGCCGGGCACGGTCTGCGGAGCGGGCGGTCACCGGCGGCGGGCGCGGCCCGCGGAGCGGTCACCGGCCGCAGGCCCGGCCTGCGGAGCGGGCGGTCACCGGCGGCGGGCACAACCCGGGGGCGGGCGGCCGCTCCTCGGCGTCCGGTCCCCGGCCCTCGGTGCCCGGCCCTCGCTCGGTGCCCGCTCCTCGTCGCCCGTCCGGCGGACCCGTTCCGGAAGCCCGAGGTCCGAACGGGTGAGCCGGTCCCGGTGCGGGGACAATCGCCGTATCCGCAGCTCTACGGGGGAGGTCCCCATGCCCATGCGCGGCCTCAGAGCCACCAAGACAGGCAAGACCACCCGCACCGGCCCGACCGCGCGGCGCGCGAAGCCGCCCGCGTCCCCGGTGCACCACCCGCTGTTCGCCCGCTTCTACGCCAGAGCCAGCGCGGCCGCCGAGGGCACCGTCGGCGGGCTCAGGGACGAGTTGCTCGCGGGGCTCTCCGGCCGCGTCATCGAGATCGGCGCGGGCAACGGCCTGAACTTCGCGCACTACCCGCGCACCGTCTCCGAGGTCGTCGCCATCGAACCGGAGCGCAGTCTGCGGCAGCTCGCGGTGACCGCGGCCCTGCGCTCGGACGTGCCGGTCGACGTGGTGCCGGGCGTCGCGGAGGCGCTGCCGGTCAAGAGCGAGGCGTTCGACGCGGCGGTCGTCTCCCTGGTGCTGTGCAGCGTCCGGGACGTGCCGAGGGCGCTCGCCGAGGTCCGGCGCGTGCTGCGGCCCGGCGGTGAGATGCGCTTCCTGGAGCACGGCCGGGGCGGCGGCCCGGCGATGCTCTCCGTCCAGCGCGGCCTGGACCGCACGGTGTGGCCGCTGCTCTTCGGCGGCTGCCACGTGTCCCGGGACACCGTCGGGGCGCTCCGCGACGCGGGCTACGAGGTGGGCCCCCACCGCCGCCTGCTGCTCCCCGGCCACGGGGTGCGCACGCCGGGCTCGTACTTCGTGCTGGGCACCGCGCGCCGCCCCGACCTGGAAGGGGAACGCTAGCGGGAGGGGCTCACGGACTCCACTGGCGCAGCTCCCGCGCGATGTCGTGCACGGTCGCGTCACCGCTCTTGACCAGCCGGGCCAGGTCCCGGACCCGCTCGGGAGCGGTCTCGACCTTCAGGCCGCTGGCGACGAGGTAGGCGTACGCGACGGCCGAGGCGAACATCGCGTTGGAGCGCTCCAGCGCCGGTACGTGCATCAGGAGCTGGAGCAGCGCGGCGGCGCGGGCGTACGGGCCGTCGTAGACCGGGACGCCGAATATCTCCGCCTCGTGCCGGCTGACCGCGGCGACGAGCGCGCCCCAGTCGGTGACCTGGGGGTCCCCCGGTGTCCTCTGCTCGGCGACCATCAGGAGCCAGGCGAGGTCGATGTGCACGTCCAACGGTTCAGCGACGGCCTTCTCGCTCCGCGCCGAACTCCTCGGCGAAGACGTTCTCGTACTGCTCCATGAAGTCGGCGGCGGCCTCCACGAACGTGCGGCCCACTTCGCCGGCGTCCTGCCTGACCAGTTCCTCGATGTACCGGTTGACGCTCATGCCGCGGGCCAGGGCCCGTTCGCGGGCGGTCCGGGCGGTGCCCTCGTCCACGCGTACGTTCAGCTGAGTCTTCGCCACCCCTCCACGCTAGCGCCGGAACGCTAGCAGCGGCAAGGGGCCGCGGCCGGAGGCGGCGGCGTCCGCATGGTGGAAATCCCCTCGCGCCGCCGCGGTCCGGTGCTGGGATCGCGGCATGAGCGATCTCCGCATCCGGGCCGCGCTGCCCGGCGACCTCGACACCGTGCTGGCCTTCTGGAAGGACGCGGCCGAGGGCACGAGCATCAGCGACGACCGCGACGGCGTGGCACGCCTGGTGGCCCGCGACCCCGAAGCGCTGCTCCTCGCGGAGCTGGACGGGGAGCTGGTGGGCACGGTGATCGCGGGCTTCGACGGCTGGCGCTGCCACCTCTACCGGCTCGCGGTGCACCCCGGACGGCGGCGCCGGGGCGTCGGCTCGGCGCTCCTGGCCGCCGCGGAGGAGCGGTTCGTCCGGCTGGGCGGACGGCGCGGCGACGCGATGGTGCTGCGGCGGAACGAAACCGCGCACCATGCCTGGCGGGCGGCTGGGTACTCGCCCGAGGAAGAGTGGCGGCGATGGGTGAAGCCGCTCGGGAGCTGAGGCCGCGCACGCGGGTCCGTCCGGCGCACCCATGGCCGCTTTACCGACCCTTTACCATGGGAAAGATCGATCGATTCTTCCCCCGAAAGGTGCGTGAGCGTCCGCCCATGGGCGAGCCTCCCAGTTACCGGCGGCGCGGTGTGCCGCGTCTCCCCCGCCGTGCCGACGTCCCGTCCCCGACCGATCATGGGACGGAGGTGACCCGATGACCGAAGTGCTCCTGCTCGCGGTGGCGGTGCTGCTGTCGCTGGCGTGCGGTGCGTTCGTCGCCGCGGAGTTCTCGCTGACCACGGTCGAGCGCAGCGAGCTGGAACAGGCGGCCGAGCGTGGCGAACGCGGCGCGGCCGGCGCCCTGAAAGCCGTACGGAACCTGACCTTCCAGCTCTCCGGCGCCCAGCTCGGCATCACGGTCACCAACCTGGTGGTCGGCATGCTCTCCGAAGCGTCCATCGCGAAGCTGATCGCGGGCCCGCTGGAGGCGGTCGGCGTCCCGCGCTCGGCGTCCGGCTCCATCGCCCTGGTCATCGGCACCGCCCTGTCGACCGTCTTCCTGATGGTGGTCGGCGAGCTGGTGCCCAAGAACTGGGCGATCTCCTCGCCGCTGGCGGTGGCCAAGCGGGTGGCGACGCCGCAGCGCTGGTTCAGCGCCGCCTTCCGCCCCTTCATCACCCAGCTCAACAACACCGCGAACCGTGTCGTGCGCCTCTTCGGCCTCGAACCGGCCGAGGAGCTGGCGTCCGCGCGCGGCCCGCAGGAGCTGGTCGCCCTCGCCCGGCACTCCGCCAAGGAGGGCGCGCTGGAACCGGACACCGCCGAGCTCTTCGTGCGCACCCTCAACCTCGCGGACCTCACCGCGGAGAACGTGATGACCCCGCGCGTCCAGGTCATGGCCCTCGACGCGCAGGCGACCTGCGAGGACGTGGCGAACGCGACCCGGGCGACCGGGCTGTCCCGCTTCCCCGTCCACCGCGGCGGCCTCGACACGGTCGTCGGCGTCGCGCACATCAAGGACGTACTGGCCGTCCCTGCCGAGCAGCGGGCGCGCCAGAGCGTGGAGAAGGTGATGCGCGAGCCGCTCTTCGTGCCCGAGTCGCTGACCGTGGACCGGCTCCTGGACCGGCTGTCCGGCAAGAGCACGATGGCCGTCGTCATCGACGAGTACGGCGGCACCGCGGGCGTCGCCACCATCGAGGACATCGTCGAGGAGGTCGTCGGCGAGGTCCGCGACGAGCACGACCCGCACGAGACGTCCGACCTCGCGCCGGCCGGCACGGACGACGAGGGCCGGACCCTGTACTCGGCCGACGGCGCCGCCCGCATGGACCAGCTCGCCCGGGTGGGGCTGCGCGCCCCCGAGGGGCCGTACGAGACGCTGGCCGGACTGATCGCCACGGAGCTCGGCCGCATCCCCGCGGTCGGCGACACGGTCGAGGTCGCCGGGTGGCGGCTGGACGTCGTCGACGCCGCGGGGCGGCGGGCCGCGCGGGTCCTGATGCACGGTCCCGACGACACGGCCGCGTCCGCGGCCGCCGCGCAGCACACCGGGGAGGGCCGGTCATGACCGTCGTACAACTGCTGATCGGCCTGGCGACCCTGGTCGTCAACGCCTTCTTCGTGGGCGCCGAGTTCGCCCTCATCTCCGTGCGCCGCAGCCAGGTCGAGCAGTACGTCGAGGGCGACCCGGACAAGGCCCGGCGGGCGCGCAGCGTGCTGTGGGGCCTGGAGCACGTGTCGGCGCTGATGGCGGCCGCGCAGCTCGGCATCACCCTGTGCACGCTGGTGCTCGGCGTGGTCGCGGAGCCCGCGATCGCGCACCTGCTGGAGCCGCTCTTCCACGCCGTGGGCGTACCGGACGGCGCCGGTCACGCCGTCTCCTTCGTGATCGCGCTGACCCTGGCGACGTATCTGCACATGCTGCTCGGCGAGATGGTGCCGAAGAACATCGCGCTCGCCGAGCCGGTGCGCAGCGCGCTGCTGCTCGGACCGCCGCTGGTGGCGCTCTCCCGGGCGCTGCGGCCGGTGATCTTCACCGTCAACACCTTCGCCAACACCCTGCTCAAGCTGTTGCGGGTGGAGGCCAAGGACGAGGTGGCCGCGACCTTCTCGGACGCCGAGCTGGCCCGCCTCGTGCAGGACTCCGGCGAGGCGGGGCTCATCGACGACCGCGCCCAGGAGCGGCTGCACGACGCGCTGGAGCTGGGGCGCCGCCCGGTGCGCGACGTGGTGCTCCCGCTGGAGCGCGTCGTCTACGCGCACGTGGGCGTGACGCCCGAGCGGCTGGAGGCCCTGGCGGCGCAGTCCGGCTTCTCGCGGTTCCCCGTGGTGGACAGCGGGCGGCGCATCGTCGGCTACCTGCACGTCAAGGACGCCCTCGACGCGATGCCGCGGGACCTGCCCTTCCAGGTGCGGGACATGCGGTCCATCGCCCGGGTGCGGGAGAGCACGCCGCTGGACGACGTCCTGACCTCGATGCGCCGCAGCCGGACGCACCTGGCGGCGGTGATCGGCAAGGACGGGCGGCTCGCGGGCCTGGTGACCATGGAGGACGTGCTGCGGGAGCTGTTCGGGCAGCACGTGTGAGACCGGCCCGCCGGGCGGCCGTGCGCGCATGACCCACGGCCGCCCGGCACGGCGACGACCGACCGCCGGGGCGGCGGGCACGGTGGCGGCAGGACGGGGAGAGCCGGCAGCAGGCACGGTGACCACGACGGCTGCCGCCCGGCCGACGGGGACTACGGCTGGCGCACGGCACGACGGGGACGACGGCTGCCGCCCGGCGCGGCGGGTGCGACAGCTGCCGCGCGCGGCGCGGCCAGGGCGGCGGAGGGCTGCCGGGCGGGCGGGAGCGGTCCGACCGGCCGGCGGGTACGCCACCGGGATACCATCGCTGTCGCCATGCAGACGAATGCCACATACACCAGTCTTGTCGCGGTCGGCGACTCCTTCACCGAGGGCATGTCGGACCTGCAGCCCGACGGCTCGTACCGCGGCTGGGCCGATCTCCTCGCCGCCCGGATGGCGGCCCGCACGCCCGGATTCCGGTACGCCAACCTCGCGGTGCGCGGCAAGCTGATCGGGCAGATCGTCGCGGAGCAGGTCGACGTGGCGGCCGCGATGCGACCGGACGTGATCACGCTGGTCGGCGGCCTCAACGACACGCTGCGGCCCAAGTGCGACATGGGGCGCGTGCGCGGGCTGCTGGAGGAGGCCGTGGAGAAGCTGGCCCCCTCCTGCGAGCAGCTGGTGCTGATGCGCAGCCCGGGCCGCCGGGGTCCGGTGCTCGAACGCTTCCGGCCGCGCATGGAGGCGCTGTTCGCCTGCGTCGACGAGCTCGCGGCCCGGCACGGCGCGATCGTGGTCGACCTCTACGGTGCGCCCTCGCTCGCCGACCCCCGGCTGTGGGACGTGGACCGGCTGCACCTGACGGCCGAGGGGCACCGCCGGGTGGCGGAGGGGGTCTGGCAGGCCCTCGGGTACGAGCCGGAGGACGCCGACTGGCGCACGCCGATGCCGCCCGCGCCGCCGCTGCGCTGGCTCGCCCGCCGCACCGCCGACGTCCGCTTCGCCCGGCAGCACCTGCTGCCGTGGATCGGCCGCCGCCTCACCGGCCGCTCCTCCGGCGACGGCCGCCCGGCCAAGCGCCCGGAGCTGCTGCCGTACGAGGTGCCGGGGCTCGGCGAGGTGCGCGTGCCGACCCCGGAGAAGTAGCCGTCCCGGAGAAGCAGCCGTCCCGGAGAAGCAGCCGCCCGGAGAAGCGGAGGCCACGCGGCCGGCCGTCCGGGACCGCTGCCGCACGGAGCCGCGAAGGGACTGCACAGGAGCCGCGCAAGACGCCGCCGTACGGAGCGCGGAGGCGAGGAGCGGGCGGCTCCCGTACGGCCGCGTGCGGGGTGCGGAAGACCTCCCCGTACGGCCTCCCCGTACGGCCGTGCGGGGCTCGGGAGGGCACTCCCGAGGAACCGTGCCCGCCCCGCGACCTGCGGCGACGGCGCGGCACCCGGTGTCTCTCGTAGCTTCCCACGAACCACCCGGTGGCGCCGGCCTGCACGAACCGCCAGTAGACTCCGTCCACGTGACTGCGCCTGCCAAGCCCCGCATCCCGAACGTTCTCGCCGGACGCTACGCCTCCGCCGAGCTGGCCACCCTGTGGTCCCCCGAGCACAAGGTCGAGCTGGAGCGCCGGCTCTGGCTCGCCGTGCTGCGGGCCCAGAAGGACCTCGGGATCGAGGTGCCGGACACCGCGATCGCCGACTACGAGAACGTCCTGGACCGGGTCGACCTGGCCTCGATCGCGGAGCGCGAGAAGGTCACGCGGCACGACGTGAAGGCGCGCATCGAGGAGTTCAACGACCTCGCGGGCCACGAGCACGTGCACAAGGGCATGACCTCCCGCGACCTGACCGAGAACGTCGAGCAGCTGCAGATCCGGCTCTCGCTGGAGCTGGTGCGCGACCGCACGGTCGCCGTCCTGGCCCGGCTCGGCAGGCTCTCCGGCGAGTACGGCGAGCTGGTCATGGCGGGCCGCTCGCACAACGTCGCCGCGCAGGCCACCACGCTCGGCAAGCGGTTCGCGACCGCCGCCGACGAGCTGCTCGTCGCGTACCGGCGCGTCGAGGAGCTGCTCGGCCGCTACCCGCTGCGCGGCATCAAGGGCCCGGTGGGCACCGCGCAGGACATGCTCGACCTGCTCGGCGGCGACGCGGACAGGCTCGCGGAGCTGGAGGGCCGGATCGCCGAGCACCTCGGCTTCGGGCAGGCCTTCACCTCGGTCGGCCAGGTCTACCCGCGCTCGCTCGACTACGAGGTCGTCACCGCGCTGGTGCAGCTGGCCGCCGCGCCCTCGTCGCTGGCGAAGACGATCCGCCTGATGGCCGGGCACGAGCTGGTCACCGAGGGCTTCAAGCCGGGCCAGGTCGGCTCCTCGGCGATGCCGCACAAGATGAACACCCGCTCCTGCGAGCGCGTCAACGGCCTCATGGTGGTCCTGCGCGGCTACGCCTCGATGACCGGCGAGCTGGCGGGCGACCAGTGGAACGAGGGCGACGTCTCCTGCTCGGTGGTGCGCCGGGTCGCCCTGCCCGACGCGTTCTTCGCGCTCGACGGCCTGCTGGAGACGTTCCTGACGGTGCTCGACGAGTTCGGCGCCTTCCCGGCGGTCGTGGCCCGCGAGCTGGACCGCTATCTGCCGTTCCTCGCGACCACCAAGGTCCTCATGGCCTCCGTGCGCGCGGGCGTCGGCCGCGAGGTCGCCCACGAGGCCATCAAGGAGAACGCCGTGGCCGTCGCGCTCGGCATGCGCGAGCAGGGCGCCGAGCGCAACGATCTCCTCGACCGGCTCGCCGCCGACGAGCGCATCCCGCTGGACCGCGCGGCGCTGGACGGGCTGATGGCCGACAAGCTGTCCTTCACGGGCGCCGCGGCCGGCCAGGTCGCCTCCGTCGTCGCCCGGATCGAGGAGATCGTGAAGCAGCACCCGGAGGCCGCCGGGTACGCGCCGGGGGCGATCCTCTGAACCGGCTCACCCAGGCCGACCTGGAGGCCGCCCGCGACCGGCTGGTGCCGGACGTCGCCGCGGACGGCCTCCACGTGCTGTTCTGCGGCATCAACCCGGGACTGATGACGGCCGCGACGGGCCACCACTTCGCCCGGCCGGGCAACCGCTTCTGGCCCGCGCTGCACCGCTCCGGCTTCACGCCCCGGCTGCTGAAGCCGGCCGAGCAGGACGAGCTGCTCTCGTACGGCCTCGGCATCACGAACGTCGTGGACCGGGCGAGCGCGCGGGCCGACGAGCTGAGCGCGCAGGAGTACCAGGAGGGCGGCCGGCGGCTGAGCCTGAAGGTGGCGAAGCTGCGTCCGCGCTGGCTGGCGGTGCTGGGCGTGACGGCGTACCGCCAGGCCTTCGACGACCGCAGGGCCAAGGTGGGCCCGCAGGAGCGGACGATCGGCGAGACCCGGATCTGGGTGCTGCCCAATCCCAGCGGCCTGAACGCCCACTGGACGGCCGGGACGATGGCGGAGGAGTTCGCCCTCCTGCGCGAGGCCGCCGGCCTCCCCCGGCTCGGCTAGCCCGCACGCCCCCGGCTCGGACAGCCCCATCCGGCCCCTGACTCGGCCGGCCCCGCCCCGGCTCCGGCCCGTCGTTCCGCCCCGTCCCGGGTGCCGGGCGGACGGTTTCGGGGCTCAGGGCGGGTCGGTCTCCGTGACGAGCGCGACCAGCCGTGGGGCGCGCTCCTCGCCGGGCCGGGTGACGCCGAGGGCGAGCCGGCGGCCGGTGCCGCCGACCCGCCACAGCCGCGCGTTCCCGACGTACGCGCTGAAGGACGCCCACGGCTCCGGTATGTGCTCGCCGGGGTCGAAGGAGCGCAGGAGCACCCCGTCCAGGCCGATCCAGCGCGGCTCGCCCCACCGCGCCGTCAGCCGCTCGGACAGACCGTCCCGCCAGGCCTCGCACTGCTCGGCCGCGTCCTCGTCCGCGCACGCCCCGCACTCCCCGTACGCCGCGGGGGCGTCGTCGCACGCCAGCTCCACGAGGTGGAAGCCCGCTCCCCCGCCGCCCGCGCCCGGACCGCCGTACTCCCCGGGGAAGTCGCGGGAGCACAGCGACTCGATGACGGCGATGTGCTGCGCGATGGTCATACGTCCAGTAAAACGCCCGGCACTGACAGGCCGCCGTGCCCGGAGCCGACCCGGCCGGACCGGCACCGCCGGCAGGTGCGCGTCCAGCCGCCGCCGTGCTGATCTACGCTGGCCGCATGCCGGTCACCGTCCTCCTCGTCGACGACGAGCCCCTCGTCCGCGCCGGTCTGCGCGCCGTCCTCGAAGCGCAGGAGGACATCGCGGTCGTCGGGGAGGCGGCCGACGGCGCGTCGGTGATCCCGCTGGTGCGGCGGCTGCGCCCGGACGTCGTCGCCATGGACGTGCGCATGCCGCTGATGGACGGCATCGAGACCACGCGCGCGGTGCTGCGCACCGTCGACGACCCGCCGAGGATCCTGGTCGTGACGACCTTCGAGAACGACGAGTACGTGTACGAGGCGCTGCGCGCGGGCGCGAACGGCTTCCTGCTGAAGCGGGCCCGCCCGGAGGAGGTCGTGCACGCCGTGCGGCTGGTCGCCGAGGGCGAGTCGCTGCTGTTCCCCGCGTCGGTGCGGCAGTTGGCGGCCGCCTACGGGGACGGCGGCGGAGGAAGTCCCGCGGCCCGCGCGGCCCTGGAGCGGGCCGCGCTGACCGAGCGGGAGCGCGACGTGCTGCGGCTGATGACCCGGGGCCTGTCGAACGCGGAGATCGCCGCCCACCTCGTCGTCGGCACCGAGACGGTCAAGTCCCATGTCAGCTCGGTCCTGGCCAAGTTGGGGGCGCGCGACCGCACCCAGGCGGTGATCACCGCGTACGAGTCGGGTTTCGTCACTCCGGGCTGAGGCCGGGTCCACCCTTTCGGACACAGCCGGAGGGACCGGCTCCGGGCCGCGGCGGACGGCGCGGCCGCGGGCCGGAGCCGGGGCGTGCGGCGGGGAGCGGCGCGCACGGCGCGGGCGCCCGGCTCTCGCCGGTACCCGCCTGGTTGAGTACGATCCGGCCAACACGCGCGCGAGCTGGGAGGACGGACGTTGGGGCGGTTGACCGGTGGGGACCCCTCCCTGCTGCGGAGGATCAACTCCGCGGTGGTGCTGGACGCGCTGCGCACCGCGGAGTGCGCGACCCTCACCGAGATCACCCGGCTGACCGGGCTGTCCCGGCCGACCGTCGAGGGCGTCGTCGAGGGGCTCATCGAGGCCGGGCTCGTCGTGGAGACCGCGGCCGAGGAGGGCGCCGCCCGGCGGCAGGGGCGCCCGGCCCGCCGGTTCCGCTTCCGGGCGGAGGCCGGCCACCTGCTGGGGCTGGAGATCGGCCCGCACCGGGTGGCCGCGCTCCTCGCCGACCTGGACGGCCGCTACCTGGGCACGGCGGCCCGGGACGTGGCCGAGACCGCGCCCGCGGACGAGCGGCTGGAGCGGCTGCGCGCCACCGTCGCCGACCTGCTGCGCCGCGCGGGCGTGGCCCGCAGCTCCCTGCGCGCCGTCGGTGTGGGCACCCCGGGCATCGTCGAGGAGGACGGCACGGTCCGCCTGGGCACGGCGTTGCCCGGGTGGACCGGCCTGCAGCTCGGCGAGCGGCTGCGGCGCTCCTTCAAGTGCCCGGTGCTGGTGGAGAACGACGCCAACGCGGCGGCCGTGGCCGAGCACTGGAAGGGCGCGGCCACGGCGTCGGACGACATGGTGTTCGTGCTGGCCGGGCTGAGCCCCGGGGCGGGGTCGCTGATCGGCGGCCGGCTGCACCGCGGCTTCGGCGGCGCGGCCGGCGAGATCGGGGCGCTGCACCTGCTGGGCCGTGAGGCGACGCCGGAGGCGCTGCTGTCCACGACCGACGAGCCGCTGCACCCCCTGGACGAGCAGGCGGTCGCGGAGGTCTTCGCCCTCGCGCGCCGGGGCGACGAGCGGGCCCGTGCCGCGGTGGACCGTTTCATCAGGCGCCTGGTGCACGACGTGGCGGCGCTCGTGCTCGCGCTGGACCCCGAGCTCGTCGTCATCGGCGGCTGGGCCGCGGGCCTGGACGGGGTCCTGGAGCCCCTGCGCCGGGAGCTGGCGCGCTACTGCCTGCGCCCGCCCCGGGTCGCCCTCTCGCTCCTCGGGGAGGCCGTCGTGCCGACGGGCGCGCTGCGGCTGGCCCTGGACCACGTGGAGGAGCAGCTGTTCGCCGTCGAGGGCACGGTGACGGCACGGCGCTGAGGGTCCCCGGGGACCCCGGCCGGCACGGCGCCGCTCCCGGACGCGGCGGAGGGGCCGCACCGGAACGGAACGAGAACGGGCGGCGCGTCGCCGTCAGGAGGCGTCGTGGTGGATCTCCACGCCGCCGGAGTCGGCGAACGTCAGCCGGCAGGTGTCGGCCCGGTAGGTCGCCACGGACACCGCCGCGGTGCGCCCCCGCGCGAAGAAGCGCGTGGTGACGACGAGGACGGGGGCCCCGGGGAGCCGGTCGAGTTCCTTGGCGTCCTCCGCGCGGGCCGATCCCAGCTCCACGGCGCGGTCCTGGCCCTCCAGGTCCAGGTGCCGCAGCCCCTGCAGCACGGCATGTGCGCGGGCCGCCCCGGAGGCGGCGTCGGCGGCCGCCGACGCGGGGACGGACGACAGCGGGACGTAGAGCAGTTCGGCGGCGACCGGCTGGCCGTTCGTCACCAGCGACCGGCGCACCGTGTGCACCTGCTCGTCCTTGCGGGTCTCCAGCATCCCGGCCACCGCGGCGGGCGGTGCGGCCGTGGCGCAGTCCGCGGGCTCCCAGGCGTCGCCCTCGGCCCCGGGCCACGCGTGCTGCTCGGTGCCGACGGCGACGCCCACGCGCGGCGGCGCGACCGTCGTGCCGACCCCGCGCCTGCGCTGCAGCCGCCCTTCCAGTTCGAGCTGCTCCAGGGCCTGCCGGAGCGTGGCGCGGGCGACCCCGAAGCGGGCCGCGAGGTCACGCTCGTTCGGCAGGATCTCCCCCACGGAGAACTCGGAGTCCAGCGCCTCGCTGAGCACGGTCCTGAGGTGCCAGTACTTCGGCTCCGGCACTGTTTCCAGCTGCGTGGTCCCCACCCTGTCCTCCGCGACGGCCGTGACCCGGCGGCGTTTTTAACGCCCTTGTTTATTAAAGGTTCTTGCCTTATCCCCCTGCGACCATAGGGACCGCCCCCGCCCTTGGTCAAGACCAATCCTCGGTCTCACGGGAAGTACACAAGCAGGACACGGGGCGGCATTCACGAGAAGTTCGTACAACGCTCTCCCAGGGGCGCGATTTCAAGACACCCTCCCCAGGAGGGGCATTTCGGCGGTCGCATCCCTGGGGACACCGCCGGGCGACACGGACCGCATCGGGGGCTACCGACGAGTAGCCGTTGCTGACAAGCTGTCTACACAACATCCCGCCCCAGACGAGGAGCAGTTCCATGCCGTCCGAGGTCTCCTTCTCCGTCCCCTCTCCGCTCGGCCCGCGGACCGTGACCGTCGCGTACGAACGCACGGGCGCGGGCGAGCCGCTGCTCCTGCTGCACGGGATAGGCCACCACCGGCAGGCCTGGGACCCGGTGGTGCACATCCTGGCGGCCGAGCGCGAGGTGATCGCGGTGGACCTGCCCGGCTTCGGCGAGTCGCCCGCGCTGCCCGACGGCCTCACCCACGACCTGTCGACGATGAACGCCGCACTCGGCGGATTCTGCACGGCGCTGGGCCTGGAGCGCCCGCACGTGGCGGGCAACTCCCTGGGCGGCCTGCTGGCCCTGGAACTCGGCCGGGAGAAGCTCGTGCGGTCCGTCACGGCCCTGTCGCCGGCCGGCTTCTGGACGCAGCCGGAGCGGCGGTACGCGTTCGGCGTGCTGGCGGCGATGCGGCGCGCGGCCCGCGGCCTGCCGCTGCCGCTGGTACGGCGGCTGTCCCGCAGCGCGGCCGGCCGCACCCTGCTGACCAGCACCATCTACGCCCGTCCCGGCCGCAGGTCACCCGAGGCCGTGGTGGCGGAGACCCTCGCCCTGGCGCACGCGGCGGGCTTCGCCGAGACGCTGCGGGCCGGGGTGCGGGTCCGGTTCACCGACGACGTCCCCGGGGTCCCGGTCACCGTGGCCTGGGGCACGCGGGACCGGCTGCTGCCGCGCCGCCAGGGCGTCCGCGCCAAGCAGGTCGTCCCCCGCGCGCGTCTGGTGCGGCTGCCCGGCTGCGGGCACGTCCCCATGAACGACGACCCCGCCCTGGTCGCGCGGGTCCTGCTCGACGGCAGCCGCCCGCTCGTCGGCAGCGCCTGAGCGGAGTGCCCCGGCCGCCTGCCGCGGTTCCCCGGACCGGTGCGACGGCGCGCCCGGGCCGTGCCCGCCGCCGGCGGCCGGTGTCCCGCGGCGGCGCGCCCGGACGGCCGTCGGCGCGCCGGCCCCGAGGACCACTCCCGCTCCGACGAGCGCGCTGCCCAGGGCCTGCGCGCTCCCGTACGCACCCGTCCCCACGAGCGGCGCGGTGGCCGCCGCCGCGACGGGGATGAGGCCGGAGAAGAGCGTCGCGCGCTCGGTGCCGATGCGCTGCACCCCCATGTACCAGCAGACGAAGCCGACGACCGTGACGACCGCCGCCTGCCACAGCAGCGCGGCGGCCTCGGCGGCGTCCGGCGTGCGCAGCCAGGCCCCGCCGTCCACGAGCGGCCCGGCCACCGCCGACCCGGCCGTGGCCAGGCCGCACACAGTGGCCGACAGCAGACGCGGGCCCAGGGGCTCCACGAGCGGTACGGCGAGCATCGCGAAGCCGACCTCGCCGACGAGCGCGCACAGGGAGAAGGCGAGTCCCGCGCCGTCCGTGCGCCCCCACCCCTGGACGGTGAACGCGCCGCAGGCCACCAGCGACGCGCCGCACAGGACGGCGGGCCGCGGCCTGCGGCCGGCCAGGAACGGCGCCGCCACGGCCACGACGACGGGGGCACAGCCCACGAAGACGCCGGGCACGGCGGGTTCGGCGCTGCGTTCGGCGGCGATGACGGCGAGGTTGAAGCCGACCGTGCCGACGGCGGCGAGCAGCGCCAGGCGCGCCCAGGCACGCGGCCCCAGCCGGCGCAGCGCCGCGGCGCCGCCGCGTCCGGCGAGCGGCAGGAGCAGCAGGAAGGCGAGCCCGTAGCGAAGGAACTGCCCGCCCGCGTACGGATAGTGGCCCAGCAGGCTGTTGGCGGTGAAGGAGCCGCCGACGAGGACGGCGGCGAAGGCGGCGAGCAGGGCCCCGCGGGCGGTGGTGACATCCATGGGGCGACGCTAGGCACGCACCGGTCCCCGTTTAAGGTCCACTTCCATGTCGCCATCGGGGACCGATCCGGCCGCCGGCGGGCCGCACTGCGCCGCACCCTCCGGCCCTGCCGCGCCCCTGGCGCCCACGCGCGCGGGCGGGGCGCCGGCGCCCTGGACCGCCGCCTGGGAACTGCTCCTCCCGGCCGCCGCGGCGCCGGCCCGCGCGCGTGGGCGCTCGCTGCGGTCGGCGCTGCGCGAGGCCGTCCGCTCCGGGCGGCTCGCGCCGGGCACCCGGCTGCCGTCCAGCCGCGCGCTCTCCGCCGACCTCGGGGTGTCCCGGGGCCTGGTCACCGAGGCGTACGAGCAGCTGACCGCGGAGGGCTACCTGCGCAGCGGGCGGGGCGCCGGGACCTGGGTGAGCGACACGGTCCGGGCGGCCCGCCCACGCGCGCGGGACCTCGCTCCCCGCCCTCCCGGCGCCCGGGCCGACTTCCTGCCCGGCGCACCCGACCTGTCGCTGTTCCCGCGCGCGGCGTGGGCCGCCGCGCAGCGCGGCGTCCTCGCCGACCTGCCGCACCACGCCCTGGGCTACCCGGACCCGCGCGGGCTGCCCCGCCTGCGCACGGCCCTCGCGGACCTGCTCACCCGGCGCAGGGGCGTGGCCGCCGACCCCGAGCGGGTGGTGGTGGTCTCCGGCGTGGCCCAGGCCGTGACGCTGCTGGGGCACGTCCTCCACGCGCGCGGGGTGCGCTCCGTGGGCGTGGAGGACCCCGGGAGCCCCGAGCACGACGCCCTGTTCGCCTCCGCCGGCGTCGACGCCGTACCGCTGCCCCTGGACGACGAGGGACTGGCGCCCGGGCCGCTGCGCGCGTCGGGCGTGCGGGTGGCGGTGACCACGCCGGCCCACCAGTTCCCCACGGGCGTCGCGTACTCGGCGCGGCGGCGGGCCGCGCTCCTGCGGTGGGCGCGGTCCGTGGACGGCCTGGTGGTCGAGGACGACTACGACGGGGACTTCCGGTACGACCGCGCCCCCGTGGGCGCGCTGCAGGGACTCGATCCGGAACGGGTCGCCTACACCGGTTCCGTGAGCAAGTCGCTCGCCCCGGGGCTGCGGCTCGGCTGGCTGCTCGTCCCGGAGTCCCTGGCCGAGGAGGTCGTCGAGCGCAAGCGGACCATGGACCTGGGCCATCCGGTGCTCGACCAGGCGCTGTTCGCGCGGTTCGTGGAGCGCGGCGACCACGACCGGCACCTGCGCCGCTGCCGGCGCGCCTACCGGGAGCGGCGGGACGCCCTCGTGGCGGCCCTGGAGGAGCACTTCCCGGGGACGGAGGTGACCGGGGTCGCGGCCGGCCTGCACGTCGTCGCCGCCCTCCCGGAGCGGTGGGGTCCGTCGTCCCGCTTCCTGGACCGCGTGGGGGCGGCGGGCATCGCGGTGCGCCCGCTGGCGGACTGCGCCCGGACGCCCGCGCAGGACGACCGGGTGCGGCTGGTGCTCGGCTACGCGCACCTCCCGCCGGCGCGCATCCGGGAGGGGGTGCGGGCGATGGCGGAGGCCGGCACGTGACGGACGGGAGCAGGACGGCCGCCGAGGCTCCCCGGCCGGACCGGCGGGCCGTCGGGGCGGAGCGGCACGCCTTGTCGTCGTCGCACGGCTGTTCCCCGTCCTCGCGGCCGGTTGTTCACTTGGGGTTCGCGTACGCGCTGCGGCGCGCCAGTAGTTGTGGCACTGCATCACGGTCAGCCGTCCCAGGAGGCGTCTCATGTCACACCGTCCGCCGAGCCCGTTCCGTCCCGACCGCCGCGGTGTGCTGCGCGGCTCGCTCGCCGCGTCGGCGGCGCTCGCCCTGCCCGCGGCCCTCGGCCCGGCCCCGGCCCTCGCGCTGTCGGGACGGCCCCGGGCCGGCTGGGGCGTACAGGCCGGTGACGTGACCGCGCACTCCGGCCTGGTGTGGGTGCGCTCCGACCGGCCCGCCCGGATGGTCGTGGAGACGTCGGCGACCGAGTCGTTCCGCGATCCGCGCAGATGGCGGGGCCCGCTGCTCGGCCCGGGCACGGACTTCACGGGCACGACGCGGCTGCACGGACTGCCGGCGGGCGAGCAGATCCACTACCGCGTCCTGCTGGCCGACCCCGACGACCCGCGCCGCACCGGCGAACCGGTCACCGGTACGTTCCGCACGACGCCGGCCGGGCGGCGCGACGGGGTGCGCTTCGTGTGGTCGGGCGACCTGGCCGGCCAGGGCTGGGGCATCAACCCCGACCTCGGCGGCTACCGGATCTTCGACGCGATGGCCCGGCTGGACCCGGACTTCTTCCTGTGCAGCGGCGACAGCATCTACGCCGACGGCCCCATATCGGCGACCGCCGCCCTGCCCGGCGGCGGCACCTGGCGGAACGTCACCACCGAGGAGAAGGCGAAGGTCGCCGAGACCCTGGCCGAGTTCCGCGGGAACTTCCGCTACAACCTGCTCGACGAGAACCTCAGGCGGTTCAACGCCCAGGTGCCGTCCATTGTCCAGTGGGACGACCACGAGGTGCGCAACAACTGGTACCCGGGCCAGATGATCAGCGAGACCGACAGCCGCTACACCGAGAAGAGCGTGGACGCGCTGGCCGCCCGCGCGACCCGCGCGTTCAGCGAGTACTTCCCGATCTCCACCCTGCGCCCGGGCGCCCGGGAGGGCCGGGTGCACCGGGTGCTGCACCAGGGTCCGCTGCTCGACGTGTTCGTGCTGGACATGCGCACGTACCGCAACGCCAACTCCCCCGGTGCGCAGACCTCCGACCCGGTGGGCATCCTCGGCCGGGAGCAGCTGGAGTGGCTCAAGCGGGAGCTGTCCCGGTCCCGCGCGGTGTGGAAGGTGATCGCCTCGGACATGCCGATCGGCCTGGTCGTGCCGGACACCACGGAGGGACGGCCGAACTTCGAGGCGGTGGCCCAGGGCGACCCGGGCGCGCCGCTGGGCCGCGAACTGCAGATCGCCGAGCTGCTGCGGTACGTCAAGCACCGGCGGATCACCGGCACCGTGTGGCTGACCGCCGACGTGCACCACACCTCGGCGCAGCACTACCAGCCGTCGCGGGCGGCCTTCACCGACTTCGAGCCGTTCTGGGAGTTCGTGTCGGGCCCGCTGAACGCCGGGGCCTTCCCGGCCTCCGACCTCGACGCCACCTTCGGCCCCGAGCGGGTCTTCGTGAAGGCGCCGACCGCCTCGAACGTCTCGCCCGCCGGGGGCTACCAGTTCTTCGGCGAGGTCGACATCGACGGGCACAGCGGTGAGCTGACGGTGCGTCTGCGCGAGCAGGACGGCAGCGTGCTGTTCACGAAGGTGCTCCAGCCCGGACGCGTGGGGCAGTAGCGGCGGTACGCGCTAGGCTCGCCCTCCGTGCCGCGTACCGGAGTCATCCCCCGGCGCGCGGCACGGTCGCACGCGCCCCAACTGCCCGGCCGGGACGGTGTCTTCGCAGGCCGGGGCGATTGTCAGTGGTCGCCCCTACGGTCCTTCCCATGACGCGATCCATGCAGGCCGTGGCCTATTCCCGACCCTCCGCGCTGGAGTCCTCAGCCGGCGGGCCCCGCCTGGGACTCGAGACCTCGCGGGGTGCGACCCCCCGCGGGATCGAGGACCATCCCCGCTTCTTCGCGGGGTTCCTGACACATCCTCAGGTGGCGTCCGCGGGGCTGCTGGCCGTGGCCGACGTGGCGGCGGCCCGGTACCACCAGCGGCAGTCGCCCGCCTCGCTGGACCCGGTGGTGACGGGCAACGGCGACCGGCTGCGCTTCGAGTCCTTCTCCGGCTGCTGCGGGGTGTACGCGCGCCTGGACGTCCTGGGCGAGGGCCTGGACGGCGGCGACATCGGGCACGGTACGACGAACGTCGACGTCAACAACCCGCTGCGGGAAGCCCTGTCGCGGATCGGCGCGGACGACCCGCTGCATCTGCGCGTCGGCCCCGACGAATTGGCGGTGACCACGCTGGACGGGCCCGTGGTCGAGAAGAAGGTGCCGCTGCCGGACCGCTGGCTGCGCGGTTTCGCGGAGGCCCAGGTGCTGGCCTCCTCCTTCGAGCTGCGGGCGGAGCTGCCCGCCGCGGAGGCCGTCCGCTTCCTGCGGTCGCTGCCCCGGGGCACGGCGCGCGGCGCCTCGCGCGGCGTCCAGTGGGTGGTGCCCGCGGGCCGTGCGCTCAGGCCGACGACCCGCCCGGTGCCGGGCGCCGTGTGCCTGCCGGGCCCCGAGCGGCTCGCGGCGCTCCAGCGGGTGCTGCGGCACGCGACGGCCCTGCGCGTGTACGGACCGGCGGTGACCGGCGGCGCCGCGGCCGCGAGCGCCTGGGAGGTCGTCCTGCCGGGCATGCGTCTGACGCTGACGCTGTCGCCCGAGACCTCCCGCGGCTTCTCCGGCGAGGGCGGCGTCCTGGACGCGCTCGCCACCGACGAGGCGGCGCAGGACGCGGAGCTGATCGCGGTGCTGCTGGCCTGGGAGCCGCGCATCGACGTCACGGACCTGGCCGCCGCCTCCGGACTGCCGGCCGGGCGGGTGCGGGCGGCCCTGGTGCGGCTGGGCACGTCGGGCCGCGTGGGGTACGACGCGGCGGAGGCGGCCTACTTCCATCGCGAGCTGCCGTACGACGCGCAGCGCGCGGAGCGCCACAACCCCAGACTGCGGGCGGCCCGCGACCTCGTGGCGGCGGGCGCGGTGGCGCTGGACGGGGACGTGGGCACGGTCACCGCGGAGGACGGCCACGTCCACCGGGTGCGGGACGACGCGGGCACGCTGAGCTGCAGCTGCCTGTGGTGGGCGAAGTACCGCGGCGGGCGCGGCCCGTGCAAGCACGCGCTGGCGGTGCGCATGGTGCGCAGGGAAGCGGCGGCGGGCCGGCAGGGCGTGCCGGTCGGCGGAGGTGCGCGATGAGCGCCGAGTCCCTGGTGGAGGCCGTGCGGGCCGGGCGGACCGGCGAGGCGGTGCGCCTGCTGGCGGACGTGCCCGACGCCGGGCGGCGGGCCTGCCTGCCCGCCCTGAAGGAGCTGCGCAAGGAGGTGCGGGCCGATCCGTGGGGGGCCAGGGCGCGCAAGGTGTGCCCGGCCCTGCACGCGGTGGGGGCGGCGTGCCACACCGGGGCCGCCGCCGCGGCCACCTGGATCGCCGCCTCGGACATGCGCTGGAACCAGGCGGGTCCGGGCACCCTGCTGCACGTCCTGGGCGGCCGGGACCCGCGGTGGCTCGGCGACCTCGTGCACCGGCTGGCCGCGCGCCCGGCCTCCGCCGCGGTGCCGTACGAGCTGATGGCGGGGCTGGTGCGGCTCGCGGGCTGCCCGGTGCCGACGACGGACGCCTACGTCCAGGGGTGGGTCGAGCACGTCTCCGGCGTGTGGCAGACCGGGGGCACGGTCGCGGACCGGCTGCGCCGGGACCCGCACGTGGCCGAGCTGGTCGCCGCCCTCTGCGCCTCCACGGAGGCGCTCGGGCAGGTGGTCTGGATGTTCGGCGACGGCCCGGACCCCTGGCCGCCCGCCCTGGCGCGGCTGACGCGCGAGGGCGTGCTCGACCGCAAGGTGATGGTCGACGCCTGCGTGGCCCGGCTGCTGCGCGGCGGCGCCCCGTCCGAGCAGCGCGCCTTCCTGCGGCTTCTCGAGTGCCTCGACCTGACGCCCGAGGAGCGGCGCGAGCGTTGCGCCGACTGGACGGCGCTGGCCGCCGACGCCCTGTCGACCGTGGCGGCGCACGCGCAGTCGGTGCTCGGCGCGCTGGCGCTCGACGGCGAGCTGACGCCGCGTCAGCTCGCGGAGACGAGCACGGCCGTCCTCTTCCGCAGCGAGAAGAAGCTCGTCCGGGCGCAGCTCGTCCTGCTGGGCAAGGTGCTGCGGCGCGACGCCTCGGCCGCGGCCGAGCTGCTGCCCGCGGCGGCCGAGGCGTTCGGGCACGAGGACACCGAGGTGCAGGAGCGCGCCCTGAAGCTCGTGGGCAGGCACCTCGACGCGCTGCCCGCGCGGGCGCGGGAGGAGGTGACGGCCCTGACGGACCGGCTGAGCCCCGGGCTGCGCGCCGGCGCGGCGGAGCTGCTCGGCACGGAGGTGCCCGCCGCCGGTCAGGACGCGTACGAGGAGATCCTGCCGCCGGCCCCGGAGCCGGTCCGGCTGGCTCCGCCCCCGAGGACGGCGGCCGAGGTGGCCGAGGAGGTCTCGGCCCTGCTGGCGTCCGGTGGCGACGTGGCCACGTTCGAGCGCGCGCTGGACGGGCTCGCCCGCCACGCCCACCGGGACCGGGAGGCGCTGGCCGAGGCCCTGGAGCCGGTCGTCGCCCGGCGCTGGTGGGCCCACGACGACATGCCGCGCGAGAACGTCGAGCAGTACTTCCGCGACCGGTCGAACGGCGTGGAGGTGGTCGTCGCGAGCCTCCTCGGCTCGGTGCGCACCGGCGCGCTCATCGCCGCGACGCATCGCGGGCACTCCGGCGACCGGTGCGTACACTCCGCGCTGACCAGGCCCTACGACGCCCGGATGCGGGAGCTGGCGTACCGGGTGCGCACGGACCCGCCGCCGTTCCTGCTGGCCACACCGACCTGGGGCTCGGGTCTGCTGGAGCCGGAGGAACTGGCGGGACGGCTGGAGGAGTACCGCGCGCTCGGGGCCCGCGCCGGGGAGGCCGACTTCGCGCAGGCGCTGCTGCGGGTGCGCCGGGACGACCCCGGCGCGGCCGCCCGCGCGGCGGAGCGGGCGGCCGCGCTCGGCACACCGGAGGGCGAGCGGCTGGCGCGCTGGCTGACGGCCACGGCCCCGCTGCTCCCCACCAGCGGACGGCGGACCCTGGGCAACCGGATATCCGTCGAGTTCGGCGAGCTGCTCGACCTCCAGCAGGAGCTGCCGGAGGAGTTCCGTCAGCTGGGGCGTCCGCTGTACCCCTTCAGCGGCAGCACGTACTGCTGGCACTGGGACCAGGACGAGCAGCGGCACTGGGCCGCCGTCCTGCCCGGCCACCGGGAGCTGCTGGCCGGCCGGGTCCTGCGCGACGTGTCCGGGGCGGTGGTGGACGCGTCGGCCGGAGCCGCGTCGATCCTGCCCCTCCTGGCCGAGGCCGAGGGGCCCGCGGGCGAGGCGACGCACCTGTGCCTGGCGTACGGGCTCGGCTCCCGTCACTCCGGGAACCGCCTCAGCGCGGTGGACGCCCTGCTGGTGCTGGCGGCACGCGGCCAGCTGGACGCGGAGCGGCTGGGCACGGACCTCGGCGAGCTGATGGACCTGGACACGGTGAAGCCGTCACGGCTCGCGGACGCGCTGCGCACGGCCGCCTCGACGGGGGCCTGCGCCACGGTCTGGGCGATACTCCGGGCCGCGCTGCCGGCACCACTCGCCGGCCTCGCGGCCCCGGCGGACGCGGCGGTCCCGGCGAGTACGGCGGCCTCGGCGGACACGGCGACCTCGGCGGACGCAGTGGACACGGCGGAGGCCGCGACGCCGGCGGCGGGGACGACCGCCGCGCGGTCGGCGGCCGCCGCAGGGTCCGCGACCGCCGCCGTGTCCACTGCGTCCGCCGCGCCACCGCGAGGGCTCGGCGACCTGCTGGCCGTGGCGGCCGAGTGCGCCGAACGGACCGGTGCGCGCGGGCACCTGCCGCACCTGGACCGGGCTGCGGACCGCCGCGGCTCCTCGCGCCTGGTCGCCCAGGCCCGCCGGCTGCGCACGGCGTTGACGCTGCCGCCGGCGGCCTGACGCCCGGGCCGGACCGCGAAGGGGGCGCGGTCCGGCCACCGTGCGTGACCGGATCCCGCCGCCGGGCCTCCGACCGCCCTCCTCACCAGCAGAAACGGCTCAAATGGCCAGGATTCCGATTAACCCATCGGTCACAAAGCGTTCGTGATCACGCAACACCGTTCCTTCACAGTGGAACCATGAGAAAGGACATGTCTGATGTGACGCGTGCGAAGCACGGCCGTCCCGTCCGCCACTGGCGCCGGAACCTGCTGGAGCTGGCGGCCCTGCTGACGGCGGTCGCCGCCGTCGACGCCGTGACGGACCTGGCCGGGTACGGCCCCGACGGCCCGGCCCTCCTCCTGGGCGCGGCGGTCGTCCTGGCCGCCTCGGCGGCCTTCCACACATGGTGGTCACGCCGCCACGGTCACGCACCGCCCGCGGACGATACCGGTGCCCGGCCGTCCGCCGCCGCGCGGGAGGCCGGGCGGGCGGCGGCGCCGGACGCCGGCGGCTCCGTCCCGCGGTCCGTCGCCGGGGAGTCGTCCCTGTGGCGGATGCGGACGACGGTGCGCGACGAGCCGGGTTCGCTGGCCGCGCTGTGCACGGCGCTGGCGGAGCATCGGGTGGACATCCTCAGCCTCCAGACGCACCCGCTGGCCGAGGGCACGGTGGACGAGTTCCTGCTGCGGGCGCCCACCGCGCTCGAGGCCTCCGGGATCACGGGGGCGGTCGCCGCGGCCGGCGGCAGCGGCACCTGGATCGAGCGGGCCGACGCCCACGACCTGGTGGACGCCCCCACCCGCATCCTGGGCCTGGCCTCCCGCACCGCGCTGGACGCGGCGGAACTGCCGCTCGCTCTGCGCCAGTTGCTGGGCCGGTGCACCATCCGCTCCCTGCCCGCCACGTCGGTGACCGGCAGCCGGCTCCAGGACGGCACGCCGGCCGAGGGGACCCTCGACGACACCGTGATGCGGCTGCGCGCACCCGAAGGCGGAGTGATCACCGTGGAGCGGCCGTACCTGCCGTTCACGCCCACCGAGTTCGCCCGGGCCCGGGCCCTGGTCGAGCTGGACGCCCGGCTCGGTCCGCGCGTCCCGCTCGGCCAGGACGTGCTGACCCTGCCGCGGGGCGGCGCCATCACCGTGCGCCGGGCCGGCACCGAGGACGTCGGGGCCGCCAAGGCGATGCACGAGCGGTGCTCCCCGCGGACGCTGAGCATGCGCTACCACGGTCCCGTCGGCGACGCCGACCGCTACCTCGACCACCTGCTCAGCCCGCGTTTCGGCCGCACGCTCGCCGCGCAGACCCCCTCGGGGCGCGTCGTGGGCCTCGGCCACCTGCTCTGGGACGGCGACGAGACGGAGGTCGCGCTGCTCGTCGAGGACGAGTGGCAGCGGCGCGGCATCGGCGCCGAACTGCTCGGTCGGCTGGTCGCGATGGCCGCCGAGGCGGGCTGCGAGAACGTGTACGCGGTCACGCAGGCGTCCAACACCGGCATGGTCGCCGCGATGCGCGGACTCGGCCTGCCCCTCGACTACCAGATCGAGGAGGGCACGCTGGTGATCACCGCCCGTCTGGAGACGGCCCCGGCCGCCCCGCAGCCGCCGCACCACCGCTTCGAGGAGCACGAGCACTCCGTACGGGACTGAACCGGGCGACGCGGGACCGGCGGCCCCGCGCAGGACCGGCCCGGAGCCTCCGCACCCGTGCGGAGGCACGGAGCCGGTCCGGAGCCTCGTACGGGAAGACCTGCGAAGACCCGGCGAGAGCCTGCGGAGATCTGTGACGTGGGGGAGCGGCGGGGTGCCGCCCGGTCCGGGCGGCACC
>NZ_BMVU01000016.1 GCF_014650875.1 Streptomyces minutiscleroticus
GGGCCCGTCCCCCGAGGGGGACGGGCCCTCGCCCTGTCCGGGGTGTGCGGTCAGTCCGTGACGGACGGCTTCTCGCGGCGCTCCGTACCGACGCCGGACGCCGCGCCGCCCGAACCGCCGCCCATGGCGCCGAAGTTGCCGACGGCGCCCGACAGGCCCTTGAGGGCGTCGCCGATCTCGCTGGGGACGATCCAGAGCTTGTTGGCGTCGCCCTCGGCGATCTTCGGCAGCATCTGGAGGTACTGGTAGGAGAGCAGCTTCTGGTCCGGGTCGCCGGCGTGGATCGCCTCGAAGACCGTACGGACGGCCTGGGCCTCGCCCTCGGCCCTCAGGGCGGCGGCGCGGGCCTCGCCCTCGGCGCGCAGGATCGCGGACTGCTTCTCGCCCTCCGCGGTGAGGATCTGCGACTGGCGGATGCCCTCGGCGGTGAGGATCGCGGCGCGCTTGTCACGGTCGGCGCGCATCTGCTTCTCCATCGAGTCCTGGATGGAGGTGGGCGGCTCGATGGCCTTGAGCTCCACGCGGTTGACGCGGATGCCCCACTTGCCGGTGGCCTCGTCGAGGACGCCGCGCAGGGCCGCGTTGATCTCCTCGCGGGAGGTGAGGGTGCGCTCCAGGTCCATGCCGCCGATGATGTTGCGCAGCGTGGTGACGGTGAGCTGCTCGATGGCCTGGATGTAGCTGGCGACCTCGTACGTGGCCGCGCGCGCGTCGGTCACCTGGTAGTAGATGACCGTGTCGATGTTGACCACCAGGTTGTCCTGGGTGATCACCGGCTGGGGCGGGAAGGGCACGACCTGCTCGCGGAGGTCGATGCGGTTGCGGATCGTGTCGATGAACGGGACGACGATGTTGAGGCCGGCGTTGAGCGTCCGCGTGTAGCGCCCGAAGCGCTCGACGATGGCGGCGCTCGCCTGCGGGATGACCTGGATGGTCTTGATCAGCGCGATGAAGACCAACACCACCAGAATGATCAGGACGATGATGATCGGTTCCATCGTGGCTCCCCGTACCCTTCTCCGCCTCGGCTGTAGGAAGATCTCATGATTGCGGAAGATCTTGCTGGTCGAGTCTGACAGACCGTGGCGCGCCACGGCAGTCCTTCCGGCCACTTGAAGTGACGGGATGTCACATGACCACCGCGGTGGCGCCGTCGATCTCCACGACGTCCACTTCGCGGCCCACTTCGTAGGACTGGGTGGCGTCGAAGGAGCGGGCCGACCAGATCTCCCCGCCGAGCTTGATGCGGCCGCCGGTGCCGTCGACCCGCTCCAGGACGACGGCCGTGCGCCCCTTCAACGCGTCCACGTTCGTGGCGAGCCGGGGGCGCTCCGAGCGCTGCCGGGCCGCTATGGGGCGCACCACGGCGATGAGCGCGGACGAGACGACGGCGAAGACCACCACCTGCAGGACGGCGCCGCCGCCGAGCCCCGCGGTGACGGCGCCGGCGACGGCGCCCACGGCCAGCATCCCGAACTCCGGCATCGCCGTCACGACGAGCGGGATGCCCAGCCCGACGGCAGCGATCAGCCACCACACCCATGCGTCGATGTCCACCTCGTCATCGTAGGTCGGCGGACCCCCCGTACGACAGGGCGCAGATCGACTCCGCGGCGCCGCGCCCCGGGTCAGGACAGCGGCAGGCCCTGGGCGGTCCAGCGGTCGCCGATCTGCTCGACGACGAGGGGGAGGCCGAAGCACAACGACAGGTTGCGGGAGGTCAGCTCGAGCTCGATCGGGCCGGCGGCGAGCACCTTGCCCTGGCGGATCATCAGGACGTGCGTGAAGCCCGGGGCGATCTCCTCGACATGGTGGGTGACCATGATCATCGAGGGGGCGATGGGGTCGCGGGCGAGCCGGCCGAGGCGGCGCACGAGGTCCTCGCGGCCGCCGAGGTCGAGACCGGCGGCGGGCTCGTCGAGGAGCAGCAGCTCGGGGTCGGTCATCAGGGCGCGGGCGATCAGGGTGCGCTTGCGCTCGCCCTCGGAGAGGGTGCCGAAGCGGCGGTCCAGGTACTCGCTCATGCCGAGGCGGTCGAGGAAGGCGCGGGCGCGCTGCTCGTCGACGTCCTCGTAGTCCTCGCGCCAGCCGGCGGTCATGCCGTAGGCGGCGGTGAGCACGGTCTGCAGGACCGTCTGCCGCTTGGGGAGCTTCTCGGCCATGGCGATGCCGGCCATGCCGATGCGCGGGCGCAGCTCGAACACGTCGGTCCCCGGCTTGCCGAGGGTCTCGCCGAGGATGCTGACGCTCCCCTGGCTGGGGAAGAGGTAGCTGGACGCGACATTCAGGAGGGTCGTCTTGCCCGCGCCGTTCGGGCCGAGGATGGCCCAGCGCTCGCCCTCCTTGACCGACCAGGAGACCTGGTCCACCAGAGCGCGGCCCTCCCGGACCACGGATACGTCCTCCAGTTCCAGAACATCGCTCATGAGCGTGTTGTCTCCCCTTGTGCATGTCGGCCGTCGCGTACGCCGGTGGGCGCAGTCCCCTAGGAAATCTACGCCACCGGCCCGGCGGTCCCGTCCATCGGCCGGTGCTTTTAGGGTGGGGGCATGCTCTCGGAACCACGCTCAGGACGGCTGGCCGCATGGGGGAACGCCCTGTTGGCCGGGATTGTGTCCCCCGACGACGCCGTGCACGCCGTCACCGGCGGGGACGCGGTGCACCGGGTGGAGGGGATGCCCGGCGAGGAGGGGCCGGTCGGGCTCACGCTCGCCCTGGGGCGGCTGCGCTCCCTGGGGGCCCGGGGCCTGCGGGTCGCGCTGCCCGCGCCGGGGCACCCGCTCGGGCTGAGCGGGCCGCCGGAGTTCAACGCCCGCGCCCTGGAGGCCGAGGAGGCGGTCGTCTGCGAGGGGGCCGCGCTGGGCCTCGTGCCGGAGGTGCACGAGGCGGGGCCCGAGGGCGACGTGCACGTGGAGGTCGTCTGGCACTGCCTGCCCGTGCGCGAGGCGCCGCCGGCCGACGTGCCGTCCCTGGGCGAGGCCGAGCGGGAGCTGGCGGAGGCGCTGCGCGAGGCGACGGAGGTGCTGTCGCGGCTGGACGTGGCGGCGTCCGGGCCGGTCGCGGAGGCAGCGATCGACGCGTACCGGGCGCGGACCGAAGGGGCGGCGCGGAGCGCCTCACCGGCGGGTGGAGGCCGGGCGACGGGCGGGCGGGAGCTGCTGGCGCCCGGGTACCCGCCGCGCGCCGTGCGGGTGCTGGAGATGGCGCAGCGCGTGGGGCTGCTCGTCTCCCTGGCGTACGAGAGCGGGCACGGCGGGGCCGTGAGCGCCTCGGAGATGGCGGCGCGGGCGCAGGCGCTGCGGCCGGTCGAGCGGACCGCCAGGCGGGCGCAGGTGGCGGCGTACAACGCGTTCGTGGAGGAGCGGGACCGCGAGCGGCAGCGGGGGTGGCGGGCCTGACGGGGCGTACGGCGCCCCTGCCCGGCGATCGTCCGGCGGTGAGGACCGCGGGTCCGGCGGTGAGGACCGCGGACTCCCCCGGCACGCGGAACGGCCCCTCGGAGGCCCTGGGGCTCCGAGGGGCCGGTGGTCTCTGCCGGACCGGGGTCGCGTCAGTGGTTGAGGCCGAGGTTGCCGAAGGCCGGGTTCAGCACGCCGACCACGTTCACCGTGTTGCCCACCACGTTCAGCGGGATGTGCACCGGGGCCTGGACGACGTTGCCCGAACCGACGCCGGGCGAGTTCACGGCCGTGCCCCCGGCGTGCGCGCCGCCCTCGGTGGCGGAGGCGAAACCGGCACTGGCGGCGACCAGGCCACCGGCCACCATCGTGACGGCTGCGGCCTTCTTCAGGTTCATCACTGTCTCTGAGCCCTCCTCGTGATCACTGCGGCAGGCGCCGCAGCACGCACTGGAGAACGGCGGAGCCCCGCGGAGGATGCGCCGTTCGGGGGACATTCCCACGACGGTATGAATCTCGGTCCTTCATGCAACCATTCGGTGATCACATCATTCCGGCGCGCCGGCCTGCGCGGATCAGTCCGCCACCCCGTGCCGTACGGCCCACAGGGCGGCCTGGGTGCGGTCGGCGAGGTCGAGCTTCATCAGGATGTTCGACACGTGCGTCTTGACGGTCTTCTCGGACAGGACGAGGGCGCGGGCGATCTCGCGGTTGGACCGGCCGTCGGCGATCAGGCCGAGCACCTCGCGCTCCCGGTCGGTGAGCGAGCCGCCCCTGCCCTGGCCCGGCTGGGGCACCTCCTGGGACAGCAGCGCGTCGGCCACCTCGGGCTGCAGCAGGACGTGCCCGGCGTGCACCGAGCGGATGGCCGCGGCGAGCGCGTCGGGGTCCACGTCCTTGTAGACGTAACCGGCGGCGCCCGCGCGCAGGGCGGGGACCACCGTGCGCTGCTCGGTGAAGCTGGTGACGATCAGCACGCGCGCGGGGTTGCCGGCCGCGCGCAGCCGGCGCAGCGCCTCGACGCCGTCCGTGCCGGGCATCCTGACGTCCATGAGGACGACGTCGGGCCGCAGCTCCTCGGTGCGGGCGACCCCCTCGTCGCCGTCCGCCGCCTCGCCCACGACCTCGATGTCGTCCTGCACCTCCAGGAAGGTGCGCAGGCCCCGGCGGACGACCTGGTGGTCGTCGACCAGGAGCACCTTGACCGCGTCAGCCACCGGGAACCTCCATCTCGATCGTGGTGCCCCTGCCGGGCGCCGATTCCACCGTGAGCCGGCCGCCGACCCCGCCGGCCCGGTCCCGCATGGAGACGAGGCCGAGGTGGCGTCCCGCGCTGCGCACCGCCTCCGGGTCGAAGCCCTCGCCGTCGTCGGTCACGCGCAGGACCGCCCCGGAGCCGCGCCGGTCGAGGACGACCTCCACGCGGGCGCCCCCGGAGTGGCGCAGCGCGTTGTGCAGCGCCTCCTGGGCGACGCGCAGGACGGCCTCCTCCTGGGCGGCGGGCAGGGCGCGCACGCCCCGGCTCTCGAACGTCACGCGCGCGGAGTGGGCGCGGTCGAGGACCTGGACCTGGGTGCGCAGGGTGGCGACCAGACCGTCCTCGTCGAGGGCCGCGGGGCGCAGCTCCACGACGGCGGCGCGCAGTTCGTCGGCGGCCTCGGCGGCGAGCGCGGCCACCTGCTGCAGCTCGCTCTTGGCGCGGCGGGGGTCGCGGTCGACCAGGGCGGAGGCGGCCTGGGCGGTCAGGCGCAGGGAGAACAGCTTCTGGCTGACGGCGTCGTGCAGCTCGTGGGCCAGACGCGAGCGCTCCTCGGCGATCGTCAGCTCCCGGCTGCGCTCGTAGAGGCGGGCGTTGGTGAGGGCGATCGCGGCGTGCTGGGCGAGGATCGACAGCAGCTCCTCGTCGTCCTCGGTGAAACCGCAGCCGCCGTCCGGCCTGGGGCACTGCTTGTCGGCGAGGAAGAGGGCGCCGAGGACCTCCTCGCCGTCCCGGACGGGCAGGCCCAGGAAGTCGGACATCTCGGGGTGGGCGCTCGGCCAGCCCTCGAAGCGCGGGTCCTTGCGCACGTCGGCCAGGCGCTGCGTCTTCGCCTCGTGCAGCATCGCGGCGAGGATGCCGTGCTGGCGGGGCAGCGGGCCGATGGCCCGCCACTGCTCGTCGCTGACGCCGTCGACGACGAACTGGGCGAAGCCCCCGTGGTCGTCGGGCACTCCGAGCGCCGCGTACTTCGCGTCGAGCAGCTCGCGGGCCGAGGCGACGATCGTCTTGAGGACGTCGCGCACCTCCAGGTGCCTGCTCATGGCCAGCAGCGCGGCGCTCACCGCGGACAGGCCGGACCGGGGGCCGTGGCTCATGTCCCTCACGGTACCGGCGGGTCGTGACACCCCGTATCCGGCCGGGGGCGGTGGTGCCCGGGTCCGGGGACCTAGGACGGAAGGCCCGGGTCCCGGGTGCGACGGGCCCGGCCCGCTTCCGGACGGGCGGGGCCGGCCGCGCCGTCCTCGACGCGGGTCCGGGCGTCCGCTCCGCCCCGTCGCGACGGCCGGCACGGGGCGTCACCCAGCGCATTGCTCGTGCAACACGACGTGACACCGAAGCGCGGCCCGTGTGAGCCCGCGCATAGGGCACAGGTCACGTACGAAAGGGCATAGGAGACAGATAACGACAGCGTGAGCGGGAGTGATGGGCAATTCGTTCCGCTTCGCCCGTCCCTGATCCACTATCGCGGATCGTACGTCACACCTTTGCCACGGTTTTTTGCGGCCGCTAAGAATTGCAACCGTCGCCTGGTGCCGCAGTCTTCCCGCGGCGTCCGTGCCGGAAACGTCGAACCCACCGACGCCCGTCCCCCACCGGCCACGGCGGCCTCCCGCACTTCGAAGAGGTCCATTCAGCCATGCCCAAGTACCACCGCATCACCCGCCCTGGTCTCGCGCTGACCAGGACCCACCGGCTCTCCCTCGCCGGCGTCGCCGCCCTCGGCACCGCCGCCCTGACCTTCTCCCTCGTGCCCGGCGGCGCCGAGGCGAGCTCCACCACGGAGCTCTCCGCCGCCACCGCGTCGACCTACGCCCAGCGGATCCACTCCGAGCCGGTCCAGGACGTCAGGGCGAGCATCACCGACCAGGCCGCCGGCGCCATGGTCAAGGCCGAGGCCGTCGAGGCGAAGAAGAAGGCCGCCGACGCCGCCGCCGCGAAGAAGGCCGCCGAGGCCAGGGCCGCACGGGACGCCGCGGCGAGGAAGGCGGCGCAGGAGCGGGCGGCCGAGGAGGCCGCGAGCCGGTCCGCGCAGCGCCCCCGGGTCGAGCAGGCGGCCGCGAAGACCTACGCGAACAACCTCGACGGCTGGATCCGCGAGGCGCTCGACATCATGAAGCGGCACGACATCCCGGGCACCTACGAGGGCCTGCACCGCAACATCATGCGGGAGTCCTCCGGCAACCCGAACGCGATCAACGACTGGGACATCAACGCGATCAACGGCGTCCCCTCGATCGGCCTGCTGCAGATCATCAAGCCGACCTTCGACGCGTACCACGTCCCGGGCACGGCCTGGAGCCAGTACGACCCGGTCGCCAACCTCACGGCCGCCGCCAACTACGCGGCCCACCGGTACGGCTCGATCGACAACGTCAACAGCGCCTACTGAGATCCCGCGCGGACCTCTCGCGGTCTCGCCGGTGGGGACGGCGAAGGGCGGCACCCCCTCGGGGTGCCGCCCTTCGCGTGTGCGCGCGGAGCCTACTTGCGCATGACCTCCGGCTCGTGGCGCCGCAGGAAGCGGGCGACGAAGAAGCCGCACAGGGCGCCGAGTGCGAGCAGGGCCGCCATGTCGATGCCCCAGGCCGAGGCCTCGTGGTCCCACAGCGGGTCCGTGCTGGCCGGGTCGTCGGTGTTCGGGTTGATCCTGTTGAAGTCCAGCGTGGTGCCGGCGGCCGCGACCGCCCAGCGCGACGGCATCAGGTACGAGAACTCGTTGACGCCGGCGGTGCCGTGCAGGATGAACAGGCAGCCCGTGAAGACGACCTGGATGATCGCGAACATCACCAGCAGCGGCATGGTCTTCTCGGCGGTCTTCACCAGCGAGGAGATGATCAGGCCGAACATCATCGAGGTGAAGCCGAGCGCCATGATCGGCAGGGACAGCTCCAGGAGCACGGCGTTGCCGAGGACGAGGCCCTCCTCGGGGATCTCCCGGCTGGAGAAGCCGATGGCGCCGACCATGAGGCCCTGCAGCACCGTGATGGTGCCGAGCACGATCACCTTCGACATCAGGTACGCGGACCGGGACAGACCGGTCGCGCGCTCCCGCTCGTAGATCACCCGTTCCTTGATCAGCTCACGGACGGAGTTGGCCGCGCCCGCGAAGCAGGCGCCGACCGCGAGGATCAGCAGGACGGTGGTGGCCGTTCCGTTCGGGGTGCTGATGCCCGTCTTGGGGTTCGGCGGGTTCACCAGCAGGCCGCGGTCCGGGTCGATGAGCAGGCTCACCGCGCCCAGCACCGCCGGCAGGATCACCGTCAGCGCCAGGAAGCCCTTGTCGGAGGCGATGACCGACACGTACCGCCGGATCAGCGTCATCAGCTGCGAGCCCCAGCCCTGCGGCTTGGGCGGCCTGATCGCCTGCGGCGGGGCCACGGGCGCGGACTGCGGGGCGACGGCGTCGATGTCCGCGGCGTACATCTGGTAGTGCTGCGAGCCCTTCCAGCGGCCCGCCCAGTCGTAGTCGCGGTAGTTCTCGAAGGCGGAGAAGACGTCGGCCCAGGTCTCGTAGCCGAAGAAGTTCAGCGCCTCCTCCGGCGGGCCGAAGTAGGCGACCGAGCCGCCCGGCGCCATCACCAGGAGCTTGTCGCAGATCGCCAGCTCGGCCACGGAGTGCGTGACGACGAGGACCGTGCGGCCGTCGTCGGCGAGGCCGCGCAGCAGCTGCATGACGTCGCGGTCCATGCCCGGGTCGAGGCCGGAGGTCGGCTCGTCCAGGAAGATCAGCGACGGCTTGGTGAGCAGCTCCAGGGCCACCGAGACGCGCTTGCGCTGGCCGCCGGAGAGGGAGGTGACCTTCTTCTCCTTGTGGATGTCCAGCTTCAGCTCGCGCAGCACCTCGTCGATGCGGGCCTCGCGCTCGGCGGCCGTGGTGTCCGCGGGGAAGCGCAGCTTGGCCGCGTACTTGAGCGCCTTCTTGACGGTCAGTTCCTTGTGCAGGATGTCGTCCTGCGGGACCAGGCCTATGCGCTGGCGCAGCTCGGCGAACTGCTTGTAGAGGTTCCGGTTGTCGTAGAGGACGTCGCCCTGGTTGGCGGGGCGGTAGCCCGTGAGGGCCTTCAGGAGCGTCGACTTGCCGGAGCCGGAGGGACCGATGACCGCGATGAGCGACTTCTCCGGGACGCCGAAGGAGACGTCCTTGAGGATCTGCTTGCCGCCGTCGACCGTGACGGTGAGGTGTCTGGCCGAGAAGGAGACCTCACCGGTGTCGACGAACTCCTCGAGCCGGTCGCCGACGATCCGGAACGTCGAGTGGCCGACGCCGACGATGTCGGTCGGGCCGAGCAGCTGCGTGCCGCCCTTGGCGATCGGCTGGCCGTTGACGTACGTGCCGTTGTGCGAGCCGAGGTCGCGGATCTCGAAGCGGCCGTCGGGCGTCGCGTGGAACTCGGCGTGGTGGCGCGAGACCTGGAGGTCGGAGACGACCAGCTCGTTCTCCAGGGCGCGGCCGATGCGCATGACGCGGCCGAGGGCGAGCTGGTGGAACGTTGTGGGGCTGCGGTCGCCGTAGACCGGCGGCGCCCCCGCGCCCTCACCGGGTGCGTACTGCTGCGGGACGTGGCCCTGCGGCGGGTACGGGGTCTGCTGCTGCTGCGCCTGCGCGTACCGGCCGGCGTCCGCGCCCTGCGCCGCGTACGGCTGCTGGGGCTGGGCGTACTGCTGCGCCTGCTGCGGCGCGGCGACGGCGGCGGCGCTCGCACCGGCACCGGCGGCGGCGGGCGCGCCCGCGCCGGAGGCGGTCAGCCGCGGGCCGTCGGTCGCGTTGCCGAAGTGCACGGCCGCACCGGGGCCGATCTCGGTCCGGCTCACCCTGCGGCCCTGCACGAACGTGCCGTTGGTGCTGCCGTGGTCCTCGACGATCCAGCTCCGGCCGTCCCAGCCGATGGTGGCGTGCCGCCAGGACACCCTGGCGTCGTCGAGCACGATGTCCCCCTGCGGATCGCGTCCCAGGGCGTACGACCTGGACGCGTCGAGCGTCCAGGTCCGTCCATTCAATTCCAGTACGAGTTCCGGCACTCCATGCCCCACTGAGTTGTCCCCCGAGTTACCCCCGTCGCAGGGAGTCTAGGGATGTCGAACATCGGGGGGAACTATTTCAGGCTCGGCCCCCTGACTGAAATCCGGGCCTTGCGACGGGCGGGCAGGGGCTGCTCGCCCGTGGCCGTTGACGCGCCCGAAACCGGCCCGGAGAGTGGTAATCCCACACGAGGAGGACATCCTCGGTGGCGAGACCGCGGCGCGGACCGGGGGGCCGAGGATGAGCGACGAGACCGCGAGCCGGGGCCGGCGGATTCCCTGGGGTGATGTGCTGCTCACCGCGATCGCCGCCGTGAGCTGGGCGTTGATCGGGATGGCCGGGACGGCGGCGCTCGGCCTGCACCTGCTGGACGCGGACGCGGCGGGCGCGCTCGGGCCGATGGCGGCGGCGGTCGTGGCGCTCGGGGCGGGCGGTTCGGTGACGCCCTCCGGCGACCTCTCGGCGTTCGGCCTGTCGGACATGGAGGCGGCGACCGCCCTCAGGATCACGCCACTGGGCGTGGGGCTGGTGGGTGCGCTCCTGCTCTCCGCCTTCTTCCTGCGCTCGCTGCGGGGCGCGGGCGCGGTGGTCGCGCCCGCCGAACTCGCCGCCCGCGCCTGCGCGGTGGCCGGGCTCTTCGTGGCGACGCTGGGCGGCCTGGCCCGGGCCGGGCACGACGTGATCACGTTCGACGGAGCGGCGCTCGGGCTCGACGGCGCGGCGGGGCCGGGCGGCGGCTCCGGCCTCACCGGCGACCTGCCCGGCGGACTCGGCGACATCGGCGGCGTCGGTGACATCGGCGGGCTGCTGCCGGACCGGCTCGGGGAGCTCGCCGACGCGAAGGCCACGGTCGGGTTCACCGTCGACCTGGTGCCCACGCTGCTCGGCGGCCTGGTCTGGGTGGCCGGCGTGCTGGTGGTCGCGCTGCTGGCCTCGCGCCGCACACCGCTGCCGCGCGGCTGGGACGCGGTGCACCGCGTGGTGCGCCCGGCGGCGTCCGCGCTGGTCACGGCGGTGCTGGTGGCGGTCGTCGCGGCACTCGCGGCGGCGGCGTACGCGGCGATCGGCGACGCGCACCCGCGGCGCGTCGTGGGCGCCGCGCTCCTCGGCGCGCCCAATGGCGCCTGGCTGGGCGTTCTCCTCGGACTCCTCGTGCCCTGGGACGGCCGGGCCACCGGCACGCTGGGAGCGCTTCTGCCCGACCCCCTCGACGACCTCCTGCGCGCCGGCGCCGAGCGGCCCGTCACCGTGGGCCGGCTCGCCGAACTGGACGGCCGGGTCTGGCTGCTGGCGGCCGCGGCGGCCCTGACGATGCTGTACGCGGGGGTGCTCACGGCGGTGCGGACGCCGTTCGTACGGGCTGCGCGCACACGGGACGCGGGGTATCCCCTCGGGCGGGACGCGGGCGGTCCGTACGCGGGGGGCGCGGACCTGTACGCACGGGGAGACCTGCACGCGCGAGGCGGAGGGGCGCCGCCGGGAGCGGCGGGGGCGCGGGGCGACGGGCCGCTCGGCTTCGCGGGGCGCTGCGCGCTGCGGCTCGGCGTCCTGACGGCGCTGACGCTCCCGCTGCTGGTCCGGCTGACGGACGTGTCCGCGACCGCCTCGCTGTCGGTCCTCGGCTTCGACGCCTTCGGCGCCGGGCTCGACCTGCACGGACACCCCGGCGCGGCCCTGCTGCTCGGCGCGGTGTGGGGCGCGGGCGCGGGGGCGGCGGGTGCGCTGCTCGCGTACGCGTGCGGAGCCGCGGGACGGCGGGCGGCGCCTGCGGCACGGGGTGGGACGCGAGGCGGTCCGGGAGCGGTGCCCGGGGACACGGGTACGGCGGTCCTCCATGCAGGGGCTCAGGGTCGGGCGGCTCCGGGTCCGGGAGCGGTGCCCAGGGACACGGGTACGGAGATCCTCCCTGCGGGGGCGCCAGGGCGGGCGGCTCCGGGGCCGGGGGCTCCGGTTCCGGGGCCGGGAATTCCGAGGACGGGAGGTGCGGGGGCGGGGATCCCGGGCGGGGCGGGGCAGGCGCCCGGGGCGGCTGACACTCCGGTGGCCGGTGCTTCGGTGCCGAACGCCTCGGTGCCGAACGCTTCAGTGCCGGGACCGGCGCCGTCCGGTGGGGCGGGCCCGTACCGGCCGACGACTCCCTACCGTCCGGTGAACCCGGACACGAACCCCTACTTGCGCCTGCCCGAAGGGCTGCGCCCGCCGCAGGCACCGCCGCCGGAGCCGGAGGAACCGGAGGAAGCCGAAGAACCTGAGGACGCCCGGCCCCCCGAGGCTCCCGGGCGGCCCGGGGAGGGGCGGCCGCCCGACGTGCACGGGGCGCCCACGGTGGCCGGGCCGCTGACGCCGCCGCGGACTCCCCGCCCGCGGCCCCGACCGAAGCCGCCGCCTCCGCCGTCCGGGGAGGGGCCGCCCCCGCCGGGGACACCGCGCGGGCGGCGATGAGACGAGGGGCAGCGGAGCCGGCTCGCTCCGAAGGTCCGGTGATCCAGGTCGTGAGGGTCCGGGCGGCCCCGGTCGTGAAGGCCCGGTGACCCGGGTCATAAGGGTCCGGCCGGGGCGGGTCGGGCGGCTCCGCCCGGGACGGCGACCGGGTCCCCGGCCGGCGCACCGTGACGCCTCACGGAGCAGCCGTACCGCGCGGAGCGCACCGAGTGCGCGCACCGCTCGGGGCATCCGCCCGGACGGACCGCGAGCGCGGGCGCGGCCCCTCCCCCTCACGGCACCGCCCGCTCTCACCTCATGACCCGCCGGGGCCGTCGCCGCTCGCCCCGGCCGGCCGAGGCCGAGGACGCGGTTGCCGGCCCGCCGGTGGAACGACACGTTCCGGAGGCCGGCGGGCACACGCCCGCCCCGAGTCTCCCGGGCGGGACACGAGGAAGGCCGCGGACACGGGAACCGGCCACCGGACGGACACCCGCTGTTCGCTGTCCGCCAGGCGGACCACAGGGGCGGACCGCCTGGGGCGCCGGATACGGTTGGAGCATCATGAGCGCTTCGCAGACCTCTGACGTCCCCACTCTCCTCGTCAAGATCTTCGGCAAGGACCGTCCCGGGATCACCGCCGGGCTCTTCGACACCCTCGCCGCCTACTCGGTCGACGTGGTCGACATCGAACAGGTCGTCACCCGTGGCCGGATCGTGCTGTGCGCGCTCGTGACCCAGCCGTCGGCGGGCCTCGAGGGCGACCTGCGGGCCACCGTCCACAGCTGGGCGGACTCGATGAGGCTGCAGGCGGAGATCATCTCCGGGATCGGCGACAACCGCCCGCGCGGCCACGGGCGGTCGCTCGTCACCGTGCTCGGGCACCCGCTGACCGCGGAGTCCACGGCCGCGATCGCCGCGCGGATCACCTCGACCGGCGGCAACATCGACCGCGTCTTCCGGCTCGCCAAGTATCCGGTGACGGCGGTGGAGTTCGCGGTGTCGGGTACGGAGACCGAGGCGCTGCGCACGGCCCTGGCGACCGAGGCGGCGGCGCTCGGCGTCGACATCGCGGTGGTCTCGGCGGGCCTGCACCGGCGCGCCCAGCGGCTGGTCGTCATGGACGTGGACTCCACCCTCATCCAGGACGAGGTGATCGAGCTCTTCGCCGCCCACGCCGGGTGCGAGGAGCAGGTGGCCGAGGTGACGGCCGCGGCGATGCGGGGCGAGCTGGACTTCGAGCAGTCGCTGCACGCGCGCGTGGCGCTGCTGGAGGGGCTCGACGCCTCCGTGGTGGACAAGGTGCGCAGCGAGGTCCGGCTGACGCCGGGCGCCCGCACCCTGATCCGTACGCTGAAGCGGCTCGGCTACCAGGTGGGCGTCGTCTCGGGCGGGTTCACCCAGGTCACGGACGATCTACGGGAGCGGCTCGGCCTCGACTTCGCGCAGGCCAACACGCTGGAGATCGTGGACGGGAAGCTCACCGGCAAGGTCACCGGCGAGATCGTGGACCGGGCCGGGAAGGCCCGGCTGCTGCGTCGCTTCGCGGCCGAGGCGGGGGTCCCGCTCGCGCAGACCGTGGCGATCGGCGACGGCGCCAACGACCTCGACATGCTGAACTCCGCGGGGCTCGGCGTCGCCTTCAACGCCAAGCCGGTGGTCCGCCAGGCCGCCCACACCGCGGTGAACGTCCCCTTCCTCGACACGGTCCTGTACCTGCTGGGCATCTCCCGCGAAGAGGTCGAGGCGGCGGACTCCCAGGAGAACTGAGCCCTCGGGTCGCGACCCGGGGCGCGACCCGCACCGGGCGGGGCGGCCCGGCACCCCACGGCGCCGGGCCTTTCTCGTACAAGGATGCGACCGCGACCGCTACTCGGTCGGCGCCCAGTAGTCGAGCAGGGTGGCCGTCCCGGGCTCCAGGGCCTTCCAGGAGCCGTCGAGGGAGAACACGGCGAAGGCCGCGGCGGGGAAACCGCGACGGCCCATCCGGTCCCGCGCGTCGCCCTCGGCCCTGCCCGGAATGATCTCCGCGAGGCCCTGGATGCCGGGATTGTGGCCGATGAGGACCACGTTCTGGACGTCGTCCGGCATCTCGTTCAGCAGCGCGATCAGCTCGCCCGGCGTGGCCTCGTAGATCCGCTCCTCGTAGACGGTTTTCGGCCGCTGCGGGAACTCCTGGACGGCGAGCTTCCAGGTCTCGCGGGTCCGGGTCGCGGTGGAGCAGAGGGCCAGGTCGAAGGGGATGCCGGTGTCGGCCAGCCTGCGCCCGGCGACGGCGGCGTCCTTGCGGCCCCGGTCGGCGAGCGGCCGCTCGTGGTCGGCGACCTGGGGCCAGTCGGCCTTCGCATGCCGGAAAAGGACAATCCTGCGGGGTTCTGCGACGCTCATGGGTCCCAGCTTCGCATGAAACACGCCACAGGGCGCAGGGAGTTGACGGGCCGATCCGGCGAAGCCGGTGACGGCGGCACCGACGGGAGCGGGGGCCGCCCGGAGGCGGTACGGAAAACGGGTCGACCGCCCGCGGTGCAGGGGTGACGGGCCGGGGGCCGGACGGTGGAGGGGCCGGCGGGAACGGCGGCCACGAGGGGCGGGGCGGGCGCCGGACGGCGGGAGGTTCCGGCGCGAGGGCGGTGTCCGTGGACGCGCCGGGGCCGGACGGCGGAGAGGCCCGGCGCGGGCGGCGTGCCTGAGGGGCGGGGCAGGGCGGAAAAGGCCGGGGTCCCAGGGGCCGCGCCACCCGTCTCCCAGAGCCCCGCGACCGTCCTCAGACCCCGTCGCCGTCCCTCACCGCGCCATCGCCTGCTGCACGCGCTCCAGGAAGTGGGCGAGCGCCGGCTCCGCGCCCGCCGCCGGGGCGTCCGCGGGGTGGGCCATCAGCAGCAGGAGCACGGCGAAGGCCAGGGCCGGGAGGGCCAGGGCCCACCAGCGCAGCCGGGTCTCCGCGCCGCCCGTGGTCGCGGGATGGAACCGGGTGTCCGTGCCGGCCGACATGGTGCCTCCGTGGGTCCTCGAGTGGTCCGTGGCCCCCGTCCGCCCCGGCCACATCTCGAAGGTACGGACTCCCCGCCGCCCACCCCATCCGGTGATCCACCCACTTGACCCTGAGTCTCACCCCCTAGGGGGCAGGGGGGTTAACCCCACCCTCCGTACCCGGGCGGCCGTACCCGTCCGCGGGACGGGCGGGGCCGTGGCGGAGGGCACGGGTCAGGGGGCGGCGATGGATGCGATCACTCCGATGACCACGGTGATGGCCAGCATCGCGCCGAAGACGAGCAGCATCTTCTTCTGGCCGTTCTGGGGGTTCGGGTCGAGCACAGGCATGCGGACAGTCTCGCACCCTCCGCCCCTCCGCGGGCCGCAGGGGTCGTCTGAGCCCGCGCGTCGCGCACGGCCGGCGGACTCGCGCCACCCGTCGCCGCGACGCCGCACCCGGCCGGCGCCGCGGCAGTACCCGGTCGGCGCCGCGACGCCGTGCCCGGGCCGTACGCCGTGCCCGGGCCGTAGGCCGTGCCCGGGCCGTAGGCCGTACGTCGTGCACCCTGCGCGAGCCGTACGCCGTGCGCAGCGCCGCACGCCTCGTCCGGGCCGTACGCCGTGTGCGTGCCCCCGGTACCGTGCCGCGCTCAGGCCGCCGCCTCGTCCTCCACCACCCGGTTGCGTCCGGCGAGGAAGCCCACCACGATCTGCGGGACCATCAGGGCGGCCATGAGGGCGATCGGCAGCCCCCAGCCGCCGCTGTGCTGGTAGAGCACGCCCACCAGCAGCGGGCCGGGGATCGAGATCAGATAGCCGGTGCTCTGCGCGAAGGCCGACAGCTGGGCGACGCCCGCCCCGGTCCTGGCCCGCATGCCGACCATGGTGAGCGCCAGCGGGAACGCGCAGTTGGAGATGCCGAGCAGCAGCGCCCACAGCCAGGCGCCGCCCTCCGGCGCGAAGTACAGGCCCGCGTACCCGGCGAGGCCGCACAGGCCGATGAGGACGACGACCGGGCCCTGGTGCGGCAGCCGGCCGGCGACCCGGGGGATCACGAACCCCAGCGGCACGCCCACGACCATCGTCAGCGCCAGCAGCAGCCCGGAGGTGCCCGCCGGGACGCCCGCGTCCCGGAAGATCTGCGCCATCCAGCCCATCGTGATGTACGCGGCGGTGGCCTGGAGCCCGAAGAAGACCGCGAGCGCCCAGGCGGTGCGGCTGCGGGTGATGCGGAGCCTCGCGGTCTCCGCGTGCGCGGAGGTGCCGCCCGGCCCTTCGGGGGTCTCCTCAGGACCCGCGGGGCCGGAGGCCGCCTGCGCCGGTGCCTGTTCCTCGCCCGCGGGGGCCGTCCCGGCCACGGACCTCCCGGCCGGCGTCCGCCCCCGGTCGCGGACGAGCGGGAGCCACGGCAGGACCGCCGCCGCGGCGAGCGCGGCCCAGACGGCCAGGCCGGGCCGCCAGCCGCCCAGCGCGTCGGCCACCGGCACGGTGACCGCCGCCGCGACGGAGGTGCCCAGGGCGAGCGCCATCGAGTACAGGCCGGTCATGGAGCCGACGCGGTCGGGGAACCAGCGCTTGACGATGACCGGCATCAGGACGTTGCTGACCGCGATGCCCATGAGGGCCAGCGCGCTGGCCACCAGGAAGACGGGGGTGCCGCCGGCGTACGGCCGGATCAGCAGGCCGGCGGTGATCGCGACCATGCCCGCGCAGACGACCGCGGCGGGCCCGAAGCGGCGGGCCAGCCGCGGCGCCATGACGCCGAAGAGGGCGAAGCACAGCGACGGCACGGAGGTGAGCAGCCCGGCGACGCTGCCGCTCATGCCGAGCCCGTCGCGCACGTCCTCCAGGAGTGCACCGAGGCTCGTGATGGCGGGGCGCAGGTTCAGGGCCGAGAGCACGATGCCGGCGACGACCAGCCGCGTCGCCCACGCGCGCGGGGCGGCCGTCACGGACGCCGCGCCCCGGGGACGGGGCCTGTCGCCGGTGCTCCGGCCGGGGCCGTCGGCCGCACGTATCGGTGCGGACGTCGCCGTCCGCGTCTCCTCGCCACTCATGAGCCCCATCATAGAATCATGGGATGATTGGCTGTCCACGTCCTCGTGGAGTGCCATGGGGCACAATCCACTGACATCCGCCCCCGTCCCGGCGCGAAGGACCGTCATGCCGCTGAGCCACCCCCGCCGTTCGGTGCTGTCCGAGCAGGTCATCAACGAGCTGCGCACCCAGATCACCTCGGGCGAGTGGCCGGTCGGCTCCCGCATCCCCACCGAGCCCGAGCTGGTCGAGCAGCTGGGCGTGGCCCGCAACACCGTCCGCGAGGCCGTGCGCGCGCTCGCGCACAACGGCCTGCTCGACATCCGCCAGGGCTCGGGCACGTACGTCGTGGCGACGAGCGAGCTGGCGGGCGTGATGCACCGGCGCTTCGCCGACGCCGCCCCGCGGCACGTCGCCGAGCTGCGCTCCACGCTGGAGTCGGGCGCCGCCAAGCTGGCCGCCCTGCGGCGCACCGAGCGCGACCTGAAGCAGCTGGACGCGCTCCTCCTGCGCCGCGAGGAGGCCTGGGAGTCGGGCGACAAGGAGGCCTTCGTGGCCGCCGACGCGACGTTCCACCTGGCGGTGGTGGCGGCGTCCCACAACGACGTGATGACGGCGATGTACGCGGACCTGGGCGAGGTGCTGCGCGACTGGCTGCGCGGCGACGTCGGCGAGGAGCTGACCCCGGAGACGTACATGGACCACGCGCCGCTCGTCGACGCGATCCGCGCGGGCGACGCCGCGGCGGCCGCCGCGGAGGCCGCGGACTACCCGGTGGTGTGCCGCCCCGGCCGCCCCGCCGACGTCAGCGCCGGTGGGTGATCCACGCACCCTGGACCTCCTTCCAGCACCGTGCGGTCAGCCGTACGGTCTCGGCCGGTCCCGCCGTGACGGGGGCGCCGTCGCTGTCGATGTCCCACCACCGGACGCACTCGACGTGCAGCCGGAGCCGGTCCGGTGCCGGATAGGGGTTGTGGCAGTACACGGTGACACGCGATCCCTCGACCGCGGTGCGGCAGGCCGCGCCGAAGGGCTGCGGCGCGGGCGCCCGGACGCCGGCGGGGTGCGAGGCGGCGTCGCCGGGCAGCGCGACCAGCAGGGCCAGCGCGACCGGCACGAGGACGAAGCGGGTGAACAGGCGCACAAGGAAGACCTCCTCGGCCGTGCTCGGCGGCGGCGCGTACGGGACGCGTACTCCACAGTGCGCGGTCACCCGTCCGCCGCGCCCGGCGGGTGGGCCGAACGGGTGACGTCCCGCCCCCCGCGCCGCGGCGGGGGACGGGACGTCACCAGGGTCGTCCGGCGTGCGCGGCCGTCACCCGGACGGCGCGCGGGCGGTCACGCGCCGATCGCGTGCAGTCCGCCGTCCACGTGGATGATCTCGCCCGTGGTCTTCGGGAACCAGTCGCTCAGCAGGGCGACGATGCCGCGGCCGGCCGGCTCGGGGTCCTTCAGGTCCCACTCCAGGGGCGCACGGGTGTCCCAGACGGACGCCAGCTCGGAGAAGCCCGGGATGGACTTGGCGGCCATCGAGCCGATCGGCCCGGCGGAGATGAGGTTGGAGCGCACGTTCTGCTTGCCCAGGTCGCGGGCGAGGTAGCGGTTGGTGGCCTCCAGGGCGGCCTTGGCCGGGCCCATCCAGTCGTACTGCGGCCAGGCGTACTGGGCGTCGAAGGTGAGGCCGACGACCGAGCCGCCGTTCTGCATCAGCGGCAGGCAGGCCATGGTCAGCGACTTCAGGGAGAACGCCGAGACGTGCATGGCGGTGGCCACCGACTCGAACGGCGTGTTCAGGAAGTTGCCGCCGAGGGCGTCCTGGGGCGCGAAGCCGATGGAGTGCACGACGCCGTCCAGGCCGCCCAGCTCCTCGCCGACCACGTCGGCCAGGCGCGCGAGGTGCTCGTCGTTGGTGACGTCCAGCTCGATGACCTTCGTGGGCTTCGGCAGCTTCTTGGCGATGCGCTCGGTCAGCGTGGGCCGCGGGAACGCGGTCAGGATGATCTCCGCGCCCTGCTCCTGGGCCAGCTTGGCGGCGTGGAAGGCGATGGAGGACTCCATCAGCACACCGGTGATCAGGACGCGCTTGCCCTCGAGAATTCCGCTCATGGTGATCAGTGACCCATTCCCAGTCCGCCGTCAACGGGAATGACGGCTCCAGTGATGTACGAGGCGTCGTCCGAGGCGAGGAACCGCACCGTCGCGGCGATCTCCTCCGGCTGCGCGTACCGGCCGAGCGGCACCTGCGACACGATGCCGGCGCGCTGCTCGTCGCTGAGCACCTTGGTCATGTCGGTGTCGACGAAGCCGGGGGCGACGACGTTGAAGGTGATGTTGCGCGAGCCCAGCTCACGGGCGAGGGAGCGCGCGAAGCCGACGAGGCCGGCCTTGGAGGCGGCGTAGTTCGCCTGCCCGGCCGAGCCGAGGAGGCCCACCACCGAGGAGATCAGGACGACGCGGCCCTTCTTGGCCCGCAGCATGGCGCGGTTGGCGCGCTTCACGACCCGGAAGGTGCCGGTGAGGTTGGTGTCCAGGACGGACGTGAAGTCCTCCTCGGACATGCGCATCAGGAGCTGGTCCTTGGTGACGCCGGCGTTGGCGACGAGGACCTCGACGGGACCGTGGGTCTCCTCGATCTCCTTGTAGGCCTGCTCCACCTGCTCGGCGTCGGTGATGTCGCACTTGACGGCGAGGAACCCCTCCGGGGGCTCCCCCGAGCGGTACGTGATCGCGACCTTGTCGCCCGCGTCGGCGAAAGCGCGGGCGATGGCGAGGCCGATGCCCCGGTTTCCTCCGGTGACGAGAACCGAGCGGCTCAACGGATCACCCTTTCGATAGCGGTCGGAACCCCCTGCGCGACTCCTGCGGGACAGGCGGGCTTCCCCGAAAACCTATCGGTCCGTGTCTCCGGTCGGGCAATCGGGCACCGACAGTGGCACACGGGCCTCTCTGTCGGGTCCCTACAGTCGCGTCCCGGCCCGGAGCGCCGCGCCGGGGCGCCGGGAGACCGTACGGGCCGGTGGCCGCCGCGCCCGCCCGGGCGGGACGGACCCGGCACGCGGCTCGTACGCATTTCCGGTGGGCCCGGTCCGCGGGAGATGATTCACTGCCCGCGACGGTCACAGGAGACGGTCGCAAGAGGCGGACACCGCGAAGGGAACCCCACCCGTGCCCCATGACATCGATCAGTCGTTCCTGGCGCTGCCGCTGAGGGCCCTGGCCGACGCGGCGCTCGCGCGGGCCCGTGCGCTCGGCGCCGAGCACGCGGACTTCCGGTTCGAGCGGGTGCGCAGCGCCTCCTGGCGGCTGCGGGACGCCAGGCCGGCGGGCTCCTCGGACACCACGGACCTCGGGTACGCGGTCCGGGTCGTGCACGGGGGCACCTGGGGGTTCGCCTCCGGCGTGGACCTGAGCATGGACGCGGCCGCGCGGGTCGCCTCGCAGGCGGTCGCCATGGCGAAGCTGTCCGCGCAGGTGATCAGGGCGGCCGGGTCCGACGAGCGCGTGGAGCTGGCCGACGAGCCCGTGCACAGCGACAGGACCTGGGTCTCCTCCTACGAGGTGGACCCCTTCTCCGTGCCGGACGAGGAGAAGTCGGGACTGCTGGCGGACTTCAGCGCGCGGCTGCTGGCGGCCGACGGCGTGGACCACGTGGACGCCTCGCTGCTCACCGTGCACGAGAACAAGTTCTACGCGGACACGGCGGGCACCGTGACCACGCAGCAGCGCGTGCGGCTGCACCCGCAGCTGACGGCCGTCGCGGTCGACTCCTCCAGCGGCGAGTTCGACTCGATGCGCACCCTCGCGCCGCCGGTGGGGCGCGGCTGGGAGTACCTGACGGGCACCGGCTGGGACTGGGAGGGCGAACTCGAACAGATCCCGGAGCTGCTCGCCGAGAAGATGCGCGCGCCGAGCGTGCAGGCCGGGGTGTACGACCTGGTCGTGGACCCCTCCAACCTCTGGCTGACCATCCACGAGTCCATCGGGCACGCCACCGAGCTGGACCGCGCGCTGGGCTACGAGGCCGCGTACGCCGGGACCTCCTTCGCCACCTTCGACAAGCTGGGGAAGCTGAAGTACGGCTCCGAGCTGATGAACGTGACGGGCGACCGGACCGCCGAGCACGGGCTCGCCACCGTCGGCTACGACGACGAGGGCGTGGCCGGGCAGTCCTGGGACCTGGTCAGGGACGGCCGCCTCGTCGGCTACCAGCTGGACCGGCGCATCGCCCGGCTGACCGGCTTCGAGCGGTCCAACGGCTGCGCGTACGCCGACTCCCCCGCGCACGTGCCCGTGCAGCGCATGGCCAACGTCTCGCTCCAGCCCGACCCGGGCGGCCTGTCGACCGAGGACCTGATCGGCGGCGTCGAGCGCGGCGTCTACGTCGTCGGCGACCGCTCCTGGTCGATCGACATGCAGCGCTACAACTTCCAGTTCACCGGGCAGCGCTTCTTCAGGATCGAGAACGGGCGGCTCGCGGGCCAGCTGCGGGACGTCGCGTACCAGGCGACGACCACGGACTTCTGGGGCTCGATGGCCGCGGTCGGCGGCCCCCAGACGTACGTCCTGGGCGGCGCCTTCAACTGCGGCAAGGCCCAGCCGGGCCAGGTGGCCGCGGTCTCGCACGGCTGCCCCTCGGCCCTCTTCCGGGGCGTCAACATTCTGAACACCACGCAGGAGGCGGGCCGATGAGCGCGCGTACGACCAGGCCGCACGAGATCGTCGAACGGGCCCTCGCGCTGTCCCGGGCCGACGGGTGCGTGGTGATCGCGGACGAGCGCTCGACCGCCAACCTGCGCTGGGCGGGCAACGCCCTGACCACCAACGGCGTCACCCGCGGACGGACGCTGACCGTGATCGCGACCGTCGACGGCAAGGAGGGCACGGCGTCCGGCGTCGTGTCCCGGTCCGCGGTGACGGCGGACGAGCTGGAGCCGCTGGTGCGGGCCGCCGAGGCCGCCGCGCGCGGGGCCGGTCCGGCCGAGGACGCGCAGCCCCTGGTGACCGGCGTCGAGCCGTCGCCCGACTTCACGGACGCGCCCGCCGAGACCTCCTCGGCCGTCTTCGCGGACTTCGCGCCGGCGCTCGGCGAGTCCTTCGCCCGCGCCCGGGCGGGCGGGCGCGAGCTGTACGGCTTCGCCAACCACGAGCTGGTCTCCAGCTACCTCGGCACGTCGACGGGGCTGCGGCTGCGCCACGACCAGCCGACCGGGACGCTGGAGCTGAACGCCAAGTCGCCGGACCGCACGCGCTCGGCGTGGGCCGGGCGGGCCACGCGCGACTTCAAGGACGTCGACCCGGCGGCGCTCGACGCGGAGCTGGCGGTCCGCCTCGGCTGGGCCGAGCGGCGCACGCAGCTGCCCGCGGGCCGCTACGAGACGCTGCTGCCGCCGACCGCGGTCGCGGACCTGCTGATCTACCAGACGTGGTCGGCGTCGGCGCGGGACGCGGCCGAGGGCCGGACGGTGTTCTCCCGGCCGGGCGGCGGCACCCGCGTCGGCGACCGGCTCTCCGCGCTGCCGCTGACCCTGCGCAGCGACCCGCACGCGCCGGGCCTGGAGAGCGCCCCGTTCGTGCTGGCCCACTCCTCCGGGGGCGACACGTCGGTGTTCGACAACGGGCTGCCGCTCACGGCCACCGACTGGATCCGCGAGGGCACCCTGGAGCGGCTGACCACGACCCGGCACAGCGCGGCCCTCACCGGTCGGCCGGTGGCCCCGGCGATCGACAACCTCGTCCTCGACGGCGGCACGGACCGCTCCCTGGAGGAGATGGTCGCCGGCACCGAGCGCGGGCTGCTGCTGACCTGCCTGTGGTACATCCGCGAGGTCGACCCGGCGACGCTGCTGCTCACAGGGCTGACCCGGGACGGTGTCTACCTCGTCGAGAACGGCGAGGTCACCGGCGAGGTGAACAACTTCCGCTTCAACGAGTCGCCGGTCGACCTGCTGGGCCGCGCGACCGAGGCGGGCCGCACGGAGAGGACGCTGCCGCGCGAGTGGGGCGACTGGTTCACGCGGGCCGCGATGCCGCCGCTGCGGGTGCCGGACTTCAACATGAGCTCGGTGAGCCAGGGCGTGTGAGGCGAGCCTCGCCGGAAACGCCGTGAGCGCTGCCGGCGGGGACGTATAACCTCGTAGACGGTGGTCATGCCGACCGCCTCGAAGATCATTCAAGGAGAACGAGAACCGTGACGGACATCGTCGACGACCTGAAGTGGCGCGGGCTCTTCGCCCAGTCCACCGACGAGGACGCCTTGCGCAAGGCGCTCGCGGACGGTCCCGTCACGTTCTATTGCGGCTTCGACCCGACCGCGGCCTCCCTGCACGTGGGGCACCTGGTGCAGGTGCTCACCGTGCGCCGGCTCCAGCAGGCCGGCCACCGGCCGCTGGCGCTAGTGGGCGGCGCGACCGGGCAGATCGGCGACCCACGCCCGACCGCGGAGCGCACGCTGAACTCGCCGGAGACGGTCGCCGGCTGGGTCGGGCGGCTGCGCAGCCAGATCGAGCCGTTCCTGTCCTTCGAGGGCGAGAACGCCGCGGTCATGGTCAACAACCTCGACTGGACGCAGGGCCTCTCCGCGATCGAGTTCCTCCGCGACATCGGCAAGCACTTCCGCGTCAACAAGATGCTGACGAAAGAGTCGGTCGCCCGGCGCCTGGAGTCCTCCGAGGGCATCAGCTACACGGAGTTCAGCTACCAGCTCCTCCAGGCCATGGACTTCCTCCAGCTGTACCGGCGGTACGGCTGCACGCTCCAGCAGGGCGGCAGCGACCAGTGGGGCAACCTCACGGCCGGCCTGGACCTGATCCACCGGCTGGAGCCGGACGCCACCGTGCACGCGCTGGCGACGCCGCTGATGACCAAGGCGGACGGCACCAAGTTCGGCAAGAGCGAGAGCGGCGCCGTCTGGCTCGACCCGGAGATGACGACGCCGTACGCGTTCTACCAGTTCTGGCTGAACACGGACGACCGGGACGTCTCGCGCTACCTGCGCATCCTGTCCTTCAGGTCCCGCGAGGAGCTGGAGGAGCTGGAGCGGCAGACCGAGGAGCGCCCGCAGGCCCGGGCCGCGCAGCGCGCGCTCGCCGAGGAGCTGACGACGCTGGTGCACGGCGCCGACCAGACGGCCGCCGTGATCGCCGCGTCCAAGGCCCTGTTCGGCCAGGGCGACCTCACGGAGCTCGACGACCGGACGCTGGCGGCGGCCCTCTCCGAGGTGCCGCACATCCGGGTCGCCGAACTCGGGCCTGTGGTGGACCTGTTCGCGGAGGCCGGCCTGGTGGCCAGCAAGTCCGCCGCGCGCCGCACGGTCAAGGAGGGCGGCGCGTACGTGAACAACGTGAAGGTCGCCGCCGAGGACACGGTCCCCGCCGCCGAGGACCTGCTGCACGGCCGCTGGCTCGTGCTGCGCCGCGGCAAGAAGAACCTGGCGGCGGTGGAGGTCACCGGCGCCGAGGGCTGAGCCGGGCCGGGGCCCGGACTTCCCGGCCGCTCGGCGGCCGGGCGGACCGGTCATCCGGCGGCCCGGCCGGGCGGCTGCCCGGGACGGCCGTGCCCGCCGGCGGCGTACGGCCTCCGGTGGCGTACGGCCGCCGCGGGACGGTGCGTGCGAAGGGGCGGTGACCGCGACACGTCGCGGTCACCGCCCCTTCGCACGTCTCGCACGTCTCGCACGTCCGGCGGGCGCGACCGCCGTCAGGCGCGCTGCCTGCGCTCCCCCCGGTTGCCGCGCATGGCCGTGTAGAGCATGTCACCGATGAAGACGATCACCACGGCCGCCACGACCTGGAGGACGTGCCGCCCCCAGTCGATGCCCGGGGTGGCCTCGATGCCGAAGGCCCGGGCGAGCGCGTTGCCGACGATGCCGCCGATGATGCCGAAGATCGTCGTCAGCCACAGCGGGCTGTGCTGCTTGCCCGGGATGATGGCCTTGGCCAGCAGGCCCAGCACGAAACCGACGATGATTGCCCACAACCAGCCCATGGCTGCCTCCTTGAACGGCCCTACACGAGCAGTACGCCCAGTCTCGGTCCGTCCGCCATACGGCGCACGTCGAGGCGTCCGTACGGGGGACGGCGCAGCCGCCGTGCTCCGGTCCGCCTCCGCCCCCGGTCTCGAAGGCCGCCGGGCCACGGCGTACCGTGGGGGTGTTCGGGCCTCGCCCCCCGACCGGGTGCGGGGCAGGGGAGCGTGCCGTACGGGCGGATGGTGGAACGTGATGCGCAAGCAGGCCGGCGGTGCCCAGGTGTTCCGGATCACCGGGGCCCGGCAGGGGCTCGCGGAGGACGTGCGCGGCCGGCAGCGCCGGTACGTCATCTCGATGTCGATCCGCACGGTGTCGGTGGTCCTCGCGGCCGTCCTGTGGAACGTCGAGCGGCACGTGGCGATCGTCGCGCTCGCCCTCGGCATGGTGCTCCCCTACATCGCCGTCGTGATCGCCAACGCGGGGCGGGAGAACGCGCCGTCGCTGCCGTCCACCTTCGTCACCGCGCCGGTCCGCCCCATGCTGACCGCGCCGCGGCAGGACGGCTCCGCGGAATCCGTCCCGGAGGACGCGGCCGGTCCCGCGGGGGGCGGACCGCACGAGCGGGCCTGATCCCGGGGGGCGTGACCCGGTCCGGCGGCCGGGCGGCGGGCCGTCCGACGCGGCGGCCGCCGGGAAGGTTGTACGGCGGCGGGTAAAAGCTCAGATCAATCATGTTGTTCCGGTGCCGGTCGACGGGTCCCCCGTGACATACTGCGTACGCGCTCCGCATCCCCCGTCGGAGCGACGGACCGACGCCGGGCAGCTCCCCCCGTGGCTGCTCGGCGTCGCCTTGTGCGCGCCCCGACGCGGCGTCCTCGCGTCCCCGCGCACGCGTTAGGGTCGGTGCGTGAACCTGAACGTCCCCGGCACCGAGCCCTCCTCCCCCGTCTGCTCCGCCAAGGGCTGCCGTGCCGACGCGGTGTGGGTGCTGGCGTGGAACAACCCGAAGCTGCACACGCCCGAGCGCCGCAAGACCTGGCTCGCCTGCGAGGAGCACCGCGAGCACCTGTCGCAGTTCCTCGGCGTACGCGGTTTCCTCAAGGACGTCGTGCCGCTCGCGGAGTGGGAGGCGGCACAGGCGGCCTCCCTGGACCCCGCCGACCGTACGGACTGACGGGCCCCGGGCGGGCGGTCAGCCGCCGATCGCCGACATCGGCCGGTCGGGCTGGAGGAACGTCGGGTCGTCGAGGCCCGAGCCGGCCTTCTTGCCCCACATCGCGAGCCGCCAGATCCGGGCGATCTCCTCGTCGGGGGCGTCCGAGCGCAGCGCGGCGCGCAGGTCCGTCTCCTCGCGGGCGAACAGGCACGTCCGCACCTGCCCGTCGGCCGTCAGCCGGGTGCGGTCGCAGGCCGCGCAGAACGGGCGGGTGACCGAGGCGATCACGCCGACGCGGTGCGGGCCGCCGTCCACGACCCAGCGCTCGGCCGGGGCGGAGCCGCGCTCCTCGGAGCCCTCGGGCGTGAGCGTGAAGCGCGTGCGCAGCGAGGCGAGGATGTCGCCGGCGGTGACCATGCCCTCGCGCTTCCAGCCGTGCTGGGCGTCCAGGGGCATCTGCTCGATGAAGCGCAGTTCGTAGTCGTGCTCGACGGCCCAGGCCAGGAGGTCGGGGGCCTCGTCGTCGTTCAGGCCCGGCATCAGGACGGTGTTGACCTTCACGGGGGTCAGACCCGCGTCGCGGGCGGCCTCGAGGCCCTCCAGGACGTCCTTGTGGCGGTCGCGGCGGGTGAGGGTCTTGAAGACGTCGGGACGGAGCGTGTCCAGCGAGACGTTGACCCGGTCCAGGCCCGCGGCCCTCAGGGCGGCGGCCGTGCGCCGCAGGCCGATGCCGTTCGTGGTCAGGGAGATCTGCGGCCGGGGCTCCAGGGCGGCCACGCGCTCCACGATGCCGGGCAGCCCGGGGCGCAGCAGCGGCTCGCCGCCGGTGAAGCGGACCTCGGTGATCCCCAGGTCGCGGACGGCGATGCCGACGAGGCGGACGATCTCGTCGTCCGTCAGGAGGTCGGGCTTGGCCAGCCACTGCAGGCCCTCCTCCGGCATGCAGTACGTGCAACGCAGATTGCACCGGTCGGTCAGCGAGACACGGAGGTCCGTGGCCGCGCGGCCGTAGGTGTCGACGAGCACCTGGCCCCCTCTCCCCTTCGTCGGGCTCCGGCCGTCCGCGCCGGGACGGCCCGCTTGTCCGGTTCCCTGCTCCGGCGAGCCTACGCGACGTCACCGACAACGTGTGCGGTCCGGTCGCACGGGACGCCGCGCGGCCGCGTCGCAGGGTGCCACGGCGCGGCCGCGGGGCCGGGGCGCGGGCACCGCGGTGCCCGCGCCCCGACGGGGCGTCAGTGCGCCCCGGTGCCCGTGAGGGAACGGACCTCCAGCTCGGCGTACTTGCCGGCGTCCGGCTCCTCCTTGGACAGCAGCGTGCCGATCCAGCCCAGCAGGAAGCCGACCGGGATGGAGATCAGGCCCGGGTTCTCCAGCGGGAACCAGTGGAAGTCGACGTCGGGGAACATCGACGTCTCCTTGCCCGAGACCACCGGCGAGAACAGCACCAGGAGCACCGCCGAGGCCAGGCCGCCGTAGATCGACCACAGCGCGCCCTGGGTGGTGAACCGCTTCCAGAACAGGCTGTAGAGGATGGTCGGCAGGTTCGCGGAGGCGGCGACGGCGAAGGCGAGGGCCACCAGGCCGGCGACGTTGAGGTCGCGGGCGAGGGCGCCCAGGGCGATGGAGACGACGCCGATGGCGACGGTCGCCCAGCGCGCGGCCCTGACCTCCTCCTTCTCGGTGGCCTGCCCCTTCTTGATGACGTTGGCGTAGATGTCGTGCGCGAACGACGAGGACGAGGCGAGGGTCAGGCCCGCGACCACCGCGAGGATGGTGGCGAAGGCGACCGCCGAGATGGTGGCGAGCAGGATGGCGCCCCAGCTGGAGTCGACGCCGCCCAGGTGCAGGGCGAGCAGCGGCGCGGCCGTGTTGCCCGCCTTGTTGGAGGCGATGATCTCGTCCGGCTTGATCAGCGCGGCCGCGCCGAAGCCGAGGGCGATGGTCATCAGGTAGAAGGCGCCGATGATGCCGATGGCCCAGTTCACCGACTTGCGGGCGGCCTTGGCCGTCGGGACGGTGTAGAAGCGGATCAGGATGTGCGGCAGGCCCGCGGTGCCCAGGACCAGCGCGATGCCCAGCGAGAGGAAGTCCAGCTTGGACGTCGCGGTGAGGCCGTACTTCAGGCCCGGCTCCAGGAAGGCCGCGCCCTTGCCGCTGTTCTCGGCGGCCGAGCCCAGCAGGTCGGAGACGTTGAAGTCGAACTTCAGCAGCACCAGGAAGGTGATCAGGAGGGTGCCGAAGATCAGCAGGACGGCCTTGACCATCTGCACCCAGGTGGTGCCCTTCATGCCGCCGATGGTGACGTAGACGATCATCAGGACGCCGACCAGGGCGACGATGGCGATCTTGCCGCCGTCGCTGGTGATGCCGAGGAGCAGCGAGACGAGGACGCCCGCGCCCGCCATCTGCGCCAGCAGGTAGAAGATCGACACGACGATGGTGGAGGCGCCGGCGGCGGTGCGCACCGGGCGCTGGCGCATGCGGTACGCGAGGACGTCGCCCATCGTGTAGCGCCCCGAGTTGCGCAGCGGCTCGGCGACCAGCAGCAGCGCCACCAGCCAGGCGACGAGGAAGCCGATGGAGTACAGGAAGCCGTCGTACCCGAACAGGGCGATGGCGCCCGCGATGCCGAGGAACGACGCGGCGGACATGTAGTCGCCGGAGACGGCGAGGCCGTTCTGGAAGCCGGAGAACTGGCGTCCGCCCGCGTAGAAGTCGGCGGCGTCCTTGGTCTGCCGGCCGGCCCACACGGTGATGACGAGGGTGGCCACCACGAAGACCGAGAACAGGGTGATGATCAGCGGCCGGTGCTCGCTCGCCTCGCCCGCGGCGAGCTGGAGCTGCTGGACCTGGGTGATCGCGGGGCTCATGCGCCGCCCTCCATCCGGGACTTGATCGCCTCGGCCCTGGGGTCGAGCTTCGTGGCGGCGTGCCGCGAGTACCACCAGGCGATGAGGAAGGTGGTGAGGAACTGGGCGAGGCCCAGGACCAGGGCCACGTTGATGTTGCCGAACAGCTTGGTGCCCATGAAGCCGCCCGCGTAGTTCGACAGCAGGACGTACAGCAGGTACCAGGCGATGAAGGCGACGGTCAGCGGGAAGGCGAACGAGCGGTGCGCGCGGCGCAGTTCACCGAACTCCGCGCTCTGCTGGACCTCGACGAACTCCTCGGTGGAGGGGAGCGGGGGCTGTGATTTCGAGGGTGGCGGTGCGTCGGTGGCCACGGGGTCTCCTCGCGGTGCGGGTGCGGTGTCGGTGGTGGACGGCGGCGGACAGGGACCGGGAAGCACGGACGGCGGGCAGCACGGGACAACGGCCCGGTCGTGACGTGGATCACGCGGATCGGGTCGCGATGGTAGAGCCACGGGCCGAGATCCGACAGGGGGCCGGGCCGGGTCCGCGCTTCCTGCACAAGGGCACGGCGCAGCCCGGGGAGCGGTTCAATTCCCCGCCGCTCTTTTCGAAGTCATTTCCGGAAAACGTTGCTGGCCAGGAAGAACGGGATATAGCGTCGCCCTGCACCACCCCGTCATGTACCTGCCCGACACCACCTGTGCCCGGGCGGGTGTCGCTCAGGATGATGTGGAGACCCCATGGCTCATCTGCGTTCCAGACGCCGGGCTGCCCTCGCCGTGCCGGCCGCGCTGGCCCTGACGGCCACGCTCGGCTTCCTGCCCGGCGTCGCCTCGGCCGCCGAGCGCACCGCGCCCGCGACGGCGGCCGCGGACGGACCGTCCCTGGCGTACGTGGTCAACACCCGGACGGACCACCGCACGACAGCGACGGTGGAGAAGGCGATAGCCCGGGCCGGGGGGACGGTCGTCACCACGTACGAGAAGATCGGCGTGATCGTCGTCCACTCGGCCGCCACGGACTTCGCGGAGCGCATCCGCGCGGTGCGCGGGGTGCAGTCGGCGGGCGCGACCCGCACGGCGCCGCTGACCGCCGCCGGCACGACGGACGAGGGCGCCGTGCAGCGCCTGACGGCGGCGGAGGCGAAGCGGACCGCCGCGCGCGGCGCCGAGGGCGCGGAGCCCCTGGAGGCCGACCAGTGGGACCTGCGCGCGATAGGCGCCGACAAGGCCGCGAGGATCGACCCCGGCAGCCGCGGGGTGACCGTCGCCGTGATCGACACCGGCGTCGACGACACCCACCCGGACCTGGCCCCCAACTTCTCCGCGGCGCAGTCCGCGAACTGCGTCGGCGGCAAGGCCGACACCAGCGAGGGCGCCTGGCGCCCGTACGACCCGGCCGAGGACTACCACGGCACGCACGTGGCCGGTGAGATAGCCGCGGCCCGCAACGGCGTCGGCGTCGCCGGCGTCGCCCCCGGCGTCAAGGTCGCCGGCATCAAGGTGAGCGACCCGGACAACGGCCTCTTCTACCCGGAGAACGTCGTCTGCGCCTTCGTGTTCGCCGCCGACCACGGCGTGGAGATCACGAACAACAGCTACTACGTGGACCCCTGGCTCTACAACTGCCTGGACGACCCGGACCAGCGCGCGATCGTCGACGCGGTCAACAGGGCCCAGCTGTACGCCCAGAAGAAGGGCACCCTCAACGTCGCCTCGGCGGGCAACTCCAACCACGACCTGGACTCCGACGCGATCGTCGACGACACCAGCCCCGACGACTCCACCGCGGTCACGCGCACGATCGACCCGCACACGTGCTTCGACGTGCCGACCCAGCTCCCGGGCGTGGTCACGGTCAGCGCCACCGGCGTGAAGGGCGCCAAGTCCTACTACTCGACCTACGGCAGGGGCGTCGTCGACGTCGCGGCGCCGGGCGGCGACAAGTACCAGATCCCGGACACCCCGTCGGCCAACGGCCGCATCCTGTCCACGCTGCCGGGCGGCGAGTACGGGTTCCTGCAGGGCACGTCCATGGCCTCGCCGCACGTCGCGGGCGTCGCCGCGCTGCTGAAGTCCACGCACCCGCACGCCGGCCCGGCGCAGCTGCAGGCGCTGCTCAAGGCCCAGGCCGACGCGAAGGCGTGCCCGAGCGAGCCCTACGACGGCGACGGCGACGGCGTCGTGGACGCCACCTGCGAGGGCGGTCCCCGCGCGAACGGCTTCTACGGCGCCGGCGTCGTGAACGCGCTGAAGGCCGTCAAGTAGCCCGGCCGTCCGCCGCGCGCCGCGCCCCTGCCGCCCGCCGGCACGGAGCACCGGCGCGCGGGGGCGGGCCGCGGGGAGGCACCGCGCCGTACCCCTCCTCCCCTCCCCCGGACCCCCGCACGTCCCGGACGTCCGGCGCCCCGCGCCCGCGGCGCCGCCCGCACGGACCCCTTCCTCCGACGAACGAACTGGAGATCCCATGACCGCGTCCCTCCCGCGCTCCCGCCGCGCCGCGGCCGTCCCGCTCGGCATGGCCCTCGCCACGGCCCTGGCCTTCCTGCCGAACGCCACCGCCTCCGCCGCCGACACCGACGCCTCCCTGGCCGCCGGCACCGCGGCGGCCACCGCCTCCGCCGACGCCGAGTCGCTCAGCTACGTGGTCAACGTCCGCGCCGGCACGGTGTCCCCGCAGATCAAGAAGGCCGTCACCGCGGCCGGCGGCACGATCGTGACGTCGTACGACAAGATCGGCGTGATCGTCGTCCACTCCTCGGACGCCGACTTCGCGAAGAAGATCCGCAAGGTGCGCGGCGTGGAGTCGGCCGGCGCCACCCGCACCGCGCCGCTGCCCTCGGCGGCCACGGCCGACATGGGCACGCCGAAGGTGCTCAGCGCCGAGGAGGTCGCCTCCGCCGACGCCGAGGCGGCCGGGGGCCAGGACCCGCTGGAGTCGCTGCAGTGGGACCTGCCCGCCATCAAGGCGGACAAGGCGCACCAGAAGTCGCTCGGCAGCAGCAAGGTCACCGTCGCCGTGATCGACACCGGCGTCGACGACACCCACCCGGACATCGCGCCGAACTTCGACCGCGAGGCCTCGGTCAACTGCGTGTCGGGCAAGCCGGACACCACCGACGGCGCCTGGCGGCCCGGCGCGGCGGAGAGCCCGCACGGCACGCACGTGGCGGGCGAGATAGCCGCCGCCAAGAACGGCGTCGGCATGACGGGCGTCGCGCCCGGCGTGAAGGTCTCCGGCATCAAGGTCTCCACCACGGAGGGCTTCTTCTACACCGAGGCGGTCGTCTGCGGCTTCATGTGGGCCGCCGAGCACGACGTCGACGTGACGAACAACAGCTATTACACCGACCCGTGGTACTTCAACTGCAAGAACGACCCCGACCAGAAGGCCCTGGTCGAGGCGGTCGAGCGCGCCTCGTCGTACGCGGAGAGGAAGGGCACCGTCAACGTCGCGGCGGCGGGCAACGAGAACTACGACCTGGCGGCCGACTCGATCACCGACCCGTCCTCGCCCAACGACACCACCCCCTCGGACCGCGAGATCGACCCGTCGAAGTGCCTCGACATCCCGACCCAGCTCCCGGGTGTCGTGACGGTCGCCTCGACCGGCGCCAAGGGCATCAAGTCGTCCTTCTCCAACTACGGTCTGGGCGTCATCGACATCGCGGCCCCCGGCGGCGACTCGACCGCCTACCAGACGCCGGCGCCCCCGGCCACCAGCGGTCTGATCCTGGGCACGCTGCCCGGCGGCTCGTGGGGTTACATGGCCGGTACGTCGATGGCGTCGCCGCACGTCGCGGGCGTCGCCGCGCTCATCAGGTCGACGCACCCGCACGCCACGCCCGCGCTGGTGAAGACCCTGCTGTACGCGGAGGCCGACGCCACGCCGTGCACCGAGCCGTACGACATCGACGGCGACGGCGAGACGGACGCGGTCTGCGAGGGCTCCAAGCTCCGCAACGGCTTCTACGGCTGGGGCACCGCCGACGCGCTGGACGCGGTGACGAAGTAGGCGCACGCCGCGCGGGGACCCGGGACGGTCCTCTGCGCGCACACGACCGGGGCCGGACGCGTGACGCGTCCGGCCCCGGCGCGTCGTGGACGGGGACGGGGACGGCCGGAAAGCCGTACGACGGGGCCGGGACGGAAGGCGGGCCGTACGCCCTGGCCGGAGACGCGGGAGGCGTGCGGCCGGGACGGCGGAGAGACGGACGGGAGAGGCGCGTGACCGGGACGGGCCGGGAAGCGGACGAGGCGGCGCACGGTGCGGTGGACGAGGCGGCCGCGGGGGCGGAGTACGTGGGGGCGGAGTACGCGTGGAAGCGGCTGGGCGGGGACCCCGCCCTCCTCTCCCGCGTCTCGGCGGTCGTCCGCGAGGGGGCGCTGCCCGCGCGGCTGCCCGTACGGGAGCTGGCGCGGGCGTGCGTGGCGGCCTGCGCGCTGGCGGCCGCGGAGCTGACCGCCCGCCGCACCGGGCGCGACGTGCCCGCGGTGCGGGTGGACGACGGGGCCGTGGCCACGGCGTTCACCAGCGAACGGCATCTGCTCGTGGACGGCAGGGCGCCCGTGAACTTCGCGCCCCTGTCCCGGTTCTGGCGGACGGCGGACGGCACGCTGCGCACGCACGCCAACTACCCGCACCACCGCGCGAGGTTCCTCGGCGCGCTGGGGCTCCCGCCCGACGCGTCGGCGGACGCCGTCGCCGCGGAGCTCGCCGGGCGGTCCGCCCGTGCGGTGGAGGAGGAGGTGTACGCGGCGGGCGGGCTCGCGGTGGCCCTGCGCACGCCCGGGGAGTGGGCCGTGCACCCGCACGGCGCGGCGGTGGCCGGGCAGGACCTGCTGGAGCGCGGCCGGCTGGACTCCGCCCCCGCGCGCGTCTTTCCGCCCCTCGCCGGCGGCCCCCTGCTGCCCATGGCCGGGCTGCGCGTGCTGGACCTCACCCGGGTGATCGCCGGACCGGTCGCCACCCGCACCCTCGCCCTGCTCGGCGCCGACGTGCTGCGCCTGGACGCCCCCTGGCTGCCGGAACTCCCCGACCAGCACGCGGACACCGGCTTCGGCAAGCGGTCCGCCACGCTCGACCTCGGTACCGACCGGGACGCCTTCGCGTCGCTGCTGGCCTCGGCGGACGTGGTCGTCACCGGCTACCGGCCCGGCGCGCTGGACCGCTTCGGGCTCACCCCCGAGGCGCTGGCCGCGCGCAGGCCCGGAATCGTGGTGGCCCAGGTGTCGGCGTGGGGCGGGGGCGGACCGTGGGCCGGGCGGCGCGGCTTCGACAGCCTGGTGCAGGTGGCGACCGGCATCGCGAGCGTCGAGGGCGGCCCGGACCGGCCGGGCGCGCTGCCCGCCCAGGCCCTGGACCACGGCACCGGGCACCTCCTGGCGGCGGCGGTCCTGCGGGCGCTCACCGAGCAGGCGGAGGAGGGCGGCACGCGGTACGCCCGCCTGGCGCTGGCCCGTACGGCGACGTGGCTGACACGGGGGCTCGGCGGCACCGGGGGCGGCGGGAAGGGACGGGGCCGGGACGGCGGCCGCGGCCGGCCGGAGGAGGACACCGGCGCCGTCGCGCCCGTGGCCGTGGCCGCGGACGCCCCGTACACCGGTCCGGACGCCTGGCTGGGCGAGACCGGCAGCCCGCTCGGGCGGCTGCGGTACGCGCTGCCGCCCGTCTCCTTCGCCGGCGGCCCGGCCGACTGGTCGCGGCCGCCGGGTCCCTGGGGCGCGCAGCCCGCGCGCTGGGAGTGAACGAGGTCCCCGTGCCCTCCCCCGTTCGTCGCGTCCCGCCGTGGACGCGACGACGTTCCGGAATTCCGTTCTCCCGTTTGTCGTCCTCGACTTGCCCGGTTCTCGGGCGCTTCGCGAGGATCCTGGGATGAGTCCGACGAGACCGACCGCCGACACGACGAGCGCGCCGAGCCCGGCACGCCCCACGGGACCGACCGGTCCGGCAGGTCCGGCAGGTCCGGCAGGAGGGGCAGAAGAGGCGGCCGGGGCCGGGGCCGAGGCCGCCGGGAGCGAGGCCGCCGGGACCGCGGACCCCGACCGCATACCGGGGCGGCGGGCCGCGGCCGGCCGGTCCGCCGCCGTGCTCGTCCTGGTCGCCGTCGCCGCGCTCGTGCCGCTGCTCGGCCCGTCGGCCGCGCTCAGCGGCACGGGCGAGGCGGAGGCGCCCGGGACCGGCGGCATCACCCTGCTGCGCACGGTCCTGTTCGCCGCGCTGTGCGTCCCGGCGGGCGAGCTGCTCGTCGGCCGGCTGGCCCGCCGGGTGCCCGGCGCCGCACCAAAGCGGCCGCGCAGTCGGGCGCCCGCCGCGGCGGCCGCGGGGTGCGTGGCCGCGCTGGGCCTCGCCTCCGTCGTCGCCACCGGCAACCTGCTGCCGGACCGGCTGTCCGACATCGACATCGGCGGCCTCTACCGGACCCGGGACGGGGCGCTGGCGCTCCTGGAGGTCAACGCGTTCGTCGTGGCGGGCCTGTGCGCGCTCTCGCGGCGCCCGGCGGCCCAGGTGTGGCCGCTCGCCGCGGTGGCCGTCGCGGAGGCGCTGCGGGCCCATCCCGTCAACGAGCACAGTCCGCTCGTCGGCTCCGCACTGACGCTCGTCCACGTGACGTGCGCCGTCCTGTGGACGGGCGGCCTGCTGCACGCGCTGCGCCTGTCGCGGCTGTGGCGCGGTCCGGCGGGCGCGGCCCTGCTGGGCCTCTACGCGCGCGTGGCGGCCGTCCTGTTCGCCGCCGTCACCGCGACGGGCGTGTGCAGCACCCTGCGCCGGATGCCGCCCGAGACGGTCCTGGAGCAGCTCACGACGACCGCGTACGGGCGCGTCCTGCTCGCCAAGGTGCTGTTCGTGGCCGTCGTCGCCGTCCTCGCCCTGAGGGCGCGCCGCGGGCTGCGCCGCGCCGCCGACCCGTCGGCCGCGTACGTCCCCGCACGCGCGGAGGTGGTGGTGCTCGGCGCGGTCGTGGCGGTGTCGGCCCTGCTCACCGCGGTACCGGTGCCGATTCGCTGGTGACGGCGGGACCGCCGGGGGCAGGAGCCGGGAACGGGAACGCGGGGAACGGGGAACGGGGAACGGAAGCCAGGGAACCAGGGGCAGGAGCCGGGAAGCGGGAGCCCGGAAACCAGGGGCAGGAGGCCGGGGAGCGGGAGCCGGGTGACCGGCGCGGAGGCCCGGAGACGGAATACGCGGGACGGCGAAAGGGTTCGGGACGGGCATGAACCGCGAGGCTCCGGAGAGGGGAGGCGGAGGCGGATTCCGGCCGGGCTCCCGTGGCCCGGAGGCGGAGTCCCCGGGTCGGATCTGTCAGTCGCGGCCCGTATCCTCGGTGACCATGCTCGAAGACCGTACGACCGCAGCGTCCGCAGCCGCCTGGCCGGCCGCGTATCCGAAGGGGTACGCGGTCGTCGACGTGGAGACCACCGGACTGGCCCGGGACGACCGGATCGTCTCGGCCGCCGTCTACCGGCTGGACGCGCGCGGCGAGGTCGAGGACCACTGGTACACGCTGGTCAACCCGGAGCGCGACCCCGGCCCGGTGTGGATCCACGGCCTGACGAGCGAGGTGCTCGACGGGGCGCCGCTCTTCCGCGACATCGCCGAGGAGTTCGCAGCGCGGCTGGACGGCCGCGTGCTCGTCGCGCACAACGCGGTCTTCGACTGGTCCATGATCGCGCGGGAGTACGCCCGCGCGGAGAGCGAGGCCCCGGTCCGCCAGCGGCTGTGCACCATCGCGCTCTCCAAGGAGCTGCGGCTGCCCCTGGCCAACCACAAGCTGGAGACCCTCGCCGCCCACTTCGGCGTCGTCCAGCAGCGCGCGCACCACGCGCTGGACGACGCGCGCGTGCTGGCGGAGGCGTTCCGACCCAGCCTGCACGCCGCGGCGCGCGACGGCGTACGGCTGCCGCTGCTGGAGTGCCGGCCCCTGAGGGAGTGGGCGGACTCCCCCGCGACGGCCGCCGGGCGGGCGGGCGGCGGATACGGGGGCTATGGCTCCGGTGCTTCCGGAGGCTGGCGCTCCGGCGGCTGGCGCCCCTCGCGCAAGCGCCCCGCCTGCCCCTACCCCAACCCGGGGCGGTACGAGCCCGGCAAGCCCCTCAAGCAGGGCATGCGGGTCGCCTTCTCCGGCGACACCTCCGTCGACCGCGAGCTGCTGGAGGACCGCGCCGTCGAGGCCGGGCTGCACATCGCGACCAGCCTGTCCCGGCTGACCTCCCTGCTCGTCACCAACGACCCGGACTCCGGCACCTCGAAGGCCGTCAAGGCCCGCCAGTACGGGACGCCGGTCGTCGACGAGGCCGCGTTCGGGCAGCTCCTGGGAAACGTGGAGCCGGCCGCGGGGTCCCCGGAGGCCTGACGGTCCGCGCGGCGCGCGGACGCCCCCCGCGGGAACCGCGGCGATCACCGGGCCGTCCGGTGCCCCGGTCGGCGCTCCGGTACGTACGGGTGATTGCCGGGCGACTCGCCCGCCGCCCGCTCGCCCGGACGCGCCCGGACGCCCCACCCTGTGGCGCATGGCACGTTGTGAGGTCTGCGGAAACGACTACGGCATGACGTTCGAGGTGCACGCGCAGGACGCGGTGCACGTCTTCGACTGCTTCGCCTGCGCCATCCACCGCATGGCGCCCCTCTGCGAGCACTGTCGCGTCCAGATCATCGGCCAGGGGGTCGAGGCGGAGGGCCACTGGTACTGCGGGGCGCACTGCGCCCGCTCGGAGGGGAGGACGGGCATCGTCGACCGGGTCTGAGCCACGCCCGGGGCACCCTGGGCGCCGGCACCCCGTGACCGAGTTGTACGGTCGTGGGGTGTACCGCTTCCTGTTGTCCCGGCAGTGGGTGATCCTCACCCTCCTCGCCCTCGCGCTCATCCCGACGATGATCGAGCTGGGCTTCTGGCAGCTGCACCGCCACGAGCACCGCGTCGCGCAGAACGAGCTGATCTCGGAGTCGCTCGCGGCGGAGCCGGTGCCGGCCGAGTCGCTCACCGCGCCCGGGCGGGAGGTCGCCCGTGAGGACCTGTACCGGAGAGTGACCGCGAAGGGCCGCTTCGACACCGGCCACGAGGTCGTGGTGCGGCGCCGCACCGACAACGACGGCAAGGTCGGCTACCACGTCCTGACCCCGTTCGTCCTGGACGACGGCCGGGTGCTGCTGGTCAACCGCGGCTGGATCCCCGCGGACGAGCGGCAGACCGAGTTCCCGCGGATCCCCGCGCCCGCGCGGGGCGAGACCACCGTCACCGGCCGGCTGATGGCCGACCAGACGACGGCGGCGAGCGGCATCAAGGACCTCAAGGGCCTGCCCGACCGGCAGGTCATGCTGATCAACAGCGAGCAGCAGGCCGAGCTCCTCGGCAAGGAGGTCCTGGGCGGCTACATCGAGATGACGGCACCCGAGCCCGCCGACGGCTCCCCGCAGCTGATCGCCGAGCCCGACCACAGCGGCATCGGACCGCACATGGCGTACGCGGTCCAGTGGTGGCTGTTCGCCGCGGGCGTCCCCGTCGGCTGGGTGATCCTGGTCCGCCGCGAGCGCCGCGACCGGGCGGAGGCGGCCGCCGCGGCCGAGGCGGAGGCCGATGCCGGCGCCGGCTCCGAGTCCGAGTCCGACTCCTCCGAGGCGGCCACCGCACCGGCGTGACCCGGGACCGGTCCGGCGCACCCGCGCACGGTCCCCGCCCGCGCCCGCCCACGGCCCGCACCTCCGACGCCCACCGGGTCCTGTCTCCGTACGCCCATGAGGTCCTGCCCTCGTACGTCCGCGGGGTCCCGCCTCCGTCCGCGTACGGCCGCCCGCCCGCGCGCGGCCGCCCCTCGCCCATGCGGGGCCGGGGCACCGCCCGTGCGGGGGCCGGGCGCGGAGCCGCCCGCGCTCGGCGCGTTCGGCGACCGCCCCCCGTGCCCCGTCCGGGCTTCGCCCCAAGGTGCGCAAAAACCCCAAAACCGTTCACCAGTCGCTGTCTTGCCGTTCGCCCACGGCCGACCCGGATTGCCCCCCGGACCGGCCGGGAACCCGTGAACCGTGCACCGACCCATTGAGGACTACGCGCTCATCGGCGACCACCAGACCGCCGCCCTCGTCGGGCGGGACGGGTCCATCGACTGGCTCTGCCTGCCCCGCTTCGACTCGGCGGCCTGCTTCGCGGCCCTGCTCGGCGACGAGCGGAACGGCCACTGGCGGCTCGCGCCCGACGGCGCCGGCGACTGCACGCGCCGCGCCTACCGGAAGGACTCCCTCGTCCTCGACACGATCTGGCGGACCGACGAGGGCACGGTGCGCGTCACCGACCTGATGCCCCAGCGCGACCGCGCCCCCGACGTCGTCCGCATCGTCGAGGGGGTCGAGGGCCGGGTGACCATGCGCAGCACCCTCCGCCTCCGCTTCGACTACGGCTCGGTCGTGCCGTGGATGCGCAGGGCCGACGGCCACCGGGTGGCCGTCGCGGGCCCCGACTCGGTGTGGCTGCGCAGCGAGCCCCAGGTCCGCACGTGGGGCGAGGACTTCGGCACGCACGCGGAGTTCACGGTCGCCGAGGGCGAGCGGGTCGCCTTCGTGCTGACCTGGCACCCCTCGCACGAACCGCGCCCCCCGCTGGTGGACCCGTACGAGGCGCTGCGCCACAGCCTCGACGACTGGCGTGCGTGGGCGGCGCGCTGCCGCTACGACGGCCCGTACCGGGACGAGGTCGTCCGCTCCCTGATCACCCTCAAGGCCCTGACCTTCGAGCCGACCGGCGGCATCGTGGCCGCCCCGACCACCTCCCTGCCGGAGGAGATCGGCGGCGTGCGCAACTGGGACTACCGCTACTGCTGGCTGCGCGACTCCACGCTCACCCTCGGCGCCCTCCTGGCGGCCGGCTACCGCGAGGAGGCCGCCGCCTGGCGCGACTGGCTGCTGCGGGCCGCCGCCGGCAACCCGGCGGACCTGCAGATCATGTACGGCCTGGCGGGCGAGCGCCGGCTGCCCGAGGAGGAGCTGTCGTGGCTGCCGGGCTACGCCGGGTCCAAGCCGGTCAGGTCCGGCAACGAGGCCGCGCGCCAGCTCCAGCTCGACGTGTACGGCGAGGTGATCGACTCCCTGTCGCTGGCGCGCGCCGCGGGCCTGCCGCTGGAGCCGCACATGTGGCAGCTCCAGCTGGCCCTGATGGAGTTCCTGCACGAGAACTGGCGGGAGCCCGACGAGGGGCTGTGGGAAGTGCGCGGCCCCCGCCGCCAGTTCGTGCACTCCAAGGTGATGGCGTGGGCGGCCGCCGACCGCACGGTCCGCGCGATGGAGGAGGACCCCCGGCTGCCCGGTGACGTGGACCGCTGGCGGGCGATGCGCGACGAGGTGCACCGCGAGGTGTGCGAGCAGGGCTACGACGCGGAGCGCAACACCTTCACCCAGTACTACGGCTCGGCGGACCTGGACGCGGCGCTGCTGCTCATCCCGCAGATCGGCTTCCTGCCGCCGGACGACCCGCGCGTCGTCGGCACGGTCGACGCGGTGCGCGAGGAGCTGGGCCACAAGGGCCTGCTGCGCCGCTACTCGGAGGACCGCGCGTCCGTCGACGGACTGCCGGGCGGCGAGGGCACGTTCCTGGTGTGCTCGTTCTGGCTCGCGGACGCGCTGCACCTGACGGGCCGTACGCACCAGGCGCGCGAGCTGTTCGAGCGGCTGGTGGGGCTGGTCAACGACGTGGGACTGCTCGCGGAGGAGTACGACCCGGTGGCCGAGTGCCACCTCGGCAACTTCCCGCAGGCGTTCAGCCACATCGGCCTGGTCGGCACCGCTCTCGCCCTGTACGGCACGGACCAGGCAGGATAAGGCCATGGATCTTGGACTGAAGGACCGTGTCTACGTCGTCACCGGCGCCACCCGGGGCCTGGGCAACGCCACCGCCCGCGCGCTGGTCGCGGACGGCGCCAAGGTGGTCGTCACGGGCCGGGACGAGGGGACCGTCGCCGACGCGGCGGCCGCGCTGGGCCCGGACGCCGTCGGCGTCGCCGCCGACAACGCGGACCCCGGGGCCGCGGAGCGGCTGGTCGCGGCCGCGCGCGAGCACTTCGGCGGCTTCGACGGCGTGCTGGTGAGCGTCGGCGGTCCCGCGCCCGGCTTCGTCGCCGACACCACCGACGAGCAGTGGGAGGCGGCGTTCCGGTCGGTCTTCATGGGGGCGGTGCGGCTGGCCCGCACGGCCGCGGCGGAGCTGGGCGAGGGCGGCGTCATCGGCTTCGTGCTCTCCGGCTCGGTGCACGAACCGATCCCCGGCCTGACCATCTCCAACGGCCTGCGCCCCGGCCTCGCGGGCTTCGCCAAGTCCCTCGCGGACGAGCTGGGCCCGCGCGGCATCCGCGTGGTCGGCCTGCTCCCGGCCCGCATCGACACCGACCGCGTCCGGGAGCTCGACGGCCTGTCCCCCGACCCCGAGGCCGCCCGCGCGGCCCACGAGTCCCGTATCCCGCTGCGCCGCTACGGCACCCCGGAGGAGTTCGGCCGCACGGCCGCGTTCCTGCTCTCCCCCGCGGCGTCGTACCTGACGGGCGTCATGCTCCCGGTGGACGGCGGCTTCCGCCACGGCTTCTGACCCCGGCAGCCCACCCCGGCCCACGGGCCGCGGGCCCGCACCGGTCCACGCCCCGCGGGTCCGCCCGGTCCACGGGCCGCGAGTCCGGCCCGCGGGTCCGCACCGGTCCGCGGGCCGCGGCGGTCGCGGGCCCGCGGGCTCAGCTCACCCGGCGCGCGCGGTGGCTCACCTCGCGCAGCCGGACCTCCGCGGGCAGCGCGGGCAGGCGGGCCGAGTCGCGGGCGTGGGCGAGCGCGCCGCCGGTGAGCCGGTCCAGCGTGTCCGCGGGACTGGCGTGCGGCTCCAGCGCCAGCCGCAGGCGCGCCCGCGGGGCCCTGCGCCGCCCGGTCAGCAGCCCGTGGGCCGCCGCCACGCCGTCGAGCCGCGTGGCCTCCCCGATCAGGACGCCCTCCAGGGCCCGGCCGCGCAGCAGCGCCCCCTCGCCGTCGCCCGTGTCGACGAGCACCTCGCCGAGCCGGCGCCGCCGCACCACGGCCACCAGCCACCACAGCGCCAGCAGCAGGCAGACGGCGAGGACGGCGACGACCGTGGGCCACCACCAGCCCTCGGCCCGCCACCGGGTCCGGTCCGCGTCGCTCAGCAGCACGTCCCGCGGCCCGTCGTGGACCCACCACGACGGCGGCCGCACGCCGAGGCCGACGGCGAGCACCGACCCGCCCAGCACGACGAGCACCAGCCCGGCCAGTCCCAGCAGCACCCGGTTGACCACCCTCAGCACGGTCCTCACCCCTTCCGGCCCGGCCGCGCGACGCGCACCGAGAGCCGGGGCGGCCGCGCCAGCCCGAGCCCCCGTACGCCGTCGGCGAGCGCGGCGTCCAGGTCCGCCCGTACGTCGTCCAGTTCGCGGAAGTGGGAGACGGCCCGCACGTCGGCCCTCCTGCGCCGCATCCGCACCCGGACCGAGCGCACCCCCGGCACCTCCATGGCCCGGTCGCGCAGCGCCAGCCCGGCCGCGCCGCGGTACAGGCCGGCCCGCACCTCCGGGTGGGTGCGCCGCATCGGCAGCAGCCGCCGCAGGCCGGGCGTCGCGGCGAGCAGCAGCAGCCACAGGCCGAGGGCGGCGGCGAGCGCGGCCCCGGCGAGCACCCACACGTCGTCGAGGGGCCGCTCGGCGAGCGCGTCGGCCGCGGCCCGGCGCCAGCCGCCCGCCGTCCGGCCCGCGCGCACGGCGACGACGTCGTACAGCAGAAGCCCGGCGCCCGCCGCGAGGAGCAGGGCGAGCACGCCCGCGGGAACGCGCCGGACGGACCAGAAGCGGCCGCCGCCCCGCGGCGGCACGTCGGGAACCGGCCGCGGTTCGTAGGCCGCGGCCGACACGGATTGGCCGAGTTCGCCGCCCGCCGGCCGCTCGGCGGCGGACATCTGCCGGGTGCTCCCGGCGTCCTCGGGCCCCTGGAAGCCCTGGGACTCGCTCATCGCGTCCTCCCCTGTGCCGCGCCGTGCGGCGGTACCAGGTGCAGCCGTTCGACCCGGACGGCGACCTCGGTCACCCTCCGGCCCGCCAGTTCCTCCACCCTCTCGGCGACCCGGCGGCGCACGGCGGCGCACCGTCCGCCCACGTCGCAGGGGTAGTCGAGTTCGAGCACGACGCGGACGCGCGCCGTGCCGTGGCGCACCTCCACGCCGGTGTGCGGCCGCGCCACGTCCGGCGGCAGGTGCCCCAGCGCCTCCCGCGCGGCCTGCGCGGCGATCCCCGCGACGACCCGGTCGGCGATCCGGGTCGCACCGCGCTCGGCCGGCGGGACGACCCCGCCCGCGGAGCGTGCGGACCCGGCGTCGCCGGCCCCGGAGGGCTCACCGGTCACCCGCGTCACCGCCGGCGGTCGTCACGGGAGCGGAAGAGGTCGCCGAGGTCCAGGTCCCCCTCCAGGAACCGGCCCACGACGAAGCCGATGGCGCCCAGCGCCGCCACCAGCAGGAAGGCGCCAAATCCGCCGAAGTACCCGGCGAAGCCCAGCGCCATCCCGGCGATCATGCCGACCACGGCCATGCTCATGTTGCGCTCCTCGGCGGAACCGGCGTGCCGTCACCCCTCTTGCCCCGGTGACACGGCACGGCTGACGTACGGGCCCCTGGACGCCCGCGGTGCGAACGGCGGCACCGCGGGGGCGTCACTGGAGCCGGGACTCCTGCTCCTCTTCCTCCTCCTCGGGCAGCTTGACGTCGCTCACGGCGATGTTGACCTCGACGACCTCCAGGCCCGTCATCCGTTCCACTGCCGTCACCACGTTCTCCCGCACCGCGCGGGCCACGTCCGCGATCGACACGCCGTATTCCACGACGATCTCCAGATCGAGGGCCGTCTGCACCTCGCCGACCTCGGCCTTCACCCCGCGCGTGACGGACTTGGCGCCACCGCCGGGCACCCGGTCGCGCACGGCGCCGAAGGTGCGGGACAGACCGCTGCCCAGGGCGTGCACGCCCAGCACGTCCCGGGCGGCGAGGCCGGCGATCTTCTCGACCACGCCGTCGGCGATGGTGGTCCGCCCGCGGGTGCCCGGGTCTCCGCCGCTGTGCCGCGCTCCGCCGGCCTTCCGGGTCTGCGAGGTCTCGGCGGGGTCCGTCTCGCCGGAAGCCTCGGACCGCTTGCGCTGCGTGGGTTCGGTCATCGCCCTACGCCCCTTCCGGTCGCTGTTTCTTCGTCCACACTATGCGGGGTTGCCCCGATACGCCCCGTGGATGCGGCAGGCTGGAGCAATGACGGCGGACGGATGGACACGGGCGGTTCGGCGACAACTCGGCCTCGGCCGGCTCCTCCCCCTGGGCGGACCGCGCGACGGCGCGTGGCTCACCGAGTCGGCGGCCGAGGCGGTGCTGCGCCGCGCGGTCCGGCACCTGCCGGGCGTGCGCCTGGGCGCGCTGCGCTTCTCGCCCGCCGAACCGGACGGCCCGTACGACGACGCCGTGCCCCGGCCGCCGGGCGCGCTGCCGCCCGGCCCGCTGCGGCTGGACGCCGGTTTCGACGCGGTCCTCGCGCACGGCGAGCCGCTCCCGTCGACCGCGGCCCGGCTGCGCGCCGCCCTGGCCGGCGCCGCGGCGGAGCGGCTCGGGCTGACGGTCGCGGAGCTGGACCTGCGCGTGACCGGCCTGCTCGGCGGGGACGGGACCGAGGACGAGGGCGAGGCGGCGGGCACGGGCGCGCACGGAGGCGGCGCGGGGCCCGGGCGGCCCGGTGGGAAAAACGGGCTCCACGGGTCCGAACGGGCGACGCGGTCCGGGCCGCCGGACGGACCGGCCGCCGACGGGGACGCCGGGGAGGACGACGGCCCCGGCGACGGCGGGGGTCCCTCCGGGGACGAGGCGCGGGTGGCGGCCGCCGCGCGCGCCGTACCCGGCGTGGTCCGGCTGACCGGCGTGCTCGGCGGCCGGGGCCGGGCCGTGCAGATCGAGCAGCGGCCCGCCGGCACGGCCCTGCCGCGCCGTCACGTCCGCGTCGAGGCGGCCGTCGCCGCGGACATCCGCACGCTGGACGTGGCCCGCGCGGTCCGCTCGGCGGTCACCGCGGCGCTGCCGGACCACCCCTCGGTGGCCGTGCTGGTGACCGAGGTGGGCGACGAGGCGTCCCCGGACCGGTGAGAACCGGCGACGGCGGAGGCGGGAGCGGAGGACCGCGGAGGCCGGAGCGGAGGGGGCGGGCGCAGGGGCCAAGGGCCGGGCGACGACAGCGGAGGTACGGGACCGGGCGGGTGACGCACGGGCCGTGCGTCACCCGCCCGGTCCCGTCCCTCCGCACCCCGGCTCAGTCGCCGAGGCCCGCCAGGTCGCGCAGCCGGCGTCCCTGGGCGGCGCGCTCGGCGGCCCGCTGCTCCTCGTACGTGCGCTCCCGCGCGCCCTGGAGCAGCGCCTTCGTCTCGACGACGGCGTCGCGCGGCGCCGCGAGCAGAGCGGCCGTCAGATCGCGTACGGCGTCGTCGAGCTGCCCGGCGGGCACCGCGAGGTTGGCCAGGCCGATGCGCTCCGCCTCCTCGGCGTGGACGAACCGGCCGGTGAGGCAGATCTCCAGCGCGCGGCCGTGACCGACGAGGCCGACGAGCGGATGCGTGCCGGTGAGGTCGGGCACGAGGCCCAGGCTGGTCTCGCGCATCGCGAACTGCACGTCGTCGGCGACGACGCGCAGGTCGCAGGCGAGCGCCAGCTGGAAGCCGGCGCCGATGGCGTGCCCCTGGACGGCGGCGACGGAGACGATGTCGCTGCGCCGCCACCAGGTGAAGGCCTCCTGGTACTCGGCGATCGTGGCGTCCAGGGCCTCGTCCGAGCCGCGCGCCAGATCGAGGAACGACGGCTCGCCGTCGAACCCCTCGGGCGTGAACGCCTGCCGGTCGAGCCCCGCGGAGAAGGACTTGCCCTCGCCGCGCAGCACGACGACCCGCACCGTGCCCGGCAGCAGCCGCCCGGCCTCGGCCAGGGCCCGCCACAGGGCGGGGCTCTGGGCGTTGCGCTTGGCCGGATTGGTCAGCGTCACCGTGGCGATCGCCTCGTCGACGACGAGCCGTACGCCGTCCTTGTCGAGTACCGGGTCGAGCGAAGCCATACGGCGCCTCCGATGCGTGCGGTCGGGCGGGTGCCGTGTCGGGCACCCGTAAGTGACTGCACAGTAACCACCCGGTCGGCGTGATGACCGACCGGGTGGTCACCCGTGGAGGTACATCAGGACCGCCCCGCTCAGGACGAGGCGGCCTTCTTGCCGCGGGTCGCTCCGCCACGCCCTCGGAGCGTGACACCCGACTCGCTGAGCATCCGGTGGACGAAGCCATACGAGCGGCCGGTCTCCTCGGCCAGTGCCCGAATGCTCGCACCGGAGTCGTACTTCTTCTTCAGGTCTGCCGCGAGCTTGTCGCGCGCGGCGCCGGTCACCCGGCTGCCCTTCTTCAGAGTCTCGGCCACCCGTGCCTCCTCATGGGAAGTGCGCTCTGGACTCTCATGATCACCCCTCATGAGCTTCCTGGCCACCCATTCGGCAAGGTACGTCGCACTGTATTCGGGCCGCGACGGCGCGTCCCGCCCGGCGGAACAATTCCTTCCGGGCGCGCCCCGGAGCCTGCGGCGGACGGGCCCGCGGGCGAACTTCCAGGTCAGCGGCGTACACCGGCCGAACCTTCGAGAAGAAGGGACGCGGCCGCGAAATCCGTGTATGACACACCTCGGTATGAGGAGATCTCACGCAGATGGCGGATCACGGATCGGCCGAATGATCCATACGCAGTGGATCAGTCATTCGATCACGCGCGGATGATCGTCCACCGTCCGGCGGAGGCGCGGCGGGCCGCCGGAGGCGCCCGTTCGGCCGCCCGCGCGGCCCGTTCCGGGGCCGCCGGTGCCCGTCCGGTGACCGGACGGGCACCGGCGCTCCGCGGTCAGGCCAGGGCGACGAGGTCCGCGTAGTCCGAGCCCCACAGGTCCTCCACCCCGTCGGGAAGCAGGATGATGCGCTCGGGCTGCAGCGCCTCGACGGCGCCCTCGTCGTGGGTGACCAGGACGACCGCGCCCTTGTAGGTGTGCAGCGCGCCGAGGATCTCCTCGCGGCTGGCGGGGTCGAGGTTGTTCGTCGGCTCGTCGAGGAGCAGCACGTTCGCGGACGACACGACGAGCGTGGCCAGGGCGAGCCGGGTCTTCTCGCCGCCGGAGAGCACCCCGGCGGGCTTGTCGACGTCGTCGCCGGAGAACAGGAAGGAGCCGAGCACCTTGCGGACCTCGACGAGGTCCATGTCGGGCGCGGCCGAGCGCATGTTCTCCAGGACCGTGCGGTCGGGGTCGAGGGTCTCGTGCTCCTGGGCGTAGTAGCCGAGCTTGAGGCCGTGGCCCTGGATCACCTGGCCGGTGTCGGGCTTCTCGACACCGCCGAGCAGCCGCAGCAGGGTCGTCTTGCCCGCGCCGTTGAGGCCGAGGATGACGACGCGCGAGCCCTTGTCGATCGCCAGGTCGACGTCGGTGAAGATCTCCAGGGAGCCGTACGACTTCGACAGCCCCTCGGCCATGAGCGGGGTCTTGCCGCAGGGCGCGGGCTCGGGGAAACGGAGCTTGGCGACCTTGTCGGACTGGCGGACGTCCTCCAGGCCGGACAGCAGGCGCTCGGCGCGGCGGGCCATGTTCTGCGCGGCGACGGTCTTGGTGGCCTTGGCGCGCATCTTGTCGGCCTGCGCGTTCAGGGCGGCGGCCTTCTTCTCGGCGTTCTGACGCTCGCGCCTGCGGCGCTTCTCGTCGGCCTCGCGCTGCTGCTGGTAGAGCTTCCAGCCCATGTTGTAGATGTCGATCGTCGAGCGGTTGGCGTCCAGGTAGAACACCTTGTTGACGACCGTCTCCACGAGGTCGACGTCGTGGGAGATGACGATGAAGCCGCCGCGGTAGGTCTTGAGGTAGTCGCGCAGCCAGGTGATCGAGTCGGCGTCGAGGTGGTTGGTCGGCTCGTCGAGCAGCAGTGTGTCGGCGTCCGAGAAGAGGATGCGGGCCAGCTCGATGCGGCGGCGCTGACCGCCGGAGAGCGTGTGCAGGGGCTGGCCGAGCACACGGTCGGGGAGGTTGAGCGCGGCGGCGATGGTGGCGGCCTCGGCCTCGGCGGCGTATCCGCCCTTGGTGAGGAACTCCGTCTCCTGGCGCTCGTACTGCCGCAGCGCCTTCTCGCGGGTGGCGCCCTGGCCGTTGGCGATGCGCTGTTCGTTCTCGCGCATCTTGCGGATCAGGGTGTCCAGGCCGCGCGCGGAGAGGATGCGGTCGCGGGCGAGCACGTCGAGGTCGCCGGTGCGCGGGTCCTGCGGGAGGTAGCCGACCTCGCCGGAGCGGGTGACGGTGCCGGCGGCCGGGATGCCCTCGCCGGCGAGGACCTTGGTCAGGGTCGTCTTGCCGGCGCCGTTGCGGCCGACCAGGCCGATGCGGTCGCCCTTGGCGATGCGGAAGGTGGCGGACTCGATGAGGACGCGGGCACCGGCGCGCAGCTCGATACCGGAGGCGGAAATCACGGACAGACTCCAGGGCGGGATGGGGCGGGGTGGACGGGAGGAGCGCGGGGCGCTCGGCGCGCCGCCTGCGGGCGGCGCGGGCGGACGTTCCCGCCGTCTAATGCGCGAGGAGAATGGCCATGGAGCCAGTCTAACGGGGTACTGCAACCACTTTTTCTGCCCTCGGGCGGGCCGGTCCGCGGGCGCCGGGGCCGGAAGGGGGGAGCGGGGCTGCAAGGGAGAGGCGGGGCGGGCGGGGGAAGCGGGCCGGAAGGGGAAGGCGGTGCCCGGCGGGCACCGCCGCTTCCCGCTCGGCAAGGCCGGCGAGGCCCGCCGCTCAGCTCCCCCCGGTGTGCACCTGGAAGGCCGCGCGCCGCACGGCCTTGGCGAGGGCCGGGTCGGGGTGGGCGGCCGCGAGGGCGACCAGGACCTGCACGGTGCGGGGGTGTCCGACGGCGCGGACCTCCTCCAGCAGCGCGGGCACGGTGGGCTGGACCGCGGCCTCCAGGTGGCGCACGAGCAGCGGGGCCTCGCCGTGGTCGGCGACGGCGGCGGCCGTGTCCACCCAGAGCCAGGTGGCCTCCTCCCGGGTGAGCACCTCGTGGGCGTCCTCGGGGTCGTGGCCGTCGTGCTCGGCGAGCCACAGCAGGGCGTACGGGCGCAGCGGCGTCTCCGTCACCACGGCGCGCACGTCGGGCTCGGCGGGGGCGCCGACCACGCGCAGCGCCTCGAAGGCGAGCCCGCGCAGCAGGGCGTCCTCGCCGCGGGCGGCCTCGATCAGCTCGGTGACCGCGCTGCCGACCGGGCGGGCGGCGAGCCAGGCGCGGTACTCGGCGCGGGCGGCGTTCGGGCGGAGCCGGGCGCAGCCGCGGAGCATGTCCTCGGCGGACTGCTCGATGTTCCCGGCGGGGCTCTGCGCGGCCACGCAGATCTGCTCCAGCTTGACCCACACCGCCCAGCTGCCCAGCGGGGTGAGTTCGGCGTGGCCGTCGGCGCAGGTGAGAGCACCCACGGCGGCCAGGGCGCCCAGGGCCCAGTCGAGCAGGACCGGGAGCGGGGCCTCGTCGGCGCCGGGCTCGGCGTCCGCGCCCCCGCCGGTCCCGGCCGCCGCCGCGGCCTCGTCCGCGGACGCGGGCTCGGCGCGGGGGCCGTAGGGCACCTCGCAGCGCTCGGTGCGCAGCTCCGTGACGCGCTGCTCCAGCAGGTCCAGCAGCTGCTCGACGGGGACGGGGCCCGCGGAGAGCTGGAGGAAGGAGAGCACCTGCGGCATCGCGGAGACGACCTCGGCGACGGCGGCGGGCTCGCGGCCGTCGGGGCCGGGGTGGGCGATCGACCAGGCGTCGAAGAGGGCGACCCAGCCGCGCAGCACGGCGCTGTCGTCGCGGTCCCAGGCGCGCAGCCGCCAGCCGGGGCGGGCGCTGTCGCCGTGCACCTCGATGAGCCCGGCGAGGCGGGCCGTGTCCCAGTCCGCGCGGACCTGAGCCGGGGTCAGGCCCAGCTCCCCGGCGGCCCGCAGGGCGGTCGCGTCGGAGAGGGTGCCCTTGTCGTCGGGGGCCGCGCCGATGCGGCCGCGTCCCGGGTTGAGGGCGGCGTCGGCCCAGCGGGCGACGCGCACCGCGCCGGCCAGCTGGGCTCGCGCCGTCCTGGCCAGCTCCGCGGGTGCCGGGGTGCCCTCGGGGGGCCGGGGCGCGGGGCGGCGCGAGGGCCGTGGGGTCATGGCTCGTGGGGCGGCGGCCAGGGGTCGCGGGCGGACGAGTCGGAGCCTGGAGTCGCGCGGGATACGGGACGTCACGGGTGCAGTCTTCCGGTTGACGGTCCGAAAACCCAAACGGAACGCTGTGGCGGGCTGTCAGAGGGGTCCGCGAACCGGTGTCGACGCAGGTGCGCGCCGCCCTGCCGGAGCCGGTCCACCCCCGAACGGAACCCTCCCCAACCGCGACGGAAAGGGCGCTTCCGGAGCGTGCGCGGGCGCATCCGGGAGCGGACGGCCACCACCCCTCCGACACCGTTGCCCCGCCGGCACCACCGGGGCGCGACCCCGGCCGTCATGTCCGCGACCCCGGCCGCCGTGTCCGCGGACCCCGGCCACCGGGGCGGCGGGTCCGCGGCGCCCCGTGGGGACGGCGAACCCGCGCCTCCGCCCCCGTGCTCACATCAGCGGTACGAGGAAGCGGCGCAGCGCCTCCTCGTAGGCGGCCGGGTCGGCGTTCCACGTGGCACCGTGCGGGGCGTCCGGGACCGTGCGCAGGCTGACCAGGTCGGTCCGGCGGTCGGCGAGCCGGCGGGACAGTCCGTAGGCGGCGACGGTGTCGTCCGGGCTGTGCAGCACCAGCGTCGGGACCTTGACGTCCGCGGGGTCGGCGGCCGCGTCCGGGCGGTCGCCGCGCATCCGGGTGCGCCCCTGCGCGGCGCGGACGGCCAGCGGCAGCAGGACGCCGGGCGTCCGGCGGGCCCGGGCCAGCGCCCGCAGCGTCGCCTCCCAGTCCAGGACGGGCGAGTCCAGGACGACTCCGGCGATCCGGTCCCGCCGGGCCGAGTACGCGGCCGTGCGCAGCGCCATCGTGGCCCCCGTGGACCAGCCGTGCAGGACCACGCGCTCCGCGCCGTTGCGCACGGCGTACCGCACGGCCGCGTCGAGGTCGCGCCACTCCGTCTCGCCCAGGTGGCCGAGGCCGTCGGGGGACCGGGGCGCGCCGGCGTCGCCCCGGTGGGCCAGGGCGAGGACGGGGAACTGCTGCCGGTGCAGGAACTCCATCACGTTGAGGGAGAGTTCGCGGGTCGTGCCGAGGCCGTGCGCGGCGATGACCCACAGATTGCGGGCGGCGGGCACGTGCCAGGCGGGCAGCGGGCCGAGTTCGCCCGGGATCTCCACGTCCTCGAAGTCCAGGCCGAGCGCGGTCCGCGGGTCGCCGCTGTACACCTGCGGGGTGAACCACACCGTGTCGCCGCACGCCGGAGTGCCGTACGTGACGCGCTCCAGGCGGCGCACGACCGTGTCGGCGGTGTGCGGCACCGCTTCGAGCACGGGCCCCACGACGGCGTGCAGGTCGTCACCCGCCAGGCCGTACACCCCGGAGCGCAGGGAGGCCAGGTCCCGGGTGAGCGTGATCTGCCCGGCCGCGGTCGCGTGCACGGTGAGCCGGGAGTCGCCGGGCAGCGGTCCGTTCGGGGGTGCCTTGAGGGCGGCGTCGCTGGCGAGCCGGCCGGCCGCGACGGAGGCCGCCCCGGCGGCGAGGGCGACGGTGACGGCTGCGGCGGTCGCTTTCACGGTACGCACGGATAACAGTCTCCTGACGGGGCCCGCGGTCGGCCAGCGGGGGGCGGGCTCGGGGTGATGGTCCCCCGCCGGGCCGGGGTCCCTGGTCACACAGGAGGGTGCCCCGTTCCCGCGCGGCTAGCCCGGCTGTCCGCAATCGCGCAGCCGCTCCGCCGCCTCCGCCGGTTGCTCCGGGGACAGCAGCGCCGGGGAGCGGCCGGGCACGGAGGAGGCGGTGAGCCGGAGGCGGCACATCCACTCCGGCTGCGCGGTCCGGTCGTACGCCTGCGCGAGCGTGGCGCCGTACGCGAGGGTGCCGTGGTTCCGCAGGGGGCGGGCGGTGCGGGCGGCGAGGGCCCGCAGCGCGTTCTCGGCCAACTTCCCGGCGCCGTGGGCCGCGCAGGGCGCGACGCGGACGGGCCCGCCGAGGGCGGCGGTCACGCAGTGGGCGGGCGGCAGCTTCGGCACGAGCGCGGAGACGGCGGCGACGTGCACGGCGTGGGCGTGGACGGCGGCCCGCGCGTCCGCGGCCCGGTACACGGCGAGGCGCAGGGGGAGTTCACCGGTCGGGCGCAGCCGGCCGGGCACCCGGCGCCCGTCCGGGAGGCCGGCCCCGCGGACGTCCGACGGCCCCGGGCGGTCGTACGGCACGCCGGTCGGCGTGACCGGGACGGTGCCGCCGACCCGTACGGAGACGTTGCCGGACGTGCCGACCACGAGTCCGTCGCGGACGGTGCGGCGGGCCTTGGCGACGAGGTCCTCCCCCGCCGCTGCCTCCGCCTCGTGCGCGTCACGCGCGCCCTGCGCGCCCCCGCGCCGCCCGTCCCCCACGCCCCCACCGTCCCTCGTGCTCCGTCTCTGCCCGGCCGTTCCGCCCTCCCGCCGGACCGGGCCGCCGAGGGGCCCGGGCGCGCGCACTCTAGGGCGGAGGCGGCAGGTCCGTAAGGGCGCGCGGGCGCTTGCACGGGTTGTTGAGCGTTTTGGCCGATGCCGGACACCCGTGCTCGGCACGGGACGCGAGTGCATGAAGATTCCAGTAATCTCTGGACGATTTTTCACGCACGCCGTCATTCCGGGGGGAAACATGGCTTGTAATCACAAATCGTCCCGTCACCGTGCCCGGGTCGCCGCTGCCTCCGCGGCGGCGCTCGTCCTGGGGACCGTGCTCGCCGAGGTGCCGGCCGCGGCGGCGGGCCCGCCGCGGGGGCACGACGTCTCCTCGCACCAGAAGAAGATCAATTGGAAGAGCGCGAAGAGCAAGGGCGCGTCGTTCGTGTACGTGAAGGCGACGGAGTCGCACACGTACCGCAATCCGCACTTCGGCCGGCAGTACACCGGGTCGCGGGACGCGGGCCTGATCCGCGGGGCCTACCACTTCGCGGTGCCGAACCGGTCGTCGGGCAAGAAGCAGGCCGCGTTCTTCGTGCGCAACGGCGGCGGCTGGAGCGCGGACGGCCGGACCCTGCCGCCCGCGCTCGACATCGAGTACAACCCGTACGGCCGCAAGAAGTGCTACGGCCTGAGCAAGGCCGGGATGGTCCACTGGATCAAGAGCTTCAGCGACGAGGTGAAGCGGCGGACGGGCCGGCGCCCGGTGATCTACACGACCACCCACTGGTGGAACACGTGCACCGGCCGCAGCAAGGTGTTCGGCGCGGACCACGCGCTGTGGCTCGCCCGCTACGGCTCGTCGCCCGGCCCGCTGCCGGCCGGCTGGAAGTACTGGACGATCTGGCAGTACGACAACGGCGGGCGGCTGCCGGGTGACCAGAATCTCTTCAACGGCTCCATGAAGCGGCTCAAGGCGTTCGCCCGGGGCTGAACCCGCAGGCGGAAGTGACCGCTCCGCCTGCGTTCGAGCCTCGGGGCCGCCACTCCCCCCACAAGCGGAGTGGCGGCACGCCCATGGGGTCACCCTCTCGCCCGCCCCAGTTCATCTGCCGTTCACCCAGGCTGCCTACGGTCCACATGCCACTGACGTCCAACAGAAGCCTGGGTAAATGGAACACATCACGCTTCTCCTCGGGATCGTGATCGTCACCGCTCTCGTGTTCGATTTCACGAACGGTTTCCACGACACCGCCAACGCGATGGCCACGACCATCTCGACCGGCGCACTGAAGCCCAAGACGGCGGTGGCGATGTCCGCCGTGCTGAATCTCGTCGGCGCGTTCCTCTCCGTGGAGGTCGCCAAGACGATCTCCGGCGGCATCATCGACGAAGCGGGCATCCAGCCCGAGGTCATCTTCGCGGCACTCGTCGGCGCCATCCTCTGGAACCTGCTGACCTGGCTCCTCGGCCTGCCGTCCAGCTCCTCGCACGCCCTGTTCGGCGGATTGATCGGCGCCGCCGTGATGTCCGCGGGCTGGGACTCCGTGAACGGCTCGACGGTCGTCACCAAGGTCCTCATCCCCGCCGTCGCCGCGCCGCTCGTCGCCGGTGCGGCCGCCGCGCTCGCCACCCGGCTGACGTACCGGATCGGCCGCGGCACCGACGAGCGGGCCACCTCCAAGGGCTACCGCGCCGGCCAGATCGCCTCCGCGGGCCTGGTCTCCCTCGCCCACGGCACCAACGACGCGCAGAAGACCATGGGCATCATCACGCTGGCCCTGGTGACCGGCGGCGTGCTCGTCCCGGACTCGGACCCGCCGCTGTGGGTGATCGTCTCCGCCGGCCTCGCCATCGCGCTCGGCACCTACCTGGGCGGCTGGCGCATCATCCGCACCATGGGCAAGGGCCTGACCGACCTCGCGCCGCAGCAGGGCTTCGCCGCCCAGACCAGCGCCGCGACCGCCATCCTGGCCTCCTCCCACATCGGCTTCTCGCTCTCCACCACCCAGGTGTGCTCCGGCGCCGTCATGGGCGCGGGCCTGGGCCGCAAGGGCGGCGTGGTCCGCTGGTCGACCGCGACCCGGATGTTCGCCGCGTGGGGCCTGACCCTGCCGGCCGCCGGCCTCGTCGGCGCGGGCGCCGAGCTGCTCACCAAGCAGGGCACGTGGGGCGTCGTCCTCACCGGCGCGCTGCTGGTGGCGGGCTCGGGCACCATCTGGGTCCTGTCCCGGCGCAAGCCGGTGACGGTGGACAACGTCAACGACACCGGCGCCGCCGCCGAGCCGGCGGGCGTCGTGACCTCCGCGGTCGCCGCGGTCACCCCGCCGCCCGCGGGCGTGGTCGCGGACGGCGGGCTCAAGGCGACCATCTCCTCCCCGGACGCGGAGCCCCAGCGCCCGGCCACGGTCTAAGGAACGAACGGCATGAAAATCGACTGGGCGGCCCTCGGCTCCGTCTTCGGCGTGAGCCTCGTGGTCACGGTGGCCCTGGTGGGCCTGTTCACCCTCGGCATCGTCGCCCTCGCCAAGCGGGAGACCGCCGCGGCGCGGGGCGGCTCCGCCGCGGCGGCCGCGACCGGCGCGTACGCCTGCTTCGCCGCCTGCGCGGCGGCCGTGGCGTACGGGATCTACCTGATCGTGGCCTGAGGCCCGGCACCGGCCGGACCTCCTCGCCGCGGACCCCTTCCGCACACCCTGTGGGCGGCGGCCTCCCCGGTCGCCGCCCACAGGCGTTCCCGCCCCGCTCCGGCGCCCCGCCCCGTCCCGCCGGCCCGCGCGTTCCGGCCGTCCCGCCTGTGAGCCGGGCCACGCGGGAGGCGTACCGGACAGCCGGACGGCCGGTGTTTCGTGTGGGCATCAGCACACTCCTCCGTCGCAGGTCAACGGCAAGTTGACGGGGGGTGGCGGGCGTGGTGGACTTCCGGGGCCAAGTACGGCGGCAGGAGAGGAAGCCGGTGGAAGTCCGGCGCGGTCCCGCCACTGTCACCGGGGACACCGGTCCCCGGGAGCCAGGAACTCTCGCCGCCGGTCTCGTCGAACCAGGGCGCGGACACCCTGAGTGAGGACATATCGCCATGTGCGGCCACCTGCCACGGACCAGTTCGCCGAGCACCGGAGCACGGCCCGGACCAGCGGCGGGCTGACGCCGTGCGTGCCGATCGCGTCTACGCGTACGGTGCCGCCGCCGGCCTCCTCGGGGACCTGCTCCTCGGCGATCCCCGCCGAGGCCACCCGGTCGCCGTGTTCGGCCGTGCCGCGGGCGCCGTGGAACGAGAGCTGTGGCGGGACCACCGCGGATGGGGCGCGCTGCACACCGCGGTGTGCGTGGGCGCCGCCGCCGGGAGCGCCGCGCTCGCCGCGCGGGCCGTCCGCACCTCCCCCGTAGCGTCCGTCGCGCTGACCGCCGCCACCACCTGGGCCGTCGTCGGCGGGACCTCGCTGGGCCGCGAGGCGCGGGCCGTGGGCGCCGCGCTCGCCGCCGGGGACGTGGAGGCCGCCCGCGCGCGGCTGCCGCACCTGTGCGGGCGGGACCCGCAGGCGCTGGACGAGGCCGGGATCGCGCGGGCCGTCGTGGAGTCGGTCGCCGAGAACACCTCCGACGCCGTCGTGGGCGCCCTCGTCTGGGGCGCCGTGGGCGGCGTGCCGGGGCTCGCGGCCTTCCGCGCCGTCAACACGCTCGACGCCATGGTCGGGCACAGGTCGCCCCGGTACCGCCGCTACGGCTGGGCCTCCGCCCGCCTCGACGACGTGGCCGGCTGGCCGGGCGCCCGGCTCACCGCCGCCCTCGCCGCCGCGGCCGGCGGGAACCCGCTCGGCGCCGTGCGCGCCTGGCGGGCCGACGCCCGCAGGCACCCGAGCCCCAACGCGGGCCCGGTCGAGGCCTCCTTCGCCGGCGCGCTGGGCGTACGGCTCGGCGGCACCCTCTCCTACGGGGGCCGCGTCGAGCACCGGCCCGTGCTCAACGGCGGGGGCCGCGCCGTGGAGGTGGCGGACATCGAGCGGGCCGTGCGGCTCTCGCGCCGCGTGGGCTGGCTGGCCCTCGCCGCGAGCGCCGGCGCGCGGCTCGCCGCGGGCGCGTACGCGAGGAGGACCGCCGGACGGTCCGGAGCGGTGCGAGGAACACGAGGAGCACGAGGAGGGGGAGCATGAGCGGCGAGAGCGGCGGCGGCCTGCTGGTCGCGGGGACGACGTCCGACGCGGGCAAGAGCGTGGTCACCGCGGGGATCTGCCGGTGGCTGGTGCGCCGGGGCGTCAAGGTGGCGCCCTTCAAGGCGCAGAACATGTCCCTGAACTCCTTCGTCACGCGCGAGGGCGCCGAGATCGGGCGGGCCCAGGCCATGCAGGCCCAGGCGTGCCGGATCGAGCCCACCGCGCTGATGAACCCCGTCCTGCTCAAGCCCGGCAGCGACCACAGCAGCCAGGTCGTGCTCATGGGCAGGCCCGTGGGCGAGATGAGCGCGCGCGGCTACCACGGCGGGCGCCGGGAGAAGCTGCTCGGGACGGTGCTGGAGTGCCTGGCCGAGTTGCGGGGCACGTATGACGCGGTGATCTGCGAGGGGGCGGGCTCACCGGCCGAGATCAACCTGCGCCGGACCGACATCGTGAACATGGGGATCGCCCGGAACGCGCGCCTGCCCGTCCTCGTCGTCGGCGACATCGACCGCGGCGGCGTCTTCGCCTCCTTCTTCGGCACCCTCGCGCTGCTGAGCCGCGAGGACCAGGCGCTGGTCTCCGGGTTCCTGGTCAACAAGTTCCGCGGCGACGTGTCGCTGCTGACGCCGGGCCTGGACATGCTGGAGGACCTCACCGGCCGCCCCTCGTACGGCGTGCTGCCCTTCCGGCACGGCCTCGGCATCGACGAGGAGGACGGGATGGCGGTGTCGCTGCGCGGTGCCGTGCGCGAGTCGGAGACCGCCCCGCCGGCCGGCGAGGACGTCCTGCGCGTCGCCGTCTGCGCGATCCCGCTGATGTCCAACTTCACGGACGTGGACGCGCTGGCCGCCGAGCCGGGCGTGCTCGTGCGCTTCGTGGACCGGCCCGAGGAGCTGGCCGACGCCGACCTCGTCGTCGTCCCCGGCACCCGCGGGACCGTCCGCGCGCTGGCGTGGCTGCGCGAGCGGGGCCTCGCGGACGCGATCCTGCGGCGCGCCGCCGAGGGGCGGCCCGTGCTCGGGATCTGCGGCGGCTTCCAGCTGCTCGGCGAGCACATCGAGGACGAGGTCGAGTCGCGCGCCGGCCACGTCGACGGGCTCGGCCTGCTGCCCGTGCGGGTGCGGTTCGCCCGTGAGAAGACCCTGACCAGGCCGGTGGGCGAGGCGCTCGGCGAACGCGTCGAGGGCTACGAGATCCACCACGGCCTCGCCGACGTGCTGGGCGGGGAGCCCTTCCTGGACGGCTGCCGGGTCGGCGCCGTCTGGGGCACGCACTGGCACGGCTCGCTGGAGTCCGACGGATTCCGGCGCGCCTTCCTGCGCGAGGTGGCGGCCGCCGCGGGCCGCCGCTTCGTGCCGGCCGCCGACACGTCGTTCGCCGCGCTGCGCGAGGAGCGGCTGGACCGGCTCGGCGACCTGATCGAGGAACACGCGGACACGGACGCGCTGTGGCGGCTCATCGAGTCGGGCGCGCCGCGAGGACTGCCCTTCATCGCACCGGGAGCGCCCGCATGAGCACTGTGCTGTTGTTGTCGACCGCCGACACGGACCTGCTGGCGGCCCGTGCCTCCGGCGCCGCCTACCGGATCGGCAACCCGACCCGGGTGGACGTCGCCGAGGAGCTGCCCGCGCTGGTCGAGGGCGCCGACCTGGCCGTCGTACGGCTCCTGGGCGGCAAACGCGCCTGGGAGGACGGGCTCGCCGCGCTGAAGGCGTCCGGCGTCCCGACCGTGCTGCTGGGCGGCGAGGCCGTGCCCGACGCCGAACTGATGGCCGAGTCGTCGGTCCCGGCGGGCGTGGTCGCCGAGGCGCTGCGGTACCTCGTCGAGGGCGGCCCGGACAACCTCGCCGAGCTGGCCCGGTTCCTCTCCGACACCGTGCTGCTGACCGGCGAGGGCTTCGAGGAGCCGCGGAAGATGCCGGAGTACGGCGTCCACGGCGGGCGCGCCGTCCTGGACGGCCGCCCCACCGTCGGCGTGCTCTTCTACCGCGCCCACGAACTCAGCGGCAACACCGCCTTTGTCGACACGCTGTGCGACGCGATCGAGGAGAAGGGCGCCAACGCGCTGCCCGTGTACTGCGGTTCGCTGCGCGGCGCCGACCCGGGCCTGTACGAGCTCCTCGGCCGGGCCGACGCGCTGGTCGCCACCGTGCTCGCGGCGGGCGGCACGCACGCCTCGGACGCCTCCGCGGGCGGCGACGAGGAGGCATGGGACGTCGGCGCGCTCGCCGAGCTGGACGTCCCCGTGCTCCAGGGCCTGTGCCTGACCTCCTCGCGCGCCGCGTGGGAGGAGTCGGACGCCGCCCTGTCCCCCATGGACGCGGCGATGCAGGTCGCCATCCCGGAGTTCGACGGACGGCTGATCACGGTTCCCTTCTCCTTCAAGGAGCAGGGCCCCGACGACGTGCCGGTGTACGCCGCCGACCCCGAGCGGGCGGCGCGCGTCGCGGGCATCGCCGTGCGCCACGCCCGGCTGCGGCACAAGCCGAACGCCGACAAGAGGCTCGCCCTGGTCTTCACCGCGTACCCGACGAAGCACTCGCGCGTCGGCAACGCGGTCGGGCTCGACACGCCCGCCTCGGCGGTGCGGGTCCTCGACGCCCTGCGGGGCGCCGGGTACTCCGTCGAGGGGTACCCCGACAACGGCGACGAGCTGATCCACCGGCTGATCGAGGCCGGCGGCCACGACGTGGAGTGGCTGACGGAGGAGCAGCTCGCCGCGGCCCCCGCGCGCGTGCCGCTCGCCGACTATCGGGCCTGGTTCGACGAGCTCGACCCGGAGCTGAAGGACGCGATGCTCCAGGCGTGGGGCGAGCCGCCGGGCTCCCTGTACGTCGACGGCGACGACATCGTGCTGGCGTCCCTGCAGTTCGGGAACGTCGTGGTGATGATCCAGCCGCCGCGCGGCTTCGGCGAGAACCCCATCGTGATCTACCACGACCCCGACATGCCGCCGTCGCACCACTACATGGCCGCGTACAGGTGGCTGGAAAACAGTTTCGGCGCCGACGCCATCGTGCACATGGGCAAGCACGGCACGATGGAGTGGCTGCCCGGCAAGGGCCTCGGCCTGTCCGGCGGCTGCGCCCCGGACGCCGTCCTCGGCGACCTGCCGCTCGTCTACCCCTTCATCGTCAACGACCCCGGCGAGGGCACCCAGGCCAAGCGCCGCGGCCACGCCACCGTCGTCGACCACCTCGTGCCACCGATGGCCCGCGCCGACACCTACGGCGACCTGGCCAAGCTGGAGCAGCTCCTCGACGAGTACGCGCTGGTCTCCGACCTGGACCCGACGAAGGCCCCGGCGGTCCGCGCCCAGATCTGGACGCTGGTCAAGGCGGCGGAACTCCACCACGACCTGCACGTCGACGACCAGCCGGACGACGACGACTTCGACGAGTTCGTCATGCACATCGACGGCTACCTGTGCGAGATCAAGGACGTGCAGATCCGCGACGGCCTGCACGTCCTGGGCGGCGGCCCGGTCGGCGAACCGCGCGTCAACCTCGTCCTCGCCGTGCTGCGCGCCTCGCAGGTGTGGGGCGGGCAGGCGAACGCGCTGCCGGGCCTGCGGGCCTCCCTCGCCGAGCACTTCGGGCTGGTGGAGAAGGAGCTGCTCGCGGAGCCGGGCGCGCCGGTGAAGGTACCGGTCGAGCTGTCCGACCTGGTCGAGGGCCCGTCCCGTACGGCCGCCGACGCGATCGACCTGCTGGAGCAGCTGTGCCGGCGGGTCGCGGAGGGCATGGAGGAGCGCGGGTGGGACGCCGCCGCCGTCCCCGCGCTCGTCCGCGAGGTGTTCGGCACCGAGCTGCCGGACGCGGTCGCCGTGCTGGAGTTCGCCTGCACCGAGGTCGTGCCCCGCCTGGAGCGGACGACCGACGAGATCGGCAACGTCCTGCGGGCGCTCGACGGCGGCTACGTCCCCGCCGGGCCGTCCGGATCGCCCACCCGCGGCCTGGTCAACGTCCTGCCGACCGGCCGCAACTTCTACTCCGTCGACCCCAAGGCCATCCCGTCCCGACTGAGCTGGGAGGTCGGCCAGTCCCTCGCGGACTCGCTGGTCCAGCGGTACCTGCAGGACACCGGGGAGTACCCGAAGTCGGTCGGCCTGACCGTCTGGGGCACCTCCGCGATGCGCACCCAGGGCGACGACATCGCGGAGATCCTGGCGCTGCTGGGCTGCCGCCCGGTGTGGGACGACGCCTCGCGCCGCGTCACCGGCTTCGAGGTCGTGCCCCTCCAGGAGCTGGGCCGCCCCCGCATCGACGTCACCGTCCGCATCTCCGGCTTCTTCCGCGACGCGTTCCCGCACGTGGTGGGCCTGATCGACGACGCGGTGCGGGCGGTGGCGGAGCTGGACGAGCCCGCCGAGCAGAACTACGTCCGCAAGCACGCCGACGAGGACACCGCCGAGCACGGTGACCGGCGGCGCGCGACCGCCCGTATCTTCGGCTCCAAGCCGGGCGCGTACGGCGCGGGCCTGCTGCCGCTGATCGACGCCCGCAACTGGCGCTCGGACGCCGACCTGGCCGAGGTGTACGCGGTGTGGGGCGGCTACGCCTACGGGCGCGGCCTGGACGGGCGCGCGGCCCGCGGCGACATGGAGACGGCGTTCCGGCGGATCGCGGTGGCCGCGAAGAATGTCGATACGAGAGAACATGACATCGCGGACGCCGACGACTACTTCCAGTACCACGGCGGCATGGTGGCGATGGTGCGCCACCTGACGGGCGAGAGTCCCGAGGCCTACGTGGGTGACTCGGCCACACCGGACCAGGTCAAGACCCGCACCCTGGGCGAGGAGACCCACCGCGTGTTCCGCGCGCGCGTGGTCAACCCGCGCTGGATGAACGCGATGCGTAGGCATGGCTATAAGGGTGCGTTCGAGATGGCGGCGACCGTGGACTACCTCTTCGGCTACGACGCCACGGCGGGCGTGGTCGACGACTGGATGTACGAGAAGTTGTCGGCCGAGTACGTGTTCTCGCCCGAGAACCAGGAGTTCATGCGGAAGTCCAACCCCTGGGCGCTGCGCGGCATCACCGAACGACTGCTGGAGGCGGCGGACCGCGGGCTGTGGGCGGAACCGGACCAGGAGACCCTGGACCGGCTCCGGGCGACCTACCTCGAACTCGAGGGAGACCTGGAGGGGGACGAGTGACCTTCCCGCAAACCCCCGCGTCGGCGGGGAGCAAGTCATCCCACGCAGAGCCCACGGGTTCGACTTCGGATCATCCCCGCGTCGGCGGGGAACAGACCACCACCTTGATCGGCCTTCGGTCCGACCACGAGCCGCTCTTCCCCAAGTCACCCGAAGGAGTGATCGCAGCGTGAGCACGCCCTATCCGTTCACGGCCGTCGTCGGACAGGACGACCTGCGGCTGGCGCTGCTGCTGAACGCCGTCTCGCCCGCGGTGGGCGGCGTGCTGGTGCGCGGCGAGAAGGGCACCGCGAAGTCCACCGCCGTGCGCGCGCTGTCGGCGCTGCTGCCCGCGGTCGACGTCGTGCCCGGGTGCCGGTTCTCCTGCGACCCCGCGGCGCCGGACCCGGCGTGCCCGGACGGGCCCCACGAGGCCGGTCCCGGCGCCATCCGCCCCGCCCGCATGGTCGAGCTGCCCGTCGGCGCCTCCGAGGACCGGCTCGTCGGCGCGCTCGACATCGAGCGGGCGCTCTCGGAGGGCGTGAAGGCCTTCGAGCCGGGCCTGCTGGCCGACGCGCACCGCGGCATCCTTTACGTGGACGAAGTCAACTTGTTGCACGACCATCTGGTCGACCTGCTTCTCGACGCGGCCGCCATGGGCGCCTCCTACGTCGAGCGCGAGGGCGTCTCCGTGCGGCACGCCGCCCGGTTCCTGCTGGTCGGCACCATGAACCCGGAGGAGGGCGAGCTGCGCCCGCAGCTGCTCGACCGGTTCGGGCTGACCGTCGAGGTCGCGGCCTCGCGCGAGCCCGACCAGCGGGTGGAGGTCGTCCGGCGGCGGCTCGCGTACGACGACGACCCGGAGGGCTTCGCCGCGCGCTTCGGCGCGGACGAGTCGGCGCTGCGGGCGCGGATCGTGGCGGCCCGCGCGCTGCTGCCGTCCGTGCGGCTCGGCGACGGCGCGCTGCGGCAGATCGCGGCGACCTGCGCGGCCTTCGAGGTCGACGGCATGCGCGCGGACATCGTGATGGCGCGCACGGCGACCGCGCTGGCCGCCTGGGCGGGGCGTACGGACGTGCTCGCCGAGGACGTCCGGCAGGCCGCGCTGCTGGCGCTGCCGCACCGGCGCCGCCGCAACCCCTTCGACGCGCCCGGCCTGGACGAGGACAAGCTCGACGAGACGCTGGAGCAGTTCGGCTCCGGCGAGGACGGGGACGGGGACGACGACCCGGACCCGGACGGGCCCGGTGGCGGCGGGCGGCCGCCGCAGGACGGTCCCGACACGTCCGGGGGACCGCAGGACGGACAGGACGCGGCCGACGCCCCGGCGGACGGTGACACTGGCGCGCGGCCCGAGGCCGGCGAGGGCGGGTCCCCGCAGGCCTCCGGCGGCGAGCAGCAGCCCGCCCGGGCCGCGGACCCCTTCCGTACGAAGGTGCTGACCGTGCCGGGCCTGGGCGAGGGCACCGCGGGGCGGCGCTCCCGCGCGCGCACCGAGCACGGCCGGACCACGGGCGCCCGGCGGCCGCGCGGCGCGCTCACCAAGCTGCACCTGGCGGCGACCGTGCAGGCCGCGGCCCCGCACCAGCGGGCGCGCGGCCGGTCGGGCCGCGGCCTGGTGGTGCGCCGGGACGACCTGCGGCAGGCGGTGCGGGAGGGGCACGAGTCCAATCTCGTGCTGTTCGTCGTGGACGCGTCCGGGTCGATGGCGGCCCGGCAGCGCATGGGCGCGGTCAAGGGCGCCGTGCTGTCGCTGCTGCTCGACGCCTACCAGCGGCGGGACAAGGTGGGTCTGGTGACCTTCCGGGGCTCGGCGGCCGACGTGGCGCTGCCGCCCACCTCCTCGGTGGACGCGGCGGCGACCCGCCTGGAGTCGCTGCCCACGGGCGGCCGGACGCCGCTCGCGGCGGGGCTGCTGAAGGCCCACGACGTGCTGCGGGTGGAGCGGCTGCGCGATCCGGCGCGCCGCCCGCTGGTGGTCGTGGTGACGGACGGGCGGGCCACCGGCGGGCCGGAGCCCGTCGCGCTCGCCGGACGCGCGGCACGGCTGTTCGCGGCCGACGGGGTCGCCTCGGTCGTCGTGGACTGCGAGTCGGGGCCGGTGCGCCTGGGCCTCGCCGGGAAGCTCGCCGGCGAGCTGGGCGGCACCGCCGTGACGCTGGACGAACTGCGGGCGGACTCGATCGCCGGGCTCGTGAGGGACGTACGGGACGCGCAGGGCGTGTCGAAGAGGGCCGCGTAATGCCGCAGGGGAAGCCGAGCGTCGTGCCGGACGACGGTCTGACGACGCGTCAGCGGCGCAACCGCCCGCTCGTCGTCGTGCACACCGGCGTCGGCAAGGGCAAGTCGACGGCCGCCTTCGGGCTCGCGCTGCGCGCCTGGAACCAGGGGTGGCCGATCGGGGTGTTCCAGTTCGTCAAGTCGGCGAAGTGGAAGGTCGGCGAGGAGAACGCGCTGCGCGTGCTCGGGGCCTCCGGCGAGGGCGGCACCGTCGACTGGCACAAGATGGGCGAGGGCTGGTCCTGGGTCCAGCGCGACGCGCAGATGGACAACGAGGAGAAGGCCCGCGAGGGCTGGGAGCAGGTCAAGCGCGACCTGGCCGCCGAGACGTACCGGCTGTACGTGCTGGACGAGTTCGCGTACCCGATGCACTGGGGGTGGGTCGACACCGACGAGGTGATCGACGTGCTGCGCGACCGGCCCGGCACCCAGCACGTGGTGATCACCGGTCGGAACGCGCCGGGGAAGCTGGTGGACTTCGCGGACCTCGTCACCGACATGTCGAAGGTCAAGCACCCGATGGACGCCGGCCAGAAGGGCCAGAGGGGCATCGAGTGGTGACGTCCGTCCCCCGGCTGGTCGTCGCCGCGCCCTCCTCGGGCAGCGGCAAGACCACCGTCGCCACGGGGCTGATGGCCGCGTTCGCCGCGCGGGGGCTCGCCGTGTCCCCGCACAAGGTCGGACCGGACTACATCGACCCCGGGTACCACGCTCTCGCCACCGGGCGCGTCGGGCGCAACCTCGACGCGTACCTGTGCGGGCCGGAGCTGGTCGCGCCGCTGTTCGCGCACGGCGCGCGCGGCTGCGGCCTGGCCGTGGTCGAGGGCGTGATGGGGCTGTTCGACGGGGCCGCGGGCCAGGGCGGGCTGGCGTCCACGGCGCACGTGGCGAAGCTGCTGCGGGCGCCCGTGGTGCTCGTCGTCGACGCCTCGTCGCAGTCGCGGTCGGTCGCCGCGCTGGTGCACGGCTTCGCGTCCTGGGACCCGCAGGTGCGGGTCGCCGGGGTGATCCTGAACAAGGTGGCGTCCGACCGGCACGAGGAGCTGCTGCGGGAGGCGCTGGACGAGTCCGGTGTCCCGGTGCTCGGCGTGCTGCGGCGCGCGGAGCGGGTGCACACGCCGTCGCGCCACCTGGGCCTGGTCCCGGCCGCGGAGCGGCACGGCGAGGCCGTGGCGGCCGTGGCGGAGCTGGCGGAGCGGGTGCGGGCCGGATGCGACCTGGACGCGCTGCTGGCCCTGGCGCGCAGCGCGCCCGCGCTGCCGGACGCGCCGTGGGACCCGGCTGCGGCGGTCGCCGGGGCGTTCCCGGCACCCGGCGCAGGGGACCCGGCCGCCGGGCCCGGAGCACAGGACCGCGGGGCCGCCGGGCCCGGCCCGGCGCACGCCGGTGAGCGGCGCCCGGGCGCCGACGGCGGGCCCTGCACGGCCGCGGACGGGCGTCCGGCGCGTACGGAGGGCCGTCCGGCGGCGGGCGGCGGGCGGCCGGGGTCCGCGGGCGGACGTCCGGCAGGCGCGGACGGGCTCCCGGCGTACGCCGGGCCGGCCGGCGCGGGCGGGTACCAGCCCGTGGCCGGCGGACGGCCGGGGTCCGCGGGCCGTCCCGTCGTCGCCGTCGCCGGCGGGCCCGCCTTCACCTTCTCCTACGCCGAGCACGCCGAGCTGCTGGCCGCCGCCGGCGCCGAGGTCGCCGTCTTCGACCCGCTGCGCGACGAGGCGCTGCCCGAGGGCACGCGCGGGCTGGTGATCGGCGGCGGGTTCCCCGAGGTGTACGCGACCGAGCTGTCGGCCAACGAGCCGCTGCGCAAGGCGGTGGCCGACCTGGCGGCGGCCGGCGCGCCCGTCGCCGCCGAGTGCGCCGGCCTGCTCTACCTCACCCGCGAACTGGACGGGCACCCCATGTGCGGGGTGCTCGACGCCACCGCGCGCATGACCGGGCGGCTCACGCTCGGCTACCGCGACGCCGTGGCCGTCGGCGACAGCGTGCTGGCCGCCGCCGGCACCCGGATGCGCGGGCACGAGTTCCACCGGACCGCCGTCGAGCCCGGCGCCGGCGCGGCCCCCGCCTGGGGCGTGCGCACGCCCCGGCCGCGGACCGAGGGTTTCGTCCAGCGGGGTGTGCACGCGAGCTACCTGCACACGCACTGGGCCTCCGCGCCCGGCGCCGCCCGCCGTCTTACCGAAAGGTGTGTCACGTCATGAGCGAGGGCTACAGGCTGGTCGGGGTCGGTGTCGGGCCCGGGGATCCCGAGCTCGTGACCGTCAAGGGCGTCAACGCCCTGCGCGCGGCGGACGTCGTCGTCGTGCCCGTCATGGACACCGGCGAGCGCGGGCGCGCCGAGGCGACCGTGCTGCACTACGTACCGCAGGAGAGGATCGTCCGGGTCGTCTTCGCGCTCAACGAGCGGTCCGACCGGGCGCGCCGCGAGGCCGCCTGGGACGCGGCGGGCGAGCGTGTCGCCGCGCTGCTGCGCGCCCACGGCACGGTCGCCTTCGCCACCATCGGCGACCCCAACGTGTACTCGACGTTCACCTACCTGGCGCACACGATCGCCCGGCTGGTGCCGGGCACCGAGGTCGCGACCGTACCGGGCATCACCGCGATGCAGGACCTGGCCGCCCGCTCCGGCGCCGTGCTGACCGAGGGCACCGAGCCCCTGACGCTGGTCCCGGTCACCGCCGGGGCCGCCGTCCTGAAGGACGCGCTGAACGGGCCCGGCACCGTGGTCGCGTACAAGTTCGGGCGGCTCGCCGAGGACGTCGCCGCGGCGCTGCGCGAGACCGGGCGCCTGGACGACGCCGTGTGGGGCTCGGCGCTCGGCCTGGACGGTGAGGACATCCGTCCGGCGGCGGAGCTCGACGGCGGTCCGCTGCCGTACCTGTCGACGCTGATCGCGCCCGCGCGGCGCGACGGGAGTCGGGGCGGGAAGCTGTGAGCGCCCCGGCCCGGCCGGCACGGCGCGGGGCCGCGGGAGCCGTCCGCGGCCCCGGCCCGCACCGTCCCGCGGGCGGCTCAGTGGGCCACGCCCACCACCAGCCAGATGAACGCCGCCCCGGCGACCGTGCACAGCAGGGTGGACCGGGCGGGGTGCTCGTGGTGCGCCTCGGGCAGGATCTCGGCGGCCGCGAGGTAGAGCAGCGCGCCGCCGAAGAGGCCGAGATAGCCGCCGAGCCACTGCTCCGGGATGGTGAACGCCAGGGTCGAGGCGGCGCCCGCGACGGGTGCGACGGCGTCGGCGGCCAGCATCACCAGCGCCTTGCGCCGCGCGTTGCCGTACAGGCTCGCCAGCGTGTACGTGTTGAAGCCGTCCGCGAAGTCGTGGGCGACCACCGCCAGCGCCACCGCGACGCCCATGCTCTCGCCCACCTGGAAGGCCGCGCCGATCGCGATGCCGTCCATGGCGCTGTGGGCGACCATGGCGGCCGCCGCGGTGAGGCCCACCTCGGGCGCGCGGTGGCCGTGCTCGTCGCCGCCGTGGCCCGCCCGGCGGCCGGTGAGCAGCCGTTCCACCAGATGGGCGAGGAGGAACCCGGCGACGAACAGCAGCAGCGCCGCCGGGACGCCGAACACCTCGCCGCCCGCGGCCTCCAGCGCCTCGGGCAGCAGGTCCAGGCCGACCACGCCGAGCATCAGGCCGCCGGCCAGCCCCAGCACGAGGTGGCGCCGGTCGGTGACGCGCTGCGCCGTCCAGCCGCCGGCCAGCGTCATCAGGAACGCGCCGAGCGCGACGAACACCGCCATACGTTCTTGCTAACCGATCACCCCGTGTTCACGCATGTCCGCACCCCCGCCGGACCGCTTGCGCGGCGGGTGCGCCGATGACTTCGCCGACCGCGCCGACCGCGCCGACTTCCAGGAGAGGACCCCGTCCCATGGCCGATGCCCCCGCAGGCAAGGTGACCTTCGTCGGAGCCGGGCCCGGCGCCGCCGATCTGCTGACGTTCCGGGCCGCCCGCGCCATCGCCGAGGCCGACGTCGTGATCTGGGCGGCCAGCCTGGTGCAGGCCGAGGTGCTGGAGCACGCGCGTGAGGACGCCGAGATCCTCGACTCGGCGGCCATGTCCCTGGAGGAGGTGGTGGCCGTCTACGGGCGGGCCGCCGCCGAGGGCCTGAAGGTGGCCCGCGTGCACTCCGGCGACCCGGCCCTGTGGGGCGGTACGCAGGAGCAGCTGGACCGGTGCGCGGAGATCGGCGTCGAGACCGAGATCGTCCCGGGCGTGTCCGCGTTCTCCGCCGTCGCCGCGCTGGCCGGGCGGGAGCTGACGATCCCCGAGGTCGCCCAGTCGGTGATCCTCACCCGGCTCGGCGGCGGCAAGACGCCGATGCCGCCCGGCGAGGAGGTCCGCGAGTTCGCCCGGCACGGCACCACCATGGCGCTGTTCCTGTCGGCGGCCCGCAGCGGCCAGCTCGTGCGGGAGCTGCTGGAGGGCGGCTACCCGACCTCGACCCCGGTCGTGATCGCCTACCGGGCGACCTGGCCGGACGAGCTGGTCGTGCGGTGCACGATCGGCACGCTGGAGGAGACCGTCAAGGAGCACAAGCTGTGGAAGCACACGCTGTTCCTGGTCGGCCCGGCGCTCGACGCGCACGGCACGCGCTCGCACCTGTACCACCCCGGCCACTTCCACGGCTTCCGCAGGGCCGACCCGGAGGCCCGCAGGGCGCTGCGCGCGCGGGGTGCCACGCCGTGACCGCCGCGATCAGCGTCGCCGGTACGGGGACGGGGGCGCCCCTTCGTCCGCGCGCGGCGGCACCGGCCGGTGCCGGGTCCGCGCGCGGCGGCGTCCGGCCCCGGCCGTCCCGGGTCGCGCCGCCGCCCGGCGGCGGCGCGGCCCGGTGCGCGGCGACCCACCCCGTCCTTACGCCGTGGGGCGAGCGGCCCCCGGCGCACACCGAAGGAGTACTGCAGTGATCGGCCTGATTTCCGCCACGGCGGCGGGCGCCGCGGCCCGGGACCGGCTGGCCGCCGCCTGGCCCGAGCGGGTCCGGGTGTACGAGGGGCCCGTGGGGGACGCGGTGCGGCGGGCCTTCGGCGAGTGCGAGCGGCTGGTCTGCTTCCTCGCCACCGGTGCCGTCGTCCGGCTGGTCGCGCCGCTGCTGGGCGACAAGGCGTCGGACCCGGGGATCGTCTGCGTCGACGAGGCCGGGCGGTTCGCCGTCTCGCTCGTCGGCGGGCACGGCGGCGGGGCGAACGACCTCGCCCGCGAGGTGGGCGCCGTACTGGGGGCCGAGCCGGTCGTCACGACCGCCACCGACGCCGTGGACCTGCCGGGCCTGGACACGCTCGGGCTGCCCGTGGAGGGCGACGTCGCCGGGGTGACCCGGGCGCTGCTGGACGGCGAGCCCGTCGCGCTGGCGGCGGAGACCGCCTGGCCGCTGCCGCCGCTGCCGGTCGGCACGGAGGGCCGGTACACGCTGCGCGTGACCGACCGCGCCGTGAAGCCCGCCGGACGGGAGGCGGTCCTGCGCCCGCCGACCCTGGTCGTCGGGGTCGGCGCGTCCAGGGACGTCCCCGCCGAGGAGGTCCTGGAGCTGATCGGGGCGGCGCTGCGCGACGCCGGGCTCTCCCCCGCGTCCGTGGCCGAACTGGCCACCGTCGACGCCAAGGCCGGCGAGCCGGGCCTGGTCGCGGCGGCCGAGCGCCTCGGCGTACCGCTGGTGGCGCACCCGGCGGACGAGCTGGCCGCCGTCGACGTGCCCAACCCCTCGGGCGCGCCGCTCGCCGCCGTCGGCACGCCGTCCGTCGCGGAGGCCGCCGCCCTGGTGCGCGGCGGTGAGCTCCTCGTCCCCAAGCGGAAGTCGGAGCGCGCGGACGGCCGGCCCGCCATGGCGACCTGCGCCGTGGCGCGCCGGGCGGCGCGCGGGCGGCTCGCCGTCGTCGGCCTCGGGCCCGGCGCGCGGGACCTGCTGACGCCGCGCGCCCGCGAGGAGCTGCGCCGCGCCTCGGTGCTGGTCGGGCTCGACCAGTACGTGGACCAGATCCGCGACCTGCTGCGGCCCGGCACCCGGATCCTGGAGTCCGGTCTCGGGGCCGAGGAGGAGCGGGCGCGGACCGCCGTCGCCGAGGCCGGGAAGGGGCAGGCCGTCGCGCTGATCGGCAGCGGTGACGCGGGCGTGTACGCGATGGCGTCGCCCGCGCTGGCCGAGGCCTCCGGCGACATCGACGTGGTCGGCGTCCCCGGCGTCACGGCGGCGCTCGCGGCCGGTGCGGTCCTCGGCGCCCCGCTCGGCCACGACCACGTGTCGATCAGCCTGTCCGACCTGCACACGCCGTGGGAGGTCATCGAGCGGCGGGTGCGCGCGGCGGCCGAGGCCGACCTCGTCGTGACCTTCTACAACCCGCGCAGCCGGGGCCGCGACTGGCAGCTGCCCAAGGCGCTCGCGGTCCTCGCGGAGCACCGGGAGCCGACGACGCCGGTCGGCGTCGTGCGCAACGCCTCCCGCGCGGACGAGTCCAGCCGTCTGACCACCCTCGCGGACCTCGATCCGGCGACGGTGGACATGATGACGGTCGTGACGGTGGGCAACACGGCGACCCGCGAGATCGCCGGCCGCATGGTCACCCCGCGCGGCTACCGCTGGCAGAAGGAGCCCGAGTGAGCGCGGGACGCCGCGCGGGCGCCTGCTGCCCGCCCCCTCCCCCGGCGGGCCGGAGCGCCCGCCCCGCCGCGCGAAGGCCCTGCCGGCGTCCGCGGCCCCGCCCGGGCGCCGCGCGCCTCCCGCTGCGCCCCCGCGCCGCCGCGTCCGGCATCCCGTCGTACCACCACCCCCTCACCAAGGAGAAAGCGTGACCACCCCGCCCCCCGCCCTGCTCATCGCCGGCCACGGCACCCGGGACGACGCGGGCGCCGAGGCGTTCCGCGACTTCGTCCGCGCGCTGGGCCGCCGCCACCCCGAGATGCCCGTCGCGGGCGGCTTCATCGAGCTGTCCCCGCCGCCGCTCGGCGAGGCCGTCACCGAGCTGGTGGAGCGCGGCGTGCGCCGCTTCGCCGCCGTGCCGCTGATGCTGGTGTCCGCCGGGCACGCCAAGGGCGACATCCCGGCCGCGCTCTCCCGCGAGAAGGAGCGCCACCCCGGCATCTCGTACTCCTACGGGCGCCCGCTCGGCCCGCACCCGTCGCTGCTGGCCGTCCTGGAGCGGCGGCTCGACGAGGCGCTGGGCGGGGCGGCCACGCCCGAGGAGCGGGCCGAGGTCACCGTGCTGCTGGTCGGGCGCGGCTCGACCGACCCGGACGCCAACGCCGAGGTGCACAAGGCGGCCCGGCTGCTGTGGGAGGGCCGCGGCTACGCGGGCGTGGAGACCGCGTTCGTCTCGCTCGCCGCGCCCGACGTCCCCGCCGGCCTGGACCGGTGCGCGAAGCTGGGCGCCCGGCGGATCGTCGTCCTGCCGTACTTCCTGTTCACCGGCGTCCTGCCGGACCGTGTGCGGGACCAGGCCGAGGAGTGGGCCGCCGCGCACCCGGACGTCGAGGTGCGCGCGGCCGACGTCATCGGCCCGGAGCCGGAGCTGATGGACCTGGTCATGGAGCGCTACCGCGAGGCGGTGGCGGGCGACGTGCGCATGAACTGCGACTCGTGCGTGTACCGCATCGCGCTGCCCGGCTTCGAGGACAAGGTGGGGGCGCCGCAGCAGCCGCACTTCCACCCGGACGACGACGGCCACCACCACGGCCACGGGCACCACCACGGCGGCCACTCGCACTCCCATGCGCACTGAGGACGAGGTCCTGGACGTGGTGGCGCACGACCTGCGCCACCACGGGGACGCGGAGGTGCGCGACGACGGCTCGGCCCTCGTCGACCTCGCCGTGAACGTGCGGACCGGCACGCCCCCGGCCTGGCTGCGCGAGCGCATCGCCGGGTCGCTGGCCTCTCTCGCCGCCTATCCGGACGGCCGGACGGCGCGGGCGGCGGTGGCCGCGCGGCACGGACTGCCGCCGGAGCGCGTGCTGCTGACGGCGGGCGCGGCGGAGGCGTTCGTGCTGCTGGCCCGCGCGCTGCGGGTGCGCCGCCCGGTGGTGGTGCACCCGCAGTTCACCGAGCCGGAGGCGGCGCTGCGGGACGCCGGGCACACCGTGGACCGGGTACTGCTGCGCGAGGAGGACGGCTTCCGGCTCGACCCGGCGGCCGTGCCCGAGGACGCGGACCTGGTGGTGGTCGGCAACCCGACCAACCCGACCTCCGTGCTGCACCCGGCCGCCGCGCTCGCCGGGCTCGCCCGTCCCGGGCGGACGCTGGTGGTCGACGAGGCGTTCATGGACGCGGTGCCGGGCGAGCGCGAGGCGCTGGCCGGGCGCACGGACGTGCCCGGCCTGGTGGTGCTGCGCAGCCTGACCAAGACCTGGGGCCTGGCGGGCCTGCGCATCGGCTACGTGCTCGCCGCCCCGGAGACGGTCGCGGACCTGGAGCGGGCGCAGCCGCTGTGGCCGGTGTCCACCCCGGCGCTGGCGGCGGCCGAGGCGTGCGTGTCGCCCCGCGCGCTCGCGGAGGCGGACCGGGCGGCCCGCGCCGTCGCCGCCGACCGGGACCACCTGGTCACCGGCCTGCGGGAGTCGGGGGTGGCGGGCCTGCGCGTCCTGGAGCCGGCGCGGGGCCCGTTCGTCCTGGTCAGGCTTCCGCGCGCCGCGGCCGTACGCGCCCGTCTGCGCACCCTCGGCTACGCGGTCCGCCGCGGGGACACCTTCCCCGGCCTGGACGGGCGGTGGCTGCGCCTGGCGGTGCGCGACCGGGAGACGACGGACGGCTTCCTGAAGGCACTGCGGGAGGCGACCGCCACCACGGACGCCTGACCGGGACACGCGGCGGACGGCCGACAGCCGGGCACGTGGCAGGCGACCGAGCACACGGCAGACGGCCAGGCACATGGCCGGTGGCCGACAGCCGGAACGCACGGTCAGTGGCCGGCAGCCGGACACGCGGCAGAGGGGCGGACGGCGGACGGCCGGACACGCGCCCAGCGGCCCATGACCGGTGGCTCACGGCCGGTGGCTCACGGCCGGTGACTCACGGCCGGTGGCCGGACACGCTTCTCGCCGCGCCCCGGGTGTCCGGGACGCGGCGAGCAGGAGGCCGAGGACCCTGGGGCCGTGACCCGTGACCCGTGACCCGTGGGCCATGGGCCGTGGGCCGTGAGCCGTGAGCCGTGAGCCGTGAGCCATGGTCCGTGCCCCGTGGGCCATGTCCGTACGGTCGGTCGTCAGCCGCGGCGCCTGCGCGTCAGGGCCAGTGCGCCGCCGCCCGCCGCGAGCAGCGCGACGGCGCCGGCCGCGAGGTACGGCGTCGTCGAGTCGCCGCCGGTCTCCGCGAGGTTCTGCTCGGGCGCGGCGCCGCCCTGCGGCTCCACGTCCGTCGCGGGCTCCGTGGGTTCCTCGGCCGCCGCCGGCGCCTCGCAGGTGGCCTCGGCCAGGGTGACCGTGCCCTCGACCTCGGCCACGTTCAGCTTCAGCGGGTCGACGGACACCTTCAGTTCGAGCGCCGTGGCCGCGGCGGTGCGCGAGGTGGTCCGCGTGCGCGACAGGTCGAGCCGGACCTCGCCGACCCCGGGGACCTCGACCCGCGTGGTGCCGCCGGCGGTGAGCGTGGTCTTCCTGCCGAGTACGGTGACGGCGCCCAGCAGGTCGGACTCCGCGACCGGCTTCCTCCCGGCCTCGCACACCGCCTTGGAGGTCACCTCCTCGACCTCGATCAGCGACAGCAGCGGCAGGCCCGGCACGTGCACCTTGGCGTGCGCGAGGTTGGTGTACCCCTCCGCCTTCGCCCCGTCCGCCGTCGCCCGCGCCGTGGCGACGTCCGCGCGCAGCACGCTGAACGGGCGGCCGCCGTCGACGCCGTCCAGCCGTGCGGTCAGCGCCGTCCTCTCCTCGCTCCGCGGCGCCTGCACCTCGTTGAGCGAGACCGCGAGCGGGACGTTCACGGTCTTGTCGAGCAGGGAGACGTCGAGCCCGGTGCGGAGCACGACGGCGCTCGCGCGACCGTGGTCGGTGGTCGCGGCGGCCGGGCTTGCGCCGGCCAGGGCCGCGGGACCTGCGGCCAGGGCCGTCGCCGCGACGGTGGCGGCGACACGGCGTACGGGCGTGCGGAAGGAGTTGCCGTTCAAGGTGGTGGGACCCCCACGAGAGACAGAACAGGGAACGCGGCGCCGTCGGCGCGCTCCGCCCACGGGGACCTGTGGGGGAGCGCGCCGACGACGTCGATGCGGGAATCCTGGTCGGCGCGCGGGCGAGACGTCAGCGTTCCGTGCGGACTTCACCCCTACGGGGCTTTTTCGCGCGTTTCTTCGAATGGCGAGGCACGTCTGTTCCCGCGCGTCACCCTGGTCACCGGCGTGGCGGGATCCCGTCCCGCGCGGACCGCGGCGGACGGTGCCGGGCGGCGTGCGCCCCGCGGAGCGGGAAGGGCCCCTCAGCCCACGATCCGCCCGTTCAGCACCACCCGGCGCGGAGCCGCGAGGACGCGTACGTCGGCCCGCGGGTCCGCCTCGTAGACCACGAGGTCGGCGGGGGCGCCCTCGTCGAGGCCCGGGCGGCCCAGCCAGCTCCGCGCGCCCCAGGCCGCGGCGGACAGTGCCTCGACGGGCGGGACGCCGGCGGTGACGAGTTCGGCCACCTCGCCCGCGACCAGGCCGTGCGCGAGGGAGCCGCCCGCGTCCGTGCCGACGTACACCGGGACGCCGGCGTCGTACGCGGCGCGCACGGTGTCGTACCGCCGTTCGTGCAGCCGCCGCATGTGGGCCGCCCAGTGCGGGAACTTGGCCTCGCCGCCCGCCGCGAGCCGCGGGAACGTCGCGATGTTCACGAGCGTGGGCACGATGGCGACGCCGCGCTCGGCGAAGAGCGGGATCGTCTCCTCGGTGAGCCCGGTGGCGTGCTCGACGCAGTCGATGCCCGCCTCGACCAGGTCGCGCAGCGAGTCCTCGGCGAAGCAGTGGGCGGTGACGCGGGCGCCGAGCCGGTGCGCCTCGGCGATCGCCGCCTCGACCGCGTCCCGGGGCCAGCAGGCGGACAGGTCGCCGGTGCCCCGGTCGATCCAGTCGCCGACCAGCTTCACCCAGCCGTCGCCGCGCCGGGCCTCCCCGCCGACGTACGCGACGAGGTCCTCGGGCTCGATCTCGTGCGCGTAGTTGCGGATGTAGCGGCGGGTGCGGGCGATGTGCCGGCCCGCACGGATGATCTTCGGCAGGTCCTCGCGGTCGTCGGTCCAGCGGGTGTCGGAGGGCGAGCCCGCGTCGCGCAGCAGCAGGGCGCCGGCGTCGCGGTCGGTCAGCGCCTGCTTCTCGGAGACGTCGTCGGGCACCGGGCCGTGGGCGTCCAGGCCGACGTGGCAGTGCGCGTCGACGAGGCCGGGCAGCGCCCAGCCCTCGACCGTGCGGACGTCGCGGGCGCCGGCGGGCCGCTCGTGGGCGATCCTGCCGCCGACGACCCAGAGTTCGTCGCGGACGTCGTCGGGCCCGACGAGGACCCGCCCCTTCACGTGCAGCACCGGCCGATCGCTCATGGACGGCACCCTAGTTCGTGCCGGGTGCGGCGTCAGCGGGGCCTCCCGCCGGCGCCGCACCCACCGCGCTCCCCGCCGGTCAGAGGGTCTTCGCGGCCCCGCCGCCGGGCGCGCCGGCCCCGTCCGTCCCCTCCTCGACGTCGGCCATCGCCGGGTCGAGGAGCCGGGACAGGAAGTGGCGGGTGCGCTCGTGCGAGGGGTTGCCGATGACCTGCTCGGGCGTGCCGTCCTCGACGATCACGCCGCCGTCCATGAAGACGACGCGGTCGGCGACCTCGCGCGCGAACGTCATCTCGTGCGTGACGACCATCATCGTCATGCCCTCGTGCGCGAGCCTGCGCATCACCGCGAGCACGTCGCCGACCAGCTCGGGGTCAAGGGCCGAGGTGGGCTCGTCGAAGAGCATCACCTCCGGGCCCATGGCGAGCGCGCGGGCGATCGCCACGCGCTGCTGCTGGCCGCCCGAGAGCGAGGCGGGGAAGGCGTCGGCCTTCTCCGCGAGGCCCACCCGCCGCAGGTTCTCGGCGGCCACCTTCGCCGCCTCGGCCTTGCCGCGGCCGAGCACGCGGCGCTGCGGCAGCGTCAGGTTCTCGGTCACCGACAGGTGCGGGAAGAGGTTGAACTGCTGGAAGACCATGCCGATGCGGCGGCGCACGGCGTCGATGTCCACGTCGGGGTCGGTCAGTTCCGTGCCGCCGACGAACACCTGGCCCCTCGTGGGCTCCTCCAGGAGGTTGACGCAGCGCAGCAGGGTCGACTTGCCGGAGCCGGACGGGCCGATCACGCAGACGACCTCGCCGGCGCCGATCTCCAGGTCGATGCCGCGCAGCACCTCGTTGTCGCCGAAGGACTTGTGCAGCCCGGAGACCCGGATCTCCGGGGTGCCGCTGCGCGCGGGCCGCGCGCTCTTCTCGGTCGGCGTGCTCACTTGGCCTCCCCGGCCTTCGCCTCGAGACGGCGGACGACGAACCCGAGCGGGACGGTGACCAGCAGGTAGCACAGGCCCGCGACCAGGATCGGAGTGGAGTTGGCGGTCTGGCTGGCGAGGTCCCGGCCGAACTTGGCCAGCTCCCGCTCCTGGAGCGTCACGCCCAGGAACAGCACCAGCGAGGAGTCCTTGAAGAGCAGGACCAGCTCGTTGGTGAGCGGCGGGATCACGATGCGGAACGCCTGCGGGACGATGACCGAGACCATCGCCCGGGCGTGCGAGAAGCCCAGCGAACGGGCCGCCTCCATCTGCCCCTTGGGCACCGCCTGGATGCCGGCCCGGATCGTCTCCGCCATGTACGCGGCGGAGACCAGGCCGAGTGCCAGGGCGACCTTGCCGTACGTGCCGCCGGGGATCTCCGTGCCGGGGAAGGCCAGCGGCACGGCGACGCCCACGAAGACGAAGATCAGCAGGGCGGGCAGGCCGCGGAAGATCTCGATGTAGACGCCGGCGAGCCAGCGGTAGGGGCCCACGGAGGAGAGCCGCATCAGGGCGATCACCATGCCGAGCACGAGTCCGAAGACGAAGCCGGACAGCGTGTAGAGCACGGTGTTCTTCAGGGCCAGCGTGATGATGTCAGGGAACAGCTGCTTGGCCAGCTCCACCTGGGCGAACTGGTTCCGCAGCCGCCCCCAGTCGGCCGTGGCCGCGAGGGCGGCCACGGCCGCGAGGAAGACGGCGTACTGGGCGCCGCGCGAGATGCTCCGCTTCTGCCGCCGGCTCAGCCCCGACCTGCGGGGCCGGAGCCCGGTGTCCGCCTCGCTCATGAACCGGAGACCGCGCTCTCGTCGAACGGGCCGATCCACTTCTCGTACAGCTTCTGGTACGTGCCGTCGGCCTTGGCCTCCTCGATGGCCTCGTTGATGGCGTCGAGGAGCTTCTTGTTGCCCTTCTTCACCGTGAAGCCGTACTGCTCGCCGGTGTCGAGGTTGTCCACCAGCTCGAAGGCGTCCGCGTTGGCCTTGTCCTTCAGCCAGCCCTGGACGACCGGGTAGTCGATGATCACGGCCTGGACCTGGCCGCTGCGCAGGCCGTTGAGGACGGCGTCGGAGGACTCGAAGGAGATCGGGTCGTAGCCCTTGTCCCGGGCGTACTCCTCGCCGGTGGTCTCCGCCTGGCTGCCCAGCTTCTTGCCCTTGGCCTTCACGTCGGCGAGGGAGGACAGGCCGCTCTTCTTCTCCACCAGGACGGCCTGCGTGGCGTCGAAGTACGGGTCGGAGAAGTCGACGTTCTTCTTGCGCTCCTCGGTGATGGTCATGCCGGCCGCGGCGAGGTCGCACTGGCCGGAGTTGAGGAACGCGCCGGTCTTGAAGTTCTCGAAGGGCGTGTCGACGAACTCCTGCTTCACGCCCAGGTCCTTCGCGACCAGGTCGATCAGGGAGACGTCGAAGCCCTGGACCTTGCCGTCGATCTCCGACTGGAACGGCGGGTACGGCAGGTGGGTGCACGTGGTGAGCTGTCCGGCCTTGACGATGTCCACGCCGTTCGCCGTGGCCTTCTCCCCTCCCCCGTCGCCCGAGGAACAGCCGGCGACGAGCAGCAGTCCGGCCGTCGCGGTGGTGGCGGCCAGAGCACGGGTCCGGCGCCCGGGGACGAGCTTCACGGGGTGACCTCCTGTGGGAGAACTGTGTCGGCAGAGTATAAGGAGAACTTTGGGTGACTCCCCAGTATTCCGCTGGTCGGCGGGCCGCCCGGCCTGGGAAGTGTCCCTCCGGGCGGGCCGCGGACCGCCGGATAGGCTCGGAGTCCCGTACCCGGTACCCGTGAACGAAGAGAGCACCGCCGTGACCCACCCCCTTCTGGACCTGGCTCCGCTGAGCGCCGAGCGCTTCGCCGCGATCGAGGACCGCGTGGCCCGGCTGCTCGGCACCCGGCAGGACGTCGTGATCACGCAGGGCGAGGCGCTGCTTCCCCTGGAGGGCGCGATCCGCGGCTGCGCGGGCCCGGGCACGGCCGCGCTCAACATCATCACCGGCCCGTACGGGCAGACCTTCGGCGACTGGCTGCGGGACTGCGGGGCGACGGTGGTGGACCTGGCGGTGCCGTTCCACACGGCGGTCACGGCCGCGCAGGTGCGGGAGGCGCTGGCCGCGCACCCGGAGACCGACTTCGTCTCGCTCGTGCACGCCGAGGCGGCGACCGGCAACACCAACCCGGTCGCGGAGATCGGCGCGGTCGTGCGCGAGCACGGCGCGCTGCTCTACCTGGACGCGGTGGCGTCGGTGGCGGCCGAGCCGGTGCTGCCGGACGCGTGGGGCGTGGACCTGTGCGTCATCGGCGCGCAGAAGGCGATGGGCGGCCCGGCCGGGGTGTCGGCGGTGTCGGTGAGCGACCGCGCCTGGGAGCGGATGCGGGCGAACCCGCATGCGCCCCGGCACTCCTACCTCTCCCTCCTGGACTGGAAGGAGCGCTGGATCGACGCCGGCCGCAAGGCGCTGCTGCACGCGCCCGCGCAGCTGGAGATGCTGGCCCTTCAGGCGTGCGTCGACCGGCTGAACGAGGTGGGCCTGGAGGCGGTGATGGCGCGGCACGCGGCGGCCGCGGCGGCCACGCGCGCGGGCGCGCTCGCGCTGGGCGTGCTCGAGCCGTACGTGCACGAGGCGGCGCACGCGGCCCCGGTCGCCACGACGCTGCGGGCGCCGGCGGGGCTGGACGCCGCCGGGCTGGTGGGGCGGGCGCTGGCCGCCGACCCGGCGCTGCCGCTGGCCGCGGGCGGCGGCGCGCTGGCCAAGGAGATGATCCGGGTGAACCACTACGGCCCGGACGCGACCCTCGCGACGGTCCAGGCGTGCCTGGCCGCGCTCGGCGCGGCCCTGCGCGAGAGCGGCCGCGCGGCGGACACGGACGCGGCCCGCCGCGCGGCACAGGACGCCTGGAGCTGACCCGCCGGCGACGGAGCGGAACAGGGCGGGACGGAGCGGGCCGGGCGCGGGAGCCGGACGGCCCGCTCCGCCGTGTCGGCGCGCCGGCCGGGGTCCGGCCGTCCGGCGCCGGACGGAGCGAGGCGGGCGGGACCGGTCCGCGCCCGCGCGGCGTCCTGCCGCGCGGAGCCGTCCGAGGACTACGGGGCCGGGAATGCGCGACCCGGTACGTGAATTCCCGTGCACATCTTCTGTGCACGTCTTCACATAACTACGCTGTACACAATTGCCGAATTCGTATTCGCAAAGCCTTCCCCAGTTCTCCTGCCCGATTCCGGCGAGGTTAAACACAGAGATTCGGCGAACCCGTACGAGCGTAATTCAAGCAGGTCTCGCAGTCGTTACGGACGTGTGACACACTACACAAAGTGTCCAATTTGCGGTGTAATTACCGGCACATAACGCCCATTACGCCACCACGCTTGGTGACCGTACGCGCCCGCGTGATAACACAGATCACGCTTTCATGTAACCCCGCGCCCCGGTGCGATATTTTATTTTCCTGGGTAAGTTCAATTTGCATGACCGCCGCACAAGCAGACCTGCAAGACCGCTTCCTGGAAATGCCCGAAGGCCTGCGCATCGACCGTCCGGAGGTGGCGGACGGGGCCGCGCTCTGGCGTATCGCCAGGGATTCGAGGACGCTCGACCTGAACTCGTCGTACAGCTATCTCCTGTGGTGCCGTGATTTCGCCGGCACCTCGGCCGTGGCCCGCGACGGCCGGGGCCGGCCGGTCGGCTTCGTGACCGGCTACCTCCGCCCCGAGCGCCCGGACACGCTCGTGGTCTGGCAGGTGGCCGTCGACGCCGCGTACCGGGGGCGGGGCCTGGCCGCCGCGCTCCTGGACGGACTGACCGCGCGTCTGGCGCGCGGGGGCGGCCCGGCCCCCACCGTCCTGGAGACCACCGTCACCCCGGGCAACACCGCCTCCGAGCGCCTCTTCGCCTCGTACGCCCGGCGGCACGGCGCGCGGCTGGAGCGCGAGGTGCTGTTCGCCGCCGGGCTGTTCCCGGACGGAGCGCACGACGCCGAGGTGCTCCACCGTATCGCGCCCCTGCCCCGCTGACCCGCCGCCCGGACCGTGCCGCCGCCCCGCCGACCCGGGGCGCCGCCGCGCGTCCGCCCGCTCTTCCGAGAAGCCTCTCCCACGCCCTGACCTCGCAGGAGGAGATCCGACGTGACCATCACCCAGCCCGACCTGAGTGTGTTCGAGACCCTGGAGTCGGAGGTGCGCAGCTACTGCCGCGGCTGGCCCACCGTCTTCGACCGCGCGCAGGGCAGCCGCATGTACGACGAGGACGGCCACGAGTACCTCGACTTCTTCGCCGGGGCCGGGTCGCTCAACTACGGGCACAACAACCCCGTCCTCAAACGCGCCCTGATCGACTACCTGGAGCGCGACGGCGTCACCCACGGCCTCGACATGTCGACGACGGCGAAGCGGGCGTTCCTGGAGTCGTTCCAGAACATCGTGCTGCGCCGGCGCGACCTGCCCTACAAGGTCATGTTCCCGGGCCCGACGGGCACCAACGCCGTGGAGTCCGCGCTGAAGCTGGCCAGAAAGGTCAAGGGCCGCGAGGCGATCGTGTCGTTCACGAACGCCTTCCACGGCATGTCGCTGGGGTCGCTCGCGGTCACCGGCAACGCCTTCAAGCGGGCGGGCGCCGGCATCCCGCTGGTGCACGGCACGCCCATGCCGTTCGACAACTACTTCGACGGCCAGGTCCAGGACTTCCTGTGGTTCGAGAGGCTGCTGGAGGACCAGGGCTCCGGCCTGAACACCCCCGCGGCCGTCATCGTCGAGACGGTCCAGGGCGAGGGCGGCATCAACGTCGCGCGCCCGCAGTGGCTGCGCGCCCTGGCCGACCTGTGCGAGCGCCGCGACATGCTGCTCATCGTCGACGACATCCAGATGGGCTGCGGGCGCACCGGCGCCTTCTTCTCCTTCGAGGAGGCGGGCATCGTCCCGGACATCGTCACGGTGTCCAAGTCCATCAGCGGCTACGGACTGCCCATGTCGCTGTGCCTGTTCAAGCCCGAGCTGGACATCTGGGAGCCGGGCGAGCACAACGGCACCTTCCGCGGCAACAACCCGGCGTTCGTCACCGCCGCCGCGGCCCTGGAGACGTACTGGGCCGACGGCTCGGCGATGGAGAAGCAGACCCGCGCCCGCGGCGAGCAGGTCGAGCAGGCGCTGATCGCCGTCACCGAGGAGAACCTCGCCGACGTCAAGGAGTACCGGGGCCGCGGCCTGGTCTGGGGCATGGAGTTCCACGACAAGGAGCGCGCGGGCCGCGTGGCGAGGCGCGCCTTCGAACTCGGCCTGCTCATCGAGACGTCGGGCCCGGAGAGCGAGGTCGTCAAGCTGCTGCCGGCACTGACGATCACGCCCGAGGAACTGGACGAGGGTCTGCGCACCCTCGCCCGCGCCGTCCGCGAGACGGCCGTCTGATCCCGCGGGCGCGGCGCCGCACCGGCGGGCCCGCGCGGCCCCGGGCCGTCGGGGCCGTGCGGGCCCGCGCGGCGTCCGCGCCCGCCGGAGCGCCGCGGCCGCACCGGCCGCGGCACGCACGACCACCACGACAGAAAGGCGTCGAACCACCGTGATCGTCCGATCGTTCAAGGACATCGAGGGCACCGACCGGCACGTGAAGGCCGCCGGGGGCACCTGGGAGAGCAAGCGCATCGTCCTGGCCAAGGAGGGCGTCGGCTTCTCCCTGCACGAGACGACCATGTACGCGGGCACGGAGACGTCGATGTGGTACGCCAACCACATCGAGGCCGTGCTCTGCGTCGAGGGCGAGGCCGAGCTGACCGACGAGGAGACCGGCGAGAAGTACCTGATCACACCGGGGACGATGTACCTGCTGGACGGCCACGAGCGCCACACCATGCGGCCCAGGACCGACTTCCGGTGCATCTGCGTCTTCAACCCTCCCGTCACCGGACGGGAGGACCACGACGAGAACGGCGTCTACCCTCTGCTGACCGAGGAGGTCTGAACCGTATGGCCACGCTCACCGACCTGTACCCGACGCGCGGCACCGCCGAGGTGACCGTCCCCCGCAAGGACCCGGTCGTCTGGGGCGCGCCCGGCACCCCCGGCCCCATCGCCTCCGCGGACCTGCAGGCGTACGAGCGCGACGGCTTCCTGGCCGTCGAGCGGCTCATCGGTGACGACGAGGTCGCGCGGTACCGCGCGGAGCTGGAGCGGCTGGTCGCCGACCCCGCGGTCCGGGCCGACGAGCGCTCGGTCGTCGAGCCGAGGTCGCAGGAGATCCGCTCGGTCTTCGAGGTGCACCGGATCAGTGAGGTGTTCGCGGAGCTGGTGCGCGACGAGCGCGTGGTGGGCCGCGCCCGCCAGATCCTGGGCTCGGACGTCTACGTCCACCAGTCCCGGATCAACGTGAAGCCCGGCTTCGGCGCCTCCGGCTTCTACTGGCACTCGGACTTCGAGACCTGGCACGCCGAGGACGGCCTGCCGAACATGCGGACGGTGTCCGTGTCGATCGCGCTGACCGAGAACTTCGACACCAACGGCGGTCTCATGATCATGCCGGGGTCGCACCGGACGTTCCTGGGGTGCGCGGGGGCCACGCCGAAGGACAACTACAAGAAGTCGCTGCAGATGCAGGACGCGGGCACCCCGTCCGACGAGGCGCTGACGGCCATGGCCTCCGAGCACGGCATCAGGCTGTTCACGGGGAGGGCCGGCTCGGCGACCTGGTTCGACTGCAACTGCATGCACGGCTCGGGCGACAACATCACGCCGTTCCCGCGCAGCAACGTCTTCATCGTGTTCAACAGCGTGGAGAACACGGCGGTGGAGCCGTTCGCGGCGCCGGTGCGCCGCCCCGAGTTCATCGGCGCGCGGGACTTCACCCCGGTGGGGTGAGCCGCGCGGGGCCGACGCGGTCCGTCGGGCCCGGCACCCCGTGCGGGGGGCCGGGCCCGCGGCGTGCCCGCGGCCGGTCGGGGAGCTCGCGGGACGTGTGCCGGCCTCGGGGCTACAGCCAGGCCAGGGACGCCGCCGTGTCCAGGACGCCGCCGACGGCCGTCCTGTCGCCCGTGGTGACGCGGGGCACCTCGTCGGGCGCGTAGCGGCCGCCGACGAGGAGGCAGAAGTCGACGCTGTCCAGGACGAGTTCGCCCCGGACCGGCTCGTTCTCCGCGCCCAGCACCCACTGGGCGTCGCGGTCCCCGCCCGACACCGCGAACAGCACCGGCGGGGCGTCCGGTCCCAGGGCCGCGCCGAGGATGCGCACGGCCAGGCGCACCATCTGCCACAGGTGCGGGTCCGGGGGCGGCGGGACGGCGAGGCCGAGCGCGCGCCCGATGTCGTCGGTGTGGATCCAGGTCTCGAAGCCGCGGACGACGAAGTGGTCGGCGAGCGGCAGCGGCAGCCCCATCAGGGAGGTGACGTCCGCGGCCCGCGCCGGGTCGGCGGCCTCGGGCGCGGCCAGCACGTCCCCGGCCTGCGCGGCCCAGGCGGCGACGGTCTCGCGGGGCGGGCGACGCCGCTCGTGGGCGAGGACGGCGGCGGTGCGCGCGTTCCACGCCTCCTCCCACGGCGCGTCCCCGGCGACGCACGAGGGCGGCACCCGCGGGGCGATGCCGAGGTGGCGGGCGAGCGGCTCGTCGGCGGCGAGCAGGTGGCCGACGGTGTCGTGGACGTCCCAGTCGTGGACGACCGGCGTGTGCCAGGGGCCGTCGCCCTCCAGCTCCTCCAGGAGCGCCTGGAGTCCGGCGACCGCGGCGGCGTACGGGGCCGCGTGCTCGGCGACCCGCGGCGCGGCGGGCCGGGTGCGCAGGGCGAGGGCCAGCGTGCCGCCGGACTCCGGAGGGGTGTCGTCGTCCATGGCCGCTCCCGGGGGCCCGTCCAGCAGCCGCACCGTCTCGCGCAGCCGTTCCGCCTCGGCGGCGCAGCGCTCGCACGAGACGAGGTGCGGGGCGAGCGCCGTCTCCTCCGCGGGCGTCAGGGCCCCGAGGGCCCGGGCGGTCAGGAGGTCGCGCATGCCGTCGTGGTGCCCGGTGCTCACCGCGCGCCTCCCCTCACCGCCGCGTCCCCGGCCCGGCGCCCGCGCCGTCCGCCCGTGGCCGGGGGGCGCGCCGCCGTGCCGGTGCCGTCCGTCCGACCCGTACCCCCGCGGGGCCGCTCCGTACCGCGCGCCGCCGGGGCCGGCACGCGCGTGCCGTGCCCGGTGCGGTGTCCGGGCCACCCGCCCGGCGCGGCCGTCATCCGCCCCTCCCGAACGCCGGGTCCGGCGGGTCGGCCAGGGACCGGGCCAGCGTGCGCAGCGCGGTGCGCAGCCGGGTCTTGGCCGTGCCCTCCGGGATGCCCAGCTCCACGGCGGCCTGCCGGTAGGTGCGGCCGGCGAAATACGCCAGATGCACGACCTCCCGCTGCGGCTGCGGCAGGTCGGCCAGGGCCGAGTGCAGGAGCAGGGACCGTTCGCGGTCGACGACCTCCTCGTCGGGCCCCGGTCCCGGCTCGGGGATGGTCTGCAGCGCGGAGTCGTCGGCGCGCACGTCCTTGTGGTGCCGGGCCTCGCTGCGCACCCAGTCCACGGCCCGCCGGTGGGCGAGCATGGACAGCCAGGTGCGCAGCGATCCGCGCCGCGGGTCGAAGGCGTACGGCCTGCTCCACAACTGGGCGAAGACCTCCTGTGCCACGTCCTCTGCGCCGCCCGGGCTGCGCGTGACCCGGGCCGCCACGCGCCGCACGAGCGCGCCGTACGCGGTGTACGCCTCGGCCAGCGCGGTCTCGTCTCCGTACACCAGCCGCCGATGCAACTCCGCGTCGGAGGGCGGTCCCACGGACATCTCGGCGGTCGACTCCACCGGCACCACCACCTCGTGGTGCCTTCCTAGCGCCCCGCGGGTGCGGGCGCCAGAGGGCGGCCGGACGGGGCATCGGGTGTCAGCCGGACAGGACGTCCAGCAGCCGGTCCACGTCCGCGTCCGTGTTGTACAGGTGGAACGCCGCCCTCAGGTTGCCCGCGCGGTCGGAGACCTCCACCCCGGCGCGGCTCAGCTCCGGCTGCCGCCGGCCCAGGCCGGGCACCGACACGATCGGCGAGCCGGGCGCGGGCACCGGCTCGGCGCCCAGGGAGGCCAGTCCCGCGCGGAAGCGCTCGGCGAGCGCCAGGTCGTGGGCGTGCACGGTCTCGACGCCGATCCGCTCGACCAGTTCCAGGGAGTGCCGGGCGCCCGCGTACGCCAGCAGGCTCGGGCTCTCGTCGAAGCGCCGCGCGGAGCGGGCGAGTTCCTCCACGGGGCCGTAGCAGCTGTCCCACGGCCGCTCCCCCGCCACCCAGCCGGCGAACAGCGGGGTGATCCCGCCGAGGTCCTCCGGGACCACGAAGAAGGCCACGCCGCGCGGGCAGAGCAGCCACTTGAAGGCGACGGACGCCACGTAGTCGTACGCGCCGGCGTCGAGCGGGAGCCAGCCGGCGGCCTGGGAGGCGTCCACGTAGGTGCGCGCGCCGTGCGCGCGGGCCGCCGACGCGATCGCGGCCAGGTCGGCGACCCGGCCGTCCGCGGACTGCGCGGCGCTGACCGCGACCAGGGCGGTGCCGGGCCGCACGGACTCCGCGACCTCCTCCAGCGGCACGGCGCGCACCTTGAGGTCGCCGCGGACGTGGAAGGGGTTCACGGTCGAGCTGAAGTCGCCCTCGGCGGTGAGGACCTCGGCGCCCGGGGGCAGGGACGCGGCGAGCAGGCCGGTGTAGACGGCGACGGACGCGCCGGCCGCGACGCGGTGCGCGGGCACGCCGAGCAGCCGGGCGAAGGCGGCGCGGGCGGCCTCGACGTCGGCGAACATGTCGAGCGGCCGCCCGTCGGCCACGGACTGCGCGGCGTCGTGCAGCGCGGCGACCGTGCGGGCGGGCAGGAGCCCGACGCTGGCGCTGTTCAGGTAGGTGGTCTGGGGAGCGAACTCGGTACGGACGAGGTTCTCCGGAGTCTCCATGCCCCCACTGTGCGGTTCCGGCCCGGCGCCGGTCCATCACATATATCTGCGCAATACAGCCAAGGAACGCTTATGACAGGTCCTGAGCTGCGGCGTTGTCCTCGAAGAAGGGGCGCGGCCGGGGCGGTTCCCCGGCCGCGCACCGGGTCAGCCCCGCTCCGGCACCGCGCACCCGTCCGGGCCGCAGGCGTCCGCGCCGCCGTCCTGGAGGAGCTGCAGCGGGGAGCGGCTGCCCCACGCCTGCTCCAGCGCCTGGGCGAAGACCTCGGCGGGCTGGGCGCCGGAGACGCCGTAGCGGCGGTCGAGGACGAAGAAGGGCACGCCGGTGGCGCCCAGTTCGGCGGCCTCGCGCTCGTCGGCGCGCACGGCGTCGGCGTACGCGGCGGGGTCGGCGAGGACCGCGCGGGCGGCGTCCGCGTCGAGCCCGGCGGCCACGGCCAGCTCCACGAGGCGCTCGTCGCCGTCGAAGACGCTGCGCTCCTCGGCGAAGTTGGCGCGGTACAGCAGCCCGAGCAGCTCGTCCTGGCGGCCCTGCTCCTTGGCGAAGTGCAGCAGCCGGTGCATGTCGAAGGTGTTGCCGGTGTCGCGGCCCTCGGCGCGGTACTCCAGGCCCTCGGAGGCGGCGTTCCGCCCGAGGTTGCGCTCGGCGTCCCGGGCCTGCTCCTCGCTCATGCCGTACTTCTTGGCGAGCATCGGCAGGACGGCCTCGGTGCGGCCCTTGGCGCGGCCCGGGTCGAGCTCGAAGGAGCGGTGCACCACCTCGACGTCGTCCCGGTGCGGGAAGGCGGCCAGGGCCTTCTCGAAGCGGGCCTTGCCCACGTAGCACCACGGGCAGGCGATGTCGCTCCAGATCTCGACGCGCATTCCTCGGCTTCTCTCGGCTCGTACGGGTGCGGAGACACCCTCCGCCGAGTACGTGAACGTTCAAGCGGCATGGCTCATTCCCCGGCCGGCGCGCGGCCGGGGAACGAGCCGTGGTCGTCCGCGGACCGGACCGGGTCAGCGCTCCAGGCGGCCGTCGTAGCGGCGCGGCAGGCCCAGCGGGTTGTCGTCGCGCAGCTCCGGCGGGAGCAGGGCCTCGGGCGCGTTCTGGTAGGCGACCGGGCGCAGCCAGCGCTCGATGGCCGTGCCGCCGACCGAGGTGGAGGTCGACGTGGTCGCCGGGTACGGGCCGCCGTGGTGCTGGGCGGGGGCGACGGCGACGCCGGTGGGCCAGCCGTTGACCAGGACGCGGCCCGCGAGCGGGGTCAGCTCGGCGAGGATCTCGGCGCCGCGGCCCTCGCCCGCGGCCTCCTCGGTGGACAGGTGCACGGTCGCGGTGAGGTTGCCGGGCAGGCGGGACAGGACCGCCTTGGCCTGGTCGTCGTCCTCGTAGCGGGCGACGACCGTGATCGGGCCGAAGCACTCCTCCAGGAGCAGGTCGTGCGCGCCGCCCCCGGTGGCCAGGCGGTCGGCCGGGACGGTCAGGAAGCCGGGGCTGACGCTGTGCTCGCCGCCCGCGCCCGGGGTCACCGGGGACTCCACGTCGGGGAGTGCGGCGCGCTCGGCGACGCCGGCGAGGAAGTTGTCGCGCATGCGGTGGTCGAGCAGGACCCCGGCGTCGGTGTCGCTGACGGCCTCCGTGAGGGACTTGACCAGGCGGTCGCCGGCCGCGCCCGCCGGGGCCAGGACCAGGCCGGGCTTCACGCAGAACTGGCCGACGCCCATCGTCATCGAGCCCGCGAGGCCGGAGCCGATCGCCTCGGCGCGCTCGGCTGCCGCGGCCTCGGTGACCACGACCGGGTTGAGGGAGCCGAGCTCGCCGTGGAACGGGATCGGCACGGGCCGGGCGGCCGCCGCGTCGAACAGGGCGCGGCCGCCGCGGACCGAGCCGGTGAAGCCGGCCGCCGCGACGAGCGGGTGCTCGACCAGCTCGACGCCCGCCTCGAAGCCGTGGACCAGGCCGACGACGCCCTCGGGGACGCCGTGCTCCGTCGCGGCGCGGCGCAGCAGCGCCGCGACCAGCTCGGACAGCCCCGGGTGGTCCGGGTGGGCCTTCACGACGACCGGGCAGCCCGCGGCGAGCGCGCTCGCGGTGTCGCCGCCCGCGACCGAGAAGGCGAAGGGGAAGTTCGAGGCCGAGTACACGGCGACGACGCCCAGCGGGACCTTGTAGCGGCGCAGGTCCGGGACCGGCGGGGTCGCGGTGTCGTCGGGGTGGTCGATGACGACGTCGAGGAAGGCGCCCTCGTCGACGATGTCCGCGAAGGCCCGCAGCTGGTAGCAGGTACGGGCGAGCTCGCCCGTGAGCCGGACCGGGCCGAGCGCGGTCTCGGCGTCGGCCACCTCCACGAGCTGCTCCTTCGCCCCCTCCAGGCGGTCCGCCGCGGTGCGCAGGAAGGCCGCGCGGACCGTGCGGTCGGCGAGGGCGGACCGGGCCGCGTGGGCCGCGCGGACGGCGGAGTCCACCTCCTGGGCCGTGGCCTCCACCGCAACCTGCTCGCGCTGCTTCCCGGTACGGGGGTCGACACTCCAGACTGGTGCTGCTGCCACCGCGGGTCCCTCCAGATGTGATGCCGCAGTTCTCGTGTCACCCACCAGCGGTGTTCGATATGCTGAACGCTGTCTCCATGGGTGAATGTCCAGGGAGACTATTTCCCGTCGAGCGAAGGGGTCAAGGGCGATGGCGGCAGTCGAGACGGGCAGTGGTTCGCAGGTCAAGTCCGCGGTGCGGACCGTGGAGCTGCTGGAGTACTTCGCGGGCCGGCCCGGCATGCACTCGCTGGCCTCCGTCCAGGAGGCCGTGGGCTACCCGAAGTCCAGCCTCTACATGCTGCTGCGCACCCTGGTCGACCTGGGCTGGGTGGAGACGGACGCGACCGGCACCCGGTACGGCATCGGCGTGCGCGCGCTGCTGGTCGGCACCTCCTACATCGACGGCGACGAGGTGGTCGCGGCGGCCCGGCCGACCCTGGACCGGCTCTCCGACGACACCACCGAGACCATCCACCTCGCCCGCCTCGACGGCACGAACGTGGTCTACCTCGCCACCCGCCAGTCCCAGCACTACCTGCGCCCCTTCACCCGCGTCGGGCGCCGGCTGCCCGCCCACTCGACCTCCCTGGGCAAGGCGCTGCTGGCCACGCACACCGACGAGCAGGTGCGCAAGCTGCTCCCGGAGACGCTGCCCGCGCTGACCGAGCACACCATCACCGACCGCGAGAAGCTCATCGAGGAGCTGCACCAGGTGCGCGAGCAGGGCTTCGCCGTGGACCGCGAGGAGAACACGCTCGGCCTGCGCTGCTTCGGCGTCGCGATCCCCTACCGCACGCCCGCCCGGGACGCCGTCAGCTGCTCGGTGCCGGTGGCGCGGCTGACGCCCGCCCACGAGCAGACGGTCAAGGACGCGCTGTTCGACGCGCGCGACCGGCTCACCCTGGCGACCCGGAGGCTGTGAGCCGTGGAGGTCGAGCTGCGCGAGGTGCACGACAGCGACCTGCCGGTGTTCTACCGGCAGATGAACGACCCCGAGGCCGTCCGCATGGCCGCCTTCACCGCCCCGGACCCGGCCGACCGGACCGCCTTCGACGCCCACTGGGAGCGGCTGCGCGCCTCCCGCGACGTGGTCCGCACGGTCCTCGCCGACGGCGACGTGGTGGGCAGCGCCGCGGTGTACGGAGAGCCCGGCGAACGCGAGGTCACGTACTGGATCGACCGCGCCTACTGGGGCCGCGGCATCGCCACCGCCGCGCTGCGCGCCCTGCTCGCCGCCGTCCCGGAGCGCCCGCTGTACGCGCGCGCGGCGGCCGACAACGCCGCCTCGCGCAGGGTCCTGGAGAAGTGCGGGTTCCGCCTCACCGCGCGGGCCCGGGGGTACGCCGAGGCGCGCGGCGAGGAGATCGACGAGGTCGTCCTGGCGCTGCGGTGACCCCACGGGCCCGGAATCCGGCGCCCCGGGAGCCCACCGTCCCCGGGGACCGGCCGGTTTCATGAAGGGCACATGAGAAAACGGACGGAAGGGAACGATCCGTCCCCCTCGGCTCGTCCTTCCGTCGGGATGAACAAGACGATCAGGCGCGCATCGGTCTTCACGCTGCTGCTCGTGCTCGCCCTGCTGGTCAGGGCGACGTGGGTGCAGTTCTACGAGGGCCGGGCACTCGCGGACGACACGGACAACCGCCGGGTGGCGATCGAGCGGTACGCCCACCCGCTGGGCGACATCATCGTGGCCGGGGACGCCGTCACCGGCTCCGAGCGGACCAGCGGCGGCGACCTCGCCTACCGGCGCTCGTACCCGGACGGCGGCCTCTACGCGGCCGTGACCGGCTACAGCTCGCAGGTGTACGGGGCGACGCAGCTGGAGGGCATCTACAAGGACCTGCTGGACGGCACGGACGACCGGCTGCGCGACCCCCTCGGGGTCCTCACCGACGAGCGCGCCGACCCGGGCGACGTGGTCACCACGATCGACCCGGCCGTGCAGAGGGCCGGGTACGAGGCGCTGGGCGGCAAGAAGGGCGCGGCCGTCGCGATCGACCCGAGGACCGGGAGGATCCTCGCGGTCGTCTCCACCCCGTCGTACGACCCCTCGCGGATCAGCGGGACCACGAGCTCGGACGCGGCCGCCTGGAAGGAGCTGACCGAGGACTCCGACAAGCCGATGACGAACCGGGCGCTGCGCCGGCCGCTGCCGCCGGGCTCGACGTTCAAGCTGGTGGTCGCGGCCGCCGCGCTGGAGGACGGGCTGTACACGTCCGTGGACCAGAGGACCGACAGCGAGAACCCGTACACGCTGCCGGGCACGACGACCGTGCTGCGCAACGAGAGCGCGTCGGCGCCCTGCGAGAACGCCACGATCCGGGTGGCGCTGCAGTACTCCTGCAACAACGTCTTCGCGAAGATGGCCGTCGAGCTGGGCGAGGACAGGCTGAGGGCGATGGCGGAGAAGTTCGGCTTCAACGACGGCACGCAGGACGTGCCGGTGCGGGCGTACGCGAGCGTCTACCCCTCGGACATGGAGGAGTCGCAGGTCGGCCTGACCGGCATCGGCCAGTTCGACGTGACGGCGACGCCGCTGCAGATGGCCATGGTCTCCGCCGCCCTCGCCAACGGCGGCGAGCTGGTCTCGCCCCACATGGTGTCCACGATCGAGGACGCGGACGGCACGACCCTGGAGGACTACGACGACGCGGCGAAGACCACACGCGTCGTCCGCTCCGGCACCGCGGAGCAGCTCAGGTCCGCCATGCAAACGGTCGTCGAGGAGGGCACGGGCACGAACGCGCGGATCTCCGGCGCCACCGTCGGCGGCAAGACGGGCACGGCCCAGCACGGCGAGAACAACAGCAAGACGCCGTACGCCTGGTTCACCTCCTACGCCACCTCCGACTCCACCGGTGCGGAGGTCGCCGTCGCGGTGGTGGTCGAGCAGTCCGACGCGGCGCGATCCGAGGTCAGCGGCAACGGCCTGGCGGCGCCGGTGGCCAGGGCGATGATGCAGGCGGCGCTGCGGGACTGACCCCCGGCGCGGCAAAGGGCCGCCCCCGGTGCGCCGGGGCGGCCCTCCGCCGCGTGCGGCTCCGCGGTCACCGCACCCCGAGCAGCTGCTCCACGGGGTCGATCGCGAAGTAGACCAGGAAGAGCGCCGAGGTGCCCCACAGCAGCCAGTGGACCTCCCTGGCCCGGCCGAGGACGGTCTTGAGGAGCACGTAGGACAGGAAGCCGGCGCCGATGCCGTTGGTGATCGAGTAGGTGAACGGCATCACGGCGATGGTGAGGAAGGCCGGGACGGCGATCTCGTAGCGGTCCCAGTCGATGTGCTTGACCTGGGTCATCATCAGGAAGCCGACCGCGACCAGGGCGGGGGCGGCGGCCTGGAGCGGGACGACGGTCAGCAGCGGGGTGAGGAACAGCGCGAGGGCGAACAGGCCGCCGGTGACGAGGTTGGCGAAGCCCGTGCGCGCGCCCTCGCCGACGCCGGCCGCCGACTCGACGTAGGAGGTCGCGGAGGAGGCGGAGGCCGCGCCGCCCACGACCGCCGCGGCGCCGTCGACGAGCAGCACGCGGCCGAGGTTCGGCACCCGGCCGTCCTCGTCGAGCAGCCCGGCCTCGGCGCTGACGCCGACGACCGTGCCCATGGTGTCGAAGAAGTCGGACAGCAGCAGGGTGAAGACCAGCAGCACGACCGTGATCGCGCCGGTCCGCCCGAAGGCCCCGAACAGGCTGAAGTCGCCGAGCAGCCCGAAGTCCGGCGCGGCCACCACGTCGTCGGGGAGCTTCGGAGCGGTCAGGCCCCAGCTCTCCACGTCGGCCACCGCCTCGACGGCGATCGCGACGGCCGTCATGGCGGCGATGCCGATGAGCAGGGCGCCCTTGACCCCGCGGGCCAGCAGGGCGACGGTCAGCAGCACGCCCAGGCAGAAGACGAGGGCCGGCCAGCCGGTGAGCGCGCCGCTCCCGCCGAGCTGCACCGGCACGGTGGTGTGCGCGGCGTCCGGTACGCGGGTGACGAAGCCCGCGTCGACGAAGCCGATGAACGCGATGAACAGGCCGATGCCGACGCCGGTCGCCTGCTTCAGCGGCTGCGGTATCGCGCGCATGACCGCCTCGCGCAGCCCGGTCACCACCAGGACGCAGATCAGCAGGCCCTCCAGCACGATCAGGCCCATCGCGTCGTCCCAGCTCATCAGCGGGGCGATCTGGAAGGCGACGACGGCGTTGATGCCGAGGCCCGCGGCGAGCGCGAGCGGCAGGTTGCCGCCGACGCCCATGGCCACCGTCGTCACGGCGGCCACGAGGGCGGTGGCGGTGACCAGTTGGACGCTGTCGAGCCGCTGCCCGAACCTGTCCTCGGCGCTGCCGAGGACGAGGGGGTTCAGGACGAGGATGTAGGCCATCGTGAAGAACGTGGCGAAGCCGCCGCGCACTTCACGGCCCAGGGTCGACCCCCGCTCGGAGATCCTGAAGAACCGGTCGACGCGGCTCGCCGCGGGCGGCCCGCCCCCCGGGCGGCCGGCCGTCTCCTGCGCTGCGGACATGGCGGATGCTCCTCCGTGCTGACGTGCCCGTCGTACCGGGCGTACGGGTGCGCGTGTGCTGGCTGGATTGTTCCCGTGGTGAACGGGTTTCGGGTTTTCCCCGTGTTACGGAATGAAGTTCGGCTTGCCAGACGGTGTCCGAGGGACCGCACGCGCACCGATACTTCTCCCGGCTCCCGTCCGTCCGCCCGTTCCGGGGCGTCCGCCGGTGTCCGGAGGGGCTGTGCACGGCCGTCGTACGCGCCACCGCACGGGCCGCCGGTCCGGCGCGGCAACCGGTTCCGACAGGGAGGGGCGCTCCGTGGACACGGTCGAGGAGGACTCCGTCCGCGCGGAGTTCCACGCCTTCTTCGCACGGCACCACGCCGAACTGGCCCGGCAGGCCCGGCTGCTGACGGGCGGGGCGGACGGCGCGGACGACCTGGCGGCGGACGCGCTGCTGGCGCTGTGGTTCCACTGGGACCGGGTGCGCGCGGCCCGGCACCCGGTGGCGTACGCCCGCGGCGTGGTCGCCCACCTGGCCCGCAGCCGGATCCGCGGCGCCGCGCGCGAGCGCAGGCGGATCGCCCTGTTCTGCGCGCGGCGCGGCGAGCGGGCCGAGGACCCGGACGTGCCGGCGGTGGTGGACGTCCAGGGGGCGCTGCGCAGACTGCCGTTCCGCAAGCGGGTGTGCGTGGTGCTGCGCCACGCCTGCGACCTCTCGGAGAAGGAGACCGCGCTGACCCTGGGGGTGACCGTCGGCACGGTCAAGAGCCAGACGTCGAAGGGGGTCGTCGAGCTGCGGCGGCTGCTGCTCCGCGCGGAGGAGGAGCCCCCGCGCCCCCCGGCGCCGGACGGCCCGGCCGCGCGGAGCGGCCGGGCCCGGCAGGGCGGCCCGGCCCGTCGCGGCCACGGCTGACACCGCGGTCGCGGCCGGGACGCGGTGCCGACCGCGACCGCGTCCCGCCGGGTCCGTGCCCCGCCGGGTCCGCGTCCCGTCGGCACCGGGTGACGCTGCCGCCCCGGGGCCGCTCGTCCCGGCGCTCCCCGGCCCGGCGCCGACGGCTCGCCGGGACCGACGGCTCACCGGGGCCGGGGAGGGCCGGGCCTCACAGGACGGCGTCCAGCCAGGCGAAGACCTCGTCCTGCATGCGGTCCGCGAAGACGTGGCCGAGATCCGGCCACACCTCGGTGACCAGCCGGTCCCCGGCGCGGCGCGAGCGCCACACGGCGCGCAACCTCCCGTACGCCGCCCTGACGCCCTCGGTGCTGAACAGGGTGTCCCGGCCGCCGTGGAAGAACAGCATCGGCCGGGGCGCGGCGATGCTCGCCACGTCGGGGATGTCCAGGTGCCGGGCGAGGCCGGGGTGGAGCATGTAGTACGCCGACTGCCCGCGCAGCGTGTTGTTGCCGGGCACCATCATCTCCTTGAGCCCGGTCATCCAGCACACGCTCGCGGCCGCCGCCACGTCGTCGCTGAGCGCGGCCGTCTGCCAGGCGCGGTGGGCGCCCATGGAGAAGCCGACGGCGGCCACCCGGCGCCGGTCCACCCGGCCGAGCCCGGCAAGGAACCGGGCCGCCCGCACGTCCTCGCGGGCCGTCAGCCCGGCGAGCGAGGACCCGAGGTGGAAGAGGTTGCTCGCCAGCGCCTGCTGCCGCTCGTACGTCAGGGGGCCACGGTCGCCCCAGCCCAGCGCGTCCACCGCGAGGACGACGTAGCCGCGCCGGGCCAGCTCGTCGCCGACGAACCGCCCGCTGAAGCACCGCGCGGCCCACTCCCGCGCGGAGGCGAGGCGCGTGTCGTCGTACCAGGGCGCGACCAGCTTCTCCTTGCCGATGTCGAACCTGGAGCCGTGGTCGTGGAGGAGCAGCACGGCCGGGAAGGGGCCCCGGCCGTGCGGGGTCAGCAGGGCGCCGCGCACCCGGCCGTAGCGGGTCAGGGCGAAGGTCACCAGCTCGCGCGTGTACCCGTCGGCCTCCGCGCGCTCGCCGTACTCCGGCGCGTACGGGGTGTCGTCCTCCCCCGCGACCAGCAGCTCCTCGACCTTGGCGCGGGCGGTGCGCCGCCAGGCGCGGAAGTCGCGGACGGGCGAGGTGCCCCAGGCGAGCGGGAAGCGCAGCTCGTCCTTGAGGAGCTGGTGGAAGGCGGGCAGGTCGCCCTCCACGACGCCGTACGCCGCCCCGCCGGCCGCGGCGGCCGGGACCGCCGGAACCACCGGCTCCCCCTGCCCCGGCGACGCCGCCGGGGCGGGGGTGGCGCCGGCCGCCGCCAGGCCGCCGGCGAGCCCGGTGAGGAGGGCGCGCCGGTGCACCTCAGCGCCCCTTCCAGGGCGTCCAGTCACCGAGGTACGCCTCCCGGGTGTGGGCTCCGGCCTCCGCGCGCGTGAGCTGCGGCCGGTTCTCCGGGACGGTGACGACCGCGCCCGGGCCCGTGTTGCGGTACTCGGCGAACCGCTGGTCCTGCCACGGATACCCGGACGCCATGTTCGTGTACGGCGCCACCGCGTCGACGCCGGGACCGAGGCGGGTCTCGCGCACGGTCAGCATCGGACGGGCGGTGGTGTCCGAGCTGGGCACCCAGGGGCGGGCCAGCTTGTAGTAGCCGTCGGGGGCCCCGCTCGTCACCCGGCTGCGGGTCACCAGGTAGCCGCGCGGGTTGGCGCCCGCGGTGGACGGCGCGAAGACGAAGCCGTACGGGGCGCCGGCCAGGTCCGTGCGGGTCAGTGTGCGGAAGTGGCAGTGCTCGTACACGGCGGTGGCCCGGCCGAACACGAAGTCCACGTCGCCCTCGACATGGCAGTACGCGTAGTACTGCCGGGCGAAGGCGGAGAGCGCCCGCGTGTCGGCGTACAGGGTGTCCTGGTGGCCGAGGAACCGGCAGTGGTGGAAGGCGGACCGGTCGCCCTGTGCCTTGAGCGCGACGGCCTGGGTGCCGCTCACTCCCGGATGGTCGGCGCGCAGCCAGTCGTTGGCGAAGGTGAGGTGCCGGGCGGTGAACCCGTCCGCGGCCAGGGTGACGGTGGCCGACCCGGACGTGCCGTAGGTGCCCGAGCCGTCCGGCTTCGGCGTGCCCGCCGCGTTGTCGTGCACGAGGGTGACGTCCCGGGCGTCGTCCGAGGCCCCGATCCAGGTCATCTCCGTGCGGGCGGCGTCCACCGCGACCGTCCCGCGGTAGGTGCCGGGCGCGACGACCAGCGTGTACCCGCTGCCCGCCGCGTCCACGGCGGCCTGCACGGTGGTGTGGTCGCCGAGGCCGCCGGGGTGGACGTACAGGGTGCGCGCGTTCAGCCGCGCGCGCGGGGAGCCGTACCGGCCGAAGGGGGAGCGCCGTCCGCGGGCCCGGGCGGGCGGGGCGAGTCCCACCGCGAGCGCGGCGCCGGCACCGGCGGCCGCGCCGACGAACGACCTCCTGCTCACGGAGGGCCGCTCCATGGTCACCTCACCTTCCCGGCGCCCGCGCCCAGGGCGACGACCACCGGCACGAGCAGGGGCGGGTCGACCCTGGTGCGCAGCGTGGGCGTCCAGCCGGCGCCCGGCCGGAGGGTCTCCTCCGGGATCTCCGCGTTGTGCACGGCGATGAGGTCCGTCCGCTTGCCGTTGACGTGGTTGTCCTTCGCGGTGAGCGGGGCCTCGCTCCACTTCTTCAGCGTCTTGGCGGCGCTGACGCCGGCCGGGAGGGAGAAGGCGTTCTTCTCGGCGTACAGCTGCGAGGAGGCGCCGACGCCGAAGGAGTAGCCGTACTTCTGGTCCTCGGTGACCACATAGTGGTTGTTGTAGGCGTCGACCTGGCCGAAGCGGACGCGGGGGCCGCGCTCGACGATGCCCTCGAAGCGGTTGTGGTGCAGGGTCACCTTGAGCTTGCCGGCGTCGGTGGCACCGGCGCCGTCGCTGTTGCCGATGAGCATCGTCTTGTCGTGGTCCTCGAACGAGTTCCAGGACGCGGTCACGTGGTTCGCGCCGCGTACGACGTCGAGCAGGCCGTCGTGCCGCTGGTAGGTCCGGCCGAAGTAGGTGGGGAGCGTGCTGTCCGGGTAGCGGCCGTCGGTGAGCGTGTTGTGGTCGATCCACACGTGGGTGGAGCCGTGGACGACGACCGCGTCGTACTCGGAGTTCCAGGCGCCGCCGTCGCCGTCGGTCGGGTCCCACTGGGGGAAGCAGTCGAGGGGCGCCTCGACGGTGAGGTTGCGGACGATGACGTTGTCCGCGTCCCTGATCTGGAGGCTGCCGCCTCTGATGCCCGCGCCCCTGCCGACGCCGACGACGGTGGTGTTGGAGGGGACGTCGACCTTGATGGCCTCGTCCTGGGCGGCGGCGGAGGCCGCGCGCAGGCCCTCGGGACTGTCGGCGGGCTCGCCGGACAGGTCCTCGTCCAGGCCCCAGTTCTCCGGGGAGTACTTCTCCAGGTAGGCGTCGAAGTCGTAGCCCTCGGCCTCGAAGGAGGCGCAGCCCTCGGCGACGGGGTCGATGACGCCCTTCACCTTGACGATCTTCGGGGCGTCGCCGCCGGCGGCGAGCGCGGCCCTGAACCCGGCCCAGGTGGTGACCGTGTACACGTGGTCCTTGCCGGCGGCGGCGCCGCCCGTGGTCCCGGTGCCCTCGGAGGCCCAGCCGTCGTGCGCGGCGAGGGTCTGCCGGGCGAGGTCGCGGGAGCGGCCGTGACCGGTGGCGGAGGCGGTGGTGGCGGTGACCGCGAGGACGAGCGCGGTGCAGCCGGCGAGGGCGGTGACGCGAGTGGCAGGTACATGCCATGCATGGATACGCATGAGACGGGGTCCTCTCGGAGCTTGAGGGGTGAGAAGGGCCGGGGCGGCGGTACGGGCCTACGCCTCGGGCCAGGTGATCCAGGACTCGGGGACCTCGGCGCCCAGGCGGCGCACGTCGTGGGGCGCGAGGACCCGCCGGTCCCGCAGCGCGCGGGCGACGAGCCGGGCCACGGCGATCGCGCCCGGCGGGTCGAAGTGGGTGTTGTCCTGCTCGGTGGCGGTCCGGTTGAAGTAGGTCTTGGTCCCCTCCGGGCCCAGCCGCTGCCACAGGGCGAGCGGGAGTGCCTGGACGTCGAGCAGCGCGACGTGCTCCTCCTCGGCGAGGGCGCGCATCGCGGCCGGGTACTCCCCGTGGGTCGGCAGCGCGGTGCCGTAGCCGGTCTCGGGGGCGGCGTCGGCGTACTTCCGGGCGGCGGTGGAGTCGCCCGCGATGTGGACGGTGCGCGGGCGGCGGGCGCCGCGCGCGGCCTCGGGCGCGGGGGACGCGGCGGTCGCCGCGGTGACCTGTCTGCGGGTGGGGGACACGTCGGTGTGTCTCGCTTTCGGGGGCGGAGCGGACCGGTGCGGAGGGTGCGTGCGCGCGCGGGGACACGCGCACGCACCCGGGACGTGCACGGTGGGGGCGTGCACGCGGCGGTGGGGTACGCCGGGGGGAGCGGGCCGGTGATCAGCCCTGCTGTTCCTTCCACTCCGCCTGGGCCTCGTTGAGCTGCTCGGCCATCGTGTCCAGGAAGCTCTTGGCGGACATCTTGCCCAGCAGGACCTTCTGGAAGTCGGCCTCGTTGTCGGCCTTGGAGATGGTGTTCCAGTCCGGCAGGTAGTACGGCAGCTGCACGATCTCGGTGCTGTCGCTGTTCAACGCCTCGGCCGCGAGCTTCGTCGGCTCCGCCTTCTGGATCCAGGCGTCCCCGGCGGCGTCGGTGTTCGCCGGGACCTGGCCCGCCGACTCGTTGAACTTGGAGTTCTCCGCGGCCGAGACGGCGAACTCGACGAACTTCCAGGCGGCCGCCTTGTTCTTGCTGGACTTGAAGACGCTCAGGCCGTCGACCGGGTTGGAGACCTGCACGCGGGTGCCGTCGTCCAGCGTCGGGTTGGGGATGCCCTTGAACTTCCCCTCGCCCAGCGCCTTCAGGTGGTCCTGGTAGGAGCCCAGGTTGTGGCTCAGCATGCCGATGGTGCCGCTGTCCCACTGGGCGACCATCTTCGTGAAGTCGTTGTTGACGTCCGCGGACGGGGTGTTCTTCTTGTAGAGGGCGACGTACTTCTCCAGGGCCGCCACGTTCTTCGGGTCGTTGACGGTCGTCTTGTCGCCGTCCCAGAACGAGGTGATGCCGGTCTGGCCGTACACCGCGTCCAGGGCGGGCGCGATGGACCCCTCGCCGCCCCGGATGGTGAAGCCGAACGCGTTCTTCCCCTTGTCCGTGAGCTTCTCGGCGGCCTCGTAGAACTTCGACCAGGTGGTCGGCGCGTCCAGGCCGGCCTTCTCGAACAGGTCCGTGCGGTACCAGAGCGTGCCGTTGTTGGCGGAGGTCGGTATCTGGTACAGCTCGTCCCCGCCGCCCGCGGCCCGGCTGCTGTCGACCAGGTTCTCGTTCAGCCTGCCGTTCAGGGAGCTCTTTCCCAGCCGGTCGTCCAGCGGCTCCAGCGCGTTCTGCGCCGCCATCCCCGCGAGCATCGCGGTGCCCACGCCGCCGACGTCGGGCAGGCCGCCGCCCTGGATGGCGGTGTCGTACTTGGACTGGGCGTCCGCCGCGGGGATGCCCACGTACTTGACCTCGATGTCCGGGTACTTCTTCTCGAAGTCCTCGATGACCTCCATCCAGATGTCGCGGCGGACGGCGGTGTTGTTGTCCCAGAAGGTGATCTCGCCCTTGCCCGAGCCCTCGCCTCCCTTGTCGCCCGCGGCGCCGCTGCCGTCGTCGCCGCAGGCGGTGGCGGTCAGCGCGAGCACGGCGCCCAGGACGACGGCGGCCGGGCGTCGCCCGCCTCTGCTGCTCCTGCGAATGCTGCTCTTCATGGTCGGCTCTCTTCTTCCGGTCGTTCCGGATGCGGCGTGGTGAACGGTGGTGCGGGTGCGTGCGCGGGGCCGGAGCCCGCGGCGCGGTGGGGTCGTGCCGCCGGTGGTCCCGCTGCCGGTGTCGGCGGTCCCGCCGTCAGCGGTCCTGTCGTCGGCGGTCCTGTCGGCTGCCGGGGTCCCGCCCGGCCCTGGCAAGCGCTTGCTACGACGGTGCTGCGTCATGGCGGCTCCCGGACGCCGTACGGGGACGGGGTGCGGCGGGCCCTCAGCGGGCCCGTGGTGCGGGGGTGACGCGGAACCGCGTGAAGGTGGCCGGACCCGCGCCCCCGCCGTCCTCTCCGGCCCCGCCCGGGCCGTCGCCCGGCGCGCGGGCGAAGAGGCCGAGCAGGGCGCCGACCCAGCGCCAGGGGGTGGCGGCGAAGACGGGTCCTGACGACGGCCTGCGCCCGTCCCCGACGTCGTAGGAGAAGCGGCAGCGCGCGCCGGGGCCGGTCTCGATCCACAGCCGGGCCCGTCCGGCGGGCGCCGCCACCGGGGGCGCCGCGTCCCGCTCCGGGGGCGCGGGCGGCGCCCCGGCCGCGGACTCGGCGAACCGGTGCACCAGCAGCACGGACCCGTCCGCCTCCCGCCGCAGCCCGATCCAGGCGTACGCGTCCCCGAGCACGGCGAGCCCCGCCCGGGCGCCCGGCGCGGTGCCGCCGAGGCTCAGGTCCACCGTGACCACGGCGGGGACGCCGGGCAGCCGCTGGGTCAGGACGTGCGGCAGCGCGCGCAGGTCGTCCGCTCCCCCGGTCCGTACGCAGGCCAGCCGCAGGCCGTCGCCCGCGTGCGGGACGGTCCAGCCGTCGCGGGGGTTGGCGGTCCACTGCCACTGCGGCCCGAACCGGCCGCCGGGGAAGTCGTCGTCGGTGGCGGGCGCGGCCGGCGGCTGCGCCGGCAGGTCCGGCTTGCGGTGCGTGCGGACGGGTTCGCCCGCGTCCCCGATCACCGGCCAGCCGCCCTCGCCGTCCCCGCCGTCCCCGGCTCCGCTCCAGCGCATCGGCTGCAGGTGCACCACCCGCCCGTACGCACCCCGCGCCTGGAAGTGCGCGAACCAGTCCTCGCCCGACGGGGTGTCCACCCAGGCGCCCTGGTGCGGGCCGTTGACGTCGGTGCCGCCCTGCTCCAGGACGATCCGCTCCTCGTACGGGCCGAAGAACTCCCGCGAGCGGAAGGCGCCCTGCCAGCCGGTCTCCACGCTTCCGGCGGGCGCGAGGATCCAGAACCAGCCGTCGCGCCGGTACAGCTTCGGGCCCTCCAGCGTGAACCAGCCCGGGATGCGGTCGGCGTCGACGATCACCCTGCCGTCGTCGAGCAGGCCGGTGGCGTCGGGCCGCATGCGGTGGCCGGTGAGCCGGTTCTTGATCCCGGAGCGGGAGCGGGCCCAGGCGTGCACGAGGTACGCCTCGCCCGTCCCCCCGTCCCACAGCGGGCACGGGTCGATGAGCCCCCTGCCCTCCTTGACCAGGTGCGGCGCGGTCCACGGACCCCGTACGTCCGGGGCGCTGACCTGGAAGATCCCGTGGTCGGGGTCGCCCCAGAAGATCCAGAAGCGGCCACCGTGGTGGCGCAGGGACGGCGCCCACACCCCGCGGTCGTGGCGCGGGACGGCGAACTCCCGCGCCGGTTCGAGGCGGTCCAGGGCGTGCCCGACGAGGGTCCAGTTCACCAGGTCGCGGGAGTGCAACAGGGGCAGCCCCGGCGCGCGCCCGAAGCTGGAGGCGGTGAGGTAGAAGTCCTCTCCGACGCGGATCACGTCGGGGTCGGACCAGTCGGCGTCCAGGACCGGGTTGCGGTACGTGCCGTCGCCGAGGTCGGCGGAGAAGGACGCGTTCACGGGCTGACCGCCTTCCCGGCCAGGGCCGCCGCCTCGTCCCTGCCGAGGCGGCCGTCGGCGACGACGGTGACGACCCGGCGCACCGCCGTGCCGCCGGCCGGGATCTCCAGGCGCGCGTCGTGGGCGAGGGAGGAGCCGACGCCCGGGTACTCGGCGGTGCGCACGAACCACGGGTCCCGCCGGGTGCGGTCGGTCGCCCCGGCGAAGACCAGGGTCCACGCGCCGCCGACCAGGGCGACCCAGTCGGCGCACCGGCCGTGCACCGCCTCCTCCCCCTCGGCGTGCGCGGTGAACACGCCGGGCGGCGCGGACTCCTTGCGGGCCCGCCAGAAGAAGCCGCCGTACGCGGCGCCCGGGCGGCCGTTCGTCGCGGGGCTGCCGATCGACAGCGGGCCGGAGGTGGTGTTGGTGAGGGAGAAGGTGAAGTCCAGCGCCCAGGCGGTGTCGGTGAGTCCGACGGCCGCGACCGTGCGCCGCTCGCGCAGCAGCTCGCCGCCCCCGGCCACCCAGCGCAGCTCCGCCACGAACCCGTCGGGGTCGCACAGCCGGAAGCCGGTGTGCCGCTGGGCCCCGTGGTTGTCCAGCTCGGTGGGGCCCCGGTCGCGGACGAAGGTGCGCCCGCCCCAGAAGTTGTGCCCCTCGACGTCGGGAACGGCGACACCGACGCCGAGGTGGTGGAGGTGGTCGGCCGGGCTCAGCTCCGTGACGGCGGTGCCGCCCCGCGTGGTGACCGGGTGCAGATAGGGGCGGGGCGAGAGCCGGGCCGGCAGTTCCGGCCGGGTGACGTAGCGGCCGACCGGTCGGCCCGCGACGCGCAGGACCGGGGAGTCGTTCATCAGGTGCTCACCTCGTCGGTCAGCGCCCAGGAGGCGCCCAGCTCGGAGTAGAGGGCGAGGGTGTCGGCGACGGTCCCGACGAGCGCGTCGACGCCGCGCACGACGCGGCGCGGGGCGTTCTCCCCGGGGACGGCGTACCAGGCGCCGTCCGGCAGCGCGACCGGGTCCGGCGCCCGCCGGACCGCCTCCACGACCCGCATGAAGGCGCCGGTCGACTCGGGCGTCACCAGCAGCCCGGCGCGGCCCGCCAGGTGGTCGACGAGGTTCTCCAGCAGGTCGGTCCGGCCGAACTCCAGCTCGTACGGGCCGTGTCCGGAGCGCTGCACCAGGACGCGGTCCTGCTTGTACCAGAAGGTGATCCGGCCGCTGGTGCCGTGCACGAGGACGTACGGCTCGCCGGGCGCCTCGGCGCACAGGGTGGCGGCGACGGCGACGCGCCCGCCGCGCGCGGTGGTGACGCGGACGCACGAGGTGTCGTCGGACTCGATCTCGTTGGCGCGCAGCAGCTCGGTCTCGACGCCGGCCACGTCCTCGGCGCGGGTGGAGCCGTCCAGGGCCAGGGCCGTGGCGACGGCGTGCGCGAGGGGGTTGGTCAGCGCGCCGTCGACGACGTCGGCGCCGTCGAGGCGGCGCCGGCCCGCCCAGGGCGCGCGCCGGTAGTACGCCTCGTCACGGGCCCAGGCCCCGGCCGCGCCGACGCCGGTGACCCGCCCGATCGCGCCCTCGGCGAGCAGCTCCCGGATCGCGGGCACGGCGTGCGAGCCCAGCGACTGGAAGCCGATCTGGCAGGCGACCCCGGCCGCGGCCACGCCGTCGGCCATCCGGCGGAACTCCGCGTACGAGGGCGCGGGCGGCTTCTCCAGCAGCAGGTGCACGCCCCGCGCGGCGGCGGTGAGCGCCAGGTCGGTGTGGGTCGGGATGGGCGTGCAGACCACGGCGGCGGCCGCGCCCGTCGCGTCGAGCAGCGCGGCGAAGTCGGCGGACTGCAGGGGGTCGCCGAGCCCGTCCAGCTCCGGCCCGCCGAGCGGCGTCAGCTCGCAGACGCCGGCGAGGCGGACCAGGCCCGCGTCCTGCAGGCGGCGGATGTTGCGCAGGTGCCACTGCCCGTGCCCGCGGGCGCCCGCGAGGACGACCGGCAGCGGGGCCCGCCCTGCGGCGGTCGTGTCGCTCACCCCTTCACCGCCCCCGCGCTGAAGCCGGTGATGAGCCACTTCTGGATGAAGGCGAACACGATCACCACGGGGACGGCGGCGATGATGCCGCCCGCGGCCAGCGCGCCCAGGTCGACGCTGTCGGAGCTCATCAGGGTGTTGAGGCCGACGGGGATCGTCTGCCGGTCCTGGTCGCTGAGGAACATCAGGGCGAACAGGAAGTGGTTCCAGGAGTGCACGAAGGCGAAGGAGCCGACGGCGACCAGGCCGGGCCGCAGCAGCGGCAGGACCACGACGCGGAAGGCGCTGAAGCGGTTGCAGCCGTCGACCCAGGCCGCCTCCTCCAGCGAGTAGGGGACGTTCCTGATGAAGCCGCTGATCAAGATCATCGACAGCGGCAGCTGGAAGACGGTCTCGGCGATGACGACGCTGCCCAGCGAGTTGATCATCCGCAGCTCGGCGAAGATCTGGAACAGCGGCACCAGCAGCAGCGCGCCCGGTACGAACTGCGAGCACAGCAGCGCCAGCATGAAGCCGCGCTTGAGCCGGAAGTCGAAGCGGGCCAGGGCGTAGCCGCCGGCGAGCGCGACGAGCGTGGTCGTCACCAGGGTGGCGACGCCGACGAGCACGCTGTTCTGGAAGTAGGTGCCGAAGGCCCGCTCGGTCCACACCTTCTCGAAGTGCTCGAAGGTCATGGGCCAGGGCACGAGCGAGGTCGAGCCCGGCGGCCGCAGCGCGAACAGCAGGATCCAGTAGAAGGGGACGAGGGTGAAGACCAGGTACACCGACAGCGGCAGGTAGATCTGCCAGCGGGGCGCCTCGTCCCAGGCACGGCGGCGCCCGGCCGGGCGCGGCGGTTCGGGGGCCCGGTGCGCGGGCGCGGGGGCGGGCGCGGTGGCCTCGGGGATCTTGGTGATCACTTGTCGCCGCCTCCGAACTTGCTCAGCCGCAGATAGACGACCGAGCAGAACAGCAGAATCACGAACGCCACCGTGGTCAGGGCGGAGGCGTAGCCGAAGTCGTGCGCGTCGACGCTGGTGTGGGCGATGTACAGCGGCAGCGTCGTGGTCTCGCCCGCGGGCCCGCCGCCGGTGAGGGTGTAGAGGAGGTCGACGTTGTTGAACTCCCACACCGCGCGCAGCAGCGTGGACAGGATGATGGCGTCCTTCAGGTGCGGCAGCGTGATGTGGAAGAACTGCCGCAGCCGGCTCGCGCCGTCCACCTCGGCGGCCTCGTACAGGTCCTTGGAGACGGACTGGAGGTCGGCGAGGATGAGGATGGCGAAGAAGGGCACGCCGCGCCACAGGTCCGCGACGACCGCGGCCGGGAAGACGGTGGCGGTGTCGGACAGCCAGCTGGTGCCGTACTCGCCGACGCCCAGGTCCGCGAGGTAGCGGGTGATGCCCGTCTGGGAGTTGTAGAGCAGCACCCAGATCGCGGAGGTGAGGACGCCGGAGACGGCCCAGGGCGAGAAGACCAGGGCGCGGCCGAGCGCGCGGCCCACGAACGTCTGGTTGACGATCAGGGCGAGCGCGAGCCCGAACAGCAGCTGGAGTCCGACCTCGACGAGGACCCACTTGGCGCTGAAGGTGAGCGTGCCCCAGAACCGCGGGTCCTCCGTGAAGGCGCGCACGAAGTTGTCGAGGCCCGCGAAGCCGTTGCGCCAGGGCTTGGTGGGGTTGTGGTGCCGCAGGCTGTAGTAGAAGACGCTGATGACCGGGTAGGCGATGAAGCCGAGCATCAGCAGGCCGGCGGGGGCGATCAGCAGATACGGGAGTCTGCGGGGCGTCGCCGAGCCACGGCGCCGCCGGGGTGGCGCGGGCTGTTTCGCCACGGCTGCGGCTTGGGCCATGACTGTTCTCCGTTCCGTACGGGTGCGTGCGGTGAAGCGCTTCGCGCGTGGTGTCCGGCGGGTCGGCCGGGGGCGGCCGGCCGGACGGGCAGGCGTGGACCGGGTGCGTCGGGCGGGCGGGCCGGATCAGCCCGCGTAGGGGTCCGGGACCTTGCCGGGGCGGGCCAGGAAGGCGAAGTCGCAGCCGGTGTCCGCCTGGGTGATCTGTTCGTCGTAGAGGGCGCCGTAGCCCCGCTCGTACCGCTCGGGCGGCGGCGTCCAGGCCGCCCGGCGGCGCTCCAGCTCCGCGTCGTCCACGTGGAGGTGCAGGGTGCGGGCGGCGACGTCGAGGGTGATGAGGTCGCCGCCGCGCACCAGCGCCAGCGGGCCGCCGACGTGCGACTCGGGCGCCACGTGCAGCACGCAGGCACCGTAGCTGGTGCCGCTCATCCGGGCGTCGGAGATCCGCACCATGTCCCGTACGCCCTGCTTGAGCAGGTGGTCGGGGATGGGCAGCATCCCGTACTCCGGCATGCCGGGGCCGCCCCGGGGACCCGAGCCGCGCAGCACCAGCACGCTGTCGGCGGTGATGTCCAGCGACGGGTCGTCGATGGTCCGCTGCATGGTCCTGTAGTCGTCGAAGACGACCGCGGGTCCGGTGTGCCTGAGCAGGTGCGGCTCGGCGGCGATGTGCTTGATGACGGCGCCGTCCGGGCAGAGGTTGCCGCGCAGGACGGCGACCCCGCCCTCGCTCGCGACCGGGTTGTCCCGGGGGCGGATCACGTCGTCGTCGTGCACGAGGGCGCCCCGGATCTGCTCGCGCAGCGTGTCGTGCGCCACCGTCGGCCGGTCCAGGTGGAGGAGGTCGGCGATCCGGGACAGGAACCCGGGGAGCCCGCCCGCGAAGTGGAAGTCCTCCATCAGGTACTTCCGTCCGCCGGGGCGGACGTTCGCCAGCACCGGGACCGTGCGCGCGATGCGGTCGAAGTCGTCGAGCGTGAGCTTCACTCCGGCCCGGCCCGCCATCGCGATCAGGTGGATCACGGCGTTCGTGGAGCCGCCGAGCCCGAGCACGGTGGTGACGGCGTCCTCGAAGGCCTCCCGCGTGAGGATCTGCGACAGCCTCCGGTCCCCGCGCACCAGTTCCACGATCCGCAGGCCGCTCGCGGCGGCCATCCGGTCGTGCCCGGAGTCGACGGCGGGGATGCTGGACGCGCCGGGGACGGTGACGCCGAGCGCCTCGGCGGCGGCCGTCAGCGTGGACGCGGTGCCCATCGTCATGCAGTGGCCGGGCGAGCGGGCCAGACCGCTCTCCAGCTCGGCCATCTCGCAGTCGCCGATGAGCCCGGCGCGCTTGTCGTCCCAGTACTTCCACATGTCGGTGCCCGAGCCGAGGACCTCGCCCCGCCAGTGGCCCGGCAGCATGGGCCCGGCGGGCACGAACACGGCCGGCAGGTCGACGGAGGCGGCGCCCATCAGCAGCGCGGGCGTGGACTTGTCGCAGCCGCCCATCAGCACGGCCCCGTCCACCGGGTAGGAGCGCAGCAGCTCCTCGGTCTCCATCGCGAGCATGTTGCGGTAGAGCATCGGGGTCGGCTTCTGGAAGGTCTCGCTCAACGTCGACACCGGGAACTCCAGCGGGAAGCCGCCCGCCTGCCACACGCCCCGCTTGACCGCCTGCGCCCGGTCGCGCAGGTGGACGTGGCAGGGGTTGATGTCGGACCAGGTGTTGAGGATCGCGATCACCGGCTTGCCGAGGTGCTCCTCGGGCAGGTAGCCGAGCTGGCGGGTGCGGGCGCGGTGGCTGAAGGAGCGCAGTCCGTCGGTCCCGTACCACTGGTGGCTGCGCAGCCGTCTCGGCTCCTTGCTGTCGCTCATGCCGGCCACCCCGCGGCGATGGCGGCGATCTCGGCGCGCTCGGCGTCCGGCAGCGGGCTGCTCGGCGGCCGGACGTCGCGGCGGCACAGGCCGAGCGAGGCCAGCGCCTCCTTCACGACCGTCACGTTGTTGGCGGACCCGTGGGCGGCGCGCAGCTCCTCGAAGCGGCGGATCTGCTCCCACACCTTCATCGCGCCCGTGTAGTCGCCCGACCGGAGCGCTTCGATCATGTCCAGGGAGACGGCCGGCGCGACGTTGACCAGGCCCGAGGTGAACCCGGTGGCGCCGGCGGAGAAGTACGAGGGCGCGTACGGCTCGGCGAGGCCGGCGATCCACACGAAGCGCTCCAGGCCCGCGTCCCGGGCGAAGCCCGCGAACCGCGCGGCGTCCGGCACCGCGTACTTCACGCCGATGACGTTGGGGCAGGCGTCGGCCAGCTCGGCCAGGCGCGCCCCGGGCAGCCGCGCGTTGCGGACGTAGGGGACGACGCCCAGCTCGGGCACGGCCTCGGCGACGGCCCGGTGGTAGGCGACCCAGCCGCCGTCGGAGACGTAGGGGTGGACGGGCTGGTGGACCATCACCATGTCCGCCCCGGCCTCGCGGGCGTGGCGCGCCGAGGCGACGGCGGTGGGGATGTCGTGGCCGACGCCGGCCAGCACGGCGGCCCGGCCGCCCGCCTCCTCGACGGCCAGCTCGGTGACCAGCCGCCGCTCGTCGGGGTTCAGGGCGTAGAACTCGCCGGTGTTCCCGTTCGGCGTCAGCACGCGGACGCCGCCGTCGAGCAGCCGGCGCAGCAGGACGCGCTGGACGTCCGCGTCGACGGTCCCGTCCGCCGCGAAGGGGGTCACGGGGATGGCCACCACGTCGGCGAGGGCCGTCCGCCGGTCCTCGAACGTGGCTGTGGTCGCGGTCATGCCTGCTCACCCTTTCCGGGGGCCCCGGGGAAGGCCCGTCGCACGAACGACGCGATGTGCGCGTGCAGGGCCCCCGCGGCCCCGTCCGCGTCGCCCTCCTGCGCCAGCCGCAGGATCTCCCGGTGCTCGGCCGCCTCCCGCTCCCAGGAGGGGTCGGCCGCCCAGGCCACCGCCGAGACCAGCGCGGCCTGGTCGCGGACCTCGTCGAGCATCCGGGCCAGCAGCGGGTTGCCGCAGGGCGCGTACAGGGCGCGGTGGAAGGCGCGGTTGGCCAGCGAGCGCCGCGCCGTGTCCGCGGCGTCGTCGGCGTCCCGCAGTGCCGTGCGGGCCGCCTCCAGGGACGCGGCGCGCCGCACGGAGCGGCGCAGCGCCTCGGGTTCGAGCAGCAGCCGCACGTCGTAGACCGCGCGCGCCATGTCCGCGTCGACCATGCGCACCGTGGCGCCCTTGTACTGGCTCATCACGACGAGTCCGGTGCCGGCCAGGGTCTTGAGTGCCTCCCGCACGGGCGTCTTGGAGACGCCGTACTGGGCGGCCAGCTCGGTCTCGACCAGGGCCTGCCCGGAGGTCAGCTGCCCGGTCAGGATGCGGTGTTTGATCCCTTCCAGCACGTACTGCGTGCGGGAGGGGATCGGCAGGGGCACAGAGGTCATACGGGCCTCTCGAAGGGCACGGATGGCACAAAAGGGGGAGGAATCCCGAACTCGCGTATCGCGTCTCATATATGACGTACGAAGTACGACGCGACGAAGGTAGGAGCGCGCGAAGGCCCCGTCAACGCTTCTGACAAGAAAAGTCCGCATGATTTGAAAGCGCTTGCTATCACCGTGCATCCCATACACGGGCATGCCGAAGGGCCGTCCGCCCACCTCACCAGTGGACGGACGGCTCCTGCGCGGAAGCGCTTACCGAAGCTCTCGCAGGGCTTCCCGCACCTGTTCCAGGTCCTCGTCCGACGCCAGGCCGGCGTGGTAGAGCCGCAGTTCGCGCGCGCCCAGGGCGGCCGCGCGGGCCGCGTCCGCGGCCAGCGTGTGCGGGCTGCCGCCCATCCCCCGGACCACGGTGAGGTTGGCGGCCAGGATGCCCCGCCCCTGCTCGGCGAAGGGCGTCAGCAGGGCGGGGCTCCCCGTGCACGGCACGACCACGCCGTCGGCGACGGACAGGACGTGCGCGGGGTCGACGCCCGCGTTGGCGCCGCAGTGGTACGACACCGGGTCCGCGTGCAGCAGGATGCGGAAGCCGTCCGGGGCGGCCGCCCGCACCGCCGTGACGGCGTCCGTCTGCAGCTCCCGCGCGACGGCGTCCCGCCACGCGCGGGTGGCGGCGGCCGGCCCGGCGCCGAGCAGCTTCTCCACGGTCTCCCACCCGGCGTCGGACGCCTCGCCGCGCCACACCGGTTCCAGGGCCCGCCGCACGGCGGCGGCCAGTTCGTCCGGGTCGAGCCCGTGCCGCCCGTACCCGTCCCGGCAGGCGGGGCAGAAGCACAGTGACATCAGGTACTGGCCGGCCTCCCCGAGCCCCACCCCCGCGATCTTGTCGTGCGCGTGCAGGTGGGCCAGGCCGTACCAGCCCAGGGACTCCAGCTCGGTCCCCCTCGCGCCCGGCCGGACCGCGGCCTCCGCCGCCAGGTCGACCAGGTACTCGCGCGTCTCCGGCTGCGCGACGCACGGCGCCCACGGGTAGCGGTCCCCGTAGGCGTTGACGACGGAGGTGTCCGGGAACTCCTCGCCCAGGCGGGAGTTGTGGGCGAGGACCACCCAGGTGTGCACCTCCAGGCCCGCTCCGGCCAGCGCCTCGGCGGCGGTGCCGAAGGCGTCGCCCGGGGCCCAGTCCCCCGCCGGGTACGGGCGCAGCCGGCGGCCGGCCCAGCGCGCCCCGTCCGCCGGGTAGAGCACGGCCGCGTGCGGGGCGGTCACCACCCGGTGGCGCGGATGACGCGGCGTCAGCGCCCGGGTGGAGTGGTACGCGGAGGCCAGGGTCGCCTGCGCCACGCCGAGTCCGGCGATGCGCGCCGGGGCCTCGGGGTCGCCGTCGACGTCCCAGGGGTAGACGAACGCCGACGCCCTCACGCGCCCTCCCCCGCCGTCTTCCGCTCCTGCTCCTGCTCCGCGAGCAGTCCGTAGCCGCGGTCGATCAGCTGCGCCAGCTGCTTGACGTGACCCTCGGCCGGTTCGTGCAGCGGCGGGCGCACGGGCCCGACGTCGAGTCCGCGCAGCCGTACGCCCGCCTTGACCAGCGAGACGGCGTAGCCGCGGCCCTGGGCGCGCAGTTCGGTGAACGGCCGGTAGAAGCCGTCGAGCAGCCGGTTCGCCGCGGCGTCGCCGGCCGGGCCGGCGTTGAGCGCGCGGTGGAAGGCGAGCGCGATCTCGGGGGCGAAGCAGAACACGGCGGAGGAGTACAGGGTGACGCCGATGCCGCGGTAGGCGAGTCCGGTCAGCTCGGCGGTCGGCAGGCCGTTGAAGTAGAGGAAGTCGCCGGGCACCTCCGTGCGCACCGCGCTCACGGTCCGCTGCATCAGGTCGAGGTCGCCGAGGCCGTCCTTGAGGCCGACGATCCCGTCCGTGCGGGCCAGTTCGACGACGGTCCCCGGGGTGAACACGGCGTTGTCGCGCTGGTAGACGATCACGTCGAGCGGGGTCGCGGCGGCCAGTTCGCGGTAGTGCCGCAGCAGCCCCTCCTGGCCCGCGACGACGAGGTAGGGCGGCATGGCGAGGAGGCCGTCCGCGCCGGCCTCGTGCGCGAGCCGCGCGTAGCGGACGGCGAGCGCGGTGCCGTAGCCGGCGCCGGCCACCACGGGCACCCGCCCGGCGGCCTCCTCCACGGCCGCCCGGACGCAGTCCCGGAACTCCTCGGGCGTCAGGGCGTGGAACTCGCCGGTGCCGCAGCAGGCGAAGACGGCGGCGGCACCGGCCGCGACGCCGCGCCGCACGTGCTCGCGGTAGACGCCGAGGTCGACGGAGCCGTCGGGTCCGTACGCGGTGACGGGGAAGAACAGCGGCCCGCTGGGAATGCCGAGCCGGGCGGCGAGGGAGGCTGACGTCACGGGCCCTCCTGGGCAGGCAGGCGGTCACGGGCGGACGCCCGTGCATGTCTCTGATCCATGTCCATATTTCTGAACGCGCCCACGCTAAGGGCCCCTCCAAGGGGGGTCAAGCGGCGAAACATCCCTTTCAGGAGCGGATTTCCCGCCCCGTCGCGCCTCTTGACGCACAGGGGCCCCGCTCCCTAGCGTGTCCACGGATGTGAATGCCGTACATGAATACAGCTGGAATGGCAAGGAGACCGAGGATGCCCGCTCCCCGCACCGTCCTGCTCACCGGCGCCGCCGGCGGACTCGGCACCCTGATGCGGGAACTGCTGCCCGAATACGGCTACGAGCTGCGCCTGTTCGACGTGCGCCCCCTCGACGACGCGCCCGGCGCGATCACCGCCGACCTCGCCGACCGGGACGCGCTGCGCGAGGCCGTGCGCGGCGCCGACGCGATCGTCCACCTGGCGGGCATCTCCCTGGAGTCCTCCTTCGACAAGATCCTGGCCGCCAACGTCCAGGGCACGTACAACCTCTACGAGGCCGCGCGCGAGGAGGGCGTGCGGCGGATCGTGTTCGCCTCCTCCAACCACGCGGTCGGCTTCACGCCCCGTCCGCGCGAGGGCGACCCGCTCATCCCGGTCGGCACCCCGCGCCGCCCGGACACCTTCTACGGCCTGTCCAAGTCCTTCGGCGAGGACCTGGCCCAGCTCTACTGGGACAAGCACGGCCTGGAGACCGTCTCCGTGCGCATCGGCTCCTGCTTCCCCGAGCCCACCAGCGTGCGCATGCTGTCGGTCTGGATGAGCCCCGCCGACGGCGCCCGCCTCTTCCACGCGGCGCTGACCGCCGAGGGCGTCGGGCACACCGTCGTCTACGGCTCGTCGGCCAATACCCGCCTGTGGTGGGACCTCTCGTCCGCCCGCGCGCTCGGCTACGAGCCGCAGGACGACTCCGAGCCGTACGCCGAGAAGCTGATCGCCGAGCAGGGCGAGCTGGACCCGGACAACCCGGACCACGCGTGCCTCGGCGGCCACTTCACCACGAACCCGCCGATCTGGCCGTACTGACGTCCGGCCGCCGCCCTGACACGGCGGCCGCACAAGCACGGCGACGAGACCGGCGCAAGAGGCGGGCGGGCACCGAACGGGCCCGCCCGCCCGCCGTTCGGGCAGGCGGTCTGCCCGAATCGCGCCCCGCCCCAGGTCCGGCGACACCCCCGATGCCCGCGAACGGGCACAGACGGGCACCATCGGAAGTGCAACAGACCTGGTCAGCCTCGCGTACCCAGGGTAGAACTTCCCCCGTGGGCCCGACCGGGCCCGAACGGGCAATGGTGCGCGGGCAGACAAGGGTGGGTGACGCCGTGAGCGCGGAGGAACGGCAGCGGGAGATCGTCCGGACCGCCCGCCGTACGGGCTCCGTCGACGTCAACGAGCTCGCGGCCCGGCTGGGTGTCGCCAAGGAGACCGTACGGCGGGACCTGCGCGCCCTGGAGGACCACGGCCTGGTCCGCCGCACCCACGGCGGCGCCTACCCCGTGGAGAGCGCGGGCTTCGAGACGACCCTCGCCTTCCGCACCACCATGCACGTGCCGGAGAAGCGGCGGATCGCGGCCGCCGCGGCCGACCTGCTCGGCGACGCCGAGACGGTCTTCGTCGACGAGGGCTTCACCCCACAGCTCATCGCCGAGTCGCTGCCCCGGGACCGGCCGCTCACCGTGGTCACCGCCTCCCTCGCCACCGCGGGCTCGCTCGCGGAGGCGGACAACATCACGGTGCTGCTGCTCGGCGGCCGGGTCAGGGCCGGCACGCTGGCGACGGTGGACCACTGGACGACGAAGATGCTGGCCGGCTTCGTCGTCGACCTGGCCTACATCGGCGCCAACGGCATCTCCCGCGAGCACGGGCTGACGACCCCGGACCCGGCCGTCAGCGAGGTCAAGGCGCAGGCGATCCGGGCCTCCCGGCGCACCGTGTTCGCCGGCGTGCACACCAAGTTCGGCGCCGTCAGCTTCTGCCGGTTCGCCGAGGTCAGCGCTCTGGAGGCGATCGTCACCAGCACCCACCTCCCGGCGTCCGAGGCCCACCGCTACTCGCTGCAGGGCCCCCAGGTCATCCGGGTCTGAGCCGCCCGGCCCGGACGCCGCCTCCCCTTTGGTTCCGTAAGCAGATCAGCCGATCACCGTACACAGCACGACCCCTCACACACGCACGACTCCCCCCGGGGCACCCCGCATCGCCGACACGCCCCTTTGATCCCCATAAGTCCAGGAGCAATCCATGCGCACCCAGAGCCGACGGAGGCCGCGCACAGCGCTAGTCGCGGCCGCCGCAGGGACGCTGCTCGCCCCTCTGCTCTCCGGTTGCTGGACCGGAGCCGGCGGGGCGGGCTCCGGCGGCGACTCCATCAACGTCCTGATGGTGAACAACCCGCAGATGGTGGAGCTGCAGAAGCTCACCAAGGCCCACTTCACCGCGCAGACCGGCATCAAGGTGAACTTCACCGTGCTGCCGGAGAACGACGTCCGCGACAAGATCAGCCAGGACTTCGCCAACCAGGCCGGCCAGTACGACGTCGCCACCCTCAGCAACTACGAGATCCCGATCTACGCCCGCAACGGCTGGCTGCACGAGATGGACTCCTACGTCGCCGACGACTCCGGCTACGACGAGAAGGACGTGCTCGCCCCCATGCGGCAGTCCCTCACCGGCGACGACGGCAAGCTCTACGGCCAGCCCTTCTACGGCGAGTCCTCCTTCCTGATGTACCGCAAGGACGTCCTTCAGGCGAAAGGCCTGAAGATGCCCGAGCACCCCACCTGGCAGCAGGTCGCCGACATCGCCGCGAAGGTGGACGGCGCCGAGTCCGGGATGAAGGGCATCTGCCTGCGCGGCCTGCCCGGCTGGGGCGAGCTGATGGCGCCGCTCACCACGGTCGTGAACACCTTCGGCGGCACCTGGTTCGACAAGGACTGGAAGGCGCGCCTGGACTCCCCCGAGTTCGAGAAGGCCGTCAAGTTCTACGTGGACCTGGTCCGCGAGCACGGCGAGTCCGGCGCCCCGCAGGCCGGCTTCGCCGAGTGCCTGAACAACATGACGCAGGGCAAGACCGCCATGTGGTACGACGCCACCTCCGCGGCGGGCTCCCTTGAGGCGGACAAGTCCCCGGTCGCGGGCAAGATCGGCTACGCGCCCGCACCGGTGGAGAGGACGGAGAGCTCCGGCTGGCTCTACACCTGGGCCTGGGGCATGCAGAAGGCCTCCCGCAACTCCGACAAGGCGTGGGAGTTCGTCTCCTGGGCGTCCAGCAAGGAGTACGAGGAGCTGGTCGGCGAGGAGTCCGGCTGGTCCAACGTGCCCGCCGGCAAGCGCGCCTCCACGTACGAGAACCCCGACTACGCCAAGGAGGCGTCGGCCTTCCAGGAGATGACCCGCGAGGCCATCGAGAGCGCGCGGCCCAACGACCCGGGCGTGCAGCCGCGCCCGGCACCCGGCATCCAGTTCGTCGGCATCCCCGAGTTCACCGACCTCGGCACCAAGGTCTCCCAGGAGATCAGCGCGGCCATCGCCGGACGCCAGTCCGTCGACGCGGCCCTGAAGAAGTCCCAGCAGCTCGCTGAAGAGATCGCCGAGGAGTACGAGGGACGATGACCGCCACCACCACGGCCCGCGTGGCCGCCGTTCCCGCGAGCACCGCGAAGCAGCCCTCCTCCCGGCTGCGCGGCTGGGTCACCCGCGCCCCGCTGCTCCCCGCCCTGGTCTTCATGATCATCGTCACCCAGCTGCCCTTCGTGGCCACGCTGGTGATCTCCTTCTTCGACTGGAACGCGCTCTACCCCAAGGCCCGCCACTTCACCTGGTTCGGCAACTACGCGGAGGTCCTGACCGACGCGGACCTGCGCCGCTCGGTGTGGACCACCATCCTGCTGACCGCCGCCGTGGTGCTGGCCAGCCTGGTCCTCGGCCTCGGCCTTGCGCTGCTGCTCGACCGGAAGTTCCGCGGCCGCGGCATCGTCCGCACGCTGCTGATCGCGCCCTTCCTGGTCGTCCCGGTCGCCGCCGCGCTGCTGTGGAAGCACGTGCTCTACAACCCCGAGTACGGCCTGCTCAACGGCCTGCTGCACTACGTGGGCGGCCCCCAGCCCGACTGGATCTCGAACACCCCGCTGCTCGCCGTCGAGATGTCCCTCGTGTGGCAGTGGACGCCGTTCATGATGCTGATCCTGCTCGCCGGCCTGCAGAGCCGGAACCACGAGCAGATCGAGGCGGCCCGCGTCGACGGCGCGAGCAACTGGCAGATCTTCCGCTACCTCACCCTGCCGCACCTGCGCCGCTACCTGGAACTGGGCGCCCTGCTCGGCTCGATCTACATCGTGCAGAACTTCGACGCGGTCTTCACGCTCACCTCGGGCGGCCTCGGCACCGCGAACCTGCCCTACACCGTCTACCAGAGCTTCTACCAGGCGCACGAGAACGGCCTCGCCTCCGCGGCCGGCGTCCTGGTCGTCATCGGCTCTCTCATCATCGCGACCTTCGCGCTGCGCGTGGTGTCGTCCCTGTTCCGCGAGGAGGCCTCCCGCGCATGAGCGACACCGCACTGCACACGCGCACCCGCCGCAAGGGGACCTGGCTCGGCCTGGTCGCCTGGCTGGCCGGAATCGTCTTCTTCCTGCCCATCGCCTGGATGGCGCTGACGTCCTTCCACTCCGAGACGGACGCGGCGACCAACCCGCCCTCCTGGCTGGCCCCGCTCACCCTCGACGGCTACCGCGAGTTCTTCGGCGCGGGCGGCGGCGCCAGCCCCTGGCCCTCGCTGATCAACTCGGCCGTGGCCTCGGTCGTGTCGACCCTGTGCGTGCTGCTGCTGGCCCTGCCCGCCGCGTACGCGCTGTCGATCCGCCCGGTGAAGAAGTGGACCGACGTCCTGTTCTTCTTCCTCTCCACGAAGATGCTGCCCGTCGTGGCCGGCCTGCTGCCGCTCTACCTGTTCGCCAGGAACACCGGGATGCTCGACAACATCTGGCTCCTGGTCATCCTCTACACCTCGATGAACCTGCCGATCGCGGTGTGGATGATGCAGTCCTTCCTCGCCGAGGTGCCGGTCGCGGTCATCGAGGCGGCGCAGATCGACGGGGCGAAACTGCCCACGGTGCTCTCCCGCATCATCGCGCCGATCGCCATGCCGGGCATCGCCGCCACCGCCCTGATCTGCTTCATCTTCAGCTGGAACGAGCTGCTCTTCGCCCGGGTGCTCACCAGCGTGGTCGCCGAGACCGCCCCCGTCTTCCTGACCAGTTTCATCACCAGCCAGGGCCTGTTCCTGGCCAAGGTGTGCGCCGCGTCGCTCGTCATCTCCCTGCCGGTGCTCGCCGCGGGGTTCGCCGCCCAGGACAAGCTGGTCCAGGGCCTATCGTTGGGAGCAGTGAAATGAAGGCCGCCGTCATCGAGTCCGTGGGCAAGGCCGTCGTCGCCGAGGTCCCGGACCCGACGCCGGGCCCCCGGGAGGTCGTCGTGGAGGTCGCCGCCTGCGGCCTGTGCGGCACGGACCTGCACATCCTGCAGGGCGAGTTCGCGCCCAAGCTGCCGATCGTGCCGGGCCACGAGTTCGCCGGCCAGGTCGTGGGCGTCGGCACCCAGGTCACCGAGGTGGCCGTCGGCGACCGCGTCGCGGTCGACCCGTCCCTGTACTGCTACGAGTGCCGCTACTGCCGCATCGGCCACAACAACATGTGCGAGCGGTGGGCCGCGATCGGCGTCACCACGGCCGGCGGCGCCGCCCAGTACGCGGTGGCGCCCGTCGCCAACTGCGTCAAGCTCCCCGAGCACGTCCGCACCCAGGACGCCGCCCTCATCGAGCCGCTGTCCTGCGCCGTGCGCGGCTACGACGTCCTGCAGTCCCGGCTCGGCGCCCACGTGCTGATCTACGGCTCCGGCACCATGGGCCTGATGATGCTGGAGCTGGCCAAGCGCACCGGCGCGGCGAGCGTCGACGTGGTCGACATCAACGACCAGCGCCTGGCCACCGCCCGGCAGCTCGGCGTCTCCGCCTCGGCCGCGAGCGCCGACGAGCTCGACCGCCCGCAGGGCTGGGACGTGGTCATCGACGCGACCGGCAACGCGCGGGCGATCCAGGACGGTCTGAACCGCGTCGCGAAGGCGGGCACGTTCCTGCAGTTCGGCGTCGCCGACTACGCCACCCGCGTGGAGATCGACCCGTACCGCATCTACAACCAGGAGATCACCATCACGGGCTCGATGGCGGTCCTGCACAGCTACGAGCGCGCGGCGGAGCTGTTCGCGAACGGCGTCCTGGACCCGGACGTCTTCATCAGCGACCGGCTGCCCCTGGACCAGTACCCGCAGGCCCTGGAGCAGTTCGCCGCGGGCACGGGCCGGAAGATCGTGGTGGTGCCGTAACCACCGCCGACCGGCGCTTTCCCACTCCCCCGCCCTCACCGCCCGCTTCGGCCCGCCCCGGGGCCACCCCCTCCGGGGGAACCCCGGGGCGGCCCACCCGGGGCGAAGAGGGTCCGGGGGCCCGGCCCCCGGGGCCGGGACGGGAAGGGGCGGCGGGGGCGCACACTCCCCCCGGCCTCCGCCGCTCCGCCCCCTTCCCCCACAGACCGCAGGGGCGCCCAGCCACCCGGGCGCCCCTGCACCGTTCCCGGCCCGCACCGTTCCGGCGCCCGCGGAGCCCGCGCCGCTCCGCGCGCCCCCGCCGCCATTCGGCGCATGGTAAGGGAACGGTAAAGCGCACCCGCTCGTTACCCAGGCATGACAGCTATGACCCCCGGCTCGAACATCCCTCTCCCCGTCCCGCGCGTGACGGTGGACGTCACCGCCCCGGTGCGGCTCGACGTATCGGGCCTGCTGCTCACCGCCGACGGCAAGGTGCGCTCCGACGACGACTTCATCTTCTACAACCAGCCCTCGGGCCCCGGCGTGACCTACCGTTCCGGCGGCGGTGCGGCCCCGGACGCGATCACGGTGGACACGGCCGCCGTCCCGCCGGGCATCGAGAAGATCGTCGTCACCGCGAGCCCGGACGCCGCGGGCCAGACCTTCCAGGGCATCGAGCCCACGGCCACGATCCGCAACGCGGACGACGGCGCGGCCCTCGCCACGTTCACCCCGCCGCAGCTGGGCACGGAGACGGCACTGGTGGTCGTGGAGATCTACCTGCGCAACGGCGCGTGGAAGGCCCGCGCCGTCGGCCAGGGCTACGCGAACGGCCTGGCGGGCATCGCCACCGACTTCGGCGTCTCGGTGGAGGAGGAGCCGGCCGCGCCGGCCGCACCGGCCCAGCCCGCGTTCCCCGCGGCTCAGCCGCCCGCCGCCGCGCCCGCGCCCGCCGCGGACCCCCGGGTCGCCACTCCCCCGCAGCCGGCCGCTCCCCCGGTCCCGCCGGCCCCGGCCCCCGCCCCGGGCGGCGGCAAGATCAACCTCGACAAGGGCCGCGTCAGCCTGCAGAAGAACCAGACGGTGTCGCTGGTCAAGGGCGGCCGTCCGCTGCTCTCGCAGGTCAAGATGGGTCTCGGCTGGGAGCCCGCGTACCGCGGCAAGGACATCGACCTGGACGCCTCGGTCATCGCCTACGGCCCGCAGCGCAACCACGTCGACAGCTGCTACTTCGGCAAGCTGTCGATCCTGAACGGCGCGGTCAAGCACTCCGGCGACAACCTCACGGGCGAGGGCGGCGGCGACGACGAGGTGATCGCGGTCGACCTCGGCCGCCTGCCGCAGGAGGTCTCGGGCCTGGTCTTCACGGTGAACTCGTTCTCCGGGCAGAAGTTCACCGAGGTCGCCAAGGCCTACTGCCGCCTGCTGGACGCCGCCACCGGCGAGGAGCTGGTCCGCTTCGACCTCACCAACGCCGAGTCGCAGACGGGCGTGATGATGGCGAAGCTGATCCGCCAGTTCTCCGGCGAGTGGGAGATGACGGCGATGGGCGACTTCGTGAAGTCCCGCACCGTCAGGGGCATGGTCAAGCCCGCGGCCCAGGCCCTCTAGGGACGCCCGCACCCGGCCCCGGCGGCCCGCCGGTTCCCCGCCCCCGGGACGCCGGCGGGCCGCGGCGCGCCCCCGAAGCCGCCCCCGCGACGGCCTCACCCTCGGCACGAGCCCGTCCCCGCGGACGGGCTCGCCCCTGCGGACGGACCCGCCTGCGGGGACGAACCCGTCCCTGCGGACGGACCCGTCCCCGCGCCCCCGCACAGCCCCTCCGCCAGCAGCGCCATGTACCGCCGGACGTGCTGCCCGCGGCCGTCGCCCACCTCCGAGGCGGTGGCGATGCCGTGGGCCAGGCGCAGGACGTCGAGCGGTTCGACGTCCTCCCGTACGGCCCCCGCCCGCCGCGCCGCTCCGACCAGCCGCGCCGCCGCGTCCCGCAGCCCCTGCCCGCACTCGCCGAACAGGGCGGACCTTCCGTCCGTGCCGGCCGATCCCAGGAGGGCCTTCAGTCCCCGCAGCCGGATCAGGTGCTCGCCCAGCTCGGTCAGCCACTCCAGGAGCGCCTCCCCGGGCGGCAGTCGTGCCGCGTACGCGTCCGCCCGCCCGGCGATCTCCTCGACGCTGCCGACGTAGACGGCCTCCAGCAGCGCGTACCGGGTCGGGAAGTGCCGGTACAGCGTGCCGGAGCCGACGCCCGCGCGCTTGGCGATGTCGTCCAGCGACGCGCCCTCCCCGTGCTCGGCGAAGGCGGCCGCCGCCTCCGCGAGCAGCCGCTCGTAGTTGCGCCGCGCGTCCGCCCGCATCGGCCTCGGGGCCCCCGCCCTCACCTGCGTCATCCGCACACTCCTCGTACGGAGGGGACGGTGCGCGGATGCGCCCGCGCGTCCCGCGCGGGCGGTCCGGCCCCGCCCTCCTCGTCGTGGTCACCGCCTCCCCGATGGTCGGGGGCGCTTTCCACCGGAGTCAACGCGGGCCCCTCCCGGACCGGGCGGCACGGCCCTGGAGGTGCGTCGCACGGAGGTGCGGCGTCCACAGTCGTGGTGCCCGCGGACCGAGGCCGGCGGAACCGGCACGGGCGCTCTCTTTCCCGGGCTGCACCGGCACGCGGGACGTCAGCCCCGCCTCTGCCGCTTCCACGGACCCGTGACGGCGAGCATGATGCCCGGGGTCTGGATGTTGGCGAACAGGGTCCGTCCGTCGGGCGAGAAGGTCACGCCGGTGAACTCGCTGTACTCCGGCTCCTCCTCGGTGCCGATGTTCAGCTCGTTGCGGGCGATCGGGTACGTGCGGCCGCTGTCCGTCGCGCCGAAGAGGTGCTGGACGCCGTCGCCGTCCTCGGCGATGACCAGACCGCCGTACGGGGAGACGGTGATGTTGTCGGGGCCGTCGAAGGCGCCGCCGGCACAGAGGCCGGGGCCGACGCCGAGGAGCACCTTCAGGGTGAGGGTGCGGCGCCTGGGGTCGTAGAACCAGACCTGGCCGTCGTGCTGCTCGGGGCTCTCGTCCCGGGCGTAGGAGGAGACGACGTACGCGCCGCCGTCGCCCCACCACATGCCTTCGAGCTTGCGGGCGCGGGTGACCTCGCCGGCGCCGAACTGCTCGCGCACGGAGACGCTCCGCGCGTCGCGGTCCGGGACGTCGATCCAGTCGACGCCGTAGACCGTGCCGATCCGCGTGGCGCGGGAGAGGTCGTCGACGAACCGGCCGCCGGAGTCGAAGCACCTGGGCGCCTGGAGCACACCGGCGTCGTCGGCGAGCGTGCGCAGCTTCCCGCGGCCGTGCCGGAATCCCTTGGGCGGGGTCCAGCGGTAGAACAGGCCGTTGGGCCCGGAGGCGTCCTCGGTCAGGTACAGGTGGCCGCGCCCGGGGTCGACCACGACGGCCTCGTGGGCGTAGCGGCCGAGCGCCTTGACCGGCTGGGGGTCGCGGTTGGCGCGGACGTCCTCGGGGTCGACCTCGAAGACGTAGCCGTGGTCCTTGGTGAAGCCGTCGGTGCCCGCCCTGTCCTCGGTCTCCTCACAGGTCAGCCAGGTGCCCCAGGGGGTGGACCCGCCCGCGCAGTTGGTGGCGGTGCCGGCGATGGCGACCCGTTCGGCGACCTCGCCGCCGGGGTGGACCTCGACGACGGTGCAGCCGCCGGCCGCGGCCGGGTCGTAGACGAGGCCCTCGGTCAGCGGCACCGGGTGGGCCCACCGGTCGCGGGGCCCGGCCAGCTCGTGGTTGTTGACGAGGAGGATGCGCCCGCGGGGACCGGCGAAGGCGGCCGTGCCGTCGTGGTGGGAGGGCGTGTACTCGCCGGTCTCCAGCCTGGTCCGGCCGCTGTGGGTCAGGACGCGGTACGAGAACCCGGCGGGCAGGGCGAGCAGGCCCGCGGGGTCGGGGACGAGGGGGCCGTAGCCGACGCCGCCGCCGTGTCCGCCGTGCCGTCCCGCCTCGTCGCCGTCGGTGTCGTGGTCCTGGGACGCGAGGGCGTTCGGGGCGGTGGCGAGGGCACCGACGCTGCCGGCCAGCGCGACGCCGGCGCCGGTGAGCGCGGAGCTTGTGGCGAAGTCCCTGCGGGTGAGCGACATGGGGTCTCCTGGGGCGTCGGGTGGCGGGCGGGGCCGGGCGTGCCGGGGGCGGGCGCGCGGTGCGGCCACACCGTCCCGCCCGTCCCTGAACACCGGCTGAACACCCGCCGACGCCCGGGTCCCCGCCGCCTGAATGCCACGGAACCGCTGCCGTACGCCGTACGCCGGCGGCACCACGTCACGCCCCGCACCCCGAAACCGACACGGCACCACGTCACGACCCGTGCTCCAGGACCGGCGCCGCCCCGCCACTCCGTACGGCACGAGGTTCGCGCCGTGCGCGTACGGCGCGGGGCCCGCACCGTACGGGGCGGCGGTGCGCTCAACCGCCCTGCTGCGACCGCGCCTTGAACGCCGCCTTGCGGGCCTCCTTGGCCACCTTGCGGTCGGGGTGGAGGCGGCCCATCGCCTCCAGCACCTCGGCGGTGGCGGGGTGGTCGACCCGCCACGCCGTCGCGAAGAAGCCGCTGTGCTGCCGGGCCAGGCCCTCCACCAGGCCCTGCAGCTCCGCGGAGTTGCCCTCCGCGGCCAGCTGCGCGGCGACCGTGTCGACGGTCAGCCAGAAGACCATGTCCTCGGAGGGCGCCGGCACGTCCGCGGCGCCCCGCTCGGTGAGCCAGACGCGGGCGAGCCCGCCCAGCTCGGGGTCGTCGAGCACCTCGCGCAGCGCGGGCTCGGCCTCGGCGCCGATCAGCGACAGGGCCTGCTGGCAGCGCAGCCGGCGCAGCGGCGCGCCCCGGTCGGTGCCGCGCGCGGCGGCCAGCAGCTCCCGCGCGGCGGCGAGCGGCTCGCGGTGGGCGAGCCACTGCTCGGTCTCGGCCTGCGCCGCGGCCGGCGGGAACGTCGCCGTGCCGTCCAGCAGCGCGTCCGCGCCCTGCCCGGACAGGTCGCCCACCGCCGGTGCCGGGTGGCCGGCCTCCAGCAGCCGCGCCCGGACGCCGTACAGGCCGAGCGGGGTGAGCCGCACCATGCCGTACCGGGTCACGTCCGTCTCGTCGACCGGCGCCGCGGGCTCCTCGTCGGGGTCGGCCATGAGCGCCTCGTCGACGGGCTGGTACTCCACGAGTCCGGCCGGTTCGAGCAGGCGGAACTGGTCGTCGAGGCGCATCATCGCGTCCGAGACCTGCTCCAGCACGGCGTCGGTGGGCTGCGCCATGTCGTCGGGCACGATCATCGAGGCGGCGAGGGCGGGCAGCGGCACCGGCTCCTCGCCGGGTCCGTCCTCGTCGACGCTGAGCAGGTAGAGGTTGCCGAGCACGCCGTCGAGGAACGCGGCCTCCGCCTCGGGGTCCCAGTCGAGGCCGGAGAGGTCGACCCGGCCGTTCTCCTCCACGGCGTCCACGAGCTCGTCGAGCGCGTCGAGGTCGGGCACGGTCGCGTCGGCCAGCACCGTCTCCAGGGCGCCGAGCCACAGCCCGAGGACGTCCTGCGGCGAACCGCCGGTGACCAGCGCGAGGTCGGCGCCCGCGGTCACCGTCCCCTTCTCCTCGTCGACGATCTCGACGAGCCCGGTGTCGACGGCGACCCGCCACGCCTCGCTCGCGTACGCGGCGGCGTCGTCGCCCTCCAGATCCAGCGCGCGGGCCGCGTCCGCCAGGTGCTCCTCGGCGAGTTCGCCGCCGGCCCCGACCCGGGTGTCCGGGCCGGCCCAGCGGGCGAGCCGCACCGCACGGGCGAGCAGGGGCGCGGCGAGCGCGTCCCGCGCGAGCTCCGCTTCGGGGCGCAGCCGCACCGGCGGCAGGGTGGAGCTGTCTGACATCGGCTGGTTCTCCTCCGGGAGTACGCAAAGGCACGGGCGGCGCGCGGAGGTCCGGGGACCCCCGGAACGGCCCGGCCTCAGCCTAGACGGATTTGGGCCCATGCCGCCCAATTCATGTACCTGTCACGGGTACGACGCCGTCGAAACCTTGACAAGAGCACGGCATACGCACGAGATTGACGCGCGTAGAAACCACGCGGGACACGCGTGGGCGACCGGGAGGGGAGGCGGCAGGCGACGTCCCGCCCGGCCGCTCCGCGCGTCGCACCGGCCGCCCCCCCACCGTCCGGCGCCGCTCCCGCCCCTGTTCTTCCGCCGCCCCGCGCCCGCCCTCGCCCCGGCGCCCACGTACGTCCCCGGAGGGATTTCCGTTGCCCAGCAAGTCTTCCGCCCGCACGGCCGCGCTCACCGTCGCCGCCGTCTGCTCCGCGGTGTCCGCCGTCGCGCTCACCGCCCCCGCCCACGCGGACGCCGCCCCGGTCCGCATCCACGACGTCCAGGGCACCACCCGCCTCTCGCCGCTGGCCGGCCGGCTGGTCACGGACGTGACCGGCATCGTGACGGGCGTGCGCTCCTACGGCTCCTCGCGCGGCTTCTGGATGCAGGACCCGCAGACGGACGACGACCCGGCCACCAGTGAGGGCGTCTTCGTCTTCACCAGCTCCGCCCCGAAGGTCGCGGTCGGCGACGCGGTGAAGGTCACCGGCACCGTGTCCGAGTACGTGCCGGGCGGCGCCTCCACCGGCAACCAGTCGGTCACCGAGATCGTCCGGCCCACGGTCACCGTGGTCTCCTCGGGCAACGAGCTGCCCGCCGCGACCGTCGTCGACAGCCGCTCCGTGCCGGACCGCTACGCGCCCGCCGGCGACGAGGCCGCGGGCGGCTCGGTCAACGGCCTCACCCTGCGTCCCCGCGCCTACGCCCTGGACCACTACGAGTCCCTGGAGGGCATGAACGTCCGGATCGGCAGCTCGCGCGTGGTCACCGCCACCGACCCGTACGACGAGCTGTGGGTCACGGTGAAGCCGCACGAGAACGACAACCGCCGCGGCGGCGCCGTCTACGGCTCGTACACCGACCAGAACACCGGCCGTCTGCAGATCCAGTCGCTGATCCCGGCCGCCACGCGGCCCTTCCCCACCGCGCACGTCGGCGACGTCCTCGAGGGCACCACCGAGGGCCCGCTGGACTACAGCCAGTACGGCGGCTACACGCTGACCGCCCGCACCCTCGGCACGGTCGCGGACGGCGGCACCGAGCGCGAGACCACCCGCGCCCAGGCGCGCGGCGAGCTGGCCGTGGCGACGTACAACGTCGAGAACCTGGACCCCTCCGACGACACCTTCGCCGCGCACGCGCGGGCGATCGTGGGCAACCTGCGCTCGCCCGACATCCTGTCCCTGGAGGAGGTCCAGGACAACAACGGCGCGACGGACGACGGCACGGTCGCCGCCGACGAGACGGTGGGCGAGCTGATCGACGCGATCGTCGCGGCCGGCGGCCCCCGCTACGACTGGCGCTCGGTCGACCCGGCCGACAAGGCCGACGGCGGCGAGCCCGGCGGCAACATCCGCCAGGTGTTCCTCTTCAACCCGGAGCGCGTGTCGTTCACCGACCGCGCGGGCGGCGACGCGACGACCGCCGTGGGCGTCGAGAAGGTCCGCGGGAAGGCGCGGCTGACGGCGTCCCCGGCCCGGATCGCCCCGGCCGACGCCGCCTGGGAGAACAGCCGCAAGCCGCTCGTCGGCGAGTTCGTCTTCCGCGGCAGGACGGTCTTCGTGGTCGCCAACCACTTCGCCTCCAAGGGCGGCGACCAGGGGCTGACCTCGCAGTACCAGCCGCCGGTGCGCAGCTCGGAGACCCAGCGCCACCGGCAGGCGGCCGCGGTGAACTCCTTCGTCAAGGACGTCCTGAAGGCCCAGAGGAACGCCGACGTGATCGCCCTCGGCGACCTGAACGACTTCGAGTTCTCCCGCACGACGCAGCTCCTGGAGGACGGCGGCGCGCTCTGGTCGGCGATCAAGTCCCTGCCGAGGAGCGAGCGCTACACCTACGTCTACCAGGGCAACAGCCAGGCTCTCGACCAGATCCTGGTCAGCCCGTCGATCCGCGCCAAGGGCTCCTTCACGTACGACAGCGTGCACATCAACGCCGAGTTCGCCGACCAGATCAGCGACCACGACCCGCAGGTGCTGCGCTTCCGGCCGTGACGCCCCGTCAGCCCCTGTCCCCGCACACGCGGCGGGGCCGACCGGTCCGTACCCGGTCGGCCCCGCCGCGGTGCGAGCGGTACGTACGCGGGAGCGCGGGCGGGACACGAAGTCCGCGCGTCCCGTACCGCGACCGCCCCGGTGCCCGCGGACGGACCCCGGTGGCGTCCGCTCGCGGGCCTCGGCGGCGTCCGCCCACAGGTCCCGACAGGTCTCAGTGGCGCCCGCGCCGCCGCAGCGCACCGGCCGCGACGAGCGCCCCGGCGCCGGCCCCGGCGATGAGCACGGGACGCGGCACGCGCAGCGCGTACTGCGCGACGGTGGTCGCGACGGTCCGCACCGGGTCCGGCACGTTCTCCCGCACGGTGCGGCCCGCCTGCACGGCCTTCTCCTGGACGACCGCGGCCTTCTCCTGGACCACGCGGCCCGCGGCGCCCGCCTTGTCCTGCACGGCGTGACCGGCCTGGCCCGCCCGCCCCTTGAGGTCGGCGGCACGGTCGGTGGCCCCCGTCTTCGCGTCGGCCTCGCCGGCCAGCTCCTCGGCGGTGACGCCGAGCCGGTCCTTGGTCCCCTCGACCTGCTCCCGCAGCTCGTCGGGCCCCTTGGCCCCCGTGCTCGTCGGAGCCGCCCTGCCCTTCTCGTCCTTCATCGGTGCGCTCTCTCCTCGTGTCGTCTGCGTCGGCACGGCCGTCGGCCGGCGGGCCGGTCCGCGGGACGGCGTCCGTCGACCCGGTGCTCCGAAGTCCTGGCCACGCCGTCCCGCCTCCTCCCGTCCCGGGACAACCGGGTACCCGCGGGCGCCGCCGCTACCCCTGCGCCCCCGGGTCCGGGCGGCCGAGGCGTGCCAGCCGGCTCTGCAGCAGGTCCAGCCGGGCCTGCAACAGCGCCGCCTCGGCGACGAGTTCGGGCAGTCCGGCCGGGCCGGGGAGTTCCGGTGCGGGAGACGGCACGGCGGGGCCGCCGCCCGCCCGCACCCGCAGCCCCTCCCCGGCCAGCCGGGCGAAGGCCGCGAGGGACACGGCCGCACCCGGACCCGGACGAGCGCGCGCACAGGCGCCGCACACCGCCTCCAGGACGCGCCAACCGGCCCTGCCCCGGCCCGAGTCGGCCAGTGCCGCGGCTGCGGCGCCGCAGCGGCAGGGCCCGACGGCGGCCGTCCGGACCCGCTGGCGCGCGTACCGGAAGCCGTGCTCGAAGCGGAGGTAGACGCCGAGGACCGTGACGTCGAGCAGGACGGCCGACCGGTGTTCGGCGGCGCACAGCATCGCCTCGGCCCGCTCCCGGTCGTGGACGCAGTGGAAGCCGCAGTCGCAGCGGCGGTGCGGCGCGCGGTGGCGCCGTCCGTAGACGCAGCGCGCCTCGTCGAGGACCGCGTACGGCAGGGCGGCGCCCAGGGACACGCCGGTGAAGCCCGCACGGGTGCCGTCGTACGACAGCACCGGTCGGGCGATCTTGTATCCGGTCGGCGGCTCCGTCGGACGCTCCTCGGGAAGCCGCAGCTTCATCGCGCGGCCGGGACCTTCGCCGCTGTCCCCGCCGCGTCCCGCGCCGCCTCCCCGCCGGAGACGGCCGTCCCCCGCTCCCCTTCCGCGAGCGGGAGTCCGGGGTCCGCGCCGTCCTCGCGCGTGCGCGGCCGCTCCTGCGCGACTCCGGTGGCGAGTGCCTTGCCCAGCCTCATGACGCCTCCCGTGACCGGTCGTTCGGACCCGACACCGGCCATGGTGACGCATCCCGGGCCGCTTGGCACCGGTACCCCGGCCCGTCCGGCGCCGGCACGGCGCGGTACCGGCCCCGGTGGCCGGGAGGCGGCGGCCCGGTGGCCGGAAGCAGCGGCCCGGGAGCCGCCGGGCGGTCCGCTCAGCGCTCCGCGAGGAGCGGGGTCCAGCGGCCGCCGCCGGTGACGCCGCCGCTGCGGGAGCCGCTGAGCGGGACCACCTTGTCGCTGCCGATGGTGACGAGGACCGGCCGGTTGCGGAACTCACTGGTGCCGGGCAGGGTGTCCCAGGCGATCAGCCGCCTGTCGTCGGCCCGGGCGGACAGCCGCTGCCCGCGCACCGTGTACGGCCGCCGGCCGGTCAGAGGGTCGCTGATCGCCGAGGCGGTGGTCTTCTCGCCCCCGGCGAAGTCGCCCGCGGCGAGCCTGCCGTCCGGCGACCCGGGGCTGCGTCAGTTGTGGCTGTGGAGAACCTCGTTCAGGCCGCCCCAGACCGCGTTGTTCGGGCGGGCCTCGACCGCGCCGGTGACCGAGTTGCGGCGGAAGAGGATGTTCGAGGCGCCGGAGAGCTCGCGGGCCTTGACGATCTGGCCGTCGGGCATCGTGACGCGGGTACCGGCGGTGACGTACAGGCCGGCCTCGACCACGCACTCGTCGCCGAGCGCGATGCCGACGCCCGCCTCGGCGCCGATCAGGCAGCGCTCGCCGATGGAGATGATGACGTTGCCGCCGCCGGACAGGGTGCCCATGGTGGAGGCGCCGCCGCCGATGTCGGAGCCGTCGCCGATGACGACGCCCGCGGAGATGCGGCCCTCGACCATCGAGGTGCCGAGCGTGCCCGCGTTGAAGTTGACGAAGCCCTCGTGCATGACCGTGGTGCCCTCGGCGAGGTGCGCGCCGAGGCGGACCCGGTCGGCGTCGGCGATGCGCACGCCCTTGGGAGCCACGTAGTCCGTCATGCGCGGGAACTTGTCGACGCTCGTCACCTGCAGGTGCAGGCCCTCGGCGCGCGCGTTCAGGCGGACCTTCTCCAGGTCGTCGACGGCGACCGGGCCGAGCGAGGTCCAGGCGACGTTCGCGAGGTGGCCGAAGATGCCGTCCAGGCTCTGGCCGTGCGGCTTCACCAGGCGGTGCGAGAGCAGGTGCAGGCGCAGGTAGACGTCGTGCGCGTCGACCGGCTTCTCGTCGAGCGAGGCGATGACCGTGCGGACCGCGACGACCTCGACGCCCCGGCGGGTGTCCGGGCCGGTCGCCGCGACCGCGCCGCCGCCGAGCAGCTCCGCGGCGCGCTCGGCGGACAGCCGCTCGGTGCCGGCCGGACCGGGCTCGGCGGTGAGCTCGGGCGCGGGGAACCAGGTGTCGAGGACGGTGCCGTCGGCGGCGATCGTGGCGAGGCCGGCGGCCACGGCGCCGGTGGTGCGGGGAGCAGTCGTGTCGGTCATGGGGGCAACCTAACCGGCCGGGGGCCCTCCGTGCGAACCGGCCCCCGGGACGCTCTGAGGACCGGTTCCCGCAACGGCTCCCCGGCCCCTCCGCCCCACCCGTATGCGGACGGACGACCCGCGCAGGCTCACCCCGGTGATCTCCTTCGCACCGATGTCCCGGACCGCCGCGTCGAGGTTCCGCCGCCGGTCCGGGGCGTTCCGGCGGTCGTCAGTGCGCCCCGCCCAGATTCAGCACCACCACTCCCCCGATGATCAGCACGATGCCGGCGACCTTGGCCGGGGTCAGGCTCTCGCCGAGGAAGGCGGCGCCGATCGCCGCGACGGCCGCCGTGCCGATCCCGGACCAGATCGCGTACGCCGTACCGACCGACCAGCTCTTGAGCGCCTGGGCCAGCAGCACGAAGGCGACGACGTACCCGGCTCCCGTCACCAGTGAGGGCCACAGCCTGCTGAAACCGTGGCTGTACTTCATGGCGGTCGTGGCCATCACCTCGGCGGCGATGGCGCCGAAGAGCAGCGCGTACTTCATGCGGACGACCGTACACAACGGTGCGTACAGACGTACGGACCACGGGGAAGGGTCGGCCACGGCCCCGCGCCCGGTTCGCTCCCCTGCGCCCGGCGGGTCCCGGTACGCGTGACGGCCGCACCCCGGAAGGGTGCGGCCGTCACCGTGGTACGCGGTGGGGCGGGGCGGTGCCGGTCCGTGCCGGACCCGCTCCGTCGCCCCGTCCCGTCCGGTCTCCCGGAGGTCTCAGACGTTGAACCCGAGCGCCCGGAGCTGCTCGCGGCCGTCGTCCGTGATCTTGTCGGGGCCCCACGGCGGCATCCAGACCCAATTGATGCGCAACTCGTTGACGATGCCGTCCGTGGCGGACTTGGCCTGGTCCTCGATCACGTCCGTCAGCGGGCAGGCCGCCGACGTCAGGGTCATGTCGACGGTCGCGATGTTCGCGTCGTCGATGTGGATGCCGTAGATCAGGCCGAGGTTGACGACGTCGATGCCCAGTTCGGGGTCGACGACGTCCATCAGGGCCTCGCGGAGCTCCTCCTCCGAGGCCGGCTTCATCTCCACGGTCTCGCTCATGCCGTCTTCCTTTCGGCGTCGGCACCGTCCAGTGCCTGGGCCGTCGCGTCCTTCCACGCCATCCAGCTCAGCAGCGCGCACTTCACCCGGGCCGGGTACTTGGAGACCCCGGCGAACGCCACCGCGTCCTCCAGGACCTCCTCCATGGCGTCGTCGGGCTCGATCTTCCCCTTGGACTGCATCAGCTCCAGGAAGGTCTCCTGGATCCGCTGCGCGTCGGACAGGTCCTTGCCGACCAGGAGCTCGTTCAGGACGGAGGCCGATGCCTGGCTGATCGAACAGCCCTGGCCCTCGTACGACACGTCCCGGATCGTCGAGCCGTCGTACTTCACGCGGAGCGTGATCTCGTCGCCGCACGTCGGGTTGACGTGGTGCACCTCGGCGTCGCCGTCCCGCAGGCCCCGCCCGTGCGGGTTCTTGTAGTGGTCCAGGATGACGTCCTGGTACATCGAATCCAGCTTCACGAGCAGCCCCTCAGCCGAAGAAGTTCCGTACGTGCTCCAGACCGTCGACCAGTGCGTCGATCTCGGCCGGCGTGGAGTACAGATAGAACGACGCTCGCGTGGTCGCAGGAATTCCGTACCGGAGGCAGACCGGTCGCGCGCAGTGGTGGCCGACCCGGACCGCGATGCCCTGCTCGTCGAGGACCTGGCCCACGTCGTGGGGGTGGATGTCGCCGAGCGTGAAGGAGATCGCCGCGCCGCGGTCCTCGGCCGTGGTGGGGCCGATGATGCGCAGGTCGGGCACCTCGCGGAGCCTGCGCACCGCGTACTCGGTGATCGCGTGCTCGTGGGCGAGGATCTTGTCCATGCCGATGGTGTTCAGGTAGTCGATCGCCGCGCCGAGACCGACCGCCTGCGCGATCGGCGGGGTGCCCGCCTCGAACTTGTGCGGGGCCGGGGCGTACGTCGACGAGTGCATCGACACGGTCTCGATCATCTCGCCGCCGCCGAGGAACGGAGGCAGGTCCTCAAGAAGCTCCTGGCGGCCCCAGAGCACGCCGATGCCGGTCGGGCCGCACATCTTGTGGCCGGTGAAGGCCACGAAGTCGGCCTGGAGGGCCTGCACGTCCAGCGGCATGTGCGGCGCTGCCTGGGAGGCGTCGACGCACACCAGCGCGCCGACCTCCTGGGCGCGGCGCACGATCGCCTCGACCGGGTTGACCGTGCCCAGGATGTTGGAGACCAGCACGAAGGAGACGATCTTCGTCTTCTCCGTGATGACCTCCTCGATGTTGGACAGGTCGAGCCGGCCGTCGTCGGTGAGGCCGAACCACTTCAGCTTCGCGCCCGTGCGCTGCGCCAGCAGCTGCCACGGCACGATGTTGGAGTGGTGCTCCATCTCCGTGATGACGATCTCGGTCTCGTGGTCGACCCGGTAGGGCTCGTCGGCCCAGCCGAGCATGTTGGCCACGAGGTTGAGCGACTCCGAGGCGTTCTTGGTGAAGATCACCTCGTCGCGGCTCGGGGCGTTGATGAAGGCGGCGACCTTGTCACGGGCGCCCTCGTACTCGGCCGTGGCCTCTTCGGCGAGCACGTGCACGCCACGGTGGACGTTGGCGTTGTACCGCTCGTAGTAGGTGCTGAGCGCGTCGAGCACCTGGCGCGGCTTCTGCGAGGTCGCCGCGTTGTCCAGGTACACGAGCTTTCTCCCGTCGTGGACCTGGCGGTCCAGGATGGGGAAGTCCTTGCGGATCGCCTCGGTGTCGAGGAGGCCGGTCAGCCCCTGGCGGGCAGAAGTCACGCGGATGCGCCACCCTTCACGTAGGCCTCGTAGCCCTCGTTCTCCAGCTTGTCCGCGAGCTCCGGGCCACCCGACTCGGCGATGCGGCCGTTGGCGAAGACGTGGACGTGGTCGGGCTTGATGTACCGCAGGATGCGGGTGTAGTGGGTGATCAGCAGCGTGCCGACCTCGCCGGTCTCACGGACGCGGTTGACGCCCTCGGAGACGACGCGCAGCGCGTCGACGTCCAGGCCGGAGTCGGTCTCGTCGAGGATCGCGACCTTCGGCTTGAGCAGCTCCAGCTGGAGGATCTCGTGGCGCTTCTTCTCACCGCCGGAGAAGCCCTCGTTCACGTTGCGCTCGGCGAAGGAGGGGTCCATGCTGAGGCGCTCCATGGCCTCCTTGACCTCCTTCACCCAGGTGCGCAGCTTGGGGGCCTCGCCGCGGACGGCGGTGGCGGAGGTGCGCAGGAAGTTGGAGACGGAGACGCCGGGGACCTCGACCGGGTACTGCATGGCGAGGAAGAGGCCGGCGCGGGCGCGCTCGTCGACGGACATCTCCAGGACGTCCTCGCCGTCGAGGGTGACGGTGCCGCCGGTGATCGTGTACTTGGGGTGACCCGCGAGGGAGTAGGCGAGGGTCGACTTGCCGGAGCCGTTGGGGCCCATGATGGCGTGCGTCTCGCCCTGCTTCACGGTGAGGTCGACGCCCTTGAGGATCTCCTTCGTGGCGTTGTCGGCCTCGACGGTGACGTGCAGGTCTCGGATTTCAAGCGTAGCCATGGGTGTCTCAGGACTCCTGGGTGAGGGAGACGAGCACGTCGTCCCCTTCGATCTGTACGGGGTAAACGGGGACGGGGCGCGTCGCGGGCAGACCGGAGGGCTTGCCGGTACGCAGGTCGAAGGCGGAGCCGTGCAGCCAGCACTCGATCTGGCAGTCCTCCACCTCGCCCTCGGAGAGGGAGACGTTCGCGTGCGAGCAGATGTCGTTGATCGCGAACACCTCCCCCTCGGTCCGCACGACCGCGACCGGCGTGCCGTCGATCTCCACCCGCTTCGGGGTGTCGTCCTCCAGCTCGCTCAGCCCGCAGGCGCGTACGAATGCGGTCATGCGACCGACGCCTCCAGCTCCTCATCGATCTTGGCGAGCAGGCGCTCCTCGATGTCCGCGACGCCGATCTGCTGGACCAGCTCGGCGAAGAAGCCGCGCACGACGAGGCGGCGGGCCTCGTACTCCGGGATGCCGCGGGCCATCAGGTAGAAGAGCTGCTCGTCGTCGAAGCGGCCGGTCGCGGAGGCGTGGCCGGCGCCGACGATCTCACCGGTCTCGATCTCCAGGTTCGGCACGGAGTCGACGCGGGCGCCGTCGGTCAGCACGAGGTTGCGGTTCATCTCGTACGTGTCCGTGCCCTCGGCCCTGGCCTCGATCAGCACGTCGCCGATCCACACCGCGTGCGCCTCGTCGCCCTGGAGCGCGCCCTTGTAGACCACGTTGGACTTGCAGTGCGGCTCGTTGTGGTCGACCAGGAGGCGGTGCTCCTGGTGCTGGCCCTTGTCGGTGAAGTACAGGCCGAACAGCTCGGCCTCGCCGCCGGGGCCCGCGTAGTGCACGCGCGGGTGCAGGCGGACGACGTCGCCGCCGAAGGTGACGACGACCGACTTGAAGGAGGCGTCGCGGCCCACGATCGCGTTGTGCTGCGCCACGTGGACGGCCTTGTCGTCCCAGTCCTGGACGGAGACGACGGTCAGCTTGGCGCCGTCCCCGAGGACGTAGTCGACGTTGGCGGCGAGCACCGCGTCACCGGTGTGGTCGATGACGACGACGGCCTCGGCGAAGGCGCCCAGCTCGACGACCGTGTGGCCGTAGGCGGTGCCGCCCTCGCCGTGCACCACGACGCGGATCGGCTCGGTGAGGACGGTCTCCTTGGGGACGGTCACCACGGAGGCGGACTCGAAGGACGAGTACGCCTGGGCGGCGATGCGGTCCACCGGGGTGCCCGCCCGGCCGAGCCGCGCGTCGTCGCGGCCGACCGTCTCGACGGTGACGCCCTCGGGCGCCCCGACGGCGACCTTCACACCCTCACCGGTGGCGACGGCGGTGCCGTCGTGCAGACCGCGCAGGCGCTCCAGGGGGGTGAAGCGCCACTCCTCCTCGCGGCCGTGGGGGACGGGGAAGTCCGCCACGTCGAAGGACGGGGGCGCGCTCATGCGCGTGGCGACGGTCGAGTCGGCCTCGGCGGCCACCGCGATCGCACCGGCGGTCGTCGAACCGACCGGGATGTTCTGAGCCTCAGCCATGGCTGTCGTAGTGCTCGCTTTCTTACGGGAGGGGCTTGCGGGAAGGGCGGTCGGGCGTCAGCCGACCGCGCCCTCCATCTGCAGCTCGATCAGCCGGTTGAGCTCCAGGGCGTACTCCATGGGCAGCTCCTTGGCGATGGGCTCGACGAAGCCGCGCACGATCATCGCCATGGCCTCGTCCTCGGACAGGCCGCGGCTCATCAGGTAGAAGAGCTGGTCCTCGGAGACCTTGGAGACGGTCGCCTCGTGGCCCATGGACACGTCGTCCTCGCGGACGTCCACGTAGGGGTAGGTGTCCGAGCGGGAGATCGTGTCGACGAGCAGGGCGTCGCACAGCACGTTCGACTTGGCGCCCGGGGCGCCCTCGCCGATCTCGATCAGTCCGCGGTAGGAGGTGCGGCCGCCGCCGCGCGCCACCGACTTGGAGACGATGTTGGACGACGTGTTCGGCGCCATGTGGACCATCTTCGCGCCGGCGTCCTGGTGCTGGCCCTCGCCCGCGAAGGCGATGGACAGGGTCTCGCCCTTGGCGTGCTCGCCCATCAGGTAGACGGCCGGGTACTTCATGGTGACCTTGGAGCCGATGTTGCCGTCGATCCACTCCATGGTCGCGCCCTCGTACGCCACGGCGCGCTTGGTGACCAGGTTGTAGACGTTGTTCGACCAGTTCTGGATGGTCGTGTAGCGGCAGCGGGCGTTCTTCTTGACGATGATCTCGACGACCGCGGAGTGCAGCGAGTCCGACTTGTAGATCGGCGCGGTGCAGCCCTCGACGTAGTGCACGTAGGCGCCCTCGTCGACGATGATCAGCGTCCGCTCGAACTGGCCCATGTTCTCGGTGTTGATCCGGAAGTAGGCCTGGAGCGGGATCTCCACGTGCACGCCCTTCGGCACGTAGATGAAGGAGCCGCCGGACCACACGGCCGTGTTCAGCGCGGCGAACTTGTTGTCACCGGCCGGGATGACGGTGCCGAAGTACTCCTTGAAGAGCTCCGGGTGCTCCTTGAGCGCCGTGTCGGTGTCGAGGAAGATGACGCCCTGCTCCTCCAGGTCCTCGCGGATCTGGTGGTAGACGACCTCCGACTCGTACTGGGCCGCGACACCGGCCACGAGGCGCTGCTTCTCCGCCTCGGGGATGCCGAGCTTGTCGTACGTGTTCTTGATGTCCTCGGGCAGGTCCTCCCAGGACTCCGCCTGCTTCTCCGTGGAGCGCACGAAGTACTTGATGTTGTCGAAGTCGATGCCCGACAGGTCCGAGCCCCAGTTCGGCATGGGCTTCTTCTCGAAGAGCTTCAGGCCCTTGAGGCGGAGCTTGGTCATCCACTCCGGCTCGGACTTCTTGGCGGAGATGTCCTTGACGACATCCTCGCTCAGTCCGCGCTTGGCAGAGGCACCGGCTTCGTCGGAGTCGGCCCAGCCGTATTCGTACTTGCCCAGGCCCTCGAGCTCAGGGTGGGCAGTCTCCGTGGGGAGAGTCATGCGGGGTTCCTCCCGGCCGTGCTTGCAGATGCGTTGTCGTCGGTCTTGTGACTGATCTTGGGAATGAACGTCGTGCACACGCCGTCGCCGTGGGCGATCGTGGCCAGCCGCTGGACGTGCGTGCCGAGAAGCTGGGAGAAGATCTCCGTCTCCGCCTCGCAGAGCTGCGGGAACTGCTCGGCGACGTGGGCGACCGGGCAGTGGTGCTGGCACAGCTGCTCGCCCGTCTGCGGGAGGGGCGCGCTGCGCGCCGTGGCAGCGTACCCGTCCTTGCTCAGGGCTTTCGCCAGGGCCTGGATCCGCTCCTGTGGCGTGGCCGCCTCGACCGCCGCGCGGTAGGCGTCGGCCTGTGCGGCGACGCGGGCGCGGGCGAAGGCCGCGATGGCCTCCTCGCCGCCCTCGCGCTCGGCGATCCAGCGCAGCGCGTCCACGGCCAGCTGGTCGTAGGACTGGTCGAAGGCGTCCCGGCCGCAGTCCGTCAGGGCGAACACCTTGGCCGGCCGGCCGCGCGTGCGCGCGCCGTACACGCGTTGCTCCCGGGGCTGTACGACGTCGTCGGCGACCAGGGCGTCCAGATGGCGGCGCACCGCGGCCTGGGTGAGGCCGAGGCGGCCGGCGAGGTCGGCGACGGTCGACGGCCCGTGGTCCAGGATGGAGCGCGCGACGCGGTTGCGGGTGGACCGCTCACCGGTCGCGAGTTCCTCCTGGGGAGTCTCGCCGACGTTTTTCACAACACCATTGTTGCGTAATTCCTCAGAGCCTGACAAGCCGCGGCGGGACCGTCCGACGGTGCGCTGCATCACTTAGGTAAACCTAAACCGACCTGCGGAAACGATCTTTGATCGATCAAATCGCTGGCGTCGCGCGCCCCTGTCCAGCAGACTCCCCGACCATGTCACCGACCCCTCCCACCGGCCCCCTGGTCACCCGCGCCGGACTCGCGGACGAGCTCCGCGGGCTCGGTGTGCGGTCCGGCGAGACCCTCCTCGTGCACTCCTCGCTGAGTTCGCTCGGCTGGGTGTGCGGCGGCGCGGTCGCCGTCGTCCAGGCGCTGCTGGACGCGCTCGGCCCGGACGGCACGCTCGTGGTCCCCACCCAGACCGGCGACCTGTCCGACCCCTCCCTGTGGCGCCACCCGCCCGTGCCACGGGAGTGGTGGGACCCCATACGGGAGTCGATGCCGGCGTACGACCCGCTCGTCACCCCCTCGCGCGGGGTCGGCGTCGTCCCGGAGACCGTGCGGACCTGGCCGGGCGCCCTGCGCAGCGCGCACCCCCAGACCTCGTTCGCGGCCGTCGGGCCGCGCGCGGCGGAGATCGTCGAGGGGCACGCGCCCGACTGCCGGCTCGGCGAGCGCAGCCCCCTGGCCCGGCTGGAGGAGCGGGGCGCCCGGGTGCTGCTGCTCGGCGCGGGCTACGCCACCTGCACCGCCTTCCACCTGGCCGAGTACCGCATCCCCTCCCCCGTGGTCAACGTCGGCCGGCCGGTCCGGGCGCCCGGGGGCGGCAGCCGCTGGGAGGTGGTGCGCGAGGTGGCGATCACCTCGGAGCGGTTCGAGGAGCTGGGGCACGACTTCGAGCGGGACCGCCCCGTCGTCCGGGGCCGGGCGGGCGCCGCCGAGGCCCGCCTCTTCCCCGTGGCCGACGCGGTGGCCTACGCCGAGAGGTGGCTCGCGCTGCACCGCTCGCGCGAGGAGTGGGTGCTGGGCTGAGCGCGCGGCCCCGCGCGCCGGGACCGCCCGGCGCGGTCATAGACTCCGTACCCATGCGCAGTGAGCCCGTCGTCCAGGTGGCCGCCCTGGTGAAGCGGTACGGCACGAAGACCGCGGTCGACGGCCTCGACCTGGTCGCCGGGGAGGGCGTCACCGCCGTCCTCGGCCCCAACGGCGCGGGCAAGACCACCACGATCGAGACCTGCGAGGGCTACCGCAGACCCGACGCCGGCACCGTCCGCGTGCTCGGGCTCGACCCGGTCCGCGACTCCGCCGCGCTGCGCCCCAGGGTCGGCGTGATGCTCCAGTCCGGCGGCGTCTACTCCGGCGCCCGCGCCGACGAGATGCTGCGCCACGTGGCGAGGCTGCACGCGCACCCGCTGGACGTGGACGCGCTGATCGAACGGCTGGGCCTCGGCGGCTGCGGCCGCACGTCCTACCGGCGGCTGTCCGGCGGCCAGCAGCAGCGCCTCGCGCTCGCCATGGCCGTGGTCGGCCGCCCCGAGCTGGTCTTCCTGGACGAGCCGACCGCGGGTCTCGACCCGCAGGCGCGCCGGGCCACCTGGGACCTGGTGCGCGACCTGCGCGCGGACGGCGTCTCGGTGGTGCTGACCACGCACTACATGGACGAGGCCGAGCAGCTCGCCGACGACGTGGCGATCATCGACGCGGGCCGGGTCGTCGCCCAGGGCTCGCCCGAGGAGCTGTGCCGCGGGGGCGCCGAGAACACGCTGCGCTTCACCGGGCGCCCCGGCCTCGACGTCGGCGCGCTGCTCAAGGCGCTGCCCGCCGACTGCACGGCGGCCGAGCTGACGCCCGGCGCGTACCGGGTCACCGGCAAGATCGACCCGCAGCTGCTGGCCACGGTCACGTCCTGGTGCGCCCAGCACGGCGTGATGCCGGACCGCATCTCGGTGGAGCGGCACACCCTCGAGGACGTCTTCCTGGAGCTGACCGGCAAGGAGCTGCGCTCGTGACCACCACGGGTACGTACACCCCGAAGCCCGGCGCCGCCCCGGTGGCCCGCATGATCGCGGCCCAGGCGGCGCTGGAGACGCGGATGCTGCTGCGCAACGGCGAGCAGCTGCTGCTGACGGTCGTCATCCCGACGCTGCTGCTCGTGCTCTTCAGCTCGGTCGACGTCGTCGACACCGGCGACGGCGAGGCCGTCGACTTCCTGGCGCCGGGCATCCTGGCGCTGGCGGTGATGTCGACGGCGTTCACCGGGCAGGCCATCGCGACCGGCTTCGAGCGGCGCTACGGCGTGCTCAAGCGGCTCGCGTCCTCGCCGCTGCCGCGCTGGGGCCTGATGACCGCGAAGACGGTGTCCGTGCTGGTCACCGAGGTGCTCCAGGTGATCCTGCTGACGGTGATCGCGTTCGCCCTCGGCTGGTCGCCGCACGGCGGCCCGTTCGCCGTGCTGCTCCTGCTGGTGCTGGGCACGGCCGCGTTCTCCGGCCTGGGCCTGCTGATGGCCGGCACCCTCAAGGCGGAGGCCACGCTGGCCGCCGCCAACCTGGTCTTCCTGCTCCTGCTGGTGGGCGGCGGGGTCGTCGTCCCGCTGGAGAAGTTCCCGGACGCCGCGCAGTCCGTGCTCGGCCTGCTGCCGATCGCCGCGCTCTCGGAGGGGCTGCGCGACGTGCTGCGCGACGGGGCCGGCGTGCCCTGGCCGCAGCTCGGCGTCCTGGCGGTGTGGGCCGTCCTGGGGCTGGGCGCGGCGGCGAGGTTCTTCCGCTGGGAGTAGCCGGGAGCGGCGACGGCGGCCCACCGCCGCCGAGGCGTCGGCGTCCGTCGGCCCCCGGGGTGAGATGCGGCACGTCCGGGCGCGGTCACAGGGGCGTACGCGCGTGCCGTACGCCCGGCGGCCCGCACTCGGACGGTCGGCCACGGGGCCGACGAGCTGCGCAAACGGCTCCGCTCCCGGCCGTGTCGGCCACTCGGAGGGCCACCCGGCCGGACGCGCGGCCCCGCGTGAATTCATGCACAAGCCCGGGCCTAGCATGGGGACGTGCCAAACGTGACCCGAGCCGACGTGGCTCAAGCCGCGCGCAACCCGCTCGCCTACATCGCCGCACGCTGGACCCCGGCCCCCCGGACCGTCCGGCTCGCGGCGCTCAGCGCGCTCGTGATGTCCGTGGTGATCGTGGGGACCGGTGGCGCCGTCCGGCTGACCGGCTCCGGCCTGGGCTGCCCGACCTGGCCCAAGTGCACGGCCGACTCGCTCACCAACACCCACGCGATGGGCGTCCACGGCGCCATCGAGTTCGGCAACCGCATGCTGACGTACGTGCTGTGCGCCGCCGTCGGCTGGGCGATCGTCGCCGCCCGCTCCGAGAAGCCGTGGCGGCGCAGCCTGACGCGGCTCGGCTGGGCGCAGTTCTGGGTGGTCATGGGCAACGCGGTGCTCGGCGGCATCGTCGTGCTCGTGGGCCTGAACCCCTACACGGTCGCCGCGCACTTCCTGCTCTCCACCGCGCTGATCGCGGTCGCCACCGTGCTGTGGCTGCGCGTCCGCGAGGGCGACGCCGCCCCGCGCCCGCTGGTCGGCAGGTCGGTGCAGCAGCTGGTGTGGTTCCTGGTGGCCGCGGCGGTGCTGCTGATCGCCGTCGGCACGGTGGTCACCGGCGCGGGCCCGCACGCGGGCGACTCCAGCGACGTGCCGCGTATGCCGGTCGACTGGGAGTCCGTCACCAAGCTGCACGCCGTGCTGGCCTGGATCGTGGTGACGCTGGCCTTCGCCCTGTGGTTCGTCCTGAAGGCCGTCGACGCGCCCAAGGGCCCCCTGGACCGCACCCGCGACCTGTTCCTGGTGCTGCTGGCCCAGGGGCTCATCGGCTACGTCCAGTACTTCACCGACCTGCCGGAGGTCCTGGTCGGCCTGCACATGGTCGGCTCCTGCCTGGTGTGGATCGCGGTGCTGCGCGTCCTGCTGTCGCTGCGCGAGCGCCCGGCCGCGGAGCCGGCGGCGGACCTCCCCGAGCCGGCCGCGCAGTCCTCGCTCACCCGCGCCTGAGCGCCCCGGGCGGCGCCGGAGGACGCCGTACCGGCCCACCCGGCTCGGTCAGGCCCGTCCCGGCCCGCCCGGCTCAGTCCAGCCCGTACACCCGCCGCGCGTTCCCTGCGGCGATCATCTCCGCCACCCGCTGGGCGTCCGCGAGCGACCACGCGCCCTCGGCGACCCAGGTGCCGAGGAGGCGGGCCAGCGCCTCGCGGAACAGGCGCGCGCCCACCACGTGCAGCTCGGGCAGGCCCCGGGCGCCGCTGGAGAAGAGCAGCTTGCCGAACGGGGCGGGCTCCATGATCTCCGAGAGGACGGCCGCCGCACGGGCGCCGGTCCGCACGAGGGCCGCCCCCACGTCCGCGTAGACGTGCGGGAACGCGCCCGCCAGCTGCGCCGCGTGCCGGTGGTACGGATAGCCGTGCAGCAGCACCAGGTCGGTGCCGAGCCCGGCGGTGGCCCGGGCGAAGCCGGTGAGCAGGGCCGGATCGGTGCGCTCGGTGTCCGGGCCGGACTCCCCGGCGCCCGCGTGCAGCTGGAGCGGGCGGCCCGAGGCCACCGCGATCCACAGCAGATGGCGCAGCAGGACGGGGTCCGTCAGCGCGCCGCCCACGGACCGGTCCGCGAGCCAGCGCCCCGCGGCGCCGCGCACCTCGCCGGGCCCGGGCGGTTCGGGCGCGAGCGCCAGACCGTGCCGTACGCCCGCCACGGAGGCGAAGGCGACGGCGTGCGCGGCGGCGCCGTGCACGGACTCGGCGAGGTTGGCGAGGAAGGACTCGGCGGTGCCCGAGGTGTCGGCGACCTGCTCGGCCAGCAGCTCCAGACGGACGATCTCGTGGGCGTCCGCCTCCCCCGCGGAGGCCATCTCGCCGGGGCCCGTGAGGTCGCCGGGCGGCCCGGTGTCGACGAGGTAGGTCGTGATGCCGCTGCCCCGCAGCAGCCGGCGGCCCGTCTCCAGGACGCCGAGCTCCCGGCGGCGGGCGAGGTAGCGGGCCGGCGGGCAGTGCGGCTCCAGGCCGAGCAGCGGCGGGCACCAGCGGCGTACGGCGAACCCGGTCTGGGTGTCGAAGAACGTGGTGCCGGGGGCCGGCGGGCCCTCGGTCCGGGCGAGGTGGGCCTCGAAGGTGCCGAGACCCAGCTCCGTGCGCAGCACGCCGTGACAGTACTGGTCCACCAGGGACGGCGTTTCGATCATCCGGACTCCCCGTGACGGAACCGGCGCCCGGGCACTCCGTGCGCCTCGGGAGTCCTAACGGGTGAACCGGGCGTCAGGTGTTGCTCCGCCCGGCGCACGGGTGCCGGACATCCGTGCGGGCGGCGCCGTCCGGGGTCCGGGCCGCCGCGCGGTCCGGCTCAGCCCTGGCCGGGGTTGCGGGGGCCGCCCACCTGGATGCCCGCCATGCGCGTCCACTCGTAGGGCCCGGTGCGCACCCTGGCGGCGTACTCGCCGTCGAAGGACTCGTGCACGGTGATCCCGGCCCTCTCCACGGCCCGCTCGGCGAGGGCGTGGGTCGGCGCGACCAGGTCGCCCCAGGCGCCGTCCGCGCCGACCAGCACGATCCGGGCGCCGCGCTGCCCGAGGTACTCCACGTGGCCCTCGGCGCCGCCGTGGGCGTCGGCGAAGGCGGTGATCCGCTTGGCGAACCGGGCCGCCCCGCGCTCGGCCTTCTTGTCCTGCGTGCTCGCGTCGACCTGCTGCGTGTCTGCCATGCCCAGGATGCTACCCACGAGTAGATCAACGGACGACGGGCGGGCCGCGTGGCATCGGCCACGCGGCCCGCCCGTCGGCGAGGACAGAGGGGTCTCAGCGCAGGAAGGGGTCCACCGCGACCGCCACGAACAGCAGCGACACGTAGGTGATGGACCAGTGGAACAGGCGCATCTCCTTGAGCTTGCCGCCCGTGACCTCCGCCTTCGCGCGGTTCTGCAGCGCGTGCGCCTCCCACAGCCACCAGCCGCCGGCCGCCAGGGCCACCGCCGTGTAGAACCAGCCCGTGTAGCCCAGCGGGGTGAGGAGGAGGGAGACCGCGACCATCACCCAGCTGTAGATCACGATCTGCCGGGCGACGACCTTGTTGGACGCGATGACCGGCAGCATCGGCACGCCGACACGGGCGTAGTCGTCCTTCACCTTCATCGACAGCGGCCAGTAGTGCGGCGGCGTCCAGAAGAAGATGACCAGGAAGAGGATGACGGGCGCCCAGGAGAGTGAGTTCGTGACCGCCGACCAGCCGATGAGGACCGGCATGCAGCCGGCGATGCCGCCCCACACGATGTTCTGCGCGGTGCGCCGCTTGAGGATCATCGTGTAGACGACCACGTAGAACAGGAGTGCGCCCAGCGACAGCCAGGCGGAGAGCCAGTTGACGGTCAGGCCGAAGAGCAGGGTCGACACGACCGCCAGGGTGATGCCGAAGGCCAGGCACTCGCGCGGGCTGACCATGCCGGTGACCAGCGGACGCTGCGACGTGCGGTCCATCAGCGCGTCGATGTCGCGGTCGATGTACATGTTCAGCGCGTTGGCGCCGCCCGCGGACAGGTAGCCGCCGACGCAGGTGAGCAGCACCAGCGTGAGGTCCGGGACACCCTGCTCCGCCAGGAACATCACCGGAACGGTGGTGATCAGCAGCAGCTCGATGATCCGCGGCTTGGTGAGAGCGACGAACGCCTTGACCCGGGCCCCGAACGGCCGGTGGTTCGTGCTCTGGCTCTGGCTCGTCCCGAGCACTCCCGCTGGACGGGATTCAACGGCCGTCACGCACACCCCTGACAGAGACTCCCAGCGAGCCCTCCCTGTGAACAGCTAGTAAAGGCTCGCGCGTACCACGCCACTGTAGACGTTGCCCAGACCCCGCTCTCCGTGGGGGTGGGCTCGTGTTGGCGGGGAACGCGCGAAGAGCGCAGCGGGACTCGATTGAGCGCTCGGATGACGGGCTGCGTATTCATCTGCCCAATACGGAATACGCCGGTCGGGAGGCGGAACCGGAAGAGTCCCGGCAGTCTGGAATGGCGGGAAAAAACGCACGTTCTTGCGGGGGTAGGCTCGACAACGGCCGGTGGGCGCCGAGCGCACCGGCATTCGACATGTGGAGAGGAGCCCTGACCCAGGGTGAGCACCAAGCCGACCACCACAGACCTCGAGTGGACCGAACTGGACGAGCGCGCGGTGGACACCGCGCGCATCCTGGCCGCCGATGCCGTACAGAAGGTCGGCAACGGCCATCCGGGTACGGCGATGAGCCTGGCACCTGCCGCCTACACCCTCTTCCAGAAGGTGATGCGGCACGACCCGTCGGACACCGACTGGACCGGACGCGACCGCTTCGTGCTGTCCGCGGGCCACTCGTCCCTGACCCAGTACATCCAGCTGTACCTGGCCGGGTCCGGCCTGGAGCTGGACGACCTGAAGGCCTTCCGCACCTGGGGTTCCAAGACCCCGGGCCACCCCGAGTACGGGCACACGGCGGGTATCGAGACCACCACCGGGCCGCTGGGCCAGGGTGTCGCCAACGCGGTGGGCATGGCGATGGCCGCCCGCTACGAGCGCGGTCTGTTCGACCCGGAGGCCGCCGCCGGCACCTCCCCGTTCGACCACTACATCTACTGCATCGCCGGTGACGGCTGCCTGCAGGAGGGCATCTCCGCCGAGGCGTCCTCGCTGGCCGGGCACCAGAAGCTGGGCAACCTGATCCTGCTGTGGGACGACAACCACATCTCGATCGAGGGCGACACCGAGACGGCCGTCTCCGAGGACACCGTCAAGCGGTACGAGGCCTACGGCTGGCACGTGCAGCGCGTGGCGCCCAAGGAGAACGGCGACCTGGACGTGCACGCGCTGTACGCCGCGATCCAGGCCGCCAAGGAGGTCACGGACCGCCCCTCCTTCATCGCGATGCGCACGATCATCGCCTGGCCGGCCCCGAACGCGCAGAACACCGAGGCCGCGCACGGCTCGGCGCTCGGCGACGACGAGGTCGCGGCCACCAAGCGCGTCCTCGGCTTCGACCCGGAGAAGACCTTCGAGGTCTCCGACGAGGTCCTCGCCCACACCCGCGGCGCCGTCGACCGCGGCCGCGAGGCGCACGCCGCCTGGGACAAGCGGCTCGGGGAGTGGCGCTCGGCCAACCCGGAGCGCGCCGCCGAGTTCGACCGGATCGCCAAGGGCGAGCTGCCGGCCGGCTGGGAGGAGAAGCTCCCGGTCTTCGAGACGGGCAAGGGCGTCGCCACCCGCGCCGCCTCCGGCAAGGTGCTCCAGGCGCTCGGCGCGGTCATCCCCGAGCTGTGGGGCGGCTCCGCCGACCTGGCCGGCTCCAACAACACCACGATCGACAAGACGTCGTCGTTCCTCCCGGAGGGCAACCCTCTGCCCGAGGCGGACCCGTACGGCCGCACGATCCACTTCGGCATCCGCGAGCACTCCATGGCCGCGGAGATGAACGGCATCGCCCTGCACGGCAACACCCGCATCTACGGCGGCACCTTCCTGGTGTTCTCCGACTACATGCGCAACGCCGTCCGCCTCTCCGCGCTGATGCACCTGCCGGTGACGTACGTGTGGACGCACGACTCCATCGGCCTGGGCGAGGACGGCCCGACCCACCAGCCGGTCGAGCACCTGGCCTCCCTGCGCGCCATCCCGGGCCTGAACGTCGTGCGCCCGGCCGACGCCAACGAGACCGCGATCGCCTGGCGCGAGATCCTCAGGCGCTGGACCAAGGAGTTCGGCAAGGGCGCCCCGCACGGCCTGGCGCTGACCCGCCAGGGCGTGCCGACCTACGAGCCCAACGAGGACGCGGCCAAGGGCGGCTACGTGCTGTTCGAGGCCGAGGGCGGCGAGCCGCAGGTCGTCCTGATCGCCACCGGTTCCGAGGTGCACGTCGCCGTCGAGGCGCGCGAGCAGCTCCAGGCCGACGGCGTCCCGACGCGCGTGGTCTCCATGCCCTCGGTCGAGTGGTTCGAGGAGCAGGACCAGGGGTACCGGGACTCGGTGCTGCCGCCGTCGGTCAGGGCCCGTGTCGCCGTCGAGGCGGGCATCGGCCTCACCTGGCACAAGTACGTCGGGGACGCCGGCCGCATCGTTTCCCTGGAGCACTTCGGCGCTTCGGCGGACGGCAAGGTGCTCTTCCGCGAGTTCGGCTTCACTCCGGAGAACGTCGCCTCCGCCGCCCGGGAATCGATCGCCGCAGCCCAGCGCTGACGCTGACATACGACACGTAGGAGATGCATTTTCCATGACAGACGCACTCAAGCGCCTCTCCGAAGAAGGCGTCGCGATCTGGCTGGACGACCTGTCGCGCAAGCGGATCACGTCCGGCAACCTGGCCGAGCTGATCGACCAGCAGCACGTCGTGGGCGTCACCACCAACCCGTCGATCTTCCAGAAGGCCATCTCGCAGGGCGACGGCTACGACCAGCAGCTGTCGGACCTCGCCGCCCGGCGGGTCACGGTCGAAGAGGCCATCCGCATGATCACCACGGCGGACGTCCGCGACGCCGCCGACATCCTGCGCCCGGTGTTCGACGCGACCGACGGCCAGGACGGCCGGGTCTCGATCGAGGTCGACCCGCGCCTGGCGCACGACACCAAGGCCACCGTCGCCGAGGCCAAGCAGCTGGCCTGGCTCGTGGACCGGCCCAACGCGCTCATCAAGATCCCGGCCACCCAGGCGGGCATCCCGGCGATCACCGAGGTCATCGGCCTCGGCATCAGCGTCAACGTCACGCTGATCTTCTCGCTGGAGCGCTACCGCCTGGTCATGGACGCCTACCTGGCCGGCCTGGAGAAGGCCAAGGAGCGCGGCCTGGACCTCTCCAAGATCCACTCGGTGGCGTCGTTCTTCGTGTCCCGCGTGGACACCGAGTACGACAAGCGCCTCGACGCGCTCGGCACCGACGAGGCCAAGGCGCTGCGCGGCAAGGCCGCCCTCGCCAACGCCCGTCTGGCCTACGAGGCCTACGAGGAGGTCTTCTCCTCCGACCGCTGGGCGGCCCTGGACCGGGCGCAGGCCAACAAGCAGCGCCCGCTGTGGGCCTCCACCGGCGTGAAGGACCCGGCGTACAAGGACACCCTGTACGTCGACGAGCTGGTCGCGCCCAACACCGTGAACACCATGCCGGAGGCCACGCTGGAGGCCACCGGCGAGCGCGGCGAGATCACGGGCAACACCATCGCGGGGCGGTACGACGAGGCGCGTGCCGACCTGGAGGCCCTGGCGCGGCTGGGCATCTCGTACGACGAGGTGGTGCAGCAGCTGGAGGACGAGGGCGTCCAGAAGTTCGAGGACTCCTGGACCGACCTGCTGAAGTCGACCGAGGCGGAGCTCAAGCGCCTTGCCCCTACGGAGGGCTGACACCTTGGCACCCGTCACTGGAGCGAATCCGCTCCGTGACCCGGCGGACCGACGGCTCCCGCGCATCGCGGGGCCGTCGGGCCTCGTCATTTTCGGGGTCACGGGCGATCTGTCCCGTAAGAAACTGATGCCCGCGGTGTACGACCTGGCCAACCGCGGTCTGCTGCCGCCGGGCTTCTCGCTGGTCGGCTTCGCCCGCCGCGAGTGGGAGCACGAGGACTTCGCGCAGGTCGTGCACGACGCGGTCAAGGAGCACGCGCGCACCCCGTTCCGCGAGGAGGTCTGGCAGCAGCTGGTCCAGGGGATGCGGTTCGTGCAGGGCACCTTCGACGACGACGAGGCGTTCGAACGGCTGCGCACCACGATCGAGGAGCTGGACCGGGCGCAGGGCACGGGCGGCAACTTCGCCTTCTACCTCTCGGTGCCGCCGTCCGCCTTCCCGGTGGTCATCCAGCAGCTGAAGAAGCACAACCTGGCCGACCAGAGCGGCGGCTCCTGGCGGCGGGCGGTCATCGAGAAGCCCTTCGGCCACGACCTGGCCTCGGCGAAGGAGCTCAACGAGATCGTCCACGAGGTCTTCGCGCCCGACCAGGTCTTCCGGATCGACCACTACCTGGGCAAGGAGACGGTCCAGAACATCCTGGCGCTGCGCTTCGCCAACCAGATGTTCGAGCCGATCTGGAACCGGTCCTACGTGGACCACGTGCAGATCACCATGGCCGAGGACATCGGCATCGGCGGCCGCGCCGGCTACTACGACGGCATC
>NZ_BMVU01000017.1 GCF_014650875.1 Streptomyces minutiscleroticus
GGGACCATGGTCCCGGCGCGCTTCGCGCACATCTCCTCCAACCGCCCGGCTCGCCGGCTGCCGCCGCCTGCACCGCCGCTACGAGCGCAAGGCGGAGCACTTCCTGGCCTTCACCAGCATCGCCTGCACCCTCATCTGCCACCGCCGCCTCGCCAAATGAGATGACCTCTTAGCCGGTCCAGTCCGGGCCTGATTCCCCGTCCTTCAAGGTGGTAAGCACGTCAGTCCTGCGGCGGATCCTGCGTCTTTCCCAACAGTGCGTGCCACATCAGCATGGTCCCTCCGCCGTCCGGAGTGGTGATCTCCAGGTCGCCGCCCAGCTGCCGGGCCCGTTCGGCCATGTTGCGCAAGCCGCTGCGCCGGCCGCCGGGCGGGATGCCGACGCCGTTGTCGGAGACGGTCAGGCGCACTTCGCGCCCGTCCGTCTCCAGCACCACCTCGACGCGGTCGGCGTGCGCGTGCCGGGCGACGTTCGTCAGGGCCTCGGACAGGACGGCCAGGATGTGGTCGGCCGTCTTCCTGGGCACGTTCGTGTCGAGCAGGCCTTCCATGCGCACGCTGGGGGGAAAGCCCAGCACGGACGCGGCCTCGCCGGCGGCCCGTACGGCGCCGGCGCGCAGTCCGGGTGCGACGTCGTCGTCCCGCGTCCGCAGGGCGAAGATCGTCGACCTGATGATTTTGATGGTCTCGTCCAGGTCGCCCACGGCCCGCAGCACCCGTTCGGAGGCCTCCGCGTGGTCGATGAACCGGCCGGCGCTCTGCAGGGTCATGCCGGTGGCGAACAGCCGCTGGATCGCCAGATCGTGCAGGTCGCGTGCGATACGGTCGCGGTCCTCCAGAACAGCGATCTGTGCCGCGTCCCTGCGGCGTTCGGCCAGTTCCATGGCGATTGCGGCCTGCGCCGCGAAGCCCTGCAGCGGTTCCATCTCCTTCTCGGAGAACTCGGCTCCGCTCGCCTCCCGTGCCAGCAGGACGACACCGCGTACGCCGTCCGCCGTTCCCACGGGGACCGCCACGGCCGGGCCCAGGCCGGTGAAGCGCGGCGGGCCGGCCGAGATCCGGTCGTCCTGCGAGACCGTCCGGGGTGATCACCGGTGCGGCCTGGGCGAAGGCCCGGCCGATGAGGCTGTTCTCCTTGGGCAGTACCAGCCCGCGGTGTGCCTCGGCCTGCCGGCCCATGGCCAGTTCCACCGTGAGCGTGTCGGTGTTCTGCATCGGCACCGCGACCACAGCGAGGGCGGCACCGGTGATCTCCCGTGCCCGCTCGGCGATCAGCCGCAGCACCTCCGCCTGCCCGCTGCCCGACATCAGACGGTGCGTGATCTCGCCGTTCGCCCTGAGCCAGCGCTCACGCAGCCGGGACTCCTCGTACAGCCGGGCGTTGTCGATCGCCACGCCGGCCGCCACCGCCAGCGTCGACAGCACGGACTCGTCGTCCTTGTCGAACTGTCCCCCGCCGCGCTTCTCGGTCAGGTACAGGTTGCCGAAGACCTGGTTGCGCACTCGGATGGGCACGCCCAGGAAGGTGTTCATGGGCGGGTGGTGGGGCGGGAAACCGTAGGAAGCCGGATGCTCGGACAGCTTCGGCAGCCTGAGCGGTTCGGGGTGGCGGATCAGCTCGCCCAGGATGCCGTGTCCCTCGGGGAAGTTCCCGATGCGGGTGATCTGCTCCTCGCTGACGCCTACGGTGTGGAAGGCCGACAGCCGCTTGCCGTCCGGGCCGATCACGCCGAGCGCGGCGTACTCCGCCTCGACCAGTACCGCCGCGGCTTCCACGATGCTGTACAGCGCCTGCTCAAGGTCGAGTTCCCGGCCGACGGACAGCACCGCCTCCAGCAGGCTGTGCACCCGGTTCTGGGTGCCCCGGGCCGCGTCCAGGCGGGCCTGAAGTTCCTCGAGCAGTTCGTCCAGCCGGAGCTGGGGCAGCCGTATGCGAGCTTCCCGCGCTTCCTCGGAGCCTGCCAACGTGACCCTTCACCGTCCCGCGTAGTACCGACAGCTGTTCGACCCGGCTGCCACGGTAGCCGGTGGAGGAGGAACTCCACCACGGGATCACATCGGCCACGAAAGAGCGGGCCGTCCGGCCGGCGGGCGGGTCGGGAAGCGGGCGGTGGCGCTGGTCAGCGGCGCGGGAGCCGGGCGGCGACGTACTCGGTGAGGTCCAGCAGACGGTTGGTGTAGCCCCACTCGTTGTCGTACCAGCCGAAGACCTTCACCAGCTCGCCGCGCACTTGGGTCAAAGGGGCGTCCAGGACGCAGGAGGCGGGGTCGCCGACCACGTCGCGGGAGACGATCGGGGCGTCGGACACCCGCAGGATACCCTTCAGGGGCCCGTCGGCGGCCTCGCGGAAGGCGGCGTCGACCTCGTCCCCGGTGACGGGCCGCTGAAGGATCACGCTCAGATCGGTCAGGGAGCCGTCCTCGACGGGCACGCGCACGGCGATGCCGTCCAGCGTCCCGGCCAGCTCCGGCAGCACGAGCCCGACGGCCCGCGCGGCGCCGGTGCTGGTGGGAATAATGTTGACGGCGGCGCTGCGGCCGCGGCGCAGGTCCTTGTGCGGGCCGTCCAGGACGACCTGGTCGTTGGTGTAGCCGTGGATCGCGGTCATCAGGCCCTTCACGATGCCGAAGCGCTCGGCCAGCACCTTCGCCATGGGGGCGACGCAGTTGGTGGTGCACGAGGCGTTGGAGACCACGTGATGCCGGTCGGCGTCGTAGGTTCCTTCGTTGACGCCCATGACCACGGTCGCGTCGACGTCCTTGCCGGGTACCGACAGCAGCACCTTGCGGGCTCCCGCCGTCAGGTGCCGGCCGGCCTGCTCACGGGTGCGGAAGCGGCCCGTGGACTCGATGACGATGTCCACGCCGAGGTCGCCCCAGGCCAGGGCGGCCGGGTCCCGCTCCGCGGTCACGGCGACGCGGTGGCCGTCCACGGTCAGCGAGGTGTCGTCGTGCTCCACGGCCCGGCCGAGCCGTCCGTAGGTCGAGTCGTAGGCCAGCAGGTGGGCCAGTGCCTGCGGGGAGGTGATGTCGTTGACCGCCACCACCTCCACCGGCGTACCGGCCCCGCTGTGCGCGCGTTCCAGCACACAGCGCAGGTAGTTGCGTCCGATGCGGCCGAAACCGTTGATGCCCACGCGTACGCTCATGTCGGTCGTCCTTTCGACGGGTCCGTGGTGCCCGGTGAGGTCCGGGCGCGATGTCAGCCTTCCGCCGGTGCCCGGGGACGGGCTTGGGCCGGAGAGGGACCGGATGCGGGACGTTCGGCCCTGCGCGGCGGGCCGGACGGACGGCTCCGGGTCCGCACGCGGGCCCCGGCCGGCGGTCGGCGGCCGGGGCGTCGGTGTGGATGCGGCCCGGCAGGCGAGAAAGGGGGCGGGACCGGTCGGCCGGGCCCGGTTGCTCGCGCCGGGCGGGTTCAGCCGTCCCAGGTCCAGTCGGCGACCTCGGGCAGGTCGGTGCCGTGTTCGCGGATCCACATGTCGTGGCGCTGCCGGGCGTCCTGCATCCGCTGCCGCAGGGCCGCGGCACGCACGGCGAGGCCGGGCACGCGGTCGATGACGTCCATGACCAGCCGGTAGCGGTCCATGTCGTTGCGGACCACCATGTCGAACGGTGTCGTGGTGGTGCCGATCTCCTTGTAGCCGCGCACGTGCAGGTTCCTGTGGCCGGTGCGGCGGTAGGCCAGGCGGTGGACCAGCCACGGGTAACCGTGGTAGGCGAAGACCACTGGCTTGTCCGGCGGGAAGAGCCCGTCGTACTCGAAGTCGGTCATGCCGTGCGGGTGCTCCTCCTGCGGCATGAGCCGGGCGACGTCGACGACGTTGACGACCCGTACCGCCAGTTCCGGCAGGTGGCGGCGCAGCAGCTGGGCGGCGGCCAGGATCTCCTGGGTGGGTACGTCGCCCGCGCAGGCGAGTACCACGTCGGGTGCGCGTGAGCCGTCCTCGGTCCCCGCCCAGTCCCAGATGCCGGCGCCCCGGGCGCAGTGCGCCTTGGCCTCCTCCATGGACAGCCAGTCGAAGCAGGACTGCTTGCCCGCGACGATCACATTGACGTAGTCGCGGCTGCGCAGGGCGTGGTCGGCCACGGACAGCAGGGTGTTGGCGTCCGGCGGAAAGTAGACGCGGACGGCCTCGGGGCTCTTGTTGAGGACGTGGTCGACGAAGCCGGGGTCCTGGTGGGAGAAGCCGTTGTGGTCCTGGCGCCACACGTGCGAGGTCAGCAGATAGTTCAGCGAGGCGATCGGCGCCCGCCAGGGCAGGCGGCGGGTGACGCGCAGCCACTTGATGTGCTGGTTGACCATCGAGTCGACGATGTGGACGAATGCCTCGTAGCAGGAGAACAGCCCGTGCCGTCCGGTGAGGAGGTAGCCCTCCAGCCAGCCCTGGCAGGTGTGCTCGGACAGGATCTCCATCACCCGGCCGTGGTGGTCGAGGTGTTCGTCGACCGGCAGTGTCTGTGCCTGCCATGCCTTGCCGCTGGCGGTGTAGACGGCCTGGAGGCGGTTGGAGGCGGTCTCGTCGGGGCCGACCAGGCGGAAGTCGCGCCGGTCGGCGGTGGCCTCCATGACGTTCTCCAGCAGGTCGCCGAGGACCCGGGTGGGCTCGTGCATGCTCGCCCCGGGCTTGTCCACCGGGACCGCGTAGCGCTCCAGCGCGGGAAGCGGCAGTTCGCGCAGGAGCAGTCCGCCGTTGGCGTGCGGGGTCGCGCCCAGGCGACGGGGGCCTTCCGGGACGCAGGCCAGTACCTGTTCGCGGGGGTGGCCGTCCTTGTCGAAGAACTCCTCGGGCCGGTAGGAGCGCAGCCACGCCTCCAACTGGCGCAGGTGGTCGGGGTTGTCGCGCACGCCGGACAGCGGAACCTGGTGCGCGCGCCACGTCCCCTCCACGGGCAGGCCGTCGACCTCGGCGGGACCGGTCCAGCCCTTCGGGGTGCGCAGCACGATGACCGGCCACAGCGCACGTTCGGTGCCGCCCTCCTCGCGGGCGGTGCGCTGGATGAGCGCAATGCGGTCCAGAGCCTGGTCCATCGCGGCCGCCATCGCTCTGTGCACCGTCATCGGATCGTTCCCCGTGACGTGGACCGGCTCGTGACCGTAGCCGCGCAGGAGGGCGTCCAGCTCCTCGCGCGGGAGCCGGGACAGCACGGCCGGGTTGGCGATCTTGTAGCCGTTGAGGTGCAGGACCGGCAGGACCGCGCCGTCGTGGACGGGGTCGAGGAACTTGTTGGAGTGCCAGGACGCGGCCAGCGGGCCCGTCTCCGCCTCGCCGTCGCCGATCACGCAGGCGACGACCAGGTCGGGGTTGTCCAGGGCGGCGCCGTAGGCGTGGGAGAGGGAGTAGCCCAGTTCACCGCCCTCGTGGATCGAGCCGGGGGTCTCGGGCGCCACGTGGCTGGGCACACCGCCGGGGAAGGAGAACTGCTTGAAGAGGCGGGCCATGCCGGCCGCGTCCCGCGTGATGTCCGGGTAGGTCTCGGTGTAGGACCCCTCCAGCCAGGAATTGGCCAGGACGGCGGGCCCGCCGTGGCCGGGACCCCAGATGCACAGTGCCTGGAGGTCACGGGCCTTGACGGCACGGTTGAGGTGGGTGTGGACCAGGTTCAGGCCCGGAGAGGTGCCCCAGTGGCCGAGCAGCCGCGGCTTGACGTGCTCCGGACGCAGGGACTCGGTGAGCAGGGGGTTCGCCATGAGGTAGATCTGGCCGACGGCGAGGTAGTTCGCCGCCCGCCAGTGGGCGTCCAGACAGGCCAGCTCCTCCTCCGTCGGTGCGTTGGATACCTGCTGCTTGTCCGAGGACATAGGGGTTTCCTCCGTATCGGAACAGCGGTTGGGCAAGTGCGCCGGTGGTGTCGTCTCCACCCTCCGCCGATCCGCCGGGCGACCGACAGGGCCCATCGACCCCGACGCCCGGGTCCGCCGGCACCTGTCGGCGGGCGCACGCCCGGACCCACCCTGGCACCGGAACGCGTCAGCCCCCGGCCCGAGGAGCGCAGCGTCATGGCCCGTTACGTGTACGACTTCACGCAAGGCGGCCGGGACCTGGCCGACCTGCTCGGCGGCAAGGGAGCGAACCTGGCCGAGATGACCCGGCTCGGCCTGCCGGTCCCGCCGGGGTTCACCCTCACCACCGAAGCCTGCCGGGCCTTCCTCACCACCGGCGAAGAGCCCGCGGGCATGGCGCGGGAGGTCTTCGACCACCTGGCGGCCGTCGAGACCGCCGCGGGCCGCCGGCTGGGGCAGCCCGACGACCCCCTGCTGCTGTCCGTGCGCTCCGGAGCCCGCTTCTCCATGCCCGGCATGATGGAGACCGTCCTCGACATCGGCCTGAACGACGCCTCCGTCCTCGGCCTGGCCAAGGCCTCCGGCAGCGAACGCTTCGCCTGGGACTCCTACCGGCGCCTGCTGCAGATGTTCGGCAGCACCGTCATGGGCGTCGACCCCGCCCTGTTCGAACGGGCTCTCACCCTGCTCAAGGACCTGCGCGGCGTCCCGGACGACGTCCACCTGGGCACCGCCGACCTGACCGAACTCGTGGCGGTCTACAAGAACCTCATCCGGGACGAGACCGGGGAGGACTTCCCCCAGTCCCCCGCCGAGCAGCTGCGCCGGGCGATCCTCGCCGTCTTCGCGTCCTGGAACGGCGAGCGCGCCCGCCTGTACCGGCGCCGCGAGCACATCCCCGACGACCTCGGCACCGCCGTCAACGTGCAGCGCATGGTCTACGGCAACCTGGGTCCCGACTCCGGCAGCGGCGTGGCCTTCACCCGGGACCCCGCCACCGGGCGCCCGGACCCGTACGGCGACTACCTGCCCGACGCCCAGGGCGAGGACGTCGTCGCCGGCATCCGCAACACCGTCCCCCTGTCCGAGCTGCAACGGCTGGATCCCGTCTCCTACGACCGGCTGCGCGACCACCTGCGGACCCTGGAACGGCACTACCGGGACCTGTGCGACATCGAGTTCACCATCGAGCGCGGCACGCTGTGGATGCTGCAGACCCGCATCGGCAAGCGCACCGCCGAGGCCGCCTTCGTCATCGCCGCAAAGCTGGCCGACGAAGGTCTCATCACCCCTGACGAGGCCCTGGCCCGGGTGAGCGGGGACGAGCTGGCCCGGCTGATGTTCCCGCGCTTCGACACCTCCGCCGCCGGCGAGCCGCTCACGCGCGGCCTGCCCGCCTCCCCCGGCGCCGCGGCCGGTACCGCGGTCTTCGACTCCGCCGAGGCCGTACGACGCGCCGCGGCCGGTGAGAAGGTCGTCCTCGTCCGCCAGGAGACCACCCCCGACGACCTGCCCGGCATGATCGCCGCCCAGGCCGTGCTCACCGGCCGCGGCGGGAAGACGAGCCACGCGGCCGTGGTGGCCCGCGGGATGGGCAAGGTCTGCGTGTGCGGTGCCGAGGAACTCTCCGTGGACACCCGCGGACGGCGCTTCACCGCACCCGACGGCACCGTGGTCGACGAGGGCACGGTCATCTCCGTGGACGGCTCCACCGGGGCGGTGTACCCGGGATCGGTGCCCCTGGTGGACTCGGCGGTCATGCGCTTCCTGCAGACCGGCGACGGCGACGGAACGGCGTCCGAGCCGGTCGGCGCGGTGGCCCGCGCACTGACGCGGGCCGACGCCGTCCGGCGGCTCGACGTACGGGCCAACGCCGACACCCCCGAGGACGCCGCCCGCGCCCGCCGATTCGGCGCCCAGGGCATCGGCCTGTGCCGCACCGAGCACATGTTCCTCGGAGAGCGCCGCAAGCTGATCGAGAAGATGATCCTGGCCCGCTCGGACACCGAGCGCGACCAGGCCCTGGCCGCGCTCCTGCCGCTGCAACGGCAGGACTTCGCCGGCATCCTGGAGGCGATGGACGGCCTGCCGGTCACCATCCGCCTGCTGGACCCGCCGCTGCACGAGTTCCTGCCCGACCGCACCGACCTCGCCGTCCGCGTCGCCGCCGCCGAAGCCCGCGGCGGCGTACCCGATCCGCACGACGTCGAACTGCTGGCCGCGGTGAACCGGACGCACGAGGAGAACCCGATGCTCGGCCTGCGCGGCGTGCGCCTGGGCCTGGTGGTTCCCGGCCTGGTCGCCATGCAGGTACGGGCCATCGGCGAGGCCGTCGCGGAGCGCACCCGGGCCGGCGGCACTCCCCGCGCGGAGATCATGGTCCCGCTCGTCGGGGACGTGAGCGAACTGCGGATCGTGCGCGAGGACGTGAAGCGGGTGCTGGCCGAGGTCTCCGCCTCCTGCGGCGTCCCCGTCACCTGCCCAGTCGGCACCATGATCGAGCTGCCGCGGGCCGCCCTCACCGCGGGCCGGATCGCCCAGGAGGCGGAGTTCTTCTCCCTGGGCACCAACGACCTCACCCAGACCACCTGGGGCTTCTCCCGCGACGACGTCGAGGCCTCGTTCTTCTCCGCCTACCTCGACCAGGGCGTCTTCACCGCCTCCCCGTTCGAGACGATCGACCGCGACGGCGTGGGCCGCCTGGTCCGCATCGCCGTCGAGGAGGGCCGCACCACCCGGCCGGACCTGACCGTCGGCGTGTGCGGCGAACACGGCGGCGACCCCGGCTCCGTCCACTTCTTCCACGCCGCCGGCCTGGACTACGTCTCCTGCTCGCCGTACCGGCTCCCGGTCGCCCGCCTGGAGGCCGGACGGGCCGCACTGGGGGAAACCGATGTCAGCGACAGCAGGTGACCGAAACCCACGCCCCTCCGCCCGGGGCCGACCGGCCCTGGCACAAGCGGCTCGGCGAGCAGCAGCCCCGAACCGGCGCACTGATCACAAGGAGTGAGACGCATGACCGCCAAGGACGTCGAAACCAGCGGCCCCACCGAGGCTGTACAAGTGCGGACCGAGGGTGACGTGGACGAGGAGTCGCTCGCCTACTTCCGGGAGAAGGTCCGCGCCGTGCTCGGCCGCCCCGGACTTCCCCCCGCCAGCGGCGAGGTGCGCCTCACCCGGGCCGCATCCCACCACGTCGTACTTCCCTGGTTCGCCGGCGCCGAGATCCAGGTGGGCGGCGACCTCGTCGTCGTACACGCTCGCGAGGCGAGCGCCCGGGAGGTCGCCGACCGGTTGCAGGACCGGCTGCGCAGCCGCACCGAACGCTGCGCGCACCGCCGGGACACGGACCGCAGGACGGCCACACCGCCCCCGTGGCGCGGCGGCTCCCGGCCGTAGCGGAAACTCCCCCGGCAGCCGTCCAACCGCCGGAGCGGTCAAGCGGCCGGTGACGGGCCGCCTGCCAAAAGCGCCGGCCCCGGCCCGCGACGGGCCACCCGGCCCGGGTGACCGGGACCGGCGGATGCCGAATGGGGACCTTCGGCGCCTGGGGCGGCCCCGCGAACCGCAGCACAGTGGAGATCGCGAGCGGCGTCCACGGCGCCGCTCCCGCCCGTCCGCCGCCGCCCGTCCGCGGCGGCTCCCCACCACGGAGGCGCATCCCCATGACCCGACACGACGCAACCGCGGACCCGGCTGTCACCGGCGCGCCGTCCGACACCGCCATCGCCGTGGACCGCCTGGTGACCTCCGCCCTGAAGGCGCTCGACGACTATGAGGCGCTCACCCAGGAACAGGTCGACCACATCGTGAAGAAGGCCTCCGTCGCCGCCCTGGACCAGCACACGGCGCTGGCACGGCTCGCGGTGGAGGAGACCGGACGCGGCCTGTTCGAGGACAAGGCCGCCAAGAACATGTTCGCCTGCGAGCACGTCACGCACAGCATGGGTCCGATGAAGACCGTCGGCGTCATCGCCCGCGACGACACCGAGGACATGGTCGAGATCGCGGAACCGGTGGGCGTGGTGTGCGCGGTCACCCCCGTCACCAACCCGACCTCCACCACCATCTTCAAGGCACTGATGGCACTGAAGACCCGCAACCCGGTCGTGTTCGCCTTCCACCCCTCCGCCCAGCGGTGCAGCGCCGAGGCGGCCCGCACCGTACGCGACGCGGCCGTCGCCGCCGGGGCGCCCGAGTACTGCGTGCAGTGGATCGAGACGCCGTCGGTGGAGGCGACCGGCATGCTGATGCGGCACCCGGGCGTCTCACTGATCCTCGCCACCGGCGGCAACGCCATGGTCAAGGCCGCCTACTCGGCCGGCAAGCCCGCCCTCGGCGTCGGCGCCGGCAACGTCCCCGCCTACGTCCACAAGAGCGCCGGGCTGCGGCGCGCCGTCAACGACCTGGTGCTGTCCAAGTCCTTCGACAACGGCATGATCTGCGCCTCCGAACAGGCCGTCATCCTGGACACCGAGATCTACGACGCGGCCCTGGCCGAGTTCGGCACCCTCCACGCCCACTTGGCCACCGCCGAGGAGAAGGCGAAGCTGGAGGCGTTCCTCTTTCCCGCCTCCGGCGGCTCGGGCGCGGGCTGCGAACCCAAGGTCAACGCGGCCGCCGTCGGGCAGAGCCCGGCCTGGATCGCCGAGCACGCCGGATTCACCGTGCCCGACGACACCTCCCTGATCCTGGTGCAGGCCGAACGGGTCGGTCCCGACGAGCCGCTGACCCGCGAGAAGCTCTGCCCCGTCCTGGCCGTGCTGCGCGCGAAGGACGAACAGCAGGGCTTCGACCTGGCCGCCGACATGGTCGCCTTCCACGGCCAGGGCCACAGCGCCGTCGTCCACACCGAGGATGCGGACCTCGCCGAGGCCTACGGCCGGCGCATGAAGACCGTACGGGTCATCGTCAACGCCCCCTCCTCCCAGGGCGCCATCGGCGGCATCTACAACAGCCTGCTGCCCTCGCTGACCCTGGGCTGCGGTTCCTGGGGCAGCACGTCGGTGTCCGACAACGTCTCCGCCGCCCAGCTGCTGAACGTCAAGCGGGTCTCCACCCGCCGCAACAACCTGCAGTGGTTCAAGGTCCCGCCGAAGATCTACTTCGAACCGCAGGCCATCCGCTACCTGACCTCGATGCCGGACGTGCACCGCGTCACCGTGGTCACCGACGCGACCATGACCCGCCTCGGCTTCGTCGACCGGATCACACGCGTGCTCCAGCGCCGACGCGAGCCGGTGACCATGCAGATCATCGACAACGTCCGGCCCGAGCCGAGCATCGACTCCGTGCAGCGCGGCGCCGACCTGATGCGGGACTTCCGCCCGGACACGATCATCGCGCTGGGCGGCGGCTCACCCATGGACGCGGCCAAGGTGATGTGGCTGCTGTACGAGCAGCCCGGCATCGACTTCGCCGACATGCGGCAGAAGTTCTCCGACATCCGCAAGCGCGCCTTCCGCTTCCCCGTCCTGGGCAGGCTGGCCCGCCTGGTGTGCGTGCCCACCACCTCCGGCACCGGCGCCGAGGTCACCCCCTTCGCCGTCATCTCCGACCCGGCCACCGGCAAGAAGTACCCCCTGGCCGACTACGCCCTCACCCCCAGCGTGGCCATCGTCGACCCGCTGCTGACCACCGCGCTGCCCCCGGCGCTCGCCGCCGACAGCGGCTTCGACGCCCTCACCCACGCCATCGAGGCGTACGTGTCCGTCTACGCCAACGACTTCACCGACGGCCTCGCCCTGCACGCCGTCCGGCTGGTCTTCGACCACATCGAAGCGGCCGTGAACGACCGCGCGGGCTCACCGCAGGCGCGGGAGAAGATGCACAACGCCGGCACCATCGCGGGCATGGCCTTCGGCAACGCCTTCCTCGGCATCGTCCACGCCATGTCCCACACCCTGGGCGCCACCTTCCACGTCGCCCACGGCCGCACCAACGCCGTCCTGCTCCCCCACGTCATCCGCTACAACGGCACCGTCCCGGGCAAGCTCACCGGCTGGCCCAAGTACGAGAGCTACCGCGCCCCCGAACGCTTCCAAGACATCGCCCGCACCCTCAACCTGCCCGCCGCCACCCCGGCCGAGGGCGTGGAGTCGCTGGCCCGTGCCGTGGAGCGCCTGCGCGACGCCGTGGGCATCGAGCCGACGTTCGCAGCGCTGGGCGTCGACGAGCGAGCCTTCCTCGACGCCCTGCCCCAGCAGGCGCTCAACGCCTACGAGGACCAGTGCGCGCCCGCCAACCCGCGGATGCCGATGCTCGACGACATGCAGGAGCTGATGCGCGCGGCCTACTACGGCTGAGCGCGGACGGCACCGGCGGACGCGAAAGAGCCGGCCGGGGGCCGGGGCCCGATGCCCCGGCCCCCGGCCGGCTCTTGTACACCGCGGCAGGACCGGGGCACGGCTCCCGTCCCGCACGTGGCAGCCGGGCCCCACCACCATGGGCCGGGATGCGCGGAAGGGGCCCGACGCGAAGGCCGTACCGGCCATGTGTGCCGCAGGTCCGCGTGAGCCGTCCGAAGCGTCCAGATGGTTCCGCCGGCTGCGGGCGGCCGGCACGGTGGTCGGGGGGAGCGGGCGGCGGGCGGATCGCCGATCGCACGGACCTGGACAAGAAGAGGAACCGCCGATCAGGACGTGGCAGCACGGCGTACGCAGGGAACGGGAGCCGCCCCGGGTCGCTCGCGGGCCCGGCGCTTCAGCGGGCGAGGTCCACCCCGTACAGGGTGCGCCCGCCGAGGAGCTCCCGGCCGGTGACCAACTCCGGCTCGATCCGCACGAAGACCTCGTCGGGCCGGGCCGCCCAGGAACGCGGGCCGGTCCGGACGAGACGCTCGAGGACGACCGGCCGCTCGGCCCGGGCCACCGCCGCCGTGGCCACGGAGCCGAGCAGGGCTCCGGTGGTCCTGCCGAGGCCGCGGGAGCCGAGTACCAGCAGGTCGGTCTCCCGCGCAAGGACCGGCAGCGCCGTGGCAGGCTGCCCGGGAACCTGCTCGGCGATGATCCGCAGGCCGGGACGACGGTACGCAAGGGACGCCCGTACCTCGCTCAGCATGCGCGCGGACAGGTCCGGGTGGGGCAGGGGCACGGCCTCTCCCGCGAACGGCACGTAGGCGTGCGGCGGCTGGTCCCCGGCGTGGACCACGCGCAGAACGGCCGACCGGAGCTCAGCCTCACGGGCGGCCCAGCCGGCTGCGGCGAGGCTCTCGGCCGAGCCGTCCACACCGACGGCGATGGTGGAACGCATGAGCAGGTCTCCTCAGGGATGTGGGGCCGCTCGGTCCTTCAGCGGGCCGGGGCGGCGGGGGTCGCGGGGCCTTGTGCGCTGTACGGCCGGCCCTTGTGCCGCTGGACGGCGAAACGACCGGGGCACCTCCGCTGCTCGGCGGAGGTGCCCCGGTCCGTCGGGCACGGGGTCACAGGAGCCAGTGGTTGCGGCTGACGAACGGCAGGCGGACCCAGAGCCGGCCCAGTCCCCACGTGGCTCCGGCGCCCGCAGCCGCGAGGGCGATGAGGACGGCGGCGTAGACCAGGTGGTAGTCGGCGAACGGGTTGGTCGACATGCTGGCCGTGCCGTCGGACAGGTGCCGGGCGGGCGGCCACTCGGCGATCCACATCAGCGCCATCATCACCGTGCCGGCGACGGCGGCCGGACGCAGGGCGATCCCTACGCCCAGTGCCAGGCCGATGCCGAGCAGTCCGAGCATGAACAGCCAGTCGGCCCAGCCCGCGCCGGCCCAGTCGTGGAAGGTGGACTCCATCGGCCCGGCGGCCACGGAACCGAGGAACCCCTCGGTGGGCGAGCCGCCGTCGATCCAGCCCTTGCCGGACGGCGTGGCGTATCCGAGGCCGAGCGCCTTGTCCAGGAAGGCCCACAGGAAGACGAACCCGGTCAGGATGCGCAGTCCGGCGAAGACGTACGCGGAATGCGCCGTTGCCGTGGCAGGCGTCTCCGTGGTCTCCGTGGCCGTCCGGAGGCCGCGCGAGGACCGCAGGTGGAGTCCCGGACGCCGCTGAGGGTGGTGGATTGCCATGACGTTCATCCCTTCCAAGGGGGCGAGCGCTTCCCGGTGTCTCTCGTTGCGGCTTCAATGTCCCGCCCCGGCGGTGGTCTCGGCTTGGGCTGCGGGGCCCTACCTCGGCGGGCCGAACGTCCCGACCCTGCAGGTCTGTCGGCGTTCCCGCGTTCCGAGCGCAGACGCCGACCGGTGGTCAACAGGTGGGCGGGCGCCTCGGTGACGGGGCATCACGTCCGCCCCGGACGGCCCGGGCCGTCGTCGTGGAAGCAGCCCTGCCGTGGGCCGGAGGACCACTTGGACCCTTCGTCCGGCCGGCAGGGTACGAGGTCGAGGTGGCCCGCGGATACGGTGCGGTGCCGCCCTTGAGCGGCCCTCCGGCATCTGCCGTCCCGGATTGCGTTCCGCCCGGTGCTCCGCGGGTGCGGGGCACCGGCAGCCGGACAGTCACCACCGTGCGGCCGGCGTGGGCGACGGGCCCGATGCACGGACCGGACGTCCGCCGCCGCGGGACGACGAGGAGTCGAGTCGTGGCATCGTGCAGTCGCACGATCCGGTCACGGCGTCTGCCCGCCCTCAACGCATGCTGCGGGGCTTCCGCCATGCCGGTCGGTGCTGCCGAGCGTCTTGTGAAGCAAGAGCGGCTTCCAGGACCTTGCAGCACCCACCCACCTTGTACGGGCCCGCCGGCCGTTCGAAGGTCGGCACGGAGGCGTCGCGTCTGCCGCGTATGCGCGCCTGTGGAGGCGCCCGCGGCAGCACGTCGGCCGGCACGGCCCGCCTGGGCCGGTCCCCGGACAGACAGTGCCGGCCGAGGCACTGCGTCCCCGTGCGATCACCACGGCCGCGCCTGCCCGGCGGGCCGGGGCAAGGCAGGGGCCGGCCTGGCGCACACCGCTTTCGCTCACTGCGGGACGTGAGCCTGTGGAAGGCCGCGCAGGGCGGCCTTCCACAGGCGCTCTGTCGATGGCGCGCGGGCTCGGCTCAGGGCCGTCGACGCCCTCGGCCGGGTGTTCCGCCGTTCTCAGCCTCCTGTGCCGAGGTCGAAGACGATGCGGGCCTTGACCTGGCCGCGCAGGACCTCGTCGATGGAGGCGTTGACGGCGGCCAGCGGCCGGGTCTCGTAGATGACCTTCGTCCGGCCCGCGGCGTGGAGCTGGAAGACCTCGGCGAGGTCCTGGCGGGTGCCGACGATCGAACCGATCACCGAGGTGCCGTTCAGGACGGTGCCGAAGATGGGGACCTGGACGGTGCCGTGCGCCGGCAGGGCGACCATGACGAGCTTGCCGCCGCGCCGCAGCCCGGCGTTGACCGCTTCGAACGCGGCCGGGTTCACCGCGAGCGCGAGCGCGGCGTGCGCGCCGCCGTGCTGCCTGAGCACCTCGCCGACGTCGTCCTTGCGAGCGTCGATGAGGATGTCCGCGCCGAGTTCCCGGGCGAGTTCGAGCTTGTCGTCGGTGACGTCGATCGCGGCGACGGTGGCTCCGGCGATCTTGGCGTACTGCACGGCCAGGTGGCCCAGGCCGCCCACGCCGGAGACCGCGACGAGTTGGGCGGGCCGGACGCCGGCGACCTTGAGGGCCTTGTAGGTGGTCACGCCCGCGCAGGTCAGCGGGGCGGCGTCGAAGGGATTGACGCCGTCGGGCACCGGCTGGGCGAAGTCGGCCCAGGCCAGCATCTTCTCGGCGTAGCCGCCGTCGCAGCCGTAGCCGGTGTTGACCTGGCTCTCGCACAGCGTCTCCCAGCCGGTCAGGCAGTGCTCGCACCGTCCGCACGCCTTGCCCAGCCACGGCACGGCGACCCGCTGTCCCACGGCGAGACGGGTGACGCCCTCACCGAGCTCGTCCACCACGCCGACGCCCTCGTGGCCGGGCACGAACGGGGGGTTCGGCCTGACCGGCCAGTCGCCGTGGGCGGCGTGGATGTCGGTGTGGCACAGCCCGGAGGCCTCCACCCGGATGCGGACCTGGCCGGGGCCGGGCTCGAGGTCGGGGCGCTCCTCGATGACCAGGGGCTCGCCGAAGCCTCGTACGACCGCTGCTTTCATGACGTGTCTCCTTGCGGGGCGGTGCGTCAGCCGTGCGCGACGACGGCGACGGGGGCGGTGGCGTGGTGCAGGACCGCGTGGGTGACGGGGCCGAGGTGGACGCCGAACGGGCTGCGGCGGATGCGCCGGCCCACCACGACGAGGGAGGCCTCACGGGACGCGTCCACGATGTGCTGGGCGGGACTGCTGCTGCGGGACACCTCGACGACCTCGACACCCGGGTACTTCTGCCGCCAGGGACCCAGTACCTGGGTCAGCTCGGCGACCCGCTGGCGGGCGATCTCGTTTAGGAGGTCGGCATCGGCGGCCATGCCGTAGACGTAGTACGACGGCAGGTTCCAGCCCTGGACGACGTGCAGGGCCGTGCCGCGGCGGGCGGCCTCCTCGAAGGCGAAGGCGATCACCGTCTCGTCGGGGCGGTCGGTGTCCAGGCCCAGGACGACCGGGCGGAACCCGGTCGCCGCCGACGGGACGCCCGAAGGATCCGCCGCGTGCTCGTCGGCGGCCTGCTCCCCGGCGCGCACCAGGACCACGGGCGTCTCGGTGCGCGCGACCACGGCCTGTCCCACGGACCCGACGAGGAAGCCTCCGATCCCGCTGAGCGCGCGGGAGCCGAGGACCAGCAGGTCGGCGTCCTTCGCGGCGTCGACCAGGGCGTCGGACGGCCGGCCCGCGAGCTGCTCCGTGAGGACGTCGACCACGGGGTGGCGCAGCCGCAGGCCCTCGGCCGCCTCGCGCGGGATGCGCTCCGTCCAGTGTTGGTGGGTCTCGGCACCCAGGAGCGGGGCCTGGGCCATCGGTTCCGGTACGGGTTCCCACACGTGGACGAGCTTCAGCGGCAGGCCGCGCAGTTCGGCCTCGCGGGCCGCCCACTCGGCGGCGGCGCGGCTCTCGGGCGATCCGTCGAGTCCTACGGTGATGGTGCGGGGCATGGTGTCCGCCTCTCCAAAGGGGTGAGTGATGCGCCGTGCGTCTTTTGTTGCGGATGTCGGGCGGGCCGAGGCCGCCGGCCCTTGCGTCCGGGACGACCGGGCCGGCCGGGAGCCCGCACGGTGCGTCCGCCGCGGATGCGGCTCAGCGGAGCCGGCGGTGGGTGCGGACGAGCGGGAGCCTGCTCCAGAGCCTGCCGAGGCCGAGGCCGTCACCGGCCGAGGTGACGGCGAGGGCGACGAGTGCGACCGCGTAGATGAGGTGGTCGACGAACGGGTTGGCCGACATGCTCGGCGAGCCGTCCGAGAGGTGCCGGGCGGGCGGCCGTTCGGCGACCCACATCAGCGCCGTCATCACGCTGCCCGCGGCGGCCGCGAGCCGCAGGGCGACTCCGGCGGTCAGGGCGGCACCGACACCCAGCAGTCCCAGCATGAACAGCCAGTCCGCCCACGCGGCGCCGGCCCAGGCGTGGAAGGTGGACTCCGTCGGCCCGACGGCCACGGAGCCGAGGAAGCCCTCCGTCGGCGAACCGCCGTCGATCCAGCCCTTGCCGGACGGCGTGGCGTACCCCGGTCCGAAGGTCTTGTCGAGGAACGCCCACAGGAACACGAAGCCTGTGAGCAGGCGCAGCGTTGCGAGGGCGTAGACCCGCGCAGGGTGCGCTGCCGCGTCGCTGCGTGCCGGCACGGCCGACCTGGTCGCGGCCCGGTTCCTGCGCGCCGACGGCGGGTGGAGGCCCGCGTTCTTGAGTGAGTGTTCGTGTACGGCCATGGCGGGGTTTCCTCGGGAGCGGTCCGGTGGTTGCCGACATGACCACTCTCGTGTCCGGCACCGGTCCGGTCCGGACGCCGAAGGTCCACGACCATGGGGCCGAAGGGCCCTGATCGCCGGGACCGCCGGGCCGGGCATGCGCGGCGGTACCGTGGGAGCCGGCCAGGAAATCGGCTCCCCCCGGCGAACAGGCGCAGCGGCCCGGTCACTTGGCCGAAGAACTCCCTGCCGTCTGCTTCTCGGCCGGGCAGAACCAGGGTTTCCACGGGCTCGCGTTCCGGCCGGCGGGAAGGCCGCCATCACCTGAGGCCGACAAACCACGCCGAAGTCGTCGGGCTGCGGTCGCCCGTAGCCACGTCCGGGATTCTCACCGCCAGGTCACCGGCGCAGGCCCACCCGGTGGGGCTGCGCCGGTGCAGGCGTCACGACGCGGTGCACTCCGCATTCCGGCCACGGTCGTTCTTGGCGCGGGCATCCGGAATCCTTGGTTTCGGAGCGGGAAGGCGCCGGTGCCCGGCTTCGCCCTCCGACGGCTTCAGTTCCTCCCGCTCTGCAAGCGCTCCTGGGTCTGGGTGGCGATGACGGCGGCCTGGACGCGGCGCTCCACGCCGAGTTTGGCCAGCAGTCGGGAGATGTGGTTCTTCACCGTCTTCTCCGCCAGGTACAGCCGCTGGCCGATCTGCCGGTTGGTCAGCCCTTCGCCGATCAGCGCCAGGATCTCCCGCTCCCGGTCGGTCAGGCCGGGCAGGACGTCCGGCTCCTCCTGCTCCCGTCCGCCGTCCCGCAGCCGCGCCATGAGCCTGGTGGTGGCGCTCGGGTCGAGCAGCGACTGGCCACGGGCCACCGTGCGCACCGCCGAGACCAGGTCCGAACCCTGGATCTGCTTCAGGACGTATCCGGACGCCCCCGCCATGATCGAGTCCAGCAGCGCCTCCTCGTCGTCGAAGGAGGTCAGCATCAGGCAGGCCAGCTCCGGCATGCGCGAGCGCAGCTCCCGGCACACGCTCACGCCGTCGCCGTCCGGCAGGCGGACATCGAGGATCGCCACGTCCGGGCGCAGGGCGGGCACGCGGGTCAGGGCCTGCTCGACGTCGACGGCCTCCCCTACCACCGTGATGTCCGCTTCGTCGTTCAGCAGGTCGTGCACCCCGCGCCGCACCACTTCGTGGTCGTCCAGCAGGAAGACCCGGATCGAGGTGTCGGAACCGGTCTGCTCGCTGTCCGCCATCGGCTGCTCCTCGTGGTGTCGTCCTGCCGCCAGGGTCGCCCCTGCCCGTCGAACATACTTCCCCATGATGGAAAGGCGAGACCAGAGCCGATCGGCCCTGATGCCCCATCCACGTCATAGAACACAGTTGACCGCTGTCTTCGCTGTGTGACGCCGACGCGTCAGAAATCCGCTCACAGCACTGGCGGTTCTGATCGTGACCGCGTCACAGCGGCCCGTAGTGCCGTCGCAGGCCGGTCGAAGACGTGCTCCACCTGCACGGCAGGTGGGAACACATGTCCCGGCCCCGGCGGTGTCGGACTGTCCCGCGTCAACCGGGGCGACCGCCATCGCGCCGACCGGCTCGCAGGCCGGCGGTGACACGGCCGGCAGTACCGTGTGCGGGTGATGGCATGTCGGCCTCGGTGCCGAACGCCGGGCGGGCGGACACCGGCGGCGAAGGGGCCCGAAGGGCCCTGCGCCATCGCCTGGTCGGCCCAAGCCGCATCCCGCTCCCGGCTGCCATCTTCTTTCTCATGACATCGAAGAAGCGGCGCGCACCGATGCCCGTGACCAGGAGGACCGGCGAGAGGTCTCACCGTGGGAGAGTGAGGCTGTGGAGGTGGCGGCGCAATCCGCTGCGGCGGCGCGGCGACATCATCGAGGCGTGGGTCATCCTGGCTGTCTGGGCTGTCGTCCTGGTGGGGAGCACGGTCGCGGCTGTGACGACCTTCCGTGCCGCCGACGCCATGTACGCACGGCAGCGAGCCGAGCGGCATCCGGTGAGCGCTGTGCTGGTCACCGACGCATCGTCCGTCGCCGGAGACGAGGACGCCTCCGGCGACAAGGTTCCGGCGAAGGTGCGCTGGACGGTTCCGGGTGGTTCCTCCCGTACGGACAAGACCCTGGTGGATGCCGGTCAGACGGCCGGTACCCGGGTCACCGTCTGGGCTGACGCTCGAAACCGGCTGGTCACCGAACCGCCGACGTCCGCCGAGGCCGTCTTCGAGGCCGCCCTCCTCGGAGGCGCCGCCGCGTTGGCCCTCGCCTGTGCGGCCATCGGCGCCGGGGCCGCGGCTCGCCATGGGCTCGCTCAGAGGCGCATCGACTCCTGGGGAGCGGCCTGGGAGCTCGCCGACCCCCGGTGGGGGCACCGAACCGGTTGAGGCGAGGCTGCCGTTCGTGTCAAAAGACGCGGCGCGACGCAGTACGCCCTGCACCCGAGCCCGCGCGTAGGACGGGGGACCGGCGTCACACGTCAAGGCCGCTGTACCGGCCGCTGCGAGCCCCCTTGCCCGTTTCCCGCGTGCTCCGAGACACCGCGGCACGCCCGCTGACCGCTCCGGTTCCGGCTCCGCCTCGGTACCTGCCGGCGCCATCGCGAACACGTCGTGGAGCGCGCTTCGCTCACCCAGCCGCTCCTTGGAGAGCGAGCGAGCCGCACCGTGAAGGGAAGAGCAGTGGCAACCGGCGGCAAGGCATCGCGCCTACGTATGTGACAGGTGGAAGGTCAGGGCGCTTCGGCCCGGGTCCCCGGGCCTGCACGGCCCGCTGTCCGGGCGCATCGACCCGTGGGCCGCACATCGCCCGGGCGGCAGGCTGGAAGAGCGGGCCCGCGAGCACCGGCCGTTGCGGCCGGCACAAGGCAGACGACACCGGTGAAAGATCCGCTTCTTTCTCGGTGCCCGTGAGGGAGGACAGAGCCGTGAAGACGCACATCGTCGGCGAGATCATGACGACCGAGGTGGTTCAGGCCCGGCGGCAGACCCCGTTCAAGGAGTTGGTCCGGCTGCTGGACCGGCACCGGATCAGCGGTCTGCCCGTTGTGGACCACGACGACAAGGTCGTCGGCGTGGTCTCCGGAACCGATCTGGTGCGCGGGCAGGCGGCCCGGGCCCGTGCCGGCCTGGACTCCCGCTTCCGGCCGTCCCGCCTTCGCCGCCTCACCCGCAAGGCGGCCGCCGGGGGACGCGGCACCACCGCCGGAGAGGTGATGACGGCGCCCGCCGTCACGGTGCACCCTGAACAGGGTGTCCCGGACGCCGCGCGCGTGATGGAACGGCACGGCGTCGAGCGGCTGCCCGTGGTGGACGAGGAGGACCGGCTCATCGGCATCGTCACCCGCCGTGACCTGCTGCGGGTCTTCCTGCGCACGGACGAGGACATCCGCCGGCAGGTGGACGGCGACGTCCTGGCCGCTGCCTTGGGCCTCCCTGCAGACGCCGTGGGTGTGTCCGTCCGGGACGGCGTGGTCACGCTGGCCGGGTGCGTGGAGCACCGCAGCGACATCCCGACGGCAATACGCTCGACCTGGCGTGCAGAGGGCGTGGTCGGTGTGGTCAACCGCCTGACGTACCGCGTCGACGACGTACAGCCGTCTCCGCCCGCCCCCCACGCGGCCACCCGTCCCCAATCGTGATCGAAAGGTCCGGCCCGGTCGTGCGGAGGGCGTCACCGATCGCGTTCGGGGGCCGGACACCGACTGCTCGGAACGGGCGCAGGGACAGCAGGAGTTCCTCAACGGCTGCGGGAAAGGCCCCGGCCGCGGAAGGACGACACGGCCGGGGGCGCAGACGGTGCCCGCACGGCCCAGCCCCCTCGTGGACGACCTGCGCGCGCCTCGTCCGCGACGACCGCCGGAACCTGTTCGGCGGTCCGCCCGGCATTGCCCCGGTGTGCCGCCTGTCCCTGGCCGGCCTGCATCCGCAACGCGTCGATCAGCCCGGGCGGCAGAGGCCGCAGGTCCCGCACCCGGTCCAACCAGCCTCGTCGGTATCGGGCGGCACTTTCTCGGCTCCGGCCGGCCTCGGGGATCCGGGGCGCTGCAGGACTTTGCGCCGCCGCCATGGCATCCAGTGTGGCTCTGACGGCGGCGTTCCAGCCGGTCGACGCACATGCCCCCTTCAAGGAGCGCTCCGGGCAACGGGCTCGACGCCGTGTGGCCGAGGCTTTCCCCGCCTTCGCCGCCCCGCCCCCGGCCCTTGGACCCAGCGGTCCGGGCCGTTCAGCCTCTGCCCTCGCCCCGTCCCGGGGCAGCAAGGTTGTGTCCAGGGGAGGGCTCCTCCCGATACGTGGAAGGAGAGCGTCATGCACCCCCTTCCCCGCGCTGGAGGAGGACCGTGCCGACCGGGAGGACCACGAGGTCCGGCTCCTGGCCGACGCGCTGCGGCCGTGGCGGGAGAAGTATCCGACGGTGCCGGTCTTGGAGGACGTCGTGCTGCTCGACCCGGCCGAAGCCCTGATCCGGCGCACCGGGTCCAGTTCCCTGGTGGTCATGGGGCAGCCCAGCCGGCGGGCGGACACCGTGGTGGAGGCGCTGCTGCGAGAGGTACGGTGCCCGGTGGCGGTCGTGCCCCCGTCGGCCGGGTGAGCGACCTCGAGAATGTGCGGGGACCCGGCCGGAGCGGCGTTCCCGCTGCCCGGCGCGAGCACCGGACCGAGTGCCCGAACACCACGGCCCGAGGTGTGCGCTGCACTGTCCCGACCGCCTGGCACGCCCCCGGTGAGCTGCCGCCGGTGGCGTCACGGCGGCACAGGTCACGACGGTGGCCCGGCCGGTGCAGGCGCTCCTGCGGTCGTGTGCACGGTGGCATCGTCCGGTACGGGCTCTTTCCGCTCTCCGCCCGACACGCCTCGTGTGCTACGGGTCGTCCTGCGCCGTTCGCGTACTGGTGTCAGGTGCTGACTCCGGCTCCGCCGGGGACCCTGCCGCCGGACGGCCCCGCGGCAGCGCGTTCCGGCCGTCCTCCATGCCGGGGCCTGCCGGCCCTTCCGAACGCCCCGCCGTTGCGGATCGTCTTCCACCACGCCCGAAACGCACACCGAGCCGCGAACGTCTGTCACAAAGCACCGCACCGGTCGGACGGGGCGGTGACACGGCCCGAGCCGGACGGCATTTCAGGGTGCCGTCGGCCTTCGCCGTGCCGGATGCGGGGCAAGGACACCCGTGGCCGGGAGTGCCAAAGGACACGGCGCATCCGGCCGCCCCGGCCGGCGGACGGATCAGTAGGCGCTCAGTCCACGGGCGAGGAACTGCTCCCTCACCTGCTGCACCAGTTCGGGAGCGGGGGCTGGGGTGTCCCGCAGCGGGAAGGGCAGGCCGAGGGCCTCGTACTTCGCCGCGCCCAGCTTGTGGAACGGCAGGACGTCCACCCGGTCGACGGCGCCGAGGCCGGACAGGAAGCGGGCCAGACCGTCGATGGCCCTCAGGTCGTCGGTCCAGCCGGGAACCAGGACGTAGCGGATCCATGTGCGCACGCCGAGCCGGTTCAGGCGGGTGGCGAAGTTCAGGGTGGGGGCGAGTTCGCCGCCGGTCAGCCTGCGGTAGGTGGCGAGGTCGAAGGATTTGACGTCCAGCAGTACCAGGTCGGTGTCGGCGAGGAGACTGTCGGTGGCGCGGGCCCCGAGGAAGCCGGAGGTGTCCAGGGCGGTGTGCAGGCCGGCCTCCTTGCAGCGGCGCAGCACGGCGGCGGTGAAGGCGGGCTGGAGCAGGGGCTCCCCGCCGGTGACGGTCACTCCCCCGCCGGCGGTGCTGAGGAAGTTCCGGTACTTGTCGATCCGCGCCATCACCTCATCGACGGTGGCCGGGCGGCCGTCGCGCATGTGCCAGGTGTCGGGGTTGGCGCAGTACAGGCAGCGCAGCGGGCAGCCGCTGACGAAGAGCACGAACCGGGTCCCGGGACCGTCCACGCCGGTGGACAGGTCCCAGGAGTGGATCCGGCCGACCGCCGCAGGCCGCGCCGCGGTCTCGTGCGCAGCGGCCTGCGCCGCCCTGGTCTCCTTCACAGCGATCCGTGGAAGGTCCGGCTGATCACGTCGAGCTGCTGCTCGCGGGTCAGGCGCACGAAGTTGACCGCGTACCCGGAGACCCGGATGGTCAGCTCGGGGTACCGCTCCGGGTTCTCCATGGCGTCCTCCAGCGTGGCCCGGTCCAGGACGTTGACGTTCATGTGGAAGCCGCCCGACGCCATGTAGGCGTCCAGGATGCCCACCAGGTTGGCCGGGCGTTCCCCGGGAACGTGGCCGAGTCCCTCGGGTGTGATGGTGGTGGTCAGGGAGATGCCGTCGCGGGCCTGCTCGTAGGGCAGCTTGGCCACCGACAGCGCCGAGGCGGCCACACCGTGCCGGTCGCGGCCGTTCATGGGGTTGGCGCCGGGCGCGAAGGGCTGCCCGGAGCGCCGGCCGTCCGGGGTGTTGCCGGTGTGCCGGCCGTAGACGACGTTGGAGGTGATGGTCAGTACGGACTGGGTGTGTTCGGCGTCCCGGTAGGTGGGGTGCTTGCGCACCTTCGCCATGAACGACTCCACCAGCCCGGCGGCAAGGGCGTCGGCGCGGTCGTCGTTGTTGCCGTAGGCCGGGTAGTCGCCCTCGGTGCGGTAGTCGACGGCCAGACCGGTGGTGTCGCGGATCACCTTCACCCGCGCGTGCTTGACGGCGGACAGGCTGTCCGCGGCGACGGACAGGCCGGCGATGCCGCAGGCCATGAAGCGGTGCACGGGGTGGTCGTGGAGTGCCATCTCGATGCGCTCGTAGGCGTACTTGTCGTGCATGTAGTGGATGACGTCGAGCGCGTTGACGTAGGTGGCCGCCAGCCACTCCAGGACCTGGTCGTAGGCGGCCGCGAGTTCCTCGTAGTCCAGGTACTCGCCGGTCAGCGCCGGCATCGCGGGGGTGATCTGCTCGCCGGTCATCTCGTCCCGGCCGCCGTTGACCGCATACAGCAGCGCCTTGGCGAGGTTGACGCGGGCGCCGAAGAACTGCATCTGCCGGCCCACCGCCATGGCCGACACGCAGCAGGCGATCGCGGTGTCGTCGCCGGTGTACGGCCGCGTCAGTTCGTCCGACTCGTACTGCACGGCGCTGGTGTCGATGGAGACGCGGGCGCAGAACTCCTTGAAGGCGGCCGGCAGTCGCGGCGACCACAGCACGGTCAGGTTCGGCTCGGGCGCGGGGCCCAGGTTGTACAGGGTCTGCAGGAAGCGGAAGGAGGTTCGGGTGACCAGGGGGCGCCCGTCCTCGCCGATGCCGCCGATGGACTCCGTCACCCAGGTGGGGTCGCCGGAGAACAGCGCGTCGTACTCGGGCGTGCGCAGGAAGCGCACGATCCGCAGCTTGATCACGAAGTCGTCGACCAGCTCCTGGGCCCGGGACTCGTCGATCACGCCGTCGTCCAGGTCGCGCCGGAGGTAGACGTCCAGGAAGGTGGAGGTGCGGCCCAGGGACATCGCGGCCCCGTTCTGCTCCTTCACGGCGGCGAGGTAGCCGAGGTAGAGCCACTGCACGGCCTCGTGCGCGGTGGCGGCGGGCCGGGAGACGTCGCAGCCGTACGCGGCCGCCATGCGGGTCAGCTCGCCCAGGGCCCTGATCTGCTCGGCGAGTTCCTCGCGGTCGCGAATGACGTGCTCGGTGGAGGGCTCGGCGTCCAGCAGCGCGCGCTCGGCCCGCTTGGCGTCGATCAGCCGGTCGGTGCCGTACAGCGCCACGCGCCGGTAGTCGCCGATGATCCGGCCCCGTCCGTAGGCGTCCGGCAGGCCGGTGATGATGCCGACCCTGCGGGCCGCCCGCATCGCCGGGGTGTAGGCGTCGAACACCCCGTCGTTGTGGGTCTTGCGGTAGGTGCCGAAGACCTTCGTCACGAACGGGTCGGCCTCGTAGCCGTACGCCCTGAGGCTGTTCTCCACCATGCGGAGCCCGCCGTTGGGCATGATCGCGCGCTTCAGCGGGGCGTCGGTCTGCAGGCCGACGATCAGCTCGCGCTCGCGGTCGATGTAACCGGGAGCGTGCGAGGTGATCGTCGACGGGGTGGCGGTGTCGACGTCGAGGACGCCGCGGCGCCGCTCCTCGGGAAACAGCGCGCGGACCTTCTCCCACACCGTGCGGGTGCGGTCGGTCGGCCCCGTCAGGAACGCCGCGTCGCCTGTGTACGGGATGTAGTTGGCCTGGATGAAGTCGCGCACGTCCACGTGCTCGCGCCAGCGCCCGCCGGCGAAGCCTCGCCACGCCTCGGCCGCCCGGGACCCGATTGCCGCCGTTGCCGTCATCGCCGGTCTCTCCCTCACTGTGCGCAGGAACTTCCGCACTTCCGATCCTGGCCGCCCGCGCCGCTCCCGAGCAGGGCCCCTCGGCACACCCGGCGCCCGCCGACCGGCCCCGGGCGGCTGGGCCCTTCGGCCCCGGAGCAGTTGACCGATCCGGCAGCATTCAGGATCGTCGTGCCCCGAAGCTGTCCGTCTGCGTTCCGCCGGCGGTTCCCCGGCCGACGCGGGACGGTCGCGGAACACTACCGGCGTGGGGCGGAGCATCAGGCCGACCGATCCGGTACGGGTGCTGCCGCGGGCCGGGCGAGCACGCCCATTCCACCGGCGAGCGCGAGCGTCAGGCGGGCCGACGGGGACGGCTCGCCGACGGGTGCGAGGCTCTGGCCGACAGACGCGGACAGCGGCTCGCCGCGCGGGAGAGCCCGCTCGGCCGCGAGCCCGTGTCCTGCACCGGCCTGTTCCGCACCCTCGCGAGCGCGCGTATGAATCGGTGCAGTACCCCTGTGACCTGCCGGCTGCAAGCCAGGACCGGCGACCGCAGTGAAGATGTGCTGCGCCGCGCCGCAGCACGCGGCCTGCGCAAGCAACGCACCGTTGAGCAGGAAACTGACGCCTTCGCCGGACAACGGCGCGCTCCCGCGCGGACGCCTGGGCGGCGGCGTGCGCCTCATGAGCCCGACGAGCGTTCCCCCAATGATCACTACCGTCCACATCACCAGCGTGGCCCAGACCTCTACGGCATCGTCGCGGCGCCGCAGGGGGCTGGCCCGCCAGCGCCACAGCCGCCTTGCCGCGCTCTTGCCCACGCACATCGCCGTTCCTTCCTCGTCCATTTCGCTGGCCCTTCGCCGGTGGCAGCGCGACCTGACACGTGACAGGGACCGATGAGACGGCTTCCCGGGCCCACCGGACTTGCCTCACCTGTGGCGGGTCACGTCCGCCGAGGCGGTGTATGACGGCCACTCGGCGGTCTCGTCGTTGGGGCTGTGCGGTGAGTTCGGTGGGCGGGGCGGTGTGGGTGGTTTCTGACTCGATCGGGTGGCGGCGGGCCCGGGCGAGGAGGTCGCGGCCCATGGAGCGGCGGGCCTCGGTTCACCGATCAAGTCCCGGAGAGGCTGGCTCGTGAAAGCCCGAGGCTAGGGGCGGCGGGCCAGCAAGTGGGTGTCGAGGAAGCCCCGCTCGGAAGCCGGGTCATGAAGCAGCCGAGCAACCGTGACGAGCCCGGCTCCGGCCAGCAACTCGGCGAACCGGTCCGCCGGCCAGCTATAAGCCGGCGCCACCTTGTGATCGAAGCGGACCGGCTCCGGTGCCTCGGTCCCGAAGAACGAGACCAGGAGCAGTCCTCCCGGTGCCAGGACACGGGCCTGCTCGGCGAGCAGCGCGGGCAATTCCCCGGGCGGAGTATGGATCATCGAGTAGTGGGCCAGCACTCCGCCGAGTGCGCCGTCCTCGACCGGCAGTGCCTCCATGCGCGCCTCGTCGAACCGCAGCGCTGGGTGGGCCCGTCGAGCATGGTCGACCATGGCCGGGGAGAGGTCGAGCCCGAAGGCGTCCAGCCCCAGGTCGTGCAGCATGGCCGTCAGATGTCCGGGCCCGCACCCCACGTCGGCCGCCCGCAGGTTCCCCGTCCCGCGCACCAGCTCGGCGAAGGTGCCGATCATGTTCCGCGCGAACGGCCGCGTCTCCAACCGGTTGGCGAACATCGACGCATAGAGCTCGACGACTCCGTCGTAGGCCGCCCTGGTCTCGATCTGATGTTCCATCACGGGGAGGAAGCTAACACCCGCGCCGTGCGCACCCGTTCTCCGACCCCGCGCCGACCCCGTCTTCAGGAATTGGCACCCCGGCGCAAGATCACAGAACAACCCTGGTAGTTCGGAGAAGCCACGAGCCGAGGGTGCGCAGCGGCAGAGCGTGGTGATAACGCCGGCGGCAGACTGGGCACGTGGTGCGAGCGGCCACGGCCCTGTCGAGCGCGGCTTCCTCGGCGAGCGTCGTCGGCAGCTTGGGCTCGGCCCGGTCGGTGCGGTACAGCCAGGCGGAGCGGCGGCCGCCGCGGCACTCGATGCGGGCGACGGGCCCCTGGCCGCCGGGGCGTGCACGGTACGCGCGGTGCACGGCGCGTACGGCACGCGCTGGGACTCCGGCGGGCGGTCCCGTCGAACGGGACGCGATGCAGAAGTGCCGGAGGTGTACGGCGCTTCCCGGCGCCCGGACCGGGGGCCGCACGACACCTCTTGCGACTCCGAGCGCGGCGCGTCTTGCAGGGCGGCGGGCGGCACGGCCGGTGGACGGCGCCGTGCTCCTGGTCGTCGTCGGCGGTGCACGTCATTGCGTTGACGTACCGGCGCTGGCGGAGACGTACAGGACGACCGCGGCCGGGCTCGCGGGCGGCCGCATGACATCTCGTGCAGCGCGGATCGGCCAGGGTTCCGTCCGGGACGAAAATGCGGCGGCCCGGTGGCCGCCGGCGCCGCCGTCGGCACGGTGGGTGCGCGCCTGCCCTGGCTACGAAGCGACCCCCGGCACTTTCCCCGCCGGGGTCGCTTCGCTCTGCCGGGGTCAGGGCCCGGCGATGAGCCACAGGATCAGTGCAGCGTCCAGGTCGCCACCGGTCATCCGATCCGAGGCGGCGGCCTGCCTGGCGAGGAGGGCTGTGTCGCGCGACGGGGCGAGCAGCACCTCGGTCTGGACGCGGATGCGGGAGGTGGCGCCCGCGAGGACGGCAAGCGCGACCAGGGGTTCGGGGTTGCGGTGGACGAGTCGGTCGAGCAGGCCGAGCGTGCTGAAGGGCCCTGCGTCGGCGCGCTGGGCCCAGGCGAGCAGGATGGCAGGGTCGCCGACGGGCAGGCCGATACCGACGTTCATGAAGGAGACCTCCGAAGGGAAGGGTCGGCAAGGACCGCTGCCGCCCCTCCGGCACCTCGGTGAGGCGGGACGCTCCCGCTCTGCGGCGTGCTTCTGGGGAACGTCTCGTCGAAGTGGTCCCACATCGGGGTGAGACGGTTCGGCGGGACAAGCTGATCTGGGCCGGCTCCCGGCCCAAGCGGTTACAGGCAGGACGTACCGGGGACCGGATGCACGCGGTGTGACAGGGACGCCCGAGCGGTCGGGACGAGCAGCGGCAGCGTTCCTGCGGGCCGGCGCTACGGTGGTGGTGCTGGTGCACGGTTCCCGCGTGCTCGTGCACGACGGGACAGCTCCCCGCCCCTGGGAGCGCGCCGGCCGACCGCGCGGCATCCCACGCCCCTCGGCGGACAGGCCGGACGCGCGGCGCGACTGCGCGAAGTCGAACGCTTCCGCCAAGGCGTTCAAGACGCTGAACAACGCCGGACAGCACGCCAGAAAACCCCATCACCGACAGCACCCCCGGACGAACCCACCCGACAGGTGATCACGGAGCAGCGTCCGGCTGTCGTAAACGCCGCGCTGGACGTTCGACTCGCCCAGTGCGCTCAGGCCGCCCGGTCCGGCGATTGGGCCCTGCGGTCGCCGGGGTCGGGGTGGTGCCGGCGAGGGAGACTTCGGCCCCGCTCCGGCGGGTGCCCAGCCGGTCTTGGCGCAGGTGGGAATGTCGTACCAGCGCAGCCAGCGGAACCAGGTCCGGGCCATGACGATGGCCAGGGGCATCATCAGCCAGGTCAGGATGCGGAAGCGGATGCGTTCGTCGGTGCGGATGATGCCGAGGTAGCGCAGCCCCTGGGCCCGGCCGAGGAGGAAGGGAATCCAGAGCACGCTCAGCGGGGGCATGTTGTCGTAGGCGATGGGTTCCACGACGAGCAGCCAGACGGTGTTCGTCTGGGTGAGGACCATCCGGGTCCAGCGGACGGCGTGCAGCCCACGCGGATTCGACCGGCCGACGAAGGCGGCTCCCGGCCACAGGCTCGCCCGTCGGGCGTGATCCTGCATGCAGCCCCGGGCTGGGAAGGGGGGATTCCGGCCGGGGCCGCGGTACGGGTCGTGGAAGGGGCGGTCGCCTACGCGGCGAGAGGCATCGCAGGGCTTCAGCCGAACGATCGTCCCTGCAAGCAAGAGGTGAGGCCCGGGGACACTGTCCCCTCCCACGACCACACCTGTCACGACGCGAGGTGGGACACGGATGCTCCCATTGCCGACCACCTTGCCGCCGGGTGTTGCACCGCATCCCGCAACGTTCGCCATGATCGCCGGCCGTCGGCCGGGACAGATCCTTGCTGTGCCGGGACGGAGCGTCGTGCCGGGTTCAGCGGTTGAGGTCGAGACAGGGCACGCGGTGGTCCTCGTAGGCTTTCGGGTCGACGGTGGCGATCAGTGCGTCAGCTCCCCATTCGGGCAGGTGGCGCACGGCGTGAACGGCTGCGGCGACGCCTATGGGCGTACCGTTCCTGCGCATCTGCGCCACGGCGAGCACCGCCGGATAGTCCAGATCGACGGTGTGGATGACCTCGAGCTGGCCGACGTGCTCGGCGATCCCCGGATGCTCGGCGTCCGCCTCCAGAACCGACAGCACCGGCGCCCACAGGCGCGTCTCGGGCTCGAAGTGGGCCCGGTGGATCAGCGCCGACACCTGCCGGTTGCCCGAGAGAGCCAGCAGCGTGGGGGCGTCCATCACCAAATGATGCTGGATCACGCGGCGGCGCCCGTCTGCCGGGCGAACGCCTCCCGCAGCCTGCGCCCCATCTCGGCGCTCTCCCCGTCCGTCACCTCGACGCCGAAGTGTTCCGCCAGGTAGGCGCGGGTCCGCTCGGCCCGCTCCCGGCGCTCCTCCTCGGTCAGAGTGGTCTCAGCGAATTCCTGCACCAGGGAACGGATCGAGGTTCCCCGCGACTCCGCAAGAACCGCAAGGCGGTCCCGCACCTCTGCCGGCACACGGATCATGGCATCAGACATGCGAGCAGTATACGCCCACGTATACGCCCTTGGGCGAGGGAACCGTACACAAGCCCGCCAGAAAGCACCGACCGGTCGAGAAGTACGAGACATTTCTCTTCGGCCTGCCGGCTCAGACACGTTCCGGCTGCATGGGCCGACCCCATGCGTACCCGTGTCGACAGCCGGTGCGCACCACCGGCTGCGCAACCGCAGCGCTCCTCCATGGGCACCATTGCCTGCACAACTGAACACCGCATAGCAGTCGCCGATCCGTGCGCTGTCCTGTCCCTTCGGACCGTTGCCGCCGGCGCCTCCGTCCTCTGGCCGATCACCGTGCTTCCACACGGATCTTCTGGCCCACCTGCGACGTGGCGCCGACGGCACACGTTTGCCAGAGGGCTGCCGCACCAACCACCACGCCGCAGATCGGACGCCGGCACTCATCAAACGTCAGAAGTTCGTTGGGCACATTCCCAACCCGGTTCGCGCCTCCGCAGGCACAACGGGCACGCCCTCAACAGGTGCGCACGTGCCCCGGTGAAGCCGGGTCCGCGCGCGTCCTGTGCAATCTCCGGAGCCGTGCCGCCTCTCGGCTATGCCCGTTCGGTGGGGGCCGGCGCGTCTTCCTCCAGAATCTCGAAGAGGTCCGGCTCGGGAGTGGCGAGGCCGCCGAGGTCCTTCACTTTCTCCTGAAACGCCTCCGCCTGCATCGCCGCGCGGTGCGATGCGGCGTCGGTCCACTGCGCGGTCTCGATGAACACCTGCGGATTGCGCAGCGAGCGGTAGAGGCGGTGACCGATGAATCCCGGTTGGCCGCTCATGTGGGCGGTGATTCCCTTGAGTGCCTGTTCGAATGTGGGGACGTCGCCGTGCACGGTGAGCCGGTTGATGACAGTGATCATTGAGATCCTCCATGGAACGGAGTGAGGGACGAATCATGGGCGAGGTCGCTGACGCGTTCGCGTAGAGCGCGGCGGAGAATCTTGCCGTTGGGTGAGCGCGGGATGCCGTCCACGGAGTCGATGTACTCCACGTGCTGGTAGTACGGCAGCTGCCGGTTGACATAGCCGGTGATGTCGGCGAGTTCGTCGGACACTGGCTGTGCCTGCGTCTGCGTGGCGAGAACGACGAAGGCATGAGCCACGGCACCGCGGTAGGGGTCGGGGTGGTCGACAACGGCACAGTCCCGTACGGCCGGGTGCTGGATGAGGACCTGCTCGATCTCGGTGGGCGAAACCACCCAGTTCTCGTACTTGAAGACGTCCTTGAGCCGATCGGTCAGGAAGAGGTTGCCCGCCGCGTCCTGGTGACCGACGTCTCCGGTGGAGAACCAGCCCTCGGCGTCGGTCGGCGGATCGGCGGAACCGAGGTAGCCCCGCATCACCTGTGGTCCGCGTACCTGGACCTCGCCCGGGCGGCCGGGCTCGACCGGAGCGCGGGTGTCGATGTCAACGACCCGGCACTCGGTGCCTGGGACCACCCTGCCCACGGAGCCCGGGACGGGCCTCGACGGACGCTGGCAGTGGGTGAGCGGGGAGGTCTCGGCCAGGCCGTATCCCTGTACCACCGGTACGCCCAGGTGGCGGGCCAGCGTGCGGGCCGGAGCGGGCAGCAGGGCGGACCCGCCCGAGAAGACGGCGCCCACTGTCTGCAGTCGCAGTTCCGGCAGGCGCGGGTCGGCCGCCAGGTGCGCCAGCCGTACCGGAAGGCTGTAGAAGTGCGTGGCCCGGTGGCGGTTGGCCGCCTCCACCGCGGCTGCCCCGTCGGCCTCCGGGACCAGCACCTGGGCCGCGCCCGCCCACACCGCCGAGTTGAGGTGCATCGGGTGGAACAGCGGCAGGTGGTTGAGCGCCACGGAGTTGCTGTTCAGCTCATGGACGGCGGCGATCTGGACGGCATTGACGACGAGGTTGCGGTGCGTCAACTGCACGGCTTTGGGTTCGCCGGTGGTACCGCTGGTGAACTGGATGCACGCCACGTCGTCCGGGGCTGGCCCCGGGCCACCCCGAGGTGGTCCGGGGCGGGCGACATCCTGTGGCGACAGTACGGTAACCGGGTTCGGCAGCCGCCCGCGGATCCGCTCGACGCGTGCGGCCACCTCGGGCGGGGCCACGACGACTGACACTGCCGCGCCGGCGAGAACGTGCGCGAGGGCGTCCTCCCGGAGGAAGGGATTGACGGTCGCGACCACCAGGCCCGCCCGCATCGTGCCGTAATAGGCGACGGCGAAGGACGTCGTCAGGGCCGACACGACGCCCACGACCGCGCCGGGGCGGCCCGCCGCTCCGGCAAGCACCGCCGCGCCGCCGTCGACCAGTGCGTCGAGCTCGGCGAAGGTGACCGTCTGCTGCGGCGTGCGCATGGCTATTCGTCCGGGCAGCGCGGCGGCGGTCCGCCGCAGCAGCCCGTCCAACGGCACCGCCGGGACGTGGGCGAGCGCAGCCGGGCCATCCGGCACGCTGCCGAACACGGACTGCTCGCCGGTGGGCTCAAGCGGTGGCGCCGGCACGGGCACGCTCCTCGGCGAACTGCTGCGCGTAGCGCAGGGTCTGCAGGCTGTTGGTGCTCAGCACGCGCCGCAGGTACCTACGGGCGTCCGCGACCGTCGTGCCCTCGCCCAGCAGCGGCAGGGCGGACGGCTTGATGGTGGCGGTGTGCCGTGCGTGCGCCACCACGCCCTCCGGTGTTTCGACGAAGACCCAGTGCCCGGTATGCGCGTCGAGCAGGGCAGGCAGTCCGGTCTGCTTGTAGACGATCTTGTTGTGGGGCAGGCAGATCCGCACCGAGCGGGTCGTGTGCGCTCGGCCGTCCGGAGTTTCCGTGTGCATGTCGAAGAATTGGATGCCCGGGGTCTTCTCGGTGAGATCCAGCTTGCCCACGTGCGGGACGCGCTCGGGCCACTTGTCGGCGGCGTAAAGGAACTCGTAGACGTCCTCCAGGCGTCCGCCGATGAAGAGCGGGTCCTCGAAGGAGATCACCCGGGGCTCCAGTTCCTCCCACGCCGTGGCGGTCTGCCGCAGTGATTCCAGCTGTCCGGGAGTGCGGCCGTCGAGCTCCTCGGTGACCGTACGCGCGGCGTCCTCCGGGGAGTCGTCACGCAGAGTGAACTCATGGGTGACGACGACCTCCGTGGTGGATGCCGCTTCGGACGAGAACGTCCAGGTGGCGCGCATGGATGCGAGCGGCGCGTCAGGTTCCACCTGGTCCAGCACGATGCGGGCCGCTTCCGGGTCCATCCGTCGCCAGGCGTCCCAGGTGTGGACCGAGGAATCGCCGGTCAGCGCCCACCGCCGGACCAGTTCCGCGCCGTCGTCGGCGCGCTCGAGGATTTCGGCGTGCACAGCGGGGGCGAAGTGCTGCGCCCATGCGTCGAGGTCGGCGATCAGCGCATAGCAGCGCTCGGCGGGGGCCTCGATGGTGACGGCGTGCCGTACGAGATGGGTGCGGGACATGTTGTTCCTCTCATGGTGGGACCGCTTTGGGGCGGTCGTGGTGAGGTGCTCGCGGAGGTGGTACGACCTAGCGGCCCCCGGAGACGTCGAGGGCGGCACCGGTGATGTTGCCGTTGGCCTCCGAGCACAGGAACGCGACGGCGCGAGCGACGTCGTCCGGGGAGCTGAGGCGGCCGCTGGGGGTCCGGGCCAGTTCCTTCTCACGTACCTGGGCCGGCAGGTCGGCGACGACTCCGGCAGTCCGGGTCAGGCCGGGGCTGACGACGTTGACGAGAACCCCGTCCGGGCCGGTGTCCCAGGCCAGGCTGCGCACGAAGCCCAGGAGTGCAGCCTTGCCCGCTCCGTAGAACTCCTGTCCCGGTGCTCCGTCCCGGGCGATGTGCGAGGACACCAGGGCGACTCGGCCCCACTTCCTCATACGCATACCGGGCAGCACTAGCTGGACCGTGCGCAGCGTCTGTTCCAGGTTGTCGCGGAGCAGGGCCTGCCACTCCTCGGCGGGCACGTCCTCCGTGTGCCGGCCCGGCGGGCGCCGGGGGCCGCGCCGCACCGCATTGGCGACAAGAACGTCTACGCCGCCCCAGCGCTGCTCGACGGCGTCGACGGCAGTTTCGACGGCGGCCGGCTCGCTCAGGTCGTACGGAAGGGCCAGGGCCCGGTCGGCTGCGGCGCCGAGTTCCTCGGCCAGACGGTGGGCGTGCTCCGCGCGGCTGCGGTAAGTGATCGCGACCCGGGCGCCCTCAGCGGCGAAGGTGCGTGCAGTGGCGAGTCCGATGCCGGAGGAGGCGCCGGTGACGAGGACGGTCCTGCCGTCGAGTCCGAGATCCACCGTTATCCCTCCCGCCCGGACCGCCGGCCGCGCAGGGCGTCCAGCGCCGGTGCGAGTGCCCGTGCGGTGAGCCGATCGCCGCGCGCGCAGATGTATCCGTCCGGTCGGACCAGCAGCCATCCTCCGGAACTGAGCCCCAGGCGGGCGCGCAGCCGCCCGTCCCGGTCGGCCAGCGGAGCCGGTTCCACGTCCCGCGCCGCCCCGGAATGCGGCGCGTCGTCGAGGGTGCGTACGGACAGCCAGGCGGCGTGCTGGCGCGCGGCCTCGCCCGCCGCGTCCCGAGCCTCGGTGTCCCCGCCCGCCACCAGCAGCGTGCAGTGCGGACCGCGTAGTTCATCCAGAAGTGCCGTCCACGCCTCCGTCCGCGCCTGCTCCTCGGTCACCCGGGGCAGCCGGTCACCCGGGCGCGGGCCGGGCGCGTCGTCGGGCCGGTCGTCCGGCAGGGTCAGCGGACCGTCCGGGTAACCCACCGCCAGGGCCGACATCGTTCCGATGATTTTGCGTTCGATCCGGCCGCGCAGCGCGGCGGACCGGCGGACCACCGCGAAGGCCACGGGCAGGACCGCGGTGGCCGCAGAGTTCTTCAACTGGACGAGGAAGGTGGCCTTCCGCGTCGAGCCGAGCAGGGCGCGACCGATGGGTACACGCTCGTCCGAGTAGCTGTCCAGCAGGCTCTCGTCGGCATGGCCCTGTTCGACCATGGCGAGCTTCCAGCCGAGGTTGTAGGCGTCCTGGATCCCCGTGTTGAGTCCCTGGCCCGACGCCGGACTGTGCACGTGTGCCGCGTCGCCGGCCACCGCACAGCGGCCGACGCGCATCGTACCGATCATCCGCTGCTGGATGGTGAAGACCGATACCCAGGTGGGGGTGCGGACGGTGACGGGCCGTCCGAGGCCGTTCCGGAGCTTGCGGGCGAAGCGCTCGGCGACCGCATCCGGGTCGCCGTCATAGCTGGCGTCGGCGGTGTCGAGCAGGCGCCACTTGCCCTCCTCGGGGAACGGGATGACCATCACTGTGCCCGTGCCGACCTTGACCCAGTGGATGCTGTTCTGCGGCAGGTCGACGTCGACGTATGCGTCAGCGATCAGCCAGGTCTCGGTGGAGTCTCCGACCAGCGGCAGCTTCAGCAGCCTGCGCACCGTGCTGTGCCCGCCGTCGCACCCCACCAGCCAGCGGACGGTGAGTCGCTCCTCGCCGGCCGGAGTGTGCAGCACGGTATGCACGGCGTCGGCGTCCTGTGCGAAGTCGGCGAGCCGCACGCCCCATTCGACCTTTACGCCCAGTTCGGCGACGGCCTGCCGCAGCACATCCTCCGTCGCTGCCTGGTCGATCATCAGGGTCATGGGGAAGCGGGTGGGGTGATCGGAGTAGTCCGGCCCGAGGCGGGCCAGGGTGCGGCCGTTGAGGTGCATGGTGAACCGCTGGATGATCCTGCCCCGGGCCATGATCCGGTCCAACAGCCCCGCCTGGTCATACGTCTCCAGGGAGCGTGCGTGCGTGGCCATGGCCCTACTGGTGGCGGCCGGGCCGTCGGCGGCGTCGATCAGACGTACCCTCACGCCGCGGCGGGCGAGTTCGTAGGCGGTCATCAGGCCCACCGGGCCCGCGCCCGCCACCAGGACGGCGGGCGACGGATCCTCGTGCGCAGTTGTCACGTCGGTCTCCTCACGGTGTCGTGGGGCGTGTGGGGCGGACAGCGCGGTAGCAGGCCCAGCCGTGCCGCCTCACGCAGGGAAGGAGCCGCGGCGTCCCGCTCGGAGAGCGTTCGCGCGTCCGCGGCCGCCGGCCACGGCAGGGCCAGGTCGGGGTCGAGCGGGTGCACCGTGCGCTCCAGTTCGGGCCGGTACGGCGCAGAGCACAGATAGAGCACAGTCGCCCGGTCGGTGAGGGCGACGAAGGCGTGCCCGAGGCCTTCGGTGAGCAGGACGGCGCGCCAGTGATCGGGCCCGAGCCGCACCGCGTCCCAGCGCCCGAAGGTGGGCGAGCCCTCCCGGAGGTCCACGGTGAAGTCCAGGACCTCACCCGCCACGCACGTCACGTACCGGGCTTGGCCGGGAGGCGTGCGGACGAAGTGCACACCGCGGATCACACCCTTGCGAGAGACGGAAGCCCCGGCCAGCGCGACGGGCAGCCGTGCGCCCGTGGCCTGCTCGACGGCATCGGGGCTGTACCACTCGGCGAACGTGCCGCGCTCGTCGTGGTGCGGCCGCAGGCTGAACTCCCAGGCCCCGGCCACGGCCAACGGGCGCATACCGGGCTCTGCGCCCGTGCTGGGCTGTGCGGTCGTACCGGGCTCCACTCCTGCGTCGACGTCGGGCTTCGCGCCCGTACCGCGTTCCGCACCCGTGCCGGCTAGCGGGCGCATGCCGGCTCCTGTGCAGCGACGGCTTGCTCAACAGCGGAGACGGTCCGGGCCGGGGAGGGCATCCGCGCCATGGAGTCGGCCACGGAGCGGGCGGACTCCCGGTGACGCGGATCGCCGAGGAGGATCCGGCACTCGGCCTCGATGCGCTCCGGTGACACATCCGCGGAGTCGAGACGGCGGCCTGCTCCGACCTCCGCCACCGCGTGCGCGTAGGCGGCCGTGTCCGAATGGAATCCAGGCAGCACAAGTTGGGGCACGGCGTGAACGAAGGACGTCATCGTCGTGCCGGGGCCGCCGTGGTGGACCACAAGGTCACATGCGGGCAGCACCTGGTCGAGCGGCAGCCAGCCCACCGCCCGCATGGCCGGCGCGTCCCGACCGGCCGGGACGACCTGCCCGGCGTCGTCCATGGCCAGCACCGCCTCGGCACCCGCCCGCGCCAGTCCCCGCAGAATTCCGTCCAGCAGCGGATGTGCCCGATCCTGCGGCAGGCTGCCGAGCGTCACGCAGACGCGAGGCCGCTCGCGCGGTGCGCGGACCCAGTCCGGGACCACGGTGGAACCGTTGTACGGCACGTACCGCATCGGTAGAACGGGCCACGGCGGCGCGGACGTCCGCCCGCCCCGTACCTCCGGCGGCCAGACGTCGACGAGGAACCGGGGATCGGGCAGGCGCTCCAGGCCCAACACCGTCAACTCGGGGGTGAGTTCCTCCTCGGCCGCCTCCCGATAGAACGAGGAGACCGGCAGGCCCCATCCGTGCTCCACCCAGGGCACACCGGCCCGGCCGGCTGCCATCCGCCCCGCGTACTCAGTGGGTTCGCTGACCACGAGGTCCGGCCGCCAACGCTCGGCTATGCGCAGGGTTTGTTCCAGGGCGTGCGCGGCCATCCTGCCGAACCCTCGTCCGCTGCGGCGAATCCTCCCCTCCGGGTCGACGGGCCGCGGAATGGGCGTCCCGTCGCGCGTACATCCGATCATCTGCCGCATCGTCACGCCCTCGCACGTCCCCATGGCGGCGAGTCCCGCTTTCCGGACGACCGGCGTGAATTCCTCCGGAACGGCTGCCAGAACCTCGTGACCGGCCGCCCGCAACGCCCATGAAAAAGGCACCAGTTGCAAAACATGACCGTGCAGGGGAACACTGGTCAGCAAAATTCTCATGCGGCAGACCTTGCCACAGTGCTGACCGTCAGGAAACAGCGGACGAGGTTCTTCTATTCACGGTTGAGCCGCCCTCGACCAGGGCTCGTGGTGGCGCTGGGAGAAAAGGTCCGGGCCCGCACGGCCCGCGATCGAGAGGGTCGAGAATGCGCATCCTGTTCACTACGTTTCCCTCACCGTCCCACCATTTTCCGATGGTGCCGCTGGAATGGGCGGCGCGTGCGGCGGGCCACGAGGTGCGGGTCGCCAGCGCTCCGTCGCTGGTCGAGGCCATCACCGCGTCGGGGCTGCCCGCAGTGTCCGTGGGCTCGGCCGTCGACCTGGGGCGTGAGGCTCGGCGCAGCCGCGACCTGGTGGCCTGGCACGACCACGACCGCTGGCCGGCGGGCTGGCCCGTACAGCCGGAGCTCTTGGACGAGAAGCGTCTCGGCCTCCTTGCGGCGCTCGGCCGACGGCAGTTCGCCCTCGCCGGGAACATGCTCGACGACCTGGTTGCCTTCGCCCGTGACTGGCAACCCGACCTCGTCGTGCACGATGCCGTGTCGTACGCGGGGCCGGTCGTCGCATCGGTGCTCGGCGTTCCCAACATCAGCCACCTGTGGGGCAGTCCGGGCCTGCAGCGGCTTGAGATGAAAGGGCTCGGGGACGAGCCCCAGGACGGGTACGTGCAGCTCTACGAGCGGTTCGGAGCACCGGTGCGGACCTGGCCGCAGGCCTGGGTCGATCCGTGCCCGCCGCTGATGGGCTTCGGCGCGGTCGAGAGCGTCCGCACGATGCAGTACGTGCCCTACAACGGCCCCGGTGCCATGCCGGACCGGCTGCTCGACCGGCCGCGGCGGCCACGGGTCTGCGTGACCTGGGGTGCCACGACCGCCCGACTGCTGGGCGCCGAGATGGCGGACCTGTTGCGGCAGGCGGTCGAGGCGGTGGCCGCGCTGCCCGTGGAGGTCGTCCTGACCACCACGGCCGACCAGCGCGAACTGCTCGACGACCTCCCCCCGTCGGTTCGCACGGAGGTGTCCGTACCACTGCACATGCTGCTGCCGACGTGCACCGCGGTGGTCCACCACGGGGGCGCGGGCACCACCCTGACCGCCGCCCGCCTCGGCCTGCCCCAGCTGACGGTCACACGTCGGCCGGAGCCCACGCTCAACGGAGAGCGGCAGGCATCCACAGGCGCAGGGATCCACCTGACCTACGGCGAACTGAGCCGCGCGGCCGACCCGGTGAAGGAGATCCGGGAACAGGTCGCCCGTCTGCTGGACGACCCCTCCTACCGGGACGCGGCGCTGCGACTCGCTGACGACATGCGGCGGGTGCCGCCGCCGGCCGAAATCGTCACAGCCCTGGAGGGGGTCGCCCGCAGATGACGAAGCAACGTGCCCAAAGCCCTACAACGGGAGACCATCGATGAGCGCTTCTGATGCCGTCGGAGTCGAACGCGATTCCACACGGCCCCAGCACCTCGTGTCACTCACCGGACTGCGCGGAATTCTCGCCCTCATGGTGTTCGGTACGCATTTCTATCTGGCATTCGTGATGGCGGGCGGATCATTTGACTCGGCCGCCGTTCAGGAATTGCTGAGAATTCTTTTCTCACGAGCGGGAGGTGTTGCGGTCTCCTGCTTCTTTCTGCTGAGCGGATTCGTCCTCACCTTCATCGCGAGACCGGATGACACGGCCCGCTCCTTCTACCGGCGACGCATAGCCAAGGTGTATCCCGTGCACCTGGTGACGCTGGCCGTGGCGTTCGCGATGGTGTCGGTGCACTATGAGGTGCCGGGGGCGAAGGTCACCCTGGCCCACGTGTTCCTGGTGCAGGACTGGGTACCCAGCCAGTGGTACTACCTCACCATGACGGGCCTGGACTGGTCGCTGAGCTGCGAGGCGTTCTTCTACCTGTGCTTCCCTGCACTGCTGTACCTCCTGACGCGGGCACGCACCTGGATGCTGTACGTCCTGCCGGCGACGGCTGTGGTGCTGATCTTCGGCCTGCCGCACGTCCTCCTCAGCACCTTCAGCTTGACGCACCCCGATCCCATGGAGATGGTGCCCACCGGCGACTACGGCGGGCCGGTGGGGTACTGGTTCGCCTACGTCTTCCCGCCTATGCGGATGGCCGAATTCGTCATCGGCATCTGCCTCGCCCTCCTGGTACGCCGCGGCGCGTGGCGCGGGCCCGGAGTGGCGATCAGCCTGGTGCTGTGCGCGCTCGGCTGGTGGGCGACGCTCGAGGCCGACGGGTACCTGCCGCTGGCCGCGACCATGGTCGTGCCGTTCGCGCTGCTCATTGCCGCGCTCAGCACCGCCGACCTGAACTCCGGCTGGTCGCCGCTGCGCGTCAAGCCTCTGGTGTGGTTCGGCGAGATCTCCCTGTCCTTCTATGTCAGCCATCTCCTGGTGCAGGAGGAGTTGTTCGCCCGGCTGTGGAACGCAGGGCAGAGCGCCGGGTTGTTGCCCGCACCCCTGCCGGTGCTGTCCTGGTGGGTCGGAATCCTGTCGTTCACGGCGCAGTTCCTCCTCGCGCTGGCGGTGGCCTGGCTGCTGTACCGGCTGGTGGAACTGCCGATGGTGCGCAGGCTGCGGCCCAAGGACGTTCCGCCGCTACCGCTCACCGCGGCCGCGCAGCCGACCGCTGTCCCACCCGCTCGCAAGGCCCACGACCTGGCGGGGCGGTGACCGGCGTGCGCGTACTGTTCGCCGCCTCCGGCTGGCCCACCCATTACATGGCGATGGTCCCGCTTGCCTGGGCGCTGCGCACTGCGGGACACGATGTCCGGGTCGCCGCTCAGCCGTCCATGCACCCGGTGATCGTCCGCTCCGGCATGCCTGCTGTGGGCGTCGGTCCGGACGTCGATTTCGCGGCCGTGCGACGGCGCACCCTGCCGCACGAGCGGCGGGACACGGACCGGCCGGAGACGGCCGAGGAACTGCGCGCGGCGGCCGAGCGCGACGACGGCGGCCTGTTTCGCGCCTGGAACGAGGCGACCACCGCCGCGCTGGACGACACCGTCGCCTTCGCCAGGGCTTTCCGGCCCGACCTGATCATCGGCGACACCATGGCACCGGCCGCACTGGTCGCTGCTCACGTTCTGGGCGTGGTGGGCGTACGGCACCTGTGGGGGCCGGACATCCTCGGCTCGCCGAACGGTGAGAAGATCCTCGATGTGTTGCCCGGCTACTGGGAGCAGTTCGAACGGCACGGCGTACGGCCCTTTGGGGACCCGGCGCACCGCACGGTGTCGCCGTGCCCGCCGAGTCTGCGGATGCCGGCCGCGCCGAGCCTGCTGCCATTGCGCTGGGTCCCCTACAACGGCACCGGCCACGTGCCCGACTGGCTGAGCGAACCGCCGGCCAGGCCGCGGGTGTGCATCACCTGGGGGACCTCCACGACCGATGTCGTCGGCCGTACCGAGGTGAGCGTGCCGGACGTCCTGGACGCGCTGCACGGCCTGGATGCCGACATCGTCGTGACGGTCACGGCGGCGGAGAGGAAGGCGATCGGCACCCCGCCCCGCGGGGTCCGGGTCCTGGAGAACGCTCCGCTGCACCTGCTGCTGCCCGGCACGTCACTCCTCGTCCACCAGGGTGGTTTCATGACGGCCCTGACCGCGGCCTACCACGGGGTGCCACAGCTGGTCGTCCCACTGCTGCCCAACCAGGAGAGTGACGCCGAGGTGCTGGAGCAGTCCGGAGTGGCCCGCCGGCTGCCGGCCAAGGAGGCTGACACCCAGCGGTTGCGTGAAGTGGCTGAGGCGGTGCTGAATGTGCCGTCGTATGCAGAGGCGGCCGAGCGGGTGCGCGACGAGATTCTCGCGCAGCCTGCCCCTCAGGAGGTCGCCGGGACGCTGCGGGACCTTGCCGTCGCCGGTGTCTGACATGGCGGGTGGTGCGGCCGACCCCCTGGTCGTCGTCCTGGGCGCCTCGGGATTCATCGGATCGGCCGTCGTGGCGGAATTCGCCGGACGACCGGTCCGCCTGCGGCTCGTGGGGCGGCGGCTCGCACCGCCGCCTGACGCGGCGGCGGTGAGCGAAGTGCGCGCGGTCGACCTGTCGGCACCGGGCACCGTGGCACGGGCTGTGACGGACGCCGACGTGGTCATCCATCTGGTGGCCCGGATCGACAGCGGAGTGGCCTGGCGTGCGGCCGAGGAGGATCCGACTGCCGCACGCGTCAACGTGGATCTGACGCACCGGCTGATTGCCGCTCTTGCGGCCGCCCACCGTCCGCCGGGCGCGCCGCCTCCGGTGGTCGTGTTCGCCGGGTCCGCTTCGCAGGCGGGCCTTGCGGGGCGGCTGCGTGGCGACGAGCCGGACTGCCCGAACACGGTGTACGCGCGGCAGAAACTGGCGGCCGAGCTGGCGTTGAAGGAGGCGACGGCACGGGGCACCGTGCACGGCGTGTCGCTGCGGCTGCCGACGGTGTACGGGGTGAGCCCGGGGCCGTTCGGCAGCGGGGTGGTGGCGGCGATGGTGCAGCGGGCACTGGCCGGCCAGCCGCTCACGGTGTGGCGGGGCGGCGCCGGGGAGCGGGACCTGCTCCATGTCAGGGATGCGGCGCGGGCGTTCGTGGCGGCCGTGGAACATGCGCGCGAACTGTCCGGGCGGCACTGGCTGGTGGGCACGGGCCGCCCAGTCGTGGTCGCGGACCTTTTCCGTGCCGTGGCCCGGGCGGCGGCAGCGCGCACAGGGCGGCCGCCCGTGCCGGTGCTGGAGGTGGATCCTCCGGCCTCGGCGACGGCCGCGGACGCGCTGGGCATGTCGGTCGACTCGTCGGCGTTCCGCTCGATCACCGGCTGGCGTCCCCGCGTGCCGCTGGGACGGGCGCTGGACGAACTGGTCGCCGCGGTGTCGGAACGGCGCGAATCGGAGCCGAGGTCCTCATAGGGCTCCGTCAGGTCTTCCCGTTTGCGCTGGTCAGGAGCATGTCGAGGGGTGGGGACGCACACGGAGCGGAGCGGCTGCGGGCGACGCCGGCGCTGTGCGTGGCGGACGTGTTCGCGCCGGTGCCGCGCCGGGAGCAGCGGGCCAAGGGCGACTGCCATCTGCGCGGTCCGATGCCGGACCGCCGGCGCGAGCCGGTGCGGGCGAGGGCATCAAGGCTGCCGGACGGTGACGAGCAGGACCTGCAGCAGTTCGTGAACAAGTCCCCCGCGGGACTGGCTGCCGGTGCAGTGGCGCATCGGTGAGCGGATGCTGCCGCTGGTCGAACCGGTGGCCTGGGCGATCGGCGATGTGTCGGTGCCCGAGGACGGGGACATGTCCGTCGGGTGACCCGGCAGTACTGCGGCGCGCTGGGCGAGCGGGCCAACTACCAGGTCACGGTCGCTGTTCATGCGGTCGGCGACACCGCCTCGTTCCCGCTGCAGCAGCGGCTGTTCCTGTCCGGGTGATGAGCGGCCGATGCCGAACGCCGGGCCAGGGCCGGCGTCCCGCCGCGGTGAGACACCGGCCGAAGCGGCGCTTGGTCCTGGACATGCTCGACACCCCGGCCGCCCGGGAGATGGTGCCGCCGGTCGCCGTCACCGACAGCGCCCATGGCACCAGTGCCCGGCTGCGGGCCGGACTGGAGAAGCGCCCGCCCGGCCCGTGTCGTGGCCGTCGGCCCCACCGCCACCGCCCATCCCTTCGACGCCCGGCCACGAGCACCGGCCCGCCACGTCCATCGCCGAGCTGGTCCGGCTGACGAAGATCCGCAGGCGCACCGAGCAGGACCACCGCGAACTCAAGCACGGCCTGGGCCTGGACCACTTCGAGGATCGCTCCTGGAGCGGCCGGCACCACCACCTCACCCTGGCCACCGCCGCCCAGGCCCTCCTGGCCGAACAGCGCCCGGCCCCGAAAGTGCCCGCACCGGTCTCACCCTCCACCAGGTCCTGGACACCCTCCAGGACGTCCTGAGGTGCCGGGCCGGCACCTGCACCGTCCGCCATCGCCCCCTGCCCGGAACCCGCAGATCAGCACCAACCCAACGAAGTCCTACTGGACCGTGTGGACGCCGGGCACATAGAGGATCCACTGGCCGCCCTGGGCGCGAAAGGCACTCTCCTTGCGCATGATCTCCTCGGCGTGGTTCCAGGCGAACAGCAGGCCGTAGTCGGGATAGGGGGTGGCGAACGCTTCGGGGGCGCGCACCGGGATGTGGGAGCCGGGGCTGAGCTTGCCCTGTTTCGCCGGGGTGCTGTCGACGATGAAGGACACCAGGTCGGGGCCGATGCCGCAGTAGTTGGTCAGGGTCGCGCTTTTGGCCGTGGCGCCATAGCCCACCACGGTCCTGCCCTCCGCGCGGCAGCGCTCCAGCAGGGCGCGCAGGTCGTCGCGGACCTTGTCGACCTTGGCGCCGAATTGCGCCAGAGTCTCCGGCTCGGTGATGCGTGCGGCCTTCTCCCGCTCCAGGAAGCGGCCGACTGCCGGGCTGGGAGTGCGCACGCCGGGGCGGGCCACCGTGTAGCGGATCTCGCCGCCGTGCACGGCGAGCGGTTCGACGTCGATGAGTTCGAAGCCGTGATGGGCCGCCATGGCCTGCACCGAGCGGACGGTGAAGAAGTAGAAGTGCTCGTCGTAGATCTGGTCGAAGGAGGTGCGCTCGATGATGTCGGCCATGTACGGGTCCTCGAAGACGAAGATGCCGTCCGGCGCCAGCAACGCGTCGACGCCGCGGAAGACCGAGTCGATGTAGGAGATGTGCGAGAAGGTGTTGGCGGCGTAGATGACTTTTGCGGGACCGTCGGCTTCAGCGATGGCAGCCGCCGTTTCCTCCTCGAAGAAGGCGTTGCGGACCCGGATGCCCTTCGCGGCGGCCGCCTCCGCGACGCCGTCGCAGGGTTCGACGCCGAGGTGGCGGCGGCCGGCCCGGCGGATCGTGTCGAGCATGATGCCGTCGTTGCTGCCGAACTCCACGAGCAGGTCGCCGGGGTCGCGCAATTCGGTGTCGAGGAACCGGTGCGCCGTGCTGGTGAAGTGATCCTGCATTACGGAGGACAAGGAGGACAGGTAGGGGTAGTCGGTGCGGAACATCCGCTCGCGCGGGACGTCTTCCAGCAGCTGCACCATGGTGCAGGAGGTGCACATACCCACGGCGAGCCGGTGGAAGAACTCCTCCGGTCCGCCGTCGGGGTCGACGAATGCGTCGGCGACGGGCTGGCGTCCGAAGTCGAAGAACTCGTGCAGCGTGCCGCCGCAGATACGGCAGTCGAGCGTGGCAGTCATGATGCGTTCCTCAGCTCGGTGGGAGGGACGGCCTTCAGGGCCGGGCGGGCGTCCGCGCCGGTCGGCGGGTGCCCGCCCGGTCGCGGCGTTCGGGGAGGATCCCGGATGGTCGGGATCGTCCCCGCCGCGACTTGACGATCGCTCAAGGTGTGCTGGACGGGCTCGGGTCTGCGTCCGGGCCCGGATACCACCGGAGGTCTGGAGTGCGACTCAGTCCTGGAACAGCGGACGCAGGCAGCGGGCGGTGACTCCATGGCCCTGGGCGATTCGGCCCGGGGTGCCCTCGGCGACGATCCGTCCGCCCCGGTTGCCGGCCCCCGGCCCCATGTCGATGATCCAGTCGGCGCACGCGGCGACGTGCAGGTCGTGCTCGGCGATGACGACCGAGTTACCCGAGTCGAGCAGGACGTCGAGGGCGTCGACGATGCGCTGTACGTCCGACGGGTGGAGGCCGGTGGCGGGCTCGTCCAGGAGCACCATGCCCCGGCTGCGTCCGCCACTGCCCTGCAGGATGGCGTTGGCGAGCTTGAGCCGCTGCGCCTCGCCGCCGGAGAGTTCGGTGCCGCTCTGGCCGAGCTGAAGGTAGCCCAGTCCGGCCCGCCGCATGGCGTCCAGGGTGGTGGTCAGGGCTTTTGGCTCGGTGAAGAACTCGGCGGCCTCCTCCACGGTCATGGTCAGGACCTCGTCGATCGACCGGCCGTGGTAGTCGACGGTGAGTACGTCGGGGGTGAAACGGCGGCCCTCGCAGACGTCGCATTCGACCCACATGTCCGGCATGAAGTGCAGGTCCACCTGGCGCTTGCCGTACCCGGTGCAGGTCTCGCAGCGGCCGCCCGGCGAGTTGAAGGAGAACGTGCCGGCGCCGAGGCCGAGGTCACGGGCGCGTGGCGTGGCTGCGAAGAGCTTGCGGATGAGGTCGAACGCCTTGGTGTACGTGGCGGGGCAGGAGCGGGGGGTGCGGCCGATGGGATCCTGGTCGACGACTGTCACCCAGTCCAGACCTTGCGTTCCCTCGATCCGGGTGAGGGCCGTCGGCTGCTCTCCGCGCAGCGTCGCGGCCAGACCGGCGCCGAGCGCATCGTGGAGAAGGCTGCTCTTGCCACTGCCGCTCACGCCGGTGATGCAGGTGAGGGTGTTGAGCGGGATACCGACACGGTCCAGCCGTACATTGTGCACATCGACGCCTACGAGGTCGAGTCGGGACGCCGTGGCCGCGTCCCGTCGGCGGGGCCGGCGCACGCGCGGGCCGCGTCCGGCGAGGTAGGCGCCGGTGACGGAGTCCGGGACGCGCTGCACTTGCTCGGGCGGGCCGGAGGCGACCAGGGTGCCTCCTTCCCGGCCGGCGCCGGGGCCGAGGTCCACCACCCAGTCGGCCATGGCGATGAGCTCGGGGTCGTGCTCGACGAGGAGCACGGTGTTGCCGGCATCGCGCAGACCGGTGAGGATCTCCCGCAGCGGGTGCTTGTCGGCGGGGTGCAGGCCGGCGCTCGGCTCGTCCAGGACGAAGATGATGCCCGTGAGGTCCATGTTGAGCTGTGCGGTGACGCGGGCGCGCTGGAGCTCGCCGCCGGACATGGACGGCGCGGTACGCAGCGGCTGGAGGTGCCCGAGACCGAGCGCCGTCATCAGCCGTAAGCGTTTCTCCAGGTCGGGCAGGAACGTGGCCGCGACCTCGCGCTGCATCGGGGTGAGAGTGGGCTCCACCGTCTGTGCCCAGGCGTACAACTCCTCGACGGGCTTCAGGATGACCTCGGGGTAGGTGAGACCGCCGACCTTCAGGGTGCGGGCGACATCACCGTACCCGGTGCCGCCGCAGGCCTCGCAGGTCTGGCGCCGCATGAAGGCGGCGTAGTGCTGCCGGGCCGATTCGCTGCCTGCGGTCTCGTGGAGTCGTGTGATTTCGGCGAGGGCGCCCTTGAGGGGGACACTGCGCTCGACGGTGGCCTCGCTACCGGACTTCTTCTGCCGGGTGGTGATGCGGAAGGTGACGGGCTCGTCGCCGGTGCCGTACAGGACGGCGTGCCGGAATGCCTCCGGCAGTTCGCTCCAGGGCAGTTCGAGGTGGGCGCCGTACCGCTCGGCGAGGGCGGGCAGGGCGAGGTACTCGCCGGAGTGCGCACGGTCGAACCAGGCGCCGGCGCCCTTGAGGAGGGGCAGGTCGGGACGGGTGACGATACTGTCGGGATCCGGGCTGACGGTAGCGCCCATGCCGCCGCACCGCTTGCAGCGGCCCTCCATGCTGTAGCGGTCGAAGTAGGCACTGGTCAGTCCGCGCAGTTCGGGATGTTCCACGGCTTCGGGGCCCAGGGCGGGCATCCGGGCGAAGAGCAGGCCCAGGAAGTCGTTGAGGCCGGTGATGCTGCCCAGGGTGGAGCGCTCGCTGCGGTTGAGACGGCGCTGGTCGACGGCGAGGGTGACGCCCAGACCGCTGATGCGGTCGACCTGGGGCCGGTCCTTGGGGGAGATGAACTGCCGGAAGAACGGAGAGATGCCGTTCAGATAGCGCAGTTGAGCCTCTGCGTGGACGGTGTCGATGGCCAGCGAGGTTTTGCCGCTGCCGCTGACACCGGTGAAGGCGACGATCTTGTTCTTGGGGAAGGTGACGCTGACGTTGCGCAAGTTGTGGGTGCTCGCACCGACGACAGTGATGACGTCGTCGCCCGGAATGCCGTGCGTGTGGTGACTCACCGTGCTCCTTTGTGTACAGCCCTCATGAGTTGACTTCTCGATATTACTCTCGCGATACTAATCTTGTGAATCTCAATCGTTTGATGGCTCTGGGCACGCTGCAGAACGCGGGCCCACTGCACGGGCACGAGATCCGGCGCATCGCTGAGGTGACGAGCGTCAGCAACTGGGGCGGCGTCAGCGTCGGGGCGCTCTACCGCGAACTGCGCACCATGGATGAAGACGGCCTCGTCGAGCCCGTACGGACCGAGCAAGTGGGCCGACGGCCGGCGCGCAAGGTGTACCGCATCACCAGCCAGGGGGAGGCGGAGCTGCGCAAGCTGCGCGAAGAAGCCGTCACCCAGGTGCACCACGGCACCGATCCCTTCAGCGTGGCGCTCCTGTTCACCCGCACCAGCGACCTCCCGACCCTGCTGCACCTGCTTCAGCGGCGACGTACCGCTGTCGCCGCGATGCGCGACGACATCGACGCCGAGCGTGAAGCGCTGTCGAAGGGAGGTGCCATCGGTCCATTGGACGAAGCGATGTTCCGACGCAGGGTCATGCAGCTCGAAGCCGAACTCGCCTGGCACGACGAACTCGACAAGGCGATCGAGGCGTCGACCGCCGCCCCCGCAGACACCACGCAGGAGGACCCGCAGTGACCATGATTGACGCCCAGGGACTGGCCCGCAGCTTCCAGGCCCCACAAGGAGAGGTCAACGCCGTGCGCGGCGTTGACTTAAAGGTCGAGGACGGGGAGATCGTCGGTTTCCTCGGCCCCAACGGAGCCGGCAAGACCACCACCTTGCGCATGCTCACCACCCTCCTGCGCCCTACTGCGGGCACTGCCCGCGTCGCTGGCTGCGACCTGCTCTCCGACCCGGTCGGAGTGCGCCGCCGCATCGGTTACGTCGCGCAGGGCGGTGGCGCCAACCCCGCCGAGGTCGTTGCCAACGAACTGCTTCTTCAAGCCCGGCTCTATGGCATGTCCAAGTCCGAGGCGGGGCCACGCATTGCGGACCTGGCGGAACGGCTGGGCCTGGGTGGCCTGGAGACCCGACTGATCGGCAGCCTGTCCGGCGGTCAGCGACGACGTCTGGACATCGCACTCGGACTGGTGCACCGGCCACCGCTGATCTTCCTGGACGAACCGAGCACCGGCCTCGACCCGACCAGCCGCAACCAGCTCTGGGACCACATCCGCGGGCTGCGGGACGAACTCGGCGCGACGGTCTTCCTCAGCACGCACTACCTGGACGAGGCCGACGCGCTCTGCGACCGCATCCTGATCATGGATCAGGGCGCCATCCTCGTCGAGGATCGCCCAGAGGAACTGAAGAACCGGGTGTCGGGCGACGCGGTGACACTGGAGGTTGCTGCCGCGGACGTCCCGGCCGCCCAGGACGTCGTCCGCGGGCTTGCCGGAACCCGGGCCGTCAACGTCACCGGCCAGACCATCAGGTTCCGCGCGGACCACAGCAGCCGCTCGATGATCGAGATCATGCGCGCGCTCGACGCCCGTGCCGTCGACCCGATCTCCATCCAGGTCGACCGGCCCACGCTCGACGACGTCTTTCTCACCCTTACGGGGCAGTCGGCCGCTGCCACCTCCGCCCGCGCCGCCTGACCAGGGAGAACCACTATCATGCAGACCCTCAGGGACACGTTACTGGTCTTCGAGAACCAGCTCCGCTTCACCTTCCGCTACAAAATCACCATCGTCATGGGCCTGGTGCAGCCGGTCCTCTACCTCCTTCTGTTCGGTCCGCTACTGACCAAACTCGGCGACATGGGCCGGCCTGGGGACACCTGGCAGACCTTCGTCCCCGGCGTCCTTGTCTACCTCGCCCTGTTCGGCGCCGGCTTCTGCGGGTTCGGCATCATCGCCGATGTGCGCTCCGGTGTCATCGAACGACTGCGCGTCACCCCGGTCAGCCGCTTCGCGCTGTTGATGGGGCGGGTGATCCGCGAGGTTGCGGTGCTGCTCGTTCAGTCGGTAATCATCATCGCGGTCGGCCTGCTGCTCGGACTGCGCGCCAATGTTCTCGGCATTCTCAGCGCGGTCATCCTGGTTGTCCTGCTGGGTACCGCCCTGGCGGCGCTGTCACTGTCGCTGGGCGTGGCACTGAAGTCGGAGGACCAGTTCGCGCCGCTGCTCACCTCGGCCACACTTCCCATCATGCTGCTCGCCGGCATCCTGCTGCCCATGACCTTGGCCCCGACCTGGCTCGATGTACTGTCGCGGATCAACCCGCTGCGCTACATCGTCGACGCCATCCGCGATCTGTTCGCTGACCGGTTCGCCACCTGGGCGGTCCTGGAGGGAACCGCAGTGTCCGTGGTACTGGCGGTCGTCTGCGTCGCCGTCGGCATGCGCACGTTCGCCAAGGAGAGCGCCTGAGGAAAACGGACGTGCCCGCGGCCGGTCGGCCGCGGGCACGTGCCTGCGCGTCCCCTCACACGCGGCCGCTCAGATAGAGGTAGCCGTCGTGGTCGAGTCGTCCGATGTCGCCCGAGCGGAGCCAGCCCTTGCTCAGTGCATGCTCCGTTGCCTCCGGCTCCCGCCAGTAGCCGCTCATCATGTGCGGTGCCCGCAGCCAGACCTCACCGGTCTCCCCCGACGGACGCTCGCGCCCGTCCGGCCCGCAGATCCGGATGTCCACCTCCGGCAGCGGGCGGCCTGCGGAGCCCAGCAGATGAGGCCGCCCGTCGGCCGCGGCCAGATGGTCCTCCTGCCGCAGCAGCGTCACGGCACGCACCTCGCTGGTGACGTAGTTCTGCGACAGGATCGGGCCGAACGCGTCGATGGCCCGCCGCAGCACATCCGGCGCGATGGGGGCGTTGCCGTACGGCAGGTAGCGCAGGCTCGACAGGTCCGCGTGTCCCAGGTCACCATGAGCGACCAACCGCTCCAGACACGGGGACGGCAGATACATGCTGGCGATCCGCTCGGTGTCGACGGTGGCCAGCACCCGCCCCGGCTCGAAGTCGTCCATGAGCCGCACTGTGCATCCGGCGCGCAGCAGCATCAGGGCGACCTCACCGGCGTTACCCGACAGCGGGCTGACGGCCAACGTCGTCACGCCCGCGGGGAAGTCACCCAACTCACCTTCGTCGGAGCGGCGCCAGTTGACGTTCATGGCGGAGAAGCGGTGCACGGCGCCCCGGCGCGGCCCGGTTGTGCCCCGCGAGTGGACCACCAGCGCGATGTCGCGTTCACGGGCCTTCGGAGCCAAAGGTTCTGCGGACTCCGCGTCTGCGAGTGCCTGCAGGTCGTGGTCTGCGCCGTTGGCGCCGAGTGAGAACATTCCCGGCACTGGGGCACCCAGCGCCTGGGCGCCCCGCCGGTCGACGACGAAGATCGCCGGACGCGCCGCCGCCAGCACCGTGTGACATGCCGCAACGTCGTCGGGCGTGCCGGCGTGCAGGGCGGTGAACCGGCTGCCCAGCAGATGCGCGGCCAGACGCAGACAGACCATTTCGGGAGAGTTGCCCATCAGACAGACGATTCCCTCGTGCTGGGTCTGCCCGGTGTCCTCCAGGGCACGGGCGATTCGGTAGCTGCGCGCCAGCATGTCGTCGAAGGTGACGCACTGATCCTCCGTGCGCAGCGCGACCCGTCCCGACCAGCGGTGGAGCCCGGTGAACAGATCGGTCGCATAGCGGGCCGGTGGCTCCGCATCCATACTGCCTCCTTGCTCGGCTCACGGTTTGGACGGAGTGTTCACATCCGCGGTTCAGGCCGCTGTACTGTGCACGGCCACGGGCTCGAGAATCTCGTCGACGCGCGCGACGAAGTCGGCGTCGAGCCGGACGCCGGACGCCGCTGCGTTCTCCCGCACCTGCTCTGCCCTGGACGCGCCCACGACCGTCCCGGCCACGTTCGGGCGGTGCAGCAGCCAGGCCAGGGCGAGCTGGGCCATCGACAGCCCGGCCTCCTTGGCGAGCGGCTCCAGCAGCCGCACTCGCTCCAGGACCTCATCGGTGAGCATGCGCCGCATGAACTCAGCCCGCCCGCCGACCAGCCCGACTGCGGCACGGGAATCCGCAGGCGGCGGCGCGCCCGGAGCATACTTCCCCGTCAGCACGCCCTGGGCGAGCGTGAAGTACGGGACCTGGCTGATCCCCAGCGACTCGCACGCCGGAACGATCTCGGTCTCGGGGGTGCGCCACAGGGCCGAGTACTGGGGCATGTGGTAGACGAGCTGGATCTTCAACTCCGCGGCGAGCCCGGCGGCCTGCCGTATCTGCTCGGCGGTCCACTCGGACACGCCCATGTACAGGACCTTGCCGGTCCGGACCAGGTCGGCGAAGGCCGTCATGGTTTCTTCCAGCGGGGTGTGCGGATCGTAGCGATGGGCCGTGTACAGGTCGACATAGTCGGTGTCGAGACGACGCAGCGAGGCGTCGAGCGCTTCGCGCACGTGCTTGCGGGACAGCCCTGAACCGTTGGGCCCCTGTCCGGTCGGGAAGAACACCTTGGTACAGATCACCACGCCGTCGCGAGGTTCGCCGGCCAGCGCACGTCCAAGGAGTTGCTCAGAGCGACCCATACCGTAGATGTCGGCCGTGTCGAACGTGGTGATCCCGCAGTCCAGAGCGGCGCGGAGACAGGAGAGCACGCTTTCGTCGGGGGTGCTGTCGTGCGGGTAGAGAAGGTTACCGAAGACGATCTCGCTGATACGCAGTCCGCTGCGCCCCAAGTTCCGGTGTTCCACTGGGTGCTACCTCCAGTCCTTCGGCCCGAACCATCGGGTCAGCGCGTCGATCAACCCGTCCTCGGGCGGCCGGTCGTCGGCGGTCCGCTCGTCGACCGCCCAGGCGACATGTCCGTCGGGCCGGACGAGCAGTGCGGCCGGGGAGCCGGCCGCGGCGCCGCGGGCGGTGACGGTGTCGATGCGGTCGGCCCAGGGCGCGGCCGTACGGGCGGGGCCGCCGTGCGCGGTCAGGTCGAGCAGCAGCCCGCGCCCGGACCGCAGCAGTTCTGCGGTCCGCGTCGAGACACCGCCTACCTCCAGGCCGAGGTCAGGGGCGAACAAGCCCAGCAAAGGGTGGGAGGTCTCCCGGCTGTCCGTCTCACCGTCTTCTCCGCCGCCCGTCCCCGGCCCGTAGCGCAGGTCGAGGCCGTTGAGCGCGGCGGTCAGCAGACGGTTGGTGTCGTCCAGCGCCAGCAGTTCCTCGAATATCTCGCGCAGCGCGGTGACGTGCTGCTCGTCAGGGTGCATCAGGGCGAGTTGTGCGCGGGTGAGGTGGAGCATGCGGCGCCCGGCCCGGTGCCGCTCCTCGTGATAGGTGTCGAGCAGGCCGGGCGGCGCCCAGCCGACGATGTGGGCAGCCAGCTTCCAGCCGAGGTTCATTGCGTCGTGAAGGCCGGTGTTCAGACCCTGACCGCCGATGGGGAAGTGGATGTGGGCGGCGTCACCGGCGAGGAAGACCCGGCCGCGGCGATAGCTCTCGGCCTGGCGAGTGGCGTCGCTGAACCGGGACATCCACACCACCGGTTCGTGCAGGTCGAGTTCGCGCCCGTAGACCCGGTGCACGCCTGCGCGCAGTTCCTCCAACGTGACCGGTTGATCCGGGGAGGGGTGCGGACGGTCGTATTCCACCACTACCACACGGCCGATGCCGCCTTCTGGCGGAAAGGCCAGGATCACGATTCCGTGTGGGGTGCGCTGCCAGCGGCGCGGCACGTTCTTCTCACGCGTGGTGACGTAGCCGATCAGGGCGCTCACACGGGCACTGTGCCCGGGGAAGCCGATGCCGGTGAGCCGTCGGACGGTGCTGCGGCCACCGTCGCATCCCACCACGTATCCGGCGCGGACGACGCGTTCGCCCTCGGGTGTGGCGAGGCTGATGTCCACACCGTCGTCGTCCTGCCGCAGCGCGCTCACCTCGTGGCCGCGGTGGACGGGCACGCCGAGCTCCGCGGCGTGCTGTGCGAGGAGTTCCTCGGTGCGCGACTGTGGCACCAGGAGGCTGTAGGGGTGCCGTGTGGTCAGCAGTGCGTGGTTGAGCCCGCGGCCGAACAGACCTGCGAAGGGCAGTCCGGTGACGGTGTCGTTGCCCTCCTTGAACCGGCTGAGCAGCCCGCGCATGTCCAGATATTCAACGGTGCGCGTGTGCAGGACGCCGGCGCGGTCATGGCCGGCCGGCTCCGTCAGGCGGTCGACGACCAGGACGCGGGCGCCGGCGCGTTGCAGTTCGCAGCCGAGCAGCAGGCCTACGGGCCCGCCGCCCGCCACGACGACGTCGTACTCCATGCTTCCTCCTCAGGCGGCGGGCGCGGTGGGGGCGTCGGCGCGGGCCGCCTGCTCCAACCGTCCGACGACCTCGTGGAGCGGCGGCATGGCGAGGATTTCCTCACGCAGGCGGCGGGAGGCTGCGGCGTACGGTGAGCCGTCGCGGATCAGGTCGGTCACGGCGGCACGGATGGCGACGGGGTCCCTGCGGTCGTCACCCTTCAGCTGGATCGAGGCCCCGGCTGTCTCCAGAAGATCGGAGTTGAGCCGCTGTTCGAAGAGGTGGGGAATGGTGAGCTGGGGGACTCCGAACCGGGCAGCACTCAGGACGGTGGTCGCTCCGCCGTGGTGGATCACGGCTGCGCACCCGGACAGTATGGTGTGGATCGGTAGGTCCTGCACCACCGTGGCCCTGTCGCCCACGTCGCCGAGCAGGTCGCGTTCCGCTGCGGTCACTGCGAGCACCGGCTCGACATCGAGCGCGTCGAGTGCGTCGAGGATTCTCGGCACCAGGAACATTTCCGGCTCGTCGGTGGCGGTGGAGGTGAAGGTACCCCAGGTGACACAGACACGGGGGCGGGTCGGCGGCTGGACCGCCCAGGACGGCACCACACCCGGCCCGTTGTAGGGTACGTAGGCCATCGGCACGGAGACGCCGGGCGCGTCGATGTGCAGACTGGGCGGCGTGGGGTCGACGGCCAGGTGGTCCAGGACGGTGGGCGGCGTGGCGCCGTACAGCTCGTAGGTCGGTCCGAGCCGTTCGAGAATGTGATGGGCCAGCCATGCGCCCGGTGCCGTGCCGTACAGGTCCGGCCCCCAGGCGTGGCGCACCAGAGGCGCGCCGACCACCTCGGCAGCGACGGACCCGGCGAAGGCCACGGGGTCTCGGACGACCAGGTGGGGTCGCCAGGTTTCCGCGAAGCGGACCAGATCGGGTGTCATCATCTCGGCGACGCGGTGAAAGATGGTGATGATGGCGTCCCGCGTCCGGTACTGCGCGGGGTCGGTGTCGGCGACGAACTTGCGGTGCAGCCGGGCGAAGTCGAGGTCGGGGCCGACGGGCACGACGGTAAGCCCGGACTTCAGCACCGTGTCCACGACATGCGGCTGTGCCGCGATGCGCACCTCGTGGCCGGCAGCGCGGAATGCCCAGGCGAGGGGCACCATGAACAGGTAGTGGGACGGCCAGGCCGCAGTGGTCAGCAGTACACGCATGGTCGAGTCTTCCGTTGGGGGCCGGTCGGCCGGAGGAGTCAGGACGGCTTGGCGGCGACAAGGACGCGGTCTCCGGTGAGGCTGTCGATCCGTTCGGCGGACTCGAAGCGGAAGCCGGCGCGCTCCACGTAGCCGCGGCACTCCCCGACGGTGTACTCGGAGCCGCCGTCGCGCATGATGGAGCAGTTCAGGCTCTGCAGGAGCGACCGGGCGTCCTGGCGATCATCATCGAGCATCGCGTCGTAAACGACGATGATCCCACCCGGCTCCACCGCGTCGTGCACCCGCTTCACCAGGGTTTCGCGGGCGGTCGGTGGCCAGTCGTGCAGAACGTGGCCGAGGATGATGACATCGGCGCGGGGCAGCGGGTCGGCGAAGAAGTCTCCGGCGGTGAAGCGGACCTTTTCCGCCGTGCCCAGGGCCGCCATGTGCTCGTCGAAGAGGGGTTCCACGGCCGGCAGGTCGAACACGCCGCCCGCCAGGTGGCCGTGGGTGCGCACCAGATGTGCGGCGACGTTGCCGCGGGCGCCGCCCACGTCCAGGAAGGTGGAGTAGCGGGCCCAGTCGATGCACCGGTCCAGTTCATGGGCGACAAAACTGTTGAACACGTCCATGTGTCCCATGAGGCGGCGCACGTTGTCGAGGTCCTGGAAGTCCTTGCGGAAGTCCTTCTGGTCCAGGACGGATTCGCCACTGAGTACCTGGGTGAGGGAGGCCCAGGCGCGGTAGTGGAGCCGGGCGTGCTGGGCGATGCTGTCGCCGAGGTACCGGGGGCCACCGGGGGTAAGGAACTCCGCGACGCCCGGCCGGTTGGCGTACCGGCCGTCCTTCCGTTCCAGCAGCCCGAGGCCGACCAGCGCGTCGAGAAAGTCGGCAGCGCGCACAGGATGCAGACCGAGACGTGTGCACAGGGCGTCCGCGGATGCGGGCTTCTCGGCGAGCACGCCGAACAGGCCGAGTTCGACGGCGCTCTGGAGCACCTTCGCCTGGAAGTAGGCGGTGTTCAGAGCGAGCAGGGTACGCGCCACGGACGTGGGGCTCGTGGTGTGGTCGAGTGTCTCTTGTGTCGTCATGTCCTGCCTCTCGTTGGGGCGGTTTCGGCTGGTTGGTCGAGGTACCGGTCGATGACGCTGCGGTAGTAGTCAGAGTGGAAGGAGGGGCGGGCGGCCGGCGGTAGCAGGGAAAGGAGCTTGTGGTTGGAGACGGCGTGTTTGTCAGCCACATCGACGTACCGGCGTTCGGCAGTGACGCCGAGACGGGTCTCGAGGTGGGCGACGATGTCCTCGACCGGCACGGCGAATCCCGACGCGATGTTGATCACCTCGTCGGCCGTGTCCCTGGCCAGCAGGGCGTCGACGATTCTCACCACGTCGTCCACGTGCACCAGGTCGCGTCGGGCACCGCGGTGGATGCGGACAGTGCCGAAGCGGATCTGACGCAGCAGCGCGGGGATCAGCTGGTGGCCGCGCTGGTCACGGCCCACGGTGTAGGCCAGGCGCAGCACCAAGGTCTCCACACCCGAGGACCGCAGGACGCCCTCCATGGCCAGCTTGTGCCGACCGTACGGAGTCGTCGGGAAGACCGGCCCGGCCTCGTGGCTGGGGCCGTCCGGCCCGTACAGACCGCCACCGCAGGTGGAGAAGTACACCAGTTTCCTGCCTCGTGCCCGGCACCGATCAAGGATCTGGTAGAGCAGTGTGGCCTCACGGGCGAAGTCGGTCTGCGACGTGCTGTGGGCGCTGGAGACGCCCGCCGCAAAGACGACGGCCGTGGAGTGAGATCCGGTCAGCGGCGCAAGACTCCTGGCGAGGAATCCCCGCCCGACGATCTCCATGACACCTCTCAGAGTCAGATGCGGTCGGCCAGCAGGACGCGCAGCGGGTTGTGCGGGACGGTGTGAAGCTTGGGGCGGGCGAACCCAGCGGCCGTCACCATGTCCTCGTACGCGGAGAGGGGATGCACCTGGCCCTCGGAGGTCCAGGCCAGCATCAGGGCGGAGAAGAGGTGCGGAATCGGGTCGTCGGCGGGCCGGCCGTCGCCGGTGCTGATCGCGATGGCTACGAGTTTGCCGCCGGGGCGGACGACATCGGCCATGCGCCGCAGCAGCTGTGTGGCGCGTTCGGTGGAGAAGTGGTGCAGCACGTTGGCGACGATGACGATGTCGTAGGGGCCCTCGAGCGGTGCCTCGAACATGTCGCCGGGAATGAAGTGAGCTTGGTGGGAGACGCCGAGGCGCTGTGCGTTGGCTTCGGTGACCGCGAGGACGTTCGGCCAGTCCAGGGACCAGATATGGGCGCGCGGGTCCTTGCGGGCCAGGGTGTACCCGTAGAAGCCGTGGCCGCAGGCGACGTCGAGCACCTTCACCCGGTCGTCGGAAGCATCGGACCAGGGCAGCAGTTCGTCGGCGACGAGGTCGGCCACGGGCTGGGTGTTGAGCGTGCCGAGTTCGGCGAAGTCCTCCCAGAAAGTGTAGGAAGGCGTTTCGGCGTTGGTGTTCATGACGGTGCCGCCCTGGCGCACGGCGTCGCCGAGATGCTTGATCGCGTCCCATTCGTAATCGCTGGCGGCCAGCCGGACGGCGTCGCCGTAGTACTCGGGATGAGTGCTGACGAGGATGCGTTCGGCACCGGGGGCGAGGGTGTAGAGGTCCTGATCGGCCTCCAGCAGTCCGATGGCAGCCAGGGCGTTGAGCAGGATGCGGGTGCCGCGCGGGTCTGCCGTACAGGCTGTGGCCACCGTCTCGGCGTCGGCGGGGCCGTCGGCCAGAGCGTCGAACACTTTGAGGTCGACGCCGGCACGGAGCACGCCGGTCTTACGCACGGCGGACATCATCGTGAGCAGTTGTTGTGCTGTGACGGCGGGCGCACGGTCTTCGGTCATGGACGTCTCCCGGCTTGAGGGGGCGAACGGGTCGCTTCCGGATCCTCGGCGCGGGGGCTGGGGATTTGCTTGAGCGGCGGTGGAGATGAGAGGCATATCGCCTCACGATGCGGTAGTGACGCTGGTTACCGTCCTGCGGGGCGCCCGCATTCCGGTTGATCAAATCGGCGCAGCATTACGCATGCCGACTGTTTTGCCTGCTGAATACGCGGTACTCGCGAGCAGCATGTGGCCGATTTGCGCCGCGTTGGTGATCGAGCGGTGAAACGAGTGTCGACACCGTTCGGATTCGGCCGAACAGGTTCCTGACCGGTGCTTTTGAGCATGCAGAGGTGAAGGATCACAACAGGGCCGGAAGTGGCTGACGACCGGAGGCCCGCTTGACTCATGAAACTAATCTCATGAAACTAGTCGTGCGACTCTATTGGCGATCATTCGATCAGGGGGACCAGTGAGCTCCGACAGCGACTGCACGGCGCGTCTGAGAATTCAGGTACTTGGTTCGCTGACGCTACGCACCTCACACGATGACGATCTCATCGAGCTGCTCACCGCACCCAAGCCCCGCAAGATCATCGCCTTGCTGGCGCTCCAGGCGAACCATGTCGTGACCACCGCGGCCATGGCACGCGAACTCTGGGGCGACAACCCCCCGGCGAGCATGCAGACCACCTTGCAGACCTACATACTCCAGGTCCGCAAGCTTCTCGGGCGGGCTCTGAACCGCACCTCCTCCCAAGTGGCCCAGGACGTGCTGGTGACCAAGTTCGGCGGATACCAGCTGAACCTCCGCCAAGGCGAGGTCGATGTACATGAATTCGAACGGTTGGCCGCCGATGGGCGCAAAGCTCTCGCGAACGGATGCGACAAGGAGGCCGTCCGGCTGCTTACCGCGGCGATGGAGGTGTGGAGCGGTCCGCCGTTCGTCGACATGCAGGTGGGGCCACTGCTGGACGCCGAGATCCGGCGTCTGGAGGAGAACCGGCTGACGGCACTGATGCAGCGCAACGACGCCAAGTTGCGGCTGGCGCTGCACCACGAACTGCCCGGCGAACTGGCCGGCCTGGTGTCCCAGTATCCGATGCACGAAAACCTGCACGCCCAGTACATGCTCTCCCTGTACAGGTCGGGCCGGTGCTCCGACGCCCTCGAGGTGTTCCGCAGGCTGCGCGAGCACCTGGTCGGCGAATTGGGCCTGGAGCCCTCGCTGAAGATCCAGCGGCTGCACCGCGCCATGCTCAGCGCCGACCCGATGCTCGACGGCACCGACTTCACCGAGGTGGACAGCCTCCTCGACCGCTTCGGCGTGGGGCAGCGCCGGGCCGGCTGACTGGTGCCCTCAGCCGACGGAGAGGCGCTGTCACCGCCGCTCCGCCCTGCGCCAGTACACCCCGTATCCGTCAATGGCTTGGACGGGCTCATCGATTCCGTGTCGGTTCCGGTACTCCTCGACGGCCTTCCGGCACGGCTCGATGTTGTAGTCGTCGATGACGACGAAACCTCCCGGGGACAACCGGGGATACAGACACGTGAGCGCGTCCGTCGTCGACTCGTAGAGATCTCCGTCCAGCCGCATCACGGCCAGCGGGCCGGCGGGAGCGTCCGCGAGCGTGTCACTGAACCACCCCTCCAGAAAACGTACCTGGTCATCCAGCAGCCCGTAACGGGAGAAATTCGCGGACACTTCCTCGCGTGAAACACTCAGCACCTGATTGATCCGGTGCAGCGCCATCTCGCGGTCCAGTGGGTGGCTACCGGAATGTGTGACCGGAACGCCCTCGAAGGAATCCGCCACCCACACCCGTCGGTCGCGCACTCCGTATGCCTCCAGCACTGCGCGCATAAGAATGCACACACCGCCCCGCCACACCCCCGTCTCGATGAGATCTCCGGGAATGCCGTCGCGCAGCACCCGTTCTACGCACCACCGGACGTTTTTCAGCCGTTTCAGACCGACCATCGTGTGCGCGGCGGTGGGAAGATCTCGACCTTCCGAGCGGGTGCTGGAGTCGTATCCGTCCAGGTCCCCGTACCAGCCGACTGGCGCGTCCTCATATATCACATTGGCCAGCACCCGTTCCATCAGGTCCAGGTAAAGTTCGGCGCCATGGGAGTTCATGACATTCCTCTGTTTCCGGTCACGGCGATTGTCGGGACCTCAATGTAGGGATCCCGGCTCAAGACCTGCTCAAATTCCGTCTCCCCACAAGGGTTCAAGTCCTCCTCGACCCGTCCTGAGGCCCGGCGCGATAGGCAAGTTTCCGATGTGCCCACCCGGAACCTTGTGACGGGAAAGAGGTATTCCAGTGAAGGCCCTGATCCTTTCGGGTGGCATGGGAACGCGGCTGCGTCCGCTCACCCACGCCATGCCGAAGCAACTCATCCCCCTTGCCAACAAGCCGGTGCTGTTCCACGCGCTGGAAGCCGTCCGGGACGCCGGCATCACCGACATCGGCATCATCGTGGGCGACTGGCACAAGGAGATCAGCCGAGCTGTGGGGGACGGCAGCAGATTTGACCTACGAGTCCGCTACATTCGCCAGGAGGCCCCCTTCGGCCTCGCCCACTGCGTGCTCATCGCCCGGGACTTCCTCGGCGACGACGACTTCGCCATGTACCTCGGTGACAACGTCTTCGGCGATGGCATTGCCGAGGCGGCCGACCGCTTCCGGCACAGCCGTCCCGCCGCTCAAGTCTCCGTCACCCCCGTTGGAACGCCGCAGGAGTACGGCATAGTCGAGACGGGCCCCGGCGGCCGGGTCAGCGAACTACGCGAAAAGCCCCGCCGTCCACGGAGCAACCTCGCCGTCACCGGCGCGTACTTCTTCACCCCCATCGTTCACGATGCCGTCCGCGCAATCGAACCGAGTCGGCGCGGTGAACGGGAGATCACCGATGCCCTCCAGTGGCTGGTGGACCAAGGACACGACGTACGGGCCGTCGAGGTGACCGGCTGGTGGAAGGACACCGGCCGGATCGACGACATCCTCGACGGTAACCGACTGCTGCTGGACAGCGCCGAGTCCCGCATCGAAGGCAGCATCGACGCGGCAAGCACCGCGCTGGGTCCCGTCATCGTGGCCCCGGGCGCCCGGATCATCCGCTCCCACCTGCGCGGACCGCTGATCATCGGCGAGGGCAGCATCGTGGAGGACAGCTATATCGGCCCTCATACCTCCATCGGAGCCGGATGCGTCCTCAGCGAGGCGGGCGTCTCCGGATCGATCCTGCTCGACGGGGCAGCGGTGAGCGACGTCAACGGCATCCACTGGTCCGTGATCGGCCGCTCCGCCCGCGTGGGCGCGACCCCTGCAGGCACGGCCCGCCACCGGCTCGTGGTCGGCGACCACACCGAACTCGACGTGGTCGCATGAGGCTCCTGGTGACCGGCGGTGCCGGATTCATCGGATCGCACTTCGTCCGCCGTTTGCTGAGCGGCTCCTGCCCTGGCTACGAAACAGCGCGCCTCACGGTCCTCGACAAACTGACCTATGCCGGTAACACCGGCAACCTCCCCCTGGACGATCCGCGGCTGCGTCTGGTCCGCGGCGACGTGTGCGACCGGCAACTACTGCTCGACCTGCTACCCGGACACGACGCCGTCGTCCACTTCGCCGCTGAGTCCCATGTCGACCGCTCCATCGCGGACGCCTCCCTCTTCGCCCGCACCAACGTGGTCGGCACCCAGAACCTTCTTGACAGCTGCCTGCACACCGGCGTCCCACGTGTAGTCCATGTGTCCACCGACGAGGTGTACGGCTCCATCACCGAGGGATCCTGGGACGAGGACTGCCCGCTGCTACCCAACTCGCCCTACTCCGCGTCCAAGGCCGGCTCCGACCTCATGGCCCGCGCCTACTGGCACACACACGGGCTGAACGTCTCCGTCACCCGCTGTGCCAACAATTACGGCCCCTACCAACACCCGGAGAAAATGATCCCGCGCTTCGTCACGCGCCTGCTGGCAGGCGGCTCGCTGCCGTTGTACGGCGACGGGCACCACCGTCGGGAGTGGATCCACGTCGACGACCACTGCCGCGCCGTCCAGCTCGTCCTGGAGAAGGGCGAGCCCGGCACCGTCTACAACGTCGGCGGCACGGAACTCTCCAACCGTGAGCTCACCGGCCGCCTCCTGCACCTGTGCGGAGCCGGCTGGGACCGTGTCAGCCCGGTCGTGGACCGCAAGGGACACGACCGCAGGTACTCCGTGGACGACACCCGAATCCGCGATCACCTCGGCTTCGAACCGGCGATCCCGCTCGATGCGGGTCTCGCCGAAGTCGTGCACTGGTACCGCGACCACCGATCGTGGTGGCAGCCGCTCACTGATCCGGCCGAGGAGGGCCAATGAGAAGGCGCGTCGTGGTCACCGGCCTGGGACTGGTCGCCCCCGGGGGCATCGGCGCCAAGGCCTTCTGGGAACTCGTCAGCTCCGGGAGGACGGCCACCCGGGCGATCTCCCTGTGCGACGCCTCCCCGTTCCGTTCCCGGGTCGCTGCCGAGTGCGACTTCGACCCGGTCCTGCACGGATTCACACCCCAAGAGGTCCGCCGCATGGACCGGGCCACCCAGTTCGCCGCCGCCGCCACGGATGAGGCCGTCGCCGAGGCGGGACTGCGCTTCGAGGACTTGGACCCGCACCGGACGGGCGTCACCGTGGGCAGCGCCGTGGGCTGCACCACCAGTCTGGAACGCGAATACGCCACGGTCAGCAACGGCGGGCGCGCTTGGCTGGTGGACCACACCTATGCCGTGCCCCACCTCTACGGCCACTTCGTACCGAGCTCCATGGCGGCCGAGGTGGCCTGGCGGGTGGGGGCGGAAGGACCGGTGGGTGTGGTCTCCACAGGGTGCACCTCCGGTCTTGACGCGGTGGCCCACGCACGGGAACTGATCCTTGAGGGCAGCGCGGACATCATGGTCGCTGGCGCAACCGACGCACCGATCTCGCCCATCACCCTGGCCTGCTTCGACGCCATCAAGGCCACCACCCCCCGCAATGACGACCCGGAGCACGCCTCACGCCCGTTCGACGCCACCCGCAACGGGTTCGTGCTCGGCGAGGGCGCGGCGATGTTCGTCCTGGAGGAGCACGGACACGCCGTCCGGCGCGGCGCCCGTGTCCTCGCCGAACTCAGTGGATTCGCCTCACGTTGCAACGCCTTCCACATGACCGGGCTGCGGCCCGACGGCAGGGAGATGGCCGAGGCCATCCGCGGCGCGCTGACCGAGGCGGGAGCACGTCCCGACGACATCGATTACGTCAACGCACACGGCTCCGGAACGAAGCAGAACGACCGGCACGAAACGGCAGCGTTCAAGGCCGCCCTCGGCGAGAGCGCGTACCGCACGCCGGTGAGCTCCATCAAATCGATGGTGGGCCATTCGCTCGGCGCGATCGGGGCCATCGAGATCGCCGCCTGTGTGCTCGCGCTACGCCACGGGGTGATTCCACCGACCGCCAACCTGCATGAGCCCGACCCCGAGTGCGACCTCGACTACGTGCCTCTCACCTCGCGACGAGCCGACCTGGCCACAGTGCTGACAGTCGGCAGCGGCTTCGGGGGTTTTCAGAGCGCGATGGTGCTGTCCCGTCCTGGGGAGCACGCCGCATGACGGCCGTTGCGGTCACAGGTATGGGCATCCTGGCACCCAACGGAGCCGGAACACCGGCCTACTGGGCGGCCACCTTGAGCGGCCGCAGCGGGTTGGGCGGCCTTACCCGCTTCGATCCGTCGCCCTATCCGGTCCGGCTGGCGGGCGAGATCCAGGATCTCGACGCAGCGGCGCTGCTGCCGAGCCGGCTGCGGGCGCAGACAGACGAGCTGACCAGGCTGTCGCTGGTGGCTGCGGAGTGGGCCCTGGCCGACGCCGGGCTCGACCCCGCGGATCTGCCGGAGTACGCCGTCGGCGTCGTGACGGCCAACACGGCGGGCGGCTTCGAGTTCGGCCAGCGAGAGCTGGAGAACCTGTGGTCCAAGGGCAGCGGGTACGTCAGCGCCTACCAGTCGTTCGCCTGGTTCTACGCCGTCAACACCGGCCAGATCTCCATCCGGCACGGATTGCGGGGCCCCGGCAGCGTCGTGGTCACCGACGGCGCGGGCGGCCTCGACGCGCTCGCGGCCGCCCGCCGCCTGCTGCGCCGAGGAGCCCAGGCCATGGTCACCGGCGCCGTTGACGGCTCCCTGTGCCCTTGGAGCTGGACCGCTCTGCTGGCGGAGGGCCGGCTGAGCACCCGCGAGGATCCGGACGATGCCTACCTGCCGTTCGACTCCCGGGCGGACGGGCACGTCGCCGGAGAGGGTGGCGCTCTCCTGGTCGTCGAGGACACCGAGGCGGCCCGGGCACGCGGCGCCCGGACACACGGCCTGATCGAGGGGTACGGCACGGCGTTCGATCCGGCACCCGGCTCCGGGCGGGCACCGGGACTGCGCCGGGCGGTGACACAGGCTCTCGACGAGGCCGGTTGGCGGCCGTCGGACGTCGACGTGGTGTTCGCCGACGCGGCCGGGACACCTCAACTGGACCGTCAGGAGGCAGCCGCCCTCGCGGCCGTGTTCGGCCCGGGGGGCGTGCCCGTCACGGCGCCCAAGACGATGACGGGACGGCTGGCCGCCGGCAGCGGGCCGCTGGACGTGGCGACGGCGTTGCTCGCGCTGCGCGACCAGGTCATCCCGCCGACGGTGAACGTGTCCTGCCCGAAGGAGGAGTATTGCATCGACCTGGTCACCACGGTGCGCCGGACCCGGCTGCGCCGGGCGCTGGTACTCGCACGCGGTCACGGCGGATTCAACTCGGCAGTGGCGCTGTCGGGACCGTAGCCGGCCGCCGACCGTGCCGGTCGCAGACGCTCGGCGGCACTCGCGGTGTGCCAGGCATGGAGGGGTCGAAGGTGGGATCGCAGGTCCAATGAGACGAGGCAGGAGGGACGGGCACCCCGTCCCTCCTGCCCGATCGCCGTCCGCGCCGCGCGGGTCAGAAGCCGTCGCGGGTGACCCGCCGGCTGCGGACCTGCCACTGGGAGCCCGCCGGCACCAGGACATCCCGGCAGACGCAGGAGCGGTGCAGCCGTGGCTCGCCGCCCCGCGGCGTGGCGACGACCAGGGCGTAGCAGCGCACATGGACGCTGCCGTCGTCCTGCGGCCTGATGTCCAGCATGCCGTGCCAGTGACGGTGCGTCTCGTGCGACGCCAGCCGTTCGGTGTGGGCACGGCGCGCTCCCTCGGCCAGGGCGGCACGGCCACGGGTCGGTTCCGGCCTGCCGGGGAGGGCGAAGAGGCCGTCTTCGGTGAAGGTCTCGGCCCACGCCTCGGCGTCGCCGTCGTCGAGCAGCTGCATGTGCCGGGCGTAGAACTGTTCGACACTGGCGCGCAGCAGTTCCGGCGTCGAAGTGGGAACGGACATCTGTGATTCCTCTCGGTACGTCTTCGGCACCGCGGGCCGGTTTTCAGGACGCGGTAGGAACTCCGGGACCGAACAGGTCGGTGCGCACCCGGGCCTGCGGATTGCCGTGGGCGATGAGCCGGGTGATGCGGGAGCCGACCGGAGTGCGCTGGATGAACGAGGCGAGCCGGGGCCGCACCGCACGGGCCACCCGGCCTTGCGAAAGCATCGCTTTGGCCTGGATGTGCTGCACCTTCATCACCTGGGCGATGTCGCGGGACCGTGGCTTCGCGTAGGCGGCCAGCCGATCGGCCGTGACGTCCCCGGCACGCAGTGCGGCGGTCAGCACCGGGTGCAGTAGCGCCGCGTCCTGGAGGGCGAGGTTGATGCCCTGGGCGCCGAGCGGACTGTGGGTGTGCGCGCTGTCGCCGATCAAGACCAGCCCGTCGCGTGCCCACTCCTGGGCACGGCCGGCGAAGACGTCGAGCAGGGTGAGGTCGCCGAGGGAGACGATCCGCTCGTGCACCAGGTCGGCGTAGCCGGGAATCGCCCGGCAGATCTCGTCTCTGACGTGCGCGACTCCGCGTGCGGCCAACTCCGCGTAGCCCTTGTGCGGCAAGGTCCACCCGATCTGCAGCGTGCCGGGGTACGACGGGTAGACCAGCACCGGGCTCCCGGCGGAGCGAAAGACGCGGACTTCGCGGGGGCGCGGCCGGCCGGGGGGCAGGGGCAGTTTCAGCCACAGGACGTCAAAGGCGAATGCGTCGATGCGGTCGGTCTCGATGCCGGCCAGGCGCCTGGTCTTCGAGTAGCGGCCGTCCGCGCCGACCACGCAGGCGGCGTGGACCGCACGTCGCCTGCCCCGGCCGGTGGCGACCACACCGCGCACTCCACCGTCGCCGTCGGTTACCAGTTCCGTCACCCGGTGGCCGACGAGTTCGTGAAAGGTGTCGAACCGGCGGCACTGGCCGAGCAGTTCGGCCAGTACGTGGTCCTGAGGGATGCTGAGCAATGAGGTGTGCGGAGGAGGCAGCCGCCCATAGTCGATGTCGAGCAGGACTCGGTCTGCCTCCACCAGTTGGAAGCGGTCCAGCGAGTACCCGCCGCGCGCCAGGGCACCGGTGAGGCAGCCGAGCTGGTCCATCAGGGCGAGGCCGCCCGGTTGGAGGATCTCCCCGCGGTACGCACGGTCCAAGGAGGCGGAGCGCTCGACGAGGGTGACCCGGAATCCGGTCTTCAGCAGTAGCAGCGCGAGGGTCAGACCAGCGGGGCCGCCGCCGACGACGCAGACATCGCAATGGTCGTCGGTGGTCGGAGTGTTTGCCGTATCGGTCATGGCCAAAGCTCCCGGTCGGTGAGGTAGGCATCGATGACCCGTCGGTAGTAGTCCGGGCCGAATCCCCGCTCCCGTGTGGCGGAGGGCAGAAGCCGCCGGAGCAGGACCGTCGAGACGGCTCCCTCCGGTCGGACGTCGGTCACCTGGCGATCTGCCGCAATCGCCAACCGCATCTCGATGTGGTCGACGATGTCCTCGACGGGAACCGCCCAGCCGGAAGCGAGATTGACGACCCGGCGTGACACGCCGCGCTGTAACAGGGCGTCGAGGAGAGCAACGACGTCGTCGATACCGATGAGGTCGCGACGGGCGCCACGGTGAATCCGTACCTGGCCGTTGCGGATCTGGCCGACCAGGGAGGGCAGGAACTGGTGTGGACGCTGGGCGGACCCCACGGGGTAGGCCAGGCGCAGTACGAGATGGTCGGCCCCGGAACTGCGGACGACCTCCTCCATGGCCAACTTGTGCCGGCCGTACGGGGACGAAGGCCGGACCGGGCCGTCCTCGGCAGTCGGCTGCTGTTCGGCACCGTGTCCGTACAACCCGGCGGAGGAGGTGGAGAAGTACAGCAGCCGCTGTCCGGTCCGCAGGCAGTCACGGATGGTGTCGTAGAGCAGTGCTGCCTCCCGGGAGAATTCCGCGTCGGCCGAGCCGTCACTGCGGGAGACGCCTGCGGCGAAGGCGACGGCATGTGAGTGCTGGTCTGCCAGAGCACGGAGACCGGAGGCGAGAAAACCGCGGCCAATGATGCGCATGGCCGGCCCTACGCAGCGCGGGAGGCGGCGGGCACTGCGGCGGCTGCGAGCCGGACGCCTTCCAGCAGTTCCGCCTGCCGGACGATCCGGTCGCCGTGTGCGGTGAAACCGTCACCGGCCAGGACGGCGGTGGTGAACGCAGTGACGGTGTTCGCGAAGTGGTCGTCGGCCGGAAGCCTGATTTCTTCCGAGCGGTCCTGGCTCTCCGCCCGCAGGACCGGCTGCCAGGTGGGCGGCGGGGTGAAGGCGCGCTCCAGGGTGAGTGTGCCCGTGCTGCCCGTCAGGCGGTAGGCACACCGGTAGGGGTGCACCATGCCGAACGACAAGTGCGCGACCACCGGTCCGGCGGACAGTAAGGCCGCGCCGGACACATCCGCACCGGTGTCCGGATCGGTGACCAGGACCGTTCCCTTGGGGACGAGGTCCGTGCCACAGTGAAGCTGTGCCGCGCGTACGGTGTACGCGCCGAGATCGAGCAGAGCGCCGCCGCCGAGGTCCGGCCGGTGACGAATGTCGTCCTTCGGCAGCGGCGGGATGGTGAAGGTGGCAGAGAACGAGCGTAGTTCACCGATCCGTCCGGCATCTACGAGATCCTGCACAGCACGGTGCGCCGAGTGGTGGAGAAACATGAAGCTCTCCATCAGCAACAGTCCCTGCGTACGGCTGAGGGTGACCAGCTCACGGGCTGTGGCGGCGGTCACGGTGAGCGGCTTTTCGGCGAGGACGTGCTTGCCCGCGGTGAGCGCCTTGGTGATCCACTCGGTGCGTAGTCCGGCTGGCAGAGGCACGTACACCGCGTCGATGTCCGGCCGCTCCAGGAGGCGCTCGTACCCGGTGACGGCATCGCACCCGAACTCGGAGGCGAACCGTGCGGCCTTGTCCGCCGTCCGGCTGGCCACCGCCACCACATGGGCTCGTGGGTGGGAGACCAGGGCGGGCAGCATCTTGCGCCGTGCAATCGAGGCGCAGCCCAGCACACCGAAGCTCACGCGGTCCATGTCCACCCCTGCTCCGGAGACAGTGACTGGAGACAGGCGACGAGCGTGCGCGCCTCCACATTCACGTGACCGCCGAAACTGATGAATTGTTTCAAGTGGCCGAGCGTCAACCAGCGGTGGCTGTGCGACAGGTCCTCGTCCCGGGGAAAGGCGTCGTCGGCCTCGACGATGAGGTAGAGATTGTCCCGCTGGTGGAACCGTCCTCCCTCTTCGGATTGCAGTGCCGAGTACAGGATCCTCTCCGGGGGTGCCGACAGTACGTGCTGCAGGAAGGGGGGCGGGTCGTCGAGGTCCGTGTAACCCTCTGTGACGCACTGGACGGTGGGTGCCAGCTCCACGGTGTCGAAAGTGCCGGGCTGGGCGAGCCCTTGCACGAGTACCTGCACACCGTCGGCGGCCCTGCGGACGACGAGGGCGGCAAGGCCCTGCGGGGCGGCCAGCAGCGGCTGGGTCCAGTGAGTGACTTCGCGGTTGCCGGCGACGACGGAGACAGCCAGAACACTGAGGTGACGACCCGTCGTATGCACGATCTCGTCATCGCATCGCCGCCAGCCGTCGACCCGGGACAGCGGCATACGGGTCACCGTGCGCTCGTGCCGGGTCTTGAGTTCGGTGAGCCAACTGAGACTGGCCGCGTCGGGTTGTGTCGCTGCGGGCACGGGGCCGGCCCCGCCCGGGAGCGGCAGCGACGACAGGACGGTTCGCGCGTCCATGTTGACGAGGTTGTCCATTGCCAGCAGCCGATGGATCTGGCCCAGTGTCAGCCACCGGTAGTCGGGGTGCTCCTCCACGTCATGCATGGTCTCAACGACCATGTTGCGGTTACGTTTGCCCAGGAAGCTGTCGCCCTGCTCGGACTGGAGTGCGTCGGTCAGGACTCGGCCGCGCCGCGGCCCCGTGAAATACTCGATGTAGCGCGTGCCACGGCCCTGATGAACCTTGGTGTAGTTGCTGCGCGTTGCCTGCACAGTAGGTCCTAGCTGGAACAGCCCGATGTTCCCCGGTTCCATCTTGGCCTGCATCAGGAAGTGCAGGACACCGTCGAACTCCTTGGCGAGGATGCCGAGGATCCCCGTCTCCGGCTGATTGATGATGGGCTGAACCCAGTCGGGTGCGCCCTCCCGCCGGACCCGCAGGCCCTCCACGGAGAAGAACTTTCCGGTGTCGTGCACCAGGTTGCCGGAGTCCGGTTCGAAGGACCACCGGTGAAGCCGCGTGAACGGGATGCGTCGCACCTCGCAGGTGCCGGCGCGCCGCCGTTCGGCAAGCCACTCGGGAACGTCACCGACGTCGTCGAGCCGTGCCGACTCCGCCAGGCGGCGGACGACACGGTCCACGGAGTGTTCGCGTTCGACGCGCAATGATGTCTGAGCCATCACTTCACCTGCCCGATCGCCCTGTGGGTGTGCCGCGTGGTGTGCCGGCGCATGGCCACCGAGCGTTGTCCCGGCAGGTCGAAACAGCCTCGAACCACGGTGGAGGGCCTCGCTCCACGTCGTCTCGAGGTCCCCTCCAGCGGTGCTCTGCACAGTGGCAGACACGACCCACCTGCGCGTTCCGGGAGTCCCAGGAGGAATGACAGCCATGATGACGGTGGACGATCTGATGAAGATCATGCGAGCGGCGGCCGGCCAGGACGAAAACGTCGACCTCGACGGCGACGTTCTCGATGTGCCCTTCGCCGACCTGGGATACGACTCGTTGGCCCTGCTCGAGACGGCCGTCCGGATCGAGCGCGAGTACGGCACGCGGTTGGCCGACGATCTGGCGACGACCGCGAGGACCCCTCGAGAGTTCCTCACTCTGGTCAACGACGGCATCGGGGTGGGCTGAGATGGCGAACGGCACAACGACCCCGTGGCGGGCGAAGACGGCACTGGTGGCCGGAGGCACGCGGGGTGCGGGACTGGCCATTGCCCACGCCCTGGCGGCCCGCGGCTGCCGGGTGTATCTGGGATACGCTCATGACGAGACCGCGGCGAAGGAGGCGGTGGCCGAACTTGCGTCACTGCCCGGTCCGGTTACTGCTCTGCGGGGTGACGTCACGCTGACGAGCACCTTGCCGCGGCAGATTGCCCGGCTTCGGCAGGAGCACGGCCGCTTGGACATCTTCGTCCACAGCGTCTCCTCGTTCCACCGGATGAGCGCTGTTGCCCCGAAGCCGGAGGACATCCGCGCGGACCTTGCAACCGCGCTGGCACCGCTGACGCTGGGCGCGCGATCCCTGAAACGGGCCATGTCAGGCGGCCCGGGCCGTATCCTCGTCGTGACCAGCAACGGCTCCCGACGCGTCGTGCCCGACTACGTCAGCGCCGGCCTGGCAAAAGCAGCGTTGGAGGCGCAAGTCCGCTATCTGGCAGCGGAACTGGCGCCCTGCGGGATCACGGTCAATGCGGTGTCCACGGCCAAGCTCGACAAAGGACACGCGGACACCAGCGGGAATCCGGACGCCGAGGCAGTCGGGGCAGCACTGCAGCGGCGGACCCCGGCCGGACGGCTGACGACGCCCACGGACATCGCTGACGTCGCTGCCCTGCTCTGCGCGGATGAGGCCGGTTGGATACAGGGGCAGGTGCTCACGGCCGACGGCGGTTTGAGTCTGCTCGCCTGAGGTCCTCGATGCATGGCACCGCCATAAGGGACGGAGACAGGAACCCATGAGAATCATCGATCTGTCCACACCCGTCGACGCGTCCGGCTGGGAACCGGACCCGGTCGAGCATCAGATCTTGAGCCCCGCCGAAGGTGCTAAGCACATGAGTGAGGAGATGCGCACCCACTTCGGCGTGGAATTCGACCCGGCCGATCTGCCGGACCAGGAGTTGCTGTCGATCGACACCCTGACCCTGACCTCGCACACCGGCACCCACGTCGATGCTCCGTCGCACTATGGTTCCGTTGCCCGGTACGGAGACGGTCGGCCGCGCCACATAGACGAGCTGCCTCTGGAGTGGTTCTACGCCCCGGGCATGGTGCTGGACCTGGTTGACGCTGGACCGGGCGCCGTGGACGCGTCGTTCCTTCGCACCCGGCTGGACCGCGTCGGCCGGGACCCGGACCCCGGTGACATCGTCCTGCTGCGCACGGGCGCTGACAGGCTGGCCGGTACCCCGGCCTACTTCACCGACTTCACCGGCTTGGACGCCTCGGCCACACACCTGCTGCTGGACATGGGCGTCCGTGTGATCGGCACAGACGCATTCAGCCTGGACGCGCCGTTCCGACACATGATCAACCAGTTCCATGGGACGGGTGACAGAAGCGTCCTGTGGCCCGCCCACTTCGTGGGCCGGGACCGCGAGTACTGCCAGATCGAACGCCTCTTCGGACTTGACGCGCTGCCGGGGCCGACAGGATTCACCGTTGCTTGTTTCCCGGTGAAGATCAAGGGCGCTGGGGCGGGCTGGACCAGGGCGGTAGGCATCGTCCCGTGAACCTTCTGCGGCATGTGGCAACCAAGGTGACCGGCACCGGAGCAGGTACTGAAGCTGGTAGCCACCCCAACCGTAAAAGCCGACTCACGCATCAGCACAAGACAACGTGGCACAGGCCGGCGCCAAGACCGCAGGCTTCGGCACGGATGCCCGCCCCCCGCACGAGCGGACTGTCAGGAGGCGTACAACCGTCTGCCGGGCCGGAGGCTTGTGTCAGCGGAGACGCTTACTTGGTCCTCTGGGCTGCGTACGCCTTTGGAATCACTGATTATACCGCCGTGGCCCACTGGTCACTGTGGCGTGACCGGGTTACGCACGTCCCTGGGATCTCTCCCTGAGTGGTGGACACGCTGATACTGGATCTGCTTGATCCAGGCGAAGCGGGAAAGACCGCCGGTGGCGCCGAAGGACCACTCGGACGAGTTCAAGGCCGATGCCGTGGCCCTGCACGAGTCCGCGCCCGGAGCGACGTACAAAGGCATCGCCGCCGACCTCGGCGGCGACCGACCCGGGCCTTCGGCCATTTCACCCCCAAGCCGTGCTTCGCACACGCGCCGGTTGCGCACTACGGCTTCATGGACTCCCCCGGCCCCAGGTTCGGCTTCCCCCTCGTGGAAAGCCAGGTCCGGAACAGGTCGTCCAGTGGCTGCCCGGAGATCTCCTCCGCGAGCTGAATGAAGTCGGCGGTATCCGCATTGCCGTAGCGGTGCAGCTCCGCCCAGGTCGGCAGCAGCCTGAAGAACGCCGTGTCACCGATGCGTTCGCGCAACGCCTGCAAGGTCATCGCACCGCGCTGGTAGACCGCGGAGGCGAACATCGAGTCGCGTTGCGGGTCGGCCACCTCGGTCTGCCAGAAGGCGTTGTCGGCCGGACGGGCATCGTAAGCGGCGCGGAAGGAGTCGTGGGCGGTACGGGTGCCCTGGTGCTCGGCCCACAGCCACTGGGCGTAAGTCGCGAAGCCCTCATTGAGCCAGATGTCCTTCCAGCGCTTCACCGACACCGAGTCGCCGAACCACTGATGGGCCAGCTCGTGCACGATCGTCGTCTCGTTGCGCACGGCGGAGTAGATCGGCTTCGACTGCGCCTCCAGTGAGAACCCGGCCGCCGGCATGTCGTCGACGATCGCCCCGGTCTCCTCGAACGGATACGGACCGAAGACTTGCGACCAGTAGTCGGTGGCCGCGGCGGTGACGGCGTACACGTCCACGCTGTTGCTGCCGGCCAGCTTCGGATCGATCGCGACATGGATCGGGACACCGCCGGGTGTCCTCCCGCTCCTCACATCGAACTTCCCGATGGTCACGGTCGTGAGGTAGGTGGCCATGGGCCGGCTCTCCCGCCAGTGGGTGTAGGTCGAGTCGCCCTCGTCGTACGTGGAGAGAAGCCGGCCGTTGGAGACGGCGCTCAGGCCCTTGGGGGCACGGATCCGGATGTCGTAGGTCGCCTTGTCGGAAACATGGTCGCTGGACGGGAACCAGGTGGAAGCGGCGTTGGGTTCGCACGCCACGAAGACGCCGTCGTCGGTCTTCAGCCATCCGTAGTCGGAGCCGACGATCGGGCCGGACAGGGGGTGCGGAAGGCCACCGTAGGTGACGGTGACGGTGAAGGTGCGGTTCCCGGCGAGTGATCCGTGCGGGGTGATGCGCAATTCGTCGCCATCGTGCGTGAACGGGGCGTGTCTGCCATTGACCTCGACGCCTTTGACCTTCAGCTGCTGCAGGTCCAGGTCGAAGGAGGAGAGGTCCTGGATCGCGCGTGCGGTGATTGTCGTACGGCCGTCCAGGCGGCCCGACACCGGGTCGTACGCGATGTCGAGGTCGTAGTGACGGGCATCGAATCCGCCGTTGCCCAGCTGCGGGAAGTACGAATCGCCGATGCCGTCTGCCCCAGGGGCGGGGGCCGGGGAGGCGGCGACGACGAGCGAGGAGGCCACAGCAGCGGCAGCGGCCCGTGCGCGCGCCGAGCGGAACAGTTTCATGAGTCGTCCATTCGGGTTGACGGAGACGAGAGCAACGGAGACCTTGCGCTTCAGCGACGTCCTGCTGTCGTGCCCTCGGCCCGCTGCGGCAGGTTCTCGAAGGGACGCAGCGGGTCTGCGGTCGCGGTGGCGAGCAGGGTGCGGAAGCGGTCCGCGACGCGCTGGGCGGTTGCCGGCGTGAAGAGGTCGGTGCTGTATTCGAGGCGACCGGCGTAGCGTCCCGCGGAGAGGGTGAGGCTCAAGGAGAGGTCGAGCTTCGCCGTCGCGGTGTCGCCGAGCTCGGTGGTGACCGTGCAGCCGGGCAGGACGAGCGCGGTCCGGTCGCCCTCGTGGTAGCCGAACATCAATTGGAATACCGGGTTGAAAGCGGGATCACGGGCCGGGTTCAGCTCTTCCACCAACACCTCGAACGGCAGCGCCCGGTGGGCCATCGCCTGTCTGCTCTCGTCCCGGGCCAGGTGCACCAGCTCCCGGAACGTTGGCGCTTCGGACATCCGCAGGCGGTGAACGACTGTGTTCACGTACATGCCGATCACCGCGTACTGGGTCTCCCGCTGACGGCAGGTCATCGGAGTGCCGATGACGGTCTCGTCGCCGCCGCCCTCGGCCCGGATCAAGGCGGCGAAGGCGGCGAGCAGGACAGCGAACGGGGTCGCGCGGCAGGACCGGGCCAGCAGGGCGACCCGGTCGGTCACTGCGGAGTCGACGGTGAAGCGGACGTGGCCGCCCTCGAAGCTGCGCAGGGGCGGGCGGGGACGGTCGGCCGGGAGCGTTACCGGGGTACGGATGCCCGACAGGTGCTTCAGCCAGTACTCCCGGGCGGCGAGCAGCGCGCGGTCCGTCAGGCGAGCGGTCTGGTCCTCGGCATAGTCGGCGTACTGCTCCCGCAGTGGCGGCAGTCCGGGGGGCGACCCCGCGAGCAGGGCCGTGTAGAGGGCCGACAGCTCGCGCTGGAGGATGTCCAGGGACCAGCCGTCGCAGGCGATGTGGTGGAGCGTGAGGCACAGGCGGTGGCGGCGGGGTGCCACACGCACCAGCAGCGGGCGGATCACCGGATCCGTGCTCAGGTCGAACGGCCGCCTCGCCTCAGCGGCCGTTCGCCGGTCCGCCTCGGCCTCCGGGTCGTCGTACGCCGATACGTCCGCAAGAGGGATGCGCACTGGTGTCGCGGGGCGGACGAACTGGCGCAGGGCGCCCGACCGCACCCGGTAGCCGGTGCGCAGGATCTCGTGCCGGCGAAGAAGCTCGGTCAGGGCTTGTTCCAGCAGCCCGGCCCTGAGATCGCCGTCGATCCGGTGGACCAGCGGGACGTTGTAGACGGCCGACCCCGGATGGAGCCGGTCAAGGATCCACACCTGCCGCTGGGCGCTGGAGACAGCGCGGTCGCCTGGCTCAGCAGCCACGGGACACCTCAGCAGCCAGTCGGACGACCGTGGGGTCGTAGAGGAAGTCTCCCAGTGCTACTTCGGTGGCGAACCGGTTGTTGACCTGCGACACCAGCCGCATCGCCAGCAGTGAGTGCCCGCCCAGGGCGAAGAAGTCGTCGGTGACACCCACACGGTCCAGGCCCAGCAGCTCCGCCGTGAGCTCGGCGAGTTCCCGCTCCAGGTCGGTGCGCGGCTGTACGGCGTCGGTGTCGGGCCCCTCGGGCGGTGCCGGCGGCAGTGCCGCTCGGTCGATCTTCCCCGTTGCCGTCAGGGGCAGGGCGGAATGGACCATGAACGCGGACGGGACCATCCACTCGGGAAGTCGGCCGGCGAGGAACTCGCGCAGCCCGGCCGGCCGGGTGCCGGGAACCGCGGGCACCACATGGGCCACCAGCCGGCGTTCGCCCGCCGCGCCCTCCACGACCACGGCGAGCTGTCTGATGTCGGGGTGCCGGCCCAGCGTCGCCTCCACCTCGCCCGGCTCCACCCGGTAGCCTCGGATCTTGACCTGGTCGTCGATGCGGCCGAGGAACTCCAGCATCCCGTCCGCCCGGCAGCGCACCAGGTCTCCGGTGCGGTACATGCGCGCACCGGGCTCGGTGGCGAACGGGTCGGGCAGGAAGCGCTCTCGGGTCTGCTCGGGCTGTCCGGCGTATCCGCGGGCGACTCCGGGGCCGCCGATGAACAGCTCGCCCGCCGCCCCGTCCGCGACCGGCCGCAGTCCGGAGTCGAGAACGTAGCAGCTGGTGTTCGCTATGGGGCGGCCGATCGGCACCGACGTCGCGTCGGCAGGAACCGACTCGATCGGTCCGCAGACCGCGAAAGTGGTGGTCTCCGTGGGACCGTAGCCGTTCAGGAAGCGTGCCGGGCGGAGGTCCCGGGGGCTGCCGGCCAGCCGGCGCGCCCGGGAGGCGTCGACGACGTCCCCGCCGACCAGCAGGTTGCGCAGCCCGCGGAAACTGTCGGGCCGGTCGGTCATCACCTCGGTGAACAGCGCGGACGTGAGAAACATGGTGGTGATGCGGTGGGCGGCCAGCGCCGGTCCGAGCGCACCGGGCGTCAGCACGGTCTCGGCCGGGATCACGCACAGGGTGCCCCCGTGCAGCAGCGCGCCCCACACCTCGAAGGTGAACGCGTCGAACGACGGGTCGGCCACCTGGGCGATCCGCTCGTCGGGGCCGAAGCTCACGTAGTCGGTTCGGCAGACCAGACGCAGCACCGACCGGTGCTCGACCATGACTCCCTTGGGCCGGCCGGTCGACCCGGAGGTGAACAGCACGTACGCCAGCGCGCGGGAGTCGGCGGGCAGCGGCAGGGGGGTCGACGGCCATGCCGCCGCGAGGCGCAGTTCCTCACGGCTCACCGTCACGGTGGCCTGTGCGTCGGCCAGCATCTCCCGTTGCCGTTCCCGGGGGTGGCCGGGGCCGACGGGTACGTAGGCGCCGCCGGCCTTCAACACCGCGAGGACCGCGGTGACCATCTCGTGGCCGCGGTCCAGCAGCACGCCGACCCGCGATCCGGGCCCCACGCCCTGGGCGCGCAGCAGATGGGCCAGGCGGTTGGAGCGCTCGTCCAGTTCCGCGTACGTCACCCTGTGGTCTGCGTCGACGACGGCGACGGCATCCGGGCGCCCGCGCGCCTGCTCGGTGAAGAGCAGGGGAATCGTCGAGTCCGCCGGGAAGGGCGTCGTGGGGCCATGCAGAATGCTCACTTCGTCCGCTCCTGTTCCTTATCCGTCGGGTGCGCCTGTCCCGCCTGCGTGCGGGCGTCGTCGATGAGGTCGCCGTCGTAGCGGATGCGGCCGCCGGGGCCGGCGTACCGCGGTGGTCGCCCGCTGGTGCGGCGGATCATCGTGACGCTGTTCTGCCGGAGTTTGTGGGGCTCGAGGAGGTTGAGGATCTCCAGTTCGCCCGGTCTCGACCGCTGGAGCCCGGCCAGGTAGCGCAGGATCGCCTCGCCCTCCGGGTACGTCATCAGGTAGTGCAGGACCGCCACGCCGCCCTCGGGGTTGATGCGGTCCAGGAAGTGGTCGAGGAAGTACAGGCAGTCCCACGCGTCCACCCAGGCCAGGTCGATCGGTTCGAAGTCCGGCGGCAGCGCGGCGTCGCATGCGCGCAGCGGGGCGTCGACGATCGTGACCTGGTGCGTCAGTCCGAGGTCGTCCAGCACCTGCGCCACCTGCCGCGCGGAGGACTCCGCGATGGAGCCGTCGTCGACCGCGACGAAGACCGGGCGGTACGGTTCGAGGTAGCTCGCCGGTGCCGCCAGCGGTGGCTCGGCACGCAGCCAGGCATCGTCCAGCGGGGTCTCGCTGCTCAGGTACGAGCGGGTCTTGGCGGCGAGGGCCACTGACTCCTGCCGTACTCGGCGGCTCGTTCGGTCCAGGGCCGCAGCCAGGAACGGCGTGGTATAGCCCATGCCGACCTCCAGAACCCTGCGGGGGCGGGTGATGTCGACGAGGTTGGCCAGGAAGGGAGCGATGGTTTCGGTGCCCATGCCGGGCACACGCAGTGCGGCGACCGCCGTGTCGAAGTCAGTGGTCACCTGTCGCTCCCCGGTGGCGCAGGCCGGCCAGGCGTTCCAGACCGGCCAGGACGGTGTCGGCCGGCAGGCCGAAGTCGATCAGGCAGGCCACCTCGTCCACCCCTATGCGGCGCAGGCGCTCGATCACGCGGCGGGCCTTGGCGGGGGTTCCCAGCAGTCCGCCGTGGTCGAAGTAGCGGTCGAAGGAGCGCTGGACCAGGAAGTCGACGTCGGCGGGGCGCAGTCGCGCCGGGTCGATGCCGCGTCTTCCGTCCAGCCGTGAGCCCAGGAGCAGCCCGAGGGAGTCGTGCAGATAGCGGCGGAGCGGCTCCCCGACCAGTTCTTTGACTTCGTCCTCGTCGTCGCCCAGATAGGTGTGCACCATGAGGGCCACGTGGCCGCCGCCCGCGCTCGCGGTCCGGTACTCGGCGATATTGCGGGCGAGGTCGTCGATGTCCTGGCCCAGTAGGTGGGTGAGGATGCCGGCTCCCATGGCGCCGGCCCGGCGGAAGGTCTCGGTGTGGCCGGCGCTGGTGATCCAGACCGGCAGTTCGGGCTGGACCGGCTGGGGGTGGATGCGGACGCGCTGCTCGGCGCCGGTGCCGTCGCGGACGGTCAGGGTCTCGCCCCGCCACAAGCGGCGCACCTGCTCCGCGTGGTCCAGCACCAGGCTGCGCCGGTCGGCGTACGCCTCGGGGCGCAGCGCGAAGTCCACGGCGTGCCAGCCGGAGGCGAAGGAGACGCCGGCCCGCCCGTCGGAGAGGTTGTCCACCACGGACCATTCCTCGGCGATTCGCAGCGGATGGTGGAGCGGCGCCACGACGCTGCCCGCCCGGATCGCGACGCGTTCGGTGGCGACCGCCACCGCGGCACCGGTCACCGCCGGGTTCGGGTAGAGGCCGCCGAAGGGGTGGAAGTGGCGCTCCGGGGTCCACACCGCGGCGAAGCCGTGGGCGTCGGCGAAGCGGGCGCCGTCGAGCAGGAGTCCGTAGCGGTCGCTCTTGATCTCGTCGCTGTCGCCGGCGAAGTAGAACAGGCTCAGGTCGACGTCCGTCGACGGGACGGCATGGAGTGCGGTCGGGACGGACGGGTCAGGCGGAGACGGCATCGGTGACCTCCTCGGCGAGTTCGCGCAGCGCGGCCCTGTCGGTCTTGCCGTTGGCGTTGCGGGGCAGGGAGTCGAGGTGCAGGAAGCGTCGGGGGACGAGGTGGATCGGCAGCGCGCCGCGTAGGACGCGCAGCAGCTCGCGACGGGGGACGGGCTGCCCGGTGTAACCGGCGATCAGTTCGGTGACGCCGGCCTGGGTGATGGGCGCCACGACGGCTTCGTGCACCTCGGGCAGCCGCCGCAGCGCGGCCTCCACCTCGCCCGGCTCGATCCGGAAACCCCGGATTTTCATCTGATCGTCCAGACGGCCCAGATGGACCAGGTGGCCGCCCTCCAGGCGCACCCGGTCGCCGGTGCGGTAGTAGTGCCGGGGCTCCACCGGTCCCTCGCCGTGGTGGGCCAGGAAGCGGTCGGCATCGTCCCGGGGGTCCAGGTAGCCGTCGAAGCGCTGCGCTCCGCGCATGCACAGCTCGCCCGTCTCCGCGTCGACGAGGTGTTCCAGATGCTCGTAGGGGCGGCCTATGGGAACCGTGCCGTTGGAGGTGTGAGGCCACTGCCGTGGGTCGCGTGGCAGCCGGTACTCGGTGCAGGCGACGGTGAGTTCGGTCGGTCCGTAGAGGTTGTCGAGGGTGGAGTACGGAGCGGTCGCCCGCCAGGCGGCCGCTTGTTTGTAGGTGAGGGGCTCGCCGCAGAACACGCTGTGGCGCAGTGTGGTGGCCTTCCGGCCGGCGGGCAGCAGACCGAGCCCGGCGCTCACCGACACCGCCGAGGGCACGGAGAACCAGTGGGTGAGGCGGCGGCGGGTGGCGTAGTCGACCGGGCTGAACAGCTCGGAGCGGTCCGGTACGACCAGCGTGGCCCCGCCGCCCCAGGTGACGAAGAGGTCGAACACGGACAGATCGAAGGTCAGGTCGAAGGTGTGGGACATCCGGCAGCCCGGGCCGACCCCGAACCGTGCGATGTTGTGCTGGAGGAAGGGCAGCACATTGCGGTGCCGGATCGGTATGCCCTTGGGCCGCCCGGTCGTACCGGAGGTGAACAGGACGTAGGCCAGTCGGTCCGGCTGTGCCTCGTGCGGCGGCAGGTCCTCGCGCCGTGCGGCCGTGGGCGGTGACAGGACGTCGTCGTCCGTCAGCAGCAGGACCGGGAGACCGTCCGCCCACTGTGGCCCGCCGCGCTGCCACAGCTCCTTGTCGGCCACCACCACATCGACGTCGGCCAGCTCGCGGATGCGCCGGTTGCGGGCGGCCGGGTGCTCGGGGTGGAAGGGCACCACAGCCGCGCCGAGCCGCAGAGCGCCGAGGTACCCCGCGTATGCCACTGCGCTGCGGCCGGCCAGCAGACCGACCCGTGCCACACGGTCGCCGCAGGCGTCCCGGAGCAGGGCCGCGACCGTTTCGGCGGCGCGTCGGAGGCGGCGATAGGACACGTTCCCGGCGGGCAGTTCGACGGCCGCCGCCTGCGGGTGGCGGCCGGCCGCGGTGGCGAACATCCGGTACAGGCTGTCGCTCACAGGCCACCTGCCAGGAGCTGTGTCTGGGCGCGCACCGTAGGGTGCCGGAACAGGTCGGTGGCGCGCAGGCCACCGCCGCTGGGCAGCTCGTTGAGCTGTTCCCACAGCAGCAGCAACAGCAGCGAGTTCCCTCCGGCGTCGAAGAAGCCCACGTCGAGCGGTACGACGTCCGCGTCCACGCCGAGTGTCTCGGCCCAGGCGTCCCGGACCGCGCCGAGCAGACCGTCCCGGTCGTCCTCTCTCACCACTTCTTGTCCTCCTTTCGTCTCGTGTTCCGTCACTTCATGGCCTCCTGTGAAATCACTGCCGACACCCGGGTTCGCGGGGCGGCGGTCACCGCGTCGAGCAGCCGCTCGTAGTGCGCGGCGGCTTGCGCGATCGTGGTGGCGTCGAACAGATCGCGGTCGTACTCCCAGATGAATTCGATGTCCCGTTGCCGCTGCGGCCCGCGCCCTACGGCGGTCTGTTCCGCGTACGGGATCGCGATGACGTTCAGGTCGGCCTTGGCGCTGCCGTTGGTGAGGCCGGGGGTCACAACCGCGGTGAGACCCGGCATGCTGACCGGGCGCAGGGGTGCGTCGTGGAAGGAGAACAGCACCTCGCTGAAGGGTTGCCGGCCCGGCACCCGCGGTGGACGCAGAGCAGTGACCACGCGGTCGAAAGGGATGTCCTGGTGCGCCAGGGCGCCGAACGTGGCGTCGCGGACCCGGTCGAGCAGTTCGGCGAAGGTGGGGTCGCCCCGCAGGTCGGCCCTGAGGGCCACCGTGTTGACGATCATGCCGAGCAGCCGGTGGGTCTCGGGTCGGCTCCGGCCCGCCATTCCCGACCCGACGCAGAAGTCCTTCTGTCCCGACCAGTGGTGCAGCAGCACCTCGAAGGCGGCGAGCATCACCGTGAACAGGGAGACGCGCTGCTGTCTGGCCAGGGCACGTGCCCGGTCGGCGAGGTGTGCCGGGACGGTGAACCGGGGCGCGTCGCCGAGGAAGCGGCGCTTGGGGGTGCGAGGGTGGTCGGTGGGCAGGTCGAGATACGGCGGCATACCGTCGAGCTGCCGTTTCCAGTAGGCGAGCTGTGCCTCGGCCTCGGGTCCCTCGAGCCATGCCCGCTGCCGGGCCGCGAAATCGGCGAACTGCGGTGGCGCATCGGGCATCGGCGGTGAACCGCCGGTGACGTGGGCGGCGTACAGGGCGCACAGTTCCTCGACGAAGACGTTGAACGCCCAGCCGTCGTGAATCAGATGGTGCTCCAGGTGGAGCAGGACGGTCCGGTCCTCGGCGAGCCGCAGCAGCCGCCAGCGCACCAGGGGCAGGCGGTCCACGGGCAGGTCCGTGGCGATGGCCTCGTCGATCGCCGCCCGCGCCGCCGTCTCGGGGTCGGCCGCATCGCGCAGGTCGTCGACGGGGAGTTCGACCGGGTGCGGCGGGTGCACCAGTTGCCGGGGGCCTGCGGGGCCGTCGGTGAAGGTCGTGCGGTAGATCTCGTGCCGACGCACGACGTCGGTCAGGGCACGGGCGAGAGCTGTGGTGTCGAGTCTCCCGACGAGGTCGATCCGTGCCTGGAACTGGTAGGCACGGATGCCCGGATTGAGCCGCTCGACGAACAACAGCCGCTCCTGCGAGCACGACAGAGGTGCGTGCCAGTCGCTCATGTCCGAATCCATTTCATGCTCGTGACGCCGGCACGGCCGATCACTACTGTGAGGTCTTCGTGCCGACGAAGGGTGTGTGACCTGCGTGTCCGCCAAGCAGGGAAGCGACGACGGGCAGGGAGCCGCCCGCCGTGGGGGTGTTTGGCGTGTGCCTGACTTTCAGCGGTTGTGGGCCGCGCAGTCGATCAGTGAGACGGGCACCCAGATCGGCCAGCTCGCCGTGCCGCTGCTTGCCATCGGTGCGCTGGACGCGTCCGCCACCGAGCTCGGCTTCCTCAGCGGTGCCCGCATGCTGCCGTTCCTGGTGCTCGCCCTGCCCGCGGGCGCGTTGCTGGACCGGATCCGCCGGCTGCCGGTCCTCGTGGTCTCCGATGTGTGCCGGGCGCTGCTCCTGGCGAGCGTGCCCGTGGCGTACGCCTTGGACCTGCTCACGTTCGTCCAGCTGTATCTCGCCGTCCTGCTCGTCGGCGTCTTCACCGTGGCGTTCGATGTCGCCTACCAGAGCTATCTGCCCACGCTGGTGAGGCGCGAGGACCTCGCCGACGCCAACGCCAGGCTGACCGCCAGCGCCTCGGCGGCCGAGTTGGCCGGCCCGGCCGCTGCCGGTGTCCTGGCCGGGCTGCTGGGCGCGGCCGCGACCGTGCTGCTGGACGCCCTCAGCTTCCTCGTCTCGGGCCTGCTCTGCCGTGCCGTCCGGCACCGCGAGCCCGCACCGGAGCCCTCCGCCGGGGTTCGGAGGTCGCTGCGCAAGGAGGTGGGCGAGGGACTCGGCTTCGTGCTGCGCCACCCCGTCCTGCGCGCCGTGGCGGGCTGCGCCGCCCTGCTCAACCTCGGTTCGTCGATGCTGACGGTGCTGGTGACGCTGTACATGGTGCGTGAGCTGCACTACTCCTCCACCATGGTCGGCGTGATCTTCTCCTTGGGCGGGGCGGGATTGCTGGGCGGTGCGCTGTGCGCGGGCCGCGTCATCGACCGTCTGGGCTACGGTCGTTCCATCACCCTCGGCTCCGTGCTGTGCGGTGTCGGCCTGGCGGTGATGCCGCTGGCCTCGCCGGAGCTGAGCCTTCCGTTCCTGCTCGGTGGTCAGCTTCTGTTCGGCTTCGGCGTTCCGCTTTTCAACATCGCCCAGGTGACGCTGCGGCAGGCCCTCACCCCCGATCGACTGCGTGGGCGGATGAATGCGTCCATGCGGTTCGTGATCTGGAGCGTGATCGCGGTCGGCGGTCCCGTCGCGGGTCTGCTCGCCGAGACCATCGGCATGCGCGGGGCGATCGTCGTCGCGGCGGCCACCGGTGCCCTCGCCTGGCCGGCGTTGGTGGTCTCCCCCGTTCCGGCACTGCGCCGGCTGCCGCAGGTGCCCGAGCCGACCTGACACGCTCACGGCACTGCCACCTGTCGCCAGTCGATCTCCGCGCCGGCTGCCCAGAGCTGTCCCAGCGCGGTGAGCAGAAGCTCCGGTTCCGGACGGCTCTCGAAGACGCCCGGCAGCGTCTGCACGACAGACGCCGCCGCGGGCGGCCGGTCCGGGTGCTGCAGGGCGAGTCCGGACAGTGTCCGGCCCGGTCCCAGCTCCACCAGGAGCGGTCCGGGCAGCCGCCAGATCTCGGCCGCTTGGTCGACGAACCGGATCGCCCGGCTCAGCTGCCTCGCCCAGTAGCCGGGGCTGGTCGCCTCCTCGGTGCGCAACCAGGTCCCGGTCACGCTCGACAGCAAGGGCAGTGCGGGTGGCCGCAGCGGGAGCGTGTCGAGCAGCCTCTCCAGGGGGCCGGTGAGCGGCCGGGCCATCGGCGAGTGGAACGCGTGCGTTGTGGCCAGGCGCCGGCAGGCAAGACCGTGTGCGATCAGCTCCTGTGCGGTCTGCTCGATCGCCCCGACCGGCCCCGACAGCACGGTCTGCGCGGGACCGTTCAGTGCGGCGAGCGACACCGGCCCGCGGGCGTACCGTGCGAGCTGCTCGGGTCCGGCCATGACGGCGAGCATGGCCCCAGAGGGCAGCTCCTCCATCAGCCGGGCCCGCCGGGTGACCAGCCGCAGCGCGGGCTCGAGGGGAAGCACCCCCGCGACGCCGGCCGCGGCCAGCTCGCCGATGCTGTACCCGGCCAGCGCCGCCGGAGGCGCCCCGAGCGCGCCCAGAGCGCGGGCCAGCGCGTACTGCAACGCGAACATGAGCGGTTGCGCCAGGACCGTACGGTGGATCTCCTGCGCCTCTTCACGGCGGTCGTAGAGCGCGGCGAGGCCGGCCGGAGCCGAGCCCGTGCGGGCCGGATCTGCGGATGCGTCCGGTGGGAACAGCACCGGCCGCAGGTTCAGGTCGTGTTCGGCGCTCAACAGGTCGAAGCAGCGGTCGAGTTCGCTGCGGAACGCAGGAACGCACTGGTAGAGGCCGGCACCAAGCCCGGTGTACTGGTCGCCGACGCCGGCGAACAGAAACACGCGGGACGTGCGGTCGGCAGGGCCGGTGGTGAAGACCCGACGTGGATCGCGCCTGCGCAGTCGGCGGGCCGCGTCGGTCGGTGTGCTCGCGGCGACCGTGCGGCACAGGGACCGCCGGACCACGCGCGCCGTGTCCGGGACCGCCGGTAGACGGGCGAACCCGGTGTCGTCCAGGCCCTCCAGGGTTGTCACCAGCTCGTCGGTGGCCCTCTCCAGTTCCTCATGCGTCGGCGCGGTCAGCGTGAGCAGGCGCGCCGGCCCCGTCACGGGGCCACCGCCGCGCGCACGTCCTTGGGCCAGCCGCGCGCGTCCACACCGTGTCGGCACAGGAATGCGTAGGCGAGCCGTTCCAGGCCGAACCCCGCGCAGCCGCTGAAGACGGGTTCGCCCGTCTCGCCGGTGATGGCGAACGCCTTCGCGAAGTGCTGCTCGTGGTAGTTGAACGAGCCGACGGCGACGTCGCGTCCACCGTCCGCGTCGTCCAAGGGCAGCCGCAGCTCGTACTTCAGTTTCAGCAGCCGCTGGGACCAGGAGCGCTCCGTCGTGCCTTCCCCGAGGAAGAAGGGGTCACCGGCGACTTCGCACCGGCCGCCCAGTCCGAGGGACTCCATCAGGGCGTAAGTGCGTTCCATCAGCCTGCTGCGGCAGTCGAGGACGAAGTCCACCGGGCCCAGGAACACGACCTCGCGGATCGTGAAGTCCCACAGGCGCTCCAGTGAACGGTGGTACCGGGACTCGTGCCGGAACGACTTCCCGCGCGAGGTCACCACCAGCGACGGCGCCGGCAGCGATCCGTCCGCGTACTGGTGGTATGTGTGGAAGCACATCGTCGGCGGCAGACAGTGGTCGACCCCGCCGCCGTGCGCGCGCAGGCCCTCCGACAGGGTGGCCGCACCGCGGCCGGCCCGCCCCATGGTGTCCAGGAAACCGCGATAGCTGTCCACGTCGCCGTGCAGCCGGGACACGAACATCAGCAGTTGCGGAAAGGACTCGGCGTAACCGGTACGGAGCAGCGCGTCGGCCGGGAGCAGCGTGGGATAGCGGAATTCCTGCGCCGTGAACTCTGCCGCGGCCACGTCTCTGAGCCGTGCGTCGAGATGGTCCATCAGCGACAGGACCGGTTCGCCGACGGCGATCTGTCCCGGCCCGGACTCCGTGGCGGCGCCCATGGCCAGCAGTTCGTCGAACACGTCCCGTACCGGACCGGACGCGTCGGCGTGCCAGACCACTGCCGGCGCGGTCCTGCGCTGGCCCAGCACGTCACTCGCCACGATCACGTCCAGCTTGCGGCCGAGGTCCACCGGGTCGGTGGCGCGCGCCGCCAAGGTCACGTCGACGGCCGTGACCGCATCGCCTGAGGTGACCATGGAGAAGCCGGTGATCGCGTCCGAGGTGAAGTAGATCCGCCGGGCCAGTTCGTCGGCCAGGTCCAAGGGCACCGGCGTGGCCAAGGGAATCCTGGTCATCGCGGTTCGCCTCCCGACAGTGCGCCCCGCACGCCCAGCAGTTCGGCGAGGATGCCGCGCTGGACGGCGTTGGTTCCCGCGTAGACGGGGCCGCCGAGGGCGTCCCGCAGTTCCCGTTCGATTCCGTCGTCGGCCAGGTAGCCGCGCGCTCCGTGTACGTCGACCGCTCCCATGGCCGTCTGTACCAGGCTCTCGCTGATGAAGATTTTCGCCATCGTGGCCTCCGGCAGCGCCAGCCGGCCTTCCCGCTTCAGCCACCCCACCCGGTACAGCAGCAGGCGTGCCAGCTCCAGGCGGATCTTCATGTCCGCGATCGGGTGGGAGACCGCCTGGAACGTCCCGATGCTCCGGCGGAACTGATGCCGGGAGTTGGCGTGGCGCACCGAGGTCTCCAGCAGCCGCTCCATGGCTCCCACGTGGGCGGCGAACATGAAGGACCGCTCCCACTCGATGGCCGAGGTGAAGATGTGGTATCCGGCGCCCTCCCGGCCCAGCAGGTGCGAAGCGGGCACGGGTGTGCCGTCGAACTCGACGACGCCCATGGGCGTGCTGCGCAGTCCCATCTTCGGCAGCTCGCGTGCCTTGACGACTCCGGGCATGTCGCTGGTCACCAAGAACGCCGACAGCTGGTCCTGCGCGCGGGCAGCGCCGTCTCCGGTCCGTGCGAAGGCGACGAAGACGTCGGCGACCGGTCCGTTGCTGATGAAGCACTTGCCGCCGTGCAGCCGGTAGCCGTCCCCCTCGCGCCGCGCGGTCGTGGTCATGCTGAGGACATCCGAGCCGGCCTCGGGTTCGGACAGCGCCTGGGCGCCGATGAGGGTGCCCGCACTGAGCTGCGGCAGGAAGCGGCGCTTCTGCTCCTCGGTGCCGTGCAGCAGCAGATGGATCACGCAGGCCCACAGGTGGTTGTTGACGGCGAACACCAGTCCGTTGTCGCGGCACCCGTAGCCGAGCGCCTCCAGGGCGATGATCGTGGTCAGCGGGTCCAGGCCGCGCCCGCCGTACTCCCGGGGCACCGGCCAGCCCAGCACTCCGAAGTCGGCGCACCGCCGCCAGTCCTCCCGGGGAAAGTCGGCGGAGCGGTCGTGGGCGGCCGCGTCGCGGCCGAGTTCTTCGCGGGCGAACTCGACGATCTCCTTGCGGAGTCGCTGTTGCTCCTCGGTCAGTTCGAAGTCCATGCGGCGCCTCCCGCCGAGACCCGCCGGTCCGTCACGAACGCCGTGATCGCGTTCACCGACCAGAAGTTCGTGGAGTCGAGGTCCTTGTCGTCCACCCGGAGGCCGAAGGCCCGTTCGATCCACAGCAGCATCTGCACGGCGAAGAGCGAGTTCACGTACCCGCCGGCGAACAGGTCCTCGTCGTCGTCCAGGGGTTCGCCGTGCACGTGCCTCAGGATGAAGTCGCGTATCAGGCGCTTGTCGTCCTCGATCGTGTTCTCAGCCATGGTGTGCCTCTCCGAATCCGTAGGAATGGAAGCCCTGTTCCGTCTTCCTGCCGAGCAGTCCTGCGTCGACCAGCCGGCGCAGCAGCGGGCAGGGGCGGTACTTGGGGTCGTTGAACTCCTCGTGGAGGACCTGGAGCGACAGCAGGACGGTGTCCAGCCCGATGAGGTCGGCGGTCTCCAGAGGGCCCATCGTGTGCCCGAAGCACTCCTTGAACAGCCGGTCGACGTCGCGGGGGGTGGAGACTCCTTCGTGGACCAGGAACATGGCCTCGTTGAGGGTGAGCATCGCCACCCGGTTGGTCACAAAGCCCGGGGAGTCCGCCACGACGACATGCCGCCGTCCCGCCCCCTCCAGCAGTGCCCGCGTGTGCGCCAGGGTCGCGTCCGAGGTGTGGTGGCCGCGGATCACCTCGACCGTGGGTTTGAGCGGAGCCGGGTTCATGAAGTGCGTCCCGATCACCCGGTCGGGCCGGCCGGTGGCCGAGGCGACCCGGGTGATGGGGATCGCGGAGGTGTTGACGCCGAAGGGCACCTCGGGCCGGCACAGCGCGTCGAGTTCGCCGTAGAGCGGGCGCTTGACCGCCCAGTCCTCGGTGACCATCTCGAAGACGTAATCCGCACTGCGGAGATGTTCCAGGTCGGTGGTGAACCGGATGCGGCCGAGAACTTCCTGCGGCGGGCGGGACTTGGTCCCCGGGCGGACCAGCGGTGTGAGTCGTACGCTCGTGTCGATGCCGGTGCGTGCGGACTCGAGTGCGTGCTCCGCGATGTCCACGAGAACGACCTCGTGCCCGTGCTCGGCGAAGAGCTGTGCCACGCCGCTGCCCATGGTGCCGGCGCCCACGACGCCTATGCGGTCCACCATCGGCCTCCTTTCGTTGTGATCTCCCATACGGCGCGCAGGGCCTCCTGCCGCCTTTCGCGGAAATAGAAGTGGCCGCCGGGCAGGAGCCGGGGCTCCTCCATCGGCACACTGGTGTGTGCCGCCCAGTCGCCGGCCCGGTCCGTCCACGGTTCCCGCTCGCCGGCGAGGACGGTGACCGGCAGGTCCAGGGGGTGGCCAGGGGTGTGGCAGTAGCTCTCCAGGAGTGCGAAGTCGGCCCGGTAGCAGGCCAGGGTGTGCGCCCTCAGGGCGGGGTCGTCCCGGACGTGGTCCAAGGACTCCCCCCAGCGCCGCTCGACTTCCGCGCACAGCTCGTCATCCGGCAGAGTGCTCAGTGGGGAGCGCACCGGCCGCAGAGGGGGTGCGGGGCAGGAGGAGACGATCAACCGATCCGGCTGAGCCATGCCCCGCCGGCGCAGTTCCCGTGCCGTCTCGAACGCCACGAGCGCGCCGAGGCTGTGCCCGAGGAACACGAAGGGACCATCGAAGGAGACTTCCGACACCAGGGCGTCCACCAGCGGTCCGATCCGGGTGAAGGGGGGCTCGGCCAGGCGGGTGGTGCGGCCCGGCAGGTGCATTCCCCAGACCTGTACGCCGGGCAGGTCGTCGGACCAGCGCACGTACTCGCCGGGTGAGCCGCCGGCGTGCGGGAAGCAGTAGAGCGAGACGGCCGCTTCCGGCCGCCGGTGCCGTCGCACGGCCCACCGCGTCATCGCACACCGCCCGTGGCCACGCGCTCCACCCGGTCGGCCTGCCGCGCTCCGGCCGCCCGGTCCATGCGGTCCTCGATCAGAGCGGCGAGCCGGGATGCGGTGGGCGCCTCGAAGAGCGTGCGTGCCACGAGGTCCACCGGGAAGATCTCACGCGCCCGTGCCACGAACCGGGTGGCGATCAGCGAGTCGCCTCCGAGGTCGAAGAAGCTCTCGTCCGGCTCCACCTCGGGCAGGTGCAGGATCTCGGCGAACAGGGCGGTCACCACCTTCAGGGTCGCCGCGCCGTCGGGCAGGGCCGGCGCGGCGGAGGTGGGGGCTGCGGGTCCCGCTGCCGGTGCCTTCGTCGCCACGGTGTGCCGTTGTCTTTCGAAGGGGTACGTCGGCAGGGCGACCCGGCCGGGGCGATGCCCCTCGACCAGCGCCGACCAGTCGATGCGGGCGCCCGACAGCCACAGGCTGCCGAGTGTGCGAAGGATGTGCCGGTCCGTGTCCGGGATTCCGACCGTCTCCAGGTCCACCACGATCCGATCGGGTTCGTCCCGTGGGAGGGAGCCGGGCTGCTGGTCGCCGGTCATGGCCTGCCGCAGGTACGCGGCCCAGAACTCCGGATCCACCGCTTGGACCGGCGATGTGCTCCGCGCCCGGCCCACTCTCAGAGGCATCGCGGGAACGCGTGGGCCGGCCTGCCGCACCAGGGACGCCAGTTGTCGGGCTTCCGCCCCGTCGGCGGCCGCCGCCACCAGCAGGGCGGCGTCGGTCGGCCGGAACACTCCTGCCACGGCCGCCGCCGCCAGCGCGCCGACGCCCTCGCCCTCGACGGCGTCCGGCTGGACACCGCAGCGCTGCCACAGGCGCGCGGCGTGGTAGAGGCGCTCGAACCGGCGTCCCGTGCCGTCTTTCGTGAGCCGTTCGCCCGCCGCCGGGAATCTGAAGGTCACCGGTTCGGGGCGGGCCTCGGCCGGGGCGGTGACGAGCCGGTCCGGTTCTGCGCCCTCGAGCACGCGTATGGAGTCGGCGTGTCCCTGCACGAGCGCGAAGCGCCGGTGGCCGTGCTCCGGGCGTCCCGTCTGCAGGGTCCAGGCCACGTCCGCGAGTGGTGTCCGGGGCCTGGCGCGCAGGTGCTCGGCCAGACGATCGGTGACAGCGGCCAGGGCCTGGGGGGTTCTGGCCGACAGCGGCAGCAGGTACCAGGAGCCCGGCGGCGGTGTGGGCCGGCGGGGCGTGGGAGTCTGTTCCAGGATCACGTGCGCGTTGGTGCCGCCCACGCTGAACGAGCTGACACCCGCGCGGCGCGGCAGGCCGTCCGGCGGCCGCCACCGCTGTGTCCGGGTGACCACCCGGAACGGGCTCGCCGCGAAGTCGATCTGTGGGTTGGGCGTCTCGAAGTGCAGGCTGGGCGGAAGGACGCCGTGCTTCAGCGCGAGGACCGTCTTGATCAGTCCCGCCACGCCCGCTGCTGCATCGGTGTGGCCGATGTTGGTTTTCACCGACCCGATCCAGCAGAAGCCGCGGCGGTCGGTGTCTCGTCGGAAGGCCTGGGTCAGCGCTTCGATCTCGACCGGATCGCCCAGCGGCGTGCCCGTCCCGTGGGCCTCCACGTAGGTGCAGGTGCCCGCGTCCACACCGGCGGCGCGCTGGGCGTTTGTGATCACAGCCGCCTGTCCGTCGACGCCGGGCGCGGTGAAGCCGATGCGGTCGGCTCCGTCGTTGTTCACCGCCGAGCCACGGATGACCGCGTCCACGCGGTCGCCGTCGGCTATCGCGTCCGCCAGTCGCTTGAGCACCACGATGCCCACGCCGTCGCCGCTCACAAGTCCTCGGGCGTTGGCGTCGAAGGTCCGGCAGACGCCGTCCGGGGCCTGGATTCCCACGTCGTCGGACGGATCCGCCGGGGCCGGGTGCCTCACCGTGACACCGCCGGCCAGCGCGAGGTCGCACTCCCCGTTCAGCAGCCCCTGGACCGCGAGATGGACGGCGACCAGCGAGGTGGCGCAGGCGGCCTGCACCGCGACGGTGGGACCGCGCAGTCCCAGCCGGTGGGCGACCCGGCCGCAGAGGAAGTCAGGCCCGTTGGCCACCCGGATCTCCCAGTCGGACACGGTGGACAGCGGTCCGCGTCCGGCCGCGTCCGACGCGCGCAGGTCTCTGGTGAGTTGGGCGTACGCGTTCTCGCCGGCACCTGCGTACACGCCGACGGCGCCGCCGTGGCGCGCGGGGTCGTACCCGGCGTTCTCCAGCGCCTCCACGGCACACTCCAGGAACACCCGGTGCTGCGGGTTGATCAGTCGGGCCTCCCGGGGCGACAGGCCGAAGTAGTCCGCGTCGAAGTGCTCCGGGTCCGCCAGCAGTCCACGGGCGATCATGCCTTGCGGGGTGGTGGAGCGCGCGATCGAGTCGATCCCGCCCGTCAGGTTCTGCCAGAACTCGTCCGCGTTCCGCGCCCCGGGGAAGCGGCAGGCCAGGCCGATCACGGCCACCTGGGAGGGGATCCCGCCGTCCCGTCCCGCTTCCCGGCCCGTCGCCGTCGTCATCACGCTGAACTCGGACACATTGCCACCTCACCTGCGAAAAGATGGGAACACCGGCCCGTCGGGCCGGATCGCACCGACTGCCCCGGGCGGACCGGGGTCCGCGGACCGACGGCCCTTCCGGGCCGGCGTTTCGTCAGAACGACGTCAGTGCGTCGCCTCGTGTGGGCGCCGCGCACCTCGGTGCCCGAAGTGCCCCGGCCAGGCGCCGTACCGCCTCGGCGAGGACGTCGGGTGGCCGGGTGTACGGCAGTCGGACGTGGTCGTCCGGCGAGCCGCCCGCGACGTTGAAGTGCGGCTCCGCGGCCAGTCGTACGCCGTGCCGTCCGGCGGCGTCGGCCACCTCACGGGCGGAGATGCCTCCGGTCCTGGCCCATAGCGCGAGCCCGCCGGCGGGCACCCGGAAGGTCCAGGCCGGCAGCTCTTGGCGCAGCAGGGCCACGAGCGTGTCGCGCCCCGCGCGGGCCCGCTCCCGCTGGAAGTCCAGCACCTCGGCCTGCACGCCCGGGTCGCCCAGCAGCCGGGCGAGCACCAGTTGGTCGATGACCGGGCAGGAGACGTCGAGTCCCAGACGCTGCTCGGCCAGGTGGCGCACGGTCGGCGCATCGGCCCGGATCCAGCCGATGCGCAGTCCGCTCCAGTACGCCTTGCTCGCCGAACCGACGGTGATCACCGCTCCGGATTCGTCCGAGGCGTCGTAGGCGGCCAGTGGAGGCGGGAGCGCCGCCTTTAGCGACAGCTCGGCCACGGTCTCGTCGGCCACGAGCGTCACCCCGGCCGCCCGGGCGAGCGCGACGAGGTCACGCCGCTGCTCGTGCGGCATCAGCAGACCGGTCGGCGCGTGGAAGTCGGGGGTGAGGCAGGCCATGGAGGACTGCGTCATGTGCAGCGTCTCTCGCCACGCGGCGAGGTCCCAGCCGTCCTCGCGCAGCCGCACGGGAACCGGGCGGATCCCGGCCAGCCGTAGCGACCGCAGCATCCCCGGATGCGTCGGCGCCTCCACGACCATCCGATCACCCGGCGCGCCGAACCGCCGTGCCAGCAGTGTGAAGGCGCCGGTCGCGCCGTTGGTGACCATGATCTGCCCAGCGTCGGTGGGCAGGCCGCGCTCTGTGTAGCGGGCGGCGATGGCGACGCGCAGCTCCCACAGCCCTGCCGGGAACGCGCCGTGTCCGTCGGTGTAGGTGGAGAGCTCCGCCGCGGCACGGGCCGTTGCGCGGGACAGCCACGGCTCGGGGGCAGACATCGCGGCGACACTCAGATCGATCGGCTCCACAGCCGACGCACTGCGCGGTGCCCTGTCGGGGGCGACGAAGCTGCCCACTCCTCTTCGGCTGATCAGCCTGCCTTCGGCTCGCAGTAGCTCGTAGGCCGAGGCCACCGTTGTACGGCTCACCGCCAACGCGTCCGCCAGGTCACGTTCGGCGGGCAGCCGGCTCGTCACGGACAGCCGCCCGTCCCGCACCAGCCTCCACAGGGATGCGGCCAGCGCCCGGTAGGCGCTGTGGCCATCCGCACGCCATTCGCCGAGGAGCTCGCTCAGCTGGTGTGTGTCGATCCGGGTCCCTGCCCGCGACGGCTCCCGCCGCTCCATCTTCTCCACCTCCTCGGTACCGGCCGGGATGCTCACGCGCCGAGCGAGCCGATCTCGTCGGCCCTGTCCATGTCGGACATCTCCTCGACGTACTGCTCGAGGTCGTCGGCGAGCAGCCGCCACACCCCGGCGTATCCCTGGGCGAGCCGGGCCAGGGGCTCCTTGCAGTGCGCGGGCACTGTCGCGGCGATCCTTCGGCGTTCCCGGGCCACCAGTGCGCAGGCGTCGAGCAGACGCAGCAGGGAGCGTCCCGATTCGCTGAGGCGGAGCGAGGGGTCGCGGCGCAGCGCGTCGGTGATCCGTGCGACGTCGTCAGCAGCCACGGTCGCCGCCTTGGGCCCGGTGGGCACACGCCGCAGCGAACCGGGCCGCCTGCCGGGTACGCCGCCGGCGGGCTCCTGCCCCCGGGGCACGCCGTCCGTCGCAACGGTCGTCCGCGCCTCACCGACTGTGGACACCGCAGCCGCACCGCCTCCGGCCTCAGGCGCGGATCCCGTGCCCACCTCGACCGCAGGTACTCGGATCGCTTCTGGCCCGGCCACGTGCACGGGCCCCCTGGCCGGGGACACGCGTGCCGGGCCCGCCGGTCCCTGGCCCCGGTTCGGCACCGGGCTCTCACCGCGGCGGATACGGTTGCGTACGTCGGCGACGGTCGCCGGGGCCAGGCCCACCTCCGCCGCGATCTGCCGCAGAGAGGCGTCGGGGTTGCTGCGCAGCAGCTCGCCCGCCCGTTCCCGGCTGTGCGAGGAGTCGACAGGCCGTACCCTGCCGTCCCGCCCGACCCTGCGGTCCGACGGAGGGAGGGTCGTTTCTCTGCGTAGACGTGCGACTCGCTGCGGGGACAGGCCGGCGACGGCTGCCACGGCCCGGTCCGCCCATGTCGGACGCGAAGCCAGAATGCGTAGCGCCGCTGCCGTCCGGTCGGCTGCGGACAAGGGGCGGCCGTGTGCGGTGTTGGTCACCACCGCGAGCAGTCGGGCGTCGTCCGGCTCTCCGTCGAAGAACCGCACCGCGATACGGTCCTGTCCTCGCAGTTCGGCCACGCGCAGCCGGTGGGCGCCGTCGATGACGGTCATGCTCGCGCGATGGACCAGGATGGGCGGGAGTTCATCGGACGTCTCCGCCAGGTTGCGAATGTGCTCGGCGTCCTCACCGTGGACTCGCGGGGAGAAGCCGGTCGTGAGCATGTTGACGGGAATGTGTTCTACGGGCTGTTCCTTGGACAAGGAGTCACGCAATCGAAGCAGGTACTCCGCTTCTTCTCGCTCCATGGCCTTCCCCCTGGACGAAGCCGATTCGGTTCACGAGAAGCGGTGCTCACTGCCAGCCGTGATCTTCTTCGCCGTCCGAGAACGTGGCGGTCACGCTGATGCTCGCCTGATTCCCCTGCGGCCGGCCTTCGGCATACGCGGCCTGGGCGGTGAACCCATTCGTCACCGTGAAGAAAGCGGCGGCCACGAGTGCACCTCGTACGGCATTACGAGAAATCGAGCGGACCATTGCTCCTGCCTTTCCTCGGTAGCATTTCCTGACGGGAAAGAGATTGCCGTCTGTGGAAGTCGAGCGAAAGAGGAGTCACCGGGGTCAAACCGGCCGTGGCCTACTCAGGACATCGCACCGCCGGCCGCCGGCCCGGCCGGACCTCACGGTCCGGGGTCGGGCCGCAGCAGCGGCACCTCGGCGCGCACCAGCTCCCACTCCTCCAACTGGGGCACGAAGGAGGCCGCGTGACGCCACAGGGAGTCGGCCGCCGCCTCGGCCTCCACCAGCGAAGCGGCTCGCAGATAAAAGCCCAGGACCGGATGGGGCCGCACGTCAACGTGCACGCTGACGTGCTCGAAGCCGCTCCGACCGGTGCAGACACGGGCGATGGCCCCCGCGGCCGAAGGCGACAGCACCGCGCCGAGCGAGCGGGGCCGGAGGGATACATGGACTAGATACATGGGCGGGCCTGATTCACGTCGAACGAAAGGGACTCATTTGGACGAATCATCCATCCGTGCGACAATTTACGTTAATAGGAATATGCGCTAGACAAGGAAGATACGAATCGATTCGGTTCATTGCGACCGTCCTCTTGCTGAGTGACATCACCATCGCATAGCGTCAACCAGCCGTTTGGGCTCTCAGGCATTCCGGAGCCCGAGCTGGATGATGGACTGGGAGTTGGAGCACCTCGTAATGCTGAATTCGCTCGGACTTGACCCGGTAGCCGAATCCGTCTACCGCGCCATGCTGAACAAGCCGCAGGGGGTGGCTGATATATGCCGCTGGCTGGACCTGTCTGAGGAAGAAGTACGCAGCGCACTCGATCGCCTCAGCGCGTTGGCCCTCGTCCGCGCGTCCACCGAGGATCCTCACCAATTGCATGCGGTGAGCCCTCATGTGGGCATGGAGCTGCTGATCGCCCAGCAGCAGGCCGAACTGGCGGAACAGCAGCGGAGATTAGAGGTGAGCCGGGCGGAGGTAGCCAGATTCATTCTGGATTACGACGGGCGTCATCAGCCCGAGTCGGCTGATGCGGGCGTCACGTACCTGAAGGGTCTGGACTGCATCCGGGACCACTTGGCCATGCTCAACAGCAGAGTGTCGACCGAGCTCCTCACCTTCGCCCCAGGCGGTCCGCAGACGCCGGAGAACATGAAGGCGTCCCGGCCGCTCAACCAGCAGCTGCTCGAGCGTGGTGTGCGGATGCGCACCGTCTATCTGGACAGCATCCGGGGCGACCGTGCGACCGTGGACCACGCGCACTGGCTCGTCGAACAGGGGTGCCAGGTGCGCACGGCACCGTCCCTGCCGAACCGGATGATCATCTATGACGGGCAGTTCGCCGTGATCGCCTCCAACGCCAATGACACCGCCGCTGGAGCGGTGCAATTGAGTTCGCCGGGGATGATCACGGTGTTGCAGGCCCTGTTCGAGAGCGTATGGCAGTCCGCCGCACCGCTGGGGGAGCCTGCCCATCCGGGTCCCGGGGGCCTGACACGCCAGCAGACCGAGGCACTCAGGCTTTTGGCGCTCGGTCACACCGATGAGGCTATCGCCAAGCGGCTCGGCGTGTCACCACGCACCGCTCGTCGCATCGCCTCCGGCCTGATGACGTACTTGAACGCGCGCAGTCGCTTCCAGGCCGGAGTGTTCGCCGTACAGAAAGGATTCCTTTCCTCCCCCGTGGAGTGATGGCCCCCGGCGTACGGCGTTTCCCCGGCCCGGCTGTGCGCTCGTCACCCCACCGCCGCCGGCTCAAGGTGCGCGACGTCGTGTTGCAGGACCCCGTTCCCGGCCCCCAGCAAGCAAAGCGCCTCCTCGGCCGTCTCCGCGACCTGGATCAGCCGACGCTCGTGCACAGCGAGGAAGCCCTCGACGACCAGGTGGTCGAGCATCGCGAGCATGGGATCGTAGAATCCGTGCCGGTTGAGGACCACCACCGGCTTGGCCAGCAGCGACAGCTGGTTCCAGGTGGCGACCTCCATGAGTTCGTCCAGCGTGCCCAGGCCGCCCGGCAGCACAGCGAACCCTGAGGCCAGCCGGTACATGAGCGCCTTGCGTTCATGCATGGTGCGCACCAGGAAGACGGCGCCGGGCGCGTGGTCGGCCCGCTCGCGTTCGTGCAGGTCGCGCGGGATGACTCCGGTGACGTCTCCGCCGTGTTCGAGCACACCGTCGGCGACCGCTCGCATGATGCCCACACCACCGGCGCCGTAGACGAGGCCCAGGCCGTGGCGGGCGAGCGAGGTGCCGAAGTCCCGTGCGAAGTCGAGGTGCTCCTGCCGGGTGCCCGGGCGGGCGCCGCAGAAGACGGCGATGCTGCGGTTCTTCCTGGTCGGGTTCACAGCGTCTCCTGCGGTCCGGCCGTGCGCAGTGCGGTGCGCAGCAGCACCCGTGCCCCGGCCGCCAGGTCCTCGGGGGCGGTGTTCTCCTGCGGCACATGGCTGACGCCGCCGATGCTCGGCACGAAGATCATGCCGATTGGTGTGATGCCGGCCATGAACTGGGCGTCGTGCCCGGCCCCGCTCGGCAGTTTCTCGTGGGGCAGGCCGAGCTCGTCGGCACTGCGGACGATCGTCTCGCGCAGCCGGGGATCGGTGAAGACCGGGTCGGACCTCGTCTCGGCCACCACCTCTATCCGGGTTCCGGTCGCTTCGGCGATGTCGTGCAGCATTGCGCGCAGCGTCTCCTCGGCGTCTCCCGCGCGCCAGACGTCGGTGTCCCTCAGGTCCACCGTCATCCGCACTGCGCCGGCGATGGTGTTCGGGGTGTTCGGATAGGGGTCGAGCCGGCCCACGGTGGCCACCCGGCACAATTTCCTCTGCCGGGCGATGTGCTCCGCCGCCAGCACCACACGGGCGGCCGCGCCCAGTGCGTCGCAGCGAGCGTCCATCGGAGTGGTTCCTGAGTGCCCGGCCGCGCCCTGGATCTCCAGAGTGAGCACGATCCGTCCGGTGATCGCCTCCACGACGCCGATCCGGCTGCCGCTGCGCTCCAGTACCGGGCCCTGCTCCACATGGAGTTCGAGGTAGGCCGCCACGGACTGCTCCGGCCAGCAGGCACTGCCCAGAGCGTCGAGGTCGCCGCCGGCGAGGCGCAGCGCGTTGCGCAGCGGTCGCCCCTGGTGGTCGCACGGTTCCTCGGGAAGGTCGGTTATCCGTCCGGCAGCGGCCATGGAGCCCCAGAACGGCTGCGGGAAGAGCGCGCCCTCCTCGTTGGCGAAGGCGACCGCCACAGGTTCGTGTCGTAGGCCGACGCCGGACTCGACGAGAGTCTGGAGCACCTCCAGAGCCGCGAGCACGCCGTAGGCGCCGTCCAGCCGACCGCCGTCGACCACGGTGTCCAGGTGCGAGCCCATCATCAGCACCTGCCGGTCGGCCGTGTGCTGACCGGTGTGCCGCCGGCGCACAACGATGTTCCCCGCCGCGTCCACGGCCGGGAACAGGCCGGCGGCCCGGGCCTCGTCCATCAGATAGGCACGGGCTTCGCGGTCGGCCGCGCTGAATCCTGTGCGGGTGATGCCGCCGGTGGCGGGGTCCGCTCCTATCCGCCCCAGTTCCTCGATGCGGCGCAGCAGCCGCTCGGCGTCGATGTCGAGGGCCAGGGAACTGGCCCGTTCGACCACTGTGTGGCTCATGTGTCTTCCTCTCCCTTCCCGTAGGCGGAGTTCAGCCCAGCAGCGAGAACCGGGCTTCCGGTGGGATGTACAGACGGTCCGTCTCGGTGACGTCGAAGGCCTCGTAGAACGCGGGGATGTGGCCGAGGACGCCGTTGCAGCGGAACTCCGGCGGTGCGTGGAAGTCGTGCGCGAGCCGTTCCAGCATGCGGCCCCGGGTGCGTCCGGCCCGCCACATGGTGGCCCACGCCAAAAAGAACCGCCGCATCTGGCGCCGGTGGGGCTCCCCGCTGACGCCCAGCGATCCGAGGTGTGCGGCGAAGGCCTGCTGGGCGACAGCCAGGCCGGTGATGTCCGCGATGTTCTCGCCGAGTGTGCGTGCCCCGTTGACCCGGGCGCCGTCGGCTCCGCCGGGGGTGTATCCGTCGTACTGCCGCACCAGCAGGGCGCTGCGACGCTCGAACTCGGCTCGGTCCTCGGCCGCCCACCAGCCGTGGCGCCGACCGTGTCCGTCGTAGTGGGATCCGCGGTGGTCGAAGGCGTGCGACATTTCGTGGCAGACGATCGAGCCCAGTACGGCGATGTTGCGGAGCCGGTCGCCCGCGGCGTCGAACACCGGTGGCCGCAGCAGGGCCGCGGGGATCACCACCTGGTTCAGGCTGTGCCGGTAGTAGGCGGTGACCGACTGCGGCAGGACCTTCCAGTCCGAGTGGTCGACCGGCCCGCCCAGGCGGTTCAGTTCGCGGGCGATGTGCCAGGCGCGGGAGCGCTTGACGTTGCCCAGCAGGTCTGTGGGATCCGTGCGCAGATCCGCGCAGCCGGCCGGGACCGCCGGGGCGCCGATGTCGAATCGCATGGCGTCGAGCTTGGCCAGCGCCGCCCGCCGGGTGTCGGGCCGCATCCACTGGGCGCCCTGCAGGCAGCGGCGGTAGGTGCCGACGAGGTCGTTCACCAGGTGCCGTGCGGCGGTGAGTGTCCCGGGGGTCAGGTGTTCGCGCAGGTAGCGGTCTCCGACGACTTCTCCGAGGGCCGTCTGCACGAAGGCGCTGGCCCGCCGTGCGCGCGGCCATGGCCGCCGGGCGCCGGTGAGTTCACGCCAGTACCAGCGGAAGTGCTCGGCGAAGACCGCGCGCGGACCGAAGGGCGCCATCTCGTGCACGTACCGCCAGGCGAGCCAGAGCCGCAGCGTGTGCAGGTCCGTGCCGGCCCACCAGTCCTCGAGCGCCACCAGGAACCCCGCCGGCCGCACCCGCGCGATCGCCTCCGGGGCCGGCTCCCCCAGCCCCCGCAGCCAGTCCGCCCAGGGAAATCCGCGGTCGCGGGCGCGGAGTTCACCGACCGAGCGCTGACATTCCTCAGCGGCTCGCGGGGATGCGGGGACCGGCGAGCTGGTGTGCGGCGCTGCGCTGTCGGCGGCCGGGGCCGACGGGCGCGCGCCGGCGCCCGCGACGCCCGTGGCGGGGGGTGAGGGGGTGGCGGCTTCGGACATGTCCGCGGCCCCGTGTGCACGCATGTGGAGGTGGGCCAGGGCCGTTTCCGCGCGGACGACGTGCTCGGCGGCCTCGGCGGAGGCGGGCAGGCCGGCATGGGCGAGCATGGTGCGCACGTGCCGGGCGTAGCCGCTCAGGAGCCGTCGGTCGCCGTCGGCGCGGTAGAGCTCGGGGCGCGGCAGGCCCAGGCCGGACGCGGTCAGTGTCAGGGCGTAGCGGGAGCCGTCGGCCGGATCCACGAAGACGGAGGGCTCCAGCGCGCCGCGCACGCCCTGCGCCTGCAGCCGGCCCAGGACGAGGGCCAGCGCCCGCCGGTCGGGCGCGGTGCGGATGCCGGCCAGGTCCTCGGCCAGGGGATCCGCCTGGGACGCCTCGATGGCCTCCTCGTCCATGAAGCTCGTGTACAGGTCCGCGACCGCACGCGAGGCGCGGTCGGCGTCGTTGCCGCCTGCGGACGCGGCCCGTCGGATGAGCCGGGCGACGTCGTCCTCGACCTCCTCGGCCAGCAGCGACAGCAGCGTCGCCTCGGCGCGGTCCTCCGGCAGCACGAACGCGTCCGACCAGGGGCCGTTGGCGTATCGGTGGAAGTCGTCCTGGGGTCTCACCGAGGGATCGGTCACCAGGTCGCCGAGGCGCGGCTGCGCGCTCTCGGCCGTCGGGCGGCCGAGAGCGCAGGTGGGCCGCATCGCCCCGGTCGTCGCGTACACGGTGCTCAGGCCCCCGTCTGGCTCACGGCCTGCAGGACGCCGAGGCGGGCGAGCTGCCAGGCCGCGCGGACGGAACGGTCCTCAGGAGCGTCGGCGAGGAACTTGCCGGCCGGCAGCGAACCGCCGCGCTCCAGTGCGCGCAGGGTGTCGGCGACGGCGTCGGGCACGGCCAGCCGATGGCCGTTGACCAGCAAGGAGGTCTTGCCGTCGAGGCTCGGTCCGAGTTCGACCGGGGCCTCGGTGCGTCGCACCCGCGCCTGGGCGGTGAGAGCGTCCAGGCCGGCCAGCCGCGTGAACTCCCGCGGCCGGCCCGCACCGGCGCGGGCCCGTCCGGCCGCGGCCAGCCGCGTGGTCTCCTCGTCGGGCCGCAGCGCAGTGAGGCGGGCGCACAGGTCGGCGACCTTCTCGCGGTACCGCTCCGCCACCCGGTCGTGGTGGCCGTCGGCCGCGTCCGCGGCGGTGGTGTCGCCGAGGAACGGAACGTCGTGGAACGCCTCGTCGCGCACGAGCTCCTGGACCGTCTCCACCAGCAGGTCGCGCCAGCGCCGTGGGGCGACGGTGACCGACAGGTGCAGGGAGACCTGTTCCCTGGCGGCTGCGGCATGCGGCGTCCCGTAGGGCAGGTAGAGCATGTCTCCGGGGCGCAGCGTGGTACGCAGCGCGGGTTCACCGAGCCGGTCGGCCGGGTAGTGGACGCTGTCTCCGCGCCGGTCGGCGGGCGGCTGCCAGACCTGCCAGTCCTTTGTTCCCTCGATCTGGATGACGAAGACGTCCACCGGGTCGTGGTGCGGGGCGTACCCGTCGTGACCGGCCGGTGTCAGGAAGCCGACGATCTCGGCGGGGCAGGCGAAGGTGTCGGAGAAGGCGTCCGCGAGGTGCCGGGCCGAGGGCAGGAGGTGCTCGAGGTGGTTCCAGGAGACGGTCGCGCCGGAGCGGAACAGCTCGTAGACGCGTTCCGGTACGACGGTTTCGGCGAGTCCCGTCCCGTGGTCGCCCGTGGTGCGGGTGTAGGCCTTGCTGGAGACGCCCTGGCCGTTCCTGGCGAGGCGCACGTACGCCGGCGAAACGGCCTGCAGGGCGATGACGTCGTCGAGCTGGTCGACCGTGACCAGGTCGCGGGTCCGGTGTGCGAGCGCTCCGCGGCGCAGCAGCGGCTGTCGGTCGAAGTGCTGTGCGAAGAAGCTCTCGGTGTCGCCGACGAGGGACGCGAAGGTCCAGTCGGCAGCGGTGATCCCCACGTTCTCCGCCTCCCACGGGCGTCGGGCCGGCTCGGTCGTGTCCGGCGGGCAGTGTGTGCGCTGTCCCCGCTCGCTCCAGCGGGCCGAGAAGAAGGACTCTTCTCGGCCCGCTCAACGCGCGGTTGGGGGCGTGTGGCCGCGGCGCCGAACGTCCGGCTCGTGCCGCCCCCGGGCTGGGGGGCGGCGTTTCAGGGCGCCGCCCCCCATGCTGTACCGGGAATTACTGGATGTTGACGTAGTACGAGGTGGCCAGCAGGTCGGCGGAGGTCTCGATGAACTCGATGTCGTCGAAGCTGCGCTCCATTTTGAACTCCTTTTCTCGGTTTCTCCGGGATGTTTCCCGGCGGTGATGTAATAGTGGCCCATTTCCGGGGGGCGAGGCAATCCCTGCCGGGTGTTCAACCCCCTTTCCCGATGCGACGAATGCGGGAAGTCGATTTCTCGGGTGTTCAACTGACGCCGGGGAACGGTCGAACACCCTTTCCACGACGAAAAGGCCGTTTTTCTCCGCGCCGGCGCGGAGAAAAACGGCCTTTTCGTCGTGGAAAGGGGGGCGCGGGTCAGACGCCGACGGTTCCGTCGATGCCCTCGCGCAGGAAGTCGGCGTGCCCGTTGTGCCTGGCGTACTCGTGGATCATGTGGAGCATGACCATGCGCAGCGACACCGTCTGGTCCTTGCGGCGGTCGTGCGCGATGACGTCCAGGGACTCGGCCGCGGCCTCGATCCGCCGGGCGTGCTCGATCTCCGTCCGCCAGGCGTCGAATGCCTCCTGCCGGTCCGCCTCGCGGGCGTCGTAGGCGACTTGGAAGTCGAAGTCGTCCGACCACACGAGCGGGATGTCCTCGCCGTTGATGATCCTGCGGAACCAGGACCGCTCCACCTCGGCCATGTGCCGTACCAGGCCGAGCAGCGAGAGCGTCGAGGGCGGCATCGACTGCCGGCGCAGCTCCTCATCGGTGAGGCCCTCGCACTTCAGGGCGAGCGTCGCCCGGTGGAAGTCGAGGTAGCCACGGAGCATGTCGCGCTCGTCGGCGATCGCGGGAGGGCCAATGCGTTCGGTTGTCACTGTGATCCTTGCGTTGCTCGTCGTGTCATCGTGTCCGCCGCGTCCCCGCGGGACGCGCGTACGGCCCCACCGCACGGTGGGGCCGTACGACTGCCGTGTCCGCGGGCGGCGTACCGATCCGTACTATGCCGCCACCACTTCCAGAAGGCCGAGCCGCGCCAGGCCCTGGGCCGTCCTGGCCGCACGGGCCGGCTCCGCGCCGGGGAAGACGTCCGAGGCGATGATGTGGTCGCCCGCGCTCATTCCGGCGAGGGTTTCGGCGACCGGTGCGGGAATGGCGACCTTGTGTCCGTTGACCGTCACCTGGACGCGTCCGTCCTGATTCGCGCCGAACTCCACGTCGACGTCGGTGAGCCGGAGGGCCGAGCCCGCATCCAACGCGTCGAGTTCCGCCGTCGTCTGAAACGTACTGCCCATGGAATTGCCGGGCATGCGGCGGCCGAGGTCGGCCAGCCGGTCGAGTTCGGCCGCCGGTTCGACCGTCTCGAACCGGGTCATGAGAGCGCGCACCTTCTCCTTGAAGACTTCCTCCACGGAGTTGTCCCGGGATTCGCCGATGTACGGGAATTCGTTGAACTCCGGGGCGGCGGCGAGCTCGTCGAAGGTCTGCCGCAGCAGGTCCTTCCACATCCGCGGCCGGATCATGATGGACAGGTGGACGGAGGCGAGTTCCTCCGCCGCCGCCGCGTGCGGGGTGTCGTACGGGAGGTAGAGCACGTCGCCGGGCTCCAGCAGTACGTCGATCACCGGCTCGCCGAGCTGCTCGGCCGTGTAGGACGCGGCCTGCGCCCGGCGCACCTGCGGCGGGTTCCACAGCCGCCAGCGCTTGGTGCCTTCCGTCTGCACGATGAAGAGGTCGACCGGGTCGTGGTGCGGGGAGAAGCCCTGCTTGCCGGCCGGCGTCAGGAAGGCCACGCAGTCGGTCCGGGCGCCGAACTTGTCGCTGATCACCTGGGTGAAGCGGCGCAGCGAGGAGTCGACGTGGTTGAGGGAGCTCCACACGATGGTGGCGCCGGCGCGGAAGAGCTCGTACACCTTCTGCGCATCGACCGTGTCGGTCACGTCCGTGCCCTGCACGGTGACGGTCTTGGTGTAGCCCTTTTCGGGCACGCCCTGGCCCTTGAGGTTGACCCGCAGGTAGGGCGGCCGGATGATCTCCAGCTGGACCAGCTCGTCCAGCCTGCGCAGCGACAGCACCCCCTTGGGGTCCTTCAGGGCGCCCTTGCGCAGCAGCGGCTTCTTGTTGAAGTACTCGGCGAAGAAGACCTTCTCGTCCCCTACGAGGTCGGCGAACGTGTAGTTCGTCATGCGCTGTCCCCTCTCTCTGATGCGTGTCGGGATGTCTGCGGGTGGCGGCCGGTCGGCGTCCGGGGCACCGATGCCGTGTCCGTGGCGCCCATCAGGCGGTGCGGCGCGGCGGAGCGCCCACGGTGAAGGCGGTGCCCGGGCCGTTGTCCTGGATGAACTCCTCCAGGCTGTGCGCGAAGCCGGGGTCCTGAGCGGCCACGCGCTCCGCCAGCAGCCGGACCCGGTTCGGGGTGAAGGTCTCCGGATCGGCGAGGAGTTGCGGGGTGCCCGTCATCAGCAGCAGGGCGGCCTCCGTGTAGCCGCGCTCCAGCCAGGAGTTCCACAGCGCGTCGCGGTCCGCCTCCTGCTCGGCGAAGTAGTGCTCCGCGCGGGGCCGCGGCCGGGCCGGCACCGGCCTTTGTGCTTCCTGTGCCTGGTGCAGGACGACCCGGCGTCCGCCGAGGTAGGCGATCCGGATTCCCTTGCGGATGCAGAAGGTGAGGGCCTCGGCGGCGGTGTCGACGATCGGCTCGCCCTTGTCGTTGAGCGAGGTGTTGCACACGATCGGCACCCCGGTCGCCGCGCGGAACGCGTCGATCGCCCGGTACAGCAGGGGGTTGGCCTGTTCGGTGAGCGTCTGGTGCCGGGCCGTGCCGTCCAGGTGGAGGATGGCGGGCACCTTGTCGCGCAGTTCCGCGCGGACGACGGCCGCCTCCAGCATGTACGGCGACAGCCGGTTCTGCTCGAACCACTCGTGCGCGTGCTCGGCGAGCACGATCGGTGCGACCGGCCGCCACCACTGCCGCTGCTTGTACTCGTTGAGCAGGTCCTTGACCTTCTCCGAGCGCGGGTCCCCGAGCAGACTGCGATGTCCGAGCGCCCGAGGCCCCATCTCCGCAGCGCCGTCTGCCCACACCACCACGTCGTCGGTGAGGTCCTGCACGAACCGGTCGGCCGAGAAGTCCGACACCTCCTCGATCCACGGGGCGAACTCGGTGAGCGCCTCGTCCACGTCCGCCAGGTCGTTGCCGTGGTACGCGTGGTCGATGCGCAGATCCGCCCCGTCCAGGGCGCCGGTGCCGTACAGGCCCAGCAGCCCGAGACCGAGGGCCACCCCGGAGTCGTTGGCGCACGGCGGTGTGAGCAGGCCGCGGAACCCGAAGCGGTCCAGGACCAGGGTGTTCGCCTGGACGTTCAGCCCGAAGCCGCCGCTGACGGACAGGTAGCAGTCCTCGGTGCGGACACCGCCCAGTTCCCTCAGCTTCTCGACGTTCCGGATGATGATCAGTTCACAGCATTCCTGGATCACCTTCATCACCGCGCTCTGCAGGTTCTCCTCGGCGGTGAACCTGGAGTCCGGCGTGGGGTCTCCGGCCAGCCGGCGCCCGGCCTCGGCGATGACCTTCTTCACCAGCCCGAAGGAGGCGGCCCAGGGCTGCACCCGGCCGCCGAGGAGCTCCAGCTCGGCGACGGCGGCGGCCGCGTCGTACCCGATGGCGGTACGGCAGGCCGACGCCAGCGCCATCAGCGTGCCCGGTTCCTTGCCGAACAGGCGGTCGGCCGCATGGTAGAGCGGGGCCGGTGACTCCACCGGGGCGAAGGTGATCCGTCCCTTCACGGACACGCAGCCGGCGTAGTAGTAGGGCGGGAGCTTGTCCTCCAGGACCAGGTCCGGGGCGGCGTCGACGGCCATCCCGATGATGTTCTCCTCCCGGAAGATCCTGCTGTCCATCAGGATCCCGCTGAACAGGTGCGCGAGGCTGTGCACGGGGAGTTCCTCGGCTCCGGCCGGGACCGGTACGGGGGCGTAGCCCGGCAGTCCGGGCGTGCCCCAGCTGGCGCTCAGGTCCGCCGTCGACAGTCCCTCCGTGGCCAGCAGCTTGTTGAGCAGGGCCTCGGTGCGCTCCGTGGTGAACAACGGCCAAGCGTGGTGCTTCTGTCCGCTGATCCGCTCCAGCTCCCAGTGTCGGACGAGTTCGACGGAGCCGGTGGAGCGCCGCCACAGGGAGACGTTGTGGTCGTGTCGCGGGGAGATGACCGAGCGCTCGCCCGGCGGGGTCAGATAAGTGGAGAGAAAGTACTCGCCGGCGCTGGAATCCGTCACCGTCGCCTACCTCATTTCTGATCGAGTCGCTGGCTGCACGAGCTGAGTCGGCCCCGATGCCGTGCACCGCGTCAGCGATCAACGTTGCGTCGGCGCGGTCGGGGCCGGGGAGGACGGCCGGGTCACAGGTGGCGGGCCCACCACTCCAGAATCGCCTCGTACCGCGCCACCCGGTGGCTGGGCAGGCCGGTGCGTGACATGTCATGGCCCTCGCCGGGGAACAGCAGCATCTCGGCGGGCACACCACGGGTGCGCAGGGCCACGAACATCCGCTGGGCCTGCTCCATCGGTGTGTGCCTGTCCTCCTCCGACTGGATCAGCAGCATCGGGATCCTGATCCGGTCGGCGTGGGTGAGCGGGCTGATCTCCGCCCACCGTTCCTGGTCCGCGCCGTACAGTGCGATGGAGTTGTTGACTCCGTCGTCGGCGGATCCGAAGTGGCTGTCGATCGCGTAGCAGCCGCGCTCGCCCATGGCGGCCCGGAATCTTTCTCCGTGGTGCGCCGCCATCCACGCCGCCATGTAGCCGCCGAACGACCCGCCCTGGACCCCGACCCGTGTCTCGTCCAGGTCCGGTGCCTCGAGGGCGGCGTCCAGCAGGGCCAGCAGGTCGGTGGCCGTGCGGCGCGCCAGGTCGCTCGCCGCGTACCGGCCGTGCGCCTGGCCGTATCCGGACGTGCCGCGCGGGTTGCCGAGTACGACGGCGTAGCCGGCGCTCGCGTAGACCTGGGCTTCCTCGAAGGACGCCGGACCGTTGAGGGTGTACCCCCACTGTGTGAAGGGGCCGCCCTTGATCTGAAGCAGCACCGGGTGCGGACCGGGGCCGGCCGGGCGGACCGTCCAGCCGTGCAGGACGTAGCCGTCCTCGGCCTTGGCGGTGAACTCCTCCACCGGCAACAGGCCGGCACGGGCACGCAGTTCGGCTCCGAAGGGGGTGAGTTCCCGCTCCTCGCCGCCGCGCAGCGCCACCAGGTCGCCCGCGCTCCCGGCGTCGGAGAGCACGGCGGCGATCGTGGTGCCCTCCGGTCCCTCGGCGATCGCGTATCCGTTGACCTGCCGGGGACCGGTGATGACGGGCTCGGGTTCGCCGCCGTCGTAGGGCACGAGGATGAGGTGGACTTCGCCGCGGTAGTCGTTGGCGAAGTACACGCCGTCGGAGGCGGGCGCGATCATCTGGCTCGCGAAGCTCAGGTGGTACGGCTCCGGGTCGGTGAGCCGGCGCGGCGGTGCCGAACCGTCGACGGCCACCGACCAGAGGCCGTAGCTGTTGGCTCCGCTGGCGCGGTTGTGCTCGTCCAGTGTCTCGGCGGCGAAGCACACGACCGTGCCGTCGCCCGAGAAGCGCGGGCAGCCCAGCTCCAGGCCGCCGTCGGTCAGCGCCCGCAGTCCGGTGCCGTCCGGGGCGCAGACCCAGATGTCACGGCGCAGGTCGTCGGCGTGCGTCTCGTGGCGGCCGGAGATGAACGTCAGCAGCTGCCCGTCCGGGCTCCATGCCACGTCGTAACTGCCGTGCTCCCCGCTGGTGACCTGCGTCGTCACCGGTGTCCTTGAGAACGGGTCGGTGACGAAGATCTGGTGCGGCCGGTCGAAGGTGAACCCGATGCCGTCCGACATGTAGCGAAGGGTGGTGATGCGGCGGGGCCGCTCCTTGCGCGGCGGCACCCCGGGCAGGTACCTGCCCGGCTCGGCGACACGCGCGGCGAAGGCGATCCGGCGCGAGTCCGGGCTCCACACCGGCTGGCCCGCTCCCAGCGGCAGGTCGGTCACTGCGAACGGTTCGCCGCCGTCCATCGGCAGCAGGTGCAGCTGCGCGGGTCCGGCGGGTCCGGGGCGCAGGAAGGCCAGCCAGCGCCCGTCGGGTGAGAAAGCCGGCGCGCCGTCGTTCGAGCCCTGGGTGAGGCGACGGGCCGGGGAGGACCCGTCCGTCTGGGCCACCCACAGCTCGCTGGCGTTCTCATCGGCGTCCACATCCGGTCGGAAAACACTCACGACCGCGTAACGGCCGTCGCCCGACAAAGTGGGCCGGCCAAGCACGGGAAGCAGGTTGATGTCGGTGGGAAGCATGTCTGCGACGCTAGAAGGCCGATATTCGGCATGTCAACGAAGGCAATTCCGGATGCGTTCGGCACGTGTATGAGTGCGGTGTTCGACCGCACCTCGTCATCAGTTGAACAGTCGGCCTGAGCAGTGCTCCGCGGCATCCAATGCCTGTACCATGCAGGCGAGTTGCTGGACTCCGCTTGACGAATGACACCCCGGAGGGCCCTCCCGGCGAGGGAGGCATGAAAGGGCGAGAGGGACTTATGAGACTTTCACTGAAAGGCCCGCTGGCAAATCCGGGATTCCGCCGTCTATGGATTTCCGGATTCATTTCGGAGACGGGCGACTGGATGTTTATGGTCGCCATGCCGGTCTACGTGTATCAGCTCACCGGTTCGGTGGGAGCGACCGCGACGAACTTCCTCGTGGAGCTGCTGCCGGCCCTGCTGCTCTCGCCCGTGGCGGGTGTGCTGGCCGACCGGTGGGACCGGCGCCGGACGATGATGTGGGTGAGCCTCGCACAGGTGGCGGCACTGCTGCCACTGATCGCGGTGCACGGACCCGACCAGGTCTTCATCGTCAACATCGTCACCGCTGTGCAGGCCGCACTGTCCACCGTGTTCCAGCCGGCCAAGTACGCCCTGCTGCCCTCCCTCGTCGAGCGCCAGGATGTGCCCGCCGCGAACGGGCTCGTCAGCATCAACGGCAACCTGGCCAGGCTCGGCGGTGCCTCTCTGGGCGGCTTCGTCCTGGGCTGGTTCGGCCTGGCCGGCATCCTCGTCGCCGACGCCGCCTCCTTCCTGCTGGCGATCGTGCTGTTGCTGCGGCCCTTCGGCGTCTCCCGCGAGGTACCGATCCACCAGACGGCCTGGCGTGCCTACCTGGAGGGACTCCGGGAGATCAGGACACGCCCCGGGCTGCGGGCCATGGTGGTGACGGTGGGCCTGATGGGTCTGGCGCAGGGCCTGTTCGCGGTCCTGTTCGTGGTGTTCGTGACGGACCGGTTGGGCGGCGGAGAGAGCGACACCGGTCTGCTGCGCGGTGTGCAGGCCATCGGCGGCATGGTCGGTGGCGGGCTCGTCGGCATGCTGGCCCGGCGCACCGAACCGGGGAGACTGCTCGGCTGGTCCCTGGTCGTGTTCTCCGTGATGACCGCGGCGACCTGGAACAGTGCCTATCTCACCACCTCCATGGCTTGGTTCGTCGGTCTGTTCTCTGTACTGGGAGCCCCGGGGATCGCGGCCTTCGCGGGCCGGATGTCCGTGACCCAGATGCACACGCAGGACGCGACCCGCGGTCGCGTCATGGCCAGCCTCCAGAGCGTCTTCGACGCATCCCAGGCTCTGGGCCTGATCTGCGCCGGCACCCTGGTGGCCTGGATCAGCCTTCCCCTGGCCCTGGACGTCCAGGCGGCCCTGCTGGCCGTAGCCGGTCTGCTGGCGCTCTGGAACGTCCGCCAGGTGGTGGAGGTGGCCGAGGAACCCGAGCGCGCCCTGGACACGGCCCGCACGTGATGTCCGCTTCCCGGGCGGAGACCTCGACGGCTCTCCGCGCCGGTCGGCTGGGGCCCCGGCCCGGCCGGCGCCCGGGGCGGCCTCCGAGCGACCAGGACGTGCCTGCCGCTGCGCTGGACCGAGTAGGCCAAGGCCGGTTTGTCCGCTCGGGCATCCCTTCCCGCAGACCAGAACGTTGCGCAGACTTTCTGTCACCGAATTCGACCGGGGGGGAGGACAGCATGTCTTCGCAGCTGTCGCATGGCAGGGTCCGCGGTACGGTCCCGGCCGGCGCCCTCGTCCTCGCCGCACCGGGACAAGCCGCCGCACACACCGATGCGGACCGCGGAATGTTGTCTCCGCCCGTCACGGGCCGGCTCGCCGCGCTCCCGGGGACACACTCCGACGACCTCGGCCGAAGGTGACGCCCATGGCCTCAGGGAGTGCGCCCCGTCCGGCCGGGTTCCCGGGCGGCGCGGCCACCGGCTCTTCCGTGGAGCGAGTCAGCGCCCACCGCGTCACCGCCGGCTCCGCTCTGCAGACGGACGGCGAGGACCGCGACCACGTGCGCACCCGCTCCGATGCCTCACTGCAGCATGTTGCCGCCGAGGCCGACCCGGCACCGGCCACCGTCGCCGATGTGCGCGACAGGACCGCCGCGGCGAACACCCCGTGCCGGGCCGCGGCTCCCGGTCCGCGAAGGCGTGCCCTCCTCCCGCCGCCTTCGCGGACCGGGCTCTGTCCGCGGTCCGCCGCCCGTGGACGGCCTTCGAAGCCGTCCCGTCACTGCCCGGCCGGCTGCTGCGCGGTCCGCGGTCGCCGCGTGGTGATCCTTCGCTGCGGCCCGGCGGGCCGGCCGCGGCGTCCTGCGCATGCTCGGTGTCCCTACGACGGTGGCCCGAGGCCCGGGAGCGGATCACGGCCCCACGACCGGTGCACGGCAAGCAATCCATGGCACAGCTCGCGCAGGGGCCTGCCCGGCTGTGGACGCAACTCGCGCACGAACTGGACGCCGGGAACGACCCGGCCGTGATGAGCAGCTGAGCGACGACAAGGAAGGCCGGTTATGCAGGAGCAGGCTCCCCGACCGATATCCGGGATCGTGGACGCGGTGGTCACCACCTCCCAGGACACCGACGGCGTACTGGCCTTCCATCTGATGGTCGGTCCTCCCGACCGGCCTCACGAGTGCGACCGCATCGAGTTCACCCTCGACCCCGAGCACGCACGTGCGCTGTTCGGGGATACCGCGCGGACCTCCGCCGTCCAGGTGCCCTGCCGGGTCGGTGTCGAGTTCGGCGGCACACCGTCGGCGCAGCACTGCTGAGGGCCGATGGCTGCGGCGGCGTCCGGGACGGCGCCGCCGCCGGCGACCGGGGACGCGGTGTGAACGGGGTCGAAGGGCCGGTCAGCGGAGACGGTCGATCGCTTGCAGTGTGCGAAGGGGCGCTTCCTGGGGCGGAGCGGCCCGCCCGATAAGTGCGGCTCCTGAGGGACCTGCGGCCCGCCCTTCGCGTGCACGCGTCGTGGGGGGGGGGACCGGATGTGGTCCGACACCGCACGACGCAGGACGGCACGGGGCGGAAACGGCCTGGTACGGACCGCCGCACCCTTCCTTATTGATCATAGGGAAGGAAGGACGTCCTGAGGGACCGACCTCATTGACGTGAAGTACATGAGGTGCGGCTGGCGGAACGCCTCAGGTTGCGCGCCGCAGCTCTACCACGACGTTCTCACCGGTGGCCTTGGGGCTGAGCCGGTAGTACTTGATGTGGGCGAGACGGTCGGACTCCTCCAGCCACCCGGCCTCGACGACCTGCCGTCGGGTGCGGGAGAACACCGACGGGGACATGCCGACCAGCTCCGCGAGGTTGACGGCGGTCTCGATGACCGCCCCGGCCCGGTCGGTGGGGTGCAGGGCGTACAGCATGACCACCAGACGCTGGTTGGCACTCATACCGGCCGTGCGCTGCAGCAGGTCCAGATTCCTGTGCTTGTCCTCGTTGATCACTGAGCCTCCCACCGAGCAGGGGTGTTGTCGTCGAATCCCGGAATGTCCGGCGGATTGCAGGTCTTCACCGCTTCGCGCTGCTCGGCCCCGGTCCCGTGGAAGGAGATGTACGGGCTGATGCGGTAGAAATTATAGTTGCCGATGCGCCCTCTGACGATCAGGATGCGGTGCTTGGCCAGCTTCCTGTTGATCTTCCCGACGGCGTCGGCGGACATGCCCACGCGTTTGGCGATGTCCGCTCCGGTGGCCCGCAAAGGCTCCAGGCCTTCCGGAGAGACCCCGATCCACCACAGGACGAGAAACTTCTGACTGGGCGTGAACGCCGTGCTCACTGTGATCGCTTCGACACGCGCCTTGTCCACCTGGGTGTGCCGCCCGGAGAAGGCGTACGGCACATAGGGGACGACCTCGCCGGTGTCGGCGTCCACCAGTCTGCGTGCTGCTCCCAAGAGGCCCCCGCACATATCGGATCCGTAGCACGTCGATAACGGCCTGTAAGCCGATCACATGAACTTAACGTACATGTGCAAGAAGTCAATCTGCTCAGCTTGACCGCCGTGTCAATTGCTCATCCGGACACGACGCGGGGCCGCAATGGCCGATTCACACCCCCCTGCTCATGTACGTCACGTCAATCTAGTGCTGTTCTGCGACAGCAGTGCCCAGATCTCACAGCCGTGGTGGCAGATCCTGCAGCCTCGGTGCCACGACCTCAGGAACTGGGCACTCCGGTTCTCTGATCGTGCTCCGCGTTCCAGCGATCTGGGTGCCAGATCGTACGGTCTTGGTCTCACAGATCATCTCCGCAGGTCACAGGGGTGATGAGGGTGGCGCTCTCTTACATCTCCAACCCGCGCCGCTCCTCCCACGGGGCCGGACGTCGCAGCTGCCGTAGGGACGTTGCCGGTCCGGCCGACCCATGGACCCGGTCCCCTTCCCGCCCGGCAGCTCGGTCGGCACCACCAGCCCCAGCGGACACGTCACGCACCATCGCGTCCGTCTCCGAGCTTCACTCCAACGGGCCAACACGATCGGCACACACTCCCCCGGCACGCACGGACGCCGGCTTCGGCACAACGCATCCGTGCCTGGACTCGACGGAAGCGGCAAAGGTCGCAGCGGTTGCCCGGCATCTTCCTCAGCCCTCACGGCGCCGGTTCTCCACCCGCGCCCCCGAAAGTCAGCCACGACGATGCCTCGGCCTTGCGATGATCAGGCGCGCGTGTGCCACGGCAACCCGGTTCCGGGCTCACCCGGGTATCGGCATTGAAAACCTCAACGGGCCCGTCAGCCGCCGACGGCGGCCGGCCACCCCGGCGGGGCACCGCAAGCCCGCCAGGGCTGAGGAGCTACCGGCCCCCGGCGCAGATGCCGGAGAGCGCCGTCTCGCGGCGTTCCTCGACCGGAGAAGAAGACGATCATTGAGTGACAGCGCTTGAACCAGATGGCACCCAAACCATGGCCTTGACGCACTTCAGCAGCGCCAGCAGCGCCAGCAGCGCGCGGTGTCCGTAGCCGGCTTCGACGGCTTCTTGGGCCATGTGCCGGGCGGCACCGTGAGAGGGACCACTCCCCACGGCGCCGCCTTTTCGGACCGTCCCGGTCCGTCATCGGGACAAAGCGCCGGATCTTCCGGCCCGCACAGCCTCTGTGTTGACGCACCCGGCCCCATGCGAAGTGTCAGCGGCCCGCCCCCGGTCAAGGTCCCCGGCTACGCCAAGCGCCCGCCCAAACCGGGCAAGGGCGGCCTGCACGCGGTCGCCTGAAAAACAGACGTTTCAGGCACGCATCAGATGGTCGCTGCCGTCAGAAGGCCGTTCCGCGTGCGGTACGGTCCGGTGGCGTAGGTAAAGCCGTGGACGCGGCCGGGCCTGGGTATAGTGCAAGCAACCTTTTACTCAGGCACAGGGGCCCCGCCGGGCATCGGCGGGGCCCCTGTTTTTGCCGCTTCACGCGACGTGCAGGTCCGGCCGGCCTTGCGCCGGGGGTACGGCGGCATAGGCGGGGAGCTTGAGGTGGGGCAGGTCACCGGCCTTGATGCGGGCGATGGTGGTGCGGAAGGCGGCCTCCATGTCCTGCGTGCTGGCGTACTTCGCGGCCAACGGGTGCAGTCGGTAGGAGTTGCCCTTGCTGCCGTCCTCGTTCTTCGGGCGCAGCACGATGTTCAGCTCGCACAAGGGTGCGATGAGGTTGCTCACCGCCTGGGGGGTGACGCGGTACTCGGCGGCCATCTGCTTCTGCCGTACGGGCAGCTGGCCGCCGAAGTCGCTGCGGTAGAGCAGGTACTGCAGGAACTTCACCGCCGCCGGGGAGACCGGCAGGGCCCAGATGCGTTCGGACACGACCGGCGACATGACCTCAGCCATGGGCGTTCCTTTCTGATGACGAGCAGCGGTGCGATCGAGGGAGGGGTATCACCCGGTGCGCCTCTCACGCTGGTCGCGGTACGGAGCGACGCCGAGGTCCAGTTCCTCTTGGTGGGCTTCGGGGCCGATGCCGTGGGGGAAGGCCTCGGGGTCGTGGTCGTGCTGGACGGCGAGGTGTTCCAGGACCTGGTGCTGGGCGGTGCTGGTGCCGTGGAACCACAGGCGCACATTGAGCTGTACGCGGCCGTTGCCGAGCTGTTCGACCCACTTGTAGCCCACCAGCGCTTTGATGGCGCGGTTGACGGTGGACCGGGTGATCATCTTGCCGCCCTTTTGGGCGGCGAGCTTGTTCAGCCCGTCCGTGATCTCCTGCTGGGTGTACTGGGCGATGCCGGTGCCGCGTTCCTGGCCTCCGGCGACGTACAGGAACACACACAGCTGGGACTTGGTGATGCTGTTGGCGACGGCGAGCTGGGCGAGCAGCTGGGTGAACCAGTTGGAGGCCAGGCTGTAACCGGCGTTGCCGGCCATGTCGTGGACGGCCGTATGGTGCGCCTCGTACTCGAGGACGACGTTCTTGAGTTTGCGCCCGTTGCGCGGATCGCCGCCCTGGGTGCTCCGGCCGAGCTGTTCGCCGAGGATCTGCAGCAGGTCGTCGAAGCCTGCGTCGTCGGACGTGGTGGCAGCAACGGCGCGGGGCCGGCGCCGTGCCGGTGGATCTGATGTCACAGGACCTCCTTGTTACTCAGGCGCCCATGAGACTAGCCCAAAAATCAACCTGGGCTTGTCTTTTGATGCGATGGCGCGCCATCGGGGCCGACAACCGGGGAGTACAGCGCCGGGACGCCTCAGAAATCCACCGCAGCTTGATTTTCTGAACGCGCGAGAGCGATACATCAAGCAGGAGTTGATTTCCTGTGCTGCGATGACAGCACATCTCGCGGGTCCGGACTTCCGCTCGCGGGCGCCACTCGGCGCATCGGTCGCGGTCGTGACCTGCGGGTTTGTCATCCACCAGGACCCTCGCAGGAAATCAAGCGCAGCTTGATTTCCTGGGTCAAGTGTGTCCGCCACATTGACATTCCGTCTCGGCAAATGTGCCCCACGGGACAACATCAGTTCGGCAAAACTGCAGGTCAGGACCTTGCATACGGCGCGCGTCTCTTCTTAAAGAGCACCCCCTCAGGCCCCTGGACATTCCCATGGCCGCATCCGCATCCGTACTTGCTCCATGCGATGCATCCGATGCCCCGCACTCAGCCCATCTTCGACCGCCACCCCGGAACGGCACCCCTACGGCGCCGCACCCGACCGGGGGCGGGCGGAGGCCACCCGTACCCCCACTCGCATCGCCCCCGTCTTTCATCTTTGAACCGTCACGGCAGAAACCACCCGAGACGCGGCAGCGCTGGTGCCGACCACTGCCCGCACTCGAGTACGGCGCGGCACGCGAAGCGAGCGCAACCAGCGATCGTCCAGGGGCGAGGAGGATCAGACCTCGCTGTAGGCGACCACCACGACGATGCGCAGTGCGGTCGCGAAGTACAAGAACCGCGCCGGGTACCGTGCTGGGCACGTATCCGGGCGTCCCGCCCACTCGTCGACGGAGAAATCGCGCACTTGTCACACGCACTCCGGGCAGGATGCCGCTGTGCATCACATCCTGTGCGGGCTCGCCGCCAATCCGGCCCTGTCGTCCGAGTCGGTCGACTGGTTGATATCCATCGCGGATGACGACATCGCCACGGTTCTCGCGGGCCGCGCGGACCTCAGCCATGCACAAGCGGTCCCGTTGGCCGAGCGCGTCCACGAGAGCGCTGTGCAACTCGCGTACGAGGGCCGGCTGCTCGGCGCCGACGTGGATCCCTCCGTCCGGCCGGATGCCGCCCTTGCCCTGCTCGACCGAGGTGTCTGCCGCCCGCAGTGGGCGCGTCTCCTCGCGGCGGATCCGGCCGGTGAGCGCCGGGAGAGGCTGGCGGCCTGCCCCGGTCTCCCGTCCGCCGTGGTGGACACGCTCGAGGCGGACCCGGACGTACGTGTCGTCGCCGAGCTGGCGCTGTGGGCCACTGCGGACGTGGCCTCGAGGCTGGCGGCGCATCCGCATGCCGAGGTCCGCCGTGCGGTGGCGGGCAACGAAGCGACACCTGCGGCCACACTGTCAGGGTTGATGACAGGGGAAGGGCTGCCCGCGGCGCGGCGCTGCCTGGTCTGTGACCGCGAGAAGACCCCCTTCGTTCACGATCGGCAGTGCCCACGACTGGACTGCGACCTGCCCCCGGGCGCCTCCTGCGACGGCTCGCACGAATCCACCGTCCACGACATGCAGCAGGCGGCACTCCGTAACCCCGCCACCCCCATCGAAGCCGTCATCAGCTTTGTGGACCATCCGTCGATGCTGTTGCGCTCGGCGCTCGCCACCCGCCAGGACCTGCCCCAGCAGGCATGCGCACGACTCGCCGCGGACCCCGCTCCCGGTGTCCGCGCCGACCTCGCCGGAAATCCCACGATCGACGATGCCCTGATCCGTGCGCTGGCCGGCGACCGCGACCCCGACGTACGTCGCAAGCTGGCCCACCATCCACGTGTGCCACTCGACGTGCTCACCCGCCTGGCCCGAACCACCAAGATCGGTGCCACCCTTCTGCCCCGTGTCGCCGCCGCCCGCCCCGCCGAGGTCGAAGAACTGGCCACGTCACCGGACCCGGCTGCCCGCATGCTCGTGGCCCACCACCGCGACCTGCCGCCGCAGATACGCGACCGGCTGGCCGACGACCCCGACGCGAAAGTCGTCAAGGCCCTCGCTGCGCACCCCGGCCTCACCGAAGCGCAGCTGCGCGCCATGGCCGACCGACACGGCGTCCGTGTCCTGGCCAAAGTGGCAACCAACCCGGATGCGCCCCGGCGCTGCTGGAGGACCTGGTCCGGCACAAACCGACAGTGCGGAAGGTGCTCCGTGAGGTTGCCCGGCACCGCAGGGCAACAGCCTCGGCGCTGCTCGTCTGCCTGGCGGACCGACGAACAAGACCCGTGGCCGCCGACCACCCGGCACTCCCGCCACCGCTCATCGCAGAGCTGCTGGCTGACACGGACGGGGAGGTGGCGGAGGCAGCAGCGGCCAACCCGTCCCTGCCGGTTGCCGTGATCGCGGATCTGATGTGCCAGCAGTGAATACCCCGCCCGCCGAGTCGACTGCCGGCTCGCCGAGCGAAGCGTTCCGTCACCGCGGCGGCCGTGCCGACCGGAACCGACATCCCGAGTAGCGCGTCACGCTACTGCTGGGCGAGCCGGCCGGGGCGATGGCGAAGGGGAAGGGCTCGGTGACTGTGGTGACATGGCCCGCCGTCGCTCCGCGTCGGCGACGACGATGTCAGGGGGCACCAGCCCGTCGGGCACGACCACGTTCACCGCCTCCAGCACCTCCTCCAGGCGCCACCGGCTGCCTCCACCGCGTTCTGCAGGAGCACGGCGAGGCGGTCGGAGGCGCCCTGGTGCACGACGCCGCTGCAAAGACTCATCGCTTCGAACATGAACCGTTGTGAATCCGATGGCGGCCCGGACGTGCCCTGGGCTGGGAATGTGTCCGAGGCGTCACCGGCATCCCGGCTGCCGGGTGGTGAAGGAGGTCCCCTCTCTCGGTTCGTTTGTTTCCGGTCGGGTGTTCGCGGTCCTGCCCGACCGCGCCAGTTCCGCGCGAGCGGTCGTGAGGTCCCGCAGTGTTCGCGTCTGCCAGGTCGGCAGGTCCAGTGCAGTCCACCACTGCAGCGAGCGGTTCAGATGGTCGATTGCGTGCTGCGGGCGGCCTGTCGCAAGGTCGAGTTCGCCCAGTGTGCGCAGCGTCAGGGCTTGGCCGAAGCCGTCCTGCATTTCGTTGCAGGTTCGCAGGCACTCCAGCAGTTCGTGGCGCATGGTGTCGCCGAGCCCCTGGCGAATGCGGACCTTGGCCAGGGCCTGGATCGCGTAGGCGTACATGAGGCGGTCGCCCAGGTCGTGCAGGATCCCGACGGCGGCTTCGGCGTGCTCGGCTGCCTCGGTGAGGCGGCCGGCGGCCCGGTGGACGATGGATACCGACCGGAGCGTGATGGCCTCCCCGCGCCGGTCGCCGAGGCGCCGGTAGAGCTGCAGGGCGTGCACGCATTCGCTCAGGGCCTGCTCGAGTTCACCCTGTTCGGTGAGGACGCGGCCGAGGCCGTGGGCCGCCTGCGCGATGTGGGCCGGCTGTTCCAGCCAGGGAAGGGCCGAGTCGATCGAGGATCGTGCCCGCGCCAGTTCACCGCGTTCTCGTTGCACGGTGCTCAGCGACAGCAGGGTGGTCGCTTCCCCGTGGCGGTCGCCGCTGTCGCGGAACGCCTTGATGGCCTGGTCGTAGTAGGTCTGTGCCTCGTCGAACCGGTCCTGTTCGTATCGCAGCCATCCCAGGCCGGACAGCAGCCGGGCTTCGCCCGCGCGGTCACCGGCTCGGCGAGCGGCTGCCAGTGCGGCCGCGTGGGTGCGCCACCACTGGGTGAACTGGTTGCGGACGGAGAAGTGGGATGCGCACAGGCCGGCTGCCAGCCGTGTGGCCATGTCCGTCAGGTTCAGTTCGCTGATCCGTTCCACGATGCCGATCAGCGTGGTCTGCTCGGCATCGAACCATGCCTCGGGGTCGGCCAGCAGTTCGGTGACGGCGCAGTCGTCGACGAAGGGGTCGGTGTCGGCTCTGGTCGGCTGGTCGAAGCCGGCGTGCGGGATGCTTCGGCCGGCCAGTTCCGTCAGGGCCAGGCAGGTCTGTGCGGCCCGGGTGCAGGCCGCCAGTACTTCGTCCTCTGTCTCTTCCGCCTCGCCTTGCTGTCGTGCGAACACGCGGGTCAGATCGTGCAGGCGGTAGCGCAGGAAACCGCCTTCTTCCCCGATGAGGGTCACCAGTTGGGCGTCGACCAGTCGTTCCACGATCTCTTCGGCGTCGGTCGGCGAACAGCCGAGCAGCGGGGCGACGAGCCAGCCGCCGAAGGTGCTGACGTCGAGCAGTCCCAGCCGCCGCAGGGCCGTGCGTTCGCGCCGTGCCAGGCCGTCGTAGCTGAAGGCCAGACTGCTGCGCACTTCCAGGTCGCCGAGGGTGAGTTCCTGCAGCGTCCGGCACTGTACTCTCAGGCGCTCCGCGAGCCGTGACAGTTGCCACTGCGGTCTGGCGGCCAGTCGGGCGCCCGCGATGCGCACGGCGAGTGGCAATTGCCCGCACAGTCGTACGATTTCCTCGGCCGCACGGGGTTCTGCCGCCACGCGTTCGTCACCGACCACGCGATTGAGCAGTTCCAGAGCTTCGTCGTCGTCCAGCACGGGCAGGTGCGTGTGGACGGCTCCGTCCAGGGCGCCCATGCGCTCACGGCTGGAGACCAGTACCGCGCACGAGTTGCCGCCGGGCAGCAGCGGGCGGACCTGGCGTTCGTCTCGTGCGTCGTCCAGCAGGACCAGTACACGGCGTTCGGCCAGCAGCGAGCGGTAGAGCCGGGCGCGTTCGTCGGTGTCGTCGGGGATCGCTGTTTTGGCCACTCCCAGGGCGCGCAGGAATCCGGCGAGCACTTCACCGGTGTCCGCGGGTACGGCGTGGACACCGCGCAGGTTCGCATACAGCTGCCCGTCGCGAAAGTGGGTGCGTACGGCGTGTGCGACGTGGGTGGTCAGGGTGGACTTGCCCGCGCCGGGTTGGCCGAAGACCGCGCAGACCCGCAGTGTGTCGGATGTCTCGGTCAGCTGTCGCACCAGGTGCCCGGCCTGTGCTGTCCGTCCGGTGAAATCGGCTATGTTGCGCGGAAGCTGGCTGGGACGGGATGCGGTCTCGGCCGGGACGCGGGCCGGGCTCTTCGGCTCGGTGCGCAGGATGCGCTCGTGAACGGATCGCAGGGCGGGGCCGGGGTCCACGCCCAGGTCCTCGAGCAGCGCCTGTCGGCCCTCGTGGTAACAGGCCAGCGCTTCCGCCTGGCGGCCTGTGTGGTGCAGCGCGAGCATGAGCTGGCCGCGCAACCGCTCTCTGAGCGGGTGCTCACCGACCGCCGCCGTCAGTGCGGGAATGACGGCTTCGCCGCGTTCCATCGCCAGGTGGGCCTCGGCCCAGTCCTCCAGGGCGGTCAGCTGTGACTGCCGCAGCCGGGCGCGCTCGCCCTCGGCCCAGGTTCCGCGCGCTCCGCCCAGTGCCGGGCCGCGCCACAGGGCGAGCGCCGCGGTGAGCCGGGAGGCGGCCTCCTCGAGATCGCCGTCCGCGAGCGCTGCCCGGCCTGCGGCCGCATCGCGCGTGAACACGTGCAGGTCGACCTGGTCCTCGGGGGCCGCGAGCTGGTAACCGCCGCTGCTGCGGCGCAGTGACGCGGCACCGCCCGCGATGGCCCGTCTGAGCGCCGATATGTGGGTGTAGAGGGAGCTGCGCGCCTGCTCCGGCGGGTCCTCGTCCCACAGGGCGTCCACCAGCTCGTCCAGCGAGACGGTCCGGTCCGTGTACATGGCCAGGATGGCGAGCAGTGTGCACGCCTTGGGTCCCTTGATGGCAATCGGGCGTCCGTCGATCACGGCTTCGACCGGCCCTAATATGCGGATCTCCATGCCACCCCCCGCGGTCGCCTCAATGTAACCCGGGTGGGGTGAAAGCCAGGTGTGGCTGGTGGGCCAAAACAAGACACCTTCGTGCCGGGCACGCAGCGGCGCTGCGTGCCCGGCACGAAGGTGTGAGCTGTCGGCTCCGGCTCCGTGGACGGGGTGTTCCCGCGGGTGGACGCGTGAAGGGGCCCGGCCGGTCGGGTGCCGGCCGAGCCCCTTCGGAGGGTCAGGACAGGTCGAATCCGGAAACGTTGGACGTCTGGTACCAGGGACCGTCGTAGGCGCCGGTCTTCAGGTACAGGCTGCCGTTCTGGATCATGCCGATCCTGTCGCCGCTGACTTCGAAGTCACCGATCGGGCCGTTGGCGACGGTCTTCCAGGTGCTCTGCGGGCCGTCCTCCTGCAGGACGAGCTTGCCGTTGTGCTCGGCGAGGATGCGGTTGCCGGACACGGAGAACCGGGAGATGCCGTCGGTGTCGTACCAGCGCTCCTTCAGACCGCCGTCCTTGACCGACAGCTTGCTGCCGCGCAGCACGCCGATCCGGCCGCCGTCGAGGTCGAAGGACGACACGCCCTCGGTGAGGTGCTGCCACGAGGCGTCCAGGCTGCCCTCCTGGACCATGAACTTGCCGTCCGTGGTCGTCACGCCGACCCGGTTCGTGTCCAGGTCGAACGCGGTGACCCCGTTGGTGGTGTGCCACTTGGCGTCGAGCGAGCCCGTCTTGGTGTGCAGCACGTTGCCCGGCTGCAGCACGCCGACCACGTCGCCGTCGAGGTCGAAGTCGACCACGTCGTCCGCGATCTTCTTCCATTCGGCCTTCAGGCCGCCTTCCTTGACGAGCAGCTGGTCGTTCTGGTTGATCACGCCGATGCGGTCGCTGGTGGCCTTGTACGCCTTGACGTTCTCCGTCAGCGAGGTCCAGCTGGTCTGCGGACCGCCTTCCTGGGCGTACAGGACACCGTTCTGCACGGCCAGGACGCGGGGGGTGGGCGGAGCGGGAACGTCCTGTTCCAGACCCACCGGGGACACGAAGGCACTGATGGTCTGGCCGAAGATGCTGCTGCCGACCTGACCGTAGCCCTTGCTGTACGACACCGTCGAGGTGGCGGCGTTGCTGCCGCCGAAGTTGCCGTTGGTGACCTGGATGGTCCGGTCGGCGTACACCTGCACGACCACTCCGACGTGATCGGCCCTGCCTCCGCCGAGGTAGTTGAACACCACGGCGTCGCCGACCTTGGGCACATAGCTCTTGTCGGTGTGAAGGGTGCCCTTGTTCTGCCCGTACAGGAAGAAGCTGCCGGCCGCCGGTGTCAGGCCGTCGACCTGGGCTCCCGTCTTGGCCCACAGCCACTTGGCGTAGTCCGCGCACCACGCCTCGGGGGAGCCGCCGGCTCCCGTGCAGCTGCTGTAGAAGCCGACCTCGCCGTGGCTGTTCGTGCTGCAGGCGTTCTTGGCGAAGTTGGCCTGGTTGAGCTTCACCAGGTCCTGTGCGGTGGCGGCGGAGGCGGTCGACGTCGCGGTCATCATGAGGGCGGAGCTCGCGGTCAGCAGGAGCGCAGTGCGGGCGGTCTTGGCGAACATGGCGGTCTTCTCCCTGGGCCGGGTGGTACACAACGGATCGGGCTGTCGTCCTGTGCCGCCGGTTGGGAGAGTGGCCTGTGCACCGTGCGCTCGCACCGCGGTGAAGCGTGACGTGTGCGAAGCCTTGGCGCCGAGCCCGTGGCGAGCCGGTGCCTTCCCCTGCGCCGGCCGGTCGGCTGGACGGGAAGAACACTGGCAGCGGGGTCCAAAAGGAACCTCAAGACGCCGTTTGAGGAATTCTTCAGCTGTGTCCCGGACCTGTTGAAGGCGCTGGTGAAGCTGTTGGACATGTCTGTGGGCGATGAGGCGGACGGCGAGTTTGCGGAGCACTTCGTGGGTGTCGTCGCGCCGGTCCCGGCAGATGCGCGGGCGCGGCGCAAGGACATCGGTGACCGCGGTGCCGAAGCCGCGGACCGAAGCGACTTCGATCCCGAGTTCCCGAGTTGTCGAGTTGTCGAGCGTGGGCGGCGAGGCTGTCGGCGAGGGCGCGCTGTGCGGCAAGCGCCGCGTCCTCCGGCAGCCGCAGACGCAGCCGCTCTGCGAGCCGGGCGCGACCGGGGCGCGTGGCTGAGCAACCAGGGCGTCCCGGGGCCAGAGGTGCTCGATCGGCACTCCAGTGATGCGGCTGCCTGCCCGGTAATCGGTGTCGTCCGCGGTGTGCCCGCCGTTCAGCTGTCCGCCGCGGAGTCCGCGGCCGGACCGCGCGGCAGGGTGCGGCAGGCGGCGGGCGAAGCGGTGGGGAAAGGTCGCACAGCGGATCGTGCCGCACGGCCTCGAGCCCGACGTCCTGCGTCAGGAACTCATCGGGCCCGGAGACGCGTTCCGTTCGCGACGGCACCGCTTCGCCTTTCGGGCACCGCGCAGCACTACGTGGTGATCGGCTCGGGAGATTGAGATGGTACTGGGCGGACTCAATACCCGAGCTGGATGAACGGCCGCTTCGCGACCGTGGCAGGCGCCGTCGCTGTCACCATGGTCCTCCCCTCCCCCGCGTTGATCGTCAGCACAGAACCTACCGATTCGTCAGCGTCTCCAGCCGTCCCGTGCTCGTCCCGTCATCAGCACCCGGTTCGTCGACGGGCAGCCTGCGGAGTGAGTGTTGTGGTTCTGTCAGCGTTGCGCTGCGGCTTCGGGAGGGCAGTGCCCGATTGAGCGGCGCAGTCCTCCCGCCGACTACGGAGGAGTCTCGGTACCCTCTCCACTCATTAGAAGCAGGGCTAACAACGTCTATTGCTACGGAGCGATGTTGCGCATCACGATCACCATCGAAGAACCCAGCGGCGACTTCCAGGACCGGCTTCTCGCCCTCCTCCAGGAGTACGCCGCCCACGTGGAGATCGACACGACGTGGACCATCGACCGTGCCCTGCAGTACTACCGGACGCTTCCACAGCGGGCCCAAGACATCGTCCTCGGTGCCGTGTCCAACTCAGGGTTCGTCAGTGATGAAGAACTCCGTACGGACGGTGGGAGTCTGCGAGGGCACAGCGGCGCCCTGAAGCGAGTACTGGAGCGGGGCGTACGGGAGGGCTGGTGGCCGGCCGGTATGCAGGCGCCGATCCGGGCACAGGGGCCCGGCTTCGGAAAGGTGCAGGGGTACTCCATGCCGAGTCACCTCGTGGAGACCTTCTTCGCCGCTATCGACCGCTACAACAAACAGAAGTGAGAGCATCCGCCATGGCAAGGTCATGCCCGAGCGGCAGTACGAACAAGCGGTGGCAGTCCGGAGGGCTGTCTTCCATGCCCGGCTCTCCCCCACTCCCCCACTCCCCCGGCTCGGAGGCTGCCGGTCTTCAGCCCCACGGATGGCCGAAAGCGCATCGGTACTGCGCTGCTGACATAGGCAGCACGCAGCATCGGGCTGAGCATCACTCCCCGGTTTGTTGTCCGCGGACAACGAGCCGACTGAGCCGTCTGGCAGTTGAGGGAACAACGAGGAAAGCGACACCGCCTGCTGACCGGACACCATCTTTGTTGTCCGCGGACAACGAAGCCCCACCAGGCTCTCCCATGCCGACAGCATCAGGTTGCACCCTTCCGGCAGTGCACCGCTCATGTTGTCCGCGGACAACGAACCGGCCGATACAGCGGCAAGCAGACACAGCGACGGGGAGCGGCGTACAACCACACCCGATCAGATGCCGATGGTGTTGTCCGCGGACAACAAACCAGAGGAACCTGCGCCGCCTGCTTCTCTGCCTCCATCACCTAGCGGAGAGCCTGGGCCGGGGGAAGTTGTCGCCAGAAGCAGAGCAGTCCGATCCGCAGACCATACGAGGGCCTGGTCGTCCTGCCGTTCCCTGCGCAGGATGACCAGGCCCTCATGTGCTGTCGATCAGGTCGACTGCTGCTCAGGCTGTGCCAGATCCTGCAGCAGAGCGTTGTACTCCTCAGGGTGGTTCTCACGCAGCAGCTGCATCCATACACGCGCGCCCTGGGTGAATACGTCAGCATCCATCTTCCGGTACAGGTGGTGGACGACGTACGGGGCGTTGTCGTACGGCAGCCTCTTCGGCTGGCCGGATGCCGCCTGCTCACCCTTGGAGTCCGCCTCATCGGCACTCTGCGGAGCAGGCGTGATCGCCTCGGGGTTGCGCTGCTGCTTGGGGAGAGCAGCGTCCTGCTGGGCGTCACCGCCTTCGTTGTTGTCCGCGGACAACGAACCGGACGATGCGGCGACGGCCGGGGGAGTAGCGGCGGAAGATCCGTCGTCAGCCGGTCGAAGGGGAGTGTTGTTGTCCGCGGACAACGTACCGGGGGAGTCCGCATCGTCTGCTGCACGGGGTGCCGCAGGCTCTGCCGCCGTCGCAGGCTCCGCTGCCGCCGGAGGTTCCGCGTCCGGTGCTTCGTTGTCCGCGGACAACGAGCCGCGCTCGTCCTCGGTCCGGCGCAAGGCCTGCAACTGTGCGCGTTCATCCGCCTTCGCCCGGGCAGCGGCCTCCTTCACGGACTTCAGGTGCTCCAAAAGCCCCGCAGCGTCCAGGCCGGGGTTGTCCTTGGCGTAGCGGGCCAACGCACGCCCGTCACGCTCGGGCAGGCTGCCGGCGCTGAGCATCGCCTGGATCTCGTCCGGCAGTTCCAGCAGCGCCAGCTGATTGGTCACCCACGATCGGTCCTTGCCCAGCCGCTCCGCCGCGCGAGCCCGCGCACCACGCCCGGCCTGTTCCGAGCACACCTCCACGAGTTGCTGCACACCACGAGCGCGCTCGATCACGTCGAAGTCCTCGCGTTCGAGGTTCTCCTGCAGGAGGTAGTTGATGAACTCCTCCCGTGTCTTGGCGAGGTCGTCGCGGACAACGAAGTCCAGTGCCTCCAGGCCCACGTGGGAAGCGCTGTGGTACCGGCGCTCACCGTTGACCAGGACATGGGCCGCGTTCCCGATCCGGTCCGCATGCTCGGGCCACAGCGCCAGATAGGCATCGCGGGAGACCGCCACGCAGGCCGCGAGCTGCACATGGCGCAGCTCCTCGCCGAAGCGGGTCTTCTCCTCGTCCGTACCGAAATTGCGGCGAGGATTGAGGGGAGTGGGGGAGACCTCGTTCAAGTGCAGACGCACCAGCTCGTAGGCGGGAACGTCTCCTTGGGTGATCGCCTTGGCCCGGCCCCGGGCGCTGCGTCCCCGGGGGGCGTGACTGAAGGACGATCCGGTTCCCAGCCGGTCGGCGACGCTCATCCGCTGATCCTCCGTGCAATGGTGCGCATTACTTCTGCCTGCTCGCCGTAGGCGGCATGGACCAGCAGTGGTTGCTTCACGCGGACGGCCTCGCGCTGGTCCTTCAACTCCGGGACGATGGCCAGCACCGGCGGCTCACCGAACTTCTGCCATTCCTCGAGGGAGGACGTGGCCACGTAGCCCTTGCGGCTGTCGTACATGTTGACGACGAAACCGAGCAGGGCGATGTCGATCTCCATGTCCTCGACCAGGTCCTGGATCTGGTCGTAGAGCATGTCGTAGGCGTCCGCGGAGGAGTCCTCCGCCAGCACGGGGATGACGATGCCCGACGTGCTCTCCTCTTCGCCTTCTCGCGTTCGGCAGTAGTACAGGGCGGTGTCCATGCTGTAGCCCAGGCTCGGAGGACAGTCGACCAGGATGTAGTCGAAGTCCTGCTCCAGCGCTTCAAGCGCCTTCTCCAGAGCGGTCTCCTTGATGCGCACGGTTCGGCTCGTGGCGAGCTTCGCGTCCAGGAGGAAGGCGTCCTTGCAGGCCGGCAGCAGCCAGAGGTGGTCCTCGAAGTCGCCGCCCTTTATCGGCACCAGCAGCTCGGCCAATTCTCCCTTGGCCTCGCCGAGCATGTGCTTGGCGAGGCTGGGAGCGTCGATGTCGAACAGCGGGTGTCCCAGCTGCTTGGTCAGGTGGCCCTGCGGGTCGAAGTCGATCAGGAGGGTGCGGTGGCCGGACTCGGCGAGAGCCTGCGCGGTTCCGGCGGAGACCGAGGTCTTGCCGACCCCGCCCTTCTGGTTGCCGAAGACGATGCGCCGGGCCCCCGTCACGCGTGCCGGCTTCGGACGCGGCGAGGGATGCTTGTCCAACCACAGCCGGATCGCCTGAGCGATGCCCTGGTTGTACGAGAGGCCGCGGGCTTTGCAGTCCTTCTTGAGCTTGTCATACAGCCCGGTCGGCAGGTAGGTGGCGAAGGACGTCCCACCGGCGGTGTCGACGGCGGGGCGGTTCTTCGCCTTGCGCCAGGCCTCGACGCCTTGGGTGACGGCGTCCTGGATATCCGTGTCTACTTCGGCGGCGCGGACCTTGAGCTCTCGTCGGAGGTCAGAGGGTAGCTTGGCTACTACCTTTTCCCGCTCGCTCGGGTTGTACGGGGCAGTCATGGCGCTACCTTACTCACCTTGCCAGGTGTAGGAGGCGCATAGAGGGCATGTCTGCTGTGTTTTGTTGTCCGCGGACAACGAAGAAGCGAGTGGTTGGCGGCACCTGTGCCGAGTGCTGGAGTTGTTGTCCGCGGACAACAACTGAACACGCGCTCCTGGCCGGTATCACCATGGACGGCTCGTGGTGTTGGCCGTCGGCAGGCGGCTTACGCTCACATTCCGAGCCACCCGATCCTGGGTACGAGGACCGCCGGTGCGACCTGTCCAGGGCTCATCGCCGACACGCCGCGAGTCGTTCCGGCCGGCCCGCCGACGTCCGGGGCCCGCATGACCTGAGACGGGCGGCACGTCATGTCAGGGCCCCGGAGCCGTTCCCTGCTCGATCGGCCTCATGTCCATGTCGGCCTCATGTCCATGGATCGGTGAACGACCGTCCGGGTACCGGCTTGGCGATGAGCGCTACGCGGACCCGTCGGGGCCTCCGCGGTGATCGAACGTGCTTCCATCGTCGTCTCCTCCACATCACGCACGGCCTGCCGCTTGTCACACGGGCCGGTCGGCTTCCGTCACCGCACTGACGGATCACGACGCGAGGATGTGACAGGTGAGCGAGAACGAATCTCTGGCCCGGCGCTTCGAGGAGCACCGCTCCCATCTGCGGGCGGTGGCCTACCGGATGCTCGGTTCGCTCGGTGAGTCCGACGATGCAGTGCAGGAAGCGTGGTTGAGACTGAGCCGCTCCGACGTCACGGCCATTCAGAATCTGGGGGGCTGGCTCACCACGGTGGTCGGCCGGATATGCCTGGACATGCTGCGCTCCCGCACCACGAGACGAGAGGAGCCGCTGCACGACCAGGCCGGACAGGTCCGTCTGCCCGACCCGATCATCAGCAGCCCGGTATGACTCAAGCCCCGAACACGCGGTGCTCGTCGCCGACTCGGTCGGTATCGCGCTCATGGTCGTTCTGGAGACCCTTACTCCCGCCGAGCGCTTGGCGTTCGTCATGCACGACCTGTTCGCCATACCCTTCGACGAGATCGCGCCTGTTCTCGGCCGCACGTACGCCTCCACCCGGCAGTTGGCGAGCCGCGCCCGCCGCCGGGTCAACGGTGCCGCGCCCCCTCCTGATACGGATCCGACCCGTCGGCGCGAGATCGTGGACGCCTTCCTCACCGCCTCCCGCGGCGGCGACTTCGACGCCCTCCTGGCTGTCCTGGACCCCGATGTGGTGGCCCGCTCCGACGGCGGCAGGCAGCGTCCCGGCCTGGTCCGCCGCGGTGCGGCCGATGTCGCTTCCCAGGCGATCACTTTCGCCCGCTCCGCGCAGACCGGACAGGCTGTGCTGGTCAACGACGCGCCCGGCATGGTCGCGGTCGCGGACGGCCGCGTGGTGTCGGTCATGGCGTTCACGATCCAGGGCGGAAGAATCACGGCCATCGACATACTCAACGACCCCGGGCGCCTCGCACGCATCGATCCGAGCGTCCTGGGCGGTTGAGGTGCCGGGTGTACGACGGCTCTGTCCTGCTCCTCGCTGTTCCTCGGTGCGTGAGGCACCGTTGTCATGATCGGTGGCAGTGTCGACGGACAGGGGGAGCGAGGCGCCGTCGTCTCCGCTGTCCCGGGTTCGCACAGGGAGGGGACGACGCTGCATCCGTCAGTGTGAACCCGAGGCGCACGATCGGCGGCTCCGGCTGCCTGAAGTCGGCCTCAGGCAGCGGTCGGGGGCGGGAGAGTGCTTACCGGCGGGTTGAGGCGGGCGAAGCCTTCCTGGCGCTGGTAGGGGAAGTACGGGTAGGGCGCGGCCTTGCCGCTGGCCGCGTCGAGTGTCGCCATCTGGTCGGGTGTGAGTGCCCAGCCGACGGCACCGAGGTTCTGACGGAGCTGCTCCTCATTGCGTGCGCCGATGATGACGGAGGACACGGTCGGTTTCTGCAGCAGCCAGTTGAGGGCGATCTGCGGAACGGCCTTGCCGGTCTCCTGCGCGATCTCGTCGAGGGCGTCGACCACCTGGTAGAGGTGCTCGTCGTCGACCGGCGGGCCGTAGTCGGCGGTGTGGTGCAGCCGGCTGCCGGCGGGGAGCGGTTGGTTGCGGCGGACTTTTCCGGTGAGCCGTCCCCAGCCGAGCGGGCTCCAGACGAGTGCGCCCAGGCCCTGGTCGATGCCGAGAGGCATCAGTTCCCACTCGTAGTCACGGCCGATGAGGGAGTAGTAGACCTGATGGGCGATGTAGCGCGGGTGGCCGTACCTTTCCGCGATCGCGAGGGACTTCATCGCCTGCCAGCCGGAGAAGTTGGAGACTCCCAGGTAGCGGACCTTTCCTGCACGTACGAGATCGTCGAGCGCGGACAGGGTTTCCTCGATCGGCGTACCGGCGTCGAAGGCGTGCAGCTGGAACAGGTCGATGTAGTCGGTGCCGAGCCGGCGCAGCGCGTCCTCGCACGCGGTGATCAGGCGGGAGCGGGAGGAGCCCGCATCGCCGGGGCCGTCACCCATCGGCAGGCCGGTCTTGGTGGACACGATCACCTGGTCCCTGCGGCCTTTGATCGCTTCGCCCAGCACCTCCTCGGACGCGCCGCCGGAGTAGACGTCGGCGGTGTCGAACATCGTGATCCCGGCGTCCAGGCAGATGTCCACGAGACGGCGTGCTTCTCGCGTATCGGTGGTGCCCCAGGCGCCGAACAGGGGGCCTCGGCCTCCGAAGGTGCCGGCGCCGAAGCTCAGCGCGGGGACCTTGAGCCCGGACGCACCCAGTCGCCTGTATTCCATGGCCGCTCCTCGTCTTCTCCGCCGACCAACTAACGGTTCTATAGTCCCGTTAACATGGGGTCCTCAAGGTAGCAGGCGCGAGCGATTAATGAAACTGGAGTTCCGTTATGGGTTCGGATGGTGCGGAGCCGGGAAGCGTCCGGCCGGGAGGGCGCACGGCGCGGGTACGGACCGCGGTGCTGCGGGCGGCCGGCGACGCCCTGGCCGAGCGGGGCTTTGCCCACTTGGACCTCGCCGACATCGCGCGCCGCGCCGAAGTGGGCAAGACGACCGTCTACCGCCGCTGGGGAACGGCGACCGGCCTGGTGGCCGACCTGCTGGCGGACATGGCCGAGCAGTCCCTGCCCCGTACCGAGACCGGCTCGCTGCTCGGCGATCTCAGGGCCAACGCCCGGCTCGTGCAGCGCACCTTGGCCGATCCCCGGCAGGGGGCGCTGTTCAAGGCCGTGATCGCGGCCGCCACCTGCGAGGCGAAGACAGCCGAGGCCCTGCACCACTTCTACGACGTCCGCGTCACGGAGTGGGCCCCCTGCGTCCAGCAGGCCATCGACCGGGGCGAGGTACCCGAAGGCACCGACACCCATGAGGTGATCCGCGCGGTCTCCGCACCCCTCTACTACCGCCTCCTGACCAGCGGCGGTCCCCTCGACGAAGACGCCGCGGACCAAGCCGCCGCGGCCGCCGCGACCGCCGCGGCGGCGGGAGCCTACCTGCGGGGCAAAGAGCTTGGATGACCGCTCCTCGTCCACCGCTGCGTCCGGACCACTGCGCAGGATCCCCGGCGGCGAAGTGGTGTCAGGTTCCCCAGGGGCTGGCGGGGGAGTGCACGGTCGTGAGCCGGCCGGCGTGGCGGCGGGAAAGAGCCGGACTCTCATGGGTCCTGCTTCTTCCTTCGGGCCGCCACTGCGACAACGACCCACGACGCGGCAGTGCTGTCGCCGACCGCTGCCCGCAGTCGGGCGTCCCCGCTGTCTCGCAGACGGGCGCGGCAGCCCGTCCTGCCGATGCGTGACGGGACTGACGGGACCGTCTTCCTCGGTTGCCCCACCTCACAGGCGGGCGGGACCGAAGCGACGGCGCCCGTTTCGGTCCCGTTCAGTCCCGTGGGACAAAACAGCAGGTCAGACGGTATATCGATGCAGACCACGGGACTGACGGGACTGACCCTGCTAGTTATGTCCATCAGGCGCGCGCATATGCGCGCGTGAAGGTATGACCGTAGGACCAGTGCTGTGCAGCTCATAACTGGCGCCTTCGGTCCCGTCAGTCCCGTACTTCCTGACCGATAAGACTCTGACCTGCGGTTTCTTTGGACGGGACCGAACGGGACCGAAGCAGAGCGCGGGACTGAAGCCGCCGCCCGGCTCCGCCGAGCCGCCCCCGGCAGGTACGAAGGGGCCGACGGGACCGAACTTCCAACACGCACGACGGGCGTACCGTTCGCGGCGAACCCCGGTGCGCTAATCTCTGTGCCGCAAGTGAAAATCTCAGTCCCGTCAGTCCCGTCAGCCGCGGACCCGACCTGGTCGCCGCCGCGGTGAAGGGGCTGAGCAGGACGGCGGTGAAAGACCCGAAGGACGCCTAGTGCCCGGCCCGGTTGCGACTCGTTCCACGGCCCCGACGGGGCCTGTGAGCAGCCATGCCGTGGCCCGCTGGTGCGCCCGCAACGGTTGGCCCGTCCACCCGTTGGCCGCCGGGCACAAGACTCCCGTTGCCAACTGCGAGCCCTGTCGGCAACAGCGGCACGCTCCCGCCGACTGCCCGTGCATCCCGGCCGGAAGATGGTGCCACGGGTTCCATGCCGCGACCGTCTCGGACGAGCGCATCGACGCGTGGTGGTCCGCGCACCCCGGCTGGGGAGTGGGGGTGTCCTGCGGGCCGGCGGACCTGGTCGTCATCGACGTGGACGCGCACGCGGCCGAGGTTCCCGACCGCTCCCGCCTGCTGCCGGGCATCCCGATCGGACAGCAGGTCGACCTCACCGGACTGGCCACCGGCTTCGACACCCTGGCGCTGCTGGCCGCGCTGCGCGGCCGCCCCAGCCCGGCCGAGGACGAGCGGACGCTGCGCGTGCGTACGCCGTCCGGAGGCATGCACATCTGGTACCGCAATCCCCACCCGGAGATCCGTTACCGCTCCTCCACCGGTTCCAGTCCCAAGGTGGCGCTGGCCTGGCAGGTCGACGTGCGCTCCGACAACGGCTATATCGTCGCCCCCACCACCCGCACCACTGCCGGTACCTACACCCCGATCGGCACAGCCCGCCGCGCTGCGGACCTCCCGCAGTGGCTGGCCGCCGAACTCGCCCGCACCGGCCATGTCCCCACCTCTGTGCCCGCAGAGCCCTCCCCGTCCGGGCCCACGCCCGGCGGCCGGGCCCGACGCCGGGCTCCCAAGGCCGCAGGACGCGTTCTGGAGCCCCTGCTGGCCGAGGTCGCCGCCTGCGCAGTGGTCGCAGAAGGCGCGGGTTTCACAGAGAAGCTCAACCGCGCCGCCTTCACCGCCGGAGGGCTCCTGCCCGGCGGTCACCTCGGCGAGCAGGAGGCGCGGGAGCTGCTGCTGCAGGCAGCCCAGAGGGCGCGGCCGCACCAGCAACGCCGTAACGCCGAGATCATCGAGTCCGCTCTGTCCGCCGGCGCCCAGCGCCCGTTCCATCCCAAAGGACGCTCATGAGCAGCCCCGAGCCCGCCCGCTTCGACGCGGTGGCCGCCGCCGAGCAGATCCATCAGCAGCAGAGCCTCGACCTCGGTCCCGCCCCGGCCGCCGGCCAGCCGTCCTTCCCCACCCGGCCCCTCCAGGTGGTCGAGCCTGCCGCCCCGGCAGGCCGGGCAGCGGGTCTGCTGCCCGGGGAGCTCACCGACCGGGGCAACGCCCGCTTGTTCGCGCGCCTGTACAGCGACCGTTTCCGGCACATCGAAGGTCTGGGCTGGTACTGCTGGGACCAGTACCGCTGGCGGCGCACCGGCGGCGAGAAGGCCGCGGTGTGGGCGGCAGGCGACATGGCCGAGCAGATGCCCCGTACCGATGTGACCGGTGTCTTCTCCGACCGGGAGCTGGCCGCCCACCGCCGGCGCACCCAGTCCACCGCCGGGATGAAGGCCCTGCTGCAGCAGGCTCAGGCCGCCCCCGGCCTGAGCCTGGACCCGGACGTCCTCGACGGCGACATCTACGCCCTGTGCACCCCCAGCGGCGTCGTCGATCTGAGGACCGGCGAGCTGCGCAAACCCGACCCGCTCACCGACATGCACTCGCGCGCCACCACCGTGGGCCCGCTGCCCATGCCCATCCCCCGGTGGGAGGCATTTCTGCGGGACACCTTCGGCGACGACGACAAGGGCCGGGAGACCACCGGCTTTCTGCACCTGCTGCTGGGCTACTCCGTCACCGGCGACGTCGGCGCGCAGATCCTGCCCTTCCTCTACGGCTCCGGCGCCAACGGCAAGAGCGTCCTGCTGGACGTGATGATGCAGGTCCTGGGCGAGTACGCCAACGCCGCCCCGCCCGGCTTCCTGATGGAGAAGGGCAAGTTCACCGAGCACTCCACCGAGCTGACCGAGCTGCACGGCCGGCGCATCGTGGTGTGCAGCGAGCTCAAGCCCAACGACAAGTTCAACGAGTCCCGCGTCAAGCTCCTCACCGGCGGTGACGCGATCACCGCCCGGCGGATGCGGCAGGACTTCTTCACCTTCACCCCCACCCACAAACTCTGGCTCCTGGGCAACCACCGCCCCGAGGTCGGCACCGGCGGCTACGCGTTCTGGCGCCGCATGCGCCTGATCCCCTTCGAGCGCAAGGTCCCCGACGACCGCAAGATCGACAACCTGGCCGCCGAACTGGTCCGCGACGAAGGACCGGGCATCCTGCACTGGCTGATCGAGGGCGCCCGCCGCTACCTGGCCACCCGCGACCCCCTCACGGGCCCCGCCTCCGTCCGCCTGGCCACCGAGGCGTACGAGAAGACCGAGGACCACATCGGCCGGTTCATCACCGAGCGCTGCACCCGCGGCGGCAACGGGCACTCCAATCCCGACCTGCGGGTCGAGCAGAAACTGCTGTACGAGACCTACGGCCGCTGGTGCTCGGACGAGGGCATCCGCCCGGCCACCTCCCGCGCCTTCGCCAGCCGAGTCCGCCAGGAACTCGGCCTGGCCTCCCCTGCCGAAATGATCAAGAACAACGACAAGAAGCTCTACCCCGGCCTGGCCCTGCTCGCCGACACCGCCCCGCAGGAGACCGGGACAGGACTCGCCACGACGCCCCCGGGCAGGCCCGTATGACGGCGTGGAGCAGCCTGGGGTACCCGGGCAACGAGCCTTACGATAAAAATCACGGCCTCGCACCGCGCCCCACGTGGCACGACCCGAGCGGTGCGCACTGTGCACCCGCAGGCCGGAGGCCGGCCGAAGCGAACCAGGGAGGTCTGCGGCCATGAGCTCGTTGCTGAGCGACAGCCAGCTCACCGATGAAGCAGAAGTCGTCTGGCTGGAGGACCCGGGCAGGCTCGACTACGTCCGTCAGGCCTTGGACAAGGTCAACACCCGGCGCGGCAAGCCGCGCTACGAACGCGACGGCCGCATCATCGGCTACACCAACCTCGCCGCCGACGCCGACCGCGACCCCGACAGCGGTCTCTTCGCCCGCCGTACCTTCTTCCTCCTGCCGCACGACCGCCCCAACGACCCCACGGGTCCCTACGTCGTCGGCGCTCCCGGGGAAGCCGTCGACCCCCGCACCATCGAACCCGGCAAGGTCGGCGCCAAGACCCCCCGCTCCCAGAAGGGCCATGCGGCGGACATAGCTCCTGCCGGTCGTTGAGCTGATCCCTGCGGCTTTCCGGGCCGGGAGGCCGTTCTTGGCTGCGCCCGCCGCAGGGTCCGGGCGGCTTCAGGGTCTCGCCCGCCGTTGCCGGCGGCGGACTGCGACGTCTTTATCCGTGGTCGCGCAGGAACGCCGGGATCTCGTCGCGGGTCGGGAAGTCAGGCAGGGGCGCCGGCTCGTCCTGAAGGAACGCGGTGATGACGGCGGCGGCCCGGTCGTTGTTGTCGTCGAGGCCGTTCCACATGTGGTGTCCGACCCGGGGCATGTATTGCGTGCGCCGGATCGCGGGGTCATGGGCGAGGACGGCGGTCGCCCAGTGACGGACCTGGGACGAGCACTCGGCGATCATCAGCATCGCGGGGGTGCGGGAGCGCCTCAGGTGCGGGGCGATGGAGGGGGAGTCCTTGACCGTCTGCTGGATGCGGAGGCCGGCGGCGGGGCTGAAGGAGAAGTTCTCCGCGGTGTCCTCGACGGGGATGCGGTGCGCGTCGCGCGCGCAGTAGGCGGAAGCGGTGTCGCTGCCGAGGTCCGCGGCGGTGAAGGCGTTGTCGCCTTCGGCCTGTCCGATCAGTCCGGTGTCGGGGGAGAGGAGGCCGAGTCTCATGAGGCCGAACGCCACGGCATACCGGGGAACGTGCGTCGAACGCGGTCCGGACACGGCCGGCGCGAGGCCGCGCGCGGATTCCCGGCCCTTGTGCCCGGTGATGCGCGCGGTGGGTCCGTCCATGGGACCGGGCTCGGCGATGATCGCCCGGTGCAGGCGTGCGGCGATACGCGGGTCGGCCAGGGCCCGGGTGAGCAGGACCCCGCCCGAGGAGAAACCGAGGACGTCGACCCTTCCCTTGTCCAGGCGGTCGACGAAGGCGGCGAGGTCGCGGACCGACCTGGAGATCGTGTACTGCCTCATGGGGAGCAGATCGCTTCGTCCGCCTCCGGCCTGTTCGTAGGCGTAGACGTCGTGGCCCTGGCGTGCCAGGAGTTGCAGAAACCGGTGATCGAGGATCGAGATGCCACGGACGGGTCCGCCGTTGAGGTACACGAACGGGATGGAATGCCGGGTGCTGGGGTCCGTGGGCGGGTAGTGGTACACCGCCACCTGGCTGCCTGTGGCCAGGCGCCAGTGCTGCGTGGCCACGAACGGCAGGGCGGACGGTTAGCTCCGGGCCGTCGGCGCGGTCGGGACACAGACCGTCGCCGTCAACGCTGCTGCAACCATCACCGGTAGAAGCGGTACGAGCCGCGCCGGCCAAGCGTGGCGGCGACCCCGCCGCATCGCGAGGACAGTCCCGACCCCGAAGGTCGTCGACCATGCGGCGAGTCCCGAGCCCGCTCCGTCCGTGAGGGCGATCAGTACGAGAAAGACGACGACCAGCGCCGTGACGGCGGCCAGGGCCAGGGACAAGCGGGTGATGAAGCGGACGGGACGGATGGCGTACGTGGGCACGGCGGACCTCCGACAGTTTCAGAACTCTGTTTCAAAACGACGTTATCAAAGAGGGTAGACTGCCGGCCGTGGGTAGGCCCAGAACGAACGACGAGACCGTCAAAGAGCGGCTTGTGGTGTGCGCGACCGAGATGCTCGCCACCCGTCCACGGGAGTCGGTCACCGTCCGCGCCGTGGCCGCCGCCGCCGAGGCGTCGACGACGGCGGTGTACTCCTTGTTCGGCGGCAAGGACGGGCTGATCGGTGCGGTGCGCGACAGAGCCGTCGCCGGCCTGTTCCAGGAGCTGTCGGCAGTGCCGACCTCCGCGGACCCTCTCGCCGACCTCTACGCACTGGCCGTCGCCTACCGTCAGTGGGGGCGCGAGCACAGCCATCTGTACACGGTGCTGTTCGGTGGTGTGCAGTCCTTCGACCCGTCGGGGGAGGTCGGTGCCAGCGATCCGATGCGTCCGCACCTCGCAGCGATCGATCGCGCCTTGGCGGCGTCCGTCCTCACCGGCGAAGCGACGTCGATCGCCCTGTCGATCTGGGCGACCCTGCACGGACTCGTCACCCTCGAACTGGCCGGGGCGCTCGGCGCCGCCACGGCCGAGACCGCATTCCGCTCGACGATCCATGCCACGCTGCGCGGATGGACGACCCCCGCGGTGTTCCGCAGCCTTCGGCAAACCGAATCCGCGCTACCACCCGACTTCGCCTGAGCCGTCCCGGCCGTGACACCTCTGGTCCGGAAACAAGGATCAGCACTGCCGCGGTCGGTTCACAGACTGTGAACCGAGCGAGGTTGCTGCGCCGGGCGGTTTTCGGCGTCGCGCTGAGCCAGTTTGCGCAGGCGGCGTATCTCCCGGCGGCAGGTCGTGAAAAAGGTTTGGCGTCCAGGTGCGCGGCCTCGCCGGCGTGGTGGCGGCGCACCGTGCCACTCAGGGCGTAGGCGTGCTGTAGAGCGTCGGTGTCGGCGACGAGCTGTGGGAATGCCTTCGCATGTCCCGGGTACGCCGTAGGGGGCTTTGCGCAGGAAATGATCAAAGGATCGAACACAGCCCTGGCGGACATGAGCAAGAACGCCGGTTCAGTGATCGTCAGTCTGGACTTGGCCAGCCCACCGGATTCCGGTACTCGCGCAGAGCTACCTCCTGACCTGGGCCAAGCGGCTCGTCCGGCAACCGGCCGAGGCACCGGCGGACCTCCACGTCGAAACCCTGGTCGACATCCAAGCGTAGGCGGCGGCGAACTCCGCCAGCGGCACCGCCTCCTGCCCCTGCCGGCCGAACTCCAGCAGGGCCTGGCCGAGAGCGAACTTGTAGGTGCGTGCATGGGCGCCCATCGACACCGCCAGCCGCCACGAGGCGCGCGCCGAGGCGTCCTGGGGGTAGAACTCCGCTCCGCTCACCGCTCCTCCTTGCGCAGCGCGACCGTCTGCCACACACCTCGGCGCGCCCGAAACGAACCTCAGCTCGGCGGTTGCACGAATCAGTAATGAAACGGGACATCGCGCCCGAATGCTCTCGCTGACACTCGTCGTTGGCCCGTGATCGCGGTCCCGCATACTTCTCGGATGGACACCCCCAGGGCTTCTTGGCGCAACACGACTCACGACTGGGCCGGCACCGTCGACCTCGACCATCTTGAGTACATCCGCCAGAACTCAGCCGCCTTCGCCCCCGGCGGCATCCTGCACCTGACCCTGGAAGTCGTCGCCTATGTGGCGGACGAGGCCGAATCCGGCCACGGCGGCCTCTGCCGGATCACCCTCCACTCAGACGGCTCGGTGGCCGTCGCCGACAACGGACGGGGCACCGACACACGCCTCGATGAGCTTGGGCACATCGTGAAGAAGCCGGTCATGGCAACGAAGGACCTCCGGTTCTTCGACAACCCCGATGCGCCGTCCCTCCCCGACACACACATTCGCCGTGGTATGTCTGTCGTCGCCGCTCTCAGCACGTGGCTCGTCCACACCAACCGCCGCCTCAACGGCTCCTGGACCCAGCGGTACGAACACGGCGTGCCCACTACTGACCTGCGACCGATCGCCGATGACCTCACGACCGGGACCACCGTGCACTTTCTCCCGGACGAGCCATTGCGTACCGCCGGCAGCACCACGTTCGACGACCTGGCACGGCTGACCCAGTCGTGGCAACACCTCTCCATCGAAATAGACGACCGTCGAGGTACGTAAAGCGGTCACTTCTCGGGCGGCGGAGTGTGGCTGCACCACACCGTGCGCGCCGACCCGAGCGGCGCCCGCGACGCCCTGACTCCGGTCGTGCCGTGCGCCTGCGGTGCGGGGTACGTCGACATCCTGCTCGACACCGAGGACGACCTGCTGGAGACGCTCGCGGAGCTGCGGCCCACCGGCGGCCGCTCCCTGCACGATGCGGGTCTGCTCGACTGCCGGAGCATCCGCATGGCTGACCCGCGGGACGGCGGACTCCAGGGCGGGCCGGGGCGGCCGGAGCAGAAAGCTCAGGCACAGGCGGCCGCCCCTGGCGCTGCCGTCCTCCGTCACGAGACGCCAGCACTGCCCAGCATGCCCGGCTCTCCGGAGCGGGGCCAGACAAAGGATGGCAAAGCAAGAGGCGCACCTCATCGGTACGGCAGCCGGAGGTGCGCCTCTTTCGTCTCCCCGCCCCAAGGGGCGAGACGGGAGATTCAACCATGTCCACCGCTCGCCTCTGGCGGAACCGTCCTGCTTGAGGGCCGCCGAGCAGTAGGTCACCGTGTTCAACGCTCCGGCCGCGCAACTGGCAAAAAGAAGACGAAGCCGGCGGACAGGCCGCTTCATTCCGCCCCGTGCGCCCCTCATGTCCGCCCTTGGACCACGGGGGGCACTTTGCGTGCGCCTCGCTGCGCTCTTGCAGCCCGCCCTCGTCCGCCTGAGCGTGGACTGTCGGGCTCGCGCGGCTGTGACCTTCAGGGGGTGCCGTGAAAACGAAGCTGAACGACGTCGTCGGCCGGCTGCTCCTCGCCGCAGCAGTGACGATCGAACGTCAGGTGACGAGCAGGGCGGGGAAGCGGCGGATGCTGGAGCGCAGGAACCGTGCGCCTCGGGCGGCGGCCAAGTGCGGTATCGAGGCGCCGGTGTCGGCGAAGCGGGTCGCTGAGCGGATGCTGTGCAGGAGGGTGCGCCGGCGAAGGAAGGGCAGGACAAACGACCCTGCGCCCACGCCACGGGGCGGGACGCAGACCCGGATGGCGCCGGTGACGGGGAAGACCGCGGGGACGGCCAGGTCACCGAGGTCACCGACGCGCTGGAGCGCACGCGTTCCACGAAGTACGACGCCAACCACAACATCGACACCGCCACCGACGCGATGGGCTCGGGCACCACCCCGGGCAACGTCACCGACTACGGTTTCAACACCCGTAACAACGTGGAGACGGTGACCGCGCCCACCGGCGGCAGGACGGTCAACAACTGGCAGACCATCGCCGGCGCCGACGTGCCCGAGGACTCCACCAACGCCGACGGCGAGAAGACGGAGTTCACCTACGACACGGCCGGCAACACCATGTCGGTGGCGCAGGCCGGCACCGGCGGCGGCGACGTCTCCTACACCTACAACAAGTCCACCCCCGAGTGCGGCGGCTTCGAGGGCCAGCGCTGCACCCAGAAGACGAAGATGACCAGCTCCAAGACGGTCACCACGTCCTTCACCTACGACGACAAGGGCAACCTCAAGAGGGTCAAGGCCCCTTCGCCGCTGGGGGAGACGACCTACACCTACGACGCGCTGGGCCGCACCGAGACCATCACCGACGCCCGCGGCATCAAGAAGGTGTACGTCTACGACAACCGTGACCGCATCACGACGGTGTCCTCCACCAACGACACGGTGCGCTACTGGTACGACGGCGACGGCAACCTGGTGCAGCGCACCGACGGCACGGGCACGGTGAAGTACGACTTCGACCCGCTGCAGCGCGAGACCGTCCGCCACCTCCAGGACGGCTCGCAGACCCTGCTGGCCTACACCGCGGCCGGCAACGTCGACTACTACCAGGACCCGGCCGGCAGGACCGACTACACCTGGAACGAGGTCAACAAGCTCACCGAGCTGAAGGACCCCCAGGGCGCGGTGACGACGTACAAGTACAACAACAACGACGTACGCACCACGACCACCTACCCCGGCGGCACGGTGCAGAAGGTCGACGTCGACGACTCCAGCCGCCCGAAGAGCATCAAGGTCACCTCCGACCAGGGCATCCTGGTCGACCTGGCCTACGGCTACGGCTACGGCTACGGCACCAAGACCGACGGCTCCAAGATCCGCACCAGCACCGACCACGTCACCGGCCGCGAGCGGGCCTACAGCCACGACGGCGCGGGCCGCTTCTCCTACGCCAAGGAGGAGAAGGACGGCGCGGTCGTCGACTCCTGGCGTTGCAGGCAAATCTCCACCCGGCTGACGCAGAGATGCTGGGAGGCATGGAGCTCATCCGGGCTGCGATGCGTCGTGCAGCGCGACAGTCGGGGTGGCGGGTGCGGGCCGTGGGCCACGCCCGAGAACGCCTCGTCCTGGTGATTGTCCAGGCTATCCGTGAGGAGTCCGCCGAGGTCTCGGAGGCTCTGGGGAAGGGCCTCATCCGCAAAGGCCAAGAGATGATCAAGCGCATGTCGGCAGACGGGGACAAGGAGGCGCTGAGCAGGTAGGGGCCCTCTCCTGTCGAGCGGCAGACGCAAGCGTTCCTAGATGCCGTCCGGTTGGCGATCGCGACGTATCCCCGTGCGTGGCGCTGGAGGCTGACCGGCGAAGTCAGTCCCGGACGACCTCGCGCGCCACCGCCGGTGCCGCGAGGTCTGCCCGTTCAGTGCCTGTACGCGACAGGACGAGGTTACGTCCGCCGAGGACGACGATTCCGTCGGGCCCGGACCGCACCGGCGCGTCCGCTCCCGGAACGGCCGGCGCCGAGACGAGCGCGGCTCGCCAATCGTGACTGGGTTCCTCCGTCGCCGCGCCGACACCCTGACGGATGCCGTGCGCACCTACGACGCGCAGCCGTGCCGTGATCTCGGCGGCGGTGCAGCGGGGCCCGCCGCGCTCTCACGTGGCGGGCCCCGCCATCGGCCGTCCGTGCTGACGGGCGGCTGCGCTGCAGGATCAGAAGGTGCCGCGGCGACCGGTCAGGTCGGCTTCCTCGCAGGTGACCGAGCCGATCAGGCAGGTCACGTTGGCGTACTTGCGCTTGTAGACGTTCGTGACCTTCCCGCCGTCGTAGATGTAGATGTAGTGGTTCGGCATCAGGCGGTGCTTGCCGGAGCGGATGGTGTAGTTGCCGCTCTTGGTCAGCTGCATGGTCAGCGCGCCGTCGATGGCGCCCTTGACTCCGCCCAGGCCCTTGCAGAAGGGGTTGGTGGCGTGGGTGACCATCCGCACGTCCACGTAGTTCGAGCCCGAGCCCAGCTTCTTGGCGCTCATGTTCTTGGCGCTGGCGGTCTTCGTCGCGACCTTCTTGCCGGTGCTCTTCTTGTACACCGTGGTGGCGCCGATGGACGCGTTGCCGGCGACCTTCTTGGAGCTCCAGGTGACGGTCGCGTGCAGCGCGGTACGGTACTTGCTCGACTTCCAGTCGAAGTCAGCGTGGCCGTCGCCGCCGAACTGGTACCCGCTGCCGTAGTCGCATCCCGTCGCGGGAGCGTTGATCTTCTTCTGCGGGATGAAGGTGATCCAGGACAGCGTGGTCGTCTTCGCCGCGGCCGCCGCGCTCGCCTGCGCCACGGCCTGCTGCTGCAGCCGCGCCAGCGAACCGGACTCCGGAACGGACGCCTTCACGCCCCACAACCGGGCCCGTGCGTCGCCCTCCTCGGGCAGGACCGGCACCACCTGGTAGTCGTATTCCGCTCCCGGCTCCACCTGCGTGTCGCGGAACGATTCCACACCCGCATCGAGGGCGGCCACCTGCGCGCCGTCCCGGAGAACCACGTAGCGGGCGTCCGGCGCGTAGGCCTTCCAGGACAGGTCCACGAACGAGTCACCGTAGGCGACGGTGACTCCCTGCTGCTCCATGGAGGTGTCGACGACCGCGGTCTCGCCCGAGTCGGCCCGCATCACGGCGAAGCCCTGCGTGTCCAGGACCTGGTTCGTGGCGCTTCTGGTGCTTACCCCCGTGACGTCCTCGACGTCGCCGTCGGACAGCGCGGATATGGAGAACACCGCGGCTTCCGGCCGGATGTCGTCATCGGAAGCCGCCGCCGTCGGCAGTCCGGTCGCCAGCAGTGCCAACGGCACTGCAGCCAGAGAAGCCGCCTGCACCACAGACAGTCGCTTCATGTTTCCTCCCGTTGTGTAGTTACACGTGTACGTGGACCACTTGCGCTGATCAGCAGCGACGAGTGTCCGTACGGGCCGGTCGGCTCGTACGGCATGCGAGGTGCGATCATTGGTCAAGGGGGAGCCGCTTTCACGCAAGCCCTTTGCATGTGCCGATGACGACGAACAGCTGAGGACCACCATGACCACCGGAGCCACGGACAGCCCCGCCGCCCTGTACGGAAACGCCTCATTGGTGTTCGGCGTCCTGGGCCTGATCACCGCGGTGATCGTCGGCTACGTCGGTCTCGCCTTCCCGGTGCTGTTCGGCGCCCTCGGCGTCACCTTCGGCGCCCTCGGTCTCGCCAAGCGCCTTCACCGGGCGCGATGCGTGACCGGACTGACGACCGGCGCGCTGGCGCTGCTCTACCTCGTCTTCCTTCTCTTCACCTTCGGCGGCTGACCCCGCCGCTCGGCCCGGCACTGCGGGCCGGGCCGTCGGGCGAGACGCCACCGGACCGGCTCGAGGGGCCGTTCCCTTGCAGACCAGGACCGGATGGTGCGCGTGTAAAGACCGTCCGAAATGGCCGGCAGCTTGGCCCTCGCTCCTGGCCGCGTCGGCAGCCGAGCTGCGGGCCGGTCGACGAGTCGAGGTACGCCCCGGTGAGCGTCAGCGCCCCGGCTGCGTCCCGCCGGTCGCAGTGGCGGTCGCGGCGGACGCCGCGTTGAAAGGCTTAAGCGCAGAAGCCTTCATATTTCCCCCTATATGCAAAATTTTGCGTGGTCGTCCAAGATCGTAACCGACGTGGCGCCTGATTGCGACCCCTTTGTTTTGCGAGCGGAAATTGCACGGAAGCGGAAGTTCTTCATTGGATTCGCAATGGGTGCTGAAGGGCGCAAAGGGTGATTCATCTGATCAATGGTGGCAATCCAGGCGAGAGGGTGAAATCCTCCAGGTAATCTTTTTTGCGAATATCGTGATCTATGGGACATGACGAAGCTCTGTACGGGCACTGCCGGCCGTCACGGCGCACGCGGCGCTGACAGTGCCTACAACGTGCCCTCTTCCCATCACCCTCGTCACAGCGCTCGCCTTCCCATGATCGCTCTCGACAGAGATGCTGACCGTTACCGCGGGCAGGCGGGAAGCTCAGCAGGAAGAGCCCGTATAGGGCTGTGAGCCGGGAAACCTTGTTGCCCGCTGACGTGTTGGGTTGTGCTGACACATCCATCGGTTCCGGTACTGGGTACCGTGGAGTGCTACTAGGCAGAGCGGAACCTCTACCCATTCCGTCCCGGCGCACGGCATCAGGGCCTGGACATTCATCAGAAGCTGCGGTGCACCTTCCGCCTCACCGAGCGTGGCCTGCTCGCGCGGCCGCGCCCCGACTTATCCTTTCCGGCCCTTCCGGCGGGCCAAGCACCAATGGCGCAGCCACCTCTGCAACCGACATGACCGAGTGAACGGCCCGCTGCTTCCGCTAAGCGCCTATCCAGAAGTTCTGTCGGTAACTGGTCGGGAATCACGGGCTGGTCCAGGGGGGGCTGCGGTGGTCAGGAGTTGGCTGGGTGAGTGGGTGCGGAAGAAGGTGTGCACCTGTCGTCGGCGGCCGGGCCGGATGGTGGCGGTGTTGGCGAGGAACGCCTTGAGCGCGGCCCAGGCACATTCGGTGGGGTTGTCGTGCGGGCTGGAGTGGGCGCCGTACCACGGGTGCGGCCCGGGCAGGTGGCGACGAAGTCGCGGATCACGTGGGTGTGGTGGATGGAGTCGTTGTCGCACAGCACCACCACCGCCGGGGCGGTGGGGAAGGCCGCCAGCGGGGGCTGGAGCAGGGCCAGGAAGTCGGCCGCGCTGCGGCGGCCGAGCCGGTAGCGGAAGGCTCCGGATGTGACGTCAGCGTGCCCAGCGCGGTGAGCTGGCGGTTCTTGCCCGGGGTGGTGATGTGCGGGCGCTGGGCGAACGTCGTCCAGTTGGAGCGCAGGTGCGGCAGCAGGTGC
>NZ_BMVU01000018.1 GCF_014650875.1 Streptomyces minutiscleroticus
TCCACCATCCACACCGGCACCGCACCCCGCGCCATGGCCACCCTCCGCAACCTCGCCATCGGCCTGCTCAAAACCCTCGGCGCCGACAACATCGCCAAAACCACCCGGGCAATCCGCGACCAACCCGAACGAGCCCCCCCCCACTCCTGGGCATCATCAACAACCTCGACGCTCAGGGAACTTGATCAAGCCCTGGGGGAGGGCCGGGCGGCGACTGCGGACGGCGCACCGTCTCCTGGTACCAACGGCCCCACTTGTCCAGCTGTTCCGTAATGGAGTCCAGGCTGTGTCCGACGTCGGTCAGCGCGTACTCGACCCGCGGCGGAACCTCCCGGTAGACGGTCCGCGTCACCAGACCGTCGGCCTCCAACTCCCTCAGCTGCCGAGTCAGCATGCGCTGGGTGATGGCCGGCATGGCGCGCCGGAGCTCGCCGAAGCGACGCTTCCCCGGAACCAACTGCTTCAGGATGGCCAGTTTCCACCGGCCTCCCAGAACCTCCATGGCGAACTCGATCGCGCAGTAATCCGGCGCTTCTTCGATGCTGGAACGCACAACTGACCTCCATTGGTATACCGAATGACAGTAGGGGACACGAAAGACCGTACTTGTGACTCGTGTCGATACTTACCGAAACTGAGACCATGTTGAACAGGGATGCGTCCGCGCCGCTGCGCGCGCCGCGCAAGGCGGAGCAGCCGGCCGCCGCGCCACGGCGGCGGTGGCTGGTCCTGGCCGTGGTGTCCGGCAGTCTGCTGCTGTGCGGTATCGACCTCACCGTGCTGCACGTCGCCGTGCCGAGCATGAGCCGCGATCTGCGGCCCAGCGCCGCGCAGCTGCTCTGGATCGTCGACGTGTACTCGCTGGCGCTCGCCGCACTGCTCGTCACCTGCGGGACACTGGGGGACCGCATCGGGCGCCGCCGCATGGTGCTGAGCGGCTTCGCCGTCTTCGGCCTCGCCTCGGCGGCGTGCGCCTTCGCGACATCGACCGGGCAGCTCATCGCCGCGCGCGCGGCACTCGGCGTCGCCGCGGCGATGATCATGGCGTCGACGGTGGCGATCATCAGGGTGGTGTTCACGGACGACCGTGAGCGGGCTCTCGCCATCGGCGTGTGGACCGCCGCCCACAGCGTAGGGGCGACGATCGGACCACTGCTCGGCGGACTGGTCGCCGAGGAGTGGGGCTGGGGCGCGGTCTTCCTGGTCAACGTGCCCGTCATCGTCGTCATCCTGGCCGTCGGAGCCCGCGTCATCCCGGAATCGAAGAACCCTGTGCCACGCCGCTGGGACCTGACCAGCGTGGCACTGTCCGTCACCGGCCTGGCCGGTGTGGTCTACGCGCTCAAGCAGGCCGGCGAGCACGCGGGCGTGAACACCTCGATCCTCGGCACGGCCTTCGGCGGGGCCGCACTGCTGTACGCCTTCGTCCACCGTCAGCGGCGCCTCGCGGAGCCGCTGCTCGACTTCTCCCTTTTCACCGAGCGCCGCTTCACCACCGCCACCTTGTGCGTCATCGGCTGCTTCGGCAGCTACGTCGCCCTGTTGTTCTTCCTCACCCAATGGCTGCAACAGGTGGGCGCCTACTCGCCGCTCCTCGCCGGCCTGTCGCTGATGCCCCTGGCCGCCGCGAACGCCGTCGGCGCGGTCACCGCGCCCCGGGCGGCGAACCAGTGGGGCAACCGCAAGGCGCTCACCGCAGCGCTGTCCCTCTTCGCCCTCGCGTACGCGGCCATCGCCGTCCTCAGCGACACCACCCGCTACGACCTGCTCCTCCTGCCGCTGCTCGCTGCGGGATACGGCGCCGGCATCGTCATGACCCTGGGGGCCGACGCCATCATGAGCGCCGCGGAGCCCGACCGCTCCGGCGAAGCCGCCGCCATCCAGGAGACATCCTTCGAACTCGGCGCCGGCCTCGGCATCGCCGTCCTCGGCACCGCCCTGACCGTTGTCTACCGCACCAGCCTGCCGCCGGTGCCGGGCCTGTCACCGGGCCGGCGAGCCGACGCCAAGGAGTCGTTCGCCGCAGCCGAGGATGTCACGGCACACCTGCCCTCCCCGACCGCTGACACTGTGCTGCACGCCGCACGGCAGGCCTACGATCACGGCTTCACCGCCGTCGCCGTCATCGCGGCAGTCGGCCTGACCGCCACAGCCCTCCTGACCGCCGTGCTGCTCCGCCCGCGCGAGGCTGGGCAGCACGCCACCGGAAAGTGACGAGCGCACCGCCGGCCCCGCGCGTACCAGGCCCCGATGAGGACCCGGGCCGGGGTCTGCTCCTGGTGGAGGAGCTGGCCGTCCGGTGGGGCTGTGACCGCCTGGGCGCCCACGTCCGGCCATGGGGCAAACGCACCTGGGCGGTGCTGGAAGCCAAGCAAGCGGCGGCGGCACCGGTGGGTACGGTCCGCTGGAGCCACCGGCCTGCAACAAGGCCAACCTGAACAAGGTGGTCACCCAGTGGCCGGACATGCTGCGGGTGGCCGGGTCCCTGGTCACCGGGCAGGTGCGGGCGTACGACCTGCTGCGGATGTCCGGCCGCGAGGGACGACCCACACCTCTCGGTACCGCGTTCGCCGAGTACGGGCGGATCGCCAAGACCCTGCACCTGCTGCGCGTGGTCGACCCGGTCGACGACACCTACCGACGGCCGATGAACCTGCAGCTCACCGTGCAGGAGTCCCGCCACAAGCTCGCCCGGGACATTCGCCACGGCAAGCGCGGGCAGATCATGCAGGCATACCGGACGGGGAGCCCGGCGGACCGCTTCGGCATGGACGGGAGAGCCGTCACGGCACACCACCTGGATGTCCGGATGCCCGCGCAGCCACTCCTCCAGGGTCGCAGTCTCACGATCGGGCAGGACATCGATGCGTTCCCGGGTGCGGGCGTCGACGAGGATCGTGCCGTAACGGTGCCTGCGCGCCGGAGCGAAGTCGTCCGCCCCACGGCCTCGGGGACCTCCCTCTTCGGCAGGGGAATGTCCATCAGCACGCGCAGGGCCGTGTGCCGCGACATCCTTACGGGCAACACCGTCAGCACCCGCACCGCCGCCCGGCCGGCCGGCTCCTTGACCAGCGCAGACAGCTCTGAAAACACCATGTCCACAGGGAGTTCACGAGCAACATGATCATCCATGATGCTCGTCACGCTCGGTTACCACCGGATGTGCGCCAGACCCGTTTAGTTGACACTCCCACGCCGACCTTTCGGCAGGCGTCGGCGAAGGCCCGGCTGCAGTACGGGGCGGCTTCAGGTCGCCCGTAGGCAGAAGGGGTGTCCCGCCGGGCTGGCGTAGACGCGGCTGCTGGTGCGGGTCTCGGGCGTGATTTGCTCAGTGGGCCGCAGTCGGGTGGCGCCGGAGTCGGTGGCCGTGCGGTCGGCGGTCGCGAGGTCTTCGACGTCGAAGTCGAGGTGTATCTGCTGGGAGGTGCCGTCCGGCCAGCTCGGAGCGACGTGTTCGGGGGCGGACTGGACGACGATGACCGGGAGATCGGGGGCCTGGATGAAGTGATGGGTCGGCGTGCGGGTGATCGAGCCGCCGAGCAGCCGGTGCCAGAAGGCGCTCTCCGCCTCGATCTCGGCAGCGTCGATGATCACGGAACTCAGGGTGATGGATATGGCGATGGTCCTGTTCTGGGCGCTGGTACTGGTCGGTGTTCAGACGGTCGGAATGATGCCGCCGTCGACGCGGAACTGCGCTCCGGTGATCCACTTCGCGCGGCCGGAGGCGAGGAAGGCGATCATCTCGGCGACGTCCTCGGGGTCCCCGGGGCGGCCCATGGGGACCTTGAGGTGGTCCACGATCTGTTGCGTGACCTCCTCGACGGTGACGCCCTGCTGGTCGGCCATGTGCTGGAGGTGGGCGGTGGCACCCTCGGTGGCGACGAAGCCGGGAAGGACACACACCACGCGCACTCCGTGCTCGCCGACCTCGGTGGCCAGTTCGCGGCTGTAGGCGTTGAGCGCGGCCTTGGCGGCGGCGTAGGACGCCTCCGTGCGCTGGGGCAGTTGGCTGGCGATCGAGGAGACGTGCACGACGACGCCGGAGCCCCGCTCGACCATCCCCGGCACCAGGACCCGGTCCAGGCGCACGGCGCTGAGGAGGTTCATCTCCAGGTCCGCCCGCCAGGACGCGTCGGACCGGCTCAGGGTCGGCGCCGGGGCGCTCGCCGCGCCGGCATTGTTCACGAGCACGTCCACTCCGCCCACCTGGTCGACGACTCGGCGGCCGAGTTCGGCCACCCCCTCCGGTGTCGAGAGGTCCGCCGGGATGAAGGCGGCGCCGCTGTCCTCCGTGGGCCGGCTGCGGGAGGCCGTCAGCACGGTCGCACCTGCGGCGACGAAGCGGCGCACGGTCGCCGCGCCCAAGCCCCGGCTGCCGCCGGTGACCAGCACTCGCAAGCCGTCCAGGCCCTCGTCGATGTTCGGCATGGGGTATCTCCTCCGTAAGATGAACCTGACTCCGGAAACAGTACACATAAACGGAACCGGACTCACCTTATGGAGGTTCCTTGCCGTCATCACGCCCACTGCGCGCCGACGCGCGACGCAACCGCGAAGCACTGCTGTCCGCAGCCCGCCAAGCGTTCCTCGGCGGCGACACCGACGCGCACGTGGAGGACATCGCCCGCAGCGCCGGCGTCGCCGTGGGCACGCTCTACCGCCACTTCGAGACCCGCGATGCGCTGATCAAGGAGGTCTACCGCAAGGAGGTCGACGACCTGTGCGCCGCGCCCGGCGACCTGCTGAACCAGTACGCCCCGGAGGAGGCACTGCGGCGCTTCCTGCTGCTGCTCGTGGACCACGCCGCTGTGGGCAAGGGGATGTCCGTCGCACTGGAGAACATCATGGCGACGGACTCACCGGTCTTCGACGACGCACGCACCCGCATGGCGGACGCCCTCTCCCTGCTGCTCGACGCGGGCAACGCGGCCGGCACCGTCCGCGGCGACGTCACCGGCCCCACCCTGCTGCGAGCCCTGGGCGGCATCTGCGCCATGCGCGTGTCCGAGGGATGGCTCGACGAAGCCCGGCAGATCACCAGCCTCCTCCTCGACGGCCTGCGCCACAAAGCCCCGCGCGGAAGCTGAATCGACCGCTGCCCCACCGTCCGCCGCGGCAGTTCAACGGCGGGCGGCGGCCTTGACGGCGCGGCAGTCGGGACAGCGGCAGCGCCCGTAGCGGTAGGCCATGGCGGTGCCGTGCTCGAGGTCGGGATCGCGGCCGGCTTGCAGGGCAAGGTCCAGGGCGTGGGCCCAGGCGGGTGCGTGGGGGCCCCGTAGCTGCGGGCGCGGTTGACGGTGATGCCCAGGCACCGACTCTGCGGAAGGTCCCGCACTCGCGTCATGTACTCGGCCTGCGACAGACCACCGACAAACTCCGTCATCACATGCCTCCCCAGGTCTTCGGGGGACGACGTCCGTCACCCCTCACGGAGAGTGTCGTCCCAACCCAGGGCCTACTATGAGTACTTCGCGCCCTCACCTCCGTCACCGGCCCAGATGCCCAAGATGTCGCGGGTACCCTCCACGGTCACCGCCATCACGACACAGACCGGGCGGTTGGCAACCTGCCCGTCCCTGATCCTGACGTTGATGGCATCGACGAACAAACCCGGATAAACACGGTCCAGCGGACGGCTCTGCCACTCCGCCATGCCCTCCACCACCTTCTCCGTGATGGTGGAAAGGGTCTGCTTGGACACCTCGGCGCCATGGACCTCGGCCAGATGCGCCGCGATCTCCCCGTGCGTGAGGCCCTTCACGGACAGCGACAGCACCATCTCGTCGACGCCGGTCAGCCGGCGCTGCCGCTTCTTGACGCTTCTCACGGCTCGAAGCCGCCCTCGGTGTCCCGCGGCACCCTCACCTGAACCGGGCCGACATCGGTCAGCACGGTCATGGCCCGGGTGCCGTTGCGACTGTTGCCACTGTTCTTCCCGGCCGGATCGTGCTTCTCGTAGCTGACATGGTCGGTGATCTCGCCCGCGAAGACGGACTCCAGCACCCGCTTGGTCAGCATCTGCAACAGCCCGCCCTCACCGGTCAGCCGCAGCCCCGCGCTCCGGGCCCGGTCGACCAGCATCGCGACGAACTGCTCGTCCGACGCGCCGCCGGCACCGCCTCACCAACCGGCCCTCCCGCAGGCCGGTGTTCGGCCATCGACTTGCCCACTTGGCGTCTCTCCCTCGATCAGCAGATCCGCCGTTGATCAGACACTCCCTCGCGAGGCGGGGAACGAGCCGGACGTAGGCAACCATCCCGACGGTCCTCACCAAGGTCTGGGGCGTCACGACCGCCGCGGCCGCAGCCATGCCGTCCGGCGTAGGCCGACGCCTCGCCGAACCGCTGGCGTATCGCTTAGCGGAGCCTGAGTCCGTCGACGACGACGTCCAGCATTCGGTTCAGCTGGGGGCGCTGCTCGGGTGCGCCGGCCACGGAGAGCAAACCGGCGAGGATGCCGCCTACCTCGACCGGGTCGATGTCGCTGCGCAGTTCTCCTGCTGTGGCGCCGGCCTCGAGCACCATCGCCAGGACCTGCTGGACCTCGTCGCAGACCGGTCCGGTGCCGAAGCGGCCGGAAGCGCTCATGGCGACCAGGGCCTCGCAGATGCCGCGTCGTTCACCGGCCCAGTCGGCGAATCGGAGCATCCACGCGTGGAGGGCCTGCGCGGGCGGCTTGGTGGCCAGCAGGGTGCGCGCATCTTCGCGCAAGGGCCGGATCTGGTCCCGGTACACCTCTTCGACCAGATCCTCTCGGGTGGGGAAGTGCCGGTACAGGGTGGCGTTCCCCACTCCCGCGCGCTTGGCGATCGCGTCCAGCGAGATCGCGCGTCCGGACGCGAAGGCTTCGGCGGCCGTGGCGATCAGCCGCTCGCGGTTGCGCTGCGCGTCGGTTCGCAGGGTGCTGCGTGGAGGTGTCATGACCGTCGCAATCGTGAGTGTCGGATGAGGCTCGGGAACGATTCGGGGATGTCCCCGGTTCAGTGTACGGTGAGAGAAACGGGGAGTTCCCCGATTACGGGTGGTCTCACCCGTCGCTTCAGCGACGAAAGGTTTGCCATGCCTACAGCCCTCATCACCGGGGGAACGACCGGGATCGGCAGAGCGACGGCCGAGCTGCTGCACGCCCGCGGCTACCAGATCGCGGTCACCGGACAGAATCCCGATTCCCTCGCACGAGCAAGATCCGAGCTCCCCGACGACGTGCTCGTCGTCCGATCCGACGGGCGCGTGCTCTCCGACACCGACGCCCTGATGTCAGCGGTGTCGGCGCGGTTCGGATCGCTGGACCTGCTCTTCCTCAACGCCGGGATCTTCCGTCCGGCACCGGTTGCCGAGGTGACGGAGGAATCGTTCGACGAGCACGCCGACCTCAACTTCAAGGGCCAGTACTTCACCCTCCAAAAGGCCCTTCCCCTCATGAACGACGGCGGCTCGATCGTGCTGACCGTCGGCATCGGATCCCGTCGCGGCACCCCTGGCGCCACGGTGGGGGCGGCGACACGCGGCGCGCTGCTGGCCATGCTGCCCTCGCTCGCGCTCGAACTGGCCCCGCGCAGGATTCGCGTCAACGCCGTGAGCCCCGGGGTCACCGACACCCCGCTGCTCAACAAGCTGGGGGTGCCCGAGAGCGGCCGGGACGCCATGCGCTCGAAGATCCCCTTCGAGCGCTTCGGATCCAGCCAGGAGGTCGCGGAAGCAGTCGCCTTCCTCGCCTCGGACGCCGCCGGCTACATCACCGGCCAGGACATCACCGTGGCCGGCGGCTACGGGCTCGGCGCCTGAAGCCCGGGCGAGCCGACCACCGATCCGCACCTCTCGAACGCCACGAACCGCACCTCACAGGAGAACACGATGGCACTCACTCTCGACACTTATCGGCTGCTGGGCCGTTCCGGACTCCGGGTCTCACCGCTGGCGCTGGGCACGGCGACCTTCGGCACCGAGTGGGGCTGGGGCGCCGAGCGCGACGAGGCGCGCAAGCTCTTCGACCGCTACACCGAGCTCGGCGGCAACTTCTTCGACACCGCCAGCACCTACACCAACGGCAGCTCCGAGCGGCTGCTCGGCGAATTCGCCCGCGCCAACCGCGACAAGATGGTGCTGGCGACGAAGTACTCGACGCTGCGCCAGCCCGGTGACCCGAATTCCGGGGGTACCCACCGCAAGAGCATGCTGGCGTCGGTGGAAGCCAGTCTGCGGCAGCTGAACACCGACTACATCGATCTGCTCTACGTGAACGTATGGGACTTCAGGACGCCGGTGGAGGAGATCCTGCGGGGCCTGGACGACCTGGTGAGGCAGGGCAAGGTGCTGTACGTGGCGATCTCCAGCGCCCCGGCCTGGCAGGTGTCGCGCATGCAGGCAATCGCCGACCTGCGCGGCTGGTCGCCACTGGTCGCACTGGAGACCGAGTACAGCCTGATCGAGCGCACCGCGGAGCGTGACCTGATCCCGATGGCACGCGAGATGGGACTCGGCGTGGTCCCCTTCTCCCCGTTGGGCGGCGGGGTGCTCACCGGCAAGTACAGCCGGGAGGACCAGAACCAGGCGGGCTCCGTTGCCGGCGAAACCGCCAGCAACCGCAAGAGCCTCAACGTCGCCCTGGGATGGGTCACCGACCGCAACCTCGCCATTGCCGATGCGGTGAAGGAGGTGGCCTCGGAGCTGGGCCGCACACCCGCCCAGGTCGCACTGGCCTGGACCCTGAACGCCCCGGGCGTGACGGCACCCATCATCGGCGCCCGCACCATCGCGCAGCTGGAGGACAACCTGGGCGCCCTGCAGGTCGACCTCACTCCTTCCCAGTTGGCCCGCCTCGACGAGGTCAGCGCCATCGACCTCGGCAATCCGCACGACCTGCTCGCCAGCGATCACATCCGCACGGTCACCGCAGGCGACATGAGGATCGAAACCCTCGGCTGATTCGCTTCATGAACGGCGACATCCAGATATATCGACATGTTTTTGATGATGGAACGGAGCAACCTCGGTATGGGTAGGTACAGCGACAAGAACGCGGTGATCACGGGTGGCAGCAGCGGCATGGGGCTCGCGCTGGCGGAGCTGCTGGTGCAAGGCGGAGCCCGCGTGGTGATCACCGGCCGTTCTCAGGTCAAGCTCGACGCGGCACGCGAGCGGCTCGGCGGGAATGCCGTGGCCGTCCGGGCGGATGTGGCCTCACTGTCCGACCTGGATATGCTCGCCGGCCGTGTAAAGAGCGAGCTCGGCTCGATCGAGGCCTTGTTCGTCAACGCCGGCATCTCACCCCTCACGCCCCTCGAGTCGACGACCGAGGACGTGTACGACGAGCTGTTCGCGATCAACGTCAAGGGCGCCTTCTTCACTGTGCAGAAGCTCGCTCCGCTGCTGAGCGCGAACGCCGGCATCGTCCTCACCACCTCGATCGCGAACGTCATCGGCATGGTGGACACCAGCGTCTATGCGGCCGGCAAGGCGGCGCTGCGCTCGATGGCCCGCAGCTTCTCCCGCGAGCTGCTTCCGCGGGGAATCCGTGTCAATGCGATCAGCCCGGGTCCCATCGACTCGGGGATCCTGGAGACGATGAACTTGTCCAAAGAGGCCGCCGACCAGTTCAGGGCGGAACGGACCGCGAGCAACCCCATGAAGCGCTACGGCACCGTCGAAGAGTTCGCCAAGGCGGCCGCATTCCTCGCCTTCGATGCCACGTACACCACCGGCGTCGAGCTGGCCGTGGACGGCGGCGAAACCCAGCTCTGAGCTCGTCTGCCGTCCCGCCAAGGGCGTAAGGCCCGCTACCACGGCGGTTTCGGGGGCGCTGCAACACGTGGTCGTGTCGTTCAGGCCGCGAGCAGTTCATGCAGGCGCTCGGCTGGGGTTTCCCGGCCGAGCGTTTTGCGTGGGCGGCCATCGAGTTCGGCGGCGACGGCGTCAAGGTGCTCGCACCAGGAGGTTGTCGCGGCCCACGAAACACGCCGACTGAACCTTCCCCCGTGAAGTGGACACCTGTTCGTGTCGTCATGCGGCGAGGGTGCTGGTGACCAGATGCTGTTCGTAGGCGATCGGAACCCCAGCTCCTCACCCCAGGGCCGCCGCCGGTCCACCCTCGGGCGCGCGCGGCCCGGGCACGGCGTCCCGGGCGGTCAGGTCCGGGTCGAGGCGTCTGTTCGTGTCCAGCTCGAACCGGCCGTAGGGATTCACATGGGTCCAGAACAGCGGGGGGAGCGCCCGCCGGTCCGCGCCGGTGAGGGTGCCAGCCCACCTCGGATCGGCGAGGACCTGCTGCATCAGCAGCGTGTTGACATGGACCGGGGCGGACTGGAGCAGATGCAGCGCGAGCATCGATACCTCCTGGGACTCCTTGTCCTGTCCGGCCAGGTCGCCGTCCTTGCCGTAGAAGAGGTCCTTGTTCGCGGAGTTCCAGTCCTCCACGCCCTGCAGGCCCTCGTGGATCTCCTGGCGCAGTTCGACGTCGGCGAGGTAGTCGCAAACGAACGCCGTACGCACCGCCCGGCTCAGCTCCTCGATCGCCTGGTAGGTGGGGTGCTTGGGGCCACCGCGGGTGAAGCGGCGCAGGACCTGCTCGGCTTCGGCGGTGCCCGGGCGCAGGGCGGTGGTGTACTCCACGATCTGGTCGTACTGCTGGCGGATCAGATCCCAGTCACTGGCCTTTTTGCCGTGGTGTCGTCAAGGTGAGACCGGTTCCGGCGAGGCAGCCGTTGATGGCGTCGCTGCGGTACTGGATCTGGCGGAGGCCGTGTCGGAGGCTACGCATCAGCTGCTCGGGATCGGTGAAGGCGGTGTCGGCCTGGCTGCTGCGCCGCAGCAGGGACCAGATTCCCTCGACGGGGTTCAGACCGGGTGCGTAGGCCGGCAGGAAGTAGTGGGTGATCCAGGCACGGGAATCGATGGACTTCCGCAGCCGGGTGTCTTTGTGCACGTTCAGATGATCCCGGACGAGCACGATCGGGGCACCGAGCTGTTGATGGGCGGCGATCAGCAGATCGCGGTACCCGCTCCAGGTGAAACTGCGTCTGCCACCTCGTCCGTGGTCGGCGTGCCGCTTCGGCCGGCAGATCACACGAGAGCGCTCGCCCTGCTTGTAGCCAGTGCGAGTACAGTGCCAAGTCGAGCGCCGGAGGTGGTGCCGATGGTGGTGCGGCCGTAGTAGACCCCGCTGGCCAGGTTGTAGACGCCGGCCGCGCTGTCGATCTGGAGGATGCTGCCGTCGCCGTCGTTCTCACCGCTGATGCCGATGGCCAGGTCGGGCCCGCCGGTGCCGGTGAGATCGGTGAGGACGACGTCGGAGCCGAATCGGTCGCCGGGCTCGCCGACGCCGGGGGTGGCACCGGTGTCCTGGGAGAGCAGGACGCTGCCGGTACCGGTCAGCCCGTCGCGTGTACCGGTCCCTGACAGCAGCAGGGCCATGCCGACGTCGGCGCCGTTGACGGTGTCCTCGCCGGGCAGGCCGGTGAGGACATCCATCCTGCCGTCGCCATTGAAGTCGGCGACGGCGACCGCGGATCCCATGGCGTCGCCGGCTTCGGCTGCGCCGGGGACTTCGGGGCTGTCCTGGTGAACAGTGCGCGCGGTCGCGGCGTCCAGAGCGATCTCGGTGGAGGCGCGGGCACGGCCGTACACCACGGTGACCTGACCGCCGGCATGCGCCTTGGACTCCGCGGTCGCGGCCTGGCCGATGACCAGGTCGTCGCGGCCGTCACCGTCGAGGTCGCCGACGGCGAGGGAGCGTCCGCCGGGGGTCTCCAGGAGCCGGCCGCTCTGCAGGCCGTACGGCGATCCGTGCTCGACCATGACGTACGACTTGCCCAGGTGGTCGCGGAAGTTGATCGCGACATCGTCGTAGCCGTCACCGTCGAAGTCGGCGCTGACGGCGGCGGTGTGGTCGATGGCGCCGTCGGAGAGCAGCATGGTGCTGCGGGTCCCGTCGTCGGCGCGGATCGTCTGGAAGCCCTGGCCGCCGTCGCCCTCGCCGACCGCGAGGATGTCGCCCTTGCCGTCGTCGTCGAAGTCGCCGACGGTCACGGCGGCGCCGACGCCGACTCCGGCCGGGGTGGACGGTGAGGTGGTGGTGAAGGAGAAGCCCTCGGTCATGCCGCTGGCGCCGTCCAGTACCGTGATCGCGCCGCGGTCGGCGTGGCCGCTGGTGTCGTCCTCGCCGGGGGCGCCGATGACCAGGTCGAGTCGGCCGTCACCGTCGATGTCGCCGGTGGCGGTTGCGGCGCCGAAGCGGTCGCCGGTCTCGTCGGCGCCGGGCACGCCGGGCGAGTCCTGAGTGAGGGTCTTGCGGGCAGCCGCGTTCGGACCGCTCGCGCTGCCGGGGAGCACGGTGACCCTGCCCGTGCTCGAGTCGTCCTGCGGTACGCCGACGACCAGGTCGGTACTGCCGTCGGCGTCGAAGTCGGGCCGGGAGGCGGCGGGGGCGCTGTCGGCGGCCTGGGCGGCGGGCACACCGCCGGCCGCGGTCAGTGCCACGGCTCCCGCCGCCAGCCACGTGCGGAACCGACCGGGGAGTGCGGTACGGGTGTGCCTGCCCATGGATAAGCGTCCCTCCTGATGATGCGGATGGTTCGGCGCGGGTGGTCCGCCGCCCGTCGGGCGGCGGACCACCCGGTCACGGAGCGGCGAGGGTACCCTGCTCGCGGGTGGCGACGGAGCCCCGGCACTCGGGGGTGTCATCGGCGATGCCGGGCCGCGCGGCGCCGAAGATGTCGGCGAAGCGGGCGGCGTACGCGTCGTGCACCGCGTCGTCGTCGATCTTCAGCAGCGCTTCGTCGTTCCGACGCAGCGCGGGGTTGCTGTAGTTGTGGCTGCCGGTCCACACGAGCTTGTCCGGCTTGCTCAGGTACGCGCCCTCGATCAGCAGGAACTTGGAGTGGATGAGCCTGCGGCTGTTGGTCGGGTCGGTGTCGTCCTCGTGGTTCTCGCAGCGGACGGCAGGGCCACCGCTGTAATGAAGCGTCTTCCAGACGGTGGCGCCGGCCGAGGAGTAGACGATCGAGACGCCGCAGCCCTGGGAGCGCAAGGCGGCGAGTTTCGTGGCGACGGCGGTGCGGGTGAACAGGAACATGCCGAGGCGGATCTCGGTGGTGCGCCGGACGCCGTCGGCGTCGGTGTACGTGCAGCCGGTGATGTTGTCGAGGATGCCGACCACGGTGTCCGTGCTCGCGGTGGTACCGGCCCGCGGGAAGAAGTACGGCTTGTACGGGCCGGAGGTGGGCTGGGTGGTGTAGGTCCAGGAGTCCCAGTCCATGCCGGCGAGCTTGGCGAAGTACGCGCTGTAGGAGGCGTGCAGGACCGGGTCGGCGGCGACGTAGGCGTCGTTGTACATCTTCGTCCAGCTGGCGGTGGTGAAGTTGGAGGATGTCTGCACCACCACGTCCTTGACGCCGCCGGTGTCGGAGAAGAGCCAGAACTTGTTGTGGTTGATGGAGTCGCCGAGCGCGGGATCACCGAGGCAGGACTTGCCGACAGGACACATCCCGGCGAACGAGGGCCGGCTGCGGTCGGTGCCCAGGGCGGTGGCGAGAATGCTGTAGGTGGTGGACTCGGGCCTGCTGCTGACGCTGCCCTCGTCGAGCATGACCTGCACGTCGACCTGGCGTTCGGTGTGCGCGGCGACCAGGGCACGGGCGACTTCGGCGTCCCAGAACTGGTAGACGGTCACCTTGATGTCCGAGCCCGGTGCGGCGTCGGCGATGAGGCCGAGGATGCGCAGCCGTATCGCCTGCTGTTCCTCCACCGCGCCGTCGGGCTGGTTGAACACCCAGCCGGTCCGGTTGGTGGCCGCCCATGCCGGCGGGGCGGTGCCGCCCAGCAGGCCGGCGAAGGCGAGCAGCAGGGTCGTCGCGGCGAGCGCGACGGGACGGACGAGGCGGTGCAGCGCGCCGGACATGTGGTCTCCTGGGTGGTGCGGGGGTGGGTGTCGACGGGGAGTCGGGCCGGTGAAGCCCGGAGGGCTCCCGAAGGTGTTCCGGGAGCCCCGTGCCGACCGGCCGACGACCTGCGGGAAGTGGCTGGTGGCCGACGGTCGTGCCGGCTCAGCGCGCGGCGTGGCCGAAAGCGGTGCCCGTCGCGGGCAGGCCGCCGGCGCCGGGCTGGTAGGTGGTCACCGTTTTGTCGGTGCCGCCGGGAACGACGTTGCCGACCGGCAGGGCGTGCAGGGCGCCGTAGGTGCTGGGCCCGTAGGGCATGCCGGCGTACAGATGGGTGCCGGTGAAGTGGATGCTCTGTCCCAGACGGCTGCCCGCGGCGGGGGCCCCGGGGATGCCGTCGCCGTCGCCGGCTTCGATCCACAGGTCGTTGTCACCGGCCGCACCCAGCATCGAGAAGACGTGGATCGCACCGGACTCGGCTGCGGTACCGATCGCCTCGCCCGGGGTGCCCACGGCGACCAGCAGGGTGGCGGTGGTGGCGACGTTGCGCGGAGCGGTGTTGATCGCGGTCAGGCTCTCGCCCATCCGGTCCCCGGTCTCCGAGGTGCCCGAGACCATGCCCTCCCCGTCGCGCTGACGCAGTTCACGCAGGTAGTCCCAGGTGCTGTCGGAGTTGATCCGAACCAGGATCGCACGGCCGGCGTCGGCCTTGTCGGCGCCGTTGACGGCGGTGGTCTCACCGGGCGAACCGATCGCCAGCATCGAGGAGTCGGCGGTGGCCGAACCGGTGGCGCGGTAGGCGGTCATGGCCAGGGCGGCGCCGAACTCGTCGCCCGCCTCGGCGGCACCGGTCACCGCGCTGTCGTCCTGGTCGATGCCTCCGATGGAGGTGGGCCGGCCGTCCGCGTCCAGGGTGTGGCTGAAGAGGGCCACTGTGCCGGAGTCGGCCGCGGTGCCGACGGCCTCGCCGGGCTCGCCGATGGCGAAGAAGTTCTCGTCGCCCGCGACGGCGGCACCGAACTCGTCGCCGGCCTCGACCACTCCGGGCACTCCGGTGGGCAGGTCCTGGTGGAGGGTGCGGCTGGTGTCGCCGCAGACGTAGAAGGCCATTCCGCCCTCGGCCTCGGTGCCGACGGACTCGCCCGGTACGCCGATGAGGATCCAGGGGCGGCCTGCGGCCGTGGTGCCGGCCGCGAGGGTCTGGCCCATGCGGTCGCCGGCCTCGGAGGCCGAGGCGAGGATCGAACCGGTGCCCGCGCCCTGCTCCAGGTGCTTGTTCTTCACCGCACCGGTTCTCAGTCCGCTGCGGCCTCCGAAGAGCACGTCGGCCATGCCCGCGTTCGCGGCGCCGTCCAGGGCCTCTCCCGGGGCGGCGACCACCAGGTCGGTGTAGCCGTCCTCGTTGTAGTCGACGGTGGCCGGCGCCTCGCCGAAGCCGTCGTTCGCCTCGGCCGCGCCGGGCGCCCAGTCCAGGTCCTGGTCGATCTGGGCGGTGCCCTTGCCGCCGCCGTACACGATCCGCACCAGGCCGGCACCGGCGTCCCCGCCCGCACTCGCCTCGGGATCGGCGACGGCGATGTCCTCGACACCGTCACCGTTGAAGTCGGTGATCGCGGGGGCGCCGGCCTCGGAGTCGATCCAGGGCTTCAGGTCGTCGACCCGGGCGGTGACGCCCGCGGTGCTGGTCCGGGTGGCCTCGGTGCCGAAGCAACCGCCTTGCAAGGACTGGCTGTTGAGGGCGACCAGCTGGACGGTGGAGCCGGTGCCGCGAAGGACCGGACCGTCGGAGTCACCCATGCTCGCGGCGGCGTCCTTGCCGGTGACGGCAGCCGTGGTGGCGGCGGCCGAGTCCACGGTGTAGGTGCCGGTGTGCAGGCTCAGCGGCACCCATTCGTCCTTGGTACGGCCGTAGCCCGCGAACGTCAGCTCCTCCCCGGCGGTGGGTGCGGTGGTGGCCAGGGTGGCGGGCGCGACATCGGTGACCGGCCGGTTCATGCGGGCCAGGACCACATCGCGGTCGGTGCGCGGCACCAGTTCCACGACCTGACGCACCGCGCCGGAGGCGCTGGCCGGATCGGTACGGCCGGTGGTGGCGGTGACCGTCTCCTTGGGCGCACCGGCGTCGACGGCGAGGCTCGTCGCCGGGTCGGCGGCGAAGCAGCTCGTGGCGGTGAGCAGCCATGCGGCGTCGACCAGGACACCGGAGCAGCCCCGTTCGTGGTCACCGATGATCAGCTGTGCGGTGTGGGCGTACGTGGTGCCGGCGGCTGGGGCGACGGCTTGGGCGGGTAGGACGGTGAACGCACTGGTGGCAAGCGTTGCGGCGAGCAGGGTGCTCGTCAGCGCAGCGCGCGGGCGTAGGTGAGGCACGGTGGTGTTCCCTGGTGGTTCAGTGGTGCGTGAGTGGTTTGAGGGGCTATTGAGCTGCTGAGCCCGAACAGCCCGAAGCACGCTTCAGCGGATCAGCCGATGGTGGGCCACATGGCGGAGCGGGTACCGACCGTGCCCCGGCCGTCGCCACCGATGCGCCCGTAGCCGGCAATGGTCAGTTCCTCACCGGTGACGGGCGCATCGGTGGCGACGGCAACGGGGGTGATGCCGGTGACCGGCCGGTCCAGGCGGGCCAGTGTCAGGTCCCGGTCGGTACGGGGATCCAGTTGGGTGACCTTGCGTACCTGCCCGGTGGTGGAGGTGAGGTCGGTGCGGCCGATGGTGGCGGTGGTGACGAGCTTCGGCGCTCCGGCGCCGAGGGCGGTCGGGTTGTTCGGGTCGTCGGCGAAGCAACTGGAGGCGGTCAGCAGCCATTGACTGTCCACGAGCACGGCCGAGCAGGCACGCATGGTGTCGTCCGCGCCGATGACGAGGCGGGCGGTGAAGGAGCGGGATCGGGCCGTGGCGCCAGGCCCGGTGACCGCCTGAGCCGACAGCGGGGGCAGAGCGGCCGCACAGGTGAGCGTCATGATCGTCAGACTGCTGGTCAGCGCTCTGCGGCGACGTGGAGAGGGCACAGTTGTTCCTGTTTCAGACAGAGGCGAGTGAGCGCATGCGGCGGGACTTGCCGTGAACCGGCGGAAGGCCTTGCGCCAGAGGAGGGTTGATCAGTCCGGGACGTGCGGTTTGACGAGTACCGTCGGATCGCCGGACTCGCCGCAGCCAGTGGAGCCGTCGGCAGGCGCGTTGACGACGGTGGCCTTCAGGGGAGAGAACGCGATCCAGATGCCGTAAGCCCTGGAGATCTCGACTGCGAGGAAGGCAAGCTCGGCCGTGATGTCGAAACGGACATCCTGTTGCCCGCTCCAGCTCATGATCCAGACGTCGTGGACGCCGTCGTCGGAGATCGATGCGCCTAGCCGGTGACGCGGATTTCGACCAGTACGGACCGGGCGCCGCCCACGGTGCCTTCACCCACGCTCCTGTAACCGCCCTCGGCGATGTCGACCGTGGTGGTCTCGCCGTTCGCGGTGAGGTCGGCGCTGATGGGATGCTCCCCCGTCTCCAGGGCGAAGACTCGTGGCAATTCGAGCGTCAGGTAGCCGCTTGGGGCGGTGGCCCGGAAACAGTAGTTGCCCTTCCGGCCGACCGTGTCGTCCTTGACCGTGTGGATCTTGATTTGGTCGGTCGTGGCGTCGCAGTCCGCCAGCAGGACGTGTCCGTCCCCCTTCTTCAGCTTGACGCCCTCGGTGGCCGGGATGTCGGCGGCGCCGGGGTAGCCGAATTGCTCCACTATGTAGGGCGGTGCATTTGTGGAAGTTCTCACAGAGGAATCGTCGGCGGCGGCAAGTGGAATTCCGGCGGCTGCACCGAGTGCGGCAACGACTCCGAAAGCAAGAAGGATCCGGGTGCGGGAAAACACCGCACACTCCTTTCGGGCGCGACAGTCTCGTATCGAAATGCCGCCCCCCGTTGAGCAACGGAATGCAAAGACGACCCACACCGTAACCTCACGGATGCTCACAGTCAACACACAACTTCCATGACGACCACGCAAGTTGGGCCGGAGATAGGCGCAGGCAGGAGGGTATGCAGCGCAAAAGCGCAAGGCGATCGCGAAGAATGAACAAATCGAATGAAACGTGCAATAAGGTCTTCTTGCGGCCATCCGGGCACCTTATTCACCATCGCGACTGCGAGGGTTATGCCCACCCCCTCAGATATTCGACGGCGAGCCGTATTCGACCGTCGACAACCGAAGATAGGTAGCCAGTGAATCCAATAATGTGGCGCTCAATGGCCGGGTGTACGACGGGTTCACCGGACGAGGCGGTCAGTCCATCGCCTACTACCCGACGACTACTTACCTGCTGGGATTCGACCAAGCCCGCGGCGGCAGCCTGCTGCACGGATTCAACGAATGGCTCACCGTACGCAAAGGTAAGCACAGCAGCGCTTCCTGGGTGGCGGAAGTTCCCAAAGAAGCCGTTCCTGACTTCAGCTTTCAGAGTTGGCTGCAGCTCAACCGTTTGACACCGGAGCAGAATGAGCGGGCCATGGAATGCCTTTACTCGCTGCTGACCGGTTTCTTGCGCGTCAGGGACAATGAACAAATAATGGCAGAGGTGTATCTGAAATACCAGTCACTGTCCCTGAACGCCGCCGATTGAGCTTCTTTGGTGAACGTTTTCCATTCTGATCAGCCGGCGAGTTCGAGGGCGACGACGGCCCGGAAATACGGCGGCGATCCGGGGGTGCTGCAGCGGAGATTTCGCAGGATTCTGCAGCCTTTCCGGACGGTCATGGCACGCTCGCCGAGGCTGCGGTTCTCTGCATGGTCACGGTTGTGGTGCCGGCGTCAGCCGCGCAGGGTCATTGCATGAAGCGATCTCCCGGCATCTGCGTCTGATAAGCCGTCGTATCGCATTTCAGTCGTAGTTGCTGCCGCGGAACGCAGTGCAGGCACGGGAACGGGTCATTATGCGAGTGTCCACCTCCCGTGAACACAGAGCGAGCCCGTGCCTGCCCCGCCATCCGCCCCCTCACGCCCTCCGTTTCGGGACATCCGACCCCATGCCGGCGCCGACGACAGGGAGAAATCTTCGGCAATCCATGCGGTCACTTCCCACCAGTTCGAACAGGGGTATGGCTCGTGCTCAGGTTCGATGACTGATCGTTTCAGAATGAGGTGCGGAGGCGGCTCAAGCAGATGCTGCTGCAGGCGAGTCGGAGCAGGGCCTGGTGGAGGTCGGCGCGTGTCTCGTAGCGGATGCGCAGGCGTTTGAACTGGTGGGGCCAGGCGAAGGTGCGCTCTACGACCCACGCCGGTGCCAGGCGATCGACCGCAGCCTCGCCCAGCGGCTACGGTCAGGAAGACCCATGCGCCGTCCGAAGATCGCCCGTCGGCCCACCGGGCGGGGCATTATCCGCGGCATGGTGCCCATCACCGCCCGCCCCGCCGAGGTCGAGGACCGCAAGGGCTCCCGGCCACTGGGAGGGCGACCTCGTGATGGGCACCCGCCCCTCGGCGGTCGCCACGCTCGTCGAGCGCACCAGCCGCTACACGGCCATCGTCGCGCTGCCCGACGGCATCAAGGCCGAGCAGGTCGCGCCGCACCTCACCAGAAGTCTCCTCGGCATCCCGCCCCAGTTGCGGCGCACGCTCACCTGGGACCGGGGCCGGGAGATGGCCGAGCACCAGGCCATCACCGCCGCAACCGGAATGCCGGTCTACCTCTGCAAGCCGCGCAGCCCGTGGCAGCGAGGCACCAACGAGAACACCAACCGGCTGCTTCGGCAGTACCTGCCCAAGGGCGCGGACCTCCGCACGTTCAGCCAGGCCGACCTGGACGCCATCGCCCACGAGCTCAACCATCGTCCGCGTAAGACTCACGGCTATCGCACTCCGGCAGAGGTCTACGCTGACTCCTGAACAGCGGTGATGCGCTGGCCGCTTGAGCTCGCCATCGTTTGCGAACACCATTCAGCCAGGCGAGGAGGCCGGAGACCGGCGGAACACGGTGGGGGGCGAAAGTTCGTGGGCGCCGGTCAAGTTCCCAGCGCGGCGGGCCCGGCGGGCGGCACGCTGGTCGACATGGCGACACCGGCCGATGGCCTGGCGACGCTGGGGGACCTGGTCGGCAGTCATCGCCGAAGGCCGACGGCCCCAACGTGCTGACCGGCAGCAATTGGCTGGGGGCGAGTTCTGCTCTCCGTTTCGGCTTCGGCTGTGTCTCGGCTGACCCTGTGCGTACATGTCCGGCCGGGCCGTCCCGGGCCGCGGGCCCTGAGTGCCCTCCGCTCAGCCGGCGTTGAACGCCTCGGCGACGGTCAGTGTGTCCTCGTACAGGTGCATGCGAACGATTCGGCCGTCCTCGACCGCCAGGTGCATGGCCACCGGTGTGGTGAACTCCTTGCCGCTGGCCACGGCGGTGTGCGTGAAGACCGCCAGCAGCACCACGTCACCACCGTCGACGATGAAGCGCTCCAGCACGACCTTGCTCTGGCCGTGCGCGAAGTGCGGCCACATGGTGGTGAAGTACGGCGCGACCTCCTCCCGGCGGGTACGGCGCCCGGTCCAGGGCAGTGCGTCGCTGCCGGGGACGTGCCAGTCGATCTCCTCGGAGAACAGTTCCTGGATGCCGTCGGGGTCCTGCCTGCCGAGGCGCTCCAGGAACTTCTCGGCCACGGTCCGCGAGGTCTGAGTATCTGGTGCCATCGTTCTTGTCCTTTGTCTCTTCGTCTCTTGAGGGTGTCGGTCGGGCCTCAGCCCTGGAACAGGAAGTGCTTGCCGCTCAGCGGCCCGCCGAGCTGCATGAGCGCCCCGCCTTCGCGCAGCGCGCCAAGGTCGACCGGCGCGAACCCGAATTCGGTCAGCAGCCGTGTGAAGGGGGTCTTGGCGCTCTCGTCGTCACTGGCGAGGAAGACGACCTGGTTGCCGTCCTGGTGCCGGGGATCGGGAGCCGTATAGGTGGCGAACACGGCGTTGGGCCTTGATCAGCGTGGCGCCGGGCAGTTGCTGGGCGACCCACTCGCTGCCGGTCAGCGGCGAGACGTCGGCGAAGCCGCGGTAGGGGTCGGACCGGGCGAACTGGTTGGTCGTGTCGACCACCACTCGGCCCGTCCAGTCCCCGAGCCGCCGCCCGACCGCGGGGACCGCGCCGAACGGGACGGCGAGCAGGACCAGGTCGGCCGCCGCCGCTTCTTCGAACGTGGCCGCCGAGGCGCCGGGCCCGATGGCTGCGACGGCGTCGCCGAGTGTGCTGGGGCCGCGGCTGTTGCTGACCAGCACCGGGTGCCCGGCGCGTGCCGCGTGGGCGGCCACGGCTTGTGCTGGTGCTCCCGCACCGATGGTGCCGATGGTCTTGGATTCCATGCGGTCACTGCTCCCCTGCGGTCCAGGCTTGGTCAGTTCAGCTTGAGCAGTACGGTGCCGGTGCCGCTGGTCCGCGCCGCCGAGATGGCGCTCGGCAGCTCGTCGAGCGGGTAGGCGGCATGAACGGCGAGAAGGTGTGGATGCTGCGCGGCGATCTGGAGGGCGGCCCGCCGATCGGCGGCCCGGATATCCCCAGGGCGGGTCGCCCAGCGCGTGATGCTCACCGCGCGGACCTTCAGTTCCCGCATGAGCAGCTCCAACGTCGAGAGCGTCCACGGCTGCGCGGCTAGATCGCCCCAGACGACCAGCGTCCCGCCATCGTCGACAAAGGGCAGGATCTCCCGCACGAAGGGACCGCCGTGCGCATCGGCGATGACCGGCACCGGCCTCCCGCCGACCGCCCCCTCCAGCTCGCGCTGCCAGCCGCCGCTTCCGGAGACCACGACGGGCACGTCCGGCCAGTTTGTGCGGACCGTTGACGCAGCACGGTCGCTGCGGACGACGGCGACAACGGGCCAGCCACGGTCGCGGGCCTGCTGAACGATGAGCTTGCCGACGGCGGACGCGGCCCCCGACACGAGGAGTGGAGAATCGCTCGGCGCTGCCGCGGCAGCCCTCAGCTCATCGACCGCACGGAGCACGTCACGAGAGGTGATGGTGTTGACGAGCAGGACGCTCGCCATTTCGTCGCTGAGGGAGTCCGGGACGGCTACGGCGGCCTCGGCCGGCACGGTGATGTACTCGGACCATGCGCCCGGGGCCGGAAAGACCGCTACCCGATCGCCGACACGAAGCGCCTGCACCGATGGACCCATCGCAGTCACCACGCCCGCCGCCTCGGTGCCCAGCCTGCGCCCCGCGGATCCGTCCGGCAGGCCGGTCTCCGTCGCGACCAGATCGCCGCGGTGGACCGGGGAGATGCTGACACGCACTTGGATTTCGCCGGCCCGAGGGGCCGGCGCCTCCGGCCGGTCCTCGATGTGTGCGACGGCTGCCGCATCGCCCGCCCGGTAGTGGACCACGCTCTTCATGACGCACTCCTTGTTGTGTTGAAGCCGTTGCCCTGGCGAGACGGTCGCGAGTACGCGGCTCGGAGGCCCTGGAGCGTCGATGCGTCCCGCCTCGCCGATTCGCCGCCTAGAGCTGTGTGACGCCGCCGTCGACGAGCAGTTCCGCGCCGGTGGTGAAACTGCTTTGGTCGCTGGCCAGGTAGAGGGCGGCAGCGGCGATCTCGTCGGGACGGCCGAAGCGGCCGAGCGGGGTCGGCGGGGCGGGCTCGGCCGCGGTGGGCCGATCGTCGCGCGGAAAAGCGGCGATGAGCTCGGCCAGGCCAGGGGTCTCGACAGGGCCGGGGGTAAGAGCGTTGACGCGGATTCCGCGGCCGGCCAGCTCAGCGGCCCAGGTGCGTGCGAGGCTGCGGACCGCGGCCTTGGAGGCGGCGTAAACGCCCAGGCCCGGGGTGGCCAGCAGGGCAGAGTTGGAAGAGATCAGCGTCACCGAGGCGCCGGCCGTCAGCAGCGGCAGCGCCTTCTGCACAGTGAAGACCGTGCCCTTGAAATTGATCGAGGCAGTGCGGTCGTACTCTTCCTCGGTGATCGTGCCGAGCGGGCTGTATTCCCCGACCCCGGCGTTGGCCACCACAATGTCCAGGCGGCCGCTGCGGTTCGTGATCTCGGCGAAGACCCGGTCGAGGTCGCCGAGATCGGAGGCATCGGCCTGGATGGCGATGCCTAGGGCTCCGACCTGTGCGACGGCGGCGTCGAGCTCGGTCTTGCGGCGCCCGGTCAGGTAGACGGTGGCGCCCTCGGCGGCGAAACGGCGGGCGATCGCCAGGCCGATGCCGCTGGAGGCGCCGGTGACGAGGGCGGTCTTGTCGTCCAGTTGTCCCATGAGATTCTCCCATTTCTTAGTGTAACTGTTTTGGTTACATCGGTGGCCGTGAAATGCGACCCCCCCTTGATCAGGGGAAGTCGACGGTTCGAGGTCAGGCAGCTTTCAAGACGTCCCGCAGCACGTCCTCCAGCGTGGTCTTGGCCAGCTCCCTGCGCAGGGCTGCCTCCACATCGTCGTACACGGCGGTCATCGCCGGCCCGATGCCGTGGCCCACGACGCACTCGGGGTTCGGTGTCGCGCGATGCAGGGCGAAGACCGGTCCCGGTTCGATCGCCTGGTAGACGTCGAGCAGGGTGATCGCCGCCAGGTCCCGCGCGAGCATCCAGCCCGCCCCCGCCCCCCGCCGTGAATCGGCCAGGCCGGCCTTGCGCAGCTCGCCCAGCAGGCGACGGATCACCACGGGGTTGGTGTTGACGCTCGTCGCGATCTGCTCGGAGGTGGCGACCTCGTGGCCACGCCGCTGATACAGCCCGATCCATGTCAGGGTGTGCGCCGCGATGGTCAGTCTGCTGTTGGCACTCACGTCGGACTCCACCTCCCTCGCCCCTCGACTTTAGTCGTAACTATAGCTATTACAACCCTACGCGGCAAGTCCTGCGGAGCCGGCTGGACCGGCCTCGTCAAGGAGCACGCCACCCGCGAGCACACCATCGCCGAGTTCTTCTCCGTCAAGCCGGGCCACCGTCCATCGACTCTGGAACGCACCCACGGCCAGCACCATACAGAAGCCGAACGGCGGTAGGGCCCCGCCAACCTACCGGCGGGTCCGGTGTCCCCTGGTCTCTGAGCCAGTAGGACTCCAGGGCCGACTCTCCTGGTCATGCCGTCTGGCCGTAGCCGTCCGGGGCGGGCGGGTCGTTGCCTCGGAGCGGGCTGAAGTCGACGTCCAGGTGCGGGTCGTACGCCTCGGGCTGAATGCCGAGTTCGTGGGTGGAGTACTCGCCGAAGCGGCGGATGTGCTCGGTCAAGTACGGCGAGATGTGGGCGAGGTCCTCAGGGTCGATGATGTAGCCCTCCTCCTGGAGCTGGCGCACGACCTCGGCGATGTCGAGGGCGTTGTGGAAGATCACCGCGTTCGTGAGCAGGGCGTTGAACTTCGCGGTCCTCTCCTGCTCGACGGGGTCGTTGTCGGTGATGACGCCGCCGTTGCCGAAGCCGATCCACTGGGAGAAGCCGTCGAATGCTTCGGCCTTGTTCGTGGCGGCGGTCACCCGCCGGCGCAGCGGGGCGTCCGAGAGGTAGCGCAGCAGCTGGACGGTGCGGATGATGCGGCCGACCTCCCGGAAGACCGTGTAGGTCGCATTCTTGCGTGAGCCCGCCCGCAGGCGCCGCAGCAGCAGCGTGGAGGAGATGGCACCCTCGCGCACGGAAACGGCCACCCGCATCAGGTGCCGGAACTGAGACTCGATCAGGTCGAAGTCGATGACGTTGCGGCCCGGCTCCCCGAACAGGGCGTCGATGTGCACGTATTCGGCTCTCTTCGTGGGCCGGTAGAAGGTCAGGTCCTTCCAGTTCCTGATCCTGGGCATCAGGTCGAAGCCCAGCAGGTGCGCGAGCGCGAAGACAGGGAAGCTCTGGCCCTGCGCGTCCGCGCGCACGGTGGTCGGTTTCAGCTCGGAGGTTGCGGATTGAGGCGTTCACCTCGGTGCGGACCTTCGCCGCGAGCGCGTCCGGCGCGGTGAAGCCCAACAGCTCCAGCCCGGCTTCGACGACCTTCTCCAGCGCGATGTTGATCAGGTCCGCCGGGCGGTTCTTCGAGACGGCCTCGCTCCGCACCACCGCCTCGGCGATCTTCCGGGCCCGCGCCTTGTCGTACGACAGGCCCGTTCGCTGCCGTACGGCGGTCCGCTGCCGCTCCGCCGTACGGTTCGCGGCTCCCGGCATGGTGCCCTCCGGCAGGTCCAACGCCCGGCGGACGAAGCCGACGACCGTGTCGGGGATCTCGTCCAGCTTCGGGAAGCACCCCATTCGCTGGTACGACTTCAACATCAGAAGCTGGGCCAGCAGATGCTCATCGCCGTCGGTACGGGCAGTAGCCCACTCAACCTCGTCACGGCTCGGCGCGAGGAACGGATGCAGCTCATGCGCGGTGATCAGCCGCTCGAACCGCGGATACGCGGTCCGCTCGATCGAGGTCACACCCCACCGCGCCCCGGACGACATCCAACGTCACCACCAACGACGCCGAGCCGAACGGGTGACGGACGGACCCGCTCAGGCGTTCAAGATCATCCCGCGGCGGGTTTCTGGCGTATCCGGGTCATGCCCCTCACCGGCCTGCCCGCCCTCAAGCCCATCGCCACCGACGCCACCACCCGCCCGGACACCGCCTGCCCTCCCCACCACGCCACACAGACCAGGCGGGAAACCGGCGACACCACCCGACGGCCACACCAGGAAGACACCAAGCCCGAAACACCGGCACCGCCAGCCCGACACCGCCGCGTGCCCGCCGGGGACGTTCCGCTGCCGCCCAATCGCAACGCCTGCCGCAACAGCCTGTCGCGCGTCAGCCAGTCCGGGCACCGGGCAGCTGCCCGCCCCTCCCCGGCTCCAGCACCCGGAGGCCTCGCCGACGCGCAACGGGCCGCAGGCTTCGTCCCCGAAGCCGCCCCGCACTCCCGCACCCACCTCATTTTCAGTGGCCGAGAAGGGCGGCACAGGGGACGTCATACCGTCCACCGAGGCGAACAGATGGCCTGACCTGCGGCGACTCCCGAGCCTGTCGCGCCGGGGGTTACCGGTTGTTTGATCCGTTGTCGTGCCGGGCGACGGGAGGGTGCGCAGCGGCCGAAGAGCCAGCCCCAAAGCCGGGGTCGCCGCCTCAGGACCCCGGCCGGCTCTCGGACACACGTGGCGCAGCGGTCGCCGACCTGCAGGCCGGGGCCGGAGCAGGGGCGGGCGCCACGTCTGGGGCAGGGCCAGGCGGTGGCCTCGCGGCGCCGGCGGACGGCTCGAGCACGCTGACGATCGGCGGCGGCAGGCGGCCAGGTCATCGGGGTCGGCAAGGGCGGCGGTGAGGGTTTCCCAGTCCTTGTGGCCGTAGCGCCACCAGATCGACCCGTGCGGGCCTTTCACGGCCAGCAGGCCGAGGGGCGGGGTACGGCCCTCGAAGTCGCGGTAGCCATGGTGCCCCCGCCCTTCTCTTCTGGGCGCACCTCGCTGTGCCAGGTGCGCTTCCAGTGGTGCCGGCAGAGCCGGTTGAGGTGGCTGGTCCGGTTCAGCAGCGCCTTCTCGCCGACGCTCCTGGTGAACACGACCGCGACCGGGGATACGCAGGCCGCTGTCCGCGGCCGGGGGCCGCGTACGGCCAGAAGGCGTGCCACAGCGCCGGGCCCGCAAGGCTCCGGCTGCGGGCCGGGCGCTGGAGAAGGCCGCTCTTGTGCGTCAGGACCTACGACCTCCCGGTGCCATTGTCGACCTCGATGAACGGCAGCTCGGGGCTGGCGCCTGGCGGAACGTGGACGAGGTCGACGTGTGGCGAGCCGCGCGCGAGGCGAACGTCTCGGCGACGGGCAGGGCGACCTCGGTGGTCCAGGCGGCCAGTGAAGCCGGTCCCGACAGGCGTCCCTCGAGGACCGGCGGCACAGCGGCCGGGGTGCGGGAGCCGGGCAGAGGCGGCTCCGGCGCCGTCTGCGCAGGAAGGCTGCGAGAGTGCCGGCGGCTTCCCGGGCCTGTGCGGTGCCGGAGGCGGCAGCGCACTTGGCGGTGCCGCCCGTCTCGCGTGGGAGACGGGCCAGCGCGCGGACGCGGTCGCCGGTCCGGCCCGCATCAGGTGCCGCAGGGGGTGCGCGACCAGGCGGCGGTCCCGGCCTGTGAGCCGGCCAGACGCATTCAGCTGTCCGCCCACTGCCCCTTTGCCCCACGTCGCCGGACAGGTCCAGCCGGGCGATCACCGGCCGGCCAGTTGCACTTGTGCCTCCCCAACGGCATCGCAAGACACCGCAAGTTCGCAAGGAGCCCGGCATCGTGCCGGAACGGAAGGAGCCTGACGGCCGGTGGCGGCCGGGCGCGGGCAGAAACGGTCCGGTGAGCCGCATAAGCAGTCGCTGAGCGAGCCGTCCGGGGTGGCGATGTGGCAATTGCCTTCGGTATGGGCATCTTTGCCGGGCCGTGCGCCGGGGCTGGCTAACCTCCTTGAGTGCAGTGGCTGTCCCGCCCGTTTCCAAGAGGTGCGGGGATGAGGAAGGCAGGGATCATGCCGGTTGCAGTCGATGCCCACACCAGGGCGGTTGAGGCCATGGGCCTGGGCGATCACGCTTTCGCGCACTACGGCGACGACGACGTCCGCTGGGAGGTGCCGGCCGCCTTCACCCAGCTCGGGCTCGCCCGAGGGGACAAAGTGATCGCCATGGCGGATCCGGCCGTCCCCCACGCGCAGGTCCTCGAGCGGCTGGCCACCTGGTCGCCGGCGGCCGAGGAGGCGGTGTCCCGGGGCCATCTGGAGATCACCAGCATGCGTGCGCTCATCCATCCCCAGCGGCGCTTCACCGCCCAGCGCCAGATCAGCCGCCTGCGCGAGGAGACCGTACGCGCCCGCCGCGAGGGCTACACCGGGCTGCGCTCGGTCATCGACATGGCCTGGGTGGGAGACCTGGACATGGACGTCGAGGGAGTGATGCACCGCGAGACGCACGCGGACGCCCTCTTCACCGACCGCCACTACGCCGAGATCTGCACCTACGACCGCCGCCGCTTCACACCGAAGGTGCTGGAGGCGATGCGCGTCGGCCACCCCGTGGTCCTGCTGGAGCGGCCCGGCGAGTTGGCCGTCCACCACAGCGTCAACGGCCTGCACCTGATCGGCGACGCCGACCTGGCGACCGCCGCACGGTTCCAGGCCGCCGTGCGCGAGGCACTGACCGGTGCGACGGGAGACGGCTTCCTGCAACTGGACCTGTCGCGCGTGTGCTTTTTGTCCATGACCTGCGCACGCGCCCTGGTCCACCTGCTCACGGACGCCGCAGAACACCGGCGCGTGGAAGTCCACTGTTCGCCCTTCCACGCGCGCCTGCTGCACAAGCTGGGCGCGGGGAGCCTGACGCAGGTCGCCCTGCCCCCTTCAGAAGGACGCGCGCGGTGACCGCCACCTCAAAGACCTATGCCTTCTTCGACAACGGCCCGCTTCAGATCGCCTTCACCGCCCCCTCGCTGTCCTACCTACGGGCCCAGGTCCGCGCATGGACCGCCGAGGCCGGGCTGCCCTGGGAGCGCTGCGAGGAGTTCGTACTCGCCGTCGACGAAATAGCGGCCAACGCCGTCCTGCACGGCGGCGGCCACGGCATATTGACGATGCATCAACACCACGGCACCCTGCACTGCCAGGTGGCCGACCAGGGCCCGGGCTTCACCGACAGCGCCGCCGCGCCCGCCTGCAGCACAGAGACCGCCGAGAACGGGCGCGGCCTGTGGATGGTCCAGCAGCTGACCGACCACCTGGACATCACCACCAACATCCGAGGCACCACCGTCACCATCACCGTCACCCTCCCCACCTCCTGACCACACCCGTGCCGGCCGGTCCGGACACACTCGCCCCCGGCCCTCCCCGCACTCGGGACAGCCGCCGGCCAGGGCCGACCGTGGTGATCGCGCCGGTGCAGCTCATCGCGCTCCGCAGGGGCGGTCACCGTGCCCCTCGTGCACCCACAGACCGTACAGAGCGGCATCAGCGGGCAGGCCACGACCAGGACGCGCCGGGAACTGTCCGGACACGCACCGAAGACCACGGGTGCCGACAGCGATCACGGTCCGTTGTCCTGCGGGGCTTACTCCTTCGGTCCCGACTTTCCCGGCTGCTCACCGGTGCTGCCGGGCGGGGGCAGCACCACCCCGGCATCACTGATGCCCAACAAGTCCATGCAGTGCTCGGTGACCCGATAGAGGAACTCCACCGGATCGAAGCCGGCGACCAGCACATCGGCCGGACCGATCAACGCGGCCGTCACACGCCGCTCACGCGGAAGGGTGGGCTCTTTCCCCCGGCAGATCAGAGGCAGGGGCAGGCATGGTCAAGGCGCTTTCCGCATCGCCGGTGTCAGCGACCGCAACCGGAGACGCGCGCACGGGGACTGGGTGGAAACCACCCGCCCGCCGGGTCGCGCCGCAGGTGTCCGGGGATTCGCGATCGCGGTTCTGCCGTCAGGAGCGCGCGAGCCGGGCCGCGAGATAGGGTGCGGTGGCGCTGCGGCGGGCCCTCGCCACCTTGGCCGGTGGGCCCGCCGCGACGACCCGGCCGCCCGCGTCGCCGCCGCCCGGACCGAGGTCGATGACCCAGTCGGCGGTGGCGATCGTGTCCAGGTCGTGCTCGACGAGGACGACCGTGTTGCCGGCGTCGACGAGCCGGTGCAGCTGTCGCAGCAGTAGCACGATGTCGGCGGGGTGCAGCCCTGCCGTCGGCTCGTCGAGCAGGTAGAGCGCGTGCCCGCGGCGGGCTCGCTGCAGTTCGGTGGCCAGTTTGATGCGTTGCGCCTCACCGCCGCTGAGTTCCGTCGCGGGCTGGCCCAGCCGCAGGTATCCCAGTCCCACCTCGCGCAACGTCTCCAGACTGCGGGAGGCGGCCGGGACGGCGGAGAGGAACCCGGCGGCGGCGTCGACGGACAGCGCCAGAACTTCCGCGATGTTCTTGCCGCGGTGGGTGACTTCCAGCGTTTCGGCGTTGTACCGGGCGCCTTCGCAGGTCGGGCACGGCGCGTAGGTGCCGGGCAGGAACAGCAGTTCCACCGCGACGAATCCTTCGCCCTGGCAGGTCTCGCACCGGCCCTCGGGCACGTTGAAGGAGAACCGCCCGGCCGAGTAGCCGCGCGCCCTGGCTTCGTCCGTCGCCGCGTACAGCTTGCGCACCGCGTCGAACATCCCGGTGTAGGTGGCCAGGTTGGAACGGGGAGTTCGGCCGATGGGCCGTTGGTCGACCCGGACCAGCCGGTCGAACGACTCGACCCCCGAGGCGTCCTGGACGTCGACCTCCAGCCGCACCTCGTCGGGCTCCTGGGGTGCGAGTCCGAGGTGGCCGCGGACGACCTCGGCGAGCACCTGCGTCACCAGCGTCGACTTTCCGGAGCCGGACACGCCCGTCACCGCCGTCAGTACGCGGAGCGGTACGTCGACGGACACGTCGTGCAGATTGTGGCGGGAGACGCCGCGCAGGCGCAGCCAGCCGTGCGGTGTGCGCGGGCGGTGATCGAGCGGCTGGGCGCGCCCGGACAGGTACTGGCTCGTGGCCGACTCCCCGACCCGCTCAAGACCGGCGACCGGGCCGCTGTACAGCACGCGCCCGCCGCCGTCGCCCGCACCGGGGCCGATGTCGACGACCCAGTCCGCCCGCCGTACGACGTCCATGTCGTGCTCCACGACGAACAGTGAGTTGCCCGCCGCCTTGAGGCGGTCCAGCACGTCCAGCAGCGGTTCCGCGTCAGCCGGGTGCAGACCCGCGGAGGGTTCGTCGAGGACGTAGACGACGCCGAACAGCCCCGAGCGCAGCTGGGTGGCGATCCGCAGGCGCTGCGCCTCGCCGGGCGACAGGGTCGTCGAGCGGCGCCCGAGGCTGAGATATCCGAGGCCCAGGTCGAGCAGTACCTCGACCCGCGCGACCAGATCGCGGCAGATCCGGACCGCGACCTCGGTCGTCTCCCCGGATCGGGCGGTCGACGTGGTGGCGTCGGCCTCGGACCGCCCCGCGACGGGCCGCAGCAGCGCCACGACCTCGGTGAGCGGCATCGCGTTGATCTCGGCGACGGACCGTCCGGCGAAGGTCACCGCGAGCGCCTCGGGTCGCAGTCCGCTGCCGTGACAGGCGGGGCAGGGCACACTCCTGACGAACCGGAGCGCCCGTTCGCGCATCCTCTCGCTCCTGGAGTCGGCGAGGACGTGCATGACGTGCTTGCGGGCGCTCCAGAACTTGCCCTGGTAGCCGTAGTCGACGCGGTCCTCCTCCGGCTCGATGTACACGGAGGGCTGCTCGTCCGTGTACAGCAGCCAGTCCCGGTCCTTCTTCCTGAGCCTGCGCCACGGCCGGTCGATGTCGATCCCCAGGCCGCTCACGACACTGCGCAGGTTGGCGCCCTGCCAGGCGCCCGGCCAGGCGGCGATCGCCCCCTCGCGGATGCTCAGCGAGGGGTCCGGGACGAGCAGGTCCTCGGCGACGTCGTGCACGACGCCCAGTCCGTGGCACTCCGGGCAGGCGCCGGCCGCGGTGTTGGGAGAGAACGACTCGGCTTCCAGCCTTGCGGCCCGGGGCGGGTAGGTGCCGGCGCGGGAGTACAGCATGCGCAGCAGATTGGACAACGTGGTGATGGTACCAACCGTCGAGCGCGAGCTGGGCGATCCGCGTCGCTGCTGTAGGGCCACGGCCGGTGGCAGTCCGGTGATTTCCTGCACGTGCGGTGCGCCGACCTGCTGCAACAGCCTGCGGGCGTACGGTGCTACGGACTCGAAGTAGCGCCGCTGGGCCTCCGCGTAGAGCGTGCCGAACGCGAGCGAGGACTTGCCCGAACCGGAGACTCCGGTGAAGGCGACCATCGCGTCCCGCGGAACGTCGACATCGATGTTCCGCAGGTTGTTCTCACCGGCGCCCCGGACATGCACGAATGGGTCGGTCGCGTCCTTGTTCACCGTTCCTGATTACCTGATCGCGTCGGGAACCGCACGACAGGCGCCGTCACCGGGCCCCGCTCCCACGAGCGCTGTTCGGGAGTGCTTCGCCCTTGATCCGTATGTGGACGTGAAGGGAAGTGTGTTCCCGGGCCTCACTCTCTGCCCCTGAGGAGGATCGTTCGGCTGAAGCCTTGTGGAGCCTCCGCCCTTATGGAGCCCGCGCCGCGGGGCGACCGCCCTTCGCGCCCCCTCTCGATCCGCCCCGGCTGGGGATCCCCCCGTACCAGTCGGGGCCTTCGCCTGCCCCGTGCCGGCGTGCTTCGGCGACCGCGGTGGTCCGCCTCCCGGTGGCGCACTCGCCCGGCGGCTCAGCCCCAGGTCGCGAGCAAACGCACATGGCGGCCATGACCGAGGGGGTCGAGGGCTGCCGGCACGGCACCGTCGAGCCGCTGCTCCCGGGCCCGACATCGAAGCGAGGCGGCCGGTGGCGCGGTGTGCGGTGCCGCCCGGGGTGGCGCGGAGGTGGTGTTCGTGGTGGCGCACCCGACCGTGTGGCCCAGTGGTGGGGCAGGTCCTGCACGGGAAGCACGAGGAGATCTGACCGTACCGCCTGCACCGGTCGGCGGGAGCCAGGGTGTCACGCGGCGTCGGCGTTGCCTCGGGGCATCCTGTGGGCACTCGCGATCGGGGGCAGCCGACGAGAAGGAGCCATGCGGGTGTCGTCACAGGACGTTACGGTCATGGCCCTCCTGGCGGATCCGGACGCGCCGACGCAGATCGCTCAGCGCGTGGCCCGGATGCTTCCTGCCCGGCTCGCCGGCACGTCGGGCCGGGGGCGGCGGTTCGACGTCGAGGTGGTCAGTGAGCCCTTCACCGCGGGGACCGAGGACCTGCCCACGCTGACGCGCCGGATCGTGGAGCGCAGGAGTGCGGAGAACGGGGACGTCGTCGTGGCCCTCACCGACCTTCCGCTGCGCGCCCATGGGCGCAAGCTCGTCATGGATCTCAGTCATGAACACGGCTTGGCGCTGCTGTCCCTCCCGTCGCTGGGGAGCCTGCGTCTTCGCAGGAGGGCTCTGCGGGCGGTCGAGGAAGCCGTGCTCAGCCTGGCGGGCCCGCGAGCCACTGAGGCCGGGGAGCCTTCGCAGCATCAGCCGCTGGGACGTTTCACCGGTCGTCTTGCGCCTGTTCACCCGGGCCCGATCGGCGAGGAGGAGACCGCTGATGTGCGGTACGTCGTCACCGGGCCGCGCGGTTACCTGAGGGTGCTCGGCGGTATGGTCCGCGCCAACCGGCCGTGGCGGTTGGTGCCGGGCTTGTCGAAAGCCCTGGCGGCCGCACTGGCCACGGGGGCTGTCGCCACCGTGAACTCCACCGTGTGGAGTCTGGCCGCATCCCTGAGCACGCCACGCCTCGTGATCGCCACGGTCGGATCTGTCGCAATCATGATCAGCTGGCTGATCATAGATGCGGAGTTGTGGCATCGATCAGCAGAGGGCTCGCCGGAGGCGAGGAAGAGAGCGGCTCTCTACAACGCCTCGACGATCGCGACCGTGGGTATCGGGGTGCTCGTCTGCTACGTGGGTTTGATGGTCATCAACTGGGTGTGGGCGCTGTTCATCCTCAATGACCGCGTGTTTGCTTCCATGACGCGAACTCCGTTGCACGCCGAGGAGTACTTGACGCTGGCCTGGTTCGTCGCTTCGGTCGCCACCGTGGGCGGCGCGCTGGGATCAGGCTTGGAGAGCGACGAGGCGATCCGGGCGGCTGCCTGCTCCAAGCGCGAACAGGAACGTCGCCGCATGCTGCAGGACGACCACGACGAGTAGCTGATGGCGTGAGTCGCAGACGCGTCCGCGGTCGGCGGCCGGCCGGGGGCGAAAAATCCGCGGACCGAGCGGTGTGCGGTTGTTTCGCCTCGGAGGCAGGCGGGGACTCGGACGCCACGCCGCCGGGCCGGCCGGCAGCGGCACCGATATTCCATCAGACCCGGGTGGACAGCCCGCCAAGGCGTGCCGGAGCCACAGACTTCCGCCGTACCAGCTTCCGAAAGCCGGTCTCTTCGTACCGTCTTCCACACCACCGTGTCGCGGTCATGCCGTGACACTAGGAGAAGCCGTCATGAAAGCAGCAGTCTACGAAGGACCGCGAACGGTTACCGTGAAGGACGTACCGGACGCGAAGATCGAGCACCCCTGCGACATCATCGTCAAGATCACCGCCACCAATATCTGCGGTTCGGACCTGCACATGTACGAGGGCCGCACCTCGTTCGAGTCCGGCCGCACCCTGGGACACGAGAACATGGGCCAGGTCGTGGAGGTCGGCTCGGCCGTCCGCAAGGTCCAGGTGGGCGAGTATGTGGTCCTGCCCTTCAACATCGCCTGCGGCTTCTGCAAGCAGTGCGAGCGGGGTCTGACCAACTACTGCCTGACCATGCAGCCGGAACCGGACCTCGCGGGAGCCGCCTACGGATTCGCCGACATGGGCCCCTACCAGGGCGGCCAGGCGGAGCTGCTGCGCGTGCCCTACGGCGATTTCAACGCGCTGCGTCTGGGCGAGGACGCCGCCGAGCGGCAGACCGACTATGTGATGCTCGCCGACATCTTCCCCACCGGCTATCACGCCACCGAGATGGCCCACGTCAAACCGGGTGACCAGACCATCGTCTTCGGGGCCGGTCCCGTCGGCCTGATGGCGGCCTACTCCGCCCTGCTCAAGGGCGCCGGCCGTGTCTGGGTGGCCGACCACCAGCCCGACCGGCTGCGCAAGGCCGAGGAGATCGGGGCCATCCCGATCAACACCGCCGAGCAGGAGCCGGCGGAGGTCGTCAAGGAAGCCACCCTCGGCCTGGGCGCCGACAACGGCTGCGAATGCGTCGGCTACCAGGCACACGACCCCCAGGGACGCGAGGACGCCGGTCTCACGCTCAACGGACTGATCGACTCGGTCAGGTTCACGGGCGACATCGGTGTGGTGGGCGTGTTCCTGCCCCAGGACCCCGGCGGCGCGGAGGCACAGGGGGAGCTGGAGGCACAGGGCAAGGTCCCGATCGACTTCGGGAAGATGTGGTTCAAGGGCCAGCGCATGGGCACCGGGCAGGCGCCGGTGAAGAAGTACAACCGTGCGCTGCGGGATCTGATCGCCGGCGGGAAGGCGAAGCCGAGCTTCATCGTCTCCCACGAGTTCGGCCTGGACGAGGCCCCCACCGCCTACGAGCACTTCGACGCCCGTGACGAGGGCTGGACCAAAGTGGTCCTGCACCCCGACGGACACGGCAACGGCCACAAGCAGTAGGAAACCCCGGAGCGGCCGTCCGCCCGCCGCCCCGGACCGGTCCGGGAGAGCGGGCGGCGATCGGCCCCGGCTCCGGCCGGGGCCGGACGGGCGTCGTCGCCCGCACTGCGGTCGAACCACCAACGGTGCTCGCCCGCGTCCGGTCCGTCAAGCCGTACTCGACAGGCCGAATCCCAACCCGCTCTTGAGGTCGACCCGTGGGTGCGGCGGTGAGGACGCTTGTGGAGCCCACGGCGCGCGTCACGTCCACGCCGCGACCGGACGGCCGCGCCGCTTCGGTGACGGATCCGAGGGTTGAAGGCGCCCCACGCGGAAACTCCGGCATGGTCCGCCATACGTGCTTCGCCTTCCCCCTCACGTGGCCCGTCTTCCCCTCACCGCACGCGGGAGCACCCATGAAGACAGACACCCCCTCCACCTCTCCCCTCCAGCACGACCGGCTCGTGCGTGGCCTGGGCTGGGCCAGCGCGCTTCTGGGCGTGCCCCAGGTCGTCGCCCCGGTCGGCTTCGCCCGGGCCCTGGGCGTGGACGACACCTTCCGGCACCGCTCGGCCACGACCGCCGTCGGCGTGCGCGAGCTGGCGGCGGCGACCGGGCTGCTGGGGCGGCCTCGTCCCGCCTGGCTGTGGGGCCGCGTCGGCGGCGACCTCATGGACCTGACGATGCTGGCCCGGGCCCTGAAGAACCACGACGGCCGCGGCCTGGGCCGCACCGTCGCCGCGACCGCCGCGGTCACCGCCATCACGGCCACGGACGTCTACGCGGCCGTGACCCGCACCCACAGGAGCACCCCCATGGAACTGACCGCGGCCACCACCGTCACCGCACCCCCGGACGAGGTCTACGCCCTCTGGAGCGATCTGGAGCGGCTGCCGGACTTCATGGCGCACCTGGACGAGGTGCGCGTCACCGGAGCGCGCACCAGTCACTGGCGGGCGAACGCGCCGTTCGGCAAGGCGGTCGAATGGGACGCCGAGACCACGCAGGACGTTCCCGGCCGGCTGATCGCCTGGCGGTCGGTGGACGGTGCCGACATCGACAACTCCGGCGAGGTCCGCTTCGTGCCCGCCCCCGGTGGCCGGGGCACGGAGATTCGGGTGACCCTGCGTTACGACCTGCCCGGCGGGGCGCTCGGCAAGGCCGCGGCGCGCTACTTCGGCGAGGAACCGCACCAGCAGCTGGACGACGACCTGCGCCGCTTCAAGCAGATCGCGGAGACCGGCGAGGTCGTCCGCTCCGAGGGCGCACCCGGCGGCAAGCGGGCCCGCGGGGAATTCCCGCAGCACCCGGCCCGGCCGCTGACCGAGAACGAACTGAAGGAGGCCCTGGCATGAAGGCGAACTGCTGGACGGGACGCAACTCGGTCGAGGTGCAGGACGTGCCCGATCCCTCGATCCTCAACAGTCGCGACGCCATCGTGAAGATCACCTCGACGGCGATCTGCGGCTCCGACCTCCACCTGCTCGACGGCTACGTCCCCACCATGGAAAAGGGCGACATCATGGGCCACGAGTTCATGGGGGAGATCGTCGAGGTCGGCCCCGGCATCAGCGACGGCACACTACGCGTCGGCGACCGGGTCGTCGTGCCCTTCCCCATCGCCTGCGGCGCCTGCGCGTCCTGCCGCGCGCAGCTGTACTCGTGCTGCGAGAACACCAACCCCAATGCCGGCATCTCGGAAAAGCTCTTCGGCCACCCCACCAGCGGCATCTACGGCTACTCACACCTCACCGGCGGCTTCGCCGGCGGCCAGGCCGAATACGCCCGGGTGGCATTCGCCGACGTCAACGCCCTCAAAATCGAGTCGGACCTCAGCGACGAGCAGGTGCTGTTCCTGTCCGACATCCTGCCCACCGGGTACATGGGCGCCGACATGTGCGACATCCAGGAAGGCGACGTCGTCGCCGTCTGGGGTGCCGGGCCGGTCGGCCAGTTCGCCATGGACAGCGCCCGCGTCCTGGGCGCGGAAAAGGTCATCGCCATCGACAAGGAGACCTACCGTCTCGACATGGCCGCCGCCCAGGGCTACACGACCGTCAACTTCGAGGACGTGGACGTACGGTCGGCACTGCTGGAACTCACCGGCGGCCGCGGCCCCGACAAGTGCATCGACGCGGTCGGCCTGGAAGCCACCCACGGCGCCTCCCACGTCCACCTCTACGACCGCGCCAAGCAGGCGGTCCGCTCCGAGACCGACCGGCCACACGTTCTGCGCCAGGCCATCGTGTCCTGCCGCAGCGGCGGCACAGTGTCGGTCATCGGCGTCTACGGCGGGCTGATCGACAAGTTCCCGGCGGGCGCCTGGATGAACAGGTCCCTGACCCTGCGCACCGGACAGTGCCACGTGCAGAGGTACATGCAACCGCTGCTGGGCCTGATCGAACAAGGCACGATCGACCCCACCCGGATCATCACCCACCGCCTGCCCCTGACCGAGGCACCAACCGGCTACGACCTGTTCAAGAACAAGAAGGACCACTGCGAAAAAGTCGTCCTCACACCGTGAGAACCGCGCCGGCACTCCGAACCGGTCGACCAGCCGTCCGACCATCATCGGCACCGGTAGGGTCAGCGCGGTCGTCACACCGACCAGGACACCGATCGTCGCCAGGTCCAGGTGGGTGGCCCTCAGGAAGTACAGCATCGACAGGGGCAGATACAGGCCCGTGCCCGCGGAGTCGACCGCCACTGCCACCTACGGCCGCGTGGTGGGTGCTGGCGCTCATCGGCCGGTCGGCCGGCCTGTGACCGCTTGGGGGAAGGTGAACAGCTGCTCCGGGTCGTGGGCGGCCTTGACGCGTTGCATCTTCGGGTAATTCTCACCGTGGTAGGCCGCCTGCCAGTCGGCGAGTTCGGGGTCCATGCCGTTGGTGTAGCCGCCGGTGCCGAGGTGGGGCTGCATGGTGGCGTGGATGTCGCGTAGCCAGTGAAGTCGGCGATCGACGTGCGCGCGATCGGTGAACTGGTGCCAGTAGGAGTGGTATTGCACGACGCCGACGGCTGCCCGGTGCGGAAAGGCCGTGGCGTTCGGGGGCCGGTCGCTGACAGCGCCGCCGAGGGCGTCGATGAGCAGACCGCCGGCTCCGCCCACGCCGGTGAACTGGTGCAGGTGATCGAGGGATGCCGCCATCTGGGCTGCTGATGCCGGACCGAGTGGTTCGCGCACGATGTGCGACTTGGCGGCGAAGGCGACCCGCGGTCCCCAGGTGCCGCCGCCCCAGCGGTCCGTCTCGTTGGCGGCCCGTGCGTAGTCGCAGGGGACGATCATCCGGTCGGTTTCGGGTCTGCCCACTGCGGCGACCAGCCGGTCCAGCACCGGATCGAGGTCGCTGGGCGTGCCGATGAAGGTTCCGGTCACAGTGGGCTGCGAAGGCGTGCCGGAGTCACTGAGCTGCTCGAAGGCACAGGTCACCGTACGTGGTGTGGCCGGGTCGGCGTTGAAGAGCGTCCAGCCGCGCAGTACCGCCGCGGTATCGGCGGTGGACCAGCTGACCAGGAACCTGGCGTAGGTGAGGCCGCGAATGTCTTCGGTGCCGAACTCGAACGCGGTGACCGCGCCGTAGTTGCCTCCGCCTCCCCCGCACAGAGCCCAGAACAGGTCGTCGTCCGGGGACGGTGAGTCGGCGCGCACCCGGCGGATGCGGCCGTCGGCGGTGACGATCTCGACTTCTTCCAGATGGTCGCAGGCCAGGCCCCAGGCTCGGGTGAACGCGGACAGTCCGCCGCCGAGGGTGACCCCGGCCAGTCCGATGGTGGGGCACCGGCCCAGCGGCAGGCCGGCTCCGGCGGCGGCCAGCGCCTGGTGGGCCTGCCGGCCCTTGACACCGGCGCCGAACCGCGCCCGTCCGTCGCCGACGGTGCTGGAGTTGAGGGAGCTGGTGTCCAGGACGAGTCCAGGGCCGGTGGAGTATCCGGCGTAGCTGTGCCCGCCGGAGCGCAGTGCCAACGGAACACGGCTCATGCGGGCGAAGTTGACGCATTCGACCACGTCGTGGGCATCGGCCGGGTAGGCGATCGCCTGCGGACGGATGCCATCGAAACGTTGGTTGACCAGCAGGCGGGCTTGTTCGTAGGCGGCATGCTCGGGCCGGAGCAGCACACCGCGCAGGCTCGCCTCCAGTGCCGGCCAGTTCGCGGTGGAAGCGCTGGGGGCGGTACGGCGGGCCGGGATGGCCGGCAGTCGGGCGCTGCGCAGGGCGGAGAGGGTGTGGAGGTCGGTGAGCACCGGGTAGTCGAACGGCAGCGGCCGGGGGCCGACCTGATCGGGCGCAGAGGTGAATCCGCCATCGGTGTCCTGCTGCTTCAGCAGGTACGTGACCGCTCGGCCGAGGGCGAGCTGCTCGCTGTGCCGGGCGAGCACAGGGACGGCCTGGGCGGTGGAGAGCACGTCGCTGGGGTCGCCGGGAAGTTGGCCCCAGCCGCCGTCGGTGTGCTGCGTCGCGACGAGGCGCGCCACTGACCGGGCGGTGGCAGCGGCGATCCGGGCAGCGAAACCGGTGCTGGGCGCGGGGACCGCGTCCAGGGCGTCCAGGGCGCGCAGGATGGCGCTGGACTCGCTGACCGTCCAACTGCGCTCGAACGTGCCGTCGGACAGCTGGGCGTTGAGCACGAATTCGAGTGCACCAGCCAGAAGGCGCTGGTGCTGGTGCGCCCGGGGGGCCAGAGCGAGGATCGCACCGGCGGTCATGTCCAGGTCCGGGGCGTCGCCGCGGACCCAGGTGGGGAATGCGCCGTCCGGGCCGACGATGCCGGTCAGGTACCGGGTCGCCCTTGCCAGGGGTTCACGGTAGCGGTCGGGGTCGATGGCGTGCAGGAACTCCATGCAGCGGGCGGTGGTGTCCACGTCGGTCTGCTGCATGCCGGTGGCGAACGGCCAGCCCCCGTCCGGGGCCTGCCAGGACGCCACGAGATCAGCCATCCGGGGCACGAACCGTGCCAAGGTGTCCTCACCGGTGAAGGCAAGGCCCGCCACGGCGGTCAGCCACACGTCCTGGCTGTCCAGGAACGGCATACCGTCGTCGGCGTTGACGGCCAGGCACAAACGCAGCAGACCGTCCTCGAGGACGGGGCTGCCGGGCCGGAACGTGCGCAGCGCGTGCAGGCCCAGCAGGTAGGTGGTGGCGCTGGCCTCCCACAGCACCCGGTTGCGGCCCGCCGACATCAGCGACACCAGACGGCTCCGCTCCGCCTCGGTGACCATGTGCGGGCGGCCGCAGGCGTGCGCGTGAATGATACGAGTCGACAGCACGTGCACGTCGGTGAAGGTCGTGATGCCCTCCGGACCCACCGGAGCGGGAGCATCGCTGTCGTCCAGGGCCGAGCCACACAGCAGATGCAGCACCGTGTTCAGCATGACCGCCTTGAGCCGCCCGCGCCCGGCAGTGCCGCTACCGACCGACATGGGCAGACCGGCGGCTTCGTCCAGCGCGCGATCGGCCATGCCCGCCGGGTCGAGGCAGGCGTCGATCAGCAGGGCATCCAGCCTGCTCGCCCCGGGCCGGCGCCGGCGCAGGAAGCCGGTGAGCCCAGCCTGCTCACCGGGCTCAGCTCCTTGGGCACGCAGCAGGGCCAGCAGCAGAGTGGTCTCCAGCACGCGGCTGCCGCACCGGTCGTCCACATGGCCGGCCGCATCCACAGCGACGGCCAAGTGCTGCGCCAGCGCACGAACGCCGCGCTCGGGAACATCGGCGGTGATGCAGCCGCCTGCGGGGTTGCGGTGGGTCTCTCGTTGCCAGGCAAGACAGCCGTCCCGTACGCGACGGATGATCGCGGCCCGCCCGCCGTGCGCGGCCCGGTCGAAGTCGTCCATGCGCTCGGCCAGCATGTCCCGGGCCAGTGCCGCGGCCCGGGAGGGGCTGCACCGGTGGTGGCGGGCGAGCACGCTGATGAGATTCTCCGTGCCCTCGTCCACCTCCCGCGGCGCGGAACGCAGGTCGTTGGCCCAGGCGATGATGTCGGCGGCCGCCTCCCGCAGTCCGTCGAGCCCGTCCGCTGCGGGCAAGGCCCGCTCCACCACGGCGCACACCGGCAGCACCGTGATGGTGCGGCGGCGCAAAGCCAGGTAGTCGTCGAGTCCGAGGCGTTCGCCACGGGCGCGCAGCCGGATCTCGGTGACTGTGGCGTCGGCGAAGTCCCGGTACAGCGCGAGGAAGCGCTGCCTCCAGGCCGGTCGGGCCGCGATTCTGGTGCGCTCCCACAGATCGGCGAGTGCCCGTACCGCCGGCGGGGCCGACACCGGGTACCTTGTTCCGTCCGCGGCGCTGAGCACGTCCAAAAGCCGGTCCAGCACATCCCGGGCCTGCTGCGGTGACTGGCCGTGCCGGTCAAAGCCGTCGTCGACCGAAGCGATGAAGGCGCTCCACTGCGCGACCAGCACCAGCTCCGCCTGGACAGCCTGAGGAGCCAGCCAGCCGGCCATCCTCCCGTGCCCCATCCGCGCCAGCCGCCGCGTCTCCTCCCCACCAGTCACAAGGCCGTGGCGTGCCGCCCAAGAACGCACCTCGCGTTCGGCATGCACCCACTGGGAACTGCATACCGTGACCACGTGCCCATTCAGGCAGGCATCGATACCTGGGCGGTCGACAGACCCGGTGAGCAGTGTCTGGCTCATGCCCCACTGACGGCTCATGGCACCACCGGCGCGAGGAGCGCGCCCGTCCTTCGCACCCCGTCGTCGGCGACGTCACCGTCATACACCGAGAAGCCAAAGGGCGGTACTCGCTCTCGCATCTCATCCTCCATGCCGTCCGTTCGCGGCATGCGCCGCTCACCCCAGGACACCCTGACCAGGCCCGCCGGGGTCCAGGCCGCAGCGGTAAACCACCCCTCCGTGCGAATTCACCCCCTCGGCGGTCATGGCATTGCCCGGGAGTCCCGACTGATCCCCCGCCTTATGAGGACCAGGGGCTGCTGTTGCTCGTCGGCCTTGCCGTCGGTGAACGCGTCGTCGCCGTCCCGGACGCGCTGGAGCGGCACGTACTGAACATCCTGCACCGCGAGGGCGACACCCACGGCGCCCATACCGACGACTACCCCTGCGCCCTCGTCCTGTTCCTCGAGGCTCCGCACCACCCGCTGGACGGTGGCCTCGCCGAGTCCACGTCCACCGGCCGACCTGACCGAGATCGCCCGCCTCCACGGCCTGCGGCCATGGATCGAGCAGAGCTGACAACAGATCAAGGACGAACTCGGCTGAGCCGACTTCCAAGTCCGCTCCAACCGTGCCATCGGCCGCCACCAGACCCTGGTCAACTGCGCCTTCTCCTTCTGCTGGGACCAGTGGTTCACCCCGCCCGGCCCCCTGGACGCCATCGCGCCGGGCCCCTGCACCCATCCGCTGAGGGTGAAGGGGTTCGCCCACCGGCGGGTGAGGAACGACGAGGGGGACGCCGCCGACCCGGCGGATCTGTTGCGGCTGGGACGGCTGCCGAAAGCATGGCCTGGCCCGGGAGTTCCACGACCGGCTGCACGGACAGGTGCGCGAAACGCTGGGCCGCGACGCGGCACCGACGGCCGGTGTGATCGACTCGCAGTCGGTCAAGGCGGACGCCGTCGTCGCAACGGACAGCCGCGGCTTCGACGGCGGCAAGCTCATCAACGGCCGCAAGCGGCACGTCCTGGTCGACACGCTCGGCCTGCTGCTGGACGTGAGGGTCACCGCCGCGTACACCGGTGACCGCACCGCGGCCCACGTGCTGCACGGGCAGGTCCGACATGCACCACCAGATGGAACTCCTCTGGGCCGACAGCGGCTACACCGGCGGCTTCGCCGCCCACTGCCTGGCCACGCTCGCGCTGGTCCTGCCGATCGTGAAACGCAGTGACGACATGCGCGGCTTCGTGGTGCTGTCCAAGCGGTGGATCGTCGAGCGGTTCTTCGCCCACCTGATGCGCATCCGCCCTCTGGTGCGCGACTTCGAACGCCGCACCGCCAGTGCCGAGGCGATGGTCTACTGGTCGATGACCCTGCTCATGACGCGCCGTCCTGCCCGGCCACACCCTGAGCGAGGGTGAACCGACCCGGCCGCCACTCGGCCGGCCAGCCCCACGAGATCAGGCGTTTCACCTTCGACCGCAGTGCCTCAACCGAGGCCGGCACCGCGTCCAGGCCGAACGCCACGGCCAACTCCTGCCAGGTCAGCGGCGCTTGGCAGAGCCGATGCCGGTCCGCGAGCGCGGTGAGGATGCGCTGATAGTCCACCGACAGCACCGATCAGACCAGCCCCTCACGCCGCATCGGTACCTGCGACTTCGGTTTCGCGGCCTGCTCAGGCATCGAGCGCGTGCCCTCGGCCTGCGGGCCGGAGGCGGCCTCTTGACCAGCGGCCATGCCCATGTCCGGAGCCAGGACGGCGCCCACCTGCCTGCGGGCAGTCGCCCACTCCTGCCATTCCTGCTCGGCCGCGGACAGTTCGGCCTGGAGGCGGTCTGCTTCCTCACGCACCCCGTCGACTCGACGGCGAGCGGCGAGTTCGCGCTGTTCCAGCAGTCCGACAACCGACGGCATCCGCGAGCTCCCGGGAGCGATGACACGACACGTCACCACTCCCGCCAAACCACCAACCCCATGCCTGACCAGCGAAAACTCCGCCTACAGATTCGGAACGGCAACAGCCGCTTACATCCGGAAACCTGCGGGTCCGCGTACTGCGGCCACAGCGAGTTCCTTGATGCGGGCGGCCGGGACGGGGATGCCGGTGGCCTGCTGGGCCCAGGCCACGAATTCCTGCGGAGCGAGACCTGACGGCGGCTGCCCGATGTACGGAAGGGCGTACAGGGGGGTGTTGGGTTCGCTGCGCCAGCTCTCGGCCAGTGTGCCGAGGTCCACGGTGTCGAAGCCGAGAACGTCCAGCAGGTCGGCCACCTCCTTCTTGGCGTTCGCGTCGTCCCCGGACAGCGGCAGCGCGGTGCGGTCACCGGCTCCGGCAGGGCGGAACAGCTCCAGCAGCTGCTTGGGGCCGATATTGTGCAGTGCCTTCACCACCCGGCTGTCTGCGAGGTGGCGCTGCACCAGTTCACTGGAGGTCAGCTCGTTGCTGTCGAGCTGTGGAACCGAGAAGCCTGGATACAGCGCGTAGTTCATCGGGTCGATCACGGTCTTGCCGGAAAGCTCGGCTCGGGGCAGCCGCTCGTGGGCTGCCAGCGGCACGGCGGCGAGGACCACATCACCGGCGCTCGCCGCTTCGGCCGCGGTGGCCGCGCGGGCCCGACCACCGAGTCGTGCGACCGGACCGGCCAGCGTCTCGGGACCGCGGGAGTTGCTCAGGACGACGTGCAGGCCCGCGTCGACGGCACGGCGGGCCACCGCGACGCCCACCATGCCGGTTCCGATGATTCCCAGGGTCATTTGGCTCATGCGTGTTCTCCGTTCAGGTCTCTCCGCCCCGCGGCGGTCGGCGAAGCGGCCGCTGCGGAGGGCTCGCACCCATCCCAGCGGTGACGGCCCGGGCGAACAAGGACCAAGGCCCTCCAGCAGCGATCACAAAATGTGATAGATCAGAGTGATGGAACTGAGGGCACTGCACTACTTCGTGACCGTCGCCGAGGAACTGCACTTCGGGCGGGCGGCACAACGGCTGAGCATCGTGCAGTCAGCAGTGAGCCAGCAGATCACCCGACTCGAACGCGAACTCGGGGTGCGGCTGCTGGAGCGCACCTCGCGGCGAGTGCGCCTCACCGCGGCCGGTGAACGAGTGTTGGCCGCAGCCCGGGAGACCCTCGCCGCGGCGGCCCGAGTGCAGGTAGTGGCCGGTGAAGGCGCCGCGGTCCTGCGGATCGGGACGGCCTCCTGTGCCACCTGGCGCCTTGACCGCGCGTTGGACCGCCTGCGCGTGAGTGAACGCCCTGCCGAGCCGAAGCTGATCGATCTCCCGGTGAGCGCGCGCTTGGCCGCCGTCCGCAACGGCGAGCTGGACCTGGCGCTGGTACGGGGCGCGATCGCCTCGTCATCCATGACGGTGGTGCGTGCTTGGTCCGAGCCGGTGCACGCGGTGCTCGCGCGCGATCACCCTGCCGCCGGCAGGCCGGCGGTCAGCCTGCATCACCTTGATCCACGCGGACTGCGGCTCCCCGCCCGTGACAGCGACCCGCCACTGCACGACGCGTTCCTCGCCGCCCTGCCCGTGGCCCCGCTGCGCCCGCCCGCCGGAGACCTGTCCAACGTGCTGTTCGAGGTGGGCCGCGACCCCGGGGGCTGGACACTGATGCCGGCCGAGCAGCTCACCGGGTCCCGTTCCGAGCGGTTGATCCATGTACCGTTCGATCCGCCCGTGGCCGTCGACGGCCACGTCGTCACCTCACTGGCCACCCCGAAGCCGTGCGTGACATCGTACGTGGCCGCATTCGCGGACTGATGCCCAGAAGTCGACGACCGACGGGCGTCCCGGTCCCGGGATCACAGGTAGCTGACTCCGGTCAGTTCTTCGGCCGCTGCCCAGAGTCGTTCGCCGACGGCCGGGTCGGCCGCCTCCCGGCTGAGCCGGGCCTCGGTGACCCGGCCCCGTGTCTCGAAGAGTCCGGCCGGCCCGAAGAACTGGCCGCCGCGCACACCGGGCGCGGTCGCGGCCCGCAACTGCGGCAGCGTGCCCTGCTCCACCGGCTGGGTGGCAAGCAGACCGAGCCGCGCGACCACTCGCCCGAGTCGGCCGCGGTGTTCCCAGGCACGCGGCGTCAGGTTGGTGCGGGTGAGGCCGGGGTGGGCCAGCACGCTGATGACCGGCGATCGGGCGGCGCGCAGCCGGCGGTCCAACTCGACGCCGAAGACCGTGGTGGCGAGCTTGGACCGGCCGTAGGCGGATGGGGCCCGGTAGCCGCGCTCGGACATCAGGTCGTCGAAGTCCAGGTGCGCGCTTTTGTGGGTGATCGAGCTGAGGCTGACCACACGGGCTTCCGGCGCTGCGGCCAGCGCGCCGAGCAGCAGGCCGGTCAGCGCGAAGTGGCCCAGCATGTTGGTGGCGAACTGCAGCTCGAAGCCGTCGGCGGAGGTGCGGCGCGGGCCGAGCAGGACCACGCCGGCGTTGTTGACCAGCAGATCGACGACCGGGTGATCGGAGACCAGCCCGGTGGCGAAGGCATGTACCGAGTCGAGACGGGCCAGGTCCAGTTCGCGCACCTCGACGTCGCCGCCGATCCGGCGGGCGGCCTCTGCACCGGCGGCGGTGTTACGGACGGCGAGCACCACGTGGGCGCCGTGGCGGGCCAGCTCGGCCGCGGTGACCAGGCCGAGACCCGAATTCGCTCCGGTGACGACGGCGATCCGGCCGTGCTGGTCGGGGATGCTGTCGGCGTTCCATCCGGTCATGCGCTGCTCCTGGTGGTCGTAGGCGTCGTGCGGTGGAGCAACGACGCTAGGAGCACAGCGGGCGGGTTCGCTGGTTCGCGGTTGCCTAGGTCTGCGAGACCTACCTTGAACGCGCGGAGCGGCGGCATACTTGCGGCATGGCCCATCCGTACGCTCGTGAGCTCGGTGATTTCCTGCGCGCCCGGCGCGGCAGGCTGCACCCTGGTGACGTCGGCCTGGAGCCGGGCGGCCGGCGTAAGGTCACCGGGCTGCGACGCGAGGAGGTGGCGCTGCTGGCCGGGCTGAGCACCGACTACTACCAGCGGATGGAGCAGGGGCGGGAGGTACGTCCGTCCGACGGAGTCCTGGACGCGCTCGCCGATGCGCTCGTCCTCGACGACGAGGAGCGCCAGCACCTGTTCACCCTGGCCCACGCCGTCCGCCGGCCCGTGCTCGCCCGAGTGGAGCGCGGTCTGGAGCAGGTGCCGGAGAACACACGGCGGCTGCTGCGGGTGTTGGACACCCCGGCCGTCGTACTCGGCAGGCACCTGGACCTGCTCGCCTGGAACCCGATGGCGGAGGCGCTGCTCGGCAGCCCGGCCGGCCACCCGTCGCACCGGCTCAACATGCTCCTGCTGATGTTCGACGACACGCCGACCGGCGAGCGGAGCTGTCCGGACTGGGAGCGGCAGGCTCTGGACTACATAGGCATGATGCGCACCGCCGTCGCCGCCGACCCCACGCATCCGCGAGCCACCGCGGTCGTCGGTGAACTGAGCATCCGCAGCGCCGAATTCCGGCGGTTGTGGGCCCGGCACGATGTAGGCACGTCGGTCAGCGGCACCAAGACCTTCCACGTCCCCGGGGTCGGCGACATCGTTCTGGACTGGGACACCTATCCGCTGCCCGGTACGCCCGGCCCGGTCATGCTGGTCTGGACGGCTGAGCCGGGCAGCGTCGACGCGGACCGGCTGCACCTCCTGGCATCACTGCACGCGACCCGCTCGACACCCGCCGACAGACGTTGCTCCAACGGCACGCCTGATGCCCCGCGCTGAAGCCCACAACCAGGGGGCGTTCACCAGGCTCCTGTCGTGCCGCCCGCCCACGGACCGCGCTGCGGCACACCAGGCCCCGCCGGATCCGCGACACCGTCGAGTGCGACAGCCCCGTCTCCATCGCCATCGCCCGCGTCGACCAGTGCGTGGCGTTCTTCGGCTTGCTCTCCCGTGTCCGCTTCACCACCGCGGCGACCTGCTCGTCACCCACCGACCGCGGACCGCCCGGACGCGGCAGGTCACCCAGCCCTGCCATGCGCTCACGCACAGAACGCGCCCGCCACTCGCCGACCGCGCGCTCCTCCGCCCCGACCTGACGCGCCACCTCCCGATGGGTGATGCCCGCAGCGCGAGCCAGGACGATCCGGCAGCGCAGAGCCGGCGCGTGCGGCGTCGCTCCGCGCCGGACCAGATCCTCAAGCCGTTCACACTCTTGAGCAGTCAGTACCAGTTCGGTCTTGGGCCGTCCCGTCCGAGCCGTGCATCGGCTCCACTCTTGAATCGGAATCATGACTCGGAAGACCAGGTCTGCGTGAGGGCGGGCACGCTCCGGCCGAACGGCCGCCACTCCTGCGGGCCGTGTGAGGCCGGCCGGAGGCGGCCGGTGTGGAAGCCGGCGAGCCCTGCGGGTCCGGACGGGACGGGGAACCAGCCGCAGACCGTCCTGTCCGTCCCATCCGTCCCGGGTTCGGCGGCCCGCCGGCACGAGAGGAGTCAGGCGGGGATCACCTTCTGGTTGCGCAGTGTCTCGAAGAGGGCCGCGAAGGAGGTGAGGGTGTCGACGTAGTGGGCGAACCCGGCGCCGCGGCTGCGGCTCATGTCGGTGAAGCACTCCACCGGGCGGTTGAGATCGCTGTCGGTGTGCCACCACGACGCGACTCGGGTGAGATCGGCCTCGACGAGTCCCTCGCGTTCGGCGAGGCGACGCCACAGATCCTCCTTCCCCGCCATCTGCTCCTCCAGCGGGCGCGGCCGGCCGGCGTAGCCCTCGGGCTCCACGCCGAGCAGCTGCGCGATCCGCGGCCACATCCAGCGCCACCGGAAGACGTCACCGTTGGCGGCGTTGTACGCCTGGCTGGGCAGACCCTCGGTGGTGGCGGCCCAGACCATCTGGCGGGCCAGCAGACCGGCGTCGGTCATGTCGGTGACGCCGTTCCACTGCACCTCGTTGCCGGGAAAGGCGAAGGGCCGGCCCTCGGCCCGGCACAGCGCCGCCTGCGCGGCCAGGGTCTGCCCCATGTTCATGGCGTTGCCGACCGCGTAGCCGATGATGGTGTGCGAGCGGTGCACGCTCCAGGAGAACCCGTGCCGCTCGGCGGCCGCCCACAGCTCGTCCTCCTGGGCGTAGTAGAAGTTCGGGGCGTCCAGGCGGGGCTCGTCCTCGTGGAACGGTGTGTCCCGCGTCGTGCCGGTGCCGTACGCCTCGAACGGGCCCAGGTAGTGCTTGAGGCCGGTGACGAGCGCGACGTGCCGCACTGTTCCCGCGTGGCCGGCCGTGTCCAGGACGTTGCGCACCATGGCCGCGTTGACGGTGATGTTCTCCGCCTCGGTCGGCCGGCGGCTCCACGCCGTGACGAAGACATGGGTGGGGGCCGTGTCGGCCAGGGCCGCCTGCACCGACTGCGGATCGGTCAGGTCCGCACGCAGCATCGTCACACCGTCCTGGGCGGCGGTCTCCCGCCGGGAGAGACTGGTGGTGGGCCAGCCCTTCGCGACCAGTTCCCGGCACAGGGCCCGGCCGGCGATCCCGGTACCGCCGACCACCAGGGCGCTGCGCCGGTGTACTGCTGTGTTCATGCCTCTCCTTGCTGTCTTCCTCTGCGCGGGCCGGCCGACGGGCGGCCGGGCGCGAAAGGTCGTCTTGTCATCGTCGGGCCGGAACGCACCAGGCACGGCGCGCCACGCTGCGCGCCACGGCCGGTGCGGCCGCGGGTGCGGGGTCCGGCTGCACGGGCCGCCTCCCTCGGCGCCGGTCAGGCGTGACCGGCCCTGTGCTGCCGCACGGTCCAGGCCGGACGCCGCTCCCCCGGCACGGTGACCGGGTGAGCACCGGGCCGCAGGCCGGTTCGGCGCTCGCCTCGCCCCCTCCGGTCAGCGGTCGCTAAGCCTTCAGGAACGGATAGTCGACGTAGCCGTGGTCGTCACCGCCGTAGAACGTCGCGCGGTCCGCCTCGTTCAGCTCGGCTCCCTCGGCCAGGCGCGCGGGCAGGTCGGGGTTGGCGATGAAGGCGCGGCCGAAGGCCACGGCGTCGACGGTGCCGCTCTCCACGGCACGCAGGGCCGTCTCCCGGTCGTAGCCGCCCGCCGCGATCAGGTGCCCCGGGTAGCGCTTGCGGACCCAGGCGCTGTCGATGCTGTCGGCCGGGCGCTGCCCGGCTGCCGAGTCGTCGCCCACGATGCCCGGCTCGACCAGGTGCAGGTAGGCGAGGTCGCGCTGGGCGAGCGCGTCGAGGACGTGGGTGAACAGCGCGACCGGGTCGGAGTCGCTCATGTCCTGGAAGGTGCTGCTCGGGGAGAGACGGACACCGACGCGGTCCGCCCCGAAGGCGTCGATCAGCGCGTCGACCGCCTCCAGGAGCAGGCGCGCTCGGTTCTCGATGCTGCCGCCGTGGCGGTCGGTGCGCCGGTTGGCGCTGTCCTGGAGGAACTGGTCGATCAGGTAGCCGTTGGCGGCGTGCAGTTCGACGCCGTCGAAACCGGCGGCCGCCGCGTTCCTGGCGGCCCTGCCGTACTGGTCGACGATCGCCGGGATCTCCTCGGTGGCCAGCGCGCGGGGCGTCACGTACGGTGTGCGGCCGTTGCGGGCGAAGGTGAGGCCGTCGATGCCGATGGCGGAGGGGCCGACGGGGTCCTTGCCGTCGGGCTGGAGGCTGGGGTGCGAGGCACGCCCGGTGTGCCACAGCTGCGTGACGACGGCCGCGCCGGCCTCGTGCACCGCGTCGGTGACGGGCTTCCACGCCTGGACCTGTTCGTCGGTCCACAGTCCGGGGATGCCGGGGTTGCCGACGGCCTCGGGCGAGATGGCGGTGCCCTCGGTCACGATGAGTCCGGCCGAGGCGCGCTGGGCGTAGTAGAGCCTGGCGGAAGGCCCGGGGCGGCCGTCCGCCAGGGCACGGCTGCGGGTCAGCGGCGGCATCACGATGCGGTTGGACAGGGACAGGGCCCCGAGCTGGACGGGATCGAACAGGGAGGGGCGGTCGGACATGCGTTCACTCCGGAAGAGCTGAGGTGGTGCGCCGGACGCGGTGACCGGCCGGCTCTCCCGACGCTAAACGTTCACGTTGACGTGAAGGTCAAGCGTGGTGTGCATCGCCTCCCGCGCCCGGTCGCATCGCTCCGGCCGGCCGCGCCGTGCCGTCCGTCCGCGCACGGCGCGCACGTACACTCCGATGCGTATGTGAAGCCTGGCCCGGCGGGCCGGCACCAGCGGAAGAGTGCACGCCATGAAAATCGGTGAACTGGCACGCCGCACCGGCGTGACCACCAGAACCCTGCGCTACTACGAGGAGCAGGGCCTGCTGCATCCCGAGCGACAGGCCAACGGCTACCGCTCCTACCCCGAGTCCGCCGTACTGCGGGTCGAGCAGGTGCGCGACCTCCTCGCCGCAGGCCTGTCCACCCGTGTCATCCGGGTCGTCGTCCCCTGCTTCGAGGGCTCCGGCCCCCGGCTCCGGCCGCAGGTCGACGCGGAACTCGCCGCCAACCTCGCCCGCGAGGTGGAGCAGATGAACGTCCGCATCGATGCCCTCACCCGCAACCGCGACGCCGTCTGCCGCTTCCTTCGCAGAGCCACCCCGGCCGCCCCCACCGGAAAGGAGTAGCCGCCAGAGGTGGGGACCTGTCCCCGAGTGGTGGACACCTCCGGTTCCGGTCCCGGTGGGGGTCGGGCAGGAGGCGTCGTTTGGATAGTTATCAAATCAACCGTTCAGTCCTGGCTTTCGAAGGCGTGAGACCGCAAGGATGCCTTCAAAAGCAAGACTTCCGTTGGTGTTACGGCCGAGCAGCTCCGTATGCAGGCTCCCTGTCCGTACAACGCCGTTGGCGTGTGCTGCCGTTTCCGTAATTGCGTAGAGCTACGGGGCGGCCACGCAGAACGGGTAGGGGAGGGAGCCCGGCGCCGTAGGGGCGAACGAGGGCTGGCGGGGAAGGCGGCAGGGCCCTCACCGGGGTCTTTCCCCCATGGCGCGCCGCCGGGGGTAGCGTCGTAGACAGCGACGAGGAGGAGGTCACCGTGACTGCACAGCCCGGCACCGGCCCGTTCGCCCCGCCGATGCGGACGCTCGCCGAGCTGCGCGAGGCACTGTCCACGTGGGGCTTTCCCGGTGACCGGCAGCAGTTCGAGGCGGAACTCGACGCGATCGAGCTGGACGACCTGACCCGGGTGCGCGAGATCACCCAGGCATACCGGCACCGCGTCCTCATCCGCTACAGCCCCGGCGGCATGGCCGCCCTGGCCCGTCCCACCCAGGACGTCGAAGCGGAGCTGCGCCGCAAGCTCGCCGAGGCCGCCCGGTGAGCCACGCGTTCCTCAGCGATCCCGCCGAGAAGATCCTGACGGAGCTCAGCCGCCCCGAGCGGGCCGCCGCCGAGAGCGTCCGCCGCGCGCTGGAAGAAAACCCCGCGCAGGGGCGCGGCCTGCCGGGCACCGATCCGCACAGCCCGACCCGGGTCGTGGAGCTGCTGCCCGAGCAGACCGGCGGGCGCGGCATCAGCGTCGTGTACCGCTACAGCCAGGACCTGGACGCCGCCCTCGTCCTCTGGCTGATCGCCGGGCCGTAGGCATGCTCCCGCCGTCCACCCGCCCGGTGGACGGCGCACAGGCGCTGCGGTGCGCGACGCGCAGCCCCGGATGCGGCCACCAGCCGGATGCGGCCACCAGTACGTCCGGGCCCTGATCGACGTCGAGCCGTCGAGGTCGACGCTCACCTGGTAGGCGGTCCGGCCGCCCGGCCAGTCCTGCCGCGCCCCGACGGTGTGGCGCAGCGCCGGCGTCCGTGCGGTCTCTCGGCTTCCCGACAGTGCACGACCTGCGCATCTATCGCTTGGTGACCGCGGTAGCGCACCGGAACTCTCACGCAAGGACAGTGCCTGCACCCACCAAAGCAGCCGCTGACCAGCGCCACGGCACGAAGCTCCACTGTCTTTCACATCACCGTCATGAAACCGAGAGATCGCAGCTGGACCCTGTGGCACGCCACTGGCAGAGCCGTGTGGTCGTCATCGAATGCCGAGCTCGAGCATCAGGGCTCGGATGCGCTGTTCGATGTCGTCGCGGATGGGGCGGACGGCGTCGATGCCCTGTCCGGCCGGGTCCTTCAGTTGCCAGTCGAGGTAGCGCTTGCCGGGGAAGACAGGGCAGGCATCACCGCAGCCCATGGTGATGACGACGTCGGAGGCCTCGACGGCTTCGACGGTGAGCACCTTGGGCACTTCGGCCGAGATGTCGATGCCGGCCTCGCTCATGGCGCCGACGACGGCCGGGTTGACGGCGCCGGCGGGGGCGGAACCGGCGGAGCGGACCCGGACGCGGTCGCCGGCGAGGTGGGTGAGGAAGGCGGCGGCCATCTGGGAGCGTCCGGCGTTGTGGACGCAGACGAACAGCACGGACGGCACGGAGGTGTCAGGCATGCGCGGGGTCTTCCTGGAGCGCGGGGGCAGTGGTGGGGGTGGGGAAGTGGCGGCGGGCGCGGAGAGCGACGTGCACGAGGCCGATCAGGACGGGGACTTCGATGAGGGGGCCGACGACGCCGGCCAGGGCCTGGCCGCTGGTCGCGCCGAAGGTGGCGATGCAGACGGCGATGGCCAGCTCGAAGTTGTTGCCCGCGGCCGTAAAAGCCAGTGTGGTGGTGCGCGGGTGGTCCAGGCCCGCCGCGCGGCCCAGGACCATGGATCCGGCCCACATCAGTGCGAAGTACGCCAGCAGGGGCAGAGCGATGCGGGCGACGTCCAGGGGCTTGGAGGTGATGGCGTCGCCCTGGAGGGCGAAGAGGACGACGATGGTGAACAGCAGCCCGTACAGGGCGAACGGGCCGATACGCGGAATGAGCTCGGTCTCGTACCAGGCGCGGCCACGGATCTTTTCGCCGAGGCGGCGGGTGAGGTAGCCGGCGGCCAGGGGGATGCCGAGGAAGATCAGCACACTGCGGGCGATCTCCCACACCGACACCTCCAGCGCGGTCTGTTCCAGGCCGAGCCAGCCGGGCAGCACGCTCAGGTAGAACCAGCCGAGCGCGGCGAAGGCGATCACCTGGAAGACGGAGTTCAGGGCGATCAGCACGGCGGCGGCTTCGCGGTGGCCGCAGGCCAGGTCGTTCCAGATGATGACCATGGCGATGCATCGGGCCAGTCCGACGATGATCAGCCCGGTGCGGTATTCGGGCAGGTCGGGCAGGAGCAGCCAGGCCAGGGCGAACATCAGGGCCGGGCCGATGATCCAGTTCAGGACCAGGGAGAGCGGCAGCAGGCGCCGGTCGCGGGTGACGGTGGTGAGGCGGTCGTAGCGGACCTTGGCCAGCACCGGGTACATCATCACCAGCAGGCCCAGCGCGATCGGCAGGGACACCCCCGTCACCGTCACCCGCGCCAGGGCGTCGCCCAGGCCTGGGACCAGGCGGCCCAGCCCGAGGCCGGCGGCCATCGCCGCGCAGATCCACAGGGCGAGGTAGCGGTCGAGGAACGACAGGCGGCCCGCGACGTTCCGCTCCGATGCGGGTGCGGTCACGAGGCGGCTCCGGCCGGTGCAGTGCGCTCGGGCAGTGGTTCGCCGGCGGGGCGGGTGAGGAGGGCGGCCAGGCGGTCGGTCATCTCCGGGATCAGCCGGTAGTAGACCCAGGTGCCGCGCCGCTCGGAGTCGATCAGCCCGGCCTGGCGCAGGAGCTTGAGATGGTGGGAGATCGTGGGCTGGGACAGGTCGAAGGCCGGGGTCAGGTCGCACACGCAGACCTCGCCGCCCGCCCTGGAGGCGATCATCGACAGCAGGCGCAGCCGTACCGGGTCCCCGAGCGCCTTGAACACCTTCGCCAGGGTTTCGGCCTGCCCCTCGTGCAGCGGCGCGGTCAGCAGCCCCGGGCAGCACGCGGCGGTCCCGCCGTCCTGGCCCAGCACCACAAGCTCTTGATTCGACATGCGTCTATGTTGACAGGCTTCGATCCAAGCCGCAATGCTGCATCGACAGACGTCAATGCAATCCGGATGGGAGTCCTCGTCATGTCCCGTGCCCAGCTCGCCCTGCGCGTCAGCGACCTCGAAGCGTCGGTCACCTTCTACTCCAGGCTGTTCGGCACCGAACCGGCCAAGCGGCGCGAGGGGTACGCCAACTTCGCCCTCACCGAGCCCCCGCTCAAACTCGTCCTCATCGAGGGCGAGCCCGGACAGGACACCCGCCTGGACCACCTCGGCGTCGAGGTCGACTCCACCGAACAGGTCGAGGCGGCCACCAGCCGTCTGAAGGACGCGGGACTGGCCACCTTCGAGGAGAACGACACCTCCTGCTGCTACGCCCTGCAGGACAAGGTCTGGGTCCACGGCCCCGGCCAGGAACCCTGGGAGGTCTACGTCGTCAAGGCCGACGCCGACACCCTCGGCAAGAGCGCCACGAGCACCGGCGACGCAGGCGCCGGCGCCTGCTGCGCCTCCACCGACACCCCCCGCACCGAGAAGCAGGCCACCCCCGCGGCCGCGGATTGCGCCTGCGGCAGCTGAACCCCGCGCAGTCCGCCTCTCCACCGGCGCCCCTCCCCCGCCGGTGCTCGGCGCCTCTCCCCCGCCGGTGCTCGGCGCCCCGCGCGGAGGTCTGGCCGACGCGCAGTGAGCACCCGACGCGCCCGATCCCCGTCGGCACCGCCCCTGCCCGCCCGATCCGGCCACCACACACCACCAGATACGGACAGCGGGGCCGGCCGAGAGGATGTCGGCTTTCCGCACCGCACCGAAATAGCCAGATGACCTGCAGAAACGCCCGGACGACGGGAAGGGCGAGCGCAGGGCCCTGCCCAGGCCGTACTACAGGAGGTCCGTCGGGAGGACGTCTCACCCGTGTCCGTGGCCGACCGCGGGCACGGAGCGGGCACCGCCCCAGCCGGGAGCCGGACCGACACCCGCGACGTCGCGGCCGAGACCGAGGTTCTGAGCCGTGCCGGCGAAAGAGCCAGCCGGAAACATCCTGCGCAAGCCGAGGGAACCGCCTCCCCGTCCAGGCGCCCGGTGGCGGCTCCGCGACGCCTCGCCTCCCCCAAACACGGAGGCTTCACCGACGCGCCGGAAGAGCCTTGCGCGCCCCGACCACCAGAACGGAAGACTCCCGGGGGCCGCTGCCCGCCCGGCCCGTCCCCCACCTCGCACTCCAGCCGGGCAGCAGGGGGCGCACGAGGGGTGCCAGGATTTCGACCACGCCTCAGAATGGGCCCTGAACTGCAGTTGTGCTTGATCCACTCGGTGGGGAAGCGCAACAGCTGTCGCAACCAGATCATCGGCGCGGCCCGGCCGGGTCACCCGTACGGATGGTGGCAGTCAACTTCCGGTAGTGGGAGGCTCCGAGGGCTTCGTTGAAGGCTCCGGGGTCCGGGCGCATGGTGCGGCCGGGTCCATGCCGTGCGCGGGAGCCTGTTCCCACCTCGTGTGCCTCCTGCGTACGGCACAGATCCGGTGACCTGCTCCGGGACGCGGCGCGCAAGAGGGCGGCGTCCACTGCGGGGCGGTCCGGATGACGTAGTGGACACCGTGGTACCCGGCGCATGGTGTTCATGGTCGTGCGGCGCAAGCGTGGAGACAGCGTCCGGGACGCCTCGGTCGGCCCTCACCGCTCTGCGGTATGCGGGAGGCCCCGCCTTGAGACCGAGGTCGCGGACTCGGCCCGTCCGACGGTGCGGGCCGGGTTCGCGGGCCTTTGGAGTCGGATTTCGCAGTGCCCGCCTGGCACGTTTCGCAGTGCCCGCGTGGCACGTTCCGTGGAGAGATGCGCACTCCTGCCCACACCGCGCCGAAGAATCAGTCCGATTCCTTGGGGTGCGGGCTGCTCGCGGGCGTCTCGGCCGGACGGTCCCGGCCGCCGTCGTGCCCGGACGCGACCACGACGAGGAGACCGACGACGACGGCCGCGGCAGCCACCCTGCCCGCGGCCCGCAGTACCCAGCCCGGCACGGAGCCGCCCGCCCGCCGGCCCGGCACGCCCAGCCGCTCCGCCCGCCGGGCCGGCCTCAGCAACCGGAGCAGCAGCAGGACCGCGACCGGAAGTTGCAGCAGCCACAGGACGGTGCGGGGCCACTCGCCGTACCAGACGTTGGTGCCGTACAACAGCGTGTGCCACACGCTCAGCACGTACACGACGATCACGAACCGGTGCAGTCGGCGCCAGGTGTTCGCGCCGATGCGGTGCCGGACGTAGAACAGCAGCCCGAGCGGGATGGCCAGGTAGAGGGCGCCCTGGCCGATCGGGATGGCGATCCGGCCGGTCCCGGAGTCGTACCAGCCGGGGACGAAGGAGTCGGCGAAGCCGGCCCACAGCCGTCCCGCCCATGCCAACTTGTCCTCGTAGCGGACCAGTTCCGCCGCGAACATCAGCGCGTGCGCGAACATCAGGGCCATCGTCGTCAGGCTGGTGGTGCGGTGCCAGCGCTCCAAGGTCTGCCGGGAGGCCGGCAGCCGGGCAGGGCGCTGACCGGACAGCAGCAGCCCGAGCATGACCGTGCCCCACGCCCACAGCAGTCCCGACCAGCCGAACGCCTGGCTGAGCAGGTACATCCAGTACGTGCCGGCATCGTCCATGAACGGCATGACCGCGACCGTCGCCGAGGAACCCGACTCCATACGCGCCCACAGGAACGCGAACACCGCCGCCGTGACGGCGACCGCCGCGGTCGCGTCGGGCAGTGCGGACCGCAGGTCGGCCCGCAGGCGGATCGGCTCGGCCGATCTCCGGTCGCGCGAGGACGGTGCGGCCGTGCCGCCCTCGTCGGGCGTCGCGTCGGGAAGCATGCCGGGCCTCCTGGGCACTGGTCACCCGCGTTCGGTGCGGACGAGATACCGATGCACCAGTGTGTCCGGAAGGAATCGGTGTTGCAGAGGCTCGATCAAGCCAGAGCGGAGGGGCGATCAGGCCGGACGCCCGCTGCCTCCGCGTGCCGGAGCAAGCAGCGAATGTCCGAGCTTCACGGCGCCCGGATCGAGGTGACGCACGAAAGGCACGGCGGTCCACGTCACACCCGACATCTCTCTCGCGTGCGGCACTTCAGCCATCCACCACATCAGGACAACCCGTGAACAACCTCTGTCGTAACGTCACAGGTGCCCCTAGCCTGAGGAACGCAGTCGGTTCGCGTCCGGCGCCCCACCGGACGTGCGACGGCGCGACGCAAGAGGGAACCCGGTGCGCATCCGGGACTGTCCCGCAGCGGTGAGTGGGAGCGAACGCCGTCAACGCACCGGGCTCGTCAGGGCCGGGGAAGCGACGGTGGTAGGTGCCCGCAGGGCCTGGACTCTCGGCGGACGTGCCCACGAGTCCGAAGACCTGCCCCTGCGCCCGTGCGGGCAGGTGCGGGTTGTGCACGGTGACCTCGCGGACCGGGTTGGCGGTACGGACGACGGCACGGCGTGCGTGCGGCCGCGTCTCCTTCCTGGTCGGCATGCGGTGCTGGAGACCGACAGGAGGACGTGTCCGTGATCACGCGAGCCCTCGCCGTCCGCACCAGAACGCGGCCTGCCCGCGCCCGGGGCGAGCGGAACGGGCTGTGCTGACGCTCGCCGGAGAGCTCCGCGCGGCACCCGACCCGCCGGGCCGCACCGTGTCCGGTGTCTGCCACGGCACCCTGGGCGAGCTCTACCAGGGTCCTCTGCGGGCGGCCCCTGATCCGGACATCGCAGTGGTGTCCTTCCCTGTCGACCGGCATTCGTGGGTGTACTTCACCCGGAGCACCCGGGACATCCGGAGCACACGAGGCACCCTAGGCACCCGGGAAGCGCACGCGCCGGGCCCGCCGCCTCTCGGGGAGAAGTCGGCGACAGCGGCCCGGCTGTTCCTGGAGCACTTCGGGCTCGCCCTGCCGCCGGGCCGCTGGACCACCCACTCCGACCTGCGGGTGGGGGTGGGCATGGCCAGTTCGACCGCCGACATCGTGGCGACGCTGCGCTGCCTGTTCCGGCTCTTCCGCCTGCCGTACGACACGGATGTGGCGGGCCGACAGCGTGTTCCTCGACGAGTTCGCGCTCCACCTCAGCGGCCGGCACCGGGTGGTGCGGCGGCTGGGGACGGACATCGGCTTCCACACCGCCCACGTCACCGAGCCCGGCACGGTGGACACCGCCGCCGTCACCGGCCTGCTGCTGGCGCACTACCGACGGTACGGCGAGGAGTACGAACGGTGCCTGGCCGACCTCCTGAAGGGTTTCGCCTCCGGTGACCCGGCCGTCGTCGCCCGGGCGGCCACCACCAGCGCCGTCCTGTCCCAGCGGGTGCTGCCCAAGTCGACGTTCGACAGTGTGCTGGCGCACCGCGAGCGGTTCGGGGCCGACGGTGTCTTCGTCGCCCACACCGGCTCCCTGATCGGCTACCTCTTCCGCCGCCGTCCCGGCGCCGGAGTCAAGTCCGACCTGTCCGCGTTCTTCCACTCGCTCGGCCACCAGTGCTCATTCGCCCAAGGAGGCTACGGGTGATCCACCCCCACATCGCCGACGCCCTGAAGGTCCCCGACCTGGTCCGGCTCACCGACGGCCTGGTTCTGCTGCGCTTCGAGTCGATGAAGATCTACTCGGCGCTCGCCGCCGTCCGCCGTCTGCTCGACCGGGGCACGGTCCGCCCGGGACAGACCCTGATCGACAGCTCCAGCGGCATCTACGCCTACGCCCTGGCACTGGCCTGCCACCGGTACGGCATGCGGTGCCACATCGTGGCGTCCACCACCGTCGACACCACCACCCGCGCCCAGCTGGAGATCCTCGGCGCCACCGTCGAACAGGTCGCACCGTCGCAGAACCTCGGACTCGACCAGGAGTTACGGGTGCGGCGGGTGAAGGAGATCCTCGCCGAACGCCCCGACTGCCACTGGATGCGGCAGTACCATGACGACGTCCACTACCTCGGCTACCACGAGGTCGCCGACCGCATCACCGCCGCGTTCCCCGGCCGCCCGCTGACCGTGGTCGGCGGAGTGGGTTCCGGAGCCTCGACCGGGGGCGTCGTGGAACGTCTGAGAGCCACCGACCCCTCGGTGCGGCTGGTGGGAGTGCAGCCGTTCGGCAGCGTCACCTTCGGCAGCCAGGACCACCACGACCCGGAGGCGATCATCGCCGGCATCGGGTCGTCGATCGTCTTCGACAACGTCCGCCACCACCTCTACGACGCCGTGCACTGGCTGGACTTCACCCACGCCATGTCCGGCACGGTCGCCCTGCTGCGCGAGCACGCCGTCTTCGCCGGGCTGTCCACCGGCGCCGGGTACCTGGCCGCGACGTACGAGGCCCGCGGCCACCCCGACCGGCTGCATCTGGTGATCGGCGCCGACACCGGGCACCGCTACGTGGACCGCGTCTTCGCCCGCCACGCGGAAGCCCTCGACCCGGCGGCGCTCAAGCCCGTCGAGGTCGCCGCGCCCGAGGAGATGACCATGCCCTGGTCCAGGATGGCCTGGCAACGCGCCGCCTGCCCCGCGCGCTGGAAGGAGCGAGCGGCGTGAGCGTCGTCTGCCTGGAGTCCCTCACCTTCGGCCTCGGACACCTGGTCCGCGCCGCCGACGCGCTCGGCGAGCGGCTGGTCCTGCTGACCCGCGATCCCGCCTACTACGCGTACGAGCTGGACCGGTCGCCCGCGGGCGCCGTCGACGTCGTCGAGACCGACACCTTCGACGTGGAGCGGGTGGCGGACGCGTTGCACCGCGTCCCGGACCTGCGCGGTCTGATCAGCTCCACCGACACCTGGACACTGGTCGGAGCTGATCTCACCGCCCGGTTCGGGCTGCCCGGGCTCGATGCCGCCGTTCTGCGGCTGACCCGTGACAAGGCCGCCGTGCGCAACCGGCTGCACGATGCCGGGCTTACGCGCGGGCGGGCCGTCGAGCCCACCGACACCGGGACCGAGGCCGGGACAGGGCTGCGGGAGCTGCTGCTCAAGGAGGTCGGACTGCCCGCGATCCTCAAGGACACGGCGGGCACCGGCAGCCAGAACGTCTGGCTGGTGCGCGACGAGACCGAACTGGACACGGCCCTTGCCGAGGCGGCCGGGCGGGACCTGAAGGGGCGGCTGTTCGCCGAGCCCTACTTCAGCGGTCCGGTGTACAGCGCCGAGACCCTCACCTGGGCGGGCGGCACCCGGCTGCTGGGCGTCTCCAGCCGGCTGATGTCGCCCGAGCCGCACTTCCGGGAGGAGATCACCGCCTTCCCCGTGGCCTTCCCGGAAGCGCGGCGGGCCTCGCTGGAACGGTGGCTCGGCCAGGTGCTCGCGGCCATCGGCTACACCGACCGCTTCGCGCACGTGGAGTTCGTGCTGACCGCCGACGGCCCGGAAGTCGTGGAGATCAACCCCCGGATCGGCGGCGCCCTGGTGGGCGAGGGCCTGTGCCGGGCGCTCGGCGTCAACGTGTACGAGGCGATGATCGAGGCCGCGCTGGGCCGCCGCCCCGGTCTGATGGACGCGGACCTGCCCGGTGGCCCGGCCGTCGCCTTCGTCCTCGGCTATCCGGCCGCGCCGGGCGTGTTCACCGGGGTCGCCGGGCTCGACCGGCTGGCGGACATGCCGGGCTCCCCGGCCTGGTACCCGGTCAAGCAGCCCGGCGACCGCATCGAGCACCTGGACGACAGCCGCGGGTACGCGGGCATCGTCTACGCGGAGGCCGAGACCGCCGAACTCGCCACCCACCGCGCGGTGGCCGCCGCCAACGCCGTCCGCGTACGCACCGAGCCGTTCCCGGTCCCCGGGCCGGCGGGCCGGGAAGCGTCCGGTGGGTGAACGCGCCGGGGAGAGCGTGCGGTTGCGGGCGGCGCTGGCCACCCTCGACGGTCCGCTGCGCTTCCTGCTCCTCAGCTCGTTCCTGATCCCGCTCGGCAGCTTCATGATCCTGCCGTTCATGTCGGTGTTCCTGCACGAACGGCTCGGCATGGGGCTCGGCACGGTCGGTGTCGTGCTCGCCCTGGCGTCGCTCGTGCAGTTCTCCGGCGGCATCGCGGGCGGGGCACTCGCGGAGCGGATCGGGCTGCGCCGCACGATGCTGTGGGCGCTCGTCGTGCGCACGGCCGGGTTCGTCGGGCTGCTGCTGGCCCTGCGCTGGCCTCCCCTGGCGGTCGGTGCCCTGATCCTCACCTGCTGCGGCGCCGCACTGTACCTGCCCGCCAACAAGGCGTACCTGGTGCACGGCGTGGACGACGAACGCCGCCCGGCGTTCCTGTCGGCCGGCAACGCGGCGCTCAACGCGGGCATGGCAGTGGGCCCGCTGGTCGCCGGACCGTTCGTGCTGTCCTCGCCCGGCTGGCTGTTCCTGGCCGTCACGGCACTGTTCGCCCTGGTCACCGCAGGCCACGCACGGCTTCCCGCAGCGGCCGACCAGCGGCGACCGGACCCGCGGGAATCCCGGCAGGGCCTCATGGCCGGTGTGGCGGTGCTGCCGTTCGCCGCCACCGTGCTGGCCTTCTACCTGTACTTCCACTTCCAGCACTACCTGGCCGTGTACGCCGTCGAGCGGGCCTCCAGCGCGTTCTACAGCCTGGTGCTGCTGCTCTGCTTCACCCTGGTCATCGTCGTCCAGCCCCTCGCGTCCGACCGGATCCGGCGCATGCGGTACGCGGCGGCCCTCGCTGTCGGTTTCACGGGTCTCGCGGCCGGTCTGGCCGTGCTGGCCGTCGGCACCCGGCCGGCCCTCCTGGCCGGCGGCGCACTGATCACCCTCGGCGACATCGTGCTGTTCCTCAAGAGCGATCTGGAGGCGCTGCGCCGCAGCTCACGCTCCGATGCCGTCGTCTTCGGTCAGCAGCGGCTGGCCGCCGGGCTCGGCGCCGGCGCGAGCGGGCTGCTGGGCGGGCAGCTCTACGGCCTCACCGAACGCGCCGGGAACACCGGCTGGTTCTGGCTGCTGGCCGCCGCCCAGTGCGTGCTGCTTCCCCCCGTGCTGCTGACGCTGCGCGGCCGCACGGCACCCCTCCCCCACAGCGACCACGACAAAGGAGCGCTGCCTACCCATGACAAGGACGGGCGGATTCCAGGACGATGACTTCTGGACCGAGTTCCACGACTTCCTGTTCTCCGAGCAGCGCCACGCCCAGGCCGCGGAACTGCTCGACACCTCACCCCTGCTGTCCTTCCCGCCCGGATCGCGGGTGCTGGACCTGTGCTGCGGTCCCGGGGTGTTCACCGTGCCCCTCGCCCGCCACGGCCACGACGTGACCGGGGTGGACCTGAGCCCGGCCATGCTGGACCGGGCCCGGAAACGGTCGGCCGACGCCGGCGCCGAGGTCACGTATGTACGGGCCGACGCACGCGAGTACGAGGCGCCGGGCCGCTTCGACGTCGTCCTCAATCTGTTCACCTCGTTCGGGTACTTCGAGGACCCCGCCGACAACGCCCGCGTGCTGCGCACCCTGCACACCTGCCTGGCGCCCGGCGGCACCCTCGTCCTGGACCTCGCCGGCAAGGAACTGCTGGCCCGCAGGGTCACCCCGCCCAAGGTGGTGCGGCGCGGCGACGACCTGATGGTGCAGACCGACACCGTGCTGGACGACTGGGCGCGGCTGCGCAGCGACTGGGTGCTGGTCCGGGGCGAGCGGGTGACCAGAGCCACACTGGTGTGGTTCGTGTACAGCGCCGTGGAGTTGCGGGCGATGGTGGAGGAGGCGGGTTTCGGCCGGGTGGAGGTGTTCGGCGGCTTCGACGGCCGCCCTTACGACGAGGACGCCGAGCGCCTGGTCCTGCGGGCGGTCCGCGAGGAGTGACGGGAGCGCAGGAGGTGTACGGCCGGACGAGCAGGCCCTTTCGCCCTCGCTCCGGGGGGCCGTGCCATCACCGGGTCATCACCGCGACGGGAGACAGGAAGCCGGGGCGATTCCGGCACGGTCCCGCCACTGTGACCGGGGAGTGCACCCCTTTTGCACGCCACTGCGCGCCGCGCGGGAAGGTCGACCAGGGCTTCAAGAACCGGGGGATCGCCCACGGCGCAGGAGGAAGCCGCCCGAGCCCTGACCGACGACCTGCGAGAACAGATCGACGAACTGCAGGCGCGGCGGCGGCCGGAACGCGGGCGAGCGGCCGGCCGGGTGTCCGTACAGGCAAGACCGTACGGACACTCCCGTCAGGACGGGCGTCAAGTCCGCGCGCTTACCGCCGCCTTGGCCGTCGCCCGCGATCACCGCTCGGACGCTGTGGCGACCGGGGCCAGCCGGTGTCTTCGGCACGGCCCCTTGCCCGCTTCGCCCGCATGCCGCGAACAAGGGCGAGGCTCAGGCCGTGAGCGCCTGCTGCAGGGTGGGATAGCAGCCGATGACGGCCTCCAGGCCGCTGAGCCCGACGACCCGCTGCACGGTCGCCCGCACCCCGGCCGGACGCACCCAACCGGACGCGGACCTGACGGCGCAGTGCAGCCTGACCAGGGCGTTGATGCCGGAGGAAGCCATGAAGCCGACCCACCTGCAGTCGACCACCACCCGCACGGGATACTGCCTGCGGTCGACGGTGAGCACCTGGCGCAGCCGCCCGGCGGTGTGCGGGTCGGCCTCGCCCTACAGACGCAGGACAGTGATGCTGTCGCGGAAGGCGCGGATCACGGAGAGCCGACTGGGACCCGCCGCACCACAGGAGTCGCCCACCGGTGCCTTCTGGATGATCAGCAGCAGATTCCTCCTACGCCCCCTTGCGAAGGGGGCGGCCTTTCGACCCTAGGGGCGCTGCGCGCACCCGGTCCACCCGAACGCATGATGCCCCACCGAACGCCCGGGCGCACCGCCCCACCATGGGGCGCACAGCCGAAGCGAGCGCAACCGACGCCGCATGACGCGCCCCGCCGCTGGGCCGCTGAACACCGAGGCCGCGCCCGCGGAAGTCCTCCCCCGGCTCGGCACCCGGCCCGGATGAGGGCCCGGACCCGCAGCCTCGGGCCCACACCACCCGCTCGGCCCGACCGGGCCCGGGGCCCCTCGTCTCCCACGCACGGCCGGGAAGAGCGACCGCCTTTCCCCGCCCGGCCGCACCCTCTTGCCGGCTCGCCGACATCATGACCACAGCGCTGCCCCGGCCCAGCCGCCCAGAGAACCGCTCGCAGGGTGCCAGCAGCCGGACGCCGTACGTCCGAAAAGGGACCACCGGCGTACATCACCTTCCCGGCGCAGACGAGACCCCGTCCCAAACACGCCTCTCGCCCCTGCTCACCCACCGGCCGCTGGAGAGGAACCGCGGCAGGCACTCCCTACCGCGCCACCGCGCACTGTGATTGATCCGAGCGAGGTCACCATGGACTCCACCGGCCTCAACGCCCTCGTCATCGGCTACCGCGCCACCCGCGGCACGCCCGGCTGGATCCGCCTCGCCCAGGCCCGGCCCTGCGTGCTGCGCGTCCTTCGCCTCTCCGGCCCGGACGCCTTCATCGACTGCTACCCCACCCGGGGAGCAGGCGGACCGTCCGTCACTGCCGAGCCGGGATCCACGTGCTTACCGGCTCTCGTCCCGCGGTCGGTGTGCGCCCCGTCGGCTCCCCTCTGCCTCCGGCCGGGCCTCTGCGTCTCCGTCAGCCTCTTTCCCACGTAGAAACGTTTCTCTGGCGCGCTCTGCAAACAAGTGCAATGCACACCGACGGTGACAGACGCCCGTAGATCAACCGAACACAACCCCAATATCCCCTTTTCCTAGATTATATGACTTTTTCCATACGCCTTGTTGTCCCATCGCGGTATCCGGCTAGCTGATGGGGCCAACCCGCCCTCGCCGGGTGGACGGTCAACTCGAAGGAGAACAGGTCATGAAGAAGGCATACGAAGCGCCGACCCTGGTCCGTCTGGGTTCCTTCCGCAAGGAGACCGGGCTCCTGCGCAGCTCGGGCAACGACCGGCTCATCCTGAGCAAGAACTGAGCAGGCGGCGAACGACGGTCCTTGACGTAACGTCATGACTGATCTGCACGCACGTGCAGGGACGGGCCCCGGCGACGCGCACTTCGCGGTCTTCACCGACCGTGCGGACGCGGCCGCCGTGGCCCGCTCCTTCGCCCGCCCCGGCACGCGCACCCTCGCCCACGCTTCGGGCCGGCCCTGGCTCGTAGGTCACTGGGCCGACCAGGAGATCGTCAGCGCACATGCCGGCTCCGCCGCCTTGGCCGTCATCGGCTGCGCCCCCGTCGCAGCCGCCGAACTGCAGCGGGTGGCCGGCTCCCTGCGCGACCTCGCCACCCTGGATGCGTGGGCACGCTCCCTGCCGGGCAGCTTCCACCTCGTTGCCGCCCTGGACGGACGGATCCGGGTACAGGGCACGGCCTCGGGCCTCCGGCTGGTCTTCCACGCCCTGCTCGACGGCACGGCAGTGGCCTCGACGCGCGCGGACGTGCTCGCCGCCGCCCTCGATGTCCAGCCCGCGCCGGAGCGGCTGGCCGTACGGCTGCTGTGGCCCGTCCCCCATCCCCTGCTCGACGAACCCCTGTGGCCCGGTGTCACCGCCGTCGCCCCGCACAATGCACTGATCGTCGCGCCGGACGGACGCGGTGTGCGCCACTCCCCGTGGTGGACCCCGCCGGAACCGGTCCTCCCGCTGCGCACCGGCGCCCCCCGAGTCCGTGAAGTCCTCGCCGAGGCCGTCGACGCCCGCACCCGGCACGGCGGCGTGGTCAGCTGCGACCTGTCCGGCGGGCTGGACTCCACCTCCGTCTGCTTCCTCGCCGACCGGTCCCCGGCCCGCGTCGTCGCCTCCACCTGGCCCGGACGCGACCCCGCCGACACCGACCTGTATTGGGCGAAGCGGGCCGCCGCGGCCGTGCCGGACGTCGAGCACGTCGTCTGGGACGCCGAGGACTCGCCCCTCGTCTACACCGGCCTGCTCGGCATCGACGACGTACTGGACGAGCCGACCATCGGCGTCATGGACCGCGCGCGGGTCCTGCACCACCTGCCGGCCATGGCCGAGCGCGGCAGCCGAGTACATCTGACGGGCATCGGCGGCGACCACGTGGCCTGGTGCTCGGAGGCCTACTACCACCGGCTCGCCCGACGACGCCCACTGTTCGCCCTGCGGCAGCTACGCGGCTTCAAGGCGTTGTGGCAATGGCCGCTGCTCCCCCTGCTGAGCGTCCTGGCCGACTCCCGGCCCTACGGCACCTGGCTGGCGGACGCAGAGCACCGACTGCGCGACCCGCTGCCCCCCGCGGTGGTCAACAGCCTCGGCTGGGGCATGAGCCCACGCCTGTTCACGTGGGTGACCCGGGATGCGGAGCACATGGCCCGCACGGCGCTGCGCGCGACCGGCCGAAGGGCGCAGCCCCTGCATCCCGACCGGGGACTGCACGCCGACCTGGAACAGATCCGCGACTGCACGCGCATCATCCGGCAGTGGGATCACATGGCGGCCCGCTGCGGACTGCCCATGGCCTCACCGTTCCTGGACGACCAGGTCATCACAACCTGCCTCGCCGTCCGCCCCGAGGAACGCGTCTCGCCCTGGCGGTACAAGCCCCTGCTGACCGAGGCCATGCGCGGCGTCGTGCCCGACGACTGCCTGCGGCGCACCACCAAGGCAGCCGCCGCCATGGACGCGGCCGACGGGCTGCGCCGGCACCGCGGCGACCTCATGGAACTGTGGGAGGACTCCCGCCTGGCGCGGCTGGGACTGGTAGACGCTGAAGCTCTGCGCCGCCTCGCCGAACGCCCCGCCACCCGCGACCTGCGGCAGGCCGTCCTGTACTCGACGATCGCCGTCGAGGTGTGGCTGCGGGCGCTCGACCGCAGGATGCACAGCATGACAACGCATGACGCACCGACGTGATGCGGATCCGTCGGACCACAGAAGGGAAAGTTTCCATGGCCTTGCGATTCGGTGCCGACGTCTGCACCGCGAAGACCGGCTACGGCACCGTCCTCCTCGACCAGCGCTCCGGCGCGTACTGGGAGTTGAACCCCACCGCGACCCTGGTGGTCGACATCCTGCTGACGGGGGGTGACGAGGCGGCCGCCGCGACGGCCGTCACGGAGGCGTTCGACGTGGACGCCGACCGGGCACGGGCCGATGTGGACGCCCTGGTGGAACAGCTGCGCGCCGGAGGGCTGGCCGTATGACCACGCCCAGCGCCCTGGAACGGCCGACCGGAGTTGCCCTCGGCCGCCGGCTCGCCGCCCGCCTGGTCCTGGCCCCGGCCGTCCTGCTCTCCTTGCTGCCGCCCCGCCGTATCCGTACCGCCCTGGAGCTGCTCCGCCAGGGTGCCGGGCCGGCCACGGTGGCACAAGCCCAGCGCGCCCGCGACGCCGTGTGCGCGGTGAGCCTGCGCTGCGCCGGCCCCAAGGGCTGCCTGCCGCGCTCCCTCGCTGCCGCTTTGCTGTGCCGCCTCGGCGGCACCTGGCCGACCTGGTGCACGGGGGCCAGCGTCGTACCGCCCTTCACCGCCCACGCCTGGATCGAGGTGCAGGACCGGCCGGTGGGCGAAACCCTGCCCGACGACTACTTCGTCCGACTGATGTCGATCGGCCCGGCCGCCTCCTGATGACACGCCGTGAGCAGACGCAGGAAGAGGGCCGGGCCGGTAAGCGGGCACAGATCAGGAACGGCGGGGTGGCCGAGAACGCCGGGCAGGTCCGGGACAGCGGCTCGACCAGGACCAGTGAGCTGAAGCAGTCCCATGACGACAAGCGCATCAAACCCGGCGGGTTTGAGCAGGTCGAAGAGGGTGAGCGCGCCGGCAGACGTACTGGACCCTCCACCTGGGCCGCGGTTGTCGCCGTCCACCGGCTCACCGCCCGGCACCGGGGTGCAATCGCATGGGCCACCCTGTTGACTCTGGCGGCGTCCGCGCTGGGGCTCGCCCAGCCGCTGCTGGCCAAAAAGGTGGTGGACGCAAGCGGCGGTCAGCACCCGCTGTGGCCTCCGCTGCTGCTGCTTGCCGCGCTGTTCGCCGCCGAGGCCGCCACCGGCGCCCTCGGCCGGTTCCTGCTGGAACGCACGGGCGAGGGCGTCGTACGACAGCTGCGCCACGGCCTGGTAGAACGACTACTGCGCCTGGAGATGCGGGAGTACGACCGGCAGCGCGACGGTGATCTGGTCGCCCGCGTCACCTCCGACACCACCCTGTTGCGCGAGGTGGTCGCCCAGGCGCTCGTGGATCTGGTCACCGGGGCGCTGATCGCCCTCGGCGCGCTGACCCTGATGGCCTGGCTCGATCCCCTGCTACTGCTCCTGGTCACGGCGACCGTCCTGGCGGCGGCAGCCGTGGTGACCCTGCTGCTGCACGGGATCCGCACCGCCTCCGAGCGCGTGCAGACGTCCGTCGGCGCCGTCGCCGCCGACCTCGAACGTGCCCTCGGAGCCCTGCCCATGGTCCGCGTGCACCGGGCGGAGGACCGCGAGGCGGCGCGCATCGGCGTCCGCGTCGAGGACGCCTACACCGCCGGGGTGCGCACTGCGAAACTGGCCGCGGTGATGAGCTCGGCCGTCGAACTGGCCGTACAGGGGTCCTTCCTCCTCGTCCTCGTCATCGGCGGGCTGCGCGTGCACCGTCATGGCCACTCCCTCGGCGACCTGGTCGCGTTCCTGCTGTATGCCTCCTACCTCGTCATCCCCCTGTCCTCGGTCTTCCGTGCCGCCGGTCTGATCCAGCGGGGCATGGGTGCTCACCTGCGCGTCCAGCAGGCACTGAGCCTCCCCGTAGAGCCCGCCGCCCCGGCCGTGCCCGTCGCTCCTCCGCCTCCGGTCCCGGGCGAGCCCGCCCTCGCGCTGTGCGACGTCCACTTCGCCCACCGGCCGGGCCGGCCAGTCCTGCGCGGAGTCTCCTTCACCGTGCCCCAGCGGCAGCAGGTCGCCCTCGTCGGCCTCTCCGGAGCAGGCAAGAGCACGGTGTTCGCGCTGGTCGCCCGGTTCTACGAGCCCGACGCCGGGCTCCTCCGCTTCCATGGGCGGTCCGCCACGGAACTCGGCCGCGACGCCTGCCGCGCGCAGTTCGCGATCGTGGACCAGAACAGCCATGTCGTCCGGGGAACGCTCTTCGACAACATCACCTACGGCCGGCCGAACGCCACGGCCGAGGAAATGGACCGGGTGGTCCGGCTGGCCCGGCTGGAACAGGTGGCCGAGCGGCTGCCCGGGGGTCTGCACGGCGCCGTCGGAGAACGCGGCGCCACGCTCTCGGGCGGCGAGCGCCAGCGCGTCGCCCTGGCCCGCGCCCTGCTCACCCGCCCCGCGCTACTGCTGCTCGACGAGCCCACTTCCCACCTCGACGCCCTCAACGAGGCAGCGCTCGCAGCGGCTTTGAAGGACGTCAGCCGGGAGTGCGCCGTCCTGGTCATCGCCCACCGGATCTCCACGGTCCAGCACGCCGACCGGATCATCGTCCTGGACGAAGGGCGTATCACCGCGTGCGGACGCCACGAAGAACTGCTCACCACCAGTGCGGTCTACCGGCAGCTGGCGGCGGCCCAGATGCTCCGGCCCGCGGAGCCGTCCGCCACGGCATCATCCACCACTCGTTGACCACACAGAACCAAGAGGTCCGCCCCACCGGGTCCCCCTGAATCCGAGCTCGGACGGCAGAAGCCGTGGACCTCCCCAGGTCACGGCTTCACCGTCCCCGCTCATGCCACGAAAAATCGTGGACCGAGGAAGCCGCCCAGCGGATCACCACCCTCAAGCAGCGGACTGCAAGCTCACGGGCCGACAACCACACTCTCGACGAGCGGCTCAAGGCAGCCCGATCCGACTTTCGCTTTTACTGATCGTTTCAGAATGAGGTGCGGGGGCGCCTCACGCGGATGGTGCTGCAGGCGAGTTGGAACAGACCTTGGTGGAGGTCGGCGCGTGTCGCGTAGCGGATGCGCAGGCGTTTGAACTGGTGGAGCCAGGCGAAGGTGCGCTCGACGACCCAGCGGGTCCTGCCCGGTCCGGAGCCGTGCACGGTGCCCCGGCGAGCGATCTCCGGCACGATGCCGCGGGAGCGGAGCAGGCGCCGGTAGGTGTCGTAGTCGTGGCCGCGGTCGGCGAACAGGCGCCGGGGCGTCGGCGGGACCGGCCGCGCAGGCAGCAGCGGGGTTATGCGTTCCCACAGGTCATCAGGCACAAGCTCAGCAGACTCCCGGCAGATCATGCCGATGCATGACTCAACTGCCAAGCCACCACACCGGTCCCATTTCGAAACGATCAGTTAGACGGTGAGCGCGTGATGCACGGTGGGGTAGCAGTCGAAGACGGCGTCCAGGCCGGACAGCTCGATGAGGCGCTGCACGGCGGGTTGTATGCCGGACAGGCGGATCCAGCCCGGCTTGTCGCGGGTGGCGTCGTGGAGGTCGAGCAGGGCGTGCAGGCCGCTGGAGTCCATGAAGGTCACCCGCTTCAGGTCGATCACCATGCGGGCCGGGAGGTCGTCCCGGTCGGCGGTGAGGACCTGGCGCAGCCGGCGGGCGGTGTGCAGGTCGATCTCGCCCTCAAGGCTCAGGATGACGGTGGTGCCGGTGGTGGTGCGAAGGGCCGAGAGCCGGCTCGGCTCGCTCGCACCGTCGTGGTCGGTCACGCGGTGCCTCTGCGGTCGGAGGAAGGAGCCGCGCTCGCTTGGTGTGCATACGCGGCCCTTACGACCGTAGAGGCGCCGTCCGCGTGTGGTCCAGCGGTACGCGGCATATATGCGCCACCGTCCGCGGTGGCCCATCCCGTGGGTCCATGCCCGCGCTGGGGGCGCGCATCCCAGGCGTGCGAGGGGGGTGCGAGCGGCGATGGCGTGACTGGCCCTCGTGAGCGGGTGTTGGGCACGGGGCTGCACATGAGGGGTCATCTCATGGTCACGGCAGACACGCGGCCGGGCGAGGGTCCGCACACCGATGCCCGCTCCCGGGCCCTCGCCCCTTTCTCCGCCGACCGCCGCACCCGCCCATGACCGTGCTGGCGGACGTCACCGCTGGTAGAACGGGAGCCGCTTGTCCAGGTGCGCACCCTCGAACGCGACCTGCGCCATGGTGCTCACCTCCGCGAGAGCGACGCTGATCCCCGCCGTCCGGAACCCCGCGCACATCCCCCACAACGTGAATGCCGCATCATGGCCGCAGTAGGAGACATCCGACAGGTCCAGCACCACCTGCCGCTCCCGTCCCTTCTTCTCCTGCGCCAACTGCACAACCGTCTCGGTCAGCAGCTGCACCTCATCCAGCCCCAGCTCACCGACCACCCCCAGCCACACCGCGTCATCCCCCACCCTCACCTCACGCAGCACCAGCTCACACCCCGAACGCTGGACCATGCCCGCCCCCTCTTCTTCGATCAGACTCCATGGACCTCGGCACCCCTCCCCGACCCCGGCTCCTTCGAGCCCGGCACCCCCACCCGGCCCTCTGTCAGCCGACCGTCCCCATCCCCTCGGGCCGGCCATCGGCCGCACAGTGGCCAGGCCGCGACCGTTGATGTCCCGGCTGTTCCATACCACTACGCCGCCACCATGACAAGCCGCCCTGACGTGCGGAGGGCTCGCTGCCCTCTTCTGTCTTCTGCGCGCGACAGACCCCGAGGACCCGCCCTGGAGTGTCCTGGTGGAGAGGGTGCGGCGTCCACGGCAGGGCGGTTTGGACGCCGTAGCCGACACGGTCGTGTTCCGCGGGTGGTGTTCACGGCCGCGGAGCGGGAGCGTGAAGGCGGTGAGGTCGCCTCGGCCGGCCTTCGCTCGCGTCGCGGCTCGCGGGAGGCCACATGTCTCGGGCCGAGGATGCGGGTCCGGCCCGCAAGGCGCGCGGGCCGGACCCGCGATGGGCATCCCCTGCCAGACACCCTGTGCCCAAGGACTGTCCCGTAACTGCTGGTCATGGACGAGATGATCTTGTCATGTCCGGTGTGATCACGGCGTCGGAGCCCTCCTGGACAGCTCCGTTCACCGGGCTGGGCCCACGTCAGTTAGACAGGCTCATGACTGCTTTGCAGCGTGAGGGCGCAGATCCGGTCCGCCGGGGACGACCGTGAAGCCTGCCGCTGGAGGACCGGGTGCTGCTGGTCGCCGCGTACTGGCGCACGAATCTCACCCCGCGCCGGCCGGCCCCGTTGTTCGGGGTGTCGAAGTCGGACGCCGACCGTGTCATCGGCCACCTCGGGCCGTCGCTCGCACTCCGGCGACGCAGAAGCTTCCGCAAGGACGCCGTGCTGATCGTGGACGGCACCCCTGTCCCGACCCGGGACCACACCATCGCCGAGCAGTCGAAGAACTACCGGTACTCCACCAACCACCAGGTCGTCATCGACGCCGGCTCCCGACTCGTCGTCGCCGTCGGCCGCTGCCCGGCAACCGCAACGATTGCAAGGCGTGGGAATTTTCCGGTGCGAAGGCCGCCGTGGCCGGGGCACGGCCATCGCGGACGGCGGCTATCGGGGCACCGGTCTGCTCATTCCGCACCGCCGTGAACGCGGCCAGACCGAACTGCCGGCTTGGAAAGAGGGGCACCACCCCTCCCATCGCAAGGTCCAAGCCCGCGTCGAGCACGTCTTCGCGCGGATGAAGGCATGGAAGATCCTTCGCGACTGCCGTCAGAAAGGCGACGGCGTTCACCCCGCCACGCTCGGCATCGCCCGGCTGCACAACCTCGCCCTCGCGGGGTAACTCCCGACCTGTACGAGACCAGAGAGGCCCAAGGGAGGGGGCTCCCCGCCTCCCCGGCTCAAAGGATGTTCAGTCGATACAGAACTCGTTGCCCTCGATGTCCAGCATCGGGATGCACGACTCGTTTTCCTCATCGGCATACAGCGTTTGCACGTGGGTCGCACCAAGCGCGACCAGTCGTGCGCACTCGGCTTCGAGCGCGGCGAGGCGCTCGTCTCCCACGAGCCCGGTACCGACCCGGACATCGAGATGCACCCGATTCTTGACGACCTTGCCTTCAGGGACGCGCTGGAAGTACAGGCGCGGGCCCACGCCTGAGGGATCACTGCAGGAGAACCATGATCCCTGCTTCTCAAGAGGCAGGGTGCGGTTGAAATCGTCCCAGGTGGTGAACCCCTCGGGTGGCGGCGGCATGACGTATCCCAGCACTTCACACCAGAAGCGGGCGAGGCGCTCGGGCTCTGCGCAGTCAAAGGTGACTTGGAACTTCTTGATCTCTGACATCGGTGCACCGTACCGCGTACCAGGGGGTCCCGCCGCTCATTTCTCCAGGCGGATCCGCCCGCCACCCGTCGCATCCTGGGCTGCCTCGGACACCAAATGATCAAACCGAACAGTCCGGAAGAACGACTCGACCGTGGCGGCGGAGCGCCCCACTGGTCCCCAGGATCCAGTCCTGACCAACCGCCTTCAGACCAATACCAGTTGCGGGAGAACCCTTAGGTGCGGTGGCCGAACAGTCGCCGCGGCCGTGCGGCCGCTTCCGTCTCGTCCTGCGCAGCCTGGATCTCGGTCGGCTTTCGGGCGCACGTGGTGCAGCGCTCGCCGGCCTTCAGGCCCGGGGCGGAGTAGAGGCGGGTGCCGCATCCGGGCAGGGCAAGGCGCTGGCCTCGCGGCGCCGGCGGGCGGCCTCTTCTTCGGCCGCCCGCTGCTCGCGGATCTCCTGAGCGCGCAGGCGGTCGGGGCCGCGCGGGCTCACGCGGTGAGCGCGTGGTCCACCGTGGGGTAGCAGTCGAAGAAGGTGTCCAGGCCCCTGAGCTCGAAGATCTGCTGGAGGGCGGGCGGTATGCCCGCCAGGCGCAGCCACCCGGCCACGTGGCGGACGGTGCGGTGCAGATCGGCCAGGGCGGCAAAGCCGCTGGTGTCGACGAAGGCGACCTTCTCGAGGTCGACCACCACGCGGGCGAGGAGGCCGGCCGGGTCGGCGACGACGGCCCGGCGCAGCACGGTGACCGTCCGGACCGTCAGCTCGCCCTGCAGACTGAGCACGGTGATCGTGCCGGCGAAGGTGCGGGCCACGCAGAGCTGTCCGGCATCCTCTGCTCCGTGCATGTGACTCACGCTCGCCTCCGCAACACTCGGCGGACCGTCTCCGTCTGCGCCCCGCCCCAGGGGACGCTTCCTGGACCCTATGCACGGTGCAGGCACATGGCCTATGCCTTGTGCCGCATACGGCACAAACGACTGGCGTATCCGCTGGGGTGCCGGGTTCTGCGTCCTTCGTACCGCTCTTGAGCGGCGATGACCGGCTGCAGCGCCGCCCGTTGCCGCCCCGGCCCTGGTCTGACCCCGGCCCTGGCCTGAGATGCCAGTGCCGGCGGCGGCGCCGGATTCGCGCCCAGCCCCGGGCCGGCTGTCCACGCGTAGCGCTTTCGCATGGCGTAGCCGAAGCACGCAGCACCCCGGGGTGGTGTTCCTGCGGACGCGGCGTGACAGTGGAGCGGACGCTCCGGATCCGCCCTCGCGGCTGGTGCTCACTCGCTCGATGACCGCGAGACCTGCATGGCGGATCCGGGGCGGCCCGGTCCGTACAACGGTGGCGGGCCGGGCCACCACGACCGCCGCTTTCACGGACCGGGCCGCCTGCCCGCCGGTGACCCGAGCCTTGCGAGACATACGGTCAGGGCCGAAGCGGAGTCCGGGTCGTGATCGGTCGGGCCCGCTGCTGCGTCCGCCCGGCCGCTGTCCCGTATCACAACAGCACCCCGGCGCACGCTCCGTACGGCCGAAGGCCGCCCCCCACGTGGCCGGCGTCGCTACCGTGGCGCGCCCCACGTCCTGCTGCTCCACGCTCCCGGACGGACGCGGGGAGCAGCACAGCGACCTTCTCCAACCGATATTCGTGCACCGCAGTAGGTGATGACCGTGACAGCTGCACCACACCGGCCGACGTGGGCCGTGACCGCGCCGTCCGTCTCCAAGGCACTGCACGCGGCGCAGCAGCGCGCGCGGCAGATGCGCAAGGAGGCCGAGGCGGTGAGGGCCCGGGCCCGGCAGGCGCGACAGACAGCCCGGCAGATGCGTGCCATCGCCCACGCGCTGCGCGCGGCCGGTGCCGTCGAGTGGCTCCAAAGCCGTCGCCGTGACGCTTCGCCCCGGGTGCGGGAGCGTCCGACAACCGACTCTTCCTGTCAGATCCTGGTGCCGGTCGCAGCAGCCGACGAGTTCGGCGCCCTCGGCGCTCTGGTCCGCTTTCACGCCCTTACGGATAAGGCGTCGCGGGCGAACGACACAGGTGCCGGGAGCCGCCCGGCAAAGGGCAGGGCGCGCCGTCACTCGGGCGGTTCCGAAGCGCGTGCCGAAGGGCCTGTCGGGCCGCGTGAAGGAGAGTAGCGTGGAAGCACCGGTGCGGCCCGCCCGCCGGGCATGGGACGGACCGGCGAAGTGGAGGCGGCCGTGTCCACATCCCGTGCGCTGCTGGGTGAAGAGCCCGGCCCGGTGATCGCCGGCTCCGGCTTGGTACAGGTGAAGACGGCTGCGCAGCGTCCGACCACCCGGACCCGCCCTATGCAGCGGAAGAATCCCGGTACGCAGATGGGCCGGGCGCGGGCGGTCGGTCCGCTGCGCAGGCCGGAGTTCGTCTCCGCGGCTTTCGAGCGCAGTCCACGCCGTCCGCGCACCACTGCACTGTCCCGTCCGGCGGCACGCCGTCCTTGCCGGGCCTGCCTGCGGCCGCCTCCTGCTCCACCTGCGCATTGCGCCCGAGGGGGATCGTGATGGAGGCACTCGACTTCGACAGCGACGATCTGGAGCTCACCGAGCAGGTCCTGAGCAAGGCCTACACGCGGATGCGGATCGGCAGCGACGGCGGGCCCACCCGGGCCCGCGTCACGCGCGATGTGCTGGGGCCGGTCGGTATCGACCAGCTCGAGTTCACCTACAACGTGGGGCACCACGCGGACGTCATGGGCAAGATCTGCGTGTGCAGCGTGCAGAGCGGCACCATCGTCCGGCAGTACTTCCCCGACGGGGACGAAGGCACCTTCGGTCCCGGCGACGTGTTCCTGTACACCCCGCACGACCAGTCCTACGCGGGCGTCGTCCACCGCTCGCGCTACAACCTCATCATGCTCGATCCGGACCTGCTGACCAGGGTGGCCGCCGGCCTTCCCGGGCGCAGGCCCGGACCGGTGCGCCTGACCGGTGACCGGCCGGTCTCACCGGCCGCCGCCCGGCGTCTGCGGGACGTCAACGCCTGTCTGCGCGATGCCATCCGCACCGACCGGACCATGTGCGAACACCAACTGCTCGTCTCCACCGCCGCCCAGTACATGGCCGCCAACGTGCTGCACACATTCCCCAACACCGCACTCACCGACCCCACCATCGAAGACCGTCACGACGCCCACCCCGCCACCGTGCGCCGCGCCGTCGCCTTCATCGACGCACACGCCCACACAGATGTAAGCGTGGCCGACATCGCCGAGGCCACCCACGTCAGCATCCGCACCCTGCAATACGCCTTCCGCCGCCACCTGGACACCACCCCCATGAGCTACCTGCGCCGGGTCCGCCTCGCCCACGCCCACGCCGACCTGCTGGCCGCCGACCCCTCCACCGGCATCACGGTCACCGCGATCGCGACCCGGTGGGGCTTCCTCCAGTCCGGCCGGTTCGCCGCCGCCTACCGCACCGCCTACGGACGCCCCCCGCACCAGACCCTCCTCGAAGACGGACCGTAAAGGTCTGCCCACCGGCCCGGCCGGGCGGACCCGCACCACCGCCACGCGGCCGTTCCCGCCCCTGCCGGACCCGCCGCTCACCGAGGTACTGCGTCCGGCTCTGCCTTTCGCCCCCCTGACAGGCACGCTTGCGGCGGATCCTGCACCCGGTGCCGGGAGCCGGCCATGACGGACCGGTCCGCTGCCGCCGGCACGGCCAAGGCGCAAACGGTGCCTCGCGGACATGCGAACCGCCGCACACCACTGGTGAGCACGTCATTCCACGGCTGCCGCGCGGCCCCGGAAAGCCCGTTTCGACCTCCCGCAAACCCATTCTGCGCATGAAGCGTTTCAGCGTCTTGCACCGGCCCCTCGAGAGCCGGCAGGAAGCCGGGATTGCACCCCGGCCCTTCTTCCCGCCGCATCGCCGTGAAGAGGCCCGGCCGCCCGCTGACCGGCCACCACGGCATCAAGAGCCCATTGACGTCCGACAAGCCCCCGTGGAGCGCGGAGTTCTGCGTTTTCTGCACGCTCGACGCCGTGAACCACGTTTTCTGCATATCGCAGTCGTCCGCGGCCGGTCTTCACTGAACGGTGTGCAGCAGACACCGGAGGTCGTCCCACCTGCCGGAAAGCCCGACGCCGTGCGTGGACTCATACGGCTCGCAGCACGGCATCGGCCACACACCTCGAAAGAAACGCGCGGCCGGCGAGCAACCCCAACCCCAAGCCCACGAGCCGGCAGGCGGCGCTGGCGCCCCAGGCATCACGCCGGTTGCAGTAGGTCTCAGCGTAAAGCGGGGGTGCGGACTTCGCGGACCGAAGGGAACTGCCGATGCCCACTACAGAACGTGAAACGCTGGTCGCCGAAGCCGTGATCGACCTGACCGTCCACGCGGGCGGCCGCGATTTCCTGGACGTCCTGCACGATCTCACCGCGCACCTGGTCACCCTGCTGGACGTGCGCGCAGTCGGGATGACGATCCTCGACGAAGCGGGACGTCTTGACTACCTCACCGCCTCCGACGAGATGTGCAGGCGGCTGGAGGAAGACCAGCTCGAACTGGGCGAAGGCCCCTGCGTGGACAGCACACGCACGGGTACCGTCCTGCCCCGGGTCGCGCTGGGGCCGGGAACTCCCGGCCTGCGGCGCTGGCCCCGCTTCACTCCCCGGGCGCTGTGCGCCGGCATCCTCAGCGTCGCCGCCGTGCCGCTGCACGTGAGCGACAACATGCTCGTCGCCGTCAACCTGATGAGCGCCACCTCCGGCGCACCGACCGAGCAGGACCTGCGCCTGGCGCAGTTGCTGGCCGACGCCACCGGGGCCCGGCTGCAGCAGCGGCAGGTACTGCGCGCCCGGGACGAGATCTGCGATCAGATGGAGACGGCCCTGGACACCCGCATCGTGATCGAACAGGCCAAGGGCGCACTGGCCGCCCGCCTGGGCGTCGACGTGGAAGAGGCATTCATCCGGCTGCGCTCCCACGCCCGCGCCCGGCAGCAGACGCTCGGCGACCTCGCCACGCACGTCACGCGCGGAGCCGTCCCCTCCGGACTCGGCACGGTACCCCGACGTGCCGGTCCCTGACGAAAACGCTGCTTCGGGCGGCCCGCCGCCCGGCGACAGCCTCGTGCCTCTTGTGACCCGCGCCGCCCGGACGGGCAGCGGCCTGCGCGCCGTCCCCGCCGGAACCGCACACGAACCGGGTCTGGACGCCTTCACCGTGAGCGCGGTCCGCAACGGCCTGCCGGAACTGGTGTGGTGCGATCCAGCCGAAGGTCTGGGCCCCCAACTGGGACCTCGCCGCAGGTACGCAACCGCAGCGGGATCGCGCCCTTCTCGTGCGCGGACTCGATCCTCCTCTCCCACTCCGGGTGCTGGTCGGTCGTCCCGTGCGAGAGCAGCAGGAAGCTGCCGCCGGGTCACCTCGTGTCGGGCGGGGACCTGCCGTCTACGGCGTTCGCGGCTGACGCGGCTCGGGTGGCGGGTCGCCGACGGCGGTGGCTCGGCGCCCGCGACGCTGTCCGCGCCGCGGGCCAGGGCCTTCGGGCACGGAGGCGCACTTACGGGAGGACGATGTCGCGGCCGGGTCCGCCTTCGAGGGCGTCCTCTCCAAGGCCACCGCAGACGAGGTCGTCGCCGCCTTCGCCGTCCAGGGTGTCGTTGCCGGGACCGCCGAGGAGGATGTCGCGGCCGTCCCCGCCCATGGCGTGGTCGTCGCCGGGGCCGGCGTGCACGGTGTCGTCACCGCCGTAGCCCTCGATCATGTCGTCGCCGCGGCCGCCCCACATCTGCTGGTTGCTGCTGTCACCCATCAGGTGGTCCGTGCCGTCGCCGCCGTGCAGGGCGGCGGGTCCCATGACCATGTCGTTCCCCGCGCCGCCCAGCACCGTGCGTGCGGTGTGGGCGTGCAGTTCGTCGTCGCCGGGGCCGCCGCTGACGGTGCCGACCCCGGGGGTGAAGGCGGCGATCGTGTCGTCGCCGTCGCCGAGGAGGACGTCGATCCTGTCGGGCCGGGGGCCGTCGGCGGGAAGTTCGCAGACGACGGAGGTGGTGTCCTCGGCTCTGGAGTACGCACAGTGGTCGCCCGGTTCGAGCGGGACCACGTCGCTGAAGCCGATCCGCCGGATCCCGTCGCTGGTGTACATGGAGAATATGTTGAGGTTGTTGGCCTGCCCCGCAGCGGCGGTGAAGACGATCGACTGAGTCGCCCAGTCGGCTCCGACTCGGGCCTTCGCCTCGGTGGCGGTGGCGGCGGCTGCCGGGCCGACGGCGAGGCCGGCGCTCAGCAGGGTTACGGCGACCGCGCTGACGGCGGCTCGGTTTCGGTTCACGAGACCTCATCTCGGTGGAGTGACGGTGGACCGACCTGCTCGGCGTGGTGCTGCCGGGGACCGGACGGACCCGGTCGTGAAGGCAGTCTCCCCTGCCGGCCCGGATCCGCAAGACCGCGAGTCGCCGCGGCGTCACGGTAAGCCGGTGTTCTTCCGGATGTGCTGGTTGGGCTCCTTTGGTCAGGCATGTTCCCGGTATCGCCGTGGCAGGGTTCGCCAGCTCGTACCCGGCTCAGCGAGGAGACGGCCGACGCAGGCGATGGTCGGGATTGCCGGAGGAGCGGAAGGCGGCTGCCCAGGTGCGGGCGGAGGAGCTTCACATCCAGGCGGCACGCATCGCGGTCCGCCTCGCCGATGCGGAAGCGGTGTGGGAGCGTCGGGTGATCGACCGGGAAGAGCTCGTCCAGGCCCTGGCCGCTCCCGACAGGGCGACAGTGCCCCCTGCGGGTGCGCGGGCGGTATCGGCGGTGGTCGAGGAGGTCCTTGGCGCGGGGGCTGTCATGGAACGAATCCGGGCGTGATCAGCCACGCCTCTTCTCCAAGGCCTGGCCGACGGTCCACCGGGCAGTGTTCCGGCACCTGGTCCGCGAGCGTCTTGGGGCCGCGGCGGCCCAGGTGAGGTGGAGCGCGCCGAGGCTGCTCCGCGTCGCCGGCGGCTTCCCTCGCTACGGCATCCGTGCTCCAGTGCCGTCGGTTCGGATCCGAGGAGTACGCACGTTCCCGCTGCGTGCCCTCGGCCGCGTTCCCCACCCGCTGCGCCCTGCCGCGAACGCCCCACCCCGGCATCGCCCCGCACACCAGGCCAAGCCGCATTCTCGCTTCCGGCCCGGGGCACGTACCGACTCCCGGCTCACGGCAGATTCCCTGCTCGCAACCCATTCCTGTGATCAACTCCGCTTGTTTCATTGACATTTCACTCAGAAGACCTACCGTTGGGAGCGCTCCCATCACAGCCTTGAAACTGGAAGGAGTTCCCCCCACATGCGCAATCAGAGTCCGTTAACCGGGCGTTCGCGGTCGTCCCTGCGCCGGCCTCTCCAGGCGCTCGTCATGCTGTTCGCCGTGGTTGTCGGCGCACTTGCCTGGTCGGCCCCCGCCCAGGCTCACGGCACCATCGTCAACCCCGCCTCCCGCGCGTACCAGTGCTGGAAGACGTGGGGCAGCAACCACACCAACCCGGCCATGCAGACCCAGGACCCCATGTGCTGGCAGGCCTTCCAGGCCAACTCCGACACCATGTGGAACTGGATGAGCGCACTCCGCGACGGCCTCGGTGGCCAGTTCCAGGCGCGGACCCCCGACGGGACGCTCTGCAGCAACAACCTCTCGAGGAACGCCAGCCTGGACAAGCCCGGGCAGTGGAAGACGACCAACATCAGCAACAACTTCACGGTCCAGCTGCACGACCAGGCGTCCCACGGTGCCGACTACTTCAAGGTCTACGTGAGCAAGCAGGGCTTCAACCCCAAGACCCAGACCCTGGGCTGGGGCAACCTCGACTTCATCACGCAGACCGGCCGCTACGCCCCGGCACAGGACATCACGTTCCCCGTCCAGACCTCCGGCTACACCGGACACCACATCCTGTTCGTGATCTGGCAGGCCTCGCACCTCGACCAGGCCTACATGTGGTGCAGCGACGTGAACTTCGGCTGAGCCGGAAAGCGCCGCACACCGCACCGGCCCCGGCCGGGCGCCGGTGACCGCCGCCCGGCCGACCCAGCTCCGTCGGGGCAGGGGACCCATGTGGTCACCCTGCCCCGGCGGGGCTTCCCGCGCTCCTACGGCCCGTCTTCGAACGGACCTCGCCCGGAGCAGGAACGAGGCGAGAGAGCCCTGCTTCGTAGAGAGTGGCGGTCTTGCCGTACCTGATCGCGACGCCTCGGAAGCCCTTGAGCCGGTCGAAACAGCGCTCGACAGTGTCGCGCCTGCGGCAGACGTCACGGTCGATCGCGGGCGGTCTGCCGCCGCGACGTCCTCTGCGGCGGCGTGCCGGCGGGCGCGGATGGGGGTGGAGCCGATCCGGACCAGCCAGTCGTTGTCCCCGAAGGCGTCCGCCCGGGCCTGGTTCTCCTGCAGGGCCCGCCGGGTGAAGACCCGGTCGAGCGCACAGCGGCGACGGGGGCGCCCCCGCGCGGGCGAAGCCGAGCGTGGGGGGAGGGTGGGGACCCTCTTCCACGACCCGAACCGTTCGGGCAGGTCACGCCAGGAGATCCCGGTCCGGATCTTGTGGACCATGCCGTCGGTCACCCGGCGGTCCGCCACCCGCGGCCGGCCCGTCGCGGCCCGCGGGATCAGCGGAGCGAGTAACTCCCATTCCTGATCGGTGATTCCATGTCGGCGGACCACCCCACCATGATCCACCGGTCGGCGATCTCCGAAGACGGGTCCTAGCCGTGGAAGGTCGTGACCTCTTCGAGCGCAGCCCGCCCGGTCGCGACGTGGTTCACCGGCGCGGCCTCGTCGGCGTAGCCGAAGGAGATGCCCACGAGCAGTCGCCCTGCGGTGACCGCGAGTTCGGCGCGGACCGTGTCGGCGTAGAAGCTCAGCAGCCCCTGCGGGCAGCTCGCCACGCCGTACGCGGTCATCGCCAGGAGCAGCGTCTGCATGTAGGCGCCGACGTCGGCGGCCAGCCGGGGCCCGCCGTCCCCGGTGACGAACAGGAACGCGGCGTGCGGCGCGCCGTAGAAGCGCAGGCTCTGCGCGTCGTAGGTTGCCCGCGCTTCGTGATCGTCGGGGTCGATGCCCAGCGCTCCGTACAGACGGGCGCCGAACGCCGCCCGGCGCGCCTGGTGCACCTGTGCGTACATGTCCTCGGAATACGGGAAGTCGGCCGAGGTGCGGTGTGCGGCGTGGGCCGCCTGCAAGGCGTCCGCCAGGCGCTCGCGCGCGGCACCGCTGACCACCTCCACCCGCCACGGCTGCGCGTTGGAGTTGGACGGCGTGGCGCCGGCCAGCGAGAAGATCGCGCGCATCGTGTCCTCGGGCACGGCGTCGGGACGGAACGCGCGGGTCGCGTGACGGCCGCGTATCAGCTTCTCCGCGCAGTCGCTCAGCTCGGTGGGGACCAGCAGGCTCATGAGACACTCCTCGACAGCAAACGATGTAAACGAACCCGTTTACCTTGCGGGTGTGCCGGGACCCTAGCAGACGCCGCCCGCCGAGGTAAACGCAGTCGTATACTTGGCGCATGAGCGCGACGACCACGACCTCCGGGGGGCGCGGGCGCGGCGGACGGGAACGCATCCTGGCAGCCGCCGCCCGGCTGTTCGCGGTCCAGGGGATCAACGCGACCGGCATGGAGCAGGTCGCGGAGGCGGCACCGGTGTCCAAGCGGACGCTCTACGCGCATTTCCGGACCAAGAGCGACCTGGTGATCGCCCACCTCCAGCATCTCGCCTCGTCGGGGGCGACCCTGGAGACCGTGCTGACCCGCGAGGACATCCCTGCGCGGGAGCGGATCCTCGGGCTGTTCGACCAGCCCGCGCCGGACGCGGCACCGGTGCGCGGATGCCCGTTCATCGATGCCGCGGCGGAGTTTCCCGATCCGGACAGCGCGGTCCACTCCTACGCCCGCGAGCAGAAACTGCGGATGGTGGGGCTGGTCACCGCACTGGTGACGGAGCTGGGCTGCCGCGAGCCGGCCGCACTCGCCGAACAGCTGGTCACCCTCGCGGACGGGGCGGCCAGCCGGGCCATGGTGCTGGACGAAGCGGACTACGGCCGGCACGCACGGACGGCAGCGGAGACCCTCCTCGCGCACGCCCTCGCGGGGTGACCCATCGGCCTCCGGCCGCAGCCCCTCCCCCTCGCCCGCCGCTGTCCGCCCGTTCGCGGATGCCCGTCTTCACGGCACGCGGCCGGTGCCCATACCGCTCCGGGAGCCGGGCCGTCCGAAGGAGGAGGGCCCGGGTCCCGGTCGGCCTTCCGGTGAGGCCCGCCACCCAGGCGGCGTCCGCCGGGTCGGTGACCCCGAACAGGCCGGAGGGCGGCGGCATCCCGGGCAGCGGCGGAACCCGCCGGCCGCTGCCGGACGCGGTGGCGAGGCCGGTCAGGGCCCGGGTCGCGGGCTGGACATCGGCCGCGCTCCCGTCGTCCTGCGAGACCATGGCGTCGAGGCGGACCAGGTGTGCGAGTCGACACTCCCGCGTCCGAGGTCCTTGCCCCGGACGACGACGTTCCCGGCCTACGTCGACAGGCGCCCGCCGTCGGCGGGGTGGGCCCGGACGAGCCGCAGGCGGCGCTGCCGGCCCGCCTCCCAGGCGGTACACCGCACAGGGTCGATGCCGTTCAGACGTCGGCACCGCTCGATGGAACTCCGGGCGGCAGCTTTGGCAGGACAGGGTGGTGCGCTGCCGGATTCGCGCATCGGGCTCGTTCAGCTGGTCGAGGCAGGGGAGACAGGACCACTCGGTCCGCGCCGTGTCCGTCTTCCGCCCGGGGTGGCGACGGCGAGGCCGGTGACGACGACGTCGGTCAGGGTGTCCAGGTAGGCCTCGTCCACGGGTGGTGCGCCGGGGATGAGCAGCCGGAGCAGCAGGGGGGAGATCAGCAGGTCCGTGCCGAGTTCGCGGTCCAGTGCGGTGGGTAGTTCGCCGCGGTCCACGGCGCGTCGCAGGATGGCGGCGGCGGCCTCCCGGCGGGGTGCGAGGACGGCGATGCGCAGCGATTCGGCGAGTGCGGGGTTGCGCGCGGACTCGCCCAGGAGGTCTGCGGCGATCCGGACGACCCGGGGGTCGGCGCTGTGGGTGGTGGCCACGTCGAAGAAGCCGCGGACGTCGCCGGGCAGGGTGCCGGTGTCGGGCGCCGTGGGCACCTCCTGGCGCACCAGGCGGGTCACCAGGTCCAGGAGCATGGCCTCCTTGGACGTCCACCGCCGGTAGAGAGCGGCCTTGCCGACGCCGGCGCGCTTGGCGACCGCGTCCATGGCCAGGCGGCTCCAGCCTGCCGCCGCCAGTTCGAGGAGCGGCTCGGGCCCAGCTACCAGACACCTGCAATCCGCAGGTCTCATCCCCCAACGGATCTCCCAGCAGAGGATTGCCCGTGCCCAGCATCGCCATCGTCGGAGCCGGCCCCGGTATGGGCCTGGCCATCGCCCGTACCTTCGGCGCCCGCGGCTTCGACGTCGCCCTGATCGCCCGCGACAGCGACAAACTCAACGACCTGACCGCCCGACTCGAGGCCGAGAACATCACCGCCGCCGGCTTCCCCGCGGACGTATGCGACCATGACGCGCTCACCCGGGCGCTCAAGGACGCCGCCATCCGCTTCGACGGCACAGACGTCCTGGAGTACTCCCCCGCCGGCAGCCTGCACTCCACGACACTCACCGCTCCGTCCGAGACCGACCCCTCCGACGTGCAGTGGGCGATGCAGCTCCTGCTCTACGGGGCCATCGCCGCCACCCGGGCCGTGCTGCCCGCCATGCGCGAGGCGAAAGCGGGCACCCTGCTCTACACCAACGGCGCCGGCTCCCTCGACCCCAACCCCATGCTCGGCAACCTCAACGCGGCCCAGGCCGCACTGCGCAACTGGGTTCTCGCCCTGCACAAGGAACTGACCGGCACCGGCGTCCAGGCCGCACACGCCGCGATCGGCGTCTGGGTCGGCACGGACGGCCCGCCCGGAGTACCGGCGGCCCCGGCCGAGGAAGTCGCCCCCCTCTACTGGGAGCTGCACACCCGGCGCGACGAAGCCGAACGCGTCTTCACCGTCTGACGCGCGCGTCCTACGGTGCCGGGGCCGATCTCCGCCGTACTCGCGGAGATCGGCCCCGGCACCATGGGACAACCGACGGAGAACACCGGATACTCGTCCTGGCCGAAATGAAAGCCCAGCCGCAATTCGTCTGCCTGGGGCGGGCATCTCGTCCCAGACGTCACGTCTCACTCGTCCGATGTCGTCATGGCCTGCGGGCGACGTCGCCCGCACAGCAGCACCGCGCAGGCCGTCATGGTCAAGAGCCCGCCGGAGAGGAACGCGGCCCGTACGCCGGCGAGCGGCAGGAGCAGGCCTCCGAGCGCGGCGCCGGCCGCGATACCGATGTTGTAGGCAGCGGAGTTCGCCGCGAGGGCGGTGTCGGTACGGCCCGGTGCGCAGTGCAGCATCTCGTTCTGGGTGGCCATGAACACCGGCCCGAGGGCGCCGCCCACCAGTACCAGGAACAGTACCGCCGCCACCGGGTGGGTACCGGCCGCATACAGACCGAGCATGCCTGCGGCCCGTGTGGCCACGGCTGTGGCCAGGACCGCGTGCGGGAAGCGGTCGATCAGTGCCCCGGTGATGGCCACCCCGGCCGGACAGGCGACACCGAACGCCCCGAGCAGGGTGTCGACCCTGCTCGGGGAGAATCCGCTCACGTCGCCCAGCAGCTTCACGAGGTAGGTGAAACCCGCGGACGCTCCGGTGGCGGACGGGGCGACGGCCGTGAGCACGGTCGCGAACCGGCGGGCGTCGGGAGCGGTTCCGTAGGCGGCGCGTGCCTCGTGCGGACGTGAGGTCGGCAGGTACGCGGCGGGGGAAATCCGGTCGGCAGGAGACCTGCGACGCGCTGTGATGGCCCCGACCGCCTGCCGCACGGGCGAGCCGGCTCCAGGAGCTGCTCCTGGCAACCGAGAGAACCGTGGACATCCGCCCCGCGATCGATGCCGCGCTGGTCAGGCGCCTGGTCGATACGCAGTTCCCACAGTGGGCCGGGCTGCCCCTGGAGTTGCTCGACCCGGCCGGCTCGGACCATGTGACCTACCGGTTGGGTGAGGAGTCGTCCGTCCGGCTGCCCCGCCGTGCCGGTGCCCTCGGGCAGGCGCGGAAGGAGTCCGAGTGGCTGCCGCGGCTCGCCCCTCACCTGCCGCCGGCCGTCCCCGTGCCGGTGGGGGTGGGGGAGCCCGACTTCGGTTATCCGTGACCGTGGGCGGTCTCCTGCTGGCTGGACGGCGAGGTGGCGACTGTCGAGGCACTGGCGGATTCGTCCGAGGCCGCCGTCGAACTGGCCGGGTTCCTGACCGCTCTCCAACGGTTCGCGCCCGGAGAGATTCCGGCCCGGGGCGCCCGCGGGGATCTCACCGCCGGGCCGCTGGTCGCACGGGACCGGGCGACGCGGACCGCCATCGCGGAGATCGACGGCGTGTTCGACGCTGCGGCCATGACCGACCTGTGGGAAGCGGCGATCAGTGCCCCCGGACGGGACGGTCCTGCGGTTCGGTTCCACGGCGACTTCCACACCGGCAACCTGCTGACCGTCGACGGCCGCCTCAGCGCGGTCATCGACTTCGGCGGGCTCGGCATCGGCGACCCGGCCTGCGACCTGGTGATCGCCTTCACCTGCTGTCGGCGGGGAGCCGGGCCGCTTTCCGCGCCGCGCTCGGAACGGACGACGCCACCTGGATCCGGGGCCACGGCTGGGCGCTGGCCACGGCCCCGAACGCCTGCACCTACTGCGCCGCCGTCAACCCCCGGGTCGCCGCGCAGACCACCCGTCAGATCACCGAGGCCCTCATCGGCCAGGTCAGCGGGGCGAAGGCATACCACTCCACGGGGTGCGCGGGTCGTGTTCCCGGGGGAGCGCTCGACGGTTTGGCGGGACACCGTGGGAAGGGATTGTTCAAGCGGTTCGCGGGGGTCATGTCGGACAGCGCTCGGCGGGGGCGTCGTAGACCAGGCTGTAGCGCCAGAAGAGGCGGCGCCGGATCCGGGCGCCGGGCAGTTCCCGCGCGGCGGCAGCCCGGATGTCCGCCAGGGTCTCGCGCGCAGCGGTGGTGGGCGCCGTCATGTGCAGGGGCAGTGCGGCGGCGCGGGCCGGATGCTTGACGAGGCCCATGACCGGGTTCGCGAGCAGGGCGAGCAGGGAGACGAGCAGATCGACGCGTCCGGCCTCCCGGTAGCAGCCGATGACCACGAGGCGTCCGCCCGGAGTGAGACAGTGGCGCAGTTCCCGCAGGGTGGGCTCCAGCGGCAGGTGGTGCAGGACGGCGACCAGGGTGACGGCGTCGAAGCGCCGGTGCGGGTCGCGCCCGGCGAAGTCGGCCTCCACGACGGTGACCGCGGGATCGTCGGCGAAGCGCTTCGCCGCGGCGCGCGCCATCCCGGGGTCGGGTTCGAGCCCGGTGACGGTGACCGCCCGGCGACGCAGAAGCGCGACAAGATTCCCCGCGCCGCATCCGATGTCCAGGACGTGGCGGGCTTCGGACGCGGCCACCCGGCCGGCGATCCAGGGGCCGTAACGGTCGTTGTGGCTCCAGGGGTGCCGCTGATGGAAACGGTGGAGGCAGGAAAGGAACGCCATGGGCGTCACGGTAGACAGCAGGGGCGTCTCAGCGGATTCCCGGAAGTGCCCGGTCCGGATCACCGCACGCCCGGTTCACGCCCGGGCGGCCGACTCCTGCACCACCGTGGCGTGCAGGCGCCGCGTGTGGTCCACGTGGCGCTCGGCTCCGGTCAGCGCGACCCTGGCCGTCAGGCGCAAATCCGCGCTGGAGGCGGCCAGCCGCACCTCCAGCTCGCCCGGTTCGACGACGCGCCGGCCGTCGCGTCCGGTGAAGGAGGCGAGGTCGGCCGGGACCGTGACACGCAGGCGCCGGGCCTCGCCCGGCTCCAGTTCGACCCGGGCGTAGCCGACGAGGCGTTGCACCGGCTGGACGACGGAGGCGACCGGGTCGTGCAGATAGACCTGGACGACCTCGGTGCCGGACCGCCCGCCCGTATTGCGGACGGTGAAGGCGAGGGTGAACTCGCCGTCGGTCGAAGCCTCCTGGACGTCCACGGCCAGGTCCGTCCAGTCGAACCGCGTGTAGGACAGGCCGTGGCCGAAGGCGAACGCGGGGGTCGGGTCGACGCAGGACACCTTGTTGGCGTGAGCGAGCCGCGCTCCGAGGTACGTGGCCGGCTGGGAGCCCGGCCCGCGCGGCACGCTGACGGGGAGACGTCCGGAGGGGTTGGTACGGCCGCTGAGCACCCCGGCGATCGCGTGCGTGCCCTCCTCACCCGGGAAGAAGGACTGCACGATCGCGGCGGACTCCTCCACGGCGCGGCCGAGGGCGTACGGTCGTCCCGCGAGCAGCACGGTGACCACGGGTGTCTCCAGGTCGAGCAGGGTGTCGAGCAGTTGTTGCTGCGCGCCGGGCAGCGCAAGCGTCTCGACGTCGCAGCCCTCGCCGCTGGTGCCCCGCCCGAAGAGCCCGGCGCGGTCGCCGAGCACCACCAGGGCGACGTCGGCCTCGCATGCCACCCGGACGGCCTCGCGGATGCCGGAGGTATCCCCGTCGTCGATTCCGGTGCCGCGGGCGAGAACGATCTCTGCGTCGGGGAACTCGGCGGCGAGCGTGTCGCGCAGCGTGGGCAGTTCGATGCCGAGTGGGGTTCCGGGGTGGCGGACGCCGATGTGCTGGGGGAAGGAGTAGCAGCCCAGTACGGCAGTGGGCTCGTCGGCGTTGGGACCGAGCAGGGCGATGCGGCGTGGCCTGACGAGCGGCAGGGTGCCGTCGTTGCTCAGCAGCACGACCGCCTTCTCGGCGACCGTGCGGGCCAGTGCGCGGTTCTCCGGTCCGTCCAGGTCGACCCGGCCGCGCAGCGCGGCCGGGTCGTCGAGGTCCGCCCCGTCGAGCGCGGCCGGCACGGGGTTCCAGTCCGGGTCGAGCAGGCCGAGCAGCACCTTCTGGGTGAGTGTCCGGCGCAGGGCGCGATCGACCAGCGCCTCCGGAACGCGGCCGTCGGCGACGGCCTCGGTCAGGGGCACGCCGTACGTCTTGACATTGGGCAGTTCGACGTCGACGCCCGCGCGCAGCGCCGTGCCGGCGGCGTCGGCCCAGTCGTCCGCGATGCCGTGCAGGGTCTTGAGGAAGGCGATGGCGAAGTAGTCGGCGACGACGGTGCCGTCGAAGCCCCATGTGTCGCGCAGCAGCCCGGTGAGCAGGTCCTCGTCGGCCGCGGAGGGCATGCCGTCGGTGTCGGTGTAGGCGTTCATCACCGACCGGGCACCGCCTTCGCGGATCGCCATCTCGAAGGGAGGCAGCAGGACGTCGGCGCGCTCACGCGGGCCCACCGAGGAGGGAGCGAGGTTACGGCCGGCGCGCGAGGCCGAGTAGCCGGCGAAGTGCTTGAGGGTGGCGACGATCCCGGCGGACTCCAGGCCCTGCACGTAGGCCGTCCCGATGGTGCCGACGAGGTACGGGTCCTCGCCGATGGTCTCCTCGACCCGGCCCCAGCGGGCGTCGCGCACGACGTCCAGGACGGGCGCGAGTCCCTGGTGGACACCGACGGCACGCATGTCGCGGCCGATGGCGGCGGCCATGCGCCGCACCGTGTCCGGATCGAAGGTGGCGCCCCAGGACAGCGGAACGGGGTAGGCCGTCGCCCCCCAGGCGGCGAAGCCGGCCAGACACTCGTCATGGGCGAGAGCGGGGATGCCGAACCGGTTCGTGGCGGCGATCCGGGCCTGGGTGCGGGCCAGGGAGAGCGCCCCCAGGGCGGGGTCGACCGGGACCGTGCCGAAGGGCCGCGTCAGTTGGCCCAGTCCGGTGGGCAGGAGCGCGTCGAGATCGACGGCCTCCTCCATCTCGTGCTGATGGGGGGCGACTTCACCGCCCTGGTCGGAGGCGCCCACCCACACTCCGTACAGCTGGGCGGTCTTCTCCTGAAGGGTCATCGCGTCGATCAGCGCGTCGACCCTCTCGGTGACGGAAACGGTGGGGTCGTTCCAGGGGGCGGTTCCGGGGGTGTTCTCAACGGCCACGTCGGCGTTCACTTTCCTCCCACGCCCAGCGGACCCTCGACCGGGGCGCGACGGGCGAACAGGTAGACGGCAGGACTCGAGGCGGGACAGGTCGGCCACGGCGTCAACGTCAGCGCCGGTCAGCGGCTGAATCCGGCGGTCAGACCGCTCAGCAGTTGACGGCGGCCGAACGCGTACAGCACGAGGACGGGCAGTGTGGTGAGGACGACGGCGGCGAGAACGGCGGGGACGTTGACCCCGTACTGGCCCTGGAAGGTCCACAGTGCGAGCGGCAGGGTCCGGCGGCCGGGACTCTGGGTGAGGACCAGCGGCAGCAGGAATCCGTTCCAGATGGTCAGCGCGTTGAAGATGGTCACGGTGAGGATGGCCGGCCGGGTGAGCGGTGCCGCCAGCCGCCACAGGGTCGTCCATTCGGTGGCGCCGTCGACCCGCATCGAGTCGAACAGCTCCTTGGGCACGTCGCGGATGAAGTTGGCGAGCACCAGCACGGACAGCGGGATGGCGAAGGCGATCGCCGGGAGGATCAGCGCCGGCAGACTGTCGTACAGACGCAGTCTGATGATGATCAGGTAGACCGGGATCACCGTCGCCTGCAGGGGGATGGCCAGGCCCATGAGGAACAGCCCGTTCATGGCGCGAAGGACCCGCATGCGCCAGCCGCGGACGATCGCGTAGGCCGCCATGAAGGAGAACAGGACCGCCGGCACCACGGCGCCGGCGGTGACCACGACGCTGTTCACGAAATAGCGGAGGAAATCGGACTCGACGACCAGCCGGTAGTTCTCCAGTGTCGGGTCGCCCGAAGGCACCAGCGGGTTGCTCGCGTAGTAGCGGCTCTGGGCCTTGAAGCTGGTGATGAGGGTCCAGTACAGGGGCACGGCGACGACGACGAACCAGAGCCATCCGGCCACGCCGCCGGCCCAGTTGCGCCGGCGGGCCGCCTGACGGGAGTGGCGTTGCCGCTCGCGGAGGGTGCCCTTCTGCGGTCGTCGCGTCTCGGTCGGCGTGATGGTCACGTCAGGCCCCCTCGAGTTGGCTCGCGCCGGCGTCCCGGCCTCCGAGACGGCGCAGCAGCAGGGCGAGGGCCAGACCCACCAGGACGAGGATGACCGCCATGGCGCTGGCCGGTCCCATCAGGCTGGCCTGGAATCCCCGTTTGTACATGTCCAGTGCGAGGACCCGGGTGGCGTCGCCGGGTCCGCCCTCGGTCAGGATGAAGATGAGGTCGAAGAAGGTCAGCGACCCGACCACCATCAGGGTGGACGAGGTGATGATGGTGTATCTCAGCTGAGGCAGCGTGATGCTGAAGAACTGCCGGATCCGTCCGGCTCCGTCCAGCTGCGCCGCCTCGTACAGGGACTTCGGAATCTGCTGGACCCCACCCTGGTAGATCAGGGAGTGGAACGGCACGAACTGCCAGGAGACGACGAAGACGACGACCCCGAACGCGAGCCCGGGCCGCCCCAGCCAGTCCTGGCTGAGCACCTGGATCTTCAGCCCGGCGCCGAGCCCGAAGTTGGGGTCCAGCAGGGCCTTGTACGCGATGGCGATCGCCGCGGAGCTGAGCGTCACCGGGACGAAGTACACCACGCTCAGCACCGCACGGTAGCGCTGGCGGCCTGCCAGGAACGTGCCGATCAGGATGCTCAGCGGCGTCTGGACGGCCCAGGACACGGCCATCACCAGGAACGTCACCCAGAGGGCGTGCGGCAGCCCCGGGTCGGTGAGCACCGCACGCCAGCTGGTCAGCCCCGACGGCTGGATGGCGCCGATCCCGTCCCACGTGGTGAAGCTCAGCGCGAAGACACCGACGAGCGGAATCACGGCGAAGCCGACGAAGACCACCAGCGCCGGTGTCGCCAGCCACGGCAGGATGCTGCGTGGTTCGCGACGCGGCGGACGGCCGGTGAGCGCGCTCATTTGCCCGTGACCGCGTTGAGGTTGCGGGCGAACTGCTCCGGTGAGACGGACAGCTGGAACAACTTGACGATGTTGTCCAGCAGGGTCTCGGCGGCCGTCGGGCTGAGCGCCTGGTCCCAGGACTGGGTGAACACCTCGGCCTTGCTGGCGAGGTCGTAGGTGAACCGCAGGAAGTCCGCGCTCTCGGAGGCGGCCAGCAGCTTCTCCGTACCCAGCCGGATCGGGACCGACCCGTTGCCGATCCACTTCTTCACCTCGTCGTCCTGGAGGACGCCTGTGGCGAAGAAGTCCTTGGCGACCTTCTTCTGCTCGGCACTGGCCTTCGAGGAGATGGAGAGGTACTGGGCGGGGTTGCCGACGGCGCCGCTCGGATCGCCCTTGCCGCCCTCCACGGGTGGGAAGTTCATGAAGCCCAGCGCGCCGCTGGGGACGAAGTCCCCGCCGTCGGTCTTCTGGATGCCGTACGACCAGGCCCCCTGCAGCATCATCGCGGCCCGTCCGGTGTACAGGAGCGCCTGGTCGGCGTTGGAGTCCGCGGTGATCGAGGAGAAGCCCTTGACGAACCCGCCGGCTTCGACCAGCTCCTGCACCTTGGTCAGCGCGGTGATGGCGTCCGGGTGGGACCAGGCGTTCTTCTCGCCCTCGACGATGGCCTGGAACAGCTCGGGACCGCCGATGCGGTCGAACAGGAACTCCAGCCACATCATGTTCGTCCACCGGGACTGGCCACCGAGGGAGAACGGTGCTATGCCCTTGGCGTTGAACCGGGGCACCAGCGCCATGATGTCCTCCCAGGACTGCGGTGGTTCCACACCGACCTGGTCGAAGACCTTTCTGTTGTAGTAGAGGATGATCGGCTGCACGGTCTCGCACGGCATCGCGTAGATCTTGCCGTCGACGGTCGCCGCGCCGAACGAGGACGGGAACAGCCGCTTCCTGACCTCGGAGTGCTCGTCGAACCACGAGGTGAGGTCCTCGACCTGGCCCGCTTCCGCATAGGTGCGCAGCGTCCCGCCGCCCCAGCCCCAGATGATGGTGGGCGCCTGCCCCGCACCGATGGCGGTCTTGATCTTCGTCTTGTACGCGTCGTTCTGGAAGGTGGTGTCCGCGATCCGCTCGTCCGGGCGGGCCTTGTTGAACGCGTCCACAGCTCCGGCTCTGACACCTTCCTGCGGCTGGCCGTTCAGGTACCAGTACGTGGCCCCGTTGCCGCTCTTGCCGGGGCCGGACGAGCCGCAGGCCGCCAGTGCCGCGGAGACCGGCACGCCGGCGGCCAGGCCGAGGAGGGTACGTCGGGAGAGCGCCATGTCTTTTCTCCGCACTCGAGAGCCATCTGCTTCTCGTGAGTCAGGGTGAAAGGTTTTCGGAATAGCGTTCTTCGAGCTCCGTCCGTGCAAGCTAGATTTCGACCTGACACCCTGTCAAGGTACGTGCAGACACGTTGTAGGTCTGCAGCTAGCTGCATAGTCTTGAGCTGCGACGGCTCTTAAAGACCCCACCGAGGGCCGAAATGTTTTCGAAAGGGTTCGACTGAAGGTGGAAACCCATGTGCTGACCGCGACTGACACACTGTCGGTTCAGGTCATGCCACGCCGACAAGGCCCGGCACCGCCCATGCCGGACCGGGGCGTTGTTCTCCTGACCGGGATGGCGGTGGCGGACGAGGCCGCGCGCTCCGGCCGCCGCCGGCCCGGTCCGGGCGTTCATGCCCGGCCACAGGGCGCGGCAGCGATCGTCCCGACCGGCCGAAGCCTGCCCCACCGGACTGCGGGTGCGGATCCCTTACCGTCCGGGCGCTCGGGCAGGGCGGCCCGGCAGCCGGTCCGCTGCGCACGGGTACGGCTGGAGCCGGACGCAAGCCCACGCACACGGGGCGGCGCGCATGCCGCTCGGACCGCGTTCGCCGGACGGATCGCGCAGATCGTCGGACGTGCCGAGGTCGAAAGGACCGTCGGCCCTCCGCGGACGGGCTCGGTACCGGGTTGCCGTAAGGTTGACCGGTTCCACCTGCGTTGCCGGCCCGACCGGCGGCTCACCGCACCGGTGGACGTACAGCTGGGAGGAACCGATGCGAGCGAACGCCAGGCGCACCACTTTGTCGGACATCGCCCAAGCGGCCGGGGTCTCCGTGGCGACCGTGTCCAAAGTGGTCAACGGTCGCGGTGACGTGGCGCCGCAGACCCGTGCCCGGGTGCAGGAGCTCCTGCATCAGCACCACTATCTCGCGCCCGTGTTCCGCCACACCGAGGCCGTCGTCAGCCCGACCATCGAGGTGCAGTTCGCGGACGGCCTCAAGTCGTACGTGGCCGAGACGCTGGAAGGCATCATCGACTCCGCCGCCGAATCGGGGGCCTCGGTGGTGATCAGCAAGGCGTCCCGTGCCCCGCACTGGGCCCGGGACCTGGTCTCGGCCGGGCGCCGTGCCGTCATCGCGGTCACCAGCGTGTACACCACAGCGCACCTGAAGGAACTGGCCCGGTCCGGGCTGCCGTTGGTCGTGCTGGACCCACTGCACCTGCCGGACAGCCGGATCTACAGCGTCGGGGCGACCAACTTCGCCGGCGGCCTGGCCGCGACCCGGCACCTGCTCTCCCTGGGCCACCGCCGCGTCGCCTATCTCGGCGGACCGGCCACGGCCGTATGCAACCAGGCACGCATGCACGGCTACCGCGCCGCCATGGAGGCGGAAGGAGCACAGGTACCCGACGCCTATGTCCGGCCCGGAGAATTCACGTACGAGACCGGGTTGCTCGGCGCCGCGGCGCTGCTGGACCTGCGGGAGCCACCGACGGCGGTCTTCGCAGGCAACGACGAGATCGCCGTCGGTGTCATCGAGACCGCCCGCGCCCGAGGTCTGCGCGTCCCCGAAGACATGAGCGTGGTCGGCTTCGACGACACAAGCCTCGCCCGGATGGCCTCACCGCCACTCACCACCGTGCGCCAGCCACTGCGGGAGATGGGCGGCGCCGCCCTGCGCACCGCCCTCCGGCTGGCCAACGGCGAGAAGGTCGAGTCCCACCACATCGAACTCGCCACCGAACTCGTAGTGCGCGCCTCGACGGCACCGCCTCGCGAAGCGACTCCGGCGCCTTAGCACTCCAGCCGCACTTCGATATCCGGCCTGGTCAGCGGCCTGCCGGTGCGGAGTGTAGCGGGGTGTCGGGTGCTCGGGAGGGGCTGTGCCATCGTGTTCCGGCGCAGGGGAAGCCGCGTCGTTCGTAGCGGCTCTGGCGGGCGCGAGCCTGGTGGCGGCGTCTCCATCGGAACCGGTTCAGGGCGTGGATGTGAGGTGTGAGTGTGGGGTGGTGCGGGGGGCGGTGCCATCAGACGGCGGATTTCGGCCGGTGTGGGGTCCACGAAGTCGGGTGCGTCGTCCTCGCTGCCCCGGCCAACGGTGACCCCACCCTGCGGTGTCCCGGTCAGTCCCGGACGAGACAGAACGGGTGCCCCGCGGGATCCGCGAAGATGCGCCAACTCCGCTTTCCGTCACCCATATCGAGCAGTGTGGCGCCCCGTTCAAGAACCTCTTCCTGGGCTTGGTCCAGGTCCTTGACTCCCAGGTCCATGTGGAACTGCTGAGGCCGAGCGGGATCCGGCCACCGCGGCGGCCGATGATCTTCCACCCGCTGGAAGGCCAGCACGAGCCCACTGTCGGTGTGGAGCGTTGCCCAGCCGTCGCCGAGCGACCACCGCGGATCCGGCTGGTTCACCACACCGCCGAGAAGCGACTGGTAGAACCGGGACAGCTCAAAGACATCCGTACAGTCCAGCACCACGCACTGCAGCTTGGCGATCACGAGGGCATCGTAGAGCAGCACCGCCCACCGGGCTATGACGAGCGGGATCACGATCTACAGCTGGATTGTGCTGCTTCTCGGATCGTGTTCGGAGCCAGTGGGAGCGTCGACCAAGCCGAGCCGCCCGCCGCCGCGACGGCTCGCCCGTCGGCCGGGTGGCCGCCGGCATCGCCCCGCCGCCCAACCTGACCACCGAACCGGTCTGGCGCGCGGCCGAACCGGTCAAGATCGCCGACCGCTTCCGCCCCGTCTCCGTCACCCAGCCCCGGCCGGGCGTGCGGGTCTTCGACTTCGGCCAGAACTTCGCCGGCCGGCCCCAGCCGACCCTGGACGGCAAGGTCCCCGCCGGCACCACCGTCAAGCTGCTCCCGGCGGAGTCCCTCAACGCGGACGGTACCGTCAACCAGGCCTTCATCATGGGCGGCGGCAGCCGCGGCACCGACATCTTCGCCTCCTACACCACCCACGGCTCCGCCGAAGGCGAGACCTGGCACCCCGAACTGAACTACTTCGGCATGCAGTGGGTGCAGGTGACCGGCCTGCCCGCGGGATACCAGCCCACCCCCAAGACCGTCACCGGACTGCAGTTGCACGCGGACACCCCCGCCGCCGGCCGCATGAAGACCTCCAACGACCGCATCAACCGCATCCACCAAATGTCGCGGTACCCGATCGTGATCACCACGATGTCCGCGTTCACGGACTGTCCCGGCCGTGAGAAGCTCGCCTACCCCGCGGACTACCTGCAGCCCTTCGACTTCCTGCACCGCCACTTCGGCTGCGCCGCCTACCTGCGCACCATCGAGCGCCACCTGACGGAGGGCCAGTCCGAGGCCGGCGACGACATCGGCAACGTCGCCCTGAAGGCGCCCGTGTACGACTGGGGATGCACCGGCCGGTTCAGAGACGGGATCAACTGGGGCAACGGCGTCATCCTCACCCCGTGGTTCCTCTACAAGGTCTACGGCGACACCCACACCATGGCCCACTACTACCCGCGGATGCAGGCGTTCTTGAACTACATCCGGACCGGGAAGGCCGGCACCGGAGCCGACGCCCACATCATGGACGCGGCCCCGGCCGACTGGATCGGCGCCGAACTGGGCCGCTACACCAGCCGATCCACAAGGTCCCCTCCGGGACCTACACCTTCACCGGGCGCGGTGTGCACGCAGCGGGATGAAGCCCTTCCATGACAACGCGCCCGCAGGGAGCCCCGGCCCCTGCGGGCGCGCCGCCCGCGCTGCACGAAGGACGGATCATCGGCCGCAGGCACACGCGGCCGGGACAGCCCTGGAGCCTGATGGGGCATCCTGCGTCCGGCTGCCGTCCCGCGGGTCGCGCCGACCACGTGCCACGGCGGCGAACGGTGCCCATACGGGGACGGCCACGGTTGTACCCGTGCCGACCGTCCTGCCAAAGTTGATAACTGACATCAAATACACGTCATGAACAGCAGGTAAAGGGATGGAGGAGCGGCACATGCACAACCGTGCGCAGCAGTGGTGGAAGGATCTGGACGAGGGGTTCGAGCGGTTCTTCCGCACCGCGCCCGTCGCGCTGCTGGTCCTGGACGATGCGCTGGTGGTGCGGGAGGCCAACGCCGCCTACCTGTCCGCAACGGGCCGCAAGCACAGGCAGTTGGTCGGCCGGTACGTCTTCGACGTCTTTCCCGACAACCCTCATGCCCCCGGCGTGAACAGCGTGGCCACCTTCAAGGCATCCTTCGAGCGGGTCCTTCAGCACGGCGGACGGGACGTCTTACCCGTGCACCGCTACGACATCCCCTCCCCCCGCAGCACCACCGGCTTCGTCGAGCGCTACTGGAGCCCGCTCAGCGTGCCCCTGCACGACAAGGACAAAAACGTCACCGGCATCCTGCACCGGGTGGAGGACGCCACCGCCCTGCACCGCCTCCTGGAGACGGTCAGCACCGCCTACGAGCAGACGGAGACACCAGTGCGCGACCGGGAGGCCCAGCGACTGTACGCGGAGTATGCGGCCGGAGCCGAACGGGACCGCGCCCGCCTGGCCCGGATGGAGGCCAAGGTGGAGCAGCTGCAGAGCGCCCTGGCCTCACGCGCCGTGATCGACCAAGCCGTCGGTGTCATCATCGCCCAGCGCCACCTGGACCCCGACGACGCCTTCCAGGTCCTTGTGGAGCTCTCCCAGCGCACCAACACCAAACTGCGCGACGTCGCCACCGCCCTCGTCCACCGCACCACCGCCGCGCCCGCGGCTCCACCGGCGCCCTCCCCAGCCGCCACGGACACCACCCGCCCGGGCCAGACGGCCGGCCGCTGAGGCCACCGGTGCCCGCTGCCCGAGGCAGCACCCCACCCGATGCGGGCAGCCGCCGGCCGACGGCTGCCCGCCGCCGTCATGTGCGGCGTGTACGGAGTGCGACTGTGCAACCGCCTGCATGATCCAGGCGAGAACCGAGGCGCCGGGGCGGCGGCCACCGTAAGCACGGCCACGCCAGCACGACCAGCCGCAACCGGTCCAGCCGACCCGCGCCGTCACGGCCCGCACCACTCGGCCCGGGCGGCTGGTCGCCCGGCGCGTCGAACCATTGCCGCCGCCCGCGGCCCGGCGGGCCGCAGGGATCGAGCAGCGGCACGCCCAGGGGGCTGGCGACAGGGCCGGCGACCGGCATGCTGTCGCAGGAACGGCGCGAGCGACTGGAGGAGATCGATCCCTCCTGGTGCCCCGCCTGGCAGGTGGAATGGCAGCGCGGCTTCCATCTGGTGCGCCGGCATCTGCACGACGGCGGCCCGCTGCCCACCGAGCCGGGCAGTGCCGTGCGCCAGGGCGAGGACCTCGGCCGCTGAGTCCGTGCACAGCATCTGGGCTCCGAGGATCCCGCCGGCGGCCAGCAGCGGATGCTGGAGAACGTCCTCGGCACCGAACCCGCCGGGGAGGAGGAGAGGCCGCGGCCGCGCGGCAGTTCTACGAGCGCGAGGGACACCCGCGCGTGCCGCGCAAGCACGTCGAATCGATCACTGTCGGGCACGCTGATCCGCCTGGACATCGACCACCCGCCCAGCGGAGCCGTCCCCGGGCCGGTCCGGCTGTGGTGGTCGGCACCGACGCCACCCCGGCCGGCATCGACCGCATGTGAGAGGTCATATTCCCCCGATGTTTCATCCTGGAATTCACGTTTGATCCCGTGGTGCCGGGTCGCGCCAGGAGACGGTGGCCTCGCCGGTGAGGCGGCGGACCACCAGGTCGGTCATGGCCAGGTGGGTCATGGCTTCGGAGCGGGCGGACAGGGTCTCGTAATCGCGGGCCAGGCGGCGGTGGAACATCAGCCGGCCCAGCGTCCGCTTCACCGCCCACCTGCGGGGCAGTTGAGCGAATCCGCGCCGGTCGGCAGGGCGTCGGACGATTTCCATGTCGATGCCAAGGATGGCGGCGTGCTCGATCAGCTGCTGGCGGCAACCGCCACTCGCCCAGGCCTTGCGCACGCCTGGGTGAGTGACAGCCACCTGGTCGAGCAGGTGAGCGCCGGCGACGGAGTCCTGAGCACCGGCCGTGGTGACTAGCAAGAGGGACGACGCCACGGTGACGGTCAGCTCTCTCACCCGTCGCGGCGGTGCCGTCGTCCACATCGTCAGTCCGACAGCGGACGGCAGGACTGTCCTCCCCGACAATGATGACAATGATGGGGACGGCCGCCACGAGGAGGAAGCCGGACAGCACCTCTGTACCCCGTCGGTTCCTCACCCATCGTGCTTCCTCCTTGCAAGAAGGGGACATAGTGGTACTGCCTTTGATGGGCATGCTGATGTTGATCGGTCTGGCTACGGCGGTGGCGAGCATCGTGACCGTTGTTCTGATGCTGAGATATCCACCTGTGTCCGCTTCCAGACTCTGCGCGGTTCTCGTTCTGGTCTCCGGCTCTTTGGCCGTAGCCGTGTACTGCTACGGCTGGTTCTCCGTCTTGCTGGGAGGGCCGTTCCCCCAGTCGTGCGGAGACGGGACCGCCTCCGATGCCGAGTTGGTGCGCATCGAGCAGGAAGCCTGGCCTCTTCGCAGCGCCTGCGTCTACGCCGACGGTGCAACGGTGGAGCACGTCTCCATGTCGATCAGCGTGCTCGTCTGCCTGCTGGCAGGCCTTGCCATCGTCCTGGCATGTGCCAGCGCAGTGCTGCACCGGCGAGTCCGATCATCCCCCGTGCATCTGCGGTAGCGACCTCGCGCAGCTGCTGCTCGCTGCCGCAGGCGGTCCGGGCGCCGAAGACGTGAGCCGTGCAGTCCGGGGCAGCGCAACGGTGAGGTCGCGCATCCGGGCGTCGTGGCTGAAGCCGGGCGCGGTGGTGAAGCCGAACCGCGCTCGGGTATACATCACGGGCTCGCCCATGGTCGCCACGGGGCGCTTCAGGTTCGGTCCGAGCGGGTGGATGCGGCCATGGCGGTCTTTCGCCTGCGGGCGGCGGCCTTGGCGGCACGGCAGTCCGGGCAGCGGCCGAAGCGGTAGCCATGGCCGTGCCGTTCATGAGGCCGGGCCGCGGCCTGGCTCTCAGGTCCGTGGCGAGGGCTTGGCGGCCGTAGCCGCGGGCGGGAACAGGACGTCGGCCAGCTCACGTCGGCAGGCCCGGTCCGGAAAGCGGCGCCGCACCCGGCACTCCCATCACCCCCAGTGTTGTCGTACGGCTGGCCGCAGCATGCGATTGCCCAGCAGGATGGGACGACACGACCCCGTGTGGCATGTGCGTCGGCGATGGACGGCTATGAGGTCGCCTGGGCGAACCGCGTCCGTCCTCCTCGGGCTGTCCCCTCTATTTGTCGCCCTCGGTGGAATCGTGAGCAGGTGCGATCCGGTCGGCAAAGAACCGCAGCCCACCACCACGAGCAGCTCCCTGCCGTCCACGAGCAGTCCTCCTTCGTCGTCCTCCTCGCCCGTCCTTCCCGAGCGGCCGACGGCTGCCGCGGAGACATCGACACAGCCGCCCCACCGTTACGGAAACCGTCACCAACACAACCGCCTGCCCGATCAACGACGAGTTCCGCGACCTCGGGGCCTCTACGACAACTGCGACGATGCGCGGGCTACCGGAGTTGCGCCACTGCGCAGAGGTGACCCCGGCTACGCACTGCATCCGGATCGCGACAGGGGCGGCGTGGCCTGCGGGCCCTGATGCAGTGTCTTATGGCGGTGAGAAAGGCCCACTACCCGCGTGCGGTGCGTTCTGAACCGTGCACGCGCTTCTCCTGGACCGTGCGCGTGGTCAGGAGAATCGCCTGGCCGACTGGCCAGCATCCGGGATGACATCACTTGCCCATGATCCATACAAGATGTTCGGCGAGTGCCTCTTCCTCTGCGGTATCGGGCGTGCGCGTGCAGGTGCACAGCAGGCGCTGTCGGTACCCGACCCGGACGGAGATCGGGGTGGGCCCCTCCAGACAGAACGTCTCGTATCCGCAGACGGGGCAGGTGCCAAGGTCGTGGCCGTCCGGGTTGTGCGTGGGGTTGCAGGCGTTGGGGTTCACCACGTGCTCGGCGCGTCGCGCGACTTCTTACCGATTCGTTCGAAGTACGTCACGCTGCACGCCGGGGTCAGGTGCCGCAGGGCGGCGCGTAGGAGAGATCGGGGATGTACTGCGCCCACTCCGCCCGGGTGATCGGCATGCCCGCCCGCGCGCAGACGTAGTTCTCCGCCTTCGCGACGTCCAGGCCGGACAGGACGACGCGGCCGTAGCCGTCGGCGGTGGCGAGCGTATCGCCTTTGGGGCTGAATCGGACGTCGTTCGCGTAGGCGGTGCCCGTGCTGATCACCGCCCGGAGCGCGGGATCGGACGGCTTCGCGATGTCCCACAGCCGTACCGAGGAGTCGAGGGAAGCGGTCGCGAGCAACCTCCCGTCGGGATTGAAATCAACCCCGGCGACCACATTGCTATGCCCGCGCAGCGTTGCTACAGGGCTCGGCCGAGCGGGCCGGACCAAGTCCCACAGACGCGTGGTGCCGTCGTTGGACGAGGTGGCGAGCAGCCTTCCTTCGTGGTCGAACTTTGCGTCCGTCAGCGAGTTGTTGTGCGCGCGCACTACCGCCAGCCGCTTGGGTTCGGCCACGTCGGCGATGTCCCAGACGATGACCGCCCCGGTACCCGAGCCGACGACGATCGTCCGGCCGTCCGGCGCGAACGCCGTGATGTTGATCCAGTTGTCGGGCGGCCCCAAACGCGACACCTCTTGCGGGTGTCGCGGCCGCGACACGTCCCACAGGATCGTCCACCCGTCCCGTCCGGTGGTGGCCACCAGCCGGCCGTCCGGGCCGAACGTCACCGACTGGACGGCGTTGGCGTGGCCGCGCAGCCGCGAGAGCACGACAGGGTGCGCCGGATCGGCGATGTCCCACAGCACGGCGGTGGAGTCCCAGGAGGAGGTCGCAAGGTGCCGGCCGTCCGGCGCGAACACGATGCCACTGATGTCTTTGCGATGCCCTTTCAACGTGGCGAGCGACAGGGCGCGGGCCGGATCGGTCGCGTCCCACAGTGTGGCGGTGCCGTCGCTGCCGGCGGAGGCCAGCAGCCGTCCGTCGGGCGCGTAGGCGACTTTGGTGACATAGCTCGCGGATGTCGTGAGCAGTGCCCGGTCTGCGACGTGCGCCGGTGAGGAGACGTCCCACGCCCTGACGGTGCCGTCGGCGGACGATGTGGCGAGGACCCGGCCGTCGGGCCTGAAGGCCACGCCCGTGACGCTATTGGCGAACCCCGTCATGCTCGACAGAGGCCGCGGTGCCCGCAGGTCGGTGACGTTCCAGAGCCTCGCGGTCGTGTCGGCCGATGCCGTGGCCAGTGTCCGGCCGTCCGGACTGAACGTCGCGTCGTAGACGAGGGCTGTGTGCCCCCGTACCGTCCCGAGGCGGCGTTCGTGCCCTGCGGCGCTCACGTCCCACAGCCCAATGGTCGTGTCCTCCGACGCGGTGGCGAGGACCCGTCCGTCCGGTGAGAAGGCGACGCTTGTGAGGGAACTGGTGTGCCCGTTCAGGACGGCCCTGCTCTTCGGATGTTTCGGGATGCTGACGTCCCACAGTTCGGCGCGGCCGCCGCGCGAGGAGACGGCCATCGTCCGGCTGTCGGGACTGAACCTGACGGCGGGGAAGCCGGTGACCGCGGTGACCTTGGCGAGGAGGCGCGGCCGGGCGCGGTCGGCGATGTTCCAGATGCCGACCTTCCCGTCGTCCGACGCGGTGGCGAGGAGAGCGCCGGCGGGTGCGAACGCGACTGAGCGGACCCGCTCACGGTGGCCTTTCATCGACGCCAGGGTCCGGGGCGCGGCAGGATCGGTGACGTCCCAGAGGCGGGTTGTGGCGTCGTTCGACGCCGTCGCCACGGTGCGGCCGTCCGGGCCGAAGGCCACGCCGATCACGCTGCCCGTGTGTCCCTTGAGCACGCCGAGGTTCTTCGGGTGAGCCGGGTCGCTGACGTCCCACAGCCGGGCCGTCGCGTCGCTGGAGGCGCTCGCGAGGACCCGGCCGTCGCGCCGGAAGGCGACCAGTTCGACGGGCCCGGTGTGTCCGAGCAGGCGGGCGCCCACCGACCGCGACAACATGGACAGCAGCGCGCCGCGCGCCTCGGGCGTCGGGGCGATCCGGTAGGCCGCGAGGCCGAGCTGCGCCGCGAGCGAGGAGTCGTTGATCTTTTCCGAGGCGTCGGCGGCCTGCCGGGAGATGGCCGCGTCGCGCTGGCGGGTCACCTGCCCGTTCTGCAGGACGGCGAGGACGCCCGCGCCCGCAGCGAGCAAGAAGAGCACCGTCAGTGTCGCGATGACCTCGCGGACCACCCGGGTGCGGCGCCGGGCGCGGTAGGCGCTGGCGGCGACGAAGCCGTGCTCGGTGGACGTCAGTTCGGCGCCCTTCGGTCCCCGCTCCAGTTCGGTGGCCGCGGCGAGGCGGCTGTCGGTGTACAGGTAGGCGGCGTCCTCGCCGCTGGCGCGCCAGGTCGCGGCGTCCTCGGCGAGGCGCTGGCGGACGAGCAGCTCGGCGCGGTCCGTCTCGATCCACTCGTGCAGCGTCGGCCAGCTGTGGATGAGCACCTCGTGGGTGATCTCGACGTCGTCCCTGTGCTCGTCCTGCTCGCGGGTGAGCAGCCGCTCCCGGGTGAAGGCGTCGATCACCGCGTCCGCCGCCCGCTGGTCGAGGCCGGTGCCGACGAGGTCGTCGCGGGACAGCCGCCTGCGGCTGTCCTCGGTGTTCTCACCGACCCTGACCAGTCGCAGGAACAGGGCCCGGGCGATGACCCGGCCGTCTTCGTCGAGCCCTCGGTAGACCCGTTCGGCGGTGTCGGCGATGGCGGACTCGATGCCGCCGGTGCTCTCGTAGCCCTCGACGGTGAGGGTCGAGCCGTGCCGCACCTGCCAGCTCCGTCGCAGGGCGTAGGCCAGGTACGGAAGCCGGCCCGCCAGATAGCCGCCCCGGCCGCCGCCCTCCGCGCCGAGGTCGCGCAGCAGGATTTCGACCAGCCCGGGCTCGATCTCCAGATCGACGTCCTGGGCCGGATAGACGATCGCTTCGCGAAGCTGCTCGGCCGTCATCGCCGTGACCACCAGCGCGCGGTCGATGGGCTCGGCAAGCTGTGGGTACTCCAGGCAGGCGGCGTAGAAGTCCGCGCGCAGCCCTACCACGACCAGCCTGGGGGGCGACCCGTCGGACGCGGCGGCGAGCCGGGTGAGCCGGTCGATGAAGACCTGCCGTTCCCCTTCGTCGGGACACAGCGTGAACAGCTCCTCGAACTGGTCGACCACGACGATGGTCCGGACGGCGGCGTCGGCGTCCGGGCCCAGCGCCGCATCGAGCGCGTCCGGCGCGGTGGCCGTCGGGGTGAGCAGGACCTGCCGCCACGAGGCCGATTCCGGCAGGGCCCCGTGTGCGAGCCGGGCGAGGAGCCCGGCGCGAAGCAGCGATGACTTGCCCGCCCCCGACGGACCGATCACGATCTGCACGCCGCCGGTGCACAGCCTGCGGTCCATGGCGTCGACGAGGTCGCTCGTCAGCGCCTCCCGGCCGCAGAACCAGCGCGCCTGGTCGCGCCCGAAGGACGCCAGCCCCGGGTAGGGGCACTCGGCGTCCTCGCCGCCTTCGCTGTACGTCCGGGAGCGCGTCCGCTGCCCGTAGTGGAAGACCTGGTCGCGGCCCGCCTGGTAGACGCGCCCCTGGCCGGATGCCTGCGCGTTCAAGCGCGCACGCCCCGCCGGGCCCTCTTCCGCAGGCGGTTTTCCCCGGTCCCGTTTCTCTGCCATCGGACGTCATTCCCCGTCGATGTGCTGGTCCCTGCCCGCCTGGTAGATACGGGCGTGATCGTGGGCCTCCGTCTGGCCGAACAGCGCGGTCACCCGGTCGCGCTCGCCCGCGCCGAGCCTCGGAACGAGATCTTTCTCCACAACCGTGCGCAGGTCGCCGGCCAGGTCCGGGCACTCGCGCAAAAGATGGTCGAGCCGCATCCGCCAGAAACCGACGAGGGCCTGCTCGGTGTCGGTGTCGGTGGTGCGCCGCGACTCCAGCGCCACGCTCCGCGCCCGTTCCAGCTCACTGCCGACGGCCTCGGACTCCTCTGGTCTGCCCTTGCGCCAGAGGCCGACCAGCGCACCCCGCGCCGCCTCCCACGCGTCACCCGTCATCGCGGTCACCAGGGCCGTCCCTGCGGCCAGCACCACCGGATCCATGCTCGCCCCCTTGCACGAACGGGGTGCGGCCAACGTACTGCCACGCCCCGGTCGCGGCCAATGGCCTGCCGAGCACAGCCTTTCAGGCGAACGTCATCGACAGCTTCGGCCCGGCCCCGCCGCTCCGGTACAGCCGGACGAAACAGCGACCGGCGCGGCACCCGATGCGCGCGACGGGCTCCTGACCGCTCATGGCCGTGGGCGTCCTTGCTGTGCGGGCGGTGCGGCGGGTGCGGCGGGTGCGGGCAAAAATGGTCCGGTCGGGTCGTCAGCGGACAGAGTGGCCAGGTCGTTGCCACTGGTTTCTCCGAGTACGGCGACGCAGACGACCGTCACCAGGCAGAAAGCTGCGATGATCGACGAAATGATCAGTGTGGCGTGATCACCCGCATCGGCCTGCACTTCGGTGAAGATCAGCGGCGCGAAGCCCGCGCCGAGGCCGGCCATCTGATATCCGAGGGAGGCGCCCGTGTAGCGGCTGCGGGTGGTGAACAGTTCCGTGTACAGCGCGGCGAGTGGTCCGTACATCAGCGGATGCAACAGCGACTGTCCGACCACGAGCGACAGCACGAGCAGGACCGTACTGCCCGTGTCGACCAGGGGGAACAGTGCGAACGAGTAGGCGGCCACCAGCAGCGCGCCCGCGATCACGACCGGGCGCCGGCCCAGCCGGTCGGAGAGCGCCGACCAGCCCACGATGCCGGCCACCGCGAGCGTGGAGGAGACCGCCAGACCGTTGAGCACCGTCTGCCGCTCGAAGCCGTCCTGCACGGCGTAGGAGATGAGGTACGTGGTCAGCGTGCCCTGGACGACGAACGCGGACAGGCCGACCCCGATGCTCAGCAGCAGCGCCCGGGGGTGGTTGCGTATGACGTCCCACAACGGGAAGGACCGGCGCGGTGCCGCCTCCACGCGCTCCTCGGCCTCGGCGAAGACCGGGGTTTCGGCCACCCGCAGCCGGACGAACAGGCCGATGGCCAGCAGCACCAGGCTGAACAGGAAGGGGATGCGCCAGCCCCAGGACAGGAAGGCGTCTTCCCCGACGGCGGTGGCCGTTCCTGAGAGGGCGACGGTGGAAGCCGCCATGCCGAAGGGCGCCCCGGCGTTCGTGAAGCTGGCCCACAGCCCACGCCGCCGGGAGGCGTGTTCGGCGGAGATGAGCACGGCACCGCCCCACTCACCGCCCACCGCGACGCCCTGCACGATGCGCAGCACCACCAGGGCGACCGGCGCCAGGCTGCCGGCCTGGTCGTAGGTGGGCAGGACTCCGATGAGGAAGCTGGCGACGCCCATCACGGACATCGTCAGCACCAGCATCCGCTTGCGGCCGATCCGGTCCCCGAAGTGGCCGAAGACGACACCGCCCAGCGGCCTGGCCAGGTAGCCCGTGGCGAAGGTGCTGAAACTGGCGAGGGTAGCGGCGACGGGACTGAGGTCGGAGAAGAAGACGTCGGCGAAGACCACCGCGGAGGCGGTGGAGTACAGGAGGAAGTCGTAGTACTCAATGACACTCCCGAGGAAGCTGGAGGTCACCGCCCGGCGCAACTGCACCGGATCGTGCGCTGCTTGTCGGGGAGAAACAGCCTGCATCTGGTGAGCTCCCTTGCTCTGGCCGAGACGGGTCGGTCGTGCGATACCGGTGGCTTCCTTTGCGGGTGACATGGATGCCGGTACGGCCCAGGGGCATCCACGGACGGCGACGGCGCAGGCGCCCGGCGGTGTCCGGCCGCGGTCGGTGCGGACCCCCACCGGGTCGACGACCCGGACAGTCCACACCGAAGTCGGGCGGTTTTTTTCCCTGCGTCGTGATTGTGACCAACGTTGGCCGCCTCGTCTACCCTCGTGGCGTGACGGTCGAAAACGAAGTCGGGTCCACCGCGGCGGCTTCCGTGCGCCCGCAATCGTTGATGTTCAGCTTCTTCGGCATCTACGTGCTGGGCCGCGAAACCGCGGTCTACTCCGGGAGCATCATCGATGTCTTCGCGCGCCTGGGAGTGTCGGAGGAAGCGGTGCGCTCCACCCTCGCCCGTATGACCAAACGCAATCTGCTGACCCGGTACCGCAAGGGACGCAAGGCGTACTTCGGGCTCACGCCACGCGCCGTGCAAGTGCTGGAAGACGGACGTCGGCGGGTCCAGGACACCGGAGCGATCAACAGAGACTGGGACGGCACCTGGACCCTGGTCGCATTCACACTGCCCAACGACCGAGGCAGCGCGCGCCATGACCTGCGTTCGCGGCTGGCCTGGGCCGGTTTCGCGCCCCTCCAGGGCGGCCTGTGGATCGCGGCGGGCACCAGGGACGTAGCGGCCGACCTCGCCCCCCTCGAGCTGGGCGATCACCTGACTACGCTGCAGGCCCGGCCTCTGGGACCGACCGAATCCGCCGATCTGGTCCGGCGGGCCTTCGACGTCGGGGAGATAGCCGCCCGCTACGAGGCGTTCTTGAAGCGGTGGGACACCAGCACGCCCCCGGCCGCGGACGACGACCTCGCCTGCCAGGTCTCACTGCACACCGACTGGCTCCAACTCGTCCGCCAAGACCCGCACCTTCCCGCCGAGCACCTGCCACAGCGGTGGCCGGCCATCCGCGCCGAGCAGGTCTTCCGCCTGCTGGACCGGAAGATCGCGCCGGGTGCTCGGGCATCGGCGTCGGCGCTGCTGGAGGAGATCGACCTGTGTACTCACACGGACGGCAGCGTGACGTCCTGCCCCGTGCCGTCTTCGGCGTAGAGGCAGGGGTTCCTCTCCTGGCCGGGGGGGCGGGGCTGGTGGAGCGGCACATGTCGGGGTCGTAGGACCGGTCGTCCGACGAGCCGTTCCTGGCGTGCGCTGCTGGGCGTCGTTGACCGTGCAGGTGGTGCCGCGCGGGCAGCCCTCGGCCGGTGCCCCGAGAGGTGAGGTCGCCGACCTGGCCGAAGCAGTACTGCCAGGACTCGCTGAGCGTTGCGCCCTTGGTCCCGGCTGCGTAGGAGAAGCGGCCAGCACTGTCGTACGGCTCTGTGCGTGGGGTCCGACACCGCGTGTCGCTCACCGTCCGCAACACGGGCGCGCGCGGGCGCGGAGGTCGTCCAGCTCCCCCTGCACGACCTGGTGGCGAGCGTCACGCGCCCGGACGTCCGCTTGATCGGCTGCCAGCACGTGGAGCCGGCTCCGGGCGCGGCACGACGGGTGACGTTCCGCTTCCGCCCGGATCTCTCGGCGTTCACCGACCGTTCAGGTCGACGGGTGGTCGAGCCGGGCGCTCTGGAACTACGGTTGGCCGCGTCCAGCGCGGACGTACGCCATACGGCACGGCTGCCTCCCACAGGTCCGGTACGGGTGCTCGACCCGGACCGGCGGCTGCGGTGCGAGGCGGAGGCCGCCCCGGTGTCCTGACCCTCCGCGTCGGCCACGGGGGGATTGCGCATGGAACGGTACGTGTCCTGGCAGCTGCGGACGGTCTTCACGATGCTGGCCGTCGCCGTCGTCGGTACGGCGGTGACCGCGGCGGTCCGCGGACTGCCGCCGGTCTCCGCGGGAGGCGGCATGTTCGTCGCCGTCGTCGTCGCCCTTCAGGTCCTGCGGCTGCTGCGCCTGCTGCTTCCTGTCCGGCAGTCCTGGCTGGTGCGGAAGTTGGACGACGCCGCCGCCCTGCCGGACAAAAGCCCGGTCGACGACGGCTCTGCACTGCGGCGGCGCCCGGTCCTGCCGGACATGTTCCTCTCCTTCCTGGTGATCTTCCTGGCCCCGGCCCTGCTGTGGTGGCCGTGGTGGTGCGCTGTGGTGCCCTTCTGGCTGACGGTGGACTGGCTGGGCGAAGCCGTTCTGATCGCCCTGTGGGAGCGCCGCAGCGGCAAGAACCTGTGGCGGGGGAAGAACTCCGCGGACCTGTACGTCACTCCCCGTCCACCGACTCCAGCCGCCACCGATGCACCGCCCACGTGATCCGTTCCGGCTCCGGCAGTTCCGGCACCTCGGCGTCGTAGACGCCGTCCCACCGGATGATGACCGGGACGCGGTCCTGCGGGGCGCGGGGCACGGAAGCCGGCAAGCGTCCTCTGTGCCGTGCCTGCCGGTCGCACCCGCCCCCGTAACGGGCGACGGAGGATTCCGTCGCCCGTCCTGCTCGAGAGCAGGCCCTGTGGACTCCGGCATGACGCTGCTCAGGTTGAATCAGCGATGTCCGGGCGGTCGTGACGAGTGGTGATCCCTGCGGTACGACGGCTTTATGCGGTATGCGCAAGGGGGCGGGCTGACGCCCGCGGAGCAGGGAGAACGGGAGGCCGTGCGGCTGGAGGCGGCCAGGTGGTGCGAGGCCGGGGCGGACACGGCGCGGATCGCGGCCGAGTTGCGGGTGACGGACCGGTCGGTGCGTCGGTGGCCGGTGGTGACGACGAGTTGGCTGATGAGGCCGGGTGCGGGGGGCAGGGCGGGCGGGTCGGTGCGCTGGACGGTCAGGGGGCGGCTCACTTCCGGTGCGTGGTGGCGAGGGCCGCGGTGAGGCTGCCGGCGAGGGCGGTGTCGTCGTGCTCGGCACTCGCCCAGGCGATGTGGCCGTCGGGACGGACGAGGGCGGCGCGGACCCCGGCGAACTCGGCCGGGGGCTGGTACGGGGTGGCGGTGTGGACGTGCAGTCCCGTGCGGGCGTACGCGGCGAGGCGGTCGCTGCCGGTGAGGTCCAGCAGGAGGTGGCGGTCGGCGCGCAGCAGCGCGAACAGGCCGGTGTCGCCGAGGGTGAGGTCGGGGGCGCGGGTGCCGGTCAGCGGGTGCGCGCCCGGGGTGGTGGGCGGGTAGATGACGGCGAGGGAGCTGACCTGGGCGGCCAGGCGGTCGTTGAGGTCGGGCAGGGTGGTGATCAGCCGGGCGAGCAGACCGCGCAGGTCCAGGCCCTCGGGGGTGAAGGCGGTCATCAGGGCGACCTGGGCCCGGCTGGTGGCGGTCAGGTCGGCGCCGACGGGGTGGCGTTCGGCATGGTAGGTGTCCAGCAGGCCCTCGGGGGCCCAGCCGCCCAGGGTGGCGGCGAGCTTCCAGGCGAGGTTGGCGGCGTCCTGGATGCCGACGTTCATGCCGACGCCGCCGGCTGGGAAGTGCTGGTGGGCGGCGTCACCGGCGAGGAAGACGCGGCCCTTGCGGTACCGGTCGGCCAGGCGGGTGGCGTTGCCGTAGCGGGAGAGCCAGACCGGGTCGCGCAGGCCGAAGTCGGTGCCCGCCATGGCGATGACGTTCTCGCGCAGCTCCTCCAGGGTGAGGTCGCCGGGCCAGGTGGTGGTCAGGTCGCGGGGCGTGATGCCGGCCAGGCGGTGCAGGCCGCCGGGCATGGGGACGGCCATGAGGGTTCCGGCCGGGCCGAAGGAGCTGTAGCCGGGAGCGGGCGGCTCGTCGAGACGGACGTCGCCGAGCCAGCCCAGCACGGTGGAAGGGGTGCCGGGGTAGCCGATGCCGGCCGCGGTGCGCACGGTGCTGCGGGCGCCGTCGCAGCCGACCAGGTAGGCCGCCTGGAGGGTGGTGGGCCCGTGCGGTCCGGCGATCCGGACGGCGATGTGGTCGGGGTGCTCGGTGAAGCCGGTCACCTCGTATCCGCGCAGGATGTCCGCGCCCAGGTCGAGGGCCTGGCCCTCCAGCAGTGCCTCGGTGCGCTCCTGGGGCAGGGCGAGGGTGTAGGGGAAGGGGCTGGGCAGGCGGCGGAAGTCCAGGCGGGAGTCGAGGACGCCGAAGTGCCCGCCGGGCAGCGGCATGCCCTCGCTGACGAAGGGCTCGTGCACACCGCGGGAGGCGAAGGTCTCGATGGTGCGCGGGTGCACGGTCAGCGCGCGGGAGCGGGAGTCGCGTTCGAGGCGGGGCTCGATCACGGCGACGGTGACGCCGGCGCGGCGCAGTTCGCCGGCCAGCCACAGGCCCACAGGCCCGGCACCTGCAACGACAGCTTGGTAATTCATGGTCTTTCTCTTTCTCGACATGTTCTTGGTCAGTGACCAATGGTTGGCATGCAGTAAACTAGGTCAGTGACCAAGAAACAAGTCGGGGAAGACGTCACGAACCAGCTCACCCGCACCGCCGTGATCGACGCCGCCCTCCACGTCCTGGACGAGCGCGGACTGGACGGTCTCTCCACCCGGGCGGTCGCCGACCACCTCGGCGTACGGATGAACACCGTGCTGTGGCACGTGAAGACCAAGGCCCGGATGCTGGAACTGATGGCCGACGCCGTCGCCGCCGACATCCGCTACGACGACCTGCCCGACGTCCCTCTGGAGCGCGTCCGCGAACTCGCCGCCCGCTACCGGCGCACCCTGCTCGCCCACCGCGACGGCGCCGCCCTGGTCACCGGCACCTACCCGGCCGAACCGCACACCCTGCGCTTCGCCGACCACCTCGTCCACGCGCTCCTGCAAGCAGGCGCCGACGAACAGCAGGCGGCCTGGACGGTCTGGACCATCACCTACTTCGCCCTCGGCCTGACCCAGGAGGAACAAGCCGCCCCCGAGGAGAGCGACGACAGACTCGCCCAGGCCGTCGACCCCGGCACGCACCCTGCGCTGCACCGGGTCCTGCCCCACCTCCGGCAGAACTTCGAGGAGCGCTTCACCTTCGGCCTGGAGGCGATCCTCTCCCGCATCCCCGCATGACAGCGCGCCCTCCCAAGGGATTCCAGCAGCCGCGTCGGCAACGGGCCGCACACCTCGCCGGTGCGTCGACGAAGCCGCTCAGGACGACCAGTGGCGCCCGACGGATGCCGGCCTCTCACCCGGCGTGTTTGGCCACCACCCACGAAGTCGCGAACGCCTGCGAGACGCCGCCCGGTGAAACGCGCAGCCGGTCCGAAGCCGGACGCCTCCCCTCCGCCAAAGTCACCGGCCGGCGACGCGGCATCCCCACCGAGCCCGCCACCGGGACGTGAGCACGGGGCACTTGCGGCCGCTGCGCATCGCGGCACACGTCGCCCCCGTCACCCCGATCGCCCTGTCGACCACCCCTGCCACGACCCACTGGCGACGTGCGGTCCGTTGCCGCAAAGCGTTCGCGCCACGTCGCCGCGGCCCCTGGCACCCCGCAGGTGCCGAGCCGCCATCGACCGCCTCGCCTTCCCCGCCACCCGGCCCCATGCCGAGGGGACCTGCGATCGGGGCGACGCGCTCCGCCCTTCGCAAGTGATCCCGGACACGGCAGAGCGACACATTTATTGAATATGACTTTCATTACATGTAGTGTCGGCCGGACTTCGGGCGCCGACATGTCGGATCCACTCCTCTCAAGGCGGGAGTGGCCAGGCGATCCGCCCCGCAAGCGGCGAGTACCGCCGGATGCAGTCCGGCCGCGTGGACCCGCGAGGAGGGACGGACGCCCCGGCCACCACGGGTGCACGGCCCCACGACCCGCGCAAGCAGCGGCCGGCATCGGGCGATGCCTGGCCTGCGATGCGGGCGCGACCGTCCGGTGCGGCGGATCGGACTGCGCCCGCCCGCAACGCCGGTTGCGCTCCCGGCCACGGCAGGCCGAAGCGCCAGTACGCGCCCGCCCAGCGGCGGGCGTCCTGACACCCAACCTTGGAGTGGTGATGAGCGACCCCTACGAGCGGTCCGCGGAGTATCTCGACATCATGATCGCCGACGCTTGGCGGCCACTGGCTCCGGCCCTGGCGGACGTATTGACCGGCGTGAAGGCGAAGACCGGAGCGGTGGTGGATCTCGGCGCCGGATCCGGGCGGGGGGTACGCGTCATCTGCGACGCGCTCCCCCGGACGCCGGTCCTGGCCGTCGAGCCCTCCGTCGCCATGCGCGCCGTCCTGCTGGCGCGCCTCCACGACGATCCCGAACTGCGCCGACGGGTCACGGTGACGGCCGGCGACTGCGCGAGTTTCGACTGGCCCGACGGCGTGCGCGCCGTGGTGGCGCTGAACATGCTGGGGCACCTGCCTCCCCCGCAGAGGCGCGCGCTGTGGGCCCGCGCCGCCCGGCATCTCGCCCCCGGCGGAGCGCTGGTGGTGAACGTCACGCCGCCGTTCGAGCCGACGACAGTGGAACGGGTGCGGATGGCCCACGCCACCATCGGCCTGTCGGAGTACGAGGGGTGGGCGAGCGCACGGCCCTCGGGTACGGACGAGATCACCTGGCACATGGAGTACCGGACCCTGCGCCAGGGCAGCCCGCTGACGCAGGCGTCGGTGGAGTACCGCTGGTGGGTCGCTCCGGAGGAGGCGCTGGCAACCGAGGCGGCCGAGGCCGGCCTGTCCTTCCGCCCGGCGGGCGACCCGGACCTCGGGCTGCGGGTCCTGACGCGGGTCGGCGGCAACAACCCTGTCTACTAGTTGATTCGATAATCATTTTCATTTAGGTTCGTCGGTGTCCTGCTCCCCCTGCCCGAACAGCGGGGGAGCTCCTTCCCGCATGCGCTCCAACGGAGACCGGATGAACCAGCCTGTGCCGAGCGACGACCTCCTCACCTGCGTCATCGACTGCATAGCCGAAGTCCTCGGCACACCACCGCAGCAGATCGCTGCGACCGGTCCGCTCGCGGCTCTGGGGCTCGAGTCGTTCACCGCCGTTCGGCTCAGGCGACGCATCCGCGAACGCACCGGCCACGACCTGCCGTTGACCGCCTTCCTCGGGGACACCGCCACCGCCCGCGCGATCACGGACCGGCTCGTGGACGCGCAGAGCCCCGGTACCGCTTCACCCGGCCGATGTACCGATGCCCCGGCGCGGATCCCCGCGAATCCCGCGCAAACGCGGCGGGACGAGGCGAGCGAGGGTTTCGCCCTGACGCCGATTCAGGCCTCCTACCTGGCCGGACGGGCCGAAGGCCTGCCGCTGGGCGGAGTGGCCACCTTCTACTACTACGAGTACGACCGCACTCCCGAGGACACGGACCCGCTCGCGGACGTGGCCCGGCTGGAAGCCGCGTGGAACCGCCTGGTCGAGCACCACCCGATGCTGCGCATGACGGTGGACGACCGCGGCCTGCAGCACATCCAGCACGCCCCCGGCGCCTACCGGATCGGTGTCACCGACCTGCGTCACGAACCCGCCGACCGGGTCGGGGAAACACTGTCCGCCCAGCGTCGCGAACGCTCCCACCAGAACCGGCCCACCGGATCGTGGCCGCTGTTCGACGTCCACGCGACGCTGCTGCCCGACGGACGGACCCGGCTGCACGTCGGCGTGGACGTGCTCCTGACCGACCTGGCCGGCTGGATGCTGCTCATGCGGCAGTGGGGCCGCCTCGTCGAGGACCCCTCGTACCGTCTCCCCGAACCCGCGGCGCGGTTCCCCGACCTCCTGCGCGCCCGGGCCCAGGACCCCGAGTGGACCGCCCGGCGCACCCGGGACCGCGCCTACTGGGCCGAGCGGGCTCCCTCCCTGCCGCCCGCGCCGCGGCTTCCGGTGCTGCGCGACCCGGCCAACACCACCCCGCCCCGCTTCGTGCGCTCCGCCGCCGCGCTCGACGCCGGCACCTGGGCGGCACTGCGCGCCCGGTGCGCCGAGCACGCGGTCACACCGACCGCCGCGCTGCTCGCCGCCTTCGCCGTCGTACTCGGCCGGTGGGGCGCCGGTGAGCGGATATGCCTCAACACCACCCTCTTCGACCGCCCGGAGGACGCCGCCGAGGCCGAAGGCGTCGTAGGTGACTTCACCACCACCGCCCTGGTCGGCACGCCCCGCTTCGCCCCCGCCGACTGGAAGGGCTTCGCCGACTACGCGACCGCCGTCAACCACCGCTTCTGGGAGGACCTGGACCACCGGTCCGTCTCCGGCGTCGAGGTGCTCAGGGAGCTGCGGACGCGGACCTCGCGGCCGGGACAGCCGCTGCAACCGGTGGGCGCCCCCAGCCACCCGGTGGTCTTCACCAGCGGAGTGGGCCTGGACGCCGACGGGGAGCCCCCGGCCGCCTGGATCGGCCAGGAGGTCCACGGCATCTCCCAGACCCCGCAGGTGCTGCTGGACCACATCGTGTGGGACGAGGGCGGACGGCTGCGCCTGGCCTGGGACGCGGTCGAGGGCGCCTTCCCCGACGGCTGGATCCCGGCCCTGCTCGACGCCTACGTACGCCTGCTGCGCACCCTGACCGAACCCACCGCCTGGCGCGACCCCTCACTGGGCTGGGACCCCACCTTCCGCCCGGAAGAGCCCCTGGACGCCACGCCCTTCCCGACCGCCGGCCCCCTGCTGCACGACCCGGCCGCCGACGCGGCACGCCGGCACCCGCGCCGGCCGGCCCTGCGCACCTCCACCGCGACGGTCACCCACGGCCGCCTCGCGGACAACGCCGCCGCCATTGCGGACCTGCTGACCGCCCATGGCGTGGGCCCCGGTGACATGGTGGCCGTCGCCTGCGAGAAGAGCGCCGCGCAGATCACCGCCGTACTCGGCGTCAGCGCCGGCGGAGCGGGCTACCTGCCCGTCGAGCCCTCCTGGCCGGCCGCGCGGATCGCCGCCGTCTGCGAACGGGCCGGTGTCCGGCACGCGCTGACCGGCCGGGGCGTGAGCGTCGAGTGGCCTGCAGATGTCGTCGTGCACCGCCTGACCGCCGCGGGCCGCCCCGCCCGCGGCACCACCCGCCCCGCCGGCCCGGCGACACAAGGCCCCGCGGCGCAAGGCTCTGTGACGCCGCGCCCGGACGATCTCGCCTACACCATCTTCACCTCCGGCTCCACCGGCAGTCCCAAGGGCGTGGAGATCCAGCACCGCGCCGCACGCGTCACCGTCGACGACGTCGTCGACCGGTTCTCCATCGGCCCCGAGGACCGGGTGCTGGCGCTGTCGGCCCTCAGCTTCGACCTGTCCGTGTTCGACGTCTACGGCGTCCTCGGCGCCGGCGGCAGCCTCGTCCTGCCCGACCCCGCCCGGCAGCGCGATCCGGAGCACTGGCTCGACCTGGCCGGCCGCCACGGCGTCACCGTGTGGAACACCGCCCCGGCCCTGCTGGAGATGCTCGTCGAGTACGCGGAGATGGAGCCGGACGCCGCCGCGGCGCTGAGCACCCTGCGCCTGGTGATGCTCTCCGGCGACTGGATCCCGCTGAACCTGCCCGACCGGCTGCGCCGGCTCGCCCCGCAGGCACGCGTGATGAGCCTGGGCGGCGCCACCGAGGCGTCCATCTGGTCCATCACGTACCCGGTCGAGGACGTCGACCCGCGCTGGCGCAGCATTCCGTACGGCCGTGCCCTGCGCGGTCAGAGTTTCCTCGTTCTCGACGAGGACGGCGCGCCCTGTCCGGTCGGCGAGGCGGGGGAGCTGTTCATCGGCGGTGACGCACTGGCCCGCGGCTACACCGCCGACCCCGTCCAGAGCGCCGAGCGGTTCGCCGTCCACCCCGTCCTGGGCCGTCGGCTCTACCGGACCGGAGACATGGGCCGGTGGACCGCCGAGGGCACCATCGAGTTCCTCGGGCGCGTCGACCGCCAGGTGAAGATCCGCGGCCACCGCATCGAACTGGGCGAGATCGAGGCGGTGCTCGGCCGCCACCCGGCGGTCCGCCAGTGCGTGGTGTCCTCGGTGCCCGGTCCCGACGGCCGGCCCCGGCTCGTCGCCCACCTCTCCCCCCGGGGAGCGAGCGCACCGCCGACCGCCGAGGAGCTGGCGCAGGCCCTGCGCGAGCGCCTGCCCGACTACATGGTCCCCGCACGGTTCGTCGTCCTGGACCAGCTGCCGGTCACGGCCAACGGGAAGATCGACCACGCGGCGCTGACCGCCGCACCGGCGGACGCCCGATCGGCCGGTGCGCCCGCACCCGGCACGGCCTCTCCCGCCGGACCGCCCACCGGCCCACTCCCCGAGGACACCGGCACGGTCCCGGCCGTTCCCTCCCTCTCCTCCCCCGGCTCCGATTCCACGGCCGCCGCGGTGGGCGAGGAGTGGGTCACCGCCGCACTCGCCGAGGCCGCCGCCCTGGGACTGGAGGCCGCGCTCGTGGTACGGCCCGGCCGGCTCCGCCCGGACCAGGCCCTGGACGCGGCCGCCCGGTGGCTGCGCAACGTAGCGCGCACCACCGACGCAACGACAGCCACACCGCGCCTGTCCGTCGACGGACTGGCCGAAGTGGTCCGCCGCCCCGGCGGGACCAGCGACGCGACGCCCGGCACAGCCTTCGCCGCACCCCCCGCCGCGAGCACCGACCGGCCGCTGCCGCCCGACATGCCGGCTCCAGGCGCTGCGGCCGATGCCGACCGGCGCACCCCCGCGCCGTCCGCACCCCGCAGCGGGGGCGGACACGGTCCCGCCACCGCCGTTGATCCGGCCGTACTCGAAGCGCTGACCGCCATCCTGCGCGACTTCACGGACGAGCCGGTCACCCCCGACAGCACCTTCGGCGCTCTCGGGGCGACCTCGCTCACCCTGGTCCTCACCCACCGCAGACTCCGCGAGGGCATCGCCCCCCGCCTGGCGCTGGCCGACATGTTCGCGCACCCCACCGTCGCCGCCCTGGCCGCCCGTATCACCGCGCAACGCGCCATACACACCGCAGACGCCACGGACACCGCCGCCCCCACCGTCGACGGCACCCCGTCGACGCCCCCGCACGACGCACGGCCCACGCGCAGGACCTCCCGCGTCGCCGCACGCGCCCTCGCCGAGGAGACCACGCGATGACCGCACCGACCACCCCCCGTCCGGACCACCCGCCCGTCAACGACGACCTGATCGCCGTCACCGCCCTGGACTGCCGCTTCCCCGGCGCTCCGGACACCCCGGCCTACTGGGACCTGCTGGCCGGCGGCCGCAGCGGACTCACCCGGCACACCGAGCGGGAACTCGCCGCGAGCGGCGTGCCCGCACGGCTGTCGGCCAACCCCGCCCACGTACCCGTCAGCGGACTCATCGACGGACAGGACCGCTTCGACCCCGAACCGTTCGGCCTGACCGACGCCGAGGCGGCCGTCATGGACCCGCAGCAAAGGCTCTTCCTCGAAGCCTGCCTGCGGGCCCTGGAGAGCGCCGGGCACGGTGGCGGCGCCGGGGCGGGCGCGGTGGGCGTCTTCGCCGGTGCCGCCCACAGCGACTACCTGGCCCGCAACCTGGCCGACCGGTACGCGGCCTCCGCGACCGACCCCGTCGGCAGTCTGCAGGCGGCCCTCGCGGGAGTGGCCGACTACCTGCCGCTGCACGTCGCGCACCGGCTCGCGCTGACCGGTCCCGCCATCGCGGTGGGCACCGCCTGCTCGACCTCCCTGGTCGCCGTGCACCTGGCCGTGCAGTCCCTGCTGGCGGGCGAGTGCGACACCGCGCTCGCCGGCGGGTCCTCCCTGATCGTCCCGCAGGGCCGGGGCTACCTGCACGTCCCCGACGGGATCTTCTCCGCCGACGGACACGTGCGCGCCTTCTCGGCCGATGGCACGGGCATCGTGCACACCCAGGGCGTCGGCGTGGCCGTGCTGCGCCGGCTGAAGGACGCGCTCGCCGACGGCGACCCGGTCCTGGCCGTCGTGCACGGCTCCGCCGTCAACAACGACGGCGGCGACCGCACCGGCTTCACGGCCCCCTCGCCGCGCGGGCAGGCCCGCGTCGTCTCCGAGGCCCTCGCCGTCGCCGGCCTCACCCCGCGGGACATCTCCTACGTCGAGGCGCACGGCACCGCCACCCGGCTCGGCGACGTCGTCGAGGTCGCCGCGCTGCGCCGCGTCTTCGGCGACACCGGCCCGGCCTGGTGCGCGCTGGGCTCGGTCAAGAGCAACATCGGGCACGCCAACTCGGCCGCCGGCATCGCCGGATTCGCCAAGACCGTCCTCGCCCTGCACCACGGCCTGCTGCCGCCCACCCTCGACGCCCTGCCCCTCAACCCCGACCTCGGCCTGGACGGCTCCCCCTTCACCGTCGTCCACGAGGCCACGCCCTGGACCGGGCACCGGTACGCGGGGGTGAGCTCCTTCGGCATCGGCGGCACCAACTGCCACGTCGTCCTGGGCAGCGCCCCCGTACGGCCCGAGCCGCCCGCCGACCCGCGTCCGCAGCTGGCCCTGCTCAGCGCGCACCGCGACGACGCCCTGGAACGCCTGGCCGACGCCACCGCCACCGCGCTGCGGACGAGCGCGGCCGGCACCGCCGACGCCGCGTACACCCTGCACACCGGCCGCGGCACCCTGGCGCACCGCGCCGCCGCCGTCCTCACCGGTGACACGGAGACCGACACCCGGGCCCTGCGCACCGCAGCCCGCCGACGTCCCGGCCCCGCCCGCCCAAGGGTCGTGCTCGCCTTCCCCGGCGCCGGGGCGCAGTACGCGGGCATGGGCCGCGACCTGTACGCCCAGGAGGAGGAGTTCGCGCGCACCGTGCGCGAGTGCGCCGGCCTCTTCGACGACGGCACCGGCGTCGGCCTGACCGAGCTCGTCACGGCCGATCCCTCCGACGACCGGGCGCGCCGGCTGCTGCGCGACCCCGCCTTCGGCCTCCCCGCCCTGTTCACCGTCTCCCTCGCCACCGCGCGCACCCTGCGCTCCTGGGGCGTCGAGCCGGACGCGGTGGTGGGCCACAGCCTCGGCGAGTACGCGGCCGCCGTGCTGGCCGGGGCCCTGTCCCTGCCGGACGCGGCGAACCTGGTGGCGGTCCGCTCGCACGGCGTGTCCCGGGTGGCCGGCGGCGGGGCGATGCTGACGGTCCCGCTGTCCGAAGAGCACACCCTGGCCCTGCTCGCCGACCACCCCGGCCTGGACCTGGCCGCCGTCAACAGCCCGCGGTCCTGCGTGGTGTCCGGGCCCTCGCAGGCCGTCGCCGCACTGGAACGCGTCCTCACCGCCCGAGGCGAGCGCACCGCACGGCTCCACGTCGACGCGGCCCTGCACTCCCGGCTGGTCGACCCGGTCCTGCCCGAACTGCGCGCGGCCGCCGCGGCCGTCGACTCGCGGACTCCCGCCGTCCCGCTCGCCACGACGCTCACCGGGAAGTGGCTGCACACCGCGCCCGACGCCGACCACTGGGCGGCCCACCTGCGCTCCACGGTGCGCTTCTCCGACGCCCTGGCCACCGCCCTGGAGGGGGGACCGGCCGTCCTGGTGCAGGCCGGGCCGGGCAGCGCGCTGCTCCAACTGGCCCGCGGGCAGCGGGACACCCGGCCGCCCGCCACCGTGGCCACCTTCCCCGACCGTGACGAGACCCGCGGCGGGCGCGCCGCGCTGCTCGCGGCCGCCGGGGAGCTGTGGACGTACGGGATCGACCTGGACGCCACCGCCCTGCACCGCCCGGGACGCCGCCGGATCGCCCTGCCAGGCCTTCCCCTCACCCCCCGCAGGCTGTGGATCGACCCGCCCGCCGCGCATCCCGCGCAGGGACGTCCTGCCGCGGGGGCACCGGACCCGGCCGACGGCGGTGCCACCCCCGCACCGGCCGCACCCGACGAGACCGAGCCCTTCCAACTGCCCATGTGGCGGCGCACGCCCCCGCCCGCCGCGCACCGGCCGGAGCCGGCGGGCCGGTGGCTCGTCGACGGCCCGCAGGGTTCACCGGTGCAGGAACAGATCCGTACCGCGCTCGCCGCCGCCGGGGCCAGCACCGTCACCCTCGACGAGGCCGCCCGCACCCCGGACACACCCTGCACGGGCGTGATCGTGATCGACTCGTGCGACGGTTCCGCCCCCATGGAGGAGAGCGGCGACGGGACCGGTCCCGCCGAGGCCGTGACCGCGTCGGTCCTGCGCTACGCGCGGCTGGCCCGGACGATCGCCGCCTGGGCGCACCGGACCTGTCTGCTGCACGTCAGCCGGAACGCCCAGCAGGTGGAGAGCGCCGACCGGCCGACGGCCCACGGCGCCGCGGCCCTCGCCGTGCCCCGCGTCCTGGCCCAGGAGTTCCCCGGACTGCGCTGGCGCGCCCTGGACCTGCCGGCCGGACCGCCGGACGCCGCCGCCCTGCGCGCCGTGTGCGCGGAGGCCGCGGACCTGGCGTCCGGTGCCCCCGGCGGCGTCGAGAGCGCCGTGCGCGGCGGCCACCGCTGGATACGGGGCATCGCTCCCTGGCGGCCGGCCGAGCCGGTGGCGGACACGGACGAGCACGCCGGTGCCGGTACCGGCACCGCGGTGGTCCTCGGCGGACTCGGCGACGTGGGCCTGGCCCTCGCCGGGCACCTGGCCCGCTCCGGACGGCGGGTCGTGGTGACCGGCCGCACCGGACTCGACCCGGACCCCGAACCGGGCAGCACCATGGCCGAGCGCGCCGCGACCGTACGCCTCCTGCGCGAGACCGGCGCCGACCTGGAGGTCCGCGCCGTGGACGCCGCCGACCCGCGTGCCACCGCCGGCCTGCTGCGCGAGCTGACCGACCGTGACGGCCCGCTGGACGTGGTCGTGCACGCCGCCGGCGTGGTCGCGTCCGCGGCGGTCGCACCGCTGCGGGCCACCGAGGAGCAGGCCGTACGCGCCCACGCACAGGCCAAGGTCACGGCCGCCCTGGCGCTGCGCGCCGCCGTGCGAGCCCTCCCGGCCGGCCGTCGGCCGGGCACCGTCCTGCTGATGTCCTCGGCCACGGCGCTCGTCGGCGGCCTGGGCCTGGCCCCGTACGCCGCGGTCAACCGCTACCTGGACGCGCTGGCCGAGCACGAGCACGGCGCGGACCCGGCGGCGACCCGCTGGCTCAGCGTGGCCTGGGACGCCTGGCGCGTGGGCCCGGGCCTCACCGAGCGCACGGTGGCCGCCCGGCACTCGATCGGCCTGGCGGACGGCATGCGCTCCCTGGACCGGCTGCTCGCGCTGGCGGCCCAGGGCCGTGCCCCGGCTACCGTCGCGGTCTCCCCGGCCGACCTCGCGCCCCGCACCGCGGGTGTCGCCACCGTCGTCCCCGCCCCCGGCGGCTCCGCTCCCGCCGGGACCGCCGCGCAGCCGCGGACCGGTGCGGAGCTCCACACCGCCGCGGAGACCGAACTGGCCGCCCTGTGGACGGAGTTGCTCGGCTTCCCCGTCACCGAGCGCGACGCCGACTTCTTCGCGCTCGGCGGTCACTCCCTGCTGGCCACCCGGATGCTGGCCCGGCTGCGCGACGACCACGGCGCCGACCTGCGACTGCAGGACCTGCTCGCCCGGCCGACGATCGCGGCCCTGGCCCCGCTGCTGCCCGGCGGGCCCGAGGACGCCGACCCGTCGCCCGCCGCACCGCGCGCCGCGACCGCACCCGGTGGCGGACAGGACGACGCCCCGGACGACGGCCCGCGGGAATTCCCCCTCACCCGGGTGCAGCACGCCTACTGGGTCGGCGGTTCGGGCGGCTACGGCCTGGGCGACGTACCGTGCTCCTTCCACCTGGAGTACGACTGCGCCGGCCTGGACACCGACCGCTACGAGGCGGCGTGGAACGCGGTGATCGCCCGCCATCCGATGCTGCGCGCGGTCGTCTCGCCGGAGGGCCGCAACCGGGTCCTCGACCGGGTGCCCCGCTACCGCATCCGCGTCCAGGACCTGACCCGGTACGACGACGCCGAGCGCGCCCGGCGGCTGGAACGCGTCCGGGAGCGCATGGTGCGCCGCGAACCCCGCCCGGGCCGCTGGCCCCTGGTCGACATCCGGGCCGCCCGGCTGCCCGGCGACGTCGTCCGCCTGTTCGTCGACGTCGACGTCCTGGTCTGCGACACCGCCAGCTACCTGATCTGGGACCGCGAACTGCGCACCCTCTACCAGGACCCCCGCGTCCAGCTGCCGCCCCTGCGGACCACCTTCGCCGACTGCGTGGCCGCGCTCGAACGCCGTACCGAGGGCCCCGGGTTCGCCCGCGCCGCCGCCTACTGGCGCGCCCGGCTGGACGCGGACGGCCTGCCCGGCGCCCCCGCGCTGCCCGTGCGGCCCCAGGAGCCGGGCGAGCGGCCCCGTTTCGCGCGCCGCACGGCCCGTCTGGAGCCGGACCGCTGGGACGCGTTGAAGGCCGAGGCCGCCCGGCGCGGCCTGACCCCCACGGCCGTCCTGCTGGCGGCCTACGGCGAAGCCCTCGGCACCTGGGCACGGCAGGACCGTTTCTCCATCACCCTGACCCTCTTCGACCGGCCGGCGGACCTGCCCGGCGCGGACGACGTGGTCGGCGACTTCACCTCGCTGATGCTGCACACGGTGGACCGCTCGCGCGGCACCCGCTTCGCCGACGCCGCCGCGCGGGCCCAGCGCACCCTGTTCGAGGACCTGGACCACCGGGAGTTCTCCGCCCTGGACCTGCTCGCCGAGAAGTCCTCGCGCACCGGGCGCACCGAGTCCGTCCCCGTCGTCTTCACCAGCGCGCTGGGCCTGTCCGGTCCGCTGGGCGGCGGACACGACCTGGACTGGGTCGGCACACCCGTGTACGGCGTGAGCAGCACCCCGCAGACCTGGCTGGACCACCAGGTGATCGAGCAGCACGGTGCGCTCCTGCTGCAGTGGGACGTACTGGAGAACGCGCTGCCCGCCGACGAGGCGGACGCGGCGTTCGGGGCCTACGCCGCGCGGGTGCGGCGGCTGGCCGAGGACGTGCGGGAGTGGGAGCTCGGCGCCCCCGGCGCACCTCACGCCGCGCCCGCCCTCCCGACCCCTGCGGCTCGCGCACCGGAGAACCGGGCGGCGGCCCCCGCGACCGCTTCCGTACCGTCCGAGGAGCCCGGCACCGACGCCGACGCGGTCCTGCTGCTGCACGACGGCGGCACCGGCCGGGGCGGCAGGGACGACCGCCCGCTGTTCCTGATGCATCCCTCCGGCGGGGACGTGCTGTGCTACGGCGAACTCGTCCGTCACCTCACCGACGGCCGCCCCGTCGCGGCGCTCACCGACCCCGCCCTGACCGGCGGCACGGGGCCGCGGACCATCGCCGAGATGACGGACCGTTACCTCGCCGCGGTCCGCGCCCGCCAACCGCACGGCCCCTACCTGCTGGGCGGCTGGTCGATGGGCGGCACGGTCGCGCACCAGATGGCCGTCGAGCTCGAACGGCGCGGTGAGCGGACCGACCTCCTGATCATGATCGACTCCAACACCCCCGACCGTATCCGGGCGCTGGGCGGCGCCGACCGCGCCCAGGACACCGCCTTCGCCGCCGTGCGCTACCTGCGCTCGCTGGAGGCCTTCCTCGACCTGGACCTCGGGCTCGGCGCGGACGGGGACGTACGGGCCGCCTGGCGGGAGCTGCCTCCGGAGGAGGTGCGCCGGGCCGTGACCGGACGCCTGCGGGCGGCGGGCCTGCTCAGCCCGAAGGACACCGCCGACAAGCGCCTGGAGGTCTTCGAGCGCCACCTGCGGGCGCTGGCGGACCACCGGGCCGGGCACCTCACCGACCCGGCCACCCGGCTGCTGCTCGTCGCCGCGTCCCGCCGCTCGCCGCACAACGCCGGCGTCGGCATGGGCGTCGACGACGCCGCCGACCTGCCCGCCCTGGGCTGGCTGCCGCACGTCAGCGGCCCCGTCGACGCGCACACCGTCGAGGGCCACCACTACTCGCTGCTGCACGACCCGGCCGTACGGCGGACCGCGGCCCTGATCGACCAGGCCCTGGCCGCCGTACGTACCGGCCGCTGAGCCCCGCCCCGACACCGTCCGCCACCACCAGAACCCCGCGGAAAGCGACCATGACCCAGCCTTCGTTCCCCCATGCCCCTGCGTCCCGCAGATCGGTCCTCACCGCCCTCGCGGCGCTCGCCGTACTGCCGCTGAGCGCCTGCTCCTCCTCCGATGGCTCCGCCGCGTCCGCCGAGTCCCCGGCGTCCGCCGCCCCGGCCGACGGCGGCACCCTGCGCTACGCGGCCACCGGATCCCCCGCCACCGCCAGTGACGACCCGCACGGCGGCCTCGGCAACGAGTCCGACATCCTGCGCTTCGCCCTGGTCTACGACGTCCTGACCCTCCCCGGCGAGGACGGCGGGACCCGCCCGCGGCTCGCCACGTCGTGGAAGCCCAACGAGACCCTGGACCGCTGGACCTTCACCCTGCGCAAGGACGCGCGCTTCACCGACGGCACCCGGGTGCGCGCCGCCGACGTGCTGTACTCCCTGCGGCGCATCGCGGACAAGGCCGCCGAGAACTACGGCCGGCTCGCCGACTTCGACCTGGACAGGTCCACGGCGCCCGACGAGCACACCGTGGTCCTGGCCACCCGCACCCCGATGGCCGACGCGCCCAGGGCGCTGGAGTCCGTCAGCTTCGTGGTGCCCGAGGGCACCGAGGACTTCTCCCGCGCCGTTCCCGGCTCGGGTCCCTACAAGGTCGAGGGGACCAGCTCCCGGACCAGTGTCCTGACCCGCAACGACGACTGGTGGGGGAAACGGCCGCACCTGGACCGGATCGAGATCCAGGCCGTCGCCGACCCCCAGGCGCGCGCCAACGCCGTCACCTCCGGACAGGCCGACATCGCCGGCAGCGTCAGCCCGGCCGCCGTCAAGAGCGCCGGAACCTCGGCCAGGACGCAGGTGGTGCGCCGGGAAGGCGTCACCGAGTACCCGTTCGTCATGCGCCTGGACACCGAGCCGTTCGACGACCCCAGGGTCCGCGAAGCCTTCCGCCTGGCGGCCGACCGCAAGGCCCTGGTCGACACCGTGTACCTGGGCTACGGCAGGATCGCCAACGACCTTCCCACCCCCTACGACCCCTCGACGCCCAAGGACCTGCCCCAGCGCACCCGGGACGTGGAGAAGGCCAGGCGACTGCTGGCGGAGGCGGGCCACGAGGACGGGCTGTCCGTCACCCTGCACACCACCACCTCCTACCCCGGTATGGACACCGCGGCCACCCTCTACGCCCAGCAGCTGGCCGACATCGGGGTCGAGGCCGAGGTGAAGGTCGAACCCGCCGACACCTACTGGACGGCCGTCTACGCGAAGAAGGCCTTCTACACCGGCTACTACGGCGGCATCTCCTTCACCGACCTCACCCGCGTCGGCCTGCTGTCCGACTCCCCCACCAACGAGACCGCCTGGCGCAGCGACACCTTCGACGACGGCTTCGACCGGGCCATGGCCACCGCGGACGACACCGAGCGCCAGGCACTGCTCGCCGGCATCCAGAAGGAGCTGTGGGAGGACGGCGGCTACGTCGTCTGGGGCACCGGTGACGGACTGGACCTCGCCGCGCCCGGCGTGCGCGGACTGCCCGACGGTCCCGGCTTCCAGCGCATGTTCATCGACCAGGTGTGGCTGGACCGGTGATCCTGCGTCTCGTCGTCCGTACCGCGGCCCTGGCCGTGGCCGCCACGGCCGTGGTCTTCGCGGCGACCGAACTGCTGCCCGGCGACGCCGGGCAGCTCCGGACGCCGGGGCGGGCCTCGGCTCAGGACATCGCGCGGGAACGCGAGCGGCTCGGCCTGGACCGGCCGGCCGCGGTGCGCTACCTCGACTGGCTGTACGGCGTGGTCCGCGGGGACCTCGGGCGGTCGCTGTCGGGGGGACGGCCCGTGGCGGCGCTGTTCGCCGAGCGGCTGCCCGCCACCGCCGTGCTGGCCGCGGCCGCGCTGGCCGTCACCGCGCTGCTGACCGCGGCGGCCCTGGGAGTCACGTACCTGCGCGGCGGCCGGGGCGGCTCGGCCGCCACCGGTCTGGCCGCCGTGCCGCAGCCGGTCCACGCGGCCGTGCTCGGCGTGGTGTTCGCCGGGCTGCTGGGCTGGCTGCCCGCCGTGTCCCTGCTCCCGCCCGGCGCCTCGCCGCTGACCGAACCCGAGGTCCTGGTCCTGCCCGCGCTCACCCTCGCCCTGCCCTCGGCCGCCTTCGCCACCGCCCTGCTGCGCGGGGCGCTGGGCGACGCGCTGCGCCGGCCGCACGTGACCGACGCGCGACTGCGCGGCCTGCCCGCCCCGCTGGTGCTGCGCCGTCACGTCCTGCCCTTCCTGTACGTGCCGGCGCTCCAGGTGACAGCGCTGCTGGCGGGCGGTCTCGTCGCGGGGACGGCCCTGGTGGAGACGGTGTTCGGCTACCCGGGCACCGGGCAGCTGCTGGTGTCCGCCGTGGCGGTGCGCGACGTCCCCGTGGTCCAGGCCGCGGCCCTCCTCCCGGCCGTCGTCCTGCTGCTGGGCATGCTGACGGCCGACCTGGCCGCCCACCGCGCCGCCTCGGCGCCGCGCGTCACGAAGGGCGCCGTCACCGCCGTACCGCGGAACGTGGGAGGGGGCCTGTGACCCCCCGTACCGTGCCGGCCCCCGCCGAAGCCACCCGTCGCCGTACACCGCCGGTTGCCGCCGGGGCCGTCCGCCGTGCGGTGCCCGTCGCCGCGGCCGTCGTCCTGCTGGTGTGCGTGCCGCTCGGCCGGTACGCCGCCCCGCACCCACCGGAGCGCACGGTCGCCGCGCCTTGGGCACCGCCCGGCGGAGAGCACCTGCTGGGCACCGACGCCCTGGGACGCGACGTGCTGTCCCGGGTGCTGGCCGGCGGCACCCATCTGCTCACGGTGTCCCTCCTGACCGCGGCCGCCGCCGTCGTCTGCGGCACCGCGCTCGGCCTCACCGCGGGCTGGACGGGCGGCCGCACCGCCCACGCGGTGCGCGCGCTGTGCGACCTGCTGCTGGCCGTCCCCGCCCTTGTCCTGGCCCTGGTCCTGGCCGTCGCACTGCCCGGGACCACGGCGGTCGTCGTGGCGGCGGTGCTCAGCGGAGCGCCGCTGACCGCACGGATCGTCACCGCGCAGTGCGCGCACCTGCGCGACAGCGGACACGTGCTCGCCGCCGTCGAACGCGGCGAGCGCACATCCGCCGTCCTCGTCCACGAGGTCATGCCCGCCCTGCGCCGGCTGGTCGCCGCCGACGCCGGACTCCGTCTGGTCACGGCACTGCAGATCGCGGCGGCCCTCGCCGTCCTCGGCCTGGGACCGCAGCCGCCCACGCCCGACTGGGCTCTGATGCTCAGCGAGAACCTGCCCGGAGCCGCGCTCAACCCCATGGCACTGCTGGCCCCCGCGATCCCTCTCGCGGGCTGCGCCTGGATGATCGCCGCGGCGGCCCGGGCCGCCGCCCGCACACCGGGGGAGACCGGATGACCGCGCACACGCGGGCCACGGCCGCCGGGACCGGTACCGTCGGGGCCGCCGTGCCGCTGCTGGCGGCCGACGGACTGACCGTCCACCGCGTCCACGACGAGGCCACCGTGGTGCCGCCGGTGGACCTGAGCGTCGGCGACGGCGAGGTCCTGGCCGTCGTCGGCGCCTCCGGAGCGGGGAAGACCACACTGCTGCGCACCCTGTTCGACGTTCTGCCGGACGGGCTGCGCCGTACGGGGGGCACCGTGAGCTGGCGTGGCACGACGGTGCCCGCCGGGCGGGCGGCCAGACGGTGGCGGCGCGCCCACTGCGGCTGGCTGGGACAGGACCCCGGCGCGGCCCTGAACCCGCTGTGGCGGGTCGACCGCCTGATCGGCGAGGAGTTCACCGGCGACGCCGCCACCCGCGCGGAACGGGTCGGCACCCTGATGGACCGGCTGGGGCTGACGCCCGGACTCGCCTCCCGGCGCGCGGGCGAGCTCTCCGGCGGACAGGCCCAGCGGGTCGCCCTGGCCCGCGCCCTGTGCACCGATCCGGACCTGCTCGTCCTGGACGAGCCGACCTCGGCACTCGACGCCGCCTGCGCCGACATGGTCGCCGAAGCGGTGCGATCCCTGCGCGGCTCCTCCGGCCGGGGCGTCGTCCTGGTCACCCACGACGCCCGGCTGGCGGCGGAACTGGCCGACCGGACCCTCGTACTCGAACCGGTCGCGGCATCCGGACCCGCGAGGACTCCCTCGCGTCCGGGCTCCCGGGCCCGGCGCACCCCGAATCCGGCTCCCGCGATCGCGGGCGCAGACGAGAACTCCCGTCCGGCCACCGATGTCCCGGTGCCGGGGGCCGGGCACTCGTCCGCCTTCCCTCCACGCCACGAAGCCGGCCTTGCGTCCGTCCACGCGTCGCAGGACACCACCCTTCCCCCTGCCCCGGGCCGGTGCCGCACCACTGCTGCATCCGGACCCGTGCTGTCGGCCCGCGGACTGGAGCTGCGCACCCCCGACGGCACACCGTTGCTCGACCGCTGCGACCTGGAGCTGACGGCGGGCGACTGGCTGGCCGTCACCGGGGCGTCAGGTGCCGGGAAGACGACCCTGCTGCACGCCCTGGCCGGCCGCCGCCCGCCCGCCGGCGGCCAGGTGCTGCTGCACGGCCGCCCGCTGCCCGCCACGGCCCGCCTGCGCGACCGGGAGACACTGCGGGCGATCCAGCTGGCCGGACAGGACCCGGCGACCGAACTCAACCCGGCGCACTCGGTCGGCCGGTCGGTGGCCCGGCCGCTGAGAGTGTTCCACGGCGTGGGCGGACCCGCCGGCCGCAAGCGGGCACGGGAGCTGCTCGCGGCCGTCGGGCTCCCCGCCGAACTGGCCGGCCGCGGCCCGTCGGCGCTCTCCGGCGGCCAGCGGCGCCGGGCCGTACTCGCCCGCGCCCTGGCCGCCCGCCCCGACGTACTGCTGCTGGACGAACCCACCGCGGCCCTCGACCCCGTCTCGGCACGGTCCGTGCTCGACCTGGTCGAGCAGCTCAGAAGGGACGGCCTGGCCGTCCTGACCGTCACCCACGACCCGGACACGGCCGCCCGCGCCGACCGCGTCCTGCACCTGGCCGGACGCCGGCTGACACCGCGACCGCCCACGACCGCCGACCACCGGCACGACACCTCGCACGACGCCCTCCACACCGAACACGACGAACGAACGGAGCACCCCGGTGTCCGACCCCACCGCGGCTGACCCCACGGCCGCGTCCACCGACCGGATCACGGCCCTGCTGGCCGCCCACCCCTGGGTGGCAGACGCCCGGCCCGCACCCGACGGCGGCGTCCGCGTCGTCCCGCACCCCGACGCCGTGGCGGCCACGCCCGAACCGGGCCCCCTGCTGCGCGAACACCTCGACCAGTGGGCCGAGGTGTACGCATTCGTCTACGAGACGGGGGAGAGCCGGCACGCCGACGACCTGGATCTGTCCGGATGGCGGGCCTCCGACACCGGAGCGCCGCTGCCCGAGGCGCACATGCGCGACTGGGTGGAGCGCACCGTGGACCTCGTCCTGGCCCAGCGCCCGCGCCGGCTGCTCGAACTCGGCTGCGGCACCGGCCTGCTCGCCCACCGCCTCCATCCGCACCTGGACGGCTACGTCGGCACCGACGTCGCCCAGGTCGCGGTGGACCGGCTCACCGCCGCCGCCCTGCCCCGTACCGCGTTCGTCCGGGCCGCCGCCCACGAGACGACCGCCTCCGAGGTGCGCGACGCCGTGGACACCGTCTTCGGCCCCGGCACGCGCCCCGACTGCGTGCTGCTCAACTCGGTCACCCAGTGCTTCCCCGACCTCGCCTACCTGACGGCCGTCCTGCACGGGGCGCTGGCCGCGGTCGAGGACGGCGGCACCGTGATCGTCGGGGACAACCGGCACTCGGACTTCCTCCTGGACCACTTCGGCCGGCTGGAGCGGGCGCGCGACCCCGAGGCGGACGAGAAGACGATCGCCGCCAGGGCCGCGGCCGCCGCCGCGGCGGACGAGGAACTGTCCTTCACCCCCGAGGCCGTCCGTGCCGCCTGCGCCGCCCAGCCGCGCCCGGTCCGCATGAGCGTCCACGCCCGCACCATGGCCGAGGACACCGAACTCACCCGCTACCGCTACGACCTCGTCCTGCGCGTCGGCCCGCGGCACGGCGCGCCCGGCACCCGCCCGGTGCGCCGCGTGTCCTGGGCCGCACGCCAGGAGGGCGCACTCGCGGAGGCGGTGCGCGCCGCGCTCGGCGGTGACGGCCCCGTCGTCCTGCGCGGCATCCCCAACGCCCTGCTCCTCGACGCGCCCGGGGCGATGACCCCGTACGCCCTGCGCCGGGCCCTGGACGGGGTCGACGCCGCCGTCCTGCTCGACACCGCCGACCCCCGGACGCTGGCCGTGGCGGCACCGGCGTCCTGCGCCCCCGCCGCCTGCGAGGACGCGCCCGCGCCCACCGGTCCGACCGCCCACGAGCCCTTCCCCCTGTTCGTCGGCCGCCGTCTGCCCGAGGTGCTGCGCGACCACCTGCGCCGCGCCGAGCCCGGGGCCCCGGCACCGGTGATCACCGTGGTCGACGGCGCCGAGGACGGCCGGTCATGACGACGGCGCTCACGGACACCGACCTCACCGGGCTGCCGGGGGTGGCGGACTGGCAGCTCGTACCCGGCGGCCCGCACGGCACCCTGCTGGTGGCGGGCCCGCCCCCGGCCGCGGAGCGGGAGCCCTCGCACAGCTCGGTCCCGGGCGGCGACAGTACGGACGCAACGGCCCGCGCGACCGCCGCCGGTGACGACTCGGTACAGGACACCGACCCGGCCCCGCTCCCCGCGCTGATGCGCCGGCTCGACGAGACCGCGCTGCTGACGATGGCCCGCGTACTGGACCGGACCCGCCTGTTCCGCGACGGACGCGGACACGACGCCGACGAGGTCCTCGCGGCCCTGGCGGCCGCGCCCCGGCACGCCTGGCTCGTACGGCGCTGGCTGCGCACCCTGGCCGCCGAGAACCGGCTCGTCCAGGACACGCGGACCGGCCGGTACCACGGTCTGGAGGTGCCCGATCGCCGCGAGCACGCCCGGGCACTGCGCGACCTCGACGGGGCGTGCCGGGGGCTGGGCTACCCGCCGTCGATGACCCGCTTCTTCCGCTCCGCGGCCGAACGGCTGCCGCTGCTGCTGCAGGACCGCGCCACCCTCCAGGAAGTGCTCTTCCCCGACGGGCGGACGGACACCGCACAGGGCAACTACCGCGACAGCACCCCCAGCCGCTGGGCCAACCACGCCGCGGCCTCCCTCGTCGTCGACCAGGCCCGCCACCGGGCCGCACACGCACCGCTGCGCGTCCTGGAGGCAGGAGCCGGAGTGGGCGGCACCACCGGAACCGTCCTGGAGGCCCTCGGCGGCACCCCCGTGGACTACCTGTTCACGGACGTCTCCCCGTTCTTCCTCAAAGAGGCCCGGGACGTCTTCGGCGCCCGCCCCGGACTGCGCCACGCCTTGTTCGACATCCAGGCCGACCCGCTCGCGCAGGGCTTCGCACCCGCGTCGCAGGACGTCGTGCTGGCGGCGAACGTCCTGCACAACGCACGGCACGCCGGCCGGGCCCTGGCGGCCCTGAGGGAACTGCTCGTGCCCGGCGGGCTGCTGGTCCTGGTCGAGTCGTGCCAGGAGCACTACCAGGCCCTCACCTCCATGTACCTGCTGATGTCGCCCGCGCCCGACGAGCAGGGCTGGTTCACCGACCTGCGGGCCGGCCAGGACCGGGTCCTCCTCACCGCCGAGGAGTGGACACGGCAGCTGGACGCCGCGGGCTTCGACCCGCTGCCCGTCCTGCCGACGGACGGGCACCCGCTCGCCGCGGCCGCCGGCCAGCGCGTCCTCGCCGGCCGCGTCCGCCCCGGCGTCGGCAGGCCGGACCCCGACCGGGTCCGCGCCGCGCTCGCCGACCGGCTGCCGCCGGGCGCACCCCTTCCCCGCGTCCACGCCGTGGACCGCGTCATCCGCACCACCACTCCGACGGGAGCACCCTGTTGACCTCTCCTTCCGCCACCGAGAACACCGCCGCCGCGCAGTCGGCCCCGGCCGAACTGGTCGACGCCGTACGCGGTGTCTGGGCCGACGCCCTGGAGACCGACCTCGCCTCCGTCTCCGCGCACGCCAGCTTCCTGAGCCTGGGCGGTGACTCCGTCCTGGCCGTCCGGATGGCCGCGATGCTCCGCAAGCGGCTCGGCGCGCCGCTCGCCCTGGCCGACGTCCGCGTCGAGCAGAGCGCCGCCCAGCTCGCCGCCCTGGTCCACGAACGCAGCACAGGCGCCGGGACCGGCGCCCTGCGCCCGCTGCCCCTGGACCTCGTCCGGCGCGAGGACCCCGAGGCCCCCTTCCCGCTCCTGCCGCTCCAGCAGGGTTACTTCGTGGGCCAGCAGGACGCCTGGGAGCTGTCGTACCGCTCCGCCCACCACTACGTGGACATCGGTCTGGAGGACATCGACGCCGACGAGGCCCCCGACGCGCTCCAGGACGCCCTGGAGCGGCTGGCCGAGCACCAGGCCGTGCTGCGGGCCCGCGTCCTGCCCGACGGCCGGCAGCACGTCCTGCCCCTGGACGACCCGGACGCGATACCTCAGCTGCGGGTCACCGACCTGCGCGACGCCGACGAGGAGACGGCCGCCGCCCGCCTGGCGGAGATCCGGCACGAGATGAGCACCGAGGGCCCCGACCCGTCCCGGGGCTGCGGACTGGACATGCGGCTGACCCTGCTGCCCGGCGACCGCGCCCGCCTGCACTCCTCCACCAGCCTGCTCATCATCGACGGCTGGTCCTCCAGCGTCTTCTACCGCGACCTGTTCGCCCTGGCCTCCGACTACAACGCCGTCCTCGCGCCCCTGGACATCGACTACGGCGACTACGTCACCACCCTGCGCGAACTGCCCGGCACCCGGGCCTGGCAGGAGGACCGCGACTGGTGGTACGACCGCCTCGACGACTTCCCCCTGCCGCCCGCCCTGCCGCTGGCGGCCGACCCCGGCGAGGTGCGCCCCACCCTGATGGGCACCCGCCAGGCGACGCTGGACCCGCAGCGCTGGGCGACGCTGCGCCGGCTGTGCACCGAGCACGGCGTCACCCCGTCCGCGGCGATGTTCGCCGCGTTCGCCGCGGCCGTCTCCCGGACCTGCGGCCACCGCCGCTTCCTGCTCAACACCCTCCAGCTGAACCGCCTGCCGCTGCACCCCGACGTGTCCCGGCTGGTGGGCGCCTTCTCGTCCACCATGCTGCTGCCCGTGGACCTGCCCGAGGCCCCGGTCTTCGCCGACCTCGCCGCCCGCGCCCAGCAGGACATCGGCGACGCGCTCGCCCACAACCTGATCACCGGTGTCGAGGTCTCGCGCGAACTGGGTCGCCGCCTGGGCACCCACCGCCCGGTGGCCCCCGTCGTCTTCCAGTCCACCCTGGGCGTGGACGCGGCGCTGGGCAGCGAGGTGCCCCAGGAGGCCGGACCGCTGGGAGCGGTCGACCTGCTCAGCCACCACCAGCAGCTGCGCACGCCCCAGGTCGCCCTGGAGGTGCGGCTGTTCGAGCTGCGCGGAGAGCTCGTCGTCGTCTTCTCCCTGGTGGAGGAGTTGTTCGCGGCCGAGGACGTGGACCGGATGTTCCAGGACGTCATGGCCACCGTGGAGTCACTGGTGCGGGCCGACGGCTGGTCGGCGGTGGTCGAACTGCCCAACGCGGTGGACGCCCAGGACACCGACGGCCTCGGCACGGCGTCCGGCCGGCGGTTGTCCGTCCCGACGAAGGCCAAGGCCCTCGATGCCGAGGCGGGAGCGCCTCGGGACGCGGTGGAGGAGGCCGTCGCCGCCCACTGGCGGAAGCTGCTGGACTGCCCCGTGGACGAGCGCACCGCCGACTTCTTCGCGCTCGGCGGCGACTCCCTGCTCGCCATGCGCATGCTCGGCTCGCTCCACCGGGAAGGACTGGGCCGGGTGGCGCCGCGCCGCTTCCTCGAGCAGCCGACGGTGGCGGGTCTCGCCGCCGCGATCCGCGAGGCGGGCGGACGGTGACAAGGGTGCGGCGGGGACGGCCGCGTCCCCGCCGCACCCGGCGGTGCCGCAGCTCAGCCGCCCAGGCCGGCGTCCTCGCGGAACAGCTCCTGGTCCAGCCAGACCGCGGCGCGGGCACCGTCGGCCGCTCCGGTGATCACGAAGGTGAGGGCGTCGGGCAGCGCCTCCAGGCGGGCGGTGTCCCCGGCCGCGTACACACCGGGCACGGAGGTGCGCTGGAACTCGTCCACCCGCACGCAGCCGTCCGGCAGGATGTGGCAGCCCAGCCGCTCGGCCAGGCCGGAGTGCTGCCGGGTGGGCGCCCGGTGGTACACGGCCTGGCGCTCCAGGACCCGGCCGTCGTCGAAGACCAGGCGCAGGGCCCCGGCCTCGCCCTCGATCCGCGTCACGGCCGCCTCCTCCACGGCGATCCCGGCGGCGGCGAGCCTGCCCGCGGCCTGCTCGGGCACCGGGCGCCCGTTGGTGCACACGACCACGTCGCCGCTGAAGCGGTCGGCGACGTACAGGGACTGCATGACCTGCGGCAGCTCGTGTCCCAGGACGGCGAGGGTCAGTCCGCTGGTCTCCCAGCCGTGGCAGAACGGACAGTGGTACACGCCCTTGCCGAACAGTGCGGACAGCCCCTCCACCTGCTCGTCGAGCACGTCGACCTGTCCTGTGGCCAGCACCAGCCTGCGGGCCCGCTCCACCGTGCCGTCGGCCAGCGTCAGGGCGAAGCCGCCCTGCCCGGCCGCGGCGTCGGTGACGGTGGCCTCGCGCACGGACACGTTCGGGTAGGCGCCCAGCTGCTCCCTGCCTATGCGGCGCAGTTCGGCGGGGTCGAAGCCGTCCCGGCTGAGGAACATGTGCATCTCGTCCGCCGGCGCGTTGCGCGGGCTGCCGGAGTCCAGCAGGAGGACCTTCCTGCGCTGACGTCCGGACACCAGTGCCGCGTTGAGGCCCGCGGGCCCTCCACCGACCACGATCACGTCGTACATCGTCATCCGCCACTTCTTCCGTCGTAGGCCATCGGAACTAGACGATAATAATTATCATTTGCATTAACCAGTCATGCACCCATCCGGCACGGAACGACGAGGACTCCTGTGAACAACACTTCGACCTCGGCCATCGGCGTCATCGGCGGCTACGGAGCGGTCGGCAGCGCGGCCGTACGGCGGCTCCACCAGGCGGGCGCCTCCCCGCTGCTCATCGCCGGCCGCGACCCCGGCAAGGCCGACGCACTGCTCGACGCCCTGCCTGCGGACGGCCCGCCTGCCGCCACCATGGCGGTCGACCTGGACGACCCCGACTCCCTGGACCGGTTCGCCGCCCGCTGCCGGCTCGTCGTCAACTGCGCGGGCCCCTCCTACCGGATCCTGGACACCGTCGCCGAGGCGGCCCTGCGGCACGGCGCGGACTACGTCGACGCCGCCGGCGACGACCCCGCCCACCGCCTGCTGTGCGCCGACGGCGGCGCCGGGCAGTGGGCGACGGCAGGACGCACGGCCGTGCTCTCCGCGGGCGCGCTGCCGGGCCTGTCGGGCCTTCTGCCCCGCGCGCTCACCGCTCGCACCCGCCGCGCCACCAGGCTGGACGCGTACCTCGGTGGAGTCGCCCCGCTGACCCCCGCAGCCGCCGGCGACGTCCTGCTCGCCCGCGGCCCCGAGCACGGCACCTCAGCGGCCGCCTGGCAGAACGGTGGCGTACGCGAGCGCGCGCTGCCACCCCGCCGGGACGTGCGCCTCGACGCCTTCCCCAGGCCCGTCTCCGTCTTCCCCTTCCTCTCCACAGAGGCCGTCCGCCTGGCCCGGGACACAGGGATCGGCCACGTGCGCTGGTACACCGTCTTCGGCGGCGAGCGCCTCGCCGGGGAACTGGCCATGGCCTGGGCCATGAACAGCACGGACACCACCGGGCTGGTGGCTGCGGCAGCAGAGGACGTACGCCACTACGGCGCGTGGTACGGGCAGGAGTTCCATCTCTGGGAAGGCGCGACCGACGGCCCGCCCGCCGCCAAGCTCGTCCTGCGCTCCGCGGACTCCTACGAACTGAGCGGCTTCCTCACGGCCACCGCCGTCCTCCGCCTCCTCCACGGCTCGATCGCCCCCGGCGTGCACTTCGCAGCCGACGTCCTGGACCCCGCACAGGTCGCACAGGCCCTGGCCGCCGATCCCGCCGCAGACCTGACGATCACGCAGGGATAGCCCCGCCCCTGCGACCGCACGCACGCATTCCGCAGCGATTTGGCCGGCCAGTGCATGACACATGACATTGGGATACCTGGACGCCGCCGTGCAGTTGTCCCAGGAGGTGGCCTCCAGGCGGACGGAGGTCCTCGGCGCAGGCCACCCGGACATCCTCCGGTCCTTGCTGAACATGGCCATGACCTACGCGGTCGCCGGACACGTCGCCGAATGCGTCGAACCGGCCGAGCCTCTGATCCAGGACTGCAGGGCCGAGTTCGGACCCGATGCCGGAATCTGTCTTCACCGCCTATCTGGCCGCCGAACGCTTCGACGAGGCGACCGCCGTCGCAACATCCCCGTCCGCCCGACCGGACGAAACTCGCCTTGAGGGCGGCGGCACGACCGCCCCGCCATGACCGCTCCGGATTCAGGGACTACGGGGTGCGGCCGCCGCACTACCGCAGGCCGCATCGGCTTTCGTGGAGCTGGACCATGGCGGCGCCGGCCGGGCGGTCCCCACGCGGCACGATCGAGACGATCGTCATCGACGGTCAGGAACACCCGCACAAGCGGGGGTCTGGGTGTCCGACACCACAGCGCGACAGGACGAGCCTGCTCCCCCAGCGCGTCGCGATCCTGCTCAACCTCCCTGAGGATCACCACCAAAGTCACGGCATCGTGCCTGGTCGCGATCTGGTGCCGGTCGCCTCGGCAAAGATCCAGCGGTTGACCGCCAGAGCGTCGTCCGGCTCCGGACGCAGTCCGCATCCGTGCGCCGCGGTGAAGTCGTACGGGCTGCGGACCTCCACCGTCCAGCCTCGGTGCGCGAGTTCACCGGCGGAGTCGGGACGGGGCGCGGTGTCGAAGAGGGACAGCAGGTCGATGCCGAGCCGTTGCCGCGCCGCGGCGTATACCGCGCCGGCCCGTACCCGCGGCTCTTCGGCGACCTCCTTGATCTCGTACGCCAAGGTGCTGCCGGCTGCGCTGAGCCGGTCCACCGTGGCGATCAGGTACCGTTCCGCGTCCGCCGGGAGGTAGAGCAGCAGTCCCTCGGCGAGCCAGGCGGTCGGTGCGGTGGGATCGAACCCCGTGTCCAGCAGCGCCCGAGCCCAGTCATGTCGCAGATCGACCGCGAGCGGCCGGCGCTCCGCCACAGGTGCGGCCCCTTCCCGGTCGAGCACCGACTGCTTGAAGGCCAGTACCTTGTCGGTGTCGATCTCGTGGACCGTGCAGCCGGGCGGCCAGGCGAGCCGGTACGCCCGGGTGTCCAGGCCCGCGCCCAGCAGCACCACCTGGCGCACACCCCGTCGTGCCGAGCGCAGCAGGTGATCGTCCAGGACGCGGGTGCGCAGGGCGAAGTAGCGGCCCAGCCGGCCCCACAGCGGGTCGGCGTCCGCGTCGGGGACCTGGTCGGGACGCACCGGCCAGTCGGCCGCGACAGGTGACGCGCGGACGAAGTGTTCGGCGAACGTGTCCCGGGCCAGGGCGTCGGGACGGTGCGTTTCCATGGCGCGGGCGGCGGCCACCAGCAGCGCGGTGCGGCCCACGCCCGCTGCCACACCGTCGGTCAGTTCAGGGGCGGGCACGGTTCCTCCTTCCGGCTGGGCGCGGGTGCAGGCGTGGTCCATGCCTGGGGGTCGTCCATGGGAACGGTCCGGGCTCCGTAGACGGTGCGCATGAAGTGCAGGACGGTCTCGTGGGGCAGGTGCAGGGCGGTGGTGCAGTCCGTCAGGACGGTGACGTGGAAGCCCTTCTGGAATGCCGTGCGGGCGGTGGTGTCCACGCACACGTCGGCATACAGCCCGGCGAGGACCAGATGTCCGACGCCCTGCGCGGCCAGGTGTTCCTCGAAACCGTCGCTGAGGAAGGCGTCGAAGCACGCCCGCTTGGTGAAGGTGCGCTCGTTCGCGGCGGGGGCGACCCCGTGGAACTCGGCGCCCCACGAGCCCTCCAGGCATTTCGGCCGCTTTCCCAGCTGCTGGTCGCGCCGCCGCCAGCTGTCCCCTTGATATGCGGGGTCGCCGACGAAGCGGACGAAGACCACCTCTACACCGTTGCGGCGGGCCGCCGACGCGGCCTGGACGCTGCCGGCGACGGCGGCGTCCAGGACGGCGGGATCGCCTGTGAAGCGGGCCCGGGCCACGGGACCGGCGCAGAAGTCGTTCTGCAGGTCCACCATGACCAGGGCCGTCCCTGTCCGCTCGGTCATGACCCGCCCACCAGGGCGACGCCCTTCGACACGCGGCCGGTACCGGGTGCTTCGACCGCCAAGACCCTCGCCACCTGCTGAATCATGATCCGCCGACCAGGGCAGGGCCCCTCGGGACACCACCGGAGCCGGGCGCTTCGAGGGCGTCGAGCAGCGCGTCGACCACGGCGGTGGTGGAGTGCCGGCCGCCGAGGTCCGGGGTGTGCACCCCTTGCTCGTCCAGCACCGCCAGGGCCGTCTCGGTGGCCTGCACGGCACCAGGACACCCGGCATGCCGTTCCGCGACGCGGGCCGCCGCGCGGATCGTCGCCACCGGGTTGACCAGGTCCCGGCCGGCCAGGTCGTCCGCGGAACCATGCACGGTCTGATACTCCACCAGGCCTGCCACCCCCGGATCGAGGCAGACGTTCTCCGTGCAACGATTCTCCTGCCGGTCGGAGCCGAACCGGTCCAGCAACACGACGTGCATGATGTCGGCCCACTCGTTTCCCGCGATGAGCAGCGTGCGGTCCGGCAGACCGTGGGTGATCAGGTTGCGATTGACCGTGTCCGGCTGGAACACCTCGATCCGCACGTCGAGCCGGTCCGCGAGGTCGGCCACCCAGGCGTCGAACGCACCGTCCAGCAGATGGAACTTGTACGCCATCACGACGCGGGCGACGCGGCCGTCACCCCACTCGCGCCGGGCCCGTTCCAGGGCGTAGCCGACGACCGCCTCGGTGGTCTCGCGGCTGAAGGTCAGGGTGCGGGTGACCTCGTGCGGGGTGTGCCGGTTCTCCCCGGTGTAGAACCCCTGTGCCTGGTCGCGCACCAGCAGCAGCGACTTCTCCCCCGCCGTGAGGAGGTCCACCTTCACGGCGCGCAGACGCCGGCGGACGAGATACAGCGACTGGGCGTTGATCGCCGTGCGGAACACGACATCGGCGCCGTCTTCGCTCAGGCGGCGGCAGAACCGCTCGTAGTGGTCCGCGTCCTGCGCGGTCAACTCCCGGATACGGTCGACGCCGTACTCCTCGCGCAGCGAGACGTAGGAGTGGTAAAGGCGCTCAGAGCGCACGACCTCCACACCGGTGGGGTGGGCGGTGGTGAGTGCGCCCAGGACGCGCTCGAAAACGGCCGCGAGTTCGGGGCCCGTGCCCCGGCCGACCGCCAGACCGACGACGGGCTTGGTCGCGGCTAACCCCTCGCCATGGGGCCTCGGTCCGCCGAGCCGGGTCACAGGGCCGCGTCCGCGGTCAGGTGGTCGCCGGGGATGCCGGCCTTCTCCGGGCGGTAGTAGTCCTCGATGCCCTCCGCCCAGACGGTCGCCGCGACGCGGTCGCCGTCGACCGGGCCGAAGGCGTCGAACAGCGCCTCGATGTTGGAGCGCTGAAAGCCGATGGCCTCCATCAGTGCACGAAAATCCGGGCGGGTGACGAAACCGTCGCCGTCCGGGTCGCCCATCGCCGCCAGGGCCTGGGCGAACTCCTCCACCGTGGCGTCGAACCGCTGCGGATTGAGCACGATGGCGGTGAACTCCTCGAAGCTGACGCGCCCGTCGCCGTTCGCGTCCAGCTCGGTCACGAGCGTGTCCCAGTACCGGCGGAAGGCACCGAGCATCCGCTCCTTCACGGCGTCGCCGGCCGCCGGCACCGCCGCGACGACCCGGCGGCCCATCAGGTCGAAGTCGGCAGGCTCGATGTAACCATTGCCGTCGGCGTCGAACAGGGAGAAGACGAGCTGGACGCGGTCGGTCGCCTCGGTCGTGGGCATAGTGCTGCACCTCTGCTGTTCATAGTGGAGTGGATGCGCCGGGATCAGCGCCCCGGCGCATCCACTATCCGGGCGCCTTGCCGGCCTCGGTAGCCCGAAGCGGGCTTATACACACGAAGGTGGGAAACCACCGGTTCGCATATCGAACACCACACCGCTGCCCCGACGCCGCGCCAGGCCGGGTCCTCCTACAAGGCGCTTCACGAACACCGGAACCGAAAGGATCGGCGCCCACGACCGCACCGTGACTCCTCCCCCAGCCGAAACCGCAGCTTGTCGCCACGCCGGTCGGGCCTCGCGACGGACCAGCCCGACCCGCAGGACGCTCAAGGCTCCTGCCGCGCCGGCGTGCGCGCTGCGGCCGCTCGAGACGCGGTGGAACTCCGCCTGGACGGGCCGGTTCTCTTTGGAGGCATGTCCGCATACGGAGACAGACCTCATGATCTCTCATGGGGCGAGGTGCCGTGCCAGGCGTCGTGAGCCGGTGAACCTTTCCGGTCACGGCACCTAGCCGCAGCATCCGACGTCTGCCCCACGGCCCAGGCGTCGGCCCCACTGCTTGGATCATGCTTCTCGCGCCATGAGGTGCTGAGTACGATCCTGGGATCTCAGGAGCTTTCCACGAAGCGCGCGCCCGGCCCGGGTGTGCGGCAGACGTCTTCCGGGGCGAGGTGGCCGTGTCCCGCAGCGCACTCGAGGATGACCTTGACCGGCTCGTCGCAGGAGATCGCATCGTCGACGGGCCGGTGCCGGACGACGACCGACGGGCCCTGCGGGTCGGCGAGGTAGGTGTCGCCCCATTCCAGGAGCGCCACGAGCGTGGGCCGCAACGCCCGGCCCTGCTCGGTGAGCTCGTAGGCGAATCGCTGCCGATCCCCGGGCTCCTGATAGGGCACGCGGCGCATCACTCCCGCGGTCACCAAGGTCTCGAGCCGAGTCGCCAGGAGATTTCTGGCGATCCCGAGGCGGGAGTGGAACTCTCCGAACCGGCGCGCGCCGTCCAGCGCTTCACGGACGATCAGCAGCGACCAGCGCTCCCCCACCACCGAGAGGGCGCGCGCCACCGAGCAGTTCACCGGGTCGATTCGCCGCGTCTCCATGGGCCGAGTGTACCCGTCTGGGTTTACAAGTAGTACTTAGCCCTCGTAGCCTCCGACCTGAGTTGAAGAACTAAACTCATAAAGGAGATCGACCATGCCCATGCTCGACGTGTACATTCCCGACGGTGCGCTCCAGCCGGACGCCGAGGCGGCGCTGCTGAACCGCATCACCGAGATCCTCGTCCGCAACGAGGGATTCGACCCCGCCGACCCGGTGACCCGTTCCGTCTCCTGGCTCTGGCTGCACCGACCGGTCGGCATCTACGTCGGCGGAGAACCCGCGGACGCACCTCGCTACAAGGTCGTCCCGTCCGTCCCCGAGGGCCAGCTCGACGAGCAGAAGCGTGCGAGCGTCATCGCCGAGGTCACCGAGGCGATCCTCGACGCGGAGAACGGCGCCTGGCCGCGTGACGCCGGCCGTATCTGGGTATTTCCCACCGAGATCCCCGAGGGCCACTGGGGCGGCCGGGGTCGGATCAGGCCGCTCGCGACGATCCTCGCCCGACTCACCGGCGGCGACACCGAGCGGGCCCGTACGCTCGCGCGTGAGCGGATCGCTGCCAGCCGGGCCGAACACGCCCGCCTGCCCTGATGAGCGGCGAAGGAAGTGGGGATCGATGCGACCGGTGACACAGTCGTGAGGATCACCCCGATTCAGGCGACGTCGGCCCCGGCCACGACCTCGCGGAGGCGTTCGTCGGCGGCGTGCTGGTTCCGCCGGATGATGCAGCGACGGATCATGCTGCTTTGCTCTTTGTGGGTGGCGTGGTCGGTGTCGTCCAGGGTGCAGTAGCGCAGGGCGGTGAACTGGGCCTCGATGCGGTTCAGCCAGGAGTTGTTGGTCGGCGTGCAGGCGAGTCCGACGTTGTTCGCCGCGGCCCGGTCGCCGACGCGGCTGTCCTTCTTCGCGGTCAGGTGCGGGGAGAAGTTGTCGAGTACGAACGCGATGCGGATCTCGGGCGGGTGGAGGCCGCGCAGACAGCGGCAGGATTCCAGGAACTCGGTCCGGTGCTTCCTCGGCTTGATGTGGCCGTAGAGCTTGTTCCTGCCCAGGTCGTAGGCGGCGAACAGGTGTCTGACCCCGTGCGGGCGGGTGCAGGTCGCCCGTCGGCGGGGCCTCGGTTCCCGGCCGGGGTCCTTGTGCCGCCCCCCGCGCTCGGCCCACTGCCGCCCAGGGTGGGGATGGAGGTTGAGCGGGCCGAACTCGTCCAGGCAGAAGACGACTTCAGGCTCACCCTCCTCGGGCAGGACCTCGCCGTCGGCGATCGCGTAGAGGTGCTCGACGCGGGCTTTCTCGGCCGCGTAGTCCGGGTCGCGGGAGGTCTTCCAGGTCTTTATGCGGTGAAACGACACGCCCTCCTCTCGGAGCAGGAACCGCAGGCCCTCGTGGCTGATGTCGTCGGCCACCCCCTCGGCGACCAGGAAGTCGACCGGCTTGACCAGGCTCCGAGTCGAGAACGGCAGGCCGTGCTCGGCAGGCTCGGACTTGGCGCTCTTCTTGATCTCGCGCCGCTCGGGCAGCGGGAACGTCCTGGGCCGCCCGCCCTTGTACTTCGGGTAGAGCGCCTCGAAGCCGTCGGCGTTGAAGTTGTGGAGCACGTCCCGGACCCGGTCCGCCCTGGTGAACGTCACCTCGGCGATCTTCCTAGGGCCTGTTGCGAAAGTCGATCTTGGTTGTGGATGATCACATCTTGTGGGACGTGGTGATCTGACGAACGACCAGTGGGCCCGGCTGGAGCCGT
>NZ_BMVU01000019.1 GCF_014650875.1 Streptomyces minutiscleroticus
CGTCCACGACCACGTCGCCCTCGTCCAGCAGACCGGCCAGCTCGTCGATGGTGGCCTGGGTGGGCGCGCCCGCCGGGACCATCACCCACACCACACGAGGAGCCTGCAGACTGCCCACAAGCTCCTCCAGGCTGTGGACATCGGCGAGGTCCGGGTTGCGGTCGTATCCGATGACGGTGTGGCCGGCGCGGCGAATGCGCTCGCGCATGTTGCCGCCCATCTTGCCGAGGCCGACGAGACCGAGCTCCATCAGGTGTTCCTTACTAGCGACATGGCGTGAGGGCACCGGCGTGCCCGTGCCCGAGCCTAAACCCGGGCCCCCGCTCACAGATGTGGGCTCAGCCGCTCATACGGCTCCGCCCTCACCTGCGGACTTTCGTCAGCCGCTGAGCCGCACCGGCATGATCAGGTACTTGTACGCCTCGTCCGCCTCGGCGTCCACGGCGGGCTTGCCGCTCAGCAGCGCCGGCTTGGTGGACGTCGTGAAGGACAGCTGCGCCACCGGGGAGTCGATCGCGCTCAGGCCGTCCAGGAGGAACGTCGGGTTGAAGGCGATCGAGATGTCGTCGCCCTCCAGCTGGGCGTCGACCCTCTCCACAGCCTGTGCGTCGTCGCTGGAACCGGCCTCCAGGATCAGCACGCCCTGCTCGAAGCTCAGACGCACCGGGGTGTTCCGCTCGGCGACCAGGGCCACGCGCTTGACGGCCTCCACGAAGGGGGCGGTCTCGATCACGGCGACGGAGTTGAACTCGGTCGGGAAGAGCGTGCGGTACTTCGGGAGGTCGCCCTCCAGCAGACGCGTGGTCGTCCGGCGGCCCGCGCCCTCGAAACCGATCAGGCCCTCGCCCGCGCCCGAGCCGGACAGCGCCAGGGTCACGCTGTCACCGCTGGTCAGCGCCTTGGCGGTGTCCAGGAGGGTCTTTGCGGGCACCAGGGCGACCGCGGACGCCTCCGGGTTCTCCGGCTTCCACAGGAACTCGCGGACCGCGAAGCGGTAGCGGTCGGTGGACGCCAGCGTGACCGTGTCGCCCTCGATCTCGATGCGCACACCGGTGAGGACCGGCAGCGTGTCGTCGCGGCCGGCGGCGATGGCCACCTGGGAGGCGGCGGCGGCGAAGACGTCACCGGGGACCGTGCCGGTCGCCGACGGCATCTGCGGCAGGGCCGGGTACTCCTCCACAGGCAGTGTGTGGAGCGTGAAGCGCGAGGAGCCGCAGACCACGGTCGCCCGTACACCGTCTGTGGAGATCTCCACCGGCCGGTTGGGCAGGGCGCGGCAGATGTCGGCCAGCAGGCGGCCGGAGACGAGGACCGTCCCCTCCTCCTCGATCTCGGCCTCCACGGAGACCTGGGCCGAGACCTCGTAGTCGAAGCTGGAGAGGCGCAGGGCCCCTTCCTCCGCCTTCAGCAGAAGGCCGGCGAGCACAGGCGCCGGCGGGCGTGCCGGGAGGCTGCGCGCCGCCCAGGCCACTGCCTCCGCGAGTACGTCGCGTTCCACCCGGATCTTCACCGTAAGCCCGCCTCCTGCTGTTGCCGGCTGCTCTCGCCCGCTGGGTTCTCGTCGTCTGGATTCGGCGCCGCCCGTGCTGTGACGGGGAGGACGCCGGGGACCAGTCTGACGCACCGCACTGACAGTCGGTGCCTCTCGGGGTCAAGTCGCGCCGGGCGGCACCGGAGCCCCGGACCGCGAGTTGTGCACAGGCCCCGCTTCCAAACGAATTCTCAGCTCTCTCTAGTCGGGAGTAGTAGTAGGGGCTGTGGATACCGTGGATAACCGCGAATGAGCAGGTGAGGGCCGGTTTTTTGTCCACTGGCCTTGTGGGCGGCAGCGGTGGACAACCGGGCTGCGCTGTGGACGGGGAAAAGTTCTGCACACCCGATGCACAGAGTCGGGGCACTTCTCCCCAGCGCTGTCCCCAGGTTTACCCACGTTCCCCACAGCCCAACCCGACACCTTGGTGTGACGCCTTTCACTCTGCTGAGTGAGGAGCACGCTCTTCTTGCCGAACAGTGGACAGCGGTGTGGAGAAGTCGCCGATCGCTGGGGACAATCGCCCACAGCCTGTGGGTCGCCGGTGGACAACGACACGGCCCCTCTGTGGGCCCTTGTTTTGTCCACAGCCTGTGGAGATCGTTCGTCCACGCATCCACAGGCACCTGAACTGGGCTGATGAGCTGCCGTGCGCGCCGCCTGTGGACAAGATCGGGACAACTCCGCAGTCCCCAGGATGTGGACGCGAGAAAGTACCGCAATCTGTGGAGGACGGCCGTGTCCTCCCGACGTATTCGAACAGCGGCGGTCGCGACACGGGTCCCGGAGCGCGTGCCGGAGGTGGCACTGAGTGCCGTGAGGCCGCGCGGAGGCGCCGATTCACGGCACGGAGACGACTCCCGGAAGGCGATCGGGTCCGTCTCCGGGCGGCTGTCGGCTCGGTTTCGGGCGGCTGTCGGCTCGGCTTCGGAAGGCGACCGGCCCGGCTGCGGGGCGGTGCGGAGAGGAGACGCGCGGGCCGGCGGCGGCCGGACACGCGCGGTACGACGTTCCCGGGCGCCGTGCACGGGCCGCACGGGCGCCGCGCACGGACCGCGGCTCGACGGACGGCGGCACCGGCTCCCGCACGGCCGCGGCGGATGCGTGCGCGGGCTGCCCGTCGGGTCTCGTGCTTCTCGTGACAAGGACCGACGAGGAGCGATGAGGACCGGATGAGGACCGGATGAGGAACCGTCCCCAGGGAGCGCCGCGCGCCCTCGGACGGACGTCCACAGCCTGTTCAGAGCGTTCTTATGGCGGGACGGCGTATCCACAGCCTGTTCAGGACGTCGGCGCCCCGGCGCCGGGCGTCCCCCCGGCCACCCGTCCACAGAACCGGCCCTGTGGACGGGAAAAACCCGAGGGCGCCCGCGGGATCCGAGTCCCGGGCGCCCTCGCCCGCGTCACGGCGGCGGCCGCCGCGACGCCGTCAGCCGTTCTTGATCCGGTTCGTGAGCTCGGTGACCTGGTTGTAGATGGACCGCCGCTCGGCCATCAGCGCACGGATCTTGCGGTCGGCGTGCATGACGGTCGTGTGGTCGCGGCCGCCGAACTGTGCCCCGATCTTCGGCAGCGACAGGTCCGTGAGCTCGCGGCACAGGTACATCGCGATCTGCCGCGCGGTCACCAGCACCCGGCTGCGCGACGAACCGCACAGGTCGTCCACCGTGAGACCGAAGTAGTCGGCGGTCGCCGCCATGATCGCCGTCGCGGTGATCTCGGGCGCGGAGTCCTCGCCGCCCGGGATCAGGTCCTTGAGGACGATCTCGGTGAGGCCGAGGTCCACCGGCTGCCGGTTGAGCGAGGCGAACGCCGTCACCCGGATCAGCGCGCCCTCCAGCTCGCGGATGTTGCGCGAGATCCGCGAGGCGATGAACTCCAGGACCTCCGGCGGCGCGTTGAGCTGCTCCTGCACCGCCTTCTTGCGCAGGATCGCGATGCGCGTCTCCAGCTCGGGCGGCTGGACGTCGGTGATCAGGCCCCACTCGAAGCGGTTGCGCAGCCGGTCCTCCAGGGTGACCAGCTGCTTGGGCGGCCGGTCGCTGGAGAGCACGATCTGCTTGTTGGCGTTGTGGAGCGTGTTGAACGTGTGGAAGAACTCCTCCTGCGTCGACTCCTTGTCCGCCAGGAACTGGATGTCGTCGACCAGCAGGATGTCCATCTCCCGGTACCGCTTGCGGAAGCTGTCGCCCTTGCCGTCGCGGATGGAGTTGATGAACTCGTTGGTGAACTCCTCGGAGCTCACGTACCGCACCCGCGTGCCCGGGTACAGGCTGCGCGCGTAGTGCCCGATCGCGTGCAGCAGGTGGGTCTTGCCGAGCCCGGACTCCCCGTAGATGAACAGGGGGTTGTACGCCTTCGCCGGTGCCTCGGCCACGGCCACCGCGGCCGCGTGCGCGAAGCGGTTGGAGGCACCGATGACGAACGTGTCGAAGAGGTACTTCGGGTTCAGGCGCGCCGTCGGCTCGCCGGGGCCCGTGGCGGGCGCCGGCTGGGCCGCCAGCGGGCCGGGGGCGCCGCTGGACGCGGGCAGCGCGGAGCCGACGGGACCGCCGCGGTGCACGTGTCCCGAACCCGACGGCGCCGGGTGCTCAGGAAGCTCGCGTCGGTCGTGGCGCTGGTAGTCCTCGGACCGCTGGTCGTACTCGGAGCGCTGCGGCTCGTACTCCTGGCGCTGCTGTTCGTACGGCGGGCGCTCCATCGACTGCGGGCGGTAGTCCTGAGCCGGACCGGCGTAGGGGTCCCGCTCCGGGAAGCCCAGCCGCTGCTGCTGCCAGCCGTAGTCGTCCTGCGCGGGACGCGGCCAGGCGCCCGGCTCGTGGCGCTGGTAGTCCTCGGGACGCTGGTACTCCGGGTAGGCGGGGCGGACGGTCGGCAGCGGGTCCGCGTGGTGCTGGTCGGCGTGGGCCGGCGGACGGTCGTCGGCCCGGTGGCGCCCGTAGCCCTCGTACGCGTCGCGGCCGCGGTCCGAGGGCAGCTCGGGCTCCTCGTAGCGCGGCTGGGGCGGGGCGGGCGGCGACGGCGGGGCCGGGGGCTCCCCGGCGGAGTCGTCGACGGTGATCGCGATGCGGATCGGGCGGCCGCACTCGCGGCTCAGCGTCTCGCTGACGACCGGCGCGAGGCGGCCCTCCAGTACGCCCTTCGCGAACTCGTTCGGCACGGCGAGCAGGGCGGTGTCCGCCACCAGTGCCAGGGGCTGGCAGCGCCGGATCCAGTGCTCGTCCTTGGCCTCCACACCCTGCCCGCGGCCCTCGCCGAGGAGTTGCTCCAGCACGCGTGGCCACACTGCGGCAAGATCGGCAGGTACGTCAGCCACAGGGCACGCTCTCTCACGGGGTCCCACGAACGTGTGGTTCTCGGGACGGGTCGGTATCTCGGTCGGGTGGGGCTGGGGAACAAAACCGCTGGGGCGGTGAGAAGGGAACGAATCGGAGTTCGGCCACGGTAGTCAGCGCGACCCGTGCGGTTCAAGTTGTTGTCCCCAGCCTGTGGACAGTGTCCCTCGGACAGCGCCGGTTTGACCGGATGGCGCGGCCGCGCGTACCGTAACCAGGTCGAGTTGTCGATGGCTGCTGCCGCCTGCCTCCGATGGGCATAGATCACGAACAGTGATCGGGAAGCGGTGCACTCGGGCGTAATGCGAGCTACTCGTGGGCGCACGGTGACAGCCAGGCGACACCCCGCCAACCACCTCATCATTTCTGGAGCCCCCGAGTGAGCAAGCGCACCTTCCAGCCGAACAACCGTCGTCGCGCGAAGACCCACGGCTTCCGGCTGCGGATGCGCACCCGTGCCGGCCGCGCGATTCTCGCGTCCCGCCGCAGCAAGGGTCGCGCCCGCCTGTCCGCCTGATCTCAGTACAGGTCATGACGTGCTGCCTTCCGAGAATCGGCTGAGGCGGCGCGAGGATTTCGCGACCGCGGTACGCCGAGGACGCCGGGCCGGACGCCCGCTTCTCGTCGTCCACTTTCGTAGCGGTGCAACGGACCCGCACGCGCCCGGGGAGACCCCTTCCCCGCCGCGTGCGGGTTTCGTCGTGAGCAAGGCAGTGGGCGGCGCGGTCGTACGGAACAAGGTGAAGCGCAGGCTTCGCCATCTGATGCGCGATCGAGTGGGCCTGCTGGCCCCCGGTAGCCTGGTAGTCGTACGAGCGTTGCCCGGTGCGGGTGACGCCGACTCCGCACAACTGGCCCGAGACCTGGACGCCGCACTGCAGCGGCTGCCGGGAGGGGGCGCGCGATGAAGTACCCGCTGCTGGCGCTGATCAAGCTCTACCAGTGGACCATCAGCCCGCTGCTCGGGCCGGTGTGCAAGTACTACCCGTCGTGCTCGCACTACGGGTACCAGGCCATCGACCGACACGGTGCGATCAAGGGAACGGCACTCACGGCCTGGCGCATCCTGCGATGCAATCCGTGGTCGCTGGGCGGTGTGGATCACGTTCCACCCCGCAAGCGTCCCCGGTGGCACGAAATGCTGCGAGGCGCCTGGCGCGCACGCAAGGGCGGGACCTCCGCCGCCGGAGCGGCCCCCGAGGGCACCACTCCCTCGGCCCCGGCCGCCGAGACCCCGTCCCATGCTCAAGGAGCTTGATTAGTGGACACGATTGCCAGTCTCTTCAGCTTCATCACGACACCCGTCTCCTGGGTCATCGTCCAGTTCCACTCGTTGTACGGAGCCATCTTCGGCGACGACACGGGCTGGGCCTGGGGCCTGTCGATCGTGTCTCTGGTGATTTTGATCCGGATCTGCCTGATCCCGCTCTTCGTGAAGCAGATCAAGGCCACCCGGGCGATGCAGACGCTGCAGCCCGAGATGAAGAAGATCCAGGAGCGCTACAAGAACGACAAGCAGCGCCAGTCCGAAGAGATGATGAAGCTGTACAAGGAGTCGGGCACCAACCCGCTCTCCTCGTGCCTTCCCATCCTGGCGCAGTCGCCGTTCTTCTTCGCGCTGTACCACGTGCTCAACGGCATCGCGTCGAACAAGACCATCGGCGTCATCGACGAACGGCTCCTGGAGAGCGCCCAGAAGGCCCACATCATCGGCGCCCCGCTGGCCGCGAAGTTCACGGACAGCGCGGACAAGGTCTCCTCGCTCGGCGCCTCGCTGACCGACGTCCGGGTCGTCACCGCCGTCATGATCATCCTGATGTCGGCGTCGCAGTTCTTCACGCAGCGCCAGCTGATGACCAAGAACGTCGACACCACCGTGAAGACGCCGTTCATGCAGCAGCAGAAGATGCTGATGTACGTCTTCCCGATCATGTTCGCCGTCTTCGGCATCAACTTCCCGGTCGGTGTCCTCGTCTACTGGCTGACCACCAACGTGTGGACCATGGGCCAGCAGATGTACGTCATCCGCAACAACCCGACCCCGGGTTCCAAGGCCCAGGCCGCCTACCTGGAGCGTCTGCAGAAGCACGTGATCGACAGCGGCAAGGTCCGCAGCCGCGGCCAGCGCGGTGTCGTCAAGGCGATCGTCGCCAAGGGCCGCGACCGCAACGAGTACGAGCGCAAGTTCATCAACGCCCTCTCCAAGGCCGGTCTGGCCGCCCACGCCGACGGCACCGTGGCGAAGAGCGAGAACGAGGCCGTGGCCGTGGCCGAGGACGGCGCGCCGACGACCGCCGGCGCCTCCAGGCGCCAGCAGCCCAAGCGGCAGACCAAGGCCCAGCGCCAGTCCGGCGGCCCCAAGGCCGCGGGCGAGTCCGAGCCGGTGAGCGGTTCGACGTCGCTGAGCAAGACCGACGAGGCGGGGAACGCCAAGCCTGCCGCCAAGCCGGCCGGCGGCAAGCCCGGTACCGGCACCCGTAGCAAAGCCCAGTCCGGACAGCGCAAGGGCCCGCAGCGGCCCAAGTCCCCGTCCAAGAAGTAAGAAGGAGTCCATCCCGTGACGGAAGGCACCACCTCCGCCGCCACCGAGGGTGGCGACACCCTGACCCGCCTCGAGCAGGAGGGTGAGATCGCTGCGGACTACCTCGAGGGTCTGCTGGACATCGCCGATCTCGACGGCGACATCGACATGGACGTCGAGGCGGACCGCGCCGCTGTCTCCATCATCAGCGACACGGGCAGCCGCGACCTGCAGAAGCTGGTCGGACGCGACGGCGAAGTGCTGGAGGCGCTCCAGGAGCTCACGCGCCTGGCCGTGCACCGCGAGACCGGTGACCGCAGCCGGCTGATGCTCGACATCGGCGGCTACCGCGCCCGCAAGCGCGAAGAGCTGTCCGAGCTGGGTGCCAAGGCGGCGGCCGAGGTCAAGAGCTCGGGCGAGCCGGTGAAGCTGAAGCCGATGACGCCGTTCGAGCGCAAGGTGGTGCACGACGCGGTCAAGACCGCGGGCCTGCGCAGCGAGTCCGAGGGCGAGGAGCCGCAGCGCTTCGTCGTCGTGCTTCCCTCCTGAAGCCACCCCATCGCTCTTCCGGCCCCGTCTGTTCGCAGGCGGGGCCGACTTTTGTCAGCCTGGGCAGTCAGCGCCCAGTGCGCCATTGCGGTACGGAAGGACGGACCCCGTGACGGAGGCAGCGGAGCTTCCCCCTGCGCCAGAGCAGGCCAGGGCGGTATTCGGTGAACGCTTTGCGGACGCGGTGCGGTACGCGGAACTGCTGGCGGACGCGGGAGTGCAGCGCGGGCTGATCGGCCCCCGCGAAGTGCCCCGCCTGTGGGAGCGGCACCTGCTGAACTGCGCGGTGCTCTCCGAGGTGGTGCCCGAGAACGTCACCGTGTGCGACGTGGGCTCCGGTGCCGGACTGCCCGGCATCCCGCTGGCCCTGGTCCGCCCGGACCTGAAGATCACGCTGCTGGAGCCCCTGCTGCGGCGCACGAACTTCCTCACCGAGGTCGTCGAGCTCCTCGGGCTCGACCACGTCACCGTCGTGCGCGGACGCGCCGAGGAGGTCCTGGGCAAGTTGCCCCCGGTCCACGTGGTCACGGCCCGGGCCGTGGCGCCCCTCGACCGACTGGCGGCCTGGGGCGTTCCGCTGCTGCGTCCGTACGGCGAGATGCTGCTGCTCAAGGGCGACACCGCGGAGGAGGAGGTCAAGAACGCGGGGGCGGCGCTGAGCAAGCTCGGGGCCGTGGAGACCTCCGTCCTGCAAGTCGGTGAGGGCGTGGTCGACCCGCTGTCCACCGTGGTGCGCGTCGAGGTCGGCGAGAGCCCCGGTGGCGTCCGCTTCGCGGCCAAGCGTGCCAAGGCGGCACGGACGGGGCGGGCCCGCCGTCGTCGATGAGCCGGCCGTCGCCGGTGAGCCGTGGGAGTGCGGCCAGTCGTCATGACTGATCCGTCCTGACGACGAGCCGTACTCCACACAAGCTGCCAAACCTACGCACGACGGAGTGTCGCGGGGGCACGGTCGCCGGGGCTGTGCATCGTGTTTCACGTGAAACGTCGCTCACTGCTGCACGGCATCATCAACCGTGGCCGGACCGTGGCCGAACCTCGCGAGCGGAATCCTCTGAGGCCCCTCGGATCTCTCGGGTCCGCCGGTAAGAAGCCTCGCTCGGGCAGCGCAGCACCCCCCGCCGGGGTCACGGAGTTGTCCACAGAGGAGGATTTCTCCACAGAACAACGGGCCTCGCTGGTTCATGACCCCGAAGACATGGCAGGCTCTGTTCATTGCGAGCCTGAAGTCGAGGAGAGTGAATCCTTGCGGTCCGACGCCAACATCGCGGGACCGATGACCGATCCGGTCCCCGGTCCCCGTACCGAGTCGCTGGGGGCGGATGTTTCACGTGAAACACCGCCTCCGATGGACGACGCCCCCATCGGTCGTGCTGCCCAAGTGGCGGTGGAGGCTCTGGGACGCGCCGGCGAGGGCCTGCCACGACCCGAGCAGACCCGTGTGATCGTGGTGGCCAACCAGAAGGGCGGAGTGGGCAAGACCACGACCACGGTCAATCTCGCCGCTTCGCTGGCGTTGCACGGCGGACGGGTTCTGGTGATCGACCTCGACCCCCAGGGCAACGCTTCCACCGCGCTCGGCATCGACCACCACGCCGAAGTGCCGTCCATCTACGACGTCCTCGTCGACAGCAGGCCGCTGTCCGACGTCGTTCAGCCGGTACCCGACGTCGAGGGTCTCTTCTGCGCGCCGGCCACGATCGACCTTGCCGGCGCGGAGATCGAACTCGTGTCACTGGTGGCACGTGAGAGTCGGCTGCAGCGCGCCATCCAGGCCTACGAGCAGCCTCTGGACTACATCCTCATCGACTGCCCGCCGTCCCTGGGTCTGCTGACGGTCAACGCGCTGGTCGCCGGCGCGGAGGTCCTCATCCCGATCCAGTGCGAGTACTACGCACTGGAGGGGCTGGGCCAGCTGCTGCGGAACGTCGACCTGGTCCGGGGCCACCTCAACCAGACCCTGCACGTCTCGACGATCCTGCTCACCATGTACGACGGACGGACCCGTCTGGCGTCCCAGGTGGCGGACGAGGTGCGCAGCCACTTCGGCGAGGAGGTGCTGCGGACCAGCATTCCCCGCTCGGTCCGTATCTCCGAAGCGCCGAGCTACGGCCAGACGGTCCTGACCTACGATCCGGGATCGAGTGGTGCTCTCTCCTATCTGGAGGCGGCGCGAGAGATCGCTCTGCGCGGAGTCGGCATCCACTACGACGCACAGAACGCCCACGCGGGCGCGGTCAACGAACAGAGCATGGTGGAGGGGATCCAGTGAGTAACCGACCGAGGGGGTTGGGCCGCGGTCTCGGAGCGCTGATTCCGACCGCAGCCCCGGCAGCGGAGAAGCCGACGGTCAATGCGTCCGGTGGTGCGTCCGCGTCGCCCACCTCTGTTCCCGTCCTCGCCCCGGAGCGTGGGGTTGCGGCGGCCAAGCTGGCGAACCTCGCGTCCGTTTCACGGGAAACGGAGGAGCAGGCGTCGGCGGCTGCAGAGGAGACGCCGACCGATCAACCCCTGGGTACACACTTCGCCGAGCTGCCCTTGGACTCCATCACGCCGAACCCGCGCCAGCCGCGCGACGTCTTCGACGAGGACGCGCTCGCCGAGCTCGTCACCTCCATCAAGGAGGTGGGACTCCTGCAGCCCGTCGTCGTACGGCAGGTGAGTCCGGACCGCTATGAGCTGATCATGGGTGAACGGCGCTGGCGTGCCTGCCGCGAGGCGGGGCTCGAAACCATTCCGGCGATCGTGCGGGCCACGGAGGACGAGAAACTCCTCCTGGACGCGCTCCTGGAGAACCTGCACCGTGCACAGCTGAACCCGCTGGAGGAGGCCGCCGCCTACGACCAGCTGCTCAAGGACTTCAAGTGCACGCAGGACCAGCTCGCGGACCGTATCGGTCGCTCCCGTCCGCAGGTCTCCAACACGCTGCGGCTGCTGAAGCTCCCGCCCGCGGTGCAGAGCCGGGTCGCCGCCGGTGTGCTGTCGGCCGGTCACGCGAGGGCACTGCTCCCCGTCGAGGACCTGGAGGAACAGAACCAGCTGGCTCAGCGCATCGTGGCCGAGGGGCTGTCGGTGCGTACCGTCGAGGAGATCGTGACCCTTATGGGGTCGGGGCCGAAGTCGAAGGCGCGGGCCAAGGGGCCGCGTGCCGGCACGCGGGTCTCTCCGGCGCTGAGCGACCTGGCCACCCGGCTCTCGGACCGTTTCGAGACGCGGGTGAAGGTCGACCTCGGCCAGAAGAAGGGGAAGATCACGGTCGAGTTCGCCTCCATGGAGGACCTCGAGCGGATCCTGAGCACGCTGGCGCCGGACGAGGGCCCGGTTCTGCAGAAGAGCCTCGTGGATGATGCCGAGGACACCGAGGAGCCCCAGGACTGACCCGAGTGGCCGGCGGGCAGGGAACCGTCGGCCGCCGTCGGAGCGGGCCGTGTCCGTTGTGTACCGGAACACGGCTCGCTCTTTGCTTTCTGGCGGTATCGATGGAATCGCATCGTGGATACGATGCGTTCGGGTGGGGCGCATCCGCCTGTCGGCACTTTCTCCGGGGAGGCACGGCCGTGCGAACGATGAGCCGCACCGGACTGGTGGGCGCCGGCCTCGGACTGGGCGCGGTCGGCGGGTTCGTCGGCAGCCTGCTGAGGTAACGGAGCGCTCTGACAGCCGCCCGTGACGTCGCGGGCGATGAAAGCGAGGAACTGCCTTCATGGGGCGTCGGCTCGTACCCCTCACGCTGGACAATCTTCCGGACATCCCCAAGCGCTGTCGTGCCTGTGTCTTCTGGGAGCTGGATCCGGTCAGCGGTGAGGCAGCGGTAAAGGCAGGCACACCCGAGCTGGAGAAGGAGGCGTGGATCTCCGCCGTCCTGCTGGAGTGGGGCTCCTGCGGGCGTGTCGTGTACGTGGACGACGCACCGGTGGGGTTCGTGCTCTACGCGCCACCCGCGTACGTTCCGCGTTCCACCGCCTTTCCCACGAGCCCTGTGTCGCCGGACGCCGTCCAGCTGATGACCGCCTTCATCATGCCGGGGTACCAGGGCCAAGGGCTCGGGCGCGTGATGGTGCAGACGGTCGCCAAGGATCTGCTGCGGCGGGGGTTCAAGGCCATCGAGGCCTTCGGCGACGCCCGGTACGAGGAGCCGGCCTGTGTGCTGCCCGCCGAGCATCTGCTGGCGGTGGGGTTCAAGACGGTCCGGCCCCATCCCGCGTATCCGCGGCTGAGGCTGGAGCTTCGGACGACGCTCTCCTGGAAGGAGGACGTCGAGATGGCGCTCGACCGTCTGCTGGGAGCGGTGCAGAAGGAGCCGGCCCTCCGGCCGCTCTAGTGTCGTGCCGGACGCCGTGAGCCGGTGAACCTTTCCGGTCGCGGCACCAGCGTCCCGGCCGTCCTTCCCGGCTCCGTGTGAGTCGCGAGGCAGCGGACGAGATCACTCGGTCCGAGAACGACGAATGGGCCGACCCCTCCGGGTTGGCCCATTCGTGTTTCACGTGAAACATCGCTCGCGGCGGTACCGCCGCGAGCACGCTTACTCGGAGATGAAGTCCGCGAGGTCGCGCACGATCGCGGCCTTCGGCTTCGCGCCGACGATGGTCTTGGCGACCTCGCCGCCCTGGTAGACGTTCAGGGTCGGGATGGACATGACGCCGTACTTGGCGGCCGTGGCCGGGTTCTCGTCGATGTTCAGCTTCACGATCTCGATCTTGTCGCCGTACTCGGCGGCGATCGCCTCCAGGGACGGCGCGATCTGGCGGCACGGACCGCACCAGGCGGCCCAGAAGTCCACCAGGACGGGCTTGTCGCTCTTGAGAACGTCCTCATCCCAGGACGCGTCGGTCACATTCTTCAGGGTGCCGGCCACGGCGGGCTCCTTCACTCGGTGGTGCGGTGGGGCGGATGGGTGAGATCAGACAGTGGTCTTCTCGGGCTCGGCCTGCTCCTCGGTGTCGGCGAGGGCGGCGAGGTAACGCTCGGCGTCGAGAGCGGCGGAGCAACCGGTGCCGGCCGCGGTGATCGCCTGGCGGTAGGTGTGGTCGACGACGTCACCGGCACCGAAGACACCGGTGATGTTCGTGCGGGTGGACGGCGCCTGGACCTTGAGGTAACCCTCGTCGTCCAGGTCCAGCTGTCCCTTGAAGAGCTCGGTGCGCGGGTCGTGCCCGATCGCGATGAACAGACCCGTCACCGGCAGCTCGGAGGTCTCGCCGCTCTTCAGGTTGCGCAGCGTCAGATGGGAGAGCTTCTGGTCGCCGTGGATCTCGGCGACCTCGCTGTCCCAGACGAACTTGATCTTCGGGTCGGCGAAGGCGCGCTCCTGCATCGCCTTGGAGGCGCGCAGGGTGTCCCGGCGGTGGACGATCGTCACGGACTTGGCGAAGCGCGAGAGGAACGTAGCCTCCTCCATCGCGGTGTCGCCACCGCCGATCACGGCGATGTCCTGGTCCTTGAAGAAGAACCCGTCACAGGTCGCGCACCAGGAGACGCCGCGTCCGGAGAGGGCGTCCTCCTTGGGGAGACCCAGCTTGCGGTGCTGGGACCCGGTCGTGACGATGACGGCCTTGGCCTTGTGCACCGTGCCGGCGGTGTCCGTGACGGTCTTGATCTCACCGGTGAGGTCGACCGAGACCACGTCGTCCGGGACCAGCTCGGCGCCGAAGCGCTCGGCCTGGGCACGCATGTTGTCCATGAGCTCGGGACCCATGATGCCGTCCTGGAAGCCCGGGAAGTTCTCCACCTCGGTGGTGTTCATCAGCGCACCACCGGCGGTGACGGCGCCCTCGAACACCAGCGGCTTCAACGACGCGCGCGCGGTGTAGAGCGCCGCTGTGTAGCCGGCGGGCCCGGAGCCGATGATGATCACGTTACGGACGTCGCTCACGGCTTGATTCCTCGTCTCTGCGGGACTGCTACATACGGCCGGTGGGAGCTGCTTTCGGAACTCTCACCCCACCCAACGGATCCTAAGGGGCGCGCATTCCCGCCGTGTCCGGGCGCACGGACGTACCCCACGACACGGGTACCGCAGGGGGTACGGGCGACACGTCGTCGTTCAGGACTGGAGAGCGTAGGAGCGCGTCAGCAGAACCTCGCCCGGGGAAGACGGATCCTGTTTCACACAGGAGGAGTCGACGACGTACGCCGTCACGCGCTCGGTGTCCGTCCTGTCGGGAAGCACCACCAGATAGGCGTCGGTTCCGTCGTAGGTGCCCTCTTCGGCGGCGAGCGGCACCTCGGCCCTCCCGGTCCCCTTCTGGACACAGTCGGGCACCTGGACGCCGGGCTGCTTCAGCGTGCCCGGGCTGCGGCTCGTGGACCGGGTGCTCGGTGCCGATTCCACCCCGAAGGAGGAGTCGCCGCTCTGGTTCTGGGCGAGAAGTTCGGCCACCCGCCCCTCCACCGCCTCACCGGAGAAGTCATCGGCGGAGGTGCTCAGCTTGGGGGACGTACTGGGTGGCTCGTCGCCGCCCAGCGCCTGCACGAGCAGTCCGCCGAGGCCGAGGGCAGCCGCGGTGAGAGCGGCCCCCAACGCGGCCGTCCTGCGACGTACGCGACGCGTGCGCGTCGGTCGGCCGGGGCCGGTGGCTGCGCGGGGGTGCCCGTCGGGACGGTTGCTCGGGGGCGATGTTTCACGTGAAACATGTGTACCGGCGTCGGTGCCAACGCCTGTCTCTTCCTCTTCGGCGCTCCTTGCGACACCAGCCACGTCCACGCGTCCGTCCTCGTCCGACGAAGCGGTGGAGGTGGACGATGCCGTGACGGGAGCCGGTGCGTTCCGGGCACCGGGTGCGGTGGCGTCGAGGAGCGCCTCTGCCGCGAGTGCGGCGTCGATGCGTTCGGCGACGTCCGTGGGCATGCGGACCGGCCCGGGCAGCGTGCCGAGCAGGCCCCGGATCTCCTCCAGGGAGGCATACACGTCGGCGCAGAGATCGCAGCCGTTCAGATGCTGTCGTACGTCCGCGGTACGGGACGGCGTGAGCAGACCTTCGGTGAGGTCGGAGAGCTCGGAGACCTCCGGGTGCCCGGCCTCGTCGGTCATGGATGTCACGCTCGCCCACCTCCGCCCTTCACAGCAGCTGAATCACTCGGTCCCGCAGTCCGTGGTCCCGCTGCGGGTGGGACGGATGTCTGCTGTGGGCGGTTCCCTCCCCGGCTCGGCTTCTTGCCCGCGTCGCCGCTCCCGCCGTCGACCCGCAGATGGGTGAGCAGCGGCAGGAGCCTGGCTCTGCCGCGTGCGCACCGGCTCTTGACGGTGCCGCTCGGCACGTCCAGCAGGCGGGCGGCCTCCGCCACGGGATAGCCCTGCATGTCGACGAGCACGAGGGCCGCCCGCTGGTCCGGTGGCAGGGTGCCCAGCGCCTCCAGCAGTTCGCGGTGCAGGTCGTTGCGCTCGGCGGGCTCGGACGCCGCCTCGTGCGGCTCCAGCAGCTGCTCCAGCCGCTCCGCGTCGTCGACGGGGGAGGTCCTCCGGGAGGCGGCCTTGCGGGCGCGGTCCAGGCAGGCGTTCACCGTGATGCGGTGCAGCCAGGTGGTGACGGCCGACTGGCCCCGGAAGGTGTGGGCGGCCCGGTAGGCGGAGACGAACGCGTCCTGCACGGCGTCGGCCGCCTCCTCACGATCCCCCAGTGTCCGCAGCGCCACCGCCCACAGCCGGTCACGATGGCGCCGCACGAGCTCGCCGAAGGCGTCCGGGTCCCCGCCGACATGACGGGCGAGGAGGTCCTGATCGCTGGTCTCCTGGTAACCGGCGCCTTCCGTCACCGGACCTCCCCCCTGGTGAGTGCGTCAGCCCGTGAGTTTCACGTTCGTGATGCCCTGCTTGTATCCGGCGCCGCTGTAACCGTCGGTCGGCGCGTACGGCACATCGGTGACCCACAACAGGACGAACCGCGTCTTCACCGACTTCTTGGCCTTGATGTCCACACTGGTACCGGTCGTCGTCGCGGACCCGATCTCCGTCATGCCGTTGACGGAGGTCGAGGGGGACAGCGAGTCGGTGGCGTAGAGGTGCACCGTGGTGTGGTCCCCGGAGTACCGAAGCCCTATTGACGCGGCCGAGACGTCCTTGGCCGAACCGAGGTCGTAGACGATACCGACGCCGGACTTGTACGGAGCCAGTTTCGGACCGTCGTTGTAGCTCTTGGTGCGCCAGTACGTGGAGGTGTCGTTGTCGTACGTGCTCGCCACGTCGTCGGCGGCCTGGGCCGACCCCTCGGCCACGTACTCCTGGGCGCTCTGGATGGTGAGCGGTCTGGCCGGCCTGGTGTTCCCGTCGCCCTTGTCGTCGGTGTCCGTCGTCTGCGTCTTGTTCGTGTCGTCCGACGACTTCCCGTGGTCCATGAGAGCGTCGGCGAGCTGCCAGCTGCCGAGGCCCAGCGCCGCGATCAGCAGCGCGGACACGGCCCACTTCAGGGCCTTGCCGGTACGGCTCTGCAGCGGGGGCGGCATGGGTGCCACCGGCTGCGTCTCGCCGGGGTGCGCCGACTGGCGACCGTACGTGCCCTGCTGGTACGTCGTGCGCTGGTACTCCGGGGGCGCGGTGAACGTCGGCTCCGGCGGGCGGATGCGCGGCATCTCGGAGATCGCCTTGACCAGCTCGTCCGGCGTCGTGCACGGCGACTCCTGGCGGGAGGCCGTCGCGCCGTCGTTGGCGAGCGCGCGCATCGCGAGCTCGGACAGGCCGCGGTGGACCCCGGCGCGCACCTGGTCGGGCGGGATGAGGCCGAGGTCCTTGGGGAGCCCGGACAGGCCGTAGGCGTCGTCCTCGTACGGCCAGCGCTGGGTGAGGGCGGCGTACAGCAGCGCGCCGATCGCCTCCGTGTCCGTGCGCTGCGGGGTGTCGGAGGTGATGCCGCGCAGCGCGGCGTTCACGGCCAGGCCGCGGATGCGCCACTGGCCCGTGAGCGTACGCAGGACCGCGCCCGGGGTCAGGCGCAGATGGGACAGCCCCTCGCGGTGTGCCGCGGCCATGGCCTGGGAGACCTGGGTGACCATCTGGTAGGCGTCGTAGGGCTCCAGCGGGCCGGACGCGAGCAGCGTCGTCAGCTCCGTGGCGTCGGGGAGCCACTCGTGCACCACGTAGACGAGGTCGTTCTCCTCGACCGCGTCGAGGACCTGGACGAAGCGGGGGTCGCCGAGCAGGGCGGCGGAGCGGGCGGCCGCGAGGACGGAGCGGGCCCGGGGGTGGTCGGCCGGCAGCAGGTGCACGCCGACGGCGCGGCGGAGCTTCTCGTCCACCGCACGCCAGCTGCTGAACCCGTCCAGACGGGTGACGCACTCCTCGAGCCGGTAGCGCCTGGCGAGCTTGTGACCGCTGTGCAGATCGGGAGGCGAGGTCCTGCCGTGGACCGCACCCCCGTCCCCCGCCCGGGGCTTCTCGCTCGTCGCGCTGTCCGCGCCCTGCTCCCGCTTCTGGGCCACCCCGTCGGCCGTGGACTGGTCCGCCTTCGCGGTCAGCGGCTTGTCACCGCTGTTGTCTGCCACGTCGACGGCAGCCGTGCTCCGTTCCGCCACCGTCGTCCCTGCCTCCCCATCCGTTGCACGCTGTCCGACGCCAAGCCAATTGTGCCCACAGTCCGCCGCTAAGCACGACACGCGGGGGCGGACGATGGTTGTGCGCCTACCCCCGCGTCAGCGCCCGAGACGCCCGCGGACCATGCCGACCATTCCGTTCAGTTCCTCGATGCGCATCTTCCGCGCCGCCACGAAGAAGACGCCGAACAGGACGACGCCGCCGCCGACGAGCGCCGCCAGCGAGCCGAGCACGCCCTGTCCGAGCGCCTGCGAGATCCCGTAGCAGGCCGCGCCGCCGAGCAGCGCCGCGGGCAGCGAGGCGATGGCGAGGCGGGCGTAGGTCCGCAGCACACGCGAGCCGTCCAGGTCGCCGCCGAGCCGCTTGCGCAGCCGGCGCCACGCGACCCCCACGCCGATCGCGTACGCGAGGCCGTAGGAGGCGGCCATGCCGACCACGGCCCAGCGCGCGGGAAGCACGATGAAGCACACGGCGGAGGCGGCGGCGTTGACGGCGGCCACGATCACCGTGTTGTAGAAGGGCGTGCGGGTGTCCTCGTAGGCGTAGAAGGCACGCAGCACGACGTACTGCACGGAGTACGGGATCAGACCGAGGCCGAAGGCCATCAGCATGTAGCCCATGTTCGTCGCCGCGCCGGTGCCGGAACCCCCGAACATCAGCGTGCACATCGGGACGCCGAGGGCGACGAAGCCGAACGCGACCGGCACGATCGCCACGGCGGTGGTGCGCAGGCCCTGCGAGATGTCGTCGCGGACGGCACCGCCGTCGTTCTCGGCGGCGGAGCGCGCGATCCGCGGCAGCAGGGCCGCCATCAGTGAGACCGTGATGATCGCCTGGGGCAGGCCCCAGATGAGCTGGGCGTTGGCGTAGGCGCTGAAGCCGGTGCCGGGGATGTCGGTGCTCGCGACCGCCGCGGTGGCGAGCTGGGTGACGACGATGGCGCCCGCCTGGTTGGCGAGGACGAACAGGACCGTCCACTTGGCGAGCGTCATGGCCTTGCCCAGGCCGTGGCCCTTCCAGTCGAAGCGCAGCCGCAGCCGGAATCCGGTCTCCCGCAGGTACGGGATCATTGCGAGGGCTTGCACGACGAGGCCGAGGAGGACGCCGACGCCGAGGAGCCGCTGGCCCTCCGGCGGGATCGTCTCGAAGGTCATGTGCGAGTCGGCCGCGGTGCCGTAGACCCAGAGGAACATGCCGAGGGTCACGATGATCACGACGTTGTTGAGGACCGGCGTCCACATCATCGCGCCGAACTTCCCGCGGACGTTCAGAATCTGTCCCATCACCACGTGGATGCCCATGAAGAAGATCGTGGGCAGGAAGTAGCGGGTGAAGGTGACGCCGACCTCGAAGGCGTCCGGCTCGCTGGCCACGGGGTTCGACAGCGCGCGGACCAGGAGCGGCGCGGCGAGCATGCCGAGCGCCGTGAGTACGCCGAGCGCCACCATGACCAGGGTCAGCAGACGGTTGGCGAAGGCCTCGCCGCCGTCCTCGTCGTCCTTCATCGCGCGCACGAGCTGCGGCACGAAGACGGAGTTGAGGCCGCCGCCGACGGTCAGGATGTAGATCATCGTCGGCAGCTGGTACGCCACCTGGAAGGTGTCGCCGAGCAGGGCCGTGCCCAGTGCCGCGACGATCAGCGCGGAGCGGACGAAGCCGGTGAGGCGGGAGACCATCGTGCCCGCCGCCATCACGGCGCTCGACTTCAGCAGGCCGGCGGCCTTCCCGCCCTTCTTCGGCGCGGGCGCGGGAGCGGCAGCGGCAGCGGGGGGAGGACTCGCGGTCGTCGTCGGCCCGGTCCCCTGCTGCGTCGGCTCGTATCCCGTGGCCGGCTCGTACCCCGCGGACTCGTAGCCCGCGGTCGGCTCGTAGCCGGCGGCCGGGGCGGCCGAGGGACCGGGCACCGACGGGGACTCCGGTGACTGGCCGCCCTGCTGCTGGTCGCGGAAGAGGTAGGCGAACGCGTCCGGCTCGTGGCGTTCCTCACCGGCCTGCGTGACGAGGTCGTCGACGCCCACGAACTGGGTCGTCCGGGCGTCGTCGCCGTACGGCAGACGACGGGACGGACCGTCCGGCTCGGGCGGCGGGGTCTGGGCCCAGACCCGCGGGTCGGGGGCGTACGGCGACTGGGACGGCTGGGCGTAGAGCGGCTGCTGGGGCTGGTACGCGCCCTGGGGCGGCGGAGGGTGCGAGGCGCGGTCGTAGAGCGCCTCGGCCACCGGGTCCTGGACGGAGAGGTCCTGCTGCGCCCCGTAGGGCTCCTGGTCGTAGGTGTCCTGGAAGTACGCGTCCTGGGCGTGCTGCGGTGGCACCTGGCCGGGCTCGGGCGGCCCGGACGGAGGGCCGTCGGGCCGGCCGGAGCCCCCCGGGCCCCGGCCGCGATCACCGTCGTACGGCGCGTTCATGGTTACCCCACCTCATCGTCCCCGGGCCCACCGGCCACGACATCGCTCAACGGTCCACTCTCTCACCCGTGCCGGACGGGGTGGTGCTTTCGGGTGCGGTGTCCGGAGCCGGGTCACTCGGGTGCTCGGGGACCTCGGCCGCGGACTCCGCGTCGGCCTGCCGCTCGCCATCGGCGTCGGCGGCGGACTCCGTGTCGGGCTGCCGCTCCCCGCCGGCGGTGTCGTCGGAGGTCCCGTCCCGCCGGACGTCCCCGTTCTCCCCCTCGGACCGCTCGTCCTCCGCGGCCTGCTCGTCCTCCGCTGCCTGTCGGGCCGCCGCGCGCTTGCGCTGCGTGTACATCCGGAATCCGGCGAGCACGAGGAGCAGCACGCCGCCGGCGATGACCAGCATCACCGTGGCGGTGATCTCGGTGACGTCGACCTCGAAGACGACGGGTGACCCGTAGGCCTGGCCGTCCTCCGTATAGAGCTGGGCGACCACTCTGACCGGGCCGTTGGCGTTGGCGTTGGTGGTGAACTTCACCGACTGGCTGTGACCGCCCGAGACCGTCACCGGACGCTCGGCGTAGGGGCCATCACTGATCTTGAGACGTGCGGGCTTGGCCGACGTCAGGCGCAGCACCAGGCGGTCGACGCCCTGGACGAGGTTGTTCTGCACCGTCACGGGGATCGTGGCGCTGCGGCCCGACAGCTTCGCGTCGGACTTCGGGATCAGCCCGACCTGCCCGGTGAGGCTCTCCAGGTAGGACTGCACGTCGCCGCGGAAGGTCTGCGCCTCGGCGGTCCGGCCGCGCCAGGAGGTGGACACGCCCCGCTCTATGGCCCGCCCGAACGGGGTGACCACACGCGAGTCGTTCGACAGGATCACCTTGAAGTTGTCCAGGGTCTCCTGCGTGGTCTGGATCTGCTCGAACGCCGACTGCGGAAGCTCCTGCTTGCGCAGCGAGGAGGGGTACGCCTTGGCGGACGGGACCCTGGTCGTGGCGGCCGCGTCAGGCTCGGCCTTGGTGGCCGCGGACAGGTCCGCCGACTCCGACCAGTTCCCGTCCTGGAGCGCGGACAGCGCCTGCGCCATCGTCTGGGCCTGGCTCGCGGTCGGCATCCGCTGCGGGGCGACGACGATGCTGCGCTGCCGCTCCGGGTCCTGCAGGTGGGTTGCCAGGCTCTGCGCGAGGAACTCCTGCACGGCGAGGGTGGAGGAGCCGGCCACCGACATGTCGCCCTGGAACGCCGTCGACAGCCGGGCGTCCGCGACCACCGCTGTGGTGCCGCCGCCGATGGGGCGGGCCGCGCTGGGCGTGTAGGACAGGCCGCCGGTCTCCTGGAGGCTGTCGCTGCGGGCGATGACCGTGTGCGCGCCGGCGGAGGTGGCCACCTTGACGATCGACGGGTCGACGGCGCCGTTCGCCGGCCAGGCGTAGTCCGTGCTGGGGTCCACGTGGAGGATGGAGGACACGGTGGTGGCGGCGACCTCCGTGGCGTCCTTGAGGTGGCTGAGCGAGCCGGTGACGTTCTTGCCGTTGTGGGCCAGCGAGGCGAGGTCCGGATCGGCGAAGGGGAGGGCGACGACCTCCTCGTCCTGCACCGCTTTCTCCAGTTCGCCGAGCCAGCTCTTGGCGACCGCCTGGTTCTTGCCCGCCGTCGTGGTCCCGCCCTCGCCCTTGACCTTGTAGCCGCTGGTCATCGCCGCCACGGACGCCAGCAGGTCCGGGTCGACGACCCAGGTGACGTCGAGGTCCTTGCCGAGCGTGAGCATCTGGTCCAGGCGGCCGCCCGGGGAGATCTCCTTGGCCAGGTCGTCGTCCTGGAAGGTGGGGGTCTGCTGCTCGTTCGGACCGGTCTCCGCCGTCAGGTGGGAGGAGGAGATCAGGGGCCACAGGTACGTCGTCCGGGTCCTGGTGCCCGCCGCCTCCGGCTGCCACGGCAGGAACGTCCGCTCGATGCCGAGCACCTGGTCGTAGGGCTGGGCGGAGGTCCGGCCGGTCAGGGCGAGGCCGAGCTGGTAGACGCCGTCGCCGCCGAGGCCGAGCTTGTCGACCGGAACGGAGATGCTGAAGGTCTGCGGGACGCCCGGCTCCAGCTCGGAGAAGTCCGCGGCGTACTTGGACCCGACCTCCGTGCCCTCGGCCCGCTGGCCGTACGGCGTGTCCTTCGCTGCCGCGTCGACCGCCGTGCGGCTGTCCAGCGCCGGTCCGACCCGCAGCCCCACGTGGGCGTCGGTGACCGACTGCTTGCTCTTGTTGGTGACGGTGCCGCTGATCGTGAGCGTGTCGCCGTCCGTGGGGGCGGCGGGGCTGAACGAGTCCAGCGAGACGTCCACCGTGCTCGAGCCCACGGCGTCGGCCGCGGCGGTCCGCTCCGCGGCCGGTGCGGACGGGGCGGCGGGCAGCTGCAGCAGACCGGCCAGCAGGGGGGCGCCCGCGAGCAGCGCTCCGGTGCGCCGCAGCCAGCGGCGGCCAGGTGAGGGACTCATCCCCTGGAAGTCTGCCGCCTCGGCCACGCGCTCGCCCGTCCCTCGTCGTCAGTGGTCGTCGGAATGTGCGTCCACGCATGGTAACGATGCCCGCGGGGGCGAAGTGCCGCGGACCACTCCACAAGATCTTCGGGCCCGGTGAGGTGTCCTGTATATACACGTATTGAGGGAGGCGCCCCGGCCGGGAATGCGGGCGCGGGCGGTCGGCCCGGCCACGTACCCTCTTCTGTTGTGCCGAACGCCAACGAAGACAATCCCAGTGCACTGAGCCAGGTGCAGCGCCGCGCGGTGAGCGAACTGCTGCGGGTGTCCCCCGTAGCCGACGACCTCGCCCGTCGTTTCCAGGACGCGGGATTCTCCCTCGCCCTGGTCGGCGGCTCGGTCCGGGACGCGCTGCTGGGCCGGCTCGGCAACGACCTGGACTTCACGACCGACGCCCGCCCCGAGGACGTACTGAAGATCGTGCGGCCCTGGGCGGACGCCGTGTGGGAGGTCGGGATCGCCTTCGGCACCGTCGGGGCCCAGAAGGAGGCCCGCGTCGGCGACACGGTCCAGCGCTTCCAGATCGAGGTGACGACGTACCGCTCCGAGGCGTACGACCGGACCTCGCGCAAGCCCGAGGTCTCCTACGGCGACTCCATCGAGGAGGACCTCGTACGCCGTGACTTCACTGTGAACGCGATGGCGGTGGCCCTGCCGGAGAAGGAGTTCGTCGACCCGCACGGCGGGCTGGACGACCTGGCGGCGCGCGTGCTGCGCACCCCCGGCACCCCGGAGGCGTCCTTCTCCGACGACCCGCTGCGGATGATGAGGGCCGCGCGTTTCGCCGCGCAGCTCGACTTCGAGGTGGCCCCCGAGGTCCGCGCCGCGATGGCGGAGATGGCCGGGCGCATCGAGATCGTCTCGGCGGAGCGGGTGCGGGACGAGCTGAACAAGCTGATCCTCTCCGCCCACCCCCGCGAGGGGCTGACGCTGCTCGTCGAGAGCGGCCTCGCCGAGTACGTCCTGCCGGAGCTGCCGGCGCTGCGCCTGGAACGCGACGAGCACCACCGGCACAAGGACGTCTACGACCACACGCTGATCGTGCTGGAGCAGGCGATCGCGCTGGAGGAGGACGGCCCCGACCTCACCCTTCGGCTGGCGGCCCTGCTGCACGACATCGGCAAACCGCGCACGCGCCGCTTCGAGAAGGACGGACGGGTCTCCTTCCACCACCACGAGGTGGTGGGCGCGAAGATGACCAAGAAGCGGATGACGGCGCTGAAGTACTCCAACGACCTGGTGAAGGACGTCTCGCGACTGGTCGAGCTCCATCTGCGCTTCCACGGGTACGGCACGGGCGAATGGACGGACTCCGCGGTGCGCCGCTACGTGCGCGACGCCGGCCCCCTCCTGACGCGTCTGCACAAGCTGACCCGTTCGGACTGCACGACGCGGAACAAGCGCAAGGCCGCCGCGCTCTCCCACGCGTACGACGGGCTGGAGGATCGGATCGCCCAGCTCCAGGAGCAGGAGGAGCTCGACGCGATCCGCCCCGATCTCGACGGCAACCAGATCATGGAGATCCTCGGCGTTGCTCCGGGGCCGGCCGTCGGCAAGGCGTACAAGCATCTGTTGGAGCTGCGCCTGGAGAACGGCCCGATGGAGTACGACGAGGCGGTGTCCGCGCTCAAGGAGTGGTGGGCAGAGCAGAACTGACCGCCTTATGCGCCACCAGGGGGTCATGTTTCACGTGAAACATGACCCCCTCAGTGATGCGGGGCGCGGCAGCGGAGAGGCCGGTGTTTCACGTGAAACACCGGCCTCTCCGCTGTGGGCCTTCCGTCGATCAGACTTCCTTCAGGCAGAGCACCACATCGTGGTTGTTGCCCGTCTGGTAGTAGGCGATCGTGGCGTCCTTGACGGACTCGCACTTGCTGTCGTCGCTGGTGTTCTCGAACTTCTCGACGACCTTGTACTCGGCGTCGCCCGAGGAGCAGTCGACCGTCTTCAGATCGGGGCTGACCTGCGTTCCCTCGTTGTGCATGCAGCTGCCGACCGCGGTGGTCTCCGCGTCGCTCTGGCCGAGGTACCACTTGCCGAGGGCGATCACGATGGCGATGACGATGAACCCGACGACGCGCAGCACCTTCTTGCTCACGCGCCGCCCCGGCGCCGGCGGCGGAACCGGCGCGCCGGGACCACCCTGCTGGAACGGCGGGTACGGCTGCGTCGGCGCGCCGGGCTGGCTCGGGATGCCCGGCTGGCCCGCCTGAGGCGGCACGCCCGGCTGGCCGGGCTGCTGCGCGGCGTAGGGGTTCTGCCCCTGAGGCGAGAACGGGTTCTGGCCCTGGGGTGCCTGAGGCGGCGGAGTGGTCACTGGGGTCCCCCTTGAAAACGGTGGTGCGTGACGCGTCGAGAACGGTGATGCGTGACGCGATGGCGCGTATAAGACCCACGTAAGTTATCGGCCAACACTGACAACTCGCCTGTCCGAAAGGACTCTGTGTCATTGATGTGACACTTAGGGCCGGGCAAACCGCGCCATAGTGGCAGCAACCGCCGCGTAGACGAAGGTCACCGTGACTACCAGAGCCGCCGAGCGGCCGTCCGGGGGCAGCATGAGGGCGGCGACACCGGAGGCGCCGACGAAGGCGACGTTGAAGAGCACGTCGTACACCGAGAAGATCCGGCCACGGAAACCGTCGTCGACCGAGGACTGCACCAGGGTGTCCGTCGCGATCTTCGATCCCTGGGTGGCCACGCCCAGGAAGAAGGCCAGGAGCAGGACCGGCACCACGGCGAACGTCAGACCGAGCAGGGGCACCAGGACCGCGGCAGCCGCCGAGCAGACCACGATCCAGCCACCGGGCCGCAGCCGGACGGCCGCCGCGGGAGTGATCACGGCCGCCACGAAGAAGCCGGCGCCGGAGAGCCCCACGGCCAGTCCCAGCAGAGCGAGGCCGTCGCCGTCCGAGCCCGACGACCAGGCGTACCGGCACAGCATCAGCACCGTGACGGTCAGCGCGCCGTAGCAGAAGCGCATCAGCGTCATCGAGGCCAGCGCCCAGGCGGCCTGCCGCCGCGGCGGCTCGGTCAGATGGCGCACGCCCGCGCCCAGTCCGCGGACCGTCCCGGCCACCGTGTCCCACAGCCGCGGACGGTCCGCGGCCCGGTCGGGGCCGAGCAGGCCCGGGGCCATGCGCAGCGCCGCCAGGGCGGCGCACAGATAGAGGACGGCGCCGAGCAGGACGACCGCGGCGTCGGTGTCCGCGACGACGATCCGCACGGCGAAGGCGAGGCCGCCGCCCACCGTCACGGCGAGCGTGCCGGCCGTGGGCGACAACGAGTTGGCCATGACGAGGCGGTCCGCGTCGACGACCCGGGGCAGCGCGGCCGAGAGCCCGGCCAGGACGAAGCGGTTGACGGCGGTGACGCAGAGCGCGGAGACGTAGAAGAGCCAGTCCGGGACGTCGGCCAGCATCAGCACGGCGGTCAGGCCGGCGAGGAGCGTCCGCAGCAGACTGCCGTGTACGAAGACCTGACGGCGCCGCCAGCGGTCCAGCAGGACGCCGGCGAAGGGGCCGACGAGGGAGTACGGCAGCAGCAGGACGGCCATGGCGGAGGCGATCGCGGCCGCCGAGGTCTGCTTCTCCGGGGAGAAGACGACGTACGTGGCGAGTGCGGTCTGGTAGACGCCGTCGGCACCCTGGGAGAGCAGGCGGACGGCGAGCAGCCGCCGGAAGTTCCCGAAGCGCAGCAGGACCCGCAGGTCACGTACGACAGCCATGGGGCACAGCCTCACATACGGCGAGGTCCCCGGGTGACCCACCCGGGGACCTCGCCGATCACGCGTGGAGGGAGCGGCCTCAGCGCTCGACCTCGCCCTTGATGAACTTCTCGACGTTCTCGCGGGCCTGGTCGTCGAAGTACTGAACCGGCGGGGACTTCATGAAGTAGCTCGACGCCGACAGGATGGGGCCGCCGATGCCGCGGTCCTTGGCGATCTTCGCGGCGCGCAGCGCGTCGATGATGACGCCCGCGGAGTTCGGGGAGTCCCAGACCTCGAGCTTGTACTCCAGGTTCAGCGGGACGTCGCCGAAGGCGCGGCCCTCGAGGCGGACGTAGGCCCACTTGCGGTCGTCGAGCCAGGCGACGTAGTCGGACGGGCCGATGTGGACGTTGTTCTCGCCGAGGTCCCGGTCGGGGATCTGCGAGGTGACGGCCTGGGTCTTGGAGATCTTCTTGGACTCCAGGCGCTCGCGCTCGAGCATGTTCTTGAAGTCCATGTTGCCGCCGACGTTCAGCTGCATCGTGCGGTCCAGGACGACGCCGCGGTCCTCGAACAGCTTCGCCAGGACGCGGTGCGTGATGGTGGCGCCGACCTGCGACTTGATGTCGTCGCCGACGATCGGGACGCCCGCCTCGGTGAACTTGTCCGCCCACTCCTTGGTGCCGGCGATGAAGACCGGAAGGGCGTTGACGAACGCGACCTTGGCGTCGATGGCGCACTGCGCGTAGAACTTCGCCGCGTCCTCGGAGCCCACCGGCAGGTAGCAGACGAGCACGTCGACCTGCTTGTCCTTGAGGACCTGGACGACGTCGACCGGCTCCTCGGCCGACTCCTCGATGGTCTGGCGGTAGTACTTGCCGAGGCCGTCGAGGGTGTGGCCGCGCTGGACGGTCACACCGGAGCTGGGCACGTCGCAGATCTTGATGGTGTTGTTCTCGCTGGCGCCGATGGCGTCGGCGAGGTCCAGGCCCACCTTCTTGGCGTCCACGTCGAAGGCTGCCACGAACTCGATGTCGCGGACGTGGTAGTCGCCGAACTGGACGTGCATCAGACCCGGGACCTTGGCGGCCGGGTCGGCGTCCTTGTAGTACTCGACGCCCTGGACCAGCGAGGCGGCGCAGTTGCCCACGCCGACGATGGCTACGCGAACCGAACCCATTCCGGTTGCTCCCTGTGTGTTCTCGACGAGGTCCTGCCGACGCAGGACCTCAGGTGGCGGTGTCGTCGGACGGATCCGGACCCGAGTCGTCCCGGTTCCGGGGCAGGCCGTCCGTCTTCCCAGTGGTGCTGTCCTGCTGAGCGGATCCGCCGGCGGGACGCAGGTCCCGTCCGGCCCGCTCGCTCTCGATGAGCTCGTTCAGCCAGCGCACTTCGCGCTCCACGGACTCCATTCCGTGTCGCTGGAGCTCAAGGGTGTAGTCGTCCAGACGCTCCCGGGTGCGGGCCAGGGAGGCGCGCATTTTCTCCAGGCGCTCCTCCAGACGGCTCCGGCGCCCCTCCAGCACGCGCATGCGTACATCGCGCGACGTCTGCCCGAAGAAGGCGAAGCGGGCGGCGAACGTCTCGTCCTCGTACGCGTCGGGGCCGGTCTGCGAGAGCAGGTCCTCGAAGTGCTCCTTACCTTCCGCCGTCAGCCGATAGACGATCTTGGCCCGGCGGCCGGTGAGGGGCGCCGCGGGGGCGTCCCCGGACGCACCGCCCGACTCCTCGATCAACCAGCCGTTTGCGACCAGCGTCTTGAGGCAGGGGTAGAGCGTCCCGTAGCTGAAGGCGCGGAACACACCCAGTGAGGTATTGAGCCGTTTGCGCAGCTCGTAGCCGTGCATGGGGGACTCGCGGAGCAGGCCGAGTACGGCGAACTCGAGGATCCCGGATCGCCGGCTCATCGTCGCCTCCTCTCTGCCGCGGACGTGCCGTGACGGTCTTTATGTCGCGCTGATGTATCGACTCGATACATCTCGACGATAGAACGGCCCTCCAAGTGCGACAAGAGGGGGAATCGTGAGCGGCGTCACATCAGTGATTCGTAGGATGCGAGTTGCCTGTTTTGAGGCGAAGTTCGGCGCTCGGCGGGTTTTGGCGGTGCGTAGTCTGTGCGCCATGCACACCACCGGGAACCGAGTGACGGCCGGGGGCGTCCTCGCCCTCGGTGCAGTACGGGTGAATGCCGCATGGGCCGCATCCGTATGTCGGGGGGACCGGAAACCAGCCGCCGTTTCCAGGCGCGCAAGGGTGCGCCTGCCCGAGGAGTAATCGTTCGATGAGCGAGCACCGTCGCAAACCGCCGCAGCCGCAGGGAGGCGGACGTGCCGCGGCCCGACGCGGTCAGCCCGGTCCGTCCTCCGGCCGCCGTGCGGCACCGCGAGGCGCCACCGGGTCTCCCTCCGACTCCTATGGAGCGGGGGGTGAGGAGCGCCCGTACGGTGGCCGTGCCGAGGCCCGGCGGGCGGCGCAGAGAAGTGGTGGAGGCCGCCGCAGAGCCGCCGAGGCGGCCGGCCGCCGAGGCCGCGCCGCCGCGGGGCCTCCGTCGAAACGCTTCCTCGACTACCCGCGCGCGGGCAAGTACGGGTGGCAGCGCTGGGTCCCGTCCTGGAGGCTCGTCTCCGGTCTGTGCATCTTCCTCTTCGGCAGCATGGTCGCCGCGGTCGGGATCGGCTACGCGATGGTCGGCATCCCCAGCGAGAACGACGCCGCCAAGTCGCAGAACAATGTGTACTACTGGGCCGACAAGACCCAGATGGCCGCCGTCGGTACCGGGCAGAACCGCCAGAACGTCAGTTTCGACCAGATCCCCAAGGCCATGCAGTGGGCGGTGATCTCGGCCGAGAACAAGAGCTTCTACGAGGACTCCGGCGTCGACCCCATGGGTATCGCCCGGGCGCTGGCCAACATGGCTCGCGGCGGTGACACGCAGGGTGGCTCGACGATCACGCAGCAGTTCGTCAAGAACACCTACCTGAGCCAGGAACAGACCCTCTCCCGGAAGTTCAAGGAGATGTTCATCTCGATAAAGGTGGGCACGAGGCTCTCCAAGGAGGAGATCCTCCAGGGCTACCTGAACACGTCGTACTACGGCCGCGGCGCGTACGGCATCCAGGCCGCCGCGCAGACCTACTACGGCAAGGACGCGGTGGAGCTCACCGACAGCGAGTGCGCCTTCCTGGCCGCTCTGCTCAAGGGCCCGACGTACTACGACCCCGCGGACAATTCGAGCATCGACCCCGCGGCCACCGCCGAGGCCAACACCAAGCGCTCGAAGGAGCGCTGGAGCTGGATCCTCGGCGAGATGCACAAGGACGGGCACCTCTCGGACGCCGACTACCAGAAGGCCGCCGAGAAGTACCCCATGCCCCAGGGGCTCAAGGCGACCAAGGGCATGAGCGGCCAGATCAGCTACCTGGTCGACACGGCCAAGAAGTACGTGCTGAACCACTCGGACATCCCGCAGGCCCAGTTCGACCAGGGCGGCTACCAGATCTACACGACCTTCGAGAAGGACAAAGTCGAAGCGCTGACCGAGGCGGTTCAGAAGATCGAGAAGGAGAACATCGATCCGAAGAAGCGCGAACGCGACAAGTACGTCCAGTTCGGCGCCGCCTCGGTGAAGCCCAACGACGGCGCGATCGTGGCGCTGTACGGCGGTGCCGGGTACGAGAACGACCACTTCAACAACAACGCCGACACCTCGGGCGTGCCCGTCGGTTCGACGTGGAAGCCGTTCGTGCTCGCCGCGGCGATGGAGTACGGGACGTACGCGAGTGACGGCGTGGGGATCTCCCCGCAGAGCAAGTACAACGGCAACGACCACTTGAAGATCAGGAACAACGACGGCAGCTACGTCCTGAAGAAGGACAACTCGGTGTTCTTCCAGGAGAACGAGAGCGACCATCCCTGGGGCTACATCACCCTGCACAAGGCGATGGAGCAGTCCGTCAACACCCCGTTCGTGCAGCTCGGCATGGACGTGGGGATGAAGAACGTCCGCGACGTGGCCGAGAAGTCCGGCATCCTGGACGCCAGCTTCGCCACGCTCAACCCGTCGTTCGCGCTGGGCACGTCGACTCCCAGCGCGATCCGCATGGCCGACGCGTACGCGACCTTCGCGGCCTCCGGCAAGCAGGCCGACCCGTACTCGGTGGTCTCGGTGAAGCACGACGGGCAGGACGAGCCCGGCTTCACCAAGCCGAAGGTCACCCAGGCGATGCCCGAGAAGGTCGCGAACAACGTCACGAAGGTCCTCGAGAACGTCATCGAGAACGGTACGGCGCAGAAGGCCAAGGCGCTGGGCCGGGCGGCGGCCGGCAAGACCGGTACCACCGACAGCAACAAGTCCGCCTGGTTCGTCGGCTACACCCAGCAGCTCTCGACCTCCGTCGCCATGTTCCGCGAGAACCCCAGGAACCACCAGCTGCTCTCCATGAACGGCACGGCGGGCGTGGAGTCCATCCACGGTGGTGACATCCCGACGGCGGTGTGGACCGAGTACATGAAGGCCGCGCTGAAGGGTGAGGAGGACCCCGGCTTCCCCGAGGCCGGAGAGATCGGCGAGGTCCTGGACGGGGTCGGTGCTCCGTCTCCGACGCCGTCGGTCACCGAGGAGGAGCCCAGCGAGACGCCGAGCGAGACGCCGAGCGAGGACGAGGCCGAGCCCAGCGAGTCCCCCTCGCCGCCCGCGCCGTCGCCCAGCGACAGCTGCCGTCCCTTCGAGTGGAACTGCGACGACGGCGACGAGGAGGGCGGCGGAGGCGGCAACGGCTCCGGCGGCGGGACCGACGGCGGTGCCAGCTCCAGCCCGTCGGCGACCGAGAGCAGCGGAAACAGCAGAGGCAACGGCAACGGCGGGCTCTTCGAAGGGTCGGACGGATAGCCACCGCCGGGCGTTTCACGTGAAACGAGGGCCGCCGCACCCACCGGGTGCGGCGGCCCTCGGTGTATTCCCGGGCTCGTACGGCAGGATGTGCGGCATGCCCAGTGCAGAGACGACGCGCACGAGCGAGCGCGAGCCGGAGCCGGTGCGGCCGACCAGGGAGGACCCGGTCGCGGCGGCCGGCAGTGAGCTGATCGGCGGCCCCCTCGGGCGGCGGGTGCTGTTCGGGACGTCCACCTGGACGCCCGTACGCGTCATCGCGCTCGTCGCGATCGGCATGTTCGCCCTCGGCATGGTCCAGAAGCTGCCGTGCTACGACGGGGCCTGGTTCTTCGGGGCCAGCTCCCAGTACACCCACGCGTGCTACTCGGACATCCCGCACCTCTACCAGGGCCGCGGCTTCGCCGAGGGGCTCGTGCCGTACTTCGACCGGCTCCCCGGCGACATGGAGTACCTCGAGTACCCGGTGCTCACCGGCGTCTTCATGGAGGCCGCCTCCTGGCTGACCCCCGGCAGCGGCTCCATCCAGGACCAGGAGCAGATCTACTGGATGGTCAACGCCGGAATGCTGATGGTGTGCGCGGCGGTCATCGCCGTCTGCGTGACGCGCACCCACCGGCGGCGCCCCTGGGACGGTCTGCTGGTCGCCCTGGCGCCCGCCTTCGCCCTGACCGCCACCATCAACTGGGACCTCCTGGCGGTCGCTCTGACGGCCGCCGCGATGCTGATGTGGTCCCGGGGCCGCGCGCTAGCCTTCGGCGTCCTGCTGGGGCTCGCCACGGCCGCCAAGCTGTACCCCGTCCTGCTGCTGGGGCCGCTGTTCGTCCTGTGCTGGCGTGCGGGCAGGTGGCGGGAGTACGGGACGGCCCTGGCGGGCGCGGCCGTCGCCTGGCTGGTGGTGAACCTGCCGGTGATGTACTTCGCCTTCGACGGCTGGTCGAAGTTCTACACGTTCAGCCAGGAGCGGGGCGTGGACTTCGGGTCCTTCTGGCTGCTCCTCGCCCAGCGCTCGGACGACCCGCCGACCACCGAGACCGTCAACACGCTCGCCACGGTCCTGATGCTCCTCGCGTGCGTCGGGATCGCGGCGCTCTGTCTGACCGCCCCCCGACGGCCCCGCTTCGCCCAGCTCGCGTTCCTGATCGTCGCCGCCTTCATCCTCACCAACAAGGTCTACTCGCCGCAGTACGTACTGTGGCTGGTCCCGCTCGCCGTGCTGGCCCGGCCCAAGTGGCGGGACTTCCTGATCTGGCAGGTGTGCGAGGTCGTGTACTTCCTCGGGATCTGGATGTACCTCGCGTACACGACCAGCGGCGACGCCCACAAGGGACTGCCCACCGAGGGCTACCAGCTCGCCATCGCCGTTCATCTGCTCGGGACGCTGTACCTGTGCGCCGTGGTCGTCCGCGACATCCTCATGCCGGAGCGGGACGTGGTGCGCCGGTCGGGCGACGACGACCCCTCCGGCGGGGTGCTGGACGGCGCGCCGGACGCCTTCGCGCTCGGTGTGGCCGCCCGCCCGCCGCGGCACGGCGAGCCCCTGGGCGGGCCGCCGGTGGAGTGGGGCGGCCAGGGCGCGTCCACGGAGGACCGGACGCCCTGAGAGACCCTCCGCGGCGCCGCGGCGCCGCGGAGGGGGAAAACCCATGCGAAAGGCCGTGCACGGCGTCCGTGCACGGCCTTTCGCGCGTGTGCGTACGGGAGTCAGCGCTCCACGACGCGGTCGAACTGCGTGGTGGTGTGCCGCAGGTGGGCCACCAGCTCCTCGCCGACCTTCGGCTCCGGGGAGTCCGACGGCACGAAGAGGATCGACACCTGCATGTGCGGGGGTTCCGCGAACCAGCGCTGCTTGCCCGCCCAGACGAACGGCGACAGGTTCCGGTTGACCGTGGCCAGGCCGGCCCGGGCGACGCCCTTGGCGCGCGGCATGACGCCGTGCAGGGCCTTCGGGGCCTCCAGACCCACCCCGTGCGACGTGCCGCCCGCCACGACGACCAGGTAGCCGTCCGAGGCCGCCTTCTGCTGCCGGTAGCCGAAGCGGTCGCCCTTCGCCACACGCGTGACGTCCAGGACGGCCCCGCGGTACTCGGTGGCCTCGTGGTCGCCCAGCCACAGCCGCGTCCCGATGCGGGCCCGGAAGCGGGTCTGCGGGAACTGCTGCTGGAGCCGGGCGAGCTCCTCGGCCTTGAGGTGGCTGACGAACATGGTGTGCAGCGGCAGCCGGGCCGCGCGCAGCCGGTCCATCCAGCCGATGACCTCCTCGACGGCGTCCGAGCCGTCGGTGCGGTCCAGCGGCAGGTGGATCGCGAAGCCCTCCAGGCGCACGTTCTCTATGGCGGCGTGGAGCTGGGGCAGGTCCTGCTCACTCACCCCGTGCCGCTTCATGGAGGACATGACCTCGATGACGACACGGGCGCCCACCAGGCCGTACACGCCGTCCACCGAGGACACGGAGCGGATGACGCGGTCCGGCAGCGGCACGGGCTCCTCGCCCCGCCGGAACGGCGTCAGGACCAGCAGGTCACCGCCGAACCAGTCCTTGATCCGGGCTGCCTCGTACGTCGTGCCGACGGCCAGGACGTCCGCGCCGAGGCGGGTGGCCTCGTCGGCCAGCCGCTCGTGCCCGAAGCCGTAGCCGTTGCCCTTGCAGACCGGGACGAGCCCGGGGAACTGCTCCTGTACGTGCTTGTGGTGTGCCCGCCAGCGCGCGGTGTCGACGTAGAGCGTGAGCGCCATGGCCGGTCCCGGAACCTTTCGTATCGGCGGTGAGTCAGAATATGGAACGGAAAGCCCAGGTCAGCGACGCGACATATAGATGTCGAGCGCCTTGTGGAGCAGCTTGTTGAGCGGGAAGTCCCACTCGCCGAGGTACTCGGCCGCCTGCCCGCCCGTGCCGACCTTGAACTGGATCAGACCGAAGAGGTGGTCGGTCTCGTCCAGCGAGTCGGAGATGCCGCGCAGGTCGTACACGGTGGCGCCGAGCGCGTAGGCGTCGCGCAGCATCCGCCACTGCATGGCGTTCGAGGGCCGCACCTCGCGGCCGATGTTGTCGGAGGCGCCGTAGGAGTACCAGACGTGACCGCCGACGACCAGCATCGTCGCGGCGGACAGGTTCACGCCGTTGTGCCGGGCGAAGTACAGCCGCATGCGGTTGGGGTCCTCGGTGTTGAGGGCCGTCCACATGCGCTGGAAGTACGACAGCGGGCGGGGCCGGAAGTGGTCGCGGACGGCCGTGATCTCGTACAGCCGCTGCCACTCCTCCAGGTCCTGGTAGCCGCCCTGGACGACCTCGACGCCGGCCTTCTCGGCCTTCTTGATGTTGCGCCGCCACAGCTGGTTGAAGTTCTTGTGGACCTCTTCCAGGGAGCGGTTGGCCAGCGGCACCTGGAAGACGTAGCGGGGCTGCACGTCGCCGAAGCCGGCGCCGCCGTCCTCACCCTGCTGCCAGCCCATGCGGCGCAGCTTGTCGGCGACCTCGAAGGCGCGCGGCTCGATGAAGTCCGCCTCGATGTCGCGCAGGCGCTTCACGTCCGGGTCCTGGATGCCCTTCTTGATGGACGTGGACTCCCAGCGCCGGATGATCACCGGCGGGCCCATCTTCACGGAGAAGGCGCCCTGCTGCTTCAGGTGCGCGAGCATCGGGTCGAGCCAGTCGGTCAGGTTCGGGGCGAACCAGTTGATGACCGGTCCCTCGGGCAGGTAGGCGAGATAGCGCTTGATCTTCGGCAGCTGCCGGTACAGCACGAGCCCCGCGCCGACCATCTCGCCGGTCCGGTCGTCGAACCAGCCGAGGTTCTCGGAACGCCATTCGGCCTTGACGTCTGCCCAGGCGGGAACCTGCATGTGGCTCGCCGCGGGCAGACTCTGGATGTACGCCAGATGCTGCTCTCGGCTGATGGTCCTCAGGGTCAGACTCATGTCGGGGCGCTCCTCGGGCTGGTGTGTCCCCATGGGTACAGGGGCTCCGGCTCTCGCGCGAAGCCTACTGCGCCCTGCGAGCGCCCCGACTGGCCGCACGGAACCTGTTCTCCCGCCGGTACGCGGCGGGGACCTCCCGGAGCCCGTCCGGGCCGCCCGGCAGAGGTGCCGGCCGACGGTCCGGACGGCCGTCCGAGGAACGGTACGGGGAGGTGGGGAGCGTACCGGGGGCTCGTCCGCCCCGGCCCGGGGATCAGCCGATGACGCCGCCGAAGGGACCGCCGTGCGCCATGCCGAGCAGGAGGCCGACGCCGGCGGCGCCGAGGCCGACGACCATCCCGAAGCGCTCGCGCGTCGTCACGGAGACGAACTGGCCGGTGGCGCCGGTGAAGATGCCGATCAGGCCCGCCCACGAGCTCAGAAGGTGCAGGTGGGCGAAGAAACCCGTGACGAACGCGGTGAGGCCGAGCACGACCGTCACGGCGAGGAGCGTGTCCTGGAGGGGGTGGGGCTTGTGGTCCGTCGCGAGCAGGGAGCCGTTGACGATGGGCCGCACTGTCTGTGCCATGAGGCACCTCCTGCGAAAGGCGGCGCATCGTAGCGCCGCACACAGCCGATGTGTCCAGACTGACGCCGGTCGCCGCCGGATTTCAACCGGAAGCAGGTGTGCGGGTACTCTGTACCGTCTGCACCGGTGTCTGCCCTGACCAGGGCCGGACCGCGACAGGTGGCTCCCGGGACCCCCGGAGGTCCACAGGGAACCCCGACGGGGATCCCGGTCGCGGGCCCGATTGTCAGTGGCGGCCGATACCGTTGCGTACGCATCACAACCCTCCTGCCACGGAACGACCGTGGCCGCCGAGTCCAAAGGAGGTGGGTTCCACATGCGTCACTACGAGGTGATGGTCATCCTCGACCCCGATCTCGAGGAGCGTGCTGTCTCCCCGCTGATCGAGAACTTCCTCTCCGTCGTCCGCGAGGGCAACGGAAAGGTCGAGAAGGTCGACACCTGGGGCCGTCGTCGTCTCGCGTACGAGATCAAGAAGAAGCCCGAGGGCATCTACTCGGTCATCGACCTGCAGGCCGAGCCTGCGGTCGTCAAGGAGCTCGACCGCCAGATGAACCTGAACGAGTCGGTCCTCCGGACCAAGGTCCTCCGTCCCGAGACCCACTGAGCCCCTCCGCTCAGCAGGTCCCGGGTCTCGAGTAGCAGCACAAGCAGCCAGCAGCAAACCCGCCGAGAGGTACCCCATGGCAGGCGAGACCGTCATCACGGTCGTCGGCAATCTTGTCGACGACCCCGAGCTGCGCTTCACCCCTTCCGGTGCGGCGGTCGCGAAGTTCCGCGTCGCGTCCACGCCCCGCACCTTCGACCGTCAGACCAATGAGTGGAAGGACGGCGAGAGCCTCTTCCTGACCTGCTCGGTCTGGCGCCAGGCGGCGGAGAACGTCGCCGAGTCGCTTCAGCGAGGCATGCGCGTCATCGTGCAGGGCCGGCTGAAGCAGCGGTCCTACGAGGACCGTGAGGGCGTCAAGCGCACGGTCTACGAACTGGACGTGGACGAAGTCGGCGCCAGCCTGCGCAACGCCACGGCCAAGGTCACCAAGACCACCGGCCGCGGTGGCCAGGGCGGCTACGGCGGCGGCGGTGGCGGCGGCCAGCAGGGCGGCGGCTGGGGCGGCGGCCCCGGTGGCGGCCAGCAGGGCGGCGGCGCTCCCGCCGACGACCCCTGGGCGACCGGCGCTCCCGCCGGCGGCAACCAGGGCGGCGGCGGTGGCGGCGGCTGGGGCGGCGGCTCCGGCGGTGGCGGCGGCTACTCGGACGAGCCCCCCTTCTAGGAACGGGCTCGCACCCCACTTCTTGATCACACAGGAGAAACACCATGGCGAAGCCGCCTGTGCGCAAGCCGAAGAAGAAGGTCTGCGCTTTCTGCAAGGACAAGGTCACGTACGTGGACTACAAGGACACGAACATGCTGCGGAAGTTCATTTCCGACCGCGGCAAGATCCGTGCCCGCCGCGTGACCGGCAACTGCACGCAGCACCAGCGTGACGTCGCCACGGCCGTCAAGAACAGCCGTGAGATGGCGCTGCTGCCCTACACCTCCACCGCGCGATAAGGGAAGGGTGACCGACTCATGAAGATCATCCTCACCCACGAGGTCTCCGGCCTCGGTGCCGCGGGCGACGTCGTCGACGTCAAGGACGGTTACGCTCGCAACTACCTGATCCCGCGGAACTTCGCGATCCGCTGGACCAAGGGCGGCGAGAAGGACGTCGAGCAGATCCGCCGTGCTCGCAAGATCCACGAGATCGCGACCATCGAGCAGGCCAACGAGATCAAGGCCAAGCTCGAGGGCGTCAAGGTCCGCCTGGCCGTCCGCTCCGGCGACGCCGGTCGTCTCTTCGGTTCCGTCACCCCGGCCGACATCGCTTCGGCGATCAAGGCCTCCGGTGGCCCCGAGGTCGACAAGCGCCGCATCGAGCTGGGCTCGCCGATCAAGACGCTGGGCGCCCACGAGACGTCCGTGCGTCTGCACCCCGAGGTTGCCGCCAAGGTCAACATCGAGGTCGTCGCGGCCTGAGTGCCGTACTCGGCGGAGCTGAGTGATCAGCGCAGCTGAGAGAAGGGCCGTGCCTTCGGGCACGGCCCTTCTCGCTGTCTCCGAAAGCCGTGGCCCAGTCCTGCGCGCGGGCGCCCGCGGACACGTTCGCCGCCCGCACCGCTTCGCGGCGTTCCACGTGAAACGGCGCGGACCGACGACCGGTGCGTGAAGCCGACGGCGTCGCGACGGGATCAGCGCGTGGAGATCGCGGCGATGCGGCGGGACCGGCACGTGAAGCCGGTGGCGATGCGGCGGGGCCGCCGCGTGAAGTCGTCGGCGGCGCGGCGGGGTCAGCGCGTGGCGCCCGTGACGACCCAGCGGCCCGAGCGCGAGCGCAGCCACAGCGTCAGCATGCGTACGAGCATCATCAGGGCCATCGCTCCCCACAGGGCCGTGAGGCCCCCGCCCAGCCGCGGTACGAGCAGGGCCGCGGGGACGAAGACCGCCAGCGTCACCACCATCGCCCGGGCCAGGTACGGCCCGTCCCCCGCGCCCATCAGCACGCCGTCCAGGACGTAGACGATGCCGCAGACGGGCTGCGCGAGGGCGACCAGGACGAGGGCGGGCAGAGCGGCGTCCTTCACCAGCGGGTCACCGGTGAAGAGGGGCAGGAACAGCGGTCGGGAGGCGACCACCAGCAGGCCGAGCACCGCGCCGACGGCGATCCCCCACTGCACCATGCGGCGGCAGACGTCGCGTGCCCCTTCGGCGTCCCCGGCGCCGAGGTAGCGGCCGATGATGGCCTGCCCGGCGATCGCGATGGCGTCCAGGGCGAAGGCGAGGAGACTCCACAGCGACAGGACGATCTGGTGGGCGGCGATGTCCGCGTCGCCGAGGCGCGCGGCGACGGCGGTGGCGATCATCAGAATCGCCCGCAGCGAGAGCGTCCGCACCAGCAGAGGGACGCCGGCCCGGGCGGAGGCGCGGATGCCGGCGGCGTCGGGGCGCAGCGAGGCGCCGTGGGCGCGGGCGCCGCGGACCACCACGAACAGATAGGCGGCGGCCATGCCGCACTGGGCGAGGACGGTGCCCCAGGCGGAACCGGCGATGCCGAGCCCGGCCCCGTAGACGAGGACGGCGTTGAGCACGGCGTTGGCGACGAAGCCGGCGACGGCGACGTAGAGCGGGGTCCGGGTGTCCTGCAGTCCGCGCAGCACACCGGTGGCGGCGAGCACCACGAGCATGGCGGGGATGCCGAGCGCCGAGATCCTCAGGTATGTGATCGCGTGGGGCGCGGCGGTCCCGGAGGCGCCGAAGAGGTCCACCAAGCCCGGCGCCGTCGGCAGGACGACGGCGATCACCGCGGCGCCGAGGAGCAGTGCGAGCCAGATGCCGTCCATGCCCTGCCGGATGGCGGCGGGCAGATCACCGGCGCCGACGCGCCGGGCGACGGCGGCCGTGGTGGCGTACGCGAGGAAGACGAAGACGCTCACGGCCGTCGTGAGGAGGGCGGAGGCGACGCCGAGTCCGGCGAGCTGGGCGGTGCCCAGGTGGCCGACGATGGCGCTGTCGGCCATCACGAAGAGCGGCTCGGCGACGAGCGCACCGAACGCCGGGACGGCCAGCGCGACGATCTCCCGGTCGTGCCGGCGCCGGACGGTTCTGTGCGCCTCGGAAGCCTGTGTCATGCGCGCCAATCTAATCTTCCACAGGTAAGAGATGCAAGCCGCCTTCGATCCTTACGGGTGGTGTCGCTGCACGCACTGTCGCGCACCCTTCGTGACAATCTTGGTCCGACCGGGGAAGTTTTTCTTCTGCACAGCCGGTGGATGCCAAAACCGCTGTTCAGAGGGTATGTGGAAAAGCGCAGGCGGGCTTGTTCACAGGGCTGTCCACCGGGTCGTGCACAGGTTTCGCCGAGTTCTCCACAGCATCGGGGCCGTCGTCCACAGAGCCTGTGGATAACCAGATTGGCTGACGCCCTCCGCGGGCCTACCGTGGTCCGGCGCCCGCTCCGTCCCGCGGTTCCGGAACCTCGTGCGTCCGACGCGCCAGAACCGGAGCCGGGCCCTCGTTTTGTCAGTGCCGTGCCGTAAGAAAGAGGGGCACGGCGAGGTCCGTGTGCCGGACGTGAGGAGGTGGCCCGGTGAGTATCTCCGAGCCCTTGGACGATCCGTGGGCCGACAGCGGTCCCAGCGATCGACTGCCCACCTCCCGCCGAAGGGACGGCGGCCGCGGCCGGGACGAGCAGCACGACCGGGGCCGCGACGGCGGCGCCTGGGACGGCGGCTCCTCCTTCGAGCGCGTACCGCCGCAGGACCTGGACGCCGAGCAGTCCGTCCTCGGCGGCATGCTGCTCTCCAAGGACGCCATCGCGGACGTCGTCGAGGTGATCAAGGGCCACGACTTCTACCGGCCCGCACACGAGACGATCTTCACCGCCATCCTCGACCTGTACGCCAAGGGCGAGCCCGCCGACCCGATCACGGTCGCCGCCGAGCTGACCAAGCGCGGCGAGATCACCAAGGTCGGCGGGGCGCCGTATCTGCACACGCTCGTCCAGACGGTGCCGACGGCGGCCAACGCCGAGTACTACGCGGAGATCGTCCACGAGCGCGCGGTGCTGCGCCGTCTGGTCGAGGCCGGCACGCGCATCACCCAGATGGGATACGCGGCCGACGGCGACGTGGACGAGATCGTCAACAGCGCCCAGGCCGAGATCTACGCCGTCACGGAGCAGCGCACCAGCGAGGACTACCTGCCGCTCGGCGACATCATGGAGGGCGCGCTCGACGAGATCGAGGCCATCGGCTCGCGCAGCGGCGAGATGACGGGCGTCCCGACGGGCTTCACGGACTTCGACTCGCTGACCAACGGACTGCACCCGGGCCAGATGATCGTCATCGCGGCCCGCCCCGCCATGGGCAAGTCGACGCTGGCGCTGGACTTCGCCCGGGCCGCGTCGATCAAGCACAATCTCCCCAGCGTCATCTTCTCCCTGGAGATGGGGCGCAATGAGATCGCGATGCGCCTGCTGTCCGCCGAGGCCCGCGTCGCGCTGCACCACATGCGGTCCGGCACGATGACGGACGAGGACTGGACGCGGCTCGCGCGCCGGATGCCCGAGGTCTCGGCGGCGCCGCTCTACATCGACGACTCCCCGAACCTGTCGATGATGGAGATCCGCGCGAAGTGCCGCCGCCTGAAGCAGCGCAACGACATCAAGCTGATCATCATCGACTATCTGCAGCTGATGCAGTCCGGCGGCTCCAAGCGCGCCGAGAGCCGGCAGCAGGAGGTCTCGGACATGTCCCGGAATCTGAAGCTGCTCGCCAAGGAGCTGGAGGTCCCGGTCATCGCGCTCTCGCAGCTGAACCGCGGCCCCGAGCAGCGCACGGACAAGAAGCCGATGGTGTCCGACCTGCGTGAGTCGGGATCGATCGAGCAGGACGCGGACATGGTGATCCTGCTGCATCGCGAGGACGCGTACGAGAAGGAGTCGCCGCGCGCGGGCGAGGCGGACATCATCGTGGGCAAGCACCGCAACGGGCCCACGGCGACGATCACCGTCGCCTTCCAGGGCCACTACTCGCGCTTCGTGGACATGGCGCAGACGTGAGGCCCGGCGGCGCCCGGTGGACGGCGGGGCGGCCCCACGGCTGAGGAGGGCCGCCGCCACGACGCCGGAGCGACCCCGTCAAGGCGCCGGAGCGCGTCCGGCGCCCGGCGAAATGCGCTCGACGCCCGCGGTCCGACCAGGTGGACTGGGGGCATGACGACACCTGATCAGGAAGAGCTGCTCCCGGCCACGCGCCGCGCCCTGCTGCACCGCGTCGCCGTCGCCCAGACCGAGGGGCGCGCGCCGTCCCTCGTGGCCGCGGTCGTACGCGGCGGCGGCACGGTGTGGACCGGGGCGCGCAGCGCGGTGGCGGGACACGAGCCGGACGAGGACGTGCAGTACCGGATCGGCTCGATCACCAAGACCTTCACCGCCGTCCTCGTGCTGCGGCTGCGTGACGAGGGCCTGCTGGACCTCGGCGACCCGCTGGAGAAGCACCTGCCGGGCACCGGCGCGGGGGAGGCGACGATCGCCGAACTGCTCGCGCACACCGGCGGATTGGCGGCCGAGTCGCCCGCCCCCTGGTGGGAGCGCACACCGGGATCGCTGCGGCCCGAACTCGCCGACGTCCTGGGCGAGCGGCCGTTCCGGCACCCCGTGGGGCGCCGGCACCACTACTCGAACCCCGGTTACACCCTGCTGGGTGCCCTGGTCGAGAAGTTGCGCGGCGCGCCCTGGGAGGAGGTGCTGCGCGCGGAGGTGCTGGAGCCGCTGGGTCTGGGCCGCACGAGCGCGCAGCCGCGGGCACCTCATGCGGGGGGCTGGGCGGTGCACCCCTGGGCGGACGTGCTGCTGCCGGAGCCGGTGGAGGACCTCGGCCGCATGGCGCCGGCCGGGCAGCTCTGGTCCACCGCCCGCGACCTGGCGCGCTTCGCCGTCTTCCTGGCCGGGGGAGACGAGCGGGTGCTGAGCGCGGAGTCCGTCCGGGAGATGCGGACGCCCGCCGCTCCGGGCGAGGCCGCGGACGTGGCGGCCGGTTCCGCGTACGGGCTCGGCATGCAGATCCAGAGCCGGGACGGCCGGCTCCTCGTGGGGCACTCCGGATCGCTGCCGGGCTTCCTCGCGAACCTCAGCATCAGTGTGGAGGACGACGTGGCGGCCGTCGTCCTCGCCAACTGCACCTCCGGACCGCTGACGTCCGCCGTCGCGGCCGACCTGGTGCGCATCGTCGCCGAGGCCGAGCCGCGGATCCCCGAGCCGTGGAGGCCGCTGCCCGAGGTGGACGCCGAGGTGCTGGCGCTGGCCGGGCCCTGGTACTGGGGCACGCACCCGTTCGCCCTGCGGCTGACGGACGGCGGGGGCGTCGCGCTGGAGCCGCTGTCCGGCAACGGCCGCCGCTCGCGCTTCCGGGCGAACGGCGACGGCACCTGGACCGGTCTGGAGGGCTACTACGCGGGAGAGCCGCTGCGGCCCGTACGGCGGCCCGACGGGTCCGTCAGCCACCTCGACCTCGGTTCGTTCGTCTTCACGCGCGAGCCGTACGAGGAAGGGGCTTCCGTACCGGGCGGAGTGGACCCCGAGGGGTGGCGAGGACTGCCCGGGTGATCGGTACGGGCGATGAGGCGGGTCCAACGGGCTTTTCAGAGCTGGAGCTTGAAGCCCACGTGCGAGGCCGTGAACCCGAGCCGCTCGTAGAACCGGTGGGCGTCGGTGCGCGTGGCGTCCGAGGTGAGCTGCACCAGCCGGCAGCCCTCGCGCCGTGAGGTGTCGACGGCCCACTCGACGAGCCGGGTGCCCAGACCGCTGCCGCGTTCGTCCGCGTGGACGCGTACGGCCTCGATGATCGAGCGGACGGCTCCGCGGCGGGAGAGGCCGGGCACGATCGTGAGCTGGAGCGTGCCGATGACGCGTCCCTCACGCACGGCCACGACCAGACGCTGGTTCGGATCACCCGACAGCCGCTCCAGGGCGGCGTAGTAGGGACTCAGATCGTCCGGTGACTCCCGCTGCGCGCCCAGTGGATCGTCTGCCAGCATCGCCACGACGGCCGGTACGTCGCCCGCGACGGCGGGGCGTATCTCAAGATCTCCCATGCCCGCACTCTAGGCGGAACCGGCCGTCGAGCCCCCGGACTCCACGACGCGCACCAGAGGAGCGAGCTGCGGGTCCTTCGCCGCCTCGGCCAGCACTTCGCGCAGGGCGGTGTCGTTGGTGGGGCGCGCCGCCTCCAGCAGGGCGAGACCCTCCTCGCTGACGTTCGTATAGATGCCGCGGCGGTCGGTCGGGCACAGGTAGCGGGACAGCAGCCCGCGATCCTCCAGACGGGTCACCAGTCGCGTGGTGGCGCTCTGGCTGAGGACGACGGCCTCGGCGACCTGCTTCATCTGCAGATGCCCGCCCTCGCCGTCGTGCTGCCGGCTGAGCACGTCGAGCAGCGAGTACTCGCGCACACTGAGACCGTGACGGGTCTGCAGGGCCCGTTCGATGTGGGCCTCGATCCTCCCGTGCAGCAGGGAGAGGGCGCACCAGCCCTGGGCGAGGGCGGTGAGCGACGGGTCCGTCGCGGTCATGGCCTTTCCTCCGTTCCTGCGTCCCGAAAGGACGCGTTCCAGGGTAGACCAACGTCGCAATAGTGAGCCTTTGCCGGTATGAGGCGCGTGCAAATATTTTGGTCGGGCAGAGCGATCGGCGTCGGCGGCGCTTCCGGTCAGAGGCGCCCTCCGTCCCTGATCGTGACGGCCGCCCTGGCGCGGTCGTCCCGCTCCGTGCATGCGTCTGCCCCCGGGGAATCCCGCGATCAGGGGTCCTCGGGGGCGGACGCGCGTACCGTCCCGGAAGGGCTCAGCCCGCCGCCACCGTCAGCGGGGCGAAACGGCGGGTCCAGTCGCCGGGCAGCTCCGCGATGCCGTACGTCATGACGGCATTGGAGCCGGCGGAGGCGAGGCCGCGCTTCTTCAGCCAGGCCAGCAACTCCTCGTGCCGTACGTCGACGTCGGTGCGGAGCGGCCGGTCGGAGTACTCGGCCAGCGAGGTGACGAGGGCCTTCGCGGTCTCGGTGTCCCGGGCGATCAGGGGGCCGACGACATGGGTGTCCATGTTGGGCCAGATCGCCGCGTACCCGATGAGGGAGCCGTTCTCCTCGGCGACGTGCAGCCGGTCGGTGAAGGCGGGCAGCCGCGCGATCACGTGCGTGCGGTCGGCGCCGAACACCTGCTCGTCGAGGCGCACGATGGCGGCGATGTCGTCGGCGGCGGCCCGCCGGGTCGCGATCGCGGGCGCCGGGCCGCCGGGGCGGAAGCGGCCGCGCACCATCTCCGCCCGTCCGGTGGCCTTGAAACCCAGCTCTTCGTAGAGAGGGCGGCCGTAGGCGGTGGCGTAGAGCGTCAGCGGGGTGGTGCCCATCTCGGCGAGGACGTGACGCATCAGACGGCGGCCGACGCCCTGCCGGGCGTGGCGTTCGGCGACGAGGACCATGCCGATCGCACCCAGCTCGGGCCGCTCACGGGCACCGTATTCGGTCACGACGCAGGCGCTGACGAGACCGCCGTCCGGATCGTCGATGCCGTACCCCGTGCCGGCCGCCAGCAGCAGACCCCACTTGTGCTCCTCACGGGGCCAGCCCCGGTTCTCGGACAAGTCGGCGCAGGCGGGAAGGTCGCGAGGCGTCAGACGGCGGATGGGCAGGAAGGCGGGGGAAGGAGTCTGCACGCAGGTCAGGCTGTCCGACACGTGGCCTCGGCGTCCACCGGTTTGCGGGCATACGTACGCGGCTTTTGGCCACGTCACACCGGATCGCGTGGTCCAGGAGCCGCAACTGTCACCGAAGAGGGACGGGCGTACGGGTGGTGATGTTTCACGTGAAACAGTTCTTTGCGGACGAGATCCCCCGCGCCCGGCAGAGGGAACTGCCCGGCGCGGTGACGGTGTCCCTCTCTGTCCCTCACCACCGATGGTGATCGGTGTCCCGCGGATGAATGGCGCACTTCCGCCGGGACGGGAAGCGCAGGGCGCCTGTGAATTCGTGAGGCGAACTCGGTAATTGAATAAGCGAAAGTGCAACTCTCGCCCACTCCGTGAAAGGGAAGCGATCTCGGCAACCGGGCTGAGGGTGGCGGGGGCTTCGAGGAGTGTGTGCCTGTTGTGGACCCGGGGTCTCCGGTCCGTGGACAGACGCGGGGGAATGCAGCCTAACCGGGCGCAGAGATCGAAGACCCGGCTTTTCGGTTACGCCGTCGTAGCACCAGCGGGGCATGGGATGCTGCCAGGGCGATAGTGCAGCCAATGCCACCTTCGCGCCTTGTTTGCCCATAGGGGCGAGCATTCCGGGACGGAATGGATCCGATGTGGTCCGGGCGAAGGGCGAACGGGGAAAGCGAACCACTCACGGGGGGAAATCAGACGCCTTCCTGCCGGGGAAGTGCGAGAAAACGACCGACGAAGCTTCGAGGCGAGGCAACCTATGGACGCTCCGACCACCGCGTCGGCCGACAGCGGTTCTTCGGGGGGCGGCGAGGACAACGGATGGTTCACGCCGCACAGGCAGCCGGAGCCGTCTCAGGACGGCGCGAGGGAGACCAGGGAAGGCAATCGTCTGGCGGGGATGCGTCCCGTGGGCCGCCCCGCCGCCGGCCTTTCCACGACGGGCGGCGGCAGTGCCGTGGAGGAACAGCGGCACGCCCGGCCGGCCCACCTGATGCTGCCGCCGGGGTACGCGCCGGTGGACAGGCCCGTGCCCCCGGCCCCGGAGGCATCCCCCGACGCGATCCTGGTCCGTCGCACGCTGGCCGAGGTCGGCCCGGTGGCCGACAAGGCCACCTCGTACTTCTACGCGCTGCTCTTCGTGCGCCACCCGGAGCTGCGCGCCCTGTTCCCCGCGGCGATGGACACCCAGCGGGACCGGCTGTTCAAGGCCCTGCTGACCGCCGCCGAGCACATCGACGACACCGAGGTCCTGGTCGCGTACCTGCGCAATCTGGGCCGGGGGCACCGCAAGTACGGCACCCGGGCCGAGCACTACCCGGCCGTCGGCGAGTGCCTGCTCGGCGCGCTGAGCCGGTTCGCCGGGGAGACCTGGGACGCGACGGTCGAGGCGGCCTGGGTCCGGACCTACACGGCCCTCTCCCAGATCATGATCGACGCGGCCGCCGAGGACGAGCGGCGGGCCCCCGCCTGGTGGCACGCCGAGATCGTCGCGCACGAGCTCAGGACGTCGGACATCGCGGTCATCACCGTCCGCCCGGACCAGCCGTACCCGTTCCTCGCGGGCCAGTACACGACTCTGGAGACGCCCTGGTGGCCGCGGGTCTGGCGGCACTACTCCTTCGCCTCCTCACCCCGCTCCGACGGACTGCTGTCGTTCCACGTGAAGGCGGTGCCGGCCGGCTGGGTCTCCAACGCGCTGGTGCACCGGGCCCGCCGGGGCGACGTCGTCCGTCTCGGCCCTCCGGCCGGTTCCATGACCGTGGACCACACCAGCGACAGCGGGCTGCTCTGCCTGGGCGGCGGCACCGGCATCGCGCCGATCAAGGCCCTGGTCGAGGACGTCGCCGAACACGGCGACCGGCGCCGGGTCGAGGTCTTCTACGGCGCCCGCACCGGCCACGACCTGTACGACATCGACACCATGCTGCGGATGCAGCAGAGCCATCCCTGGCTGGAGGTGCGGCCCGTCGTCGACCAGCAGGCGCACCTCCAACTCCCCGACGCGGTGCGCGAGTACGGGCCCTGGTACGAGTACGACGCCTATCTCTCCGGACCGCCCGGCATGATCCGCAGCGGCGTGGACGCCCTGGTGGACAACGGCATCCCCTCGGAACGCATCCGCCACGACGCGGTCGACGAAGTCGTCGCGGCCGGGCAGTGACGCGCGGGCGGCGCGGCTCAGCCCAGGTCGGGGGCGTGCATGGCCCGGACGCCCTCGATGTTGCCGTCGAGGTAGTGGCGCAGCGACAGCGGCACGAGGTGCACGGAGGCGATCCCGACCCGGGTGAACGGCACCCGTACGATCTCGTACTCGCCGCACGGCTCCTCCACCTCGGGGCCGTGCCGCAGGGACGTGTCCATGGACTCCAGCCGGCAGACGAAGAAGTGCTGCACCTTCACCCCGGTCGCGCCGCCGTCCTCGCCGATGTGCTCGACGGTGTCCACGAAGCAGGGCACGACATCGGTGATCTTGGCGCCGAGCTCCTCGTGCACCTCACGGTGGAGGGCGTCGACGACGGTCGTGTCCTCCGGCTCGACGCCTCCGCCGGGGGTGACCCAGTAGGGATCGACCCCGGGCTTCGTCCGCTTGATCAGGACGAGGTCGTCGCCGTCCAGGAGGACGGCGCGGGCGGTGCGCTTGACCACGGGTCGGTCGGTCATGGGTGAAATGTGGCCCGGCTGGTTCCACGTGAAACATGCCGATCCGCTCAGCTCCAGTCCGCCGCGGCGTGCAGCAGCCACTCATGCGCCCGGGCGATGTGCGGCATGGCGAGCGTCCCGGTGCGCACCGCCAGGAAATACGTCCGCAGCGGCGGAACCGGGGGGTCGAGCAGGGCCACGACGTCCCCGCGGTCGAGGGCCGCTGCACACAGATAGCGCGGGAGTACCGCCAGTCCCGCGCCCTTGACGGCGCAGGCGAGGACGGCGCGCAGATCAGGGACGACGACGGTGCCCGAGGCGGCCGGACGGGCGTCGAAGACGGCCGCCCAGTAGCGCGAGACCAGCGGCAGCGACTCGTGCACCTCCACCAGGGGCAGGTTCTCGAGGACGAGGGCGTCCTTGTGGCACACGGTGCCCGTGCCGATGCGGGTCGTCCAGCAGGGGGCGGCGACCAGGACGTGCTCCTCGTCGCAGAGCGGAGTCGCCGTGAGCAGCGCGCCGCGCGGGCGGACCGTGCTGATGGCCAGATCGTGGTGCCCGGCGGACAGCCCCTCCAAGGTCTCCTCGGCGTTTCCGAAGGAGGCGCGCAGGGCGAAGCCGTGGTGGTCGCCGATCAGCTCGGTGAGGGCCGGCAGCGCACGCTCGGCGGTGAACTCGGGCGGTCCGGCGAGGTGCAGGGTCCGTAAGGAGGAGTCGTCGTCGAGCCCGCTCTCGGCGATCTCCACCAGGGCGTCCAGGTGGGGCGCGGCCTTGTGAGCGAGTTCGTCGCCGATGGACGTGGGCGTCACGCCGCGTGCCTGGCGCAGGAAGAGCGGCCGCCCCAGCTGCCGCTCCAGGGTGCGGATCTGCGAGGTGACGGCCGGCTGGGAGAGCCCGAGCAGCGCCGCGGCCCGGGTGAAGGAACCGGCCCGGTGCACCGTCACGAACGTGCGCAGCAAGGCCAGATCCATGGTGCTCCTCCCCTCCCCAGCACCCCCCGAACCCGCCCAACTATAAATAAGTCGATAGGGACCTGTCGCTACGGTGATTGGACACTGACACAGAGTCAACTAGCCTTGTTCGCGCGGTTCTTCGCGCGCAGAACCGGGGACGGTCCGAGCCACGAGGGGGGAGGCTCGGACCGTCCGTTGTGCGTAGCCGGCCGATCGGCCGGGCAGCCGGAACGTCGTCAGTCCGCCGACACGTCGAGCGCGCGCAGCACGTCCGCCACGAGGTCCTCGGGGTCCTCGGCGCCGACCGAGAAGCGGACGAAGCCCTCTGGCACCGCGTCCCCGCCCCAGCGGCCGCGCCGCTCGGCCGTGGACCGCACCCCGCCGAAGCTCGTCGCGTCGTCGACCAGACGCAACTCCTCCAGGAACCGGTCCGCGCGCTCGCGCGAGGGCAGCGTGAAGGAGACGACGGACCCGAAGCGCCGCATCTGCTGGGAGGCGATCTTGTACGAGGGGTCGTCGGGCAGGCCCGGGTAGCGCAGTCCGGTCACCTCGGGGCGCTCCCGCAGCGCCTCGGCGAGCACGAGCGCGTTGGCGTTCTGCCGGTCGACGCGCAGCTGGAGCGTGGCGATGGAGCGGTGGGCGAGCCAGGCCTCCATCGGCCCGGGGATCGCTCCGACGATCTTGCGCCAACGCCGCACGGCGGCCATCGCGGCCTCGTCGGCGCCCACGACGTAACCGAGCAGGACGTCCCCGTGCCCGGTCAGCTGCTTGGTGCCGCTGGCCACGGCGAAGTCGGCGCCCAGCTCCAGCGGGCGCTGGCCCAGCGCCGTCGCCAGGGTGTTGTCCACGGCGACGAGGGCGCCGCGCGCGTGGGCGGCCTCGGCGAGCCGGCGTACGTCGCACACGTCGAGACCGGGGTTGGAGGGCGTCTCGATCCACAGCAGCTTCGCGCCGTCCAGCACGTCGAGCTGGGCGTCCCCGCCGGTCGGCGCGGTGCGCACCTCGATGCCGTACGCCTGAAGCTGCTCGCGCACGAGCGGCAGGGCCTGGTAGCCGTCGTCCGGCAGGACCACCGCGTCGCCGGCGCGCAGCTGCGAGAAGAGGACGGCGGAGATGGCGGCCATGCCGGAGGCGAAGACCAGCGTCGTGACGTCGTCGCGCCCCGGCGCCTCCAGCTCCCCGACGGCCCGTTCCAGCAGCGTCCAGGTCGGGTTCTCGTCCCGGCCGTAGGTGTACGGACCGGTGGGATCGCCCGGCAGGTGGAAGTGGGCCGCGAAGACGGGACCCGGAAGGGTCGGCTCGTACTTGACGGGCTCGGGCAGCCCGGCGCGCACCGCGCGTGTGCCCTCGCCGGTCCCCCTGGTGAACTCCCCGGAAGTCATGCCGCCTGTTCCTCCACTTGCTCCTGGATCGCGGCGAGCAGGCCCTCGCTCGCCGCCTCCACCATCTCAAGACATTCCTCGAAGCCGTCGGCGCCCCCGTAGTAAGGGTCGGGGACGTCGAGGTCGGCGGGGTCGGCCGCGGGGTCGTACGACCGCAGCAGGCGCACCTTGCGGGCGTCCTCCTCGGTGGGGGCGAGCCGGCGCAGCTCGCGCAGGTGGCCGGCGTCCAGCGCGACGACGAGGTCGAGCCGGGAGAACCACTCGGGCCGGAACCGCCGAGCGGTGTGGCCGCAGGCGTAGCCGTTGGCCTCCAGGACGGCGGCGGTGCGCGGGTCGGCGCCCTCGCCCTCGTGCCAGCCGTCGGTGCCCGCGCTGTCGACCTCCACCAGGCCGTCGAGGGGGCCGTCGGCGATCCGGGCGCGCAGGACGGCCTCGGCCATCGGGGAGCGGCAGATGTTGCCGGTGCAGACGAAGCAGACGCGATAGGACATGGCGGGCCGCTCAGTCCTCGTCCGGCAGGACGACGTTCAGCGCCCAGGAGACGACCGAGACGATCAGACCGCCCACGACGGCGGTCCAGAAGCCCTCCACGTGGAAGCTCAGGTCCAGCACGCCGGCCAGCCACGAGGTGAGCAGCAGCATCAGCGCGTTGACCACCAGGGTGACCAGGCCGAGCGTGAGGACGAACAGCGGGAAGGTGAGGACCTGCACCACCGGCTTGACGACGGAGTTCACCAGGCCGAAGAGCAGCGCGACGATCAGCAGCGTGCCGGCCTTCCGGCCGGTGCTGTCGCCGGTCAGCGTGATCCTGTCCAGCAGCCACACGGCGACGGCCAGCGCCCCCGCGTTGGCGATCGTCTTGACTACGAAATTCTTCATGTGTCTGATCGTCGCAGAAGAGCGACGGGCTACGAGGCACAGCGAGGGCGGGCAGGGCATGAAGGCATTCCGGCTGGACGAACTGGAGGCGGAGCGAGCCGCCAACGACGGCGCCTACCTGCAGTTCCTGCGCGAGAGGAACATGTCCGTGGGCCTGTACGCGCTCGACGCGGGGGCACAGGACCCGCAGCAGCCGCACGGCCAGGACGAGGTGTACTTCGTGGTCAGCGGCCGTGCCGCGATCACGGTCGGCATGGAGACGACCCAGGTGGCGCGCGGCAGCGTCGTGTACGTGCCCGCGGGCGTGGCCCACAAGTTCCACCACATCAGCGAGGACCTGCGGGTCCTGGTGGTCTTCTCCCCGCCGGAGGGCTGAGGCGGGACCCGGCGTTCCCTAGGGGATCGATCAGGGGAGGACAAGGGGCGCGAGATGCCCGCCCGGGGGCCCGGCGGCCCTAGCATCGACGGCAGGACAACAGGCACCCGGGCGAGGGCCGCGGGCGGGAAGGCAAGGACGAGGCGATGCGGGAGATCTTCGCGGGTATGCCGTGGTGGGTGAAGTGGGTCGCGGTGCCGGTCATCGCCCTGGTCGTGTTCGGGGGCCTGATAGCGAGCGTCCTGCACTTCGTCATCGGCCTGCTCTTCAAGCTGCTGGTCTTCGTCGCGCTGGTGGGCGGACTGATCTACGTCGTGCGGAAGTTCAAGGCGGGATCGGCGTCGAGGAGCGACTGGTAGGAGCGGTTTCGGGGGCTCCGGGGCGGCGCGTTTACCCCGCGTCCTCACCAGCAAGCACAGTTTCCCTCACGTGAGCGAAGTTTCCGTCACGGATGGTATGTGGGCCGTCGCGGACCGTTAAAGTCCGGAATCCGACGCGGGGTTGGTCCCCGTGAGCGGTGCGCAGTTCTCGCCCGCGCCGTCCGTACGGGCGAGCCCCCACGTGCTCCGGGAGTCCCCTTTGGCCACCGTCGACACCTCTTCGGCAGTACCGCAGGACCCGTCCGGGCGGCCACCCCCGACGACCCTGATCGGTTCCGTGCAGCGTGCCGTACGGCTGCTGGAGGCGATCGCGGGGCATCCCTACGGCGCGCCCGCCAAACAGCTCGCCCGCGAGACGCGACTCGCGCTGCCCACCGCCTACCATCTGCTGCGGACGCTGACCCACGAGGGATACCTGCGCCGCGAGAGCGGTCTGTTCTTCCTCGGTGAGGCGGTCGAGCGGCTCGGCGGGAGCGCCGCCGAGCAGAAACGTCGCAGCACGATCGTCGGTCTGCTCGCCGACTGGCACGAGCGGCTCGGTGCCCCGGTCTACTTCGCCGTCTACCTGGAGGGCGAGATCGAGGTCAAATGCGTCTCCGACAGCCCGGGCAACCCGGCCGTCGAGGAGTGGGCCGACTTCCGTGAGACCGGGCACGCCCACGCGGTCGGGCAGTGTCTGCTGTCCCAGCTCGACGACGAGGCGCGCCGCGACCACCTCGACCGGTATCCCGTCCGGTCGGTCACCCCGTACACCGTCCGTGACGCCGAAGCCCTCTGGCGGCGCTTCGAGCGGGCGGAGGACGGCGAGCCGGTGATCGAGCGGCAGGAGTACGCGCTGGGGACGGCGTGCGCCGCGGTCCCCCTCACCACGGCCGACGCCACTGCGGCCGTGGCCATCTCGCTTCCGGTTCACCAGGCCGGAAGGCTGCTGCCCGCGGCGCGGCAGCTGCGTGCGGAGGCGGAGAGGCGGCTCGGACCGCTCGCCGTCTCTATCAGCATCTGAAAAATCACTCCTTGTGATCTGGTGTGTACGTTCAGCAATATGCATGGAGTGTCGGTGGGATGTTCACGACCACTCGACGGGCGAACGGCGGGGCATGTGATGCACGAGTCGGTAGTACAGGCAGAGGTCATGATGAGCTTCCTCGTGTCCGAGGAGCTCGCTTTTCGCATCCCGGTGGAACTGCGCTATGAGACACGGGACCCCTACGCCGTGCGGCTCACGTTCCATCTGCCCGGGGACGAGCCGGTGACCTGGGCCTTCGGACGAGAGCTGTTGATCGACGGAGTCGGGCGGCCCAGCGGGGACGGCGACGTCCGCATCGCGCCCGCCGAACCAGGAGAGATCGGCGGCGACGTGATGATCCGCCTCCAGGTCGGCAGTGAGCAGGCGCTGTTCCGCTGCGGTACGGCGCCGCTCGTGGCCTTCCTCGACCGCACCGACAAGCTGGTGCCGCTCGGCCAGGAGCGCGCCCTCGCCGGCTTCGAGTCGCACCTCGACGAGGCGCTGGACCGCATCCTCGCGGAGGAGCAGAGCGCGGGCTGACCGCCTGCCGGTACGGACGCCGCACCCTTCTGCCGGGACGACGGCTGCCGCCGGGGACGACGGCTGCCGCGCACTCCACCGGGGTCTGCGGCCTACGTCCCCCGGCGCACCGCGGACCTGCGGCACCACGGACTGCCGCGCCGTCGCGCGGGGCCGGCCGGTTACCGCGACCCGGAGGGCGCGGCATGGGCAGGCCGCAAACTCGGCTGCTGAGCCTGCGGAGCCGGTGCCCGCGTTCCCGCGGCCCTCGGTCCCGAGGGCTCACGGCGGCGGGCGGCGCGGGCGGAACGCTTCAGCGTCCGGGGGCGCCTCAGCGCTTGCGGCGGCGGCCCCGTCCTCCCCGGGCGGCGGCCCCGCCGACCGCGCCGCCGCCACCGGTCGCGGCACCTGCGGCACCTGCGGCACCTGCGGCACCTGCGGCGCCCGCGGCGCCCGGCGCCGACGGCCGGTCCGCCGAGACCACCAGGGCCGCGAGGGCGGTGGTGACCGGCACCGAGGCGACCAGGCCGATCGACCCGATGAGCGTGCGCACGATCTCCTCGGCGACCAGCTCGCTGTTGGCGACCGTCCCCACGCTGCTCTGCGCGATCGAGAAGAGCAGCAGCAGGGGCAGCGCGGCACCGGCGTAGGCGAGGACCAGCGTGTTGACGACGGACGCGATGTGGTCGCGGCCGATGCGGATGCCTGCCCGGTAGAGTCCGCGCCGGCTCATCGTCGGATCGGCCTGGTGCAGCTCCCAGACCGCCGAGGTCTGCGTGACCGTCACGTCGTCCAGTACGCCGAGCGAGCCGATGATGACGCCGGCGAGCAGCAGACCGCTCATGTCGATGGCCGGGTAGAGACCGTGGATCAGACCGGTGTTGTCGTCGGTGTTGCCGGTGAGCGCGGCCCAGCCGATGAACAACGAGCCGAGCAGCCCGATCAGCAGCAGCGAGATCAGCGTGCCGAGCACCGCCACCGACGTACGGGCCGTGAGCCCGTGGCAGGTGTACAGCGCGATCAGCATGATGGCGCTCGCCCCCACCACCGCGACTACCAGCGGGTTCGACCCCTGCAGAATCGCGGGCAGGATGAAGAGGGTCAGCACCAGGAAGCTGACGGCCAGCGCGATGAGCGCCATCACCCCGCGCATCCGGCCCACGACGACCACGGCGAGCGCGAAGACACCGGCGAGCAGCGCCAGAGGGAACTTCCGGTCCACGTCGGCGACCGAGTACTGCAGCTCCTCGGGGGCGTCCGGCGCGTACGCGACGATCACCTTCTGGTCCTGGTGCAGCTGGCGCGAGGAGTCGGGCTGCACGATCTCGGTGAACGTCCGGCCCTTGTCGTCGCCGGTGTCCACCCGGATCGTCGCCTTCTTGCAGGTACCGGACGCCTGTTGCTGCGCCGACGAGCCCTCCGCGGTGGAGGTGTCGCCGCTCGGGGTGTCGCCCGAGGCGTTCACGGACTTGCAGTCCACCGCGTCGATCCTCGTCACGGTCGCCTGCTGGGTCTGCCGGTCGAAACCGACGCCGGTCCGTTCGTGCGACGGGGCGCCGCCCGGCCACAGCACCGCGAGCCCCACGACGACCGCCGCGGCGAACGGGATCAACACCGCCGCGATGACCTTGCGCAGATGGCGGGAGACGGGGGCGGCCGGGCCGTGACTGTGCGAGTGGCCGTGTCCGCCGCCGGGCCCATGTCCGCCGGAGCCATGTCCGCCGGAGCCATGTCCGCCGGAGCCGTGCCCGCCGGAGCCGTGCCCGCCTGGTCCGTGCCCGCCTGGTCCGTGGCCGTGCCCGCCCTGACCGCCGCCACCGCCCCATCCCTGACCTCGGCCGGTGCCGCCGCCGTGCCCGTTCCACGGGCCGCGTCCGTCACCCTGTCCGTCTCCGCCCCGTCCGTGGCCGCCGTGGCCGCCGTGGCCGCCGGCGCCGTGGCCGTGCGGCGGTTCGGACGGCGGGAACGGAGGCTGATGCGTTGTGGTCACCGCCCGATCATCGCAAGAACGGAGGGGGCCCTCTGTTCACCGCGCCAATTGTGACGCTAGCGTGGAGTCACGTTTGTACACGCGGGAGCTCGGAGCACCGGGCTGAGAGGGCGCTGACCTCTGTCCCAGCGATGTTTCACGTGGAACATCGACGGACGGAAAACGCTGCGTCGACCGCCGAACCTGTTACCGGGTAATGCCGGCGTAGGGAGTAGGTCTCATGACCATCGAGGACGCACGCACGCCTGCCTCCGACCAGGACGACCGGCTCGGGGAGCCGTCCCAGGAGGCCGGGAGGTCCATCGGCTGGCACAAGGCGTATGTCGGGGGTTCGCGCCCCGACCTGCGGGTGCCGGTCCGTCAGGTGCATCTCACCAACGGGCGGTCGGTCACTCTGTACGACACCTCCGGCCCGTACACCGATCCGGCCGTCGACACCGATGTGCGCAGGGGCCTGCCGCCGCTGCGCGAGAACTGGATCATCGCCCGCGGCGACACCGAGGAGTACGCGGGACGCCCCGTCCGCCCCGAGGACGACGGGATCAAGCACACCTCTCCCCGCGGAGGGCTGCGGAACCTCGACGCGGTCTTCCCGGGACGGCCCAGGCAGCCACGCCGGGGACGTGGCGGTGCCGCCGTCACCCAGCTCGCGTACGCCCGACGCGGCGAGATCACACCGGAGATGGAGTTCGTCGCCGTTCGCGAGAACGTCGACCCCGAGGTCGTCCGCGAGGAGATCGCCGCCGGACGCGCGGTGCTGCCCGCGAACGTCAACCACCCCGAGATCGAGCCGATGATCATCGGCAAGCGGTTCCTGGTGAAGGTCAACGCCAACATCGGCAATTCCGCGGTCACCTCCTCCATCGAGGAGGAGGTCGAGAAGATGACCTGGGCGACCCGCTGGGGTGCCGACACGGTCATGGACCTGTCCACCGGCCGCAACATCCACACGACCCGCGAGTGGGTGCTGCGCAACTCCCCCGTCCCCATCGGCACGGTCCCGCTCTACCAGGCGCTGGAGAAGGTCGACGGCAAGGCCGAGGAGCTGACCTGGGAGATCTACAAGGACACGGTCATCGAGCAGGCCGAACAGGGCGTGGACTACATGACGGTCCACGCGGGTGTGCGCCTGCCGTACGTACCGCTGACCGCGAACCGCAAGACCGGCATCGTCTCGCGCGGCGGCTCGATCATGGCCGCCTGGTGCCTGGCGCACCACAAGGAGAGCTTCCTCTACGAGAACTTCGAGGAGCTGTGCGAGATCCTCGCCGCGTACGACGTCACGTACTCGCTCGGCGACGGCCTGCGGCCCGGCTCCATCGCCGATGCCAACGACGAGGCGCAGTTCGCCGAGTTGCGCACGCTCGGGGAACTCAACGCGATCGCCAAGCGTTTCCACGTACAGACCATGATCGAGGGCCCGGGCCACGTCCCGATGCACAAGATCAAGGAGAACATCGACCTTCAGCAGGAGATCTGCGATGAAGCTCCGTTCTATACGCTCGGCCCGCTGACGACCGACGTCGCGCCGGCGTACGACCACATCACCTCGGGCATCGGTGCCGCGATGATCGCGTGGTGGGGCACGGCCATGCTCTGCTACGTCACGCCCAAGGAGCACTTGGGCCTGCCCAACCGTGACGACGTCAAGACGGGCGTCATCACCTACAAGATCGCGGCCCATGCGGCGGACCTCGCCAAGGGACACCCGGGCGCACAGGAGTGGGACGACGCGCTGTCGGACGCCCGCTTCGAGTTCCGCTGGGAGGACCAGTTCAACCTGGCCCTCGACCCCGACACGGCACGGGAGTTCCACGACGAGACGCTCCCGGCCGAGCCGGCCAAGACCGCCCACTTCTGCTCGATGTGCGGGCCGAAGTTCTGCTCGATGAAGATCTCGCAGGACATCCGGCGCGAGCACGGCGGGACGAAGGCGGAGATCGAGGAGGGCATGGCCCGGAAGTCGGAGGAGTTCGCGGCGGCGGGCAACCGCGTGTATCTGCCGATCGCCGACTGACGCGGACGGGCATCCGGCGGCTCCGTCCCTCCGTGGGCTCCGGTCCGGGCCTCGCCCGCCGGACCGGAACCCGCGCCGCGGTCAGGCCGGAACGTCCTGCGGGTACCAGCGCAGTTCCACGGTGTTGCCGTCCGGGTCCCGGACGCAGACCGAGGTAACGCGGACCGGTCCGGCTGGAGGGGAACACCACGGAGAGCGTCCGTGCGTTCGTACGGGCCGCGGCGGACATCGCCGGGGAGCCCGTCGTATGAGCGCACGCCGGGCCCTTCGGCGACGTGCCGGTACGACGCCGCCACTGACCGCCGCGAAGGTTCCGGCCCGCGCTCCGAGGAGTACGGGCCGGGCCGGGGTGGCCGGCCGTGCGTCCGGGTGGGTGGGTCGCGCCGGCCGGTGCGCGCCGGTCGGCGGCGACCCGAAGGCCTGCCCGAGGGCGTCACTCGGGCTTGTGCTCCGGCCCCCCGAAGTCCGGGCTGGAGAAGTCCGGACTCGAGAAGCTGGGGCGGGGTCCCGCCGCGGGACCGCCGTCGGGGCTGCTGAAGCCCGGGCGGTGGTAGCCGAGGTGAGGCATGCGCCCGGACGGTCCGGACGAGGGTGCGCGGTGGAGCGCCGCCGTGCCCGGGTCCGCGAGGGCGTCGCGCAGGAACGGCACGATGCCGTGCTCCAGCAGTGCCTCGTGCCAGGCATGCCTGGCACGGGCCACCTTCTCGTCCAGTTCGCCGTACTCACCGGCCCGTTGCGCGCTCGCGCTGTTGCGCAGGGCGGTGAGCAGCAGGCCCACCGCGGCGACGAGGACGGCGACCGCGGCGACGGCGCCGAAGACCCATCCGGTCTTCAGGAGGGTCTGTGCGAACGCCTGCCCGGGATCGAGCATCCGCAGGACGTATCCGACGAGCAGGAATATCGCCGCGGCCGTCCCGGCCAGGACGGGGGCGAGCACCGCGACGACGGCGACGACGCCCGCGCCGGTGGTCTCGGCGACCTCGCCCATGGTGGCGGCGATCCCCACCGTGTCCGTGCCGGACTCCGGCGGGTCCGTCCGCTCACGGGCGGGCGGCGCCGGGTGGCGCAGTTCCTCGCGGGCCTTCACGTACTGCTGGTACTCGGTCGCCGCGGCCGCCGTGATGAGGGCGGTGGCGTTGAGCGCCATGGTCCGCAGCTGTTCGGGGTTGAGCCGCTGGCCGACAGCGGCGAGTTCCGGTCGGTGTGGTGCGGAGCGCAGCGCCTCATCGAGGACCCGCTCGTACTCCTGGCGGTCCTCGCTCAGCAGGTGCTGCGGAACGCTGTTCATGTGCATCCCCCGATGCTCCGTAGGGCTTGTGGCTCGGCATGCTGACGAGCCGTCGGGCAGAAACGGAGGGGAGCCTGCTACGGATAGTCCGATGGTAGAGCCGCGACGGCCGGGGGTGACAGGGGGTTTCCGGAAATTGACCCCGGACCGGCGCGTGCGCCGGCCCGGGCGTCGCCTGCCCGCGAGGGGGTTCAGCCGGTCACGGGAAGCTGCTGGACCAGCAGCTTCCCGGCCATGGTCACGCCGCCGTCCATGGCGATCGCGAGCCCGTCCGCGTAGATGTGCGGTCCCTCGACCACGGGGCGGGCGGCTTCCTCGCCGTCCTCCGAGCCGACCTCCCCCAGGAGGTACGGGATGGGGCTGTGGCCGTGCACGATGCGCGAGCCGCCGTAGGTGCCGAGCAGGGACCGGACCGCCTCGGCGCCCCCGTCGTCGCGGAACGCGAAGCGCTTGGTGAACTTGCGGAACAGGTCCCAGCACTCGTCCGCGTCGTTGCGCGTGAGGGTCTCGCGGACGGTGTCGTTGACCGCCTCGATGGAGTCGCCGTAGTCGAGGTAGGCGGTGGTGTCGGAGTGCACCAGGAGGTGGCCGTCGACCTCCTCCATGGCGTCGAGGCGGGCCATCCACTGCAGGTGGTGGTCCTGGAGGCGGTCCATGTCGGTCTTCTGGCCGCCGTTGAGCAGCCAGGCGGCCTGGAAGGTGGCGGTGCCCGCGCCGGAGTTGACCGGGGTGTCGCCGAACCGCTTGGCGCCGAGCAGCAGCAGTTCGTGGTTGCCCATGAGGGCCTTGCAGTAGCCGCCGGCGGCCGCGGCCTCGGCGGACAGCCGCATCACGAGGTCGATCACGCCGATGCCGTCGGGCCCGCGGTCGGTGAAGTCCCCGAGGAACCACAGCCGCGCGGTGCCCGCGCACCAGTGGCCGTCGAGGTCGACCAGGCCCTTCTCGCGCAGCGCCGCGAGCAGCTCGTCGAGGTACCCGTGCACGTCGCCGACGACGAACAGGGCGCCGGGCCCCTCGGCCGGCTGCGCCGCCGGCACGGCCTCGGGGTCGACGGGCAGCTGCAGCGTGTCCCCCCGGTTGATGACCGGCAGGTCGCGCTGGGTCGGCGTGTAGCCCTCGGGGTCCTCGGGCGCCGGGTCCTCGGCCGGGGGCGTCGGACCGGCGTACGGCGGCGGAGGCGCGGGCGGCGTGCTCTGCGCGTACGGACCGGCCTCGTGGACGTACGCCGGTACGCGGAAGTCGCGCACCGTCGGCGTCCGCACCTCGGGTCCCTGACCGGCCCCCTGAGTCATCGACCCCTCCACCACCATCGCGCCGCATCTGCACCGCTTCGGACTGCCTGGTCGCAGCGGTCCGCGGTGTCGTCCGCCCATCATAGGAATGCGGATCGCGCCATGTGATGACCCAGGGGTGGTGAATCACAGTGTGACCGTTGTTCACCGCGCTTTTCTCCCGAATTGGGCGGCGGTTCCCCCGGGCGCCCACCGAGGTCCGGATCGCCGCGGCTATCCCTGTTCGGGTGACCGGGGCGGGCTGACCGTCGTCCGGGGCGGACGTCGCTCGGACGAGGTGCGCACGATCAGCTCCGTCGGTATCACCTGCTCGACGGGCTGCTCGGACTCCAGGCCCTCGATCGCGTCGATGAGGAGCTGCACCACGGCCGTGCCGATCCGGCGGGGCTTGAGGGACAGCGTCGTGATGGGCGGTTCGGTGCTGGCGTAGACGGTGGACTCGCTACAGCAGACGAGGAGCAGGTCGTCCGGGACGCGCAGCCCGTAGCGGCGGGCGGCGGCGAGCAGGTCGGTGCCGTTGGGGTCGAAGAGGCCGTAGACGGCGTCGGGGCGGTCGGGCCGGGCGAGCAGCCGGTCGGCGGCGACGGCTCCGGCGCAGGGGTCGTGCGCGGGGTATGCCTCGTAGACCGGGGTCTGCCCCACCCGCTCGCACCAGCGCAGGTACGCGGTCGTGGACAGATGCGTGTACGTGTCCGTGGTCGTGCCCGTGAGCAGGCCGATGCGGCGGGCCCCGGCGTCGGCCAGATGGTCGAGGATGTTCAGGACCGCCGCCTCGTGGTCGTTGTCGACCCAGGCGGTGACCGGCAGCGCGCCGGCCGGGCGGCCGTCGGAGACCACGGGGAGGCCCTGCCGGACCAGCTCGCTGACCACGGGGTCCTGGTCGGAGGGGTCGATGACGACGGTCCCGTCCAGCGCCACGTTCGACCACACGTCGTGGCGCGAGGTGGCGGGGAGGATGACCAGCGCGTAGCCCCGGGCGAGGGCGGCGGAGGTGGCGGCTCTCGCCATCTCCGCGAAGTACGCGAACTCCGTGAAGGTGAAAGGTTCATCCCCGTACGTCGTGACGGTGAGGCCGATGAGGCCCGACTTGCCGGTACGGAGGGTTCTGGCCGCCGCGGACGGGCGGTAGCCCAGTCTGTCGGCGACTTCGCGGACATGGCGTCGGGTGGCGTCCGGGAGCCGGCCCTTGCCGTTGAGGGCGTCGGAGACGGTCGTGATGGACACTCCGGCGGCGGCGGCCACGTCTCTGATGCCGGCCCGGCCCGGCCGGCTGCCTCGGCGGGAGGTGTCTGCCCGGCTCACCTGGTGCTTCCCTGCTGCTGTCATGGCGAGCCGATAGTAGGGCTCATGAGGTGGGGTAGTGCGGACGCATATGCACCCGTTGACAGGCACGTTTCTGCATGGTCATCAGGTGGTAACTACCTTAGAAAGCATGGTAGTTGACCGTTTCAATGGCTGTACGTGACGCGCTGACGCGCATAGGCCTGCCAAGCGAGCCATGTCTCGAAGAGGTCTCAACTCACCTGCACGAGGGATGCGCGCCACGGCGTGAGCTACCGGCGCGGGCACAAGCGGATGGAGCGCCCCCTATTTCGTACGCCTTCGTACCGTGATGCACGGGTGATCGGAACGGGTACCCGCCGAGCCGTACGCACCCACTGCGAATCCTCTTAAGGTGAGCAGTAATGGAAGCCGGTGGACCACGAGGAGGACTGCGGTGAGCGAGACGAACCCCAAGCTGCGCGCCGAGCTGGAGGGTATCCCCACCTACAAGCCGGGCAGGCCCGCCTCCTCGGCCGACGGCGCCGTGGCCTACAAGCTGTCCTCCAACGAGAACCCCTACCCGCCGCTGCCGGGCGTGCTGGAGAGCGTGACCGCGGCCGCGGAGGCCTTCAACCGGTACCCGGACCTGGCGTGCACCGCGCTGGTGGACGAGCTGGCGGAGCGCTTCGGTGTGCCGCACGCCCACGTGGCCACCGGTACGGGCTCCGTCGGCGTCGCCCAGCAGCTGGTCCAGTCGACGGCGGGACCCGGCGACGAGGTGATCTACGCCTGGCGGTCCTTCGAGGCGTACCCGATCATCACGCAGATCAGTGGCGCGACCTCCGTGCAGGTGCCGCTGACCCCCGGCGACGTGCACGACCTGGACGCGATGGCGGACGCGATCACCGACCGGACCCGGCTGGTCTTCGTCTGCAACCCCAACAACCCGACCGGCACCGTGGTGCGCCGTGCCGAGCTGGAACGGTTCCTGGACCGGGTGCCCAAGGACGTGCTCGTCGTCCTCGACGAGGCGTACCACGAGTTCATCCGCGACCCCGAGGTGCCGGACGGCGTCGAGCTGTACCGGGAGCGGCCCAACGTGTGCGTGCTGCGCACCTTCTCCAAGGCCTACGGGCTGGCCGGGCTGCGGGTCGGATTCGCGATCGCCCACGAGCCGGTGGCGGCGGCGCTGCGCAAGACGGCGGTGCCGTTCGGGGTGAGCCACATCGCGCAGGAGGCGGCGATCGCCTCGCTGCGGGCCGAGGACGAGCTGTTCGGCCGGGTCGGCTCGCTGGTGTGCGAGCGCACCCGGGTGGTCGACGCGCTGCGCGAGCAGGAGTGGACGGTGCCGGAGACGCAGGCGAACTTCGTCTGGCTGCGGCTGGGCGAGCGCACGCTCGACTTCGCCGCCGCGTGCGAGTCGGCCGGCGTGGTCGTAAGGCCCTTCGCCGGGGAGGGTGTGCGGGTCACCGTCGGCGAGACCGAGGCGAACGACATCTTCCTGCGGACGGCGGAGCTGTTCCGCAAGGAGCTGTAGCGGTACGGGGCGCCGAGGGCGCCGAGTGAAGAGGCCGACGGTGCGGGGCACCGCCGGCCTCCGTCGTTCCCGGGGGAGCGGTCGTAGGGGAGGCGGCGTGCACCGGGTGCGCATCGTGATCCGGACGTGACGAACGCCACGTGACCGCATCTCGTCCCAAGGAGACCACGCGCCCCTCCCCTCACTCGGGCCGGAGCCTCCTGGACCCCATTTGACGTGGGCTTTCGTTGATGCGGAGGACGTTCCGGGGCGGCGTACCCCCGCCTTTCCGCAGTCGAACGGTTATGCGCCATAATTGCTTGTGAATGTGAACGCGTTCACAAGCGCGTCCCGGTTGGTCCTGTGACGGGTGCCACAAAAGGGGCGGATCGCCGACGGTGATCGCTACGTAAGGAGACAGAGGGCGTGGACACCATGGACCTCGCTCTCGCGCCGGAGACCCTGGCGCGATGGCAGTTCGGCATCACCACCGTCTACCACTTTCTCTTCGTCCCCCTGACGATCTCGCTCGCCGCGCTGACGGCCGGGCTGGAGACCGCCTGGGTGCGCACGGAGAAGGAGAAGTACCTCAGGGCGACGAAGTTCTGGGGGAAGCTCTTCCTGATCAACATCGCGATGGGCGTCGTCACCGGCATCGTGCAGGAGTTCCAGTTCGGCATGAACTGGTCCGACTACTCGCGGTTCGTCGGCGACGTCTTCGGCGCGCCCCTCGCCTTCGAGGCGCTGATCGCCTTCTTCTTCGAGTCCACCTTCATCGGCCTGTGGATCTTCGGCTGGGACAAGCTGCCGAAGAAGATCCACCTGGCCTGCATCTGGATGGTCTCCATAGGCACGCTGCTGTCGGCGTACTTCATCCTCGCGGCCAACTCCTGGATGCAGCACCCCGTCGGCTACCGGATCAACGAGGAGAGGGGCCGCGCCGAGCTCACCGACTTCTGGCAGGTCCTCACCCAGAACACCGCGCTCAACCAGGTCTTCCACAGCTTCTCGGCGGCCTTCCTGACGGGCGGCGCCTTCATGGTGGGCATCGCCGCCTTCCACCTGATGCGCAAGAGGCACGTCCCGGTGATGCGGACCTCGCTCCGGCTCGGCCTGGTCACCCTGGCCGTCGGCGGCCTGCTCACCGCGATCAGCGGCGACACCCTCGGCAAGGTCATGTACGAGCAGCAGCCGATGAAGATGGCCGCCGCCGAGGCGCTGTGGGACGGCGAGGAGCCGGCGCCCTTCTCCGTCTTCGCCTACGGCGACGTCGACGAGGGGCACAACAAGGTCGCCCTGGAGATCCCCGGACTGCTCTCCTTCCTCGCCCACAGCGACTTCGACTCCTACGTGCCCGGTATCAACGACACCAACAAGGCCGAGCAGGAGAAGTTCGGCCCGGGCGACTACAAGCCCATCGTCCCGGTCGCCTACTGGGGCTTCCGCTGGATGATCGGCTTCGGCATGGCGTCCTTCTCGCTCGGCCTGCTGGGACTGTGGCTGACCAGGAAGAGGTTCCTGCTGCCCGCCGCCCTGCGGACCGGTGAGGACGAGGTGCCGCACCTGGTGCTGCTGAAGAAGCCGCTCGGGCCGAAGCCCGGCCGGATCTACTGGCTGCTGTCCGTCTGGACGATGGCGTTCCCGCTGATCGCCAACTCCTGGGGCTGGATCTTCACCGAGATGGGCCGCCAGCCGTGGGTCGTCTACGGCCTGTTCCAGACCCGGGACGCGGTCTCCCCCGGCGTCTCCCAGGCGGAGGTCGTCATCTCGATGACCGCCTTCACACTGCTCTACGCGGTCCTGGCCGTCATCGAGGTCAAGCTGCTCGTCAAGTACGTGAAGGCCGGACCGCCCGAGCTCACGGAGGCCGACCTCAACCCGCCCACCAAGATCGGCGGCGACCTGCGGGACGCCGACAAGCCGATGGCCTTCTCCTACTGAGGCCGGGGAGCCCAAGTCATGGAACTTCACGACGTCTGGTTCGTCCTCATCGCCGTCCTGTGGACCGGCTACTTCTTCCTGGAGGGCTTCGACTTCGGGGTCGGCGTCCTCACCAGGCTGCTCGCCCGGAACCGCCCCGAGAAGCGGGTCCTCATCAACACCATCGGACCCGTCTGGGACGGCAACGAGGTGTGGCTGCTCACGGCGGGCGGCGCGACCTTCGCCGCCTTCCCCGAGTGGTACGCCACGCTGTTCTCCGGCTTCTACCTGCCGCTGCTGGCCATCCTGGTCTGCCTGATCGTGCGCGGGGTCGCCTTCGAGTACCGGGTGAAGCGGCCCGAGGAGAAGTGGCAGCGCAACTGGGAGACGGCGATCTTCTGGACCTCACTGGTCCCCGCGTTCCTGTGGGGTGTGGCCTTCGGCAACATCGTGCGGGGCGTGAAGATCGACCAGGACCTGGAGTACGTGGGCGGCCTCGGTGACCTGCTCAACCCCTACGCGCTGCTCGGCGGGCTGGTGACGCTGACGCTGTTCACCTTCCACGGGACCGTGTTCGTGGCGCTGAAGACCGTAGGCGACATCCGGGAGCGGGCGCGCCGGCTGGCGCTCCGCCTCGGAGCGGTGACGGCCGTGCTGGCGCTGGGCTTCCTGCTGTGGACCCAGGCCGACAAGGGCGACGGTGCGAGCCTGGTCGCGCTGGTGGTGGCGGTGGCCGCCCTGGTCGCGTCCCTCGGCGCCAACCAGCGGGGACGCGAGGGCTGGGCGTTCGCCCTGTCCGGTCTCACCATCGTCGCGGCCGTCGCCATGCTCTTCCTGACGCTCTTCCCGAACGTCATGCCGTCGTCGCTGAACGCGGACTGGAGCCTGACCGTCACCAACGCCTCCTCCAGCCCGTACACGCTGAAGATCATGACCTGGTGCGCGGGAATCGCGACGCCTCTCGTGCTGCTCTACCAATCGTGGACCTATTGGGTCTTTCGTAAGCGGATCGGTACACAGCACCTCGCCGACGCCGCGCACTGAGTTCCATCCGGCCGAGGGCATGTTTCACGTGAAACATGCCCGGCCCGATCCAAGGGTGTGTTTCACGTGAAACCGATCGATCCGCGCCTGCTCCGTCACGCCCGGGCCACTCGCGTCTTCCTGTTCGCGGTCGTCGCGCTCGGGGCGGCCGGTGCGGCGCTGGTCGTGGCCCAGGCCATGCTCATCGCCGAAGTGGTCGTCGGAGCCTTCCAGTACGGGTTCACCGCCGGTGACCTCGGCACGCCGCTGGTCCTGCTCGCGCTCGTCGCGGTGGGGCGGAGCGCGGTCTCCTGGCTGACCGAGCTGGCGGCGCACCGGGCGAGCGCGGCGGTGAAGTCGGAGCTGCGCGGCAGGCTGCTGGAGCGGGCCGGCCGACTCGGTCCCGAGCGGCTCGGCGAGCAGACCACGGGCTCCCTCGTGGCCCTGGCCACCCGGGGCGTGGACGCGCTCGACGACTACTTCTCGCGCTATCTCCCCCAGCTGGGACTGGCCGTGGTCGTCCCGGTCGCGGTGCTGGCGCGCATCGTCACCGAGGACTGGGTGTCGGCGGCGATCATCGTCTGCACGCTGCCGCTGATCCCGGTCTTCATGATGCTCATCGGCTGGGCGACGCAGTCCCGGATGGACAAGCAGTGGAAGCTGCTGTCCCGGCTCTCGGGCCACTTCCTCGACGTCGTCGCCGGACTGCCCACGCTCAAGGTCTTCGGTCGCGCCAAGGCGCAGGCCGAGTCGATCCGGCGGATCACCGGCGAGTACCGGCAGGCGACCCTGCGCACCCTGCGGATCGCCTTCCTGTCGTCCTTCGCCCTCGAACTCCTCGCCACCCTGTCGGTCGCCCTGGTCGCGGTGACCATCGGCATGCGGCTGGTCCACGGGGACATGGCGCTCTACGACGGCCTGGTCATCCTGATCCTGGCACCCGAGGCGTATCTGCCGCTGCGGCAGGTCGGGACGCAGTACCACGCGGCGGCGGAGGGGCTGTCCGCCGCCGAGGAGATCTTCCAGGTGCTGGAGACGCCGGTGCCGGAGACCGGCACCCGGCCCGTGCCCGCGGGCGGCTTCGCCTTCGAGGGTGTGACGGTCCGCCACCCCGGACGGTCGTCCGACGCCGTGAGCGACGTGTCCTTCGCGGTGGAGCCCGGTGAGACGGTGGCCCTCGTGGGACCCAGCGGAGCGGGCAAGTCGACTCTGCTCGGCGTTCTGCTCGGCTTCACCGCGCCCACGGCCGGGCGCGTACGCGTCGGGGGAGTCGACCTCGCCGAGGCGGACCTGGAGCAGTGGCGTGCGCGCGTCGCCTGGGTCCCGCAGCGGCCCCACCTGTACGCGGGCTCCATCGCGGAGAACGTACGGCTGGCGCGTCCCGGCGCGGACGACGCGGCGGTGCGGCGGGCGCTCGCCGACGCCGGTGCCCTGGAGTTCGTGGACGCGCTGCCCGAGGGGGCGCGGACCGTGCTGGGCGAGGACGGGGCCGGACTGTCCGCGGGGCAGCGGCAGCGCCTGGCGCTCGCCCGCGCGTTCCTCGCCGACCGGCCGGTCCTGCTGCTCGACGAGCCGACCGCCGCGCTGGACGGGCGGACCGAGGCCGACATCGTGGCGGCGGTGCGCCGGCTCGCGGTGGGGCGGACGGTCCTGCTCGTCGTGCACCGGCCGGCGCTGCTGGAGGCGGCCGACCGGGTCGTACGGCTGGAGGGGACGGAGACCGCGCCGCTCGCCTCCCTCACCCCGGCCGCTTCCGCGGTCCGGGCGTCCTCCAAGGTGCCCGCGCCTTCCCCGGTACCGGCCGCTGAACGGACGCACTCCACCGGTACGCCGGTCGGCGCACCGGCCTGGAGCGGGACCGCGAGTCCGGTCACGGACCCGGCCGGTACGCGGGAGACCCCCGACGCGGACCGGCCCGCCGGCGTGCTCGCCCGGGTGCGGGCCATGGCGGGGGCCCGGCGCGGGCGGCTGGCGCTCGCCCTGCTGCTCGGCAGCCTGGCGCTCGGCAGCGCCGTGGGCCTCATGGCCACCTCGGGCTGGCTGATCTCGCGGGCCTCGCAGCAGCCGCCCGTGCTGTACCTGATGGTCGCCGTGACCGCGACGCGGGCGTTCGGCATCGGCCGGGCCGTCTTCCGGTACGCGGAGCGGCTGGTCTCGCACGACGCGGTGCTGCGGATGCTGGCCGACACCCGGGTGGCCGTCTACCGGCGCCTCGAACGGCTGGCGCCCGCCGGACTGCGCACCGTCCGGCGCGGCGACCTGCTCTCGCGGCTCGTCGCCGACGTCGACGCGCTCCAGGACTACTGGCTGCGCTGGCTGCTGCCCGCGGCCTCGGCGGCCGTGGTCTGCGCGGGCTCGGTCGGCTTCACGGCCTGGCTGCTGCCCGAGGCCGGCGCGATCCTCGCCGCCGGACTGCTGGCGGCCGGCGTCGGCGTGCCCCTCGTGACCGGGGCCGTCGCCCGCCGGGCCGAGCACAGGCTGGCCCCCGCGCGCGGCGTCCTCGCCACCCGCGTGGCCGACCTGCTCACGGGCACCGCCGAGCTGACGGTCGCCGGGGCGCTGCCCGCGCGGACCGGCGAGGCGCGGCGGGCCGACGCCGTGCTCACCCGGCTCACCTCGCGCACCGCCGCCGCCACCGCGCTCGGCGCCGGTCTGACCGCGCTCGTGTGCGGACTGACCGTGGCGGCCGCCGCCCTCGTCGGCGTCCAGGCGGTCGCCGACGGCCGCCTCGGCGGCGTGGCGACGGCGGTCGTGGTGCTCACGCCGCTGGCCGCGTTCGAGGCCGTGCTCGGGCTGCCGCTCGCGGTCCAGTACCGGCAGCGCGTGCGCAAGAGCGCGGAGCGTGTGTACGAGGTCCTGGACGCGCCCGAGCCGGTGCGGGAACCGGCGCGGCCGCGCACGGCGCCCACCACGCCCTTCCCGCTCGTCCTCAAGGGACTGTCCGCGCGGTACGAGGGCCAGGACCGGGACGCGCTGGCCGGACTGGACCTGACCCTGGAGCGGGGACGCAGGATCGCCGTGGTGGGACCGTCCGGCTCCGGCAAGACGACGCTCGCGCAGGCGCTGCTGCGGTTCGTGGACGCGCGGGCGGGCTCGTACACCCTGGCCGGCGTGGACGCGTACGGCCTGGCCGGGGACGACGTACGGCGCCTTGTCGGGCTGTGCGCGCAGGACGCGCACCTCTTCGACAGCACGGTGCGCGAGAACCTGTTGCTGGCCAGGAAGGACGCGACCGAGGCCGAGCTGCGCGACGCGCTCGCCCGGGCCAGGCTCCTGGAGTGGACCGAGGAGCTGCCCGAGGGGCTCGACACGCTGATCGGCGAGCACGGGGCCCGGCTGTCCGGCGGGCAGCGCCAGCGGCTCGCCCTGGCCCGCGCGCTCCTCGCCGACTTCCCCGTGCTCGTGCTCGACGAGCCCGCGGAACACCTCGACCTGCCCACGGCCGACGCGCTCACCGCCGACCTGCTCGCCGCGACGCGGGGCCGGACCACGCTGCTGATCACGCACCGGCTCGCGGGTCTGCAGGACGTGGACGAGGTGATCGTGCTCGCGCACGGCCGGGTCGCGCAGCGCGGTCCGTACGCCGAACTGGCCGCCGTGGACGGGCCGCTGCGGGAGATGGTGCGGCGGGAGCGGGCCGCGGAGCTGCCGGCGGCGGCGCGGTAGAAGCCCGCGGACGGATCCCTGCCGGCCGGCCCCTGCCGACGCGCCCGTCGGTGGCCCGTGGGCGGGGGCCCGCACCGGTGGGCGTGACGCCGACGCGTCGCACCTTCCGTAATAAAAGGGACTGATTAGTCTCTGATCATGTCCGACGAACCGGTTGCCGGTGGCCCGCCCGACCCCGCCGACCCGGCGTCCCGGCCGGAGACCGATCCCCGACCGGGGCCGGGACTCCGGTCGGAGTCCGGATCCCGGCCGGAACCGGAGCCCGGGCCGCCTCGCTCCCCGGAGGATCCGGGACCACCTCGTCCGCCGGAGGTCTCCGGGCCGTCCCATCCGTCGGAGGACTTCGATCCGTTCTGCTCGTCGGAGGACCTGGGGCCACTTCGTCCGCCGGAGGATTCCGGCCCGCCCCACGCGCCGGAGGATTCCGGTCCGTCCCGCTCGGCGGAGGATCCCGCCCGGGAGCGACTGCTGGAGGCGATGCGGTCGGTCGGCACCGGGCCGGAGCTGCGTCCGGTGCTGGACCGCATCTGCCGGACCGCGGCCGATCTGGTGGGCGCCCGGTACGCGGCCCTCGGCATCCTCGCGGACGACGGCGACGGACTGGCCGAGTTCGTGCACCACGGCGTCGACGAGGGGACCGCCCGGCGGATCGGGCGGGCGCCGGACGGACGCACCGGGCTGCTGGGGGCGCTGATCCACGACGCGGACCCGGTGCTGCTGGCGGACGTCGCCGAGGACCCGCGCTCCCGGGGCCTCCCCGAGCACCACCCGCCGATGCGCGGCTTCCTCGGTGTCCCGGTCCGCGTACGGGACGACATCTTCGGCAACCTCTACCTCGCCGGAAAGCTCGACGGCGGCCCGTTCACGGACGACGACCTCGGCCTGGTGCAGGTGCTGGCGGCCGAGGCGGGCGTCGCCGTCGGCAACGCCCGGCTGTACGAGGCCGCCCGGCGGCGCGAACGCTGGATCGACGGCTCGGTGGCCGTCACCACGGCCCTGCTCTCCGGTGACGACGTGGAGGACGCGCTGCAGGTCGTCGCGGAACAGGCGCGCCGTCTGTCCTGCTCGGCGGCCGTGGCCGTCCTGCTGCCCGCGGAGGAGGGCGGCCTGGAACTCGTCGCGGTGGCGTCCGACCAGCCCACCGGCATGCTCGGCACGGTCGTCCCGCCGGACCACCCGGTCGTGGCCGAACTCCTGGCAGGGAACGCGCTGTTCATCGACGACGCGGCCACCAGCCCGTACGCCCTCAGGGCCGCGGCCCGCGCCTTCGGGCCGGTCATGATGCTGCCGCTGCGCAGCGACGGGCGCGTCCTCGGAGCCCTCATCACGCTGCGGGACCGGGGCGCCGCCCCCTTCACCCGGGCCGAGCGCGCCCTGGCCGGGCGGTTCGCGGCCCAGGCCGCGCTCGCGCTGATGATGGCCGGGACACAGCGCGACCGGGAGCGGCTCGCGGTCTACGAGGACCGCGACCGCATCGCCCGCGACCTGCACGACCTCGTCATCCAGCGGTTGTTCGCCACCGGGATGCTGCTGGAGGGCGCGCGGCGCGGGACCGCCGTGCCGGAGGTGCGCGAGGGCATCGGGAAGGCGGTCGACGAACTCGACGTCACCATCCAGGAGATCCGCGCCGCCGTCTTCGCCCTCGGGCCCGGCCCGGCGGAGGCGCCGTCCGGGCTGCGCACGCGCGTGCTGCGGGAGATCACCACGGCGGCGGTGCCGCTGGGCTTCACCCCCTCCCACCGGTTCGTCGGCCCCGTCGACACGGCGGTCGGCGAACGCACCGGCAAGAACCTCGTCGCGGCCCTGCGCGAGGCGCTCTCCAACGCGTTCCGGCACTCCAGGGCCTCGCGGATCGACGTCCTCGTGGACGCGACCGCGGTCCTGCGGGACGGCCGGGAGGGGGTGCGGCTGACCGTCACGGACGACGGCGTCGGCATCCCCGAGGGCGGCCGCCGCAGCGGCCTGCGCAACCTGGAGCGGAGGGCGGAGTCGCTGGGCGGCAGCAGCTGGTACGCGTCGGGGACGGGCGGCGACGCCCCGGGCGCGAGGGGCACGACGGTGGTGTGGGAAGCGCCGTACTGAGGCGGACGCGCCGGAGGAAGGCGGGGGAGGGCGGCCGAGGCAGGCCAAGGGGGACCGGAGGGATCCAGGGGAGTCGGGGGGACCGGACCGGGGCGAGAGGAATCGTTTGCCCGGCCCGGTCCGCCATTCGTCTCAGAAGCCCTGCGCCAGGATCCGTTCGATCACGACCGCGACGCCGTCCTCGTTGTTGGCGACCGTGCGGCCGGAGGCGGCGGCTATCACGTCGGGGTGCGCGTTGCCCATGGCGTACGACGTGCCCGCCCAGGTCAGCATCTCGACGTCGTTCGGCATGTCGCCGAACGCGACGACCTGCTCGTGCGAGATGCCGCGCTCGGCGCAGCACAGGGCGAGCGTGCTGGCCTTGGAGACGCCGGGGCCGCTGATCTCCAGCAGCGCGCTGGGGCTGGAGCGGGTGATCATCGCCCGGTCGCCGACCGCGGTCCTCGCCAGCCGCAGGAAGGCGTCCGGACCGAGGGTGGGGTGGAAGGCCAGCACCTTGAGCACCGGCTGGCCGGCTCCCGCCGCGTCGTCGGCGAGGAGATCCTCGGCGGGCGCGACGCTCTCGCTCGGGTCGACGTGCAGCGGGGGGTACGTGGGTTCGTGGTGGAGCCCGCCGGTGCGCTCGACGGCGAACGCGGTGCCGGGCGCGGCGGCGCGCAGCAGCGTGACGACGTCGAGGGCGGTCTTCGGGAGCAACTCCCGGATCTTGACGAAGCGGTGGGCTCCGGGGCCGTCGTGCAGATCGACCACCGCCGCGCCGTTGCCGCAGATCGCCAGGCCGTGGCCGTGGACGTGGTCGCTGACGACGTCCATCCAGCGGGCGGGCCTGCCGGTGACGAAGAAGACGTCGATGCCGGCCTCCTCCGCGGCCGCCAGTGCGGCGACGGTGCGTTTGGAGACCGACTTGTCGTCGCGCAGCAGGGTGCCGTCGAGATCCGTTGCGATCAGTCGTGGCGGGAGCGGGGAGGCCGGGGTCCTGGGCCGTCGGGTCGCTGAGGTCACCGCGCCATTGTCCCGCACTCGTACGCACGTGCGTGCGGGGGCCCGCACATCTGAGTGGGCACCGCCCCCACCTGCACCGTCCTGCTCAGTGGTCCGGGTGTGGGAGCGCTCCGCCCACACGCGTACGGGTGTACGGGCATACGGGTGCGCGTGTGTACGGGCTTGCGCGTGCGGGCGACGACCGGCGGCCTGCCCTCACCCGAGCTGGGCGACCGCCTCCGTGGCGATGCGCTCGAAGACCTTCTCGTCGGCGGCGAAGTCCGAGTCGGGGATCGGCCAGTGGATCACGAGGTCGGTGAAGCCCAGCTCCCGGTGGCGGCCGGCGAAGTCGACGAACGCGTCGAGGGACTCCATCGGCCGGCCGCGGTCCGGGGTGAAGCCGGTGAGCAGGACCTTGTCGAGCCCGGCCGCGTCCCGGCCGATCGCGTCGCACGCGGCGGTGAGCCGTTCGATCTGGCCGCGCAGGGCCCGCACCGAGTCCTCGGGCGTCCCCGTCTCGAACAGCTTCGGGTCGCCCGTCGTCACCCACGCCTGCCCGTGCCGGGCGGCGAGCCGCAGCCCGCGCGGACCCGTGGCCGCCACCGCGAAGGGCAGCCGGGGCCGCTGCACGCAGCCGGGGATGTTGCGGGCCTCGTACGCCGAGTAGAACGTGCCGTCGTGGCTCACGGAGTCCTCGGTGAGCAGCCGGTCCAGCAGCGGTACGAACTCCCCGAACCGGTCGGCCCGTTCGCGCGGCGTCCAGGGCCGCTCGCCGCTGCCCAGCAGGGTCGTCGCGTCGAAGCCGGTGCCGCCGGCGCCGATGCCCAGGGTGATCCGGCCGCCGGAGATGTCGTCGAGCGAGATCAGCTCCTTGGCGAGGGTCACCGGGTGCCGGAAGTTCGGGGAGGTGACCAGGGTGCCGAGGCGCAGCCGGGTGGTGGCGCCGGCGGCCGCGGTCAGCGTCGGCACCGCGCCGAACCAGGGGCCGTCCCGGAACGTCCGCCACGACAGGTGGTCGTAGGTGAACGCCGTGTGGAACCCCAGCTCCTCCGCGCGCTGCCACGCCGCGCGCCCGCCCTCGTGCCAGCGGACGTGCGGAAGGATCACGGTGCTCAGACGCAGACTCATACGGAGGAGCCTAAATGCAGGCGACGGGTGAGGGGTGACCGGTGATCGGTCTCCGGTGCCCGCCTCGGCGGATGCCCGGTACCTGTTCCGGCGGATGCCTGGTGCCCTGACCGGCGGGTGTCCGGTGCCTGGCCCGGCGGGCGCCCGGCGCCTGTCCCGTCCCGGGTCGGTCCGGGTCGGTCCGGCCGGTCCGGTCGGGCGCGGCGCGGTCCCGGGTGCTCACCGCACGCGTGAGCTCAGCCACGGGCCGAGGCCGATGAAGGGCAGGTACTCCTTGTACGTGCGGTCGCCGGGCAGCGGGACGACCAGGCGGTAGCCCGGCGGGAACCTGCGCGCCGTGACGTGCGCGAGGCCGTCGTAGAGGGAGCGCACGAAGGCGGGGACGTCGTCGCGCGGGACGTCGTGGAAGTCGACGCCCTCGACCGTGATCAGGGCGTCGTCCTCGGGGTACAGCCGCACGGCCAGGGCCGGGGACCCGCCGAGTTCGACATAGGCCTCGTGCGGCAGCGAACCGTCGGCGTCGGTGACCACGCCCACGCCCGCGGCGGACCGGCGCGAGGTCTGGTCGGCGCCGATGTCCTCGGTGACCTCGATCTCGCGGGCGTACTCGGCGGCGAGGTCGCGCAGCGCGCGGACCGCGGCCTCGGTGGTGGGGAGGTGAGCCATGGTGTCGATGATGCCTGTTGCCGTGAGGGGTGCCGGGCCGCGGCGGGCGGGCGGACCGGCGGGAAGGCGCTCCGGGGCCGGAGCCGAGGGCGAGGGCGGGGCCGAAGGCGGAGCCGCGGTCGGGACCGAGGCCGGAGGCGGGGCCGGGACCGGAGGCGATGCCGATGCCGAGGGCGGGACCGGAGCTGGGGCCGAAGCAGGAGCCTCGGTCGGGGGCGGGCCGGGGCCGTCAGGAGAAGCGCAGGTAGGCCGGCGGGACGGTCCGGGTGAGCCAGACGCCGTTGGCGCTGACGTGGAAGACGTGGCCGTCGCGGTGCATCGCGGCCGCATCCACGGAGAGGACGACCGGGCGCCCGCGGCGCGCGCCCACGCGCGTGGCGGTCTCGCGGTCGGGCGACAGGTGCACGTCGTGCCGGTTCATGGGACGCAGGCCCTGCGCCCGGATGGCGTCCACGTTGCGGGCGACGGTCCCGTGGTACAGGTACGCGGGCGGGACGGCGGGCGGCAGCCCGAGGTCGACGTCGACGGAGTGTCCCTGGCTGGCGCGGATCCGGGTGCCCTCGACGGCGAAGCGCCGCTTGTCGTTGTGGGCGACGACGTGGTCGAGCTCGTCCCGGGTGATCGGGAAGCCGTGCGCGGCGGCTGCCGCGAGCAGCGTCGTGATCTCCACCCAGCCGCCGCCGTCGAGCGCGAGCCCGATCCGCTCCGGCTGGTGCCTCAGATGTCTCGCGAGGTACTTGGACACCTTGACGGTGCGTCTCCCGTCCCTCTCTCTTTCGTCCATCCTCCCAGGATGGCGGGGGAGACGCTGATCACGCGATTTGTTTTCCCTCCGAGGTTTGATCCACAGAGAAGCGCGTTATCCACAACCCCTGTTGGCGAATCTGTGGACAACTGCGGGCCCGTCCACGGGAATTGGCGGCCCTTTCCCCGGATTCGGCCGACTCCCGCCGTCTTCGGCCGTCTTCCGTAGCCTTCGGCCGTCTTCCGTCGTCTTTCATCGTCTTCGGCCGTCTTCCTTCTGCTTCCGGCTCACAGCGGTGGCCGTATCCGGGCGATCGCCCGCAGCGCGCCCGGTGCCAGGCGGGACAGCAGCCGGGCGGTCCGCGCCTCCGGAGTGACCGGTACGACGGCCCGGTCGCGGACGACCGCCCGCAGTACCGCGTCGGCGACCTTCTCCGGCGGATAGCCGCGCAGCCCGTACAGCCGGGCCGCCCGCCGGCGCCGGCGGGCCTCCTCCTCGGCGTCGGTGCCCGCGAAGCGCGCGGTCGCGGTGATGCCGGTGCGGACGAAGCCGGGGCAGACCGCGGAGACGCCGATGCCCCGTCCCGCGAGCTCCGCGCGCAGGCACTCGGTGAGCATCAGGACCGCCGCCTTGGAGGTGCCGTAGGCGGGCAGCGCGCGCGAGGGCTGGTACGCCGCGGCGGAGGCGACGTTGACGATGTGACCGCCCTGGCCGCGCCCGGCCATCCGCCGCCCGAAGAGCCGGCAGCCGTGGATCACGCCCCACAGATTGACGTCGAGGACCTTCCGCCAGTCCTCCGCGGTGGTGTCGAAGAACGAGCCGGCGAGCCCGATCCCGGCGTTGTTCACCAGCACGTCCACCACGCCGTACTCGGTGTGGACCTTGTCCGCGAGCTTCTCCATGGCCCGCTCGTCGGAGACGTCGCAGGTCTCCGCCCACGCCCGGGGAGCGCCGAGCAGCCGGGCCGCCCGCGCCGTCCCCTCGGCCCCCTCCGCGTCCCGGTCGACGGCGACCACCCGGGCACCGGCCCCGGCGAACGCGAGGGCCGTGGCCCGCCCGATGCCACCGCCCGCGCCCGTGACCAGGACGAGCTGCCCGCCGAACCGCTCCGCGTACGGATCCCTGGCCCGCGCGTACCGGGTCTCGGCCGTCGTGCGCGGAGCCCTGCCCGCGGCATCGGCCGCGACGGCGCCCTCCGTGCCCTCCGCACCCCCTGTGTCCTTCGCGTCCCCTGTGTCCTTCGCGCCGTCCCCGCTCCCGTCCCCGCTCCCGTCCCCGGTACGGTCGCCCGTCCCGTCCTCCGTGGCGTTCACGAACCCGTCCTCCGTGGCGTTCACGAAGTCGGTGATCCACATCGTCAGCAGGTCGGGACGGGTGCGCGGGACCCAGTGCCCGGCCGGGAGCGTACGGCGCACCAGCCGCGGGGCCCATCGCTCCAGGTCGTCGTAGAGCCGCTCGGACAGGAACGGGTCGTCCAGGGGCGTGACGAGCTGGACGGGCACGTGGGCGTACGCATCCGGGCGCGGACGGCGCAGCCGGGGCCGGACGTTGTCGCGGTACAGCCACGCGCCGTGTGCCGCGTCCCGGGGCAGCGAGCGGGCCGGACGGCCGTCCGCGGACGCGTCGGGCACCTTCTCGAGGCGGCGCAGGATCCCCGGCCACCGCCGGCCGAGCGGGCCGCGCCAGGCCAGCTCCGGCAGCACCGGGGTGTGCAGCAGGTACACGTACCAGGACTTGGCGGCCTGGCCGAGCAGCTGGCCGGCCGCGCGGGGCGTGGGCCGCCGCAGGCGCCGTCCGATCCAGTGCCCGAAGTGGTCGAGCGACGGGCCGGAGACAGACGTGAACGACGCGACGCGCCCCTCGGTGCGCGCGACGGTGACGAACTCCCAGGACTGCACCGACCCCCAGTCGTGCCCCACCAGGTGCACCGGTCGGCCGGGGCTCACCGCGTCCGCGACCGCGAGGAAGTCGTCCGTCAGCTTCTCCAGCGTGAAGCCGCCGCGCAGCGGGCGCGGCGCCGTGGACCCGCCGTGGCCCCGGACGTCGTAAAGCACGACGTGGAAGCGGTCCGCGAGCCGGGCTGCCACCTCGGACCACACCTCCTTGGAGTCCGGGTAGCCGTGCAGGAGCAGCACGGTGGGGCGCCGCGGGTCCCCCAGCTCGGCGACGCTCAGCTCGACGCCGCCCGTCCGCACCCGGCGCTCCCGCGCCCCCGTCAGACCCATACCGCTCCCTCCGCCGTGCGCCGGACCGCACCGGACGCGCCGAGCCGTGCCGGGCCCCGGCCGTCCGTCACCCTGCGCACTCGTGCTGTGACAGGCACGAATGTGGCAAGGGCCGCCGAAGGCGTCAAGCGTGGCGGGCGGGGCCTGTGGCCGGAGGCGGCGTTGTGGACAACGGCGCCACCCGGGCGCGTGAACCTCGCGGACAATGCCTCCCCCTGTACCCGCCCGCCGCGCACCCGCCCGCCGTCGGCCTCCTTCTCCGGACGCGCCCGCCGGCCTCTCCCTCCGGACCCGCCCGCCGCCGGTCTCCCTCTCCGGACCCACCCCCTACGGGCCCGTACGACTGGAGGCTGAGAGAGATACCGCCTTCTGGTCTGACGCCCGTTGTGGCGTGCGCCACTAGCGTCGTGGATGTGACTGTGATCGCGACCGAAAGCCTGAGCAAGCGGTTCCCGAAGGTGACCGCTCTGGACCGGCTCTCCGTGGACGTCGGACCCGGTGTGACCGGGCTCGTCGGGGCCAACGGGGCCGGCAAGTCCACCCTGATCAAGATCCTGCTGGGACTGTCCCCCGCCACCGAGGGCCGGGCCGAGGTGCTCGGGCTCGACGTCGCCACCAAGGGCGGCGCCATCCGCGAGCGGGTCGGCTACATGCCCGAGCACGACTGCCTGCCGCCGGACGTCTCGGCCACCGAGTTCGTCGTCCACATGGCGCGCATGTCGGGCCTCCCGCCGGCCGCGGCCCGCGAGCGCACGGCGGACACGCTGCGCCACGTCGGCCTGTACGAGGAGCGCTACCGCCCCATCGGCGGCTACTCGACCGGCATGAAGCAGCGCGTCAAGCTCGCCCAGGCCCTGGTGCACGACCCGAAGCTGGTCTTCCTCGACGAGCCGACCAACGGCCTCGACCCGGTCGGCCGCGACGAGATGCTGGGCCTGATCCGCCGCATCCACACCGACTTCGGCATCTCGGTCCTGGTCACCTCGCACCTGCTCGGAGAACTGGAGCGCACCTGCGACCACGTCGTCGTCATCGACGGCGGCAAGCTCCTGCGGTCCAGCTCCACCACGGACTTCACGCAGATCACGACGACGCTCGCGATCGAGGTCACCGACACCGACGAGCACCCGGACGGCACCCGGGCGGTGCGCGAGGCGCTCCGCGCGCGCGGGGTGGACACCCACGACGGCAGCGGGCTGCCCGGCGCGGGCCACGTCCTGCTGCTGACCGCCGAGGGCGAGGAGACGTACGACCTGGTACGCGACGTCGTCACCGACCTGGGCCTCGGCCTGGTCCGCATGGAACAGCGCAGACACCGCATTGCGGAGGTCTTCCGCGGCGACAGCGACGAGAACAGTGGCACGAGCGGCGAGAGCGGCACGGACGGCGGGACCCGCGGGAACGGCGCGGACCGCGACGGCGACGGCGAACGGAAGGAGGCGGTCGGCCATGGCGGTTGAGCAGCCGCGGACCCGGGACACGACGGGGCCCGGGGACGAGACCCGCATCCACAACATCGGCTACCGCACCTACGACGGCCCGCGCCTGGGCCGCGCCTACGCGCGCCGCTCGCTGTACTCGCAGTCCCTGCGCGGCGCCTACGGTCTGGGCCGCTCGGCCAAGTCCAAGGTGCTGCCCCTGCTGCTCCTCGTGGTGATGTGCGCGCCCGCCGCGATCATGGTGGCCGTCGCGGTCGCCACCAAGGCGAAGGACCTGCCCACGGACTACACGCAGTACGCGATCTTCCTGCAGGCGGTCATCGGCCTCTACGTGGCCTCCCAGGCGCCCCAGGCGGTCTCCCGGGACCTGCGTTTCCGGACCGTGCCCCTGTACTTCTCGCGCCCGATCGAGACGGCCGACTACGTCCGGGCCAAGTACGCGGCCCTGACGTCCGCCCTGTTCATCCTCACCGCCACCCCGCTGCTGGTCCTCTACGTCGGAGCGCTGCTGGCCAAGCTCGACTTCGCCGACCAGACCAAGGGCTTCGCACAAGGACTGGTCTCCGTGGCCCTCCTCTCCCTCCTCTTCGCCGGCATCGGCCTGGTCGTCTCGGCGGTCACGCCCCGCCGCGGCTTCGGCATCGCGGCCGTCATCGCCGTCCTGACGATCTCCTACGGGGCGGTCTCCACCCTCCAGGCCATCGCCTACGACCAGTCGAGCACCGGCGCGATCCCCTGGCTCGGGCTCTTCTCGCCGATCACGCTCATCGACGGCGTGCAGACCGCCTTCCTGGGGGCCTCCTCCTCCTACCCCGGCGGGTACGGGCCCTCCGGCGCCGAGGGCGTCGTCCACCTGGCCGTCGTCCTGGGGATCATCGCCGGCTGCTACGGCCTGCTGATGCGCCGCTACCGGAAGGCCGGCCTGTGACCCTCCCGCCCGTCCCCCACCACCACTCCTCCAGGGCCGCGCTCCGCGCCTTTCCCTCCGCCGCCCACCGCCAGCCCTCAAGGAACAGGCCGCTCCCATGAGCACTCTTCGGATCGATCACGTATCGCGCTGGTTCGGCAACGTGGTGGCCGTCAACGACATCACCATGACGGTCGGCCCCGGCGTCACCGGCCTGCTCGGCCCCAACGGCGCCGGCAAGTCCACCCTCATCAACATGATGGGCGGCTTCCTCTCCCCCTCCACGGGCTCCGTCACCCTCGACGGGCAGCCGGTGTGGCGCAACGAGAAGATCTACCGGCACATCGGCATCGTCCCCGAGCGCGAGGCGATGTACGACGTCCTGACGGGGCGTGAGTTCGTCCTCGCCAACGCGGAGCTGCACGGCCTCGGCGCGAAGGCCGCCGACCGGGCGCTGGCCACGGTCGAGATGCAGTACGCGCAGGACCGGCGGATCTCCACGTACTCCAAGGGCATGCGGCAGCGCGTGAAGATGGCGTCCGCGCTGGTCCACGACCCGTCCCTGCTGCTGCTCGACGAGCCCTTCAACGGCATGGACCCGCGCCAGCGCATGCAGCTGATGGACCTGCTGCGGCGGATGGGCGGCGAGGGCCGCACGGTGCTGTTCTCGTCCCACATCCTCGAAGAGGTCGAACAGCTCGCCGCGCACATCGAGGTGATCGTCGCCGGGCGCCACGCGGCCGGCGGCGACTTCCGCCGCATCCGGCGGCTGATGACCGACCGGCCGCACCGTTACCTCGTGCGCTCCAGCGACGACCGCACGCTCGCGGCCGCGCTGATCGCCGACCCGTCGACGTCGGGCATCGAGGTGGACCCGAAGGAGGACGCCCTGCTCGTCCAGGCCGTCGACTTCGGGCGCTTCACCACGCTGCTGCCGCGGGTCGCTCGCGAGCACGGCATCCGCCTGCTGACGGTCTCGCCGTCCGACGAGTCCCTGGAGTCCGTCTTCTCGTATCTGGTCGCGGCGTAGGAGGCCGAAGATGTACGACCCCACAGTCGCCCGGCTCACCTACCGGGGCCTGCTCGGCCGCCGCCGGGCCCTCATCCTGGGCGCCCTGCCCGTCCTGCTGATCGTGATCTCCGTGGCCGTGCGGTTCTTCGCGGGGACCGACGACCAGGTCGCCGCGGACGTGCTCGGCGGCTTCGCGCTCGCCACCATGGTGCCGATCATCGGCGTCATCGCCGGCACCGGCGCGATCGGACCGGAGATCGACGACGGCTCGGTGGTGTACCTGCTGTCCAAGCCGGTCAAGCGGCCGACGATCATCTTCACCAAGCTGATCGTCGCCATCGCCGTGACCATGGTCTTCTCGGCCGTCCCGACGATGGTCGCGGGCCTGATCCTGAACGGCAACGGGCAGCAGGTGGCCGTCGCGTACACGGTCGCCGCGCTCGTCGCCTCCATCGCCTACGCGGCGATCTTCCTGCTCCTGGGCACGGTCACCCGGCACGCCGTGGTGTTCGGGCTCGTCTACGCCCTCGTGTGGGAGGCGCTCTTTGGGAGCCTGGTCTCGGGCGCGCGCACGCTCAGCGTCCAGCAGTGGGCCCTCTCCGTGGCCCACGAGGTGACGGGCGGCGACCTCGTCACCTCGGACGTGAGCCTGCCGGTCGCCGCGGTGCTGCTCGTCGTGGTCACGGCGGCCGCCACCTGGTACGCCGGCCAGCGGCTGCGGTCGCTGACGCTCGCCGGGGAGGAGTGAGCCCCGCGCCGGCCGCGGACGGCCGCCTCCCGCGCGTGCGCCCCGCACCGGGCGGGCACGCGCGGGGCGGTCCGTCCGCGGCGCGCTTAATCCGGTGGCGCCGAAAGCGGCCTCCCGGGCACAGTGGTGACGTCCACGCCGCCGGTCGGACCGGCGCCACCTTCTGGGAGAGGAGCGCGACGATGTCCGGTACGAACAGCTCGTCGAGCTCCCGGCAGGGCGGCCCGCGGCGGATTCCGGAGTAGTCACTCCTCCGTCGAGTCCGCCCCGCACGGGAGCCGCCCGGGGCGGCCGCTTCGAGCGCGCGATCTTCGCGCGGGCCGCCCACCCGGAGGATTGGCCGAGAGGTAAGGCACCGGCTTGCTGAGCCGTGGTCGGGGTCGTCCCCGCGCGCGTTCGATCCGCGCATCCTCCGCGATCGCCAGGACGGCGCCCGTCGCCCCGGGCGCCCATGTTTTGGCATGCATGTGCCCCTGGCCCGGCGGCGTACGTGCTTCGCGCCGGCGGTGTATGTGTCCCGGCCCGGCGACATACGTGTCCTGCCCCCGTGGCGTACGTGTCGTCTGTCCGTGCCGACACCGGCCCCGGTGTCCGTCGCCGGCCTCCCGCCCCGGCCTCCGTCCGCGACGGACGGGGACCGGACGGGCGTCGGGAGGCCGGCGCCGGTCGCGTGGGTCAGCCCTGCGCGAGCAGCCTCTCCAGCACCACCGCGATCCCGTCCTCCTCGTTGGACGAGGTCACCTCGTCGGCCACGGCCTTGAGCGAGTCGTGGGCGTTGGCCATCGCCACGCCGTGCCCGGCCCAGCCGAACATCGGGATGTCGTTCGGCATGTCGCCGAAGGCGATCGTCTCGGCGGCCTTGACGCCCAGCCTGCGGGCCGCGATCGACAGGCCGGTGGCCTTAGACAGCCCCAGCGGCAGGATCTCCACGATGCCCTCGCCCGCCATGACCACGCTGATCAGACCGCCGGCGGCCTGCCGCGCCGCCTCCGCCAGCTCGTCGTCGGAGAGGTCCGGGTGCTGGATGTACATCTTGGTCAGGGGCGCGGCCCACAGCTCCGCGACGTCCGTGAACGGCACGGCCTGCAGCAGCCCCTGCACCCGGTAGCCGGGGCCGACCAGCACGTCGCCGTCGACGCCGTCCCGGCTGGCGGCCACCGCCAGCGGTCCCACCTCCGCCTCGATCTTGGAGAGGGCCAGGCCGGCCAGCTGCCGGTCGAGGGTGACGGACGTCAGCAGCCGGTGCGCCCCGGCGTCGTACACCTGGGCGCCCTGGCCGCACACGGCGATGCCGTCGTAGCCGAGTCCGTCCAGTATGTGCCGGGTCCACGGCACGGCCCGGCCGGTGACGACGATGTGCAGGGCGCCCGCCGCGCTCGCCGCGGCGAGCGCCTCGCGGGTGCGCTGCGAGACCGTGTCGTCGGAGCGCAGGAGCGTGCCGTCGAGGTCGGTCGCGACGAGCCGGTACGGGAAGGCGGGAGCGGAGGCGGTCACCGGGCGGCCGGCTCCAGGACTTCCCGCCCGCCGAGGTAGGGACGCAGCACCTCGGGCACCCGCACGGAGCCGTCGGCCTGCTGGTGGTTCTCCAGGATCGCCACGATCGTGCGCGGTACGGCGCACAGCGTGCCGTTCAGCGTCGCCAGCGGCCTGACCTGCTTGCCCTCACGCACCCGGATCGACAGCCGGCGCGACTGGAACTCGCCGCAGTCCGAGGTCGAGGTCAGCTCGCGGTACTTGCCCTGGGTCGGGATCCACGCCTCGCAGTCGAACTTGCGGGCCGCCGAGGCGCCGAGGTCGGCCGACGCCACGTCGATGACGCGGAACGGCAGCTCCAGCGAGGTCAGCCACTGCTTCTCCCACTCCAGCAGCCGCTTGTGCTCGGCCTGGGCGTCCTCCGGCGCGACGTACGAGAACATCTCGACCTTGTCGAACTGGTGGACACGGAAGATGCCCTTGGTGTCCTTGCCGTGCGAGCCGGCCTCGCGGCGGAAGCAGGGCGAGAAGCCCGCGTACCGCAGCGGCAGCCGGTCGGCCTCGATGATCTCGTCCATGTGGTACGCGGCCAGCGGCACCTCGGACGTACCCACCAGGTACAGGTCGTCCTTGTCCAGGTGGTAGACGTCCTGCGCGGCCTGGCCGAGGAAGCCGGTGCCGGCCATCGACTGCGGGCGGACCAGCGCGGGCGTGAGCATCGGCGTGAAGCCGGCGGCGGTGGCCTGCGCGATCGCCGCGTTCACCAGCGCGAGCTCCAGGAGCGCGCCGATGCCGGTGAGGAAGTAGAAGCGCGAGCCGGAGACCTTGGCGCCGCGCTCGACGTCGATCGCGCCGAGCGACCGCCCGAGCTCCATGTGGTCCTTGGGCTCGAAGCCCTCGGCCGCGAAGTCGCGGATCGTGCCGTGCGTCTCCAGCGTGACGAAGTCCTCCTCGCCGCCGACGGGGACGTCGGGGTGGACGAGGTTGCCGAGCTGGAGGAGCAGCTCCTGGGTCTCGGCCGCGGCCGCGTCCCGCTCGGCGTCGGCCGCCTTGACGTCGGCGGCGAGCTGGCTCGCCCTCTTCAGCAGCTCGGCCTTCTCGTCGCCGGCGGCCTTGGGGATCTGCTTGCCGAGCGTCCTCTGCTCGGAGCGGAGTTCGTCGAAGCGGACGCCGGACGACCTGCGCCGCTCGTCGGCGGAGAGGAGGGCGTCGACGAGCGCGACGTCCTCTCCACGGGCGCGCTGGGAGGCGCGCACACGGTCGGGGTCCTCACGGAGCAGGCGAAGGTCAATCACGTGTCAAGGCTACCGGTGCGCGCTCGCGGGTCACGACCCGATATTCCCGGCCGTGTCTTCTGCGCCTTTTGCGATATATGCGGCGCGTGTCAATAAAAACGGTCGGCTACCTGGAATGGGGGATGAGAGAAAGGGGTGTTGACTCGATTCCCTTGTGGAGAGCGGCACTTGGGCCTGTGTCTGTCCACAGAAATCCACACCGCGCCGAAAGTTATCCACAGGCTGTGCGGAATATCTGTGGACGGGGGAAGTGATCATTAGGGAGGCCATGCACAGGCCGCCCCTCTCCCGGGACAAAACTCACTTACACCCACTTAAGAGTGGAATACAGTCACTCCAAAGAGTGGAGACGGGGGAAACAGTGGACAAGAGGGGTGGCCGGAGGCTGCGGTCGGAGTTGCCGCCTCTGGAGTGATTTGTCGACCTTGCCGCACTGTGTTGTCGACTTGTCCCCAGGTCGAGAAGGATGCCTGTGGATAACTTCTGTGGACAACGAAAAATCTGCTGGTAACACCGACCGGAAGCGGTCGCCGGACGGACCCGGTCGGGCCGGCCGAGCCCGGCGAAGCGGTCACGCTCCGGTCAGAAACGGCCGTCGAGGCAGCGCGCCAGCCAGTCCGAGGCCGCCGCGAACTCGCCGTCGGACGTACCCACCCGCGGCGGTCGCACGTCCGCCGGGTCGACCTCGGCCCGCGGATAGGACCCGAGGAAGCGCACCTGCGGGCACATCCGCTTCAGACCCGTCAGCGCCTCGCCCACCCGCCGGTCGCTGACGTGGCCCTCGGCGTCGATCGCGAAGCAGTAGTTGCCGATGCCCTCGCCGGTCGGCCGGGACTGCAGCAGCATCAGGTTGACGCCGCGCACCGCGAACTCCTGGAGGATCTCCAGCAGGGCGCCGGGGTGGTCGTCGCGCTGCCAGACGACCACGGACGTCTTGTCCGCGCCGGTCGGGGCGGCGGGCCGGGCCGGCTTGCCCACCAGGACGAACCGCGTCTGCGCGTTCTCCGCGTCGTGGATGCCGGTCTCCAGCGCCTCCAGGCCGTAGCGCGCCGCCGCGAACTCGCCCGCGAAGGCCGCGTCGTAGCGGCCCTCCTGGACCAGCCGGGCGCCGTCCGCGTTCGAGGCGGCCGACTCCCACACCGCGTCCGGCAGATGCGCCTTCAGCCAGTTGCGCACCTGCGGCTGCGCGGCCGGATGCGCGGTCACGGTCTTGATGCCCGACAGCTGCGTACCCGGCCTGACCAGCAGCGCGAAGGTGATCGACAGCAGCACCTCGCGGTAGATCATGAGCGGCTCGCCGGCGACCAGCTCGTCCAGCGTGGTGGTGATGCCGCCCTCCACCGAGTTCTCGATCGGGACGAAGGCGGCCTCCGCCTCACCGGTGCGGACCGCGTCGAGCGCGGCGGGCACCGACACCATGGGGACGAGCTGCCGGGTGGCCGTCTCGGGGAGCGTCCGCAGGGCGACTTCGGTGAAGGTTCCCTCGGGGCCGAGATACGCGTAGCTGGCTGGCATGGCCTCACCCTAGTGGGCCCGTAGGGCGCCCGGTGCACGCGTCCGCCCCGCCGGCCCCGCCCACCCCCCATGTCCCGGCCACGGCGCGGACCGGAGCGCCACCGGCCGCGGCCGGGACCGGAGCCGCCGTCGGCCGTACGGGACCGGAGCCGTCGGCCGGTGGAGCCCGCGGGCGCCGTCAGCCCTCCAGCAGCCGCTGCCCCACGTACTCCCCCTGCGCCGCGCCGCCCGGCACCGCGAACAGGCCGCTCGCCTCGTGGCGGATGAACGGCGACAGCGCGTCGCCCCGGTCGAGCTTGCGCTGCACCGGGACGAAGCCGCGCAGCGGATCGGCCTGCCAGCAGATGAAGAGCAGCCCGGCGTCGGGCACGCCGTCCGCGTCGAAGCCGTCGTGGAAGGAGAACGGGCGGCGCAGCATCGCGGCGCCCCCGTTCTGGTCGGGCCGGGTGATGCGGGCGTGCGCGTTGACCGGCACGACCAGCCGGCCCTCGGCGTCCGTCTTCTCCAGGTCCATCTCGGTGGTCTCGCCGCCCCCGCTCAGCGGGGCGCCGGTGGACTTCTTGCGCCCGATGACGTCCTCCTGGTCGGCGACCGAGAGCTTCTCCCAGTCGTCGAGGAGCATCCGGATGCGGCGGACGACGACGTAGGAGCCGCCCGCCATCCACGCCGGATCGCCGTCGTCGGGTACGAAGACCCGCTTCTCGAAGTCGGACTCGGACGGCTTCGGGTTGCGCGTGCCGTCGACCTGGCCCATCAGGTTGCGGGTGGTCAGGGGCCGGTCGGTGGCGCCGGGCGAGCGGTTGAAGCCGTTCATCTGCCAGCGCACCCGGGCCGCCGACCCCGCGTCCTTCTGCAGGGCGCGCAGCGCGTGGAAGGCCACCAGGGCGTCGTTCGCGCCGATCTGCACCCACAGGTCGCCGTCGCTGCGCGCCTTGTCGAGATGGTCGGAGGAGAAGTCGGGCAGCGGGTCCAGGGCGACCGGCCGCTGCTTCTCCAGCCCCGTCCTCGCGAAGAAGCTGTGCCCGAAGCCGAACGTGACCGTGAGGGACGAGGGCCCGGCGTCCCGGGCGACGTCCGTGTCGTCGTGCGCGGCGGCCTCGCCCGCCATCAGCCGCCGGGCCGTCGCGGACCAGCGGCGCAGCAGGGCCGCCGCCTCCTTGCGTCCTGCGCCCGCCGCCAGGTCGAAGGCGACGAGATGGCCCCGGGACTGCAGCGCGGTGGTGATGCCGGGCTGATGTTTCCCGTGAAACATCTCCTCCTGTGCGCCCAGCGCGGTCAGGAGCTGTGCTCTGTCCGGCTGCGGCGCCGCCGCGTACCCGGCGGCGCCGCCCGCCGCGCCGAGCGCGAGACCGGTCGCCCCGGCCGTGCCGAGCAGCCGCCGCCGTGTGACGCCCCTGGCGGACGGAGCGCCGGCGGCCGGCGGGCGGCCGGTCCCGGCCGACCCGGACGAGGCATCGGGGCCGGACGAGGTCTTCAGGCTCGACGAGTTCTTCGGGCCGGACGAGGTCTTCGAGCCGGACGAATTCTTCGGGCCGGGCGAGGCGGCGGCATCGGACGGGGTCTGCGGAGGAGTGCGGTCGGAGGGTCGGTCGGGCATGCCTGGTTCAGCCGATCTGCGCGTTCTTGTCGACGGTCACTTGGTCGATGTCGGAGGTCCGCACGGTCACGGCGACCTTCCACTTGCCGGCCATGGGGAGCTGCACCCCGCTCGCCGTCCAGTGTCCGGTGGCGATGCGGTCGGGGACCACCGGCAGCGGGCCGAGGTCCTCGGCATCGAGCGTAAAGGCGACCTTCAGCTCGGGGACGTCGAAGGCCCTGCCGTCCGGGCGCTCCACGTAGACGTGCATCTCGTTGCTGCCGGTGCGGGCCGGGTCGAGGTCGAGCCGTACGACGCCCTTGCCGTCCTGGCCGCCGGTGTCGAACGGGATGTCCAGGGTCACGGTGCCGGTCTGCCCCGTCGACGCCGAGGCCGAGGTGGCCGCCTTGGCCTCCTCCTCCGTGCGCCCCGGTTCGGTGGTGGTCAGCACGGTGGTGACGGCCAGCAGCACCACCGCGACCCCCGCCTCCATGAGCACGGAGCGGCGCAGCCCGGAGCGGTGCGGATCGGCGTCGCGCAGCTTCTTCTCCCGCGCGCTCGCCACGGCGGCCCGCTGCCGCGCCAGCTGGGCGGCGCGCCGGTCGTCCCCGCCGCCGCGCGCGACCGCCGGCTCCCTCTCCTTCTCCTTCCTCGCGCGCTGGCGCACGACCGCGGCCCCGGACACGGCCGCGTCGGTCAGCCGGCCCGTCCAGCGCCGGGAGAACCAGGCCAGGCCGACGAGCACGCCGACCAGCACCACCTTGGCGATCAGCAGGCGCCCGTACGCCGTGCCGGTCAGCGCCGACCAGCTGCCGACCTGCCGCCACGACTGGTAGACGCCCGTGACGGTCAGCGCGACGACGCTGCCGAACGCCACCGCGGAGAACCGGCGCACCGCCGCGGCCTCGATGTCCGGCACCCGGTACAGGGCGACCAGCAGCGCGGCCAGGCCGCCGAGCCAGGCCGCGACGGCCAGCAGGTGCACCACGTCGACGGGCATGGCCACACCCGCCTGGAGCCCGGACGAGGCGTGCTCGGCCATCGCCCAGGTCGCGGCCAGCCCCGCCGCCACGACCGCCCCGCCGATCGCCAGACCGAAGGCGAGGTCGCGCCTCTCCTCGTCGTCCTCGCGCTTCTGGTACGCCCCGAAGAGCACGGCGACGAACAGGGCGCCGGCGGCGAGCAGCAGCAGCCGGGAGACCAGCGCGGCGCCGGGCTTGGTCTGCAGCACGGTGCCGAGCAGGGACAGGTCGAAGATGTCCGCGACCTCGCCCGAGCCGGTGTAGGAGCCGCGCATCAGCAGCAGGGCGAGCGTGGCCGCGGTCAGCGCGAGCCAGCCGGAGACCACGAGCCGCTGCACCGCGCGGACGCCCGCCCCCCGCGGCCAGCAGGCCAGCACGAAGGCGGCCCCGCCGACCAGCAGGACGAAGCCCGCGTACGAGAGGTAGCGGGCGGTGTCGTAGAGCCGGCCCACGACACCGCCGCCCGCCTCCCGGTCGGGCAGCGAGACCGACGTCTTCGAGGGCGCGCCCACGGAGAAGGTGAAGGCGCCGGAGACGGGGTGGCTGTCCGCCGACACCACCTGGTACATCACGGTGAAGGTGCCGTCGGGCAGGCCCGCGTGCAGCTTCACGCCGTAGGAGTCGCCGCCCAGGTCGAGCGGCGCGCCGGTGTCGACGCGCTCGCCCTTGGGGTCGAGCACGCGCACCGACCCCTCGGACAGCGCCACCTTCTCGGAGAAGGTCAGCGACACCTGGGTGGGAGCCTTGTCGACCACCGCTCCCTGCTGCGGATCGCTCCCGGTCAGCGCGGCGTGCGCCGAGGCGGGCGCGGCACCGGCGACGAGCGCCGCGGTGACCGCGAGGAGCAGCAGCAACAGAGCCCGAAGGCGGGGAGCGACGGATCGCATGCGCGTGCCCTTCCTCAGTGGTGTGCGGACGTCGGCCGGTAGGTCGCGGACTTCACGGGCATCTCGACCTCGATCGTCCCGGACCCGGCGAAGTGCAGGGTGACGGAGACCTTCTCGCCCTCCGTCGGCCTGCGCTCCAGCTTCTCGAACATCAGATGGTCGCCGCCGCTCTCCAGCACGACTTCGCCGTGCGCGGGGACGTCGAGGCGGTCGACCTCCTCCATGCGCCCGTCCACGGTCCTGTGGATGGTGACCTCGCCGGCGAGGTCGCTGGTGACGGAGGACAGCTCGTCGTCCTCGCCGCCGTCGTTGACGACGGTGAGGAAGCCGGCCGCCATGGTGTCCGACATCGGCTGCGGCATGTACGAGGCGCGGACCGACAGGTCGGCCGCGCCGCCGGAGTCCGCGCCGCAGCCGGTGAGGACCGGCGCGGCGGCCAGGAGCACCGCCGCGCAGACCGCGGCGCGACGCCTCACGGGGTGGCCCCCTCGACGATCTTCGGGAGGTCCCTGGTGTAGTCGTCGACGGTGGCGTCCTCGTTGTACAGCACGTAGCCGGCGTCGGTCTTCGGCGAGAACGCGATGACCTGCGTGCCGTGCGTCGAGACGACCTTGCCGTCCTTGTCCTTCTCCGGCGGGTCGATGGAGATGCCGAGCGTGCGGGCGCCCGCCTGGATGGTGTCGAAGTCGCCGCTCAGGCCGATCACGTCGGGATCGATGCCCTTGAGCCACTTGCCGAGCGCGGCCGGGGTGTCCCGCTCCGGGTCGGTGGTGACGAACACGACGCGGAGCTCGTCCTGCTCCGCCTTCGGCAGCTGCTTCTTGGCGACGGCGAGGTTGTTCATCGTCAGCGGGCAGACGTCCGGGCAGTTGGTGTAGCCGAAGTAGATCAGCGTCGGCCTGCCCTCGGTCTCCTTGCGGAGGTCGTACTTCTCGCCGTGGGTGTCGGTGAGCACGAGGTCCGGCTTCTCGAAGGGCCGGTCGAGGACCGTCGCGGCCTTCGTGGTGCCCTCCTCGGCGGAGACCTCGGCGACGGGGGTGTTCCCGTCCCCGCCGCTGCCGCAGGCGGAGAGGGTCAGCAGGGAGGCCGCGAGCAGGGCAGCCGCGGCGTATGTCTTCTTGCGCATGGAAAAATGTCCCAGATGTGAGTGCTCCGGTGTGCACCGGGGCCACGTGGCGCCGGCGCACACCGGGTGGAAGTACGGGTGCCGGTCAGGCGGCGGTGCGCCGGCGGCCGGCCAGCACGCCGAACGCGACGCCGGCCACGCCGACGACGATGCCCACGACGGCGAGCACGCGGGCCGTGGTGTCGCTGCTGTCGCCGGAGGCCGCGGCCCGGTCGTCGGCGTCGGTGTCCGCGGCGGCGGCCTCGGCGTCGTCGGAGGCGTTCGACGACGCGCCGTGGGCGTCCCCGTCGGCCTCCGAGAGCGCGAGCACGGGCGCCGGGTACTCCGGCTCCTCCTCGCCCTTCTGCGGGACCTCGATCCAGCGCACGACCTCCTTGTTGTCGTACGTCTGGATCGCCTTGAAGACCAGTTCGTCGGCGTCCTCGGGCAGCTGGCCGACGGAGAGCGGGAACTTCTGGAAGAAGCCGGGCTCGATGCCCTTGCCGTCGGCGGTCCAGGTGACCTTGGTGACGGCCTCGTCGATCTTCTGGCCGTGCAGCTCCAGCGGCTTGTCGAGCTTGCTCCTGGTGACCTTCGCCGTCCAGCCGTTCACGGGCTCGGGCATGACGGAGGCCAGGGGGTGGTCGGCGGGGAAGGCCACCTCGAGCTTGGTGGTCGAGGCGTTGTCGCGCTCGTTGGGGACCTTGAAGTCGATCACGGCGTAGCCGCCCTGGGCGGCCACGCCCTCGGGCTCCACGCCGACGTGTGCGAAGGCGGGCGCGGACAGGACGAGGACGGCCGAGGCGGCGACGCCGCCGGCGGCGGCGATGCGGGAGACCTTCATGACGGGAGACACTCCACTTCCAGCACGGATTCGGTGACGGATCGGGGTGCGCGCACCGGTGGTCACGGGCACGCGCGCGTGCCGCACGAGCGCGGCACCCCCCTGTGGAGCGGCGCGTCGTGTCAGGCGGCGAGGACGCAGGCGGCCGCGGGCGGGCCGCGCCGGATCACCGTGTGCTGGAGGGCGGCCGGCCGCGGCGCCGGCAGTGGCGACCGCGCGGGCCGCACCGCCCGCGCGCCGGGTCCGGGTACTCCGGGGAGCCCGGCCAGCAGGGCCCGGACCAGGGCGAGCGCGCCGCGCAGGGACAGCACGGTCCCCTCCGCGACGCCGGCCGACGCGAGTCGGACGAGGCGCACCAGGGCGAGGTCGCCGCGGCGCAGCAGCCACCCGGCGGCGACGGCCGCGAGGACGTGGCCGAGCAGCATGGGCAGCGAGGGGAGCACCGGTACGGAGGCACCGGCCGTGGTGGACAGGGCGTCCGCCGCCCCGTGCGCGGAGTGCTCCGCGGCGGTCCCGACCCGGGCGTCGGCGAGGATGCGCCGCGCCTGCTCGGGGCTGAGCGCCGAGGCCTGGGCCCCGCACATGAGCCGCGCGGCGCGCGCGACCAGGGAGACGTCCGCCGCGGACGCCGTGGCGCCGCCGGCGGAGGAGGCCATGCCGTGCTGCCCGAGACCGAACAGGACGTGCAGCACGGACTGCCCGGCCGCGAGCAGGGCGGCGATGCCCCGCAGCGAGCGCTCGCGCCCGGCGAGCGGCACGGCCACGGCGAAGACGGCGAGGAACCCGGTGCCGACCGCCCACAGCGGGACGGAGGCGCAGGAGGCCAGTGCGTGCCCCGTGGCGGCCAGCGCGACGCAGACCGCGGAGAACACCGCGGCCCGCAGGATCCGGACGTCCCGTCCGGAGCGTGTGCGCTGGGGGGAGGCAGTCATGGCGGACCCATCATCGCACCGGTCCCGCCCGCCCGGTACGGCAGGTCCACAAGGTGCGCTACGAGCGGAAGGTCGCCTTTCGCCCGGCTCGCTCCGCATACACCGGACGGGGGTGGCGCGCATCGGCCGTTCGGGCGGCATCACGTCAACTCCGCGCTTACGTTCAGCCACCCGTGGCAATACGTAACGGTATGTCGAGCCGCGGCCAGGAGGCTGGAGCATGAGCATCTGGTGGTCCCTCCATCTGCGACGCGACGCCGCGAGCGTGCCCCTGGCCAGGCGGCTGCTCCTCGGCGCGATGGAGACCGCGGGCGTGGACCCCGAGATCTCCTACGACCTCTCCGTCGCCCTCAGCGAGGCCTGCGCGAACGCCGTCGAGCACGGCGGCGCGGGCGGCTACGGGGAACGCCCCGAGGGCTACCGGGTCACGGCCTACCTGGACGGCGAGAAGTGCCGGATCGAGGTGACCGACTCGGGGCCCGGCTTTCCCGCGGGACGCGGCCGCCCGGTCCTGCGTCCCGCTCCCGGCGAGGCCGAGCACGGCCGGGGCCTGTGCCTGATCCAGGAGCTCGCCGACCACGTGCACATCGGAAACGACCCGGGCGCGGGCGGCGCCGTGGTCAGCTTCGACAAGATCCTCAAGTGGCGCGAGGACGCACCGCTGCTGGCGATGTGAGCGACGCCGGGTCCCGTACGCGGTCCGCCGACCCGGTGGACCGGCCGTTACCGCCCCGGGAGCGCCCGCACGCACGGACGGCCGGGCGCTCGCGCGAGCACCCGGCCGTCCGTCTCGAAACAGTCCCTGGAGGAGCGCTTTTCAGCCCCCGGGAACCGCCGTCGGCGCGTCAGCCCTTCAGGCGGGCCATCCACGCCTCGACCTCGTCGGACCGGCGCGGCAGCCCGGCCGACAGGTTCCGGTTGCCGTCCTCGGTGACGAGGATGTCGTCCTCGATGCGGACGCCGATGCCCCGGTACTCCTCCGGCACGGTCAGGTCGTCGGCCTGGAAGTACAGGCCCGGCTCGACCGTGAGCACCATGCCGGGCTCCAGCGTGCCGTCCACGTACGCCTCGACCCGCGCGGCCGCGCAGTCGTGGACGTCCATGCCGAGCATGTGACCGGTGCCGTGCAGGGTCCAGCGGCGCTGCAGGCCCAGCTCCAGGACGCGCTCGACCGGGCCCTCGACCAGGCCCCACTCGACGAGCTTCTCGGTGAGCACCCGCTGCGCGGCGTCGTGGAAGTCGCGGTACTTCGCCCCCGGCCGCACGGCCGCGATGCCGGCCTCCTGCGCCTCGTACACGGCGTCGTAGATCTTCTTCTGGATCTCGCTGTACGCGCCGTTGACCGGCAGCGTGCGCGTGACGTCGGCGGTGTAGAGGGTGTGCGTCTCCACGCCCGCGTCCAGCAGGAGCAGGTCGCCGGAGCGCACGGGGCCGTCGTTGCGCACCCAGTGCAGCGTGCAGGCGTGCGGTCCGGCGGCGGCGATGGTGCCGTAGCCGACGTCGTTGCCCTCCACGCGGGCGCGCAGGAAGAACGTGCCCTCGACGTAGCGCTCGCTCGTCGCCTCGGCCCTGTCGAGGACCTTCACCACGTCCTCGAAGCCGCGCACGGTGGAGTCGACGGCCTTCTGCAGCTCGCCGACCTCGAACTCGTCCTTGACCAGGCGGGCCTCGGAGAGGAAGACCCGCAGCTCCTCGTCGCGCTCGGCGGTGACCTTGTCGGTCAGCGCCGCCTCGACGCCGGCGTCGTAGCCACGCACGACGCGGACCGGGCCGGTGGCCTCGCGCAGCCGGTCGGCCAGCTCGCGCACGTCGGAGGCGGGGATGCCGTACAGCTGCTCGGCCTCGGCCAGCGAGTGGCGGCGGCCCACCCACAGCTCGCCCTGGCCGGAGAGCCAGAACTCGCCGTTCTCCCGGTCGGAGCGCGGCAGCAGGTAGAGCGTGGCGTCGTGGCCGCCGTCCTTCGGCTCCAGGACCAGGACGCCGTCCTCGGTGAGGTTGCCGGTGAGGTAGGCGTACTCGACGGAGGCGCGGAAGGGGTACTCCGTGTCGTTCGAGCGGGTCTTCAGGTTGCCCGCGGGGACGACGAGGCGCTCGCCGGGGAAGCGCGCCGACAGCGCGGCGCGGCGCTCGGCGGTCCGCTCCGCCTGGGGGACCGGCTCCAGGCCGTGCAGTTCGGTGTCGGCCCAGCCGGACCGCATGTTCTCGGCGAGCTCGTCGGACACGCCCGGGTACAGGCCGTTCTTGCGCTGCTTGATCGGCTCGTCTTCGGTGGTCTCCGGGGTCTCCGGGTTCTCCGAGAGCTCTTCCGCCACGGTCATCCTCCTTGGTACGGCGCTGGGCCTCCTCCATCGTACGGTCGTACGGAAGGGGGCCCAGGGCCGGAGGACCTGTTACACGGCGTGCCCGGACGGCCGCTCACGGCGCACCCGGGACGGGGTCCCGGCCACGCGCCGCGGGCCGTGCTCACTCGAAGTGGGCCGCCAGCACCACCACGTCCTCGTCGCTGCCGGCGTCGCCGGGCCCGTCGGGCAGCACCGAGCGCAGCACGTGGCCGACGACGGCCGCGGCGTCGTCGCGCAGGGACCTCGGCACGCTCGCGGCGGCCGCGTGCAGCCGGGCGAAGGCGCGGTCCATGGGCAGGCCGGTGCGGCGCAGCACGCCGTCGGTGTAGAGCAGCACGGTCTCGCCCGGCTCCGCGCGCAGCTCCACGCTCGGCGCCTCCCAGCAGGCCAGCATGGTGAGCGGCGCGGACAGCGAGGTCTCCACGAACTCGGTGCGCCGGTCGCCCACCACCAGCGGCGGGCAGTGCCCGGCACCGGCCAGCGTGATCTTCCCGAGGGCGGGCTCGCAGTACGCGAAGAGGGCGGTGGCGGACCGCGCCGGCTCGGTCAGCCGGAGCAGCAGTTCGAGGTCGGACAGGACCGCGACGGGGTCCTCGCCCTCCATCACCGCGTACGCCCGCAGCGAGGCCCGCAGCCGTCCCATCGCGGCGACCGCGCTCGGCCCCGACCCGGTGACGGACCCGACGGAGAGGCCGAGCGCGCCGTCCGGCAGCGGCAGCGCGTCGTACCAGTCGCCGCCGCCGCGCGGGCCGGTGCGGTGCCCGACGGCGAGCCGGACGCCGGGGACCCGGGGCAGCCGCGAGGGCAGCAGCTCCTCCGCGAGGCTCGCCGCGGCCGTCCGCGTGCGCTCCTGCTCGAGGAGGCGGCCCAGGTGCTCGGAGGCGAACCGGGTGTAGAGGCCCACGAGGTGCCGCTGCCGCTCGGACGGCTCGGCGGGCTCGTCGTAGAGCCACACGGCCGCGCCCAGCCGGCCGGCCGCCTCGGTGCCCAGGGGGAGCGCGTAGCTCGCGGCGTAGCCCAGGCGGGCCGCGACCTCGCGGTGGCGCGGGTCGAGCCCGTCCTCGGAGAGCAGGTCGGGCTGGGCGATGCCGTTCTCGCCGCCGGGCAGTCCGTCCAGGATCCGGCCGTAGGAGGTGGCGCTGCGCGGCACGGTCTCGATGTGGCCGAGATCGGCCCTGCCCAGGCCGAGTCCGGTGGTGGTGGCGGGGCCGAGGCCGTCGGCGGGCTCCAGCACCACGAGGCCGCGCCGGGCGCCGACGAGGGCGGAGCCGGCCCGCAGCAGCTCGGCGGCCGCGTCGTCCAGGGACACCGCGCGGACCAGCCGTTCGGTGAGCTCGTGCAGGGTCGTGAGGTCCGAGACCCAGCCGGCGAGGCGGTCCTGGAGGACGACGCCCGGGCCGGGTCCGGTGGGGGCCGGGACGCCTCCCGTGGCCACGGGCGCGGGCGGGACAGTGTGTGCGGGTGGCGGAACAGTGGGATCGATTCCGGCCACTTTCGGAAGGTGAGGGGCGTTCATGGCGACGGACTTTCCGCCCGGTGCGTATCACTCGATAGCATCGCAAACCCCCATGTCATTCTGCGCCGCTAGCGGTGTCTCCACATGTACACGGACTCGTGAGGAGATGTCCAGCATTGTCCTGCCGGGATTCCTGGTGTCCGAGAGACTTGTGCCAAGTGGAGAAGTTGGCCAAAAAGTGCCTCGGGTGGCGGTGTATTGCGGTCGACTGACCTTGTTCCACAGAGCGTTACAACGGTCGTGGTGGGTACGTACTCGGTGAAGGCCAGGGGTGGTTGACGTCGCCCGGAACCTGGTGACGGACCCGGGCGTCTTAACCACCGACGACCGTGCCCCATCCTCCCGTGGCGGAGGCGGCGAGACACACGCGGGACGGCAAACGCCAGACGCCGCCACCCCACGCCATGCCCATGCTTTCGACAGTCGCAGTATGGACGCGGACGCAGCCGATGTTCGGCCCATAGGGGTTTCCCCTGTCTTCGACGGGGGTGTGATGCGCCAGCAGGTATGCACAGTGCAGTGATCGACACTTGGTGTGATGTGGTCCTCGGTGTTGCCAGGCGTGCAACGGAAAGGAACGAGCGCTCATGCGCGAGATCCTCGGAAGGCGACGCAGGCTCCTGTCCCGGCGGAACGGCGGGGGGCCCGAGATGCTCGGCGCGGCCCTGACGTTCGCGACCGAGTGGCAGTGGCCCGTACTGCCCGGAGTGGCACCGGACCCGCAGGGGAAGGCCCGCTGCGCGTGCCCGGACCCCGAGTGCGCGGTGCCGGGCGCCCATCCCTTCGACCCGGGCCTGCTCGCGGCCACCACGGACGAGCGCATGGTGCGCTGGTGGTGGACCAACCGTCCGGCGGCGCCCGTGGTGCTGGCCACCGGCGGCAGCGCCCCGTGCGCGGTGAGCCTGCCGGCCCTGGCGGCCTCCCGCGCGCTGCACGCCCTCGACCGCAGGGGCATGCGCCTGGGACCGGTCGTGGCCACCTCCTCCCGCTGGGCGCTGCTCGTGGCGCCGTACTCGATGGAGCAGCTCGGCGAGCTGCTGTACGCCAAGGACTTCGTGCCCGGCTCGCTGCGCTTCCACGGTGAGGGCGGCTACCTCGCGCTGCCCCCGTCCGAGACCGGCCAGGGCCAGGTCCGCTGGGAGCGGGCGCCGCTGCCCGGCTCCGCCGCCCCCTGGGTGCCGGACGTGGAGGCCGTCGTCGACGCCGTGGTCGACGCCCTCACTCATACGGGTGTGAGCGCGCCCGAGTTGTAGGGGTGCCGGGCGCGCGCCGGGCCGGATGCCCGCGCTTGCTCGTTATCGTCCCTTTTATGCTGCGTTTTCCCGGGGCGCGTGCGCCCTCTTCGCCCTCATCGTCCGGTCGGCCGGACCCCCGAGGCGTCCGCCTCCTGGCGCTGGCCGGCGCGGTCGCCTTCCTGGCGGCCGTCCCGCTCGCCGTCGCGTCCGCGGGGTCCCTGGGCGACCGGTCCGCGAGTACCCCGGACGGGCGGACGGACGGCTCCGCCCCGGCGGACGCCGCACGGCCGGACGCCGCATCGGCCGACGGCGACGGCGAGGCCGTCGGGGGGCGGTCCGGCGACGCGGACGCCTCCGGTGACGGCTCCGGTGCTCCCGCCGAGGACTCCGCGTCGCAGCTCGGCCGCTCGTCCCTGCTGTCCGGCCTGAGTGCGGCCGCCACCGCCCGCTGCGGCCCCGAACTCTCCTCCCCCGAGGGTGTCGAGGCGCAGACCTGCGTCCTGACCCGGGGGAACGGCACCTGGGCGCGCACCTACTACCGCAACACGACCGGCGAGGACCTGAGCGCCGTCCTGAGCCTCATGGCGCCTCGCGGCCACACCGTCCAACTGCACTGCGCCCTGGACGCGGACGACGAGCCGGGGGTGTGCGAGACGCCGCGGGAGCGCACGACGGCGGCTTCGGAGGCGTACACGGCGGTCGCGGAGTTCGCGCGGGCCGCGGGCGCGGACGGGCCGATGCTGCTGCGCTCGGGGAGCAACTCGCCCTCCGGCGCGGGCAGTTGAGGTCCGCGCTCCGCGGGCGGACGGTGCGGCCGGGTCCCCGGGGCGCGCACGCGGGCATGAAAAGACCCGGTTGCTGGCGACGGGGGATGCACCAGCAACCGGGCTATGGGAACGGTAACAAGAGATCGGCGGTTCGCAAATTCGATCTCGGCTATTCGGACACCGATTTCCCTGTCAGCACGGCGAGTTGTGACAGGAGTCACCCCTGCGGAGCGCTCCCCGGACGGCCGGCCGGGCGGCCGGTCCCGTCCGGGGACCACCCGGCTCAACTCAGCGTGACCTGCCGGTTGGTGAGGCCGCCGCGCGCCCTCCGCTCGTCCGCGGTGAGGGGCGCATCCGTGTCGAGCGCCCCCGCGAGCCGCTCGGCGAACGCGGCCGCCGGCTTCTCCACGTCCTCCGCCGACATTCCCGTCGGCAGGTCCCAGACCGGCACGGTGAGGCCGTGCGCACGGAAGGAACCCACCAGGCGGGTGCCCTCGCCGAGGGACGACTGCCCCGCGGCGTGCAGCCGTGCCAGTGCGTCCAGAAGTCGCTCCTCGGGGTACGGCATGACCCAGCGCAGGTGGTTCTTGTCGGGGGTCTCGCACCAGTACGCCGCGTCGACGCCCGCGAGCTTCGCCGTCGGGATGGCCGCCGCGTTGGCCCGCTCCAGGGAGGCGGTCACCTCCGCGGTGGCGTTCTCCGCGTCCGGGACCCAGAACTCGAAGCCCTCGTGCACGACCGGCTCGAAGGCGCCCTCGGGGTCGAGCAGGTCCTGCAGCCGCGGGCCGTCGGCCGGGGCGCGGCGGCCCTGCACCGGCGTGCCGGGCTCGGCGGTGAGCGCCCGCCGCAGCGTGTCCGCCAGGTCGCGGCTGATGTCGCCGGAGGCGGTGTCGTTCTGCAGGCCGAGCAGGACCGAGCCGTCGTCGCGGCGCAGCGCCGGCCAGGCCATCGGCAGGACGGTGGCGAGCGTGACGGAGGGCACGCCCTCGGGGAGGCCGTCCTTCAGCGTCAGCTCGACGGTGGCGGCGGGCACCAGCTCGCGCAGCGCGACCCAGTCCCCCTCGCCCGGCAGGCCCTCGAACGGGCGCTGCACCAGTTCGGTGGCGGCGTGCGCGGCGGCGCGGCCGTGGCAGGCCTTGTAGCGGCGGCCGCTGCCGCAGGGGCAGGGCTCCCGGGCGCCCACGACCGGGACGGTTCCGTCGGCGCCTGCGCCGCTCCTCCGCGGCTGCCCGGCCTTCGTCTGGGGTCGCTTCTTGGCCATCGTGGGTTTCTCCCGGTTACGGCTCGTCTCGTACGGGCGCGAGCCTAGCCGCTCGTACCGGGCCGGAAGGGATCCCCGTGAACACGGCGCCGCGGCCGGTCCGTCCGGCCCGTCCGCGGGGGCGCCTCAGTCCAGGCCGTCGAAGGCGTCCCGGAGGTCGAGACCGGGCAGGGCCGGGACGGCCGGCGCCCTCACGCGCGCGGCGAGGCCGTCCCGCCGGCGGCCGTTGCACGCGTTCTTGCGCACGACCGCCCACACCGTGACCTCGCCGCGGTCGTCGTCCCGGACGCCCCAGTCGTCGGCCAGTGCCGTGATGATGTTCAGCCCGCGGCCGCCGTGCGCGGTGACCGAGGGCTTGGACGGAACCGGGCGGGTCGGACCACCGCCGTCCGTCACCTCGACCGTCAGCCCGCCGGCCGGGTCCACCCGCCACGCGGCACGGACGTCGCCGTCGCCGGCCAGGGCGTCGCCCAGCGGTCTGCCGTGCCGGCAGGCGTTGCTGAGCAGCTCCGAGAGAATCAGTACGGCGTCGTCGACGACCGCCTCCGCGACACCGCCGGAGCGCAGCTGCGCCCGCATCCGGCGTCTCGCCTTCCCCACGCCCGCAGGGCCATGGGGCACGGCCATGCTCGACGACGTGGGCACCACCTGTGCCACCACAAACGCCACCCCCGAGACCTCCTTCGCCCCACGCCACGGTGTGGATGCCCTCCCCGGCTGAGCGGGAAACCGGCCAGTAGACGGCCGGTGATGCACTCGACACGTCCCTTCACGGAGCGAACGCGCCGGTGCACACCCCGTCACCGGACGGGCGTCGCCCGCGGTCCGGCGCGTACGGCCCCGGGGCCGGCGGCTCAGCGGCCCAGCCGGTCCAGGACCGCACGCGGCCGGTTGGTGATGATGGCGTCCACGCCGAGACCGGCGCACAGGTCCACGTCCCGCGGCTCGTTCACCGTCCACACGTGCACCTGGTGGCCCGCGCCCTTCAGGCGCTCGACGTACGCGGGGTGGCTGCGCACGATGCGCAGGGACGGGCCGGCGATCCGCACCCCCGCGGGCAGCCGTCCGTCGCGCAGCCGCGGCGAGACGAACTGCATCAGGTAGACGGTGGGCAGGGTCGGCGACGCGGCGTGGACCCGGTGCAGGGAGCGCGCCGAGAAGCTCATGATCCGCACCTGCGACTCCCCGGCCGACTCCGGGGCGTCCAGGCCGAAGCGCTTCAGCAGGAGCAGCAGGCGCTCCTCGACCTGGCCCGCCCAGCGCGTGGGGTGCTTGGTCTCGACGGCCAGCTCGACGCGGCGGCCTGCGTCGGCGACGAGTTCCAGCAGCCGCTCCAGGGTCAGCACGGAGTGCGGGGCCTCCCGGTCGGGGGCCTCCTCGGCGTTCTTCCAGGAGCCGAAGTCCAGGGCGGCCAGGTCGGCGAGTTCCAGGGCGGAGACCGCGCCCCGGCCGTTGGACGTGCGGTCGACGCGCCGGTCGTGCACGCAGACGAGCTGGCCGTCCGCGGTCAGCCGCACGTCGCACTCCAGCGCGTCGGCCCCGTCCTCGATCGCCTTCTCGTACGCGGCCAGGGTGTGCTCGGGAGCCTCTTCGGACGCTCCGCGGTGCGCCACCACCTGGGGCGAGTGCTGTCGTACGTGGGTCACCGCGTCATGGTGCCACCGCGCGGGGGTAGGCGTGGGACGAAAGCTTCTCAAGTGATGGCCGGTTTGCCGGACCAGTCCTATATAAAGGATGGTTCCGGACCCACAGGCACCGCTTATGGCGCCCTGACGTCTTGTGGGAAAAGCTGACGGCATACAACTGCAGGCGTACAACCCGCGCACGTACCACCGGGTCGTGCCGGCCCCACGCCCACGGGCGGCGCGGACCGGCGCGGACCGAAGGGACAGCCGTGATTCGAGAGGAAGAGCTGTGAGCACCGAGAACGAGGGCACCGCGGTACCTCCGGCCCCGTCCGCACCTCCCGTGCCGGTGGACGCTCCCGCTGCTTCCGCGTACCCGGAGCAGGCGTCCCCCGCGCACGGGGCGGCCCCCGGAGCGGAGCCCGCGTCCGCCCCGGGCCAGGGGTACGGCGCCGCCTCCGGCGCCGAGCCCGGCGACTGGCCGCCCCCGCCCCCGCCGGCCGCCCCGTCGTACGCGGGCGGCGGCGACGGTCAGGGCGGCGGCTGGGGCACCGTCCCGGAGCCGCCCGCGCACAAGCCCGGCGGACGGCGGCGCGGCGGCCTGGTCGCGGCGATCCTGGTGGCCGCGCTGGTCGCGGGCGGCGTGGGCGGCGGCATCGGCTACTGGGCGGCCGAGCGCAACGACGACGCCGGCGGGTCCACGACGGTCTCCGCCTCGCAGAGCGGCGGCGACGTGCGGCGCGCCGCGGGCACCATCGCGGGCGTCGCGGCGAAGGCGCTGCCGAGCACGGTCACCATCGAGGCCGAGAGCAGCAGCGGCGAGGGCGGCACGGGCACCGGCTTCGTCTTCGACAAGCAGGGCCACATCCTCACCAACAACCACGTGGTGGCGGAGGCCGTCGACGGCGGCAAGGTCACGGCGACCTTCCCGGACGGCAAGAAGTACGACGCCGAGGTGATAGGGAACGCCCAGGGCTACGACGTCGCGGTCATCAAGCTGGAGAACGCGCCCTCGGACCTCGAGCCGCTCGCCCTCGGCGACTCCGACAAGGTGGCCGTCGGCGACGCCACGATCGCCATCGGCGCGCCCTTCGGCCTGTCGAACACGGTGACCACGGGCATCATCAGCGCCAAGAACCGCCCGGTGGCCTCCAGCGACGGCGGCGGCAGCAAGGCCTCGTACATGAGCGCCCTGCAGACGGACGCCTCGATCAACCCGGGCAACTCCGGCGGCCCGCTCCTGGACGCCGGCGGCGCGGTGATCGGCATCAACTCCGCCATCCAGTCCACCGGCAGCGGCGGCCTCGGCGGCACCAGCCAGTCCGGTTCGATCGGCCTCGGCTTCGCCATCCCGATCAACCAGGCGAAGAACGTCGCGCAGCAGCTGATCAGGACCGGCAAGCCGGTCTACCCGGTGATCGGCGCCTCGGTCTCCCTGGAGGAGGGCACGGGCGGCGCGAAGATCACCGAGCAGGGCGCGAGCGGCTCGGACGCGGTGACCCCGGACGGGCCCGCGGACAAGGCCGGCCTCCGGCCCGGAGACGTGATCACCAAGCTCGACGACCGGGTGATCGACAGCGGTCCGACCCTGATCGGTGAGATCTGGACCCACGAGCCCGGCGACAAGGTCAAGATCACCTACACCCGCGACGGCAGGACCCGTACGGCCGAGGTGACCCTGGGCCAGCGCGAGGGCGACAGCTGACCCGTTACTCTTGTCCCCGCGCCGCCCGCGGACGGCGCGGGGTGGGTTGCCCGAGCGGCCTAAGGGAACGGTCTTGAAAACCGTCGTGGCGCGAGTCACCGTGGGTTCAAATCCCACACCCACCGCGGGTTCGAGAGCCCCCGACCGGCAGGACCGGTCGGGGGCTCTCGTCTCTGCGGCCGGGGGACCTACGGCTGATGGCCCGTCATACGGGCCGCCGAGGCGACGGTGGAGCGGGCCTCGCGGTCGGTGAGGCCGGCGCGCAGGGCCGCGTCGATCAGGGCGGGGGCCAGGGAGGGGCCGATGCCGTCCTCGTAGGCGCGGCAGGCCGCCCAGAACAGGCGGGTGTTGCGCTGGCCCTCGTGGGCGGCGAGGACGAACTGGACCAGGCCCTCGCCGTGCCGGCCGCCCGCCGGCGCGGACGCGGTGCGGGGCGTGCGGGGCGGGGGCAGGAGCAGGCGCAGCAGGGCCGGCGGGCAGGGAGCCGGGGCCAGGTGGGCGGTGCCGGGGGCCGCGCTGTAGACGCCGTGCTCGGTGCGGGAGCCGGGGCCGACGAGGTAGCCGCCCGCGCCGCGGATGTCGATGCCGGGCGCCAGCCGCCCCGCGGAGTTGGGCACCACCACGTCGGGCGGGCCCGTGAGCCAGATGTGCCGGCCGCCGCTGGGCGTCAGGACGACCACGGTGTCGGGGATCGTGAACAGGTGGCGCAGCGCCAGTTCGCGCAGGGCCGCCGAGGAGTCGGCGCCCGACTTGGTGTCGAGGTCGATGCCGACGAGGTGGTGCGGGGGCAGTCCGCACGCGATGCCGTAGCCCGTGGCCCGGCCGGCGGCGGCGAAGAGGGCGCGGATGCGCTGCGGGTCGGCCGACGCGTCGTACACGCCGTGGCCGAAGCGGCCGCACTCGCCCCGGCAGGGCGGGCCGGCGGGCTCGGGGTCGTCGCGGTGCGGTGAGCGGATCGCGGGGAGTTTGGTCCGGGACAGCGGGATGACGGCGAGTCCGCGTTCGGCCGCGGACAGGGCGTGCGCGAGGGCCAGGGTCGTGGCCTGCCGGTCGGTGGTGGCCATGCCTCCATGCTCGTACGTGTGTTCGAAAAAAGGAAGAGTGCCGGTGGTCCCGGGGCAAGGTGGCGAAAAAGTGGCGGAACGATTCTTCTTTTGCGGCGTACGGAATGAGGTGTGCCTGACGTCCTGAACTGGCACGTCTTGCGTCGAAAAGGGTTTATCGACATGTCATCACGCGTGCGAGCGAATCGCGGCTTGCGGGGTGGTTCGCGGGGCCGGGCTGGGCAACTCTGGACTCGCGACGTCGCGATCACCGCCGGACCGGTCGGCCAACCGCCCCGGCACCAGCCGTACTCGACCGGTGCCCACCGGTCCGTACTTCCGGTTCCTGGAGGAATCCACATGGCAAGCATCCGTACCGCCCGCACCGTCGCCGCCGTGGCCGCCCTGCCCCTGGTGGCAGCCCTCTTCGCCGGCGTCGCGACCGCCGACAACGGAGCCGTCGCGGGCGGCGGATCGAACGCCGGGGTCGCGACCGTCGCCGGCAGCGGCGCGGGCGTCAACAACGGCAACTCGTCGACCGTCCAGCAGCAGGCGATCGGTGCCGGGGCGTCGAACGAGAACAACTCGGCCCAGGTGAACGGCTCCGGGTTCACGGCCATCGACCAGTCGGACCGGACCGTCGCCATCAACTTCTCCGAGCTGTGGTGAGCCTGGAGCCCTGATGAGCCCGGGCCGCCGGGGTCCGGCTCCCGGCGGCCCGTCCGTCCCCGGGGGAACGGGACGGAGGGGGACACGGAGGGAGGGAGACACGGAGGGAGGGGAGGAAGGGGTGATCCGTCCGCGCGGCGGTGCTGCGGCGCCGCCGCGCGGACGCGCGTCCGGGAGGCGGGGGTCCTCGTCCCACGATCGAGGGCTCTTGCGGAGGCGTACGGATGAACGCGGCCGCGCACGGCGCGTGTCCGCACCCCTCCGCCCGGGAAAGAACGTTCACTCGGCCCATGCGTTGGCTGCAGCGCCCACGGGCGCTCCTCGGACTCGGATTCGTACTGCTCCTGCTGGTCACGGGCGCGTCGCCCGCGACGGCCGGAGCCGGTCCCGCGGCTGCGGCCCCGGCGGAGGCCGCGGCGCCCGTCTTCAAGGGCAGAGCCTTCGACACCTGCCGGGCGCCGTCGAAGGACACCATGCGCCGGTGGCTGTCCTCGCCCTACCGCGGCGTCGGCGTCTACTTCGGCGGCCGGGGCCGGGCCTGCAAGGAGCAGAAGCAGCTGAGCCGCGGCTGGGTGCGCTCGGTCACGGCGCAGGGCTGGCGGGTGCTCCCGCTGTACGTGGGCTCGCAGTCGCCGTGCGTGCGGGCGGCGCACAAGAGGCAGGTGCGCATGGGAGGCCACCCCTGGAAGCAGGGGCGGGCCGAGGGGCGCGACGCGGTGCGCGCGGCGGGCCGGCTGGCCATCGGCGCGGGCAGCGCGCTCTACCTCGACATGGAGGCGTACGACCACCGGAACAAGAAGTGCGCCCGTTCGACGCTCCTCTTCGTCCGCGGCTGGAACCGCGAGGTGCGCGAACGCGGCTACGTGCCGGGCTTCTACAGCAGCGCCGACCACGGCGTGCGGCACATGGAGGCGGCGCGCCGCGCAGGGACGGCCGACCTGCCGGCGGCGATCTGGTACGCGCGGTGGCGGGTGCGCGCCTCGGTCACCAGGGAGCCGGCGCTGAGCGACGGCGCCTGGACCGGCCGGCGCGTCCACCAGTACGCGGGCAACGTCCGCGAGAAGCACGGCGGCCGGACGCTCCTCATCGACCGCAACCTGGTGCACGCGCCGGTGGCGAACGTCCACTGAGCTCCTGAGCCCCGCTCCGTCCCCCCTGCTCGCCCCACCCGCCACAGCCGTCCGGCCGGGCCGCGCACCGCGTGTCCCGGCCGGACGGCGCTCGGGCTCCGGGGCGGCCGCAGGACCTCCCCTCCCGCCGCCCCGGGGTTCTCGGGGGCGGACCCTCATCGCCCCTCACGACGGTGTCCACCTTCAGGAGGTGGAGCCCGCACCCCTCCTACAACCTGAGGCGGACACGGCTTCGGGACCTGCGGCCGATCCGCCGGAACGAGGGGCGAACCTAGCGTGGAGCCATGACCACAGCCGTATGCACCAGCGCTTCGAGCGCCGCGACGCGGGACCTCGCCTACCCGTCGTTCTCGTCGTACATGGCGGCCCGCCAGCCGGTGCTGCTGCGCACCGCCCGCTCGCTCACCGCGAACCCGAACGACGCCGAGGACCTGCTGCAGACCGCGCTGACCAAGACGTACGTCGCGTGGGAGCGGATCGAGGACCACCGGGCGCTGGACGGCTACGTGCGCCGTGCGCTGGTCAACACCCGGACCTCGCAGTGGCGCAAGCGGAAGGTCGACGAGTTCGCGTGCGACGAGCTGCCGGAGCCGGACGCGGTCCCGGCCGGGGACCCCGCCGAGCAGCAGGCGCTGCGCGACGCGATGTGGCGGGCGATCACGAAGCTGCCGGCCAGGCAGCGGGCGATGGTCGTCCTGAGGTACTACGAGGACCTCAGCGAGGCGCAGACGGCCGAGGTGCTGGGCGTGTCCATCGGCACGGTGAAGAGCGCGGTCTCCCGGGCGCTGGGCAAGCTCCGCGAGGACCCGGAGCTCGGTCCCGTCCGCTGAGGCGTACGGGGCCCTGAAGGCGCTTCGCGGGGGAGGCGGCAAAACGGCCGCGGGAGAGGGCAGGGGCCCGGGGGACCGGTCGCCGGTGTGCCGCGTGGGGGCACCGTGACGTGATCGATCGGACAGCACTAGTGACATACCGCGCGGTATGTGCGCAGAATCAGGCCACCTTGACCACCGCGCAGGCAATGTCGCCCCGGGAGGACGCCGTGCAGAGCACGATGCAGGACGTACCGCTGCTGATCTCCAGGATCCTGACCCACGGGTCGGCCCTCCACGGCACCTCACAGGTGATCACCTGGACCGGCGGGGACGAGCCGCACCGGCGCTCCTTCGCCGAGATCGGCGCCCGTGCCGCCCAGCTCGCGCACGCACTGCGCGACGACCTCGCAGTGCGCGACGACGACCGGGTCGCGACGCTGATGTGGAACAACGCCGAGCACGTCGAGGCGTACTTCGCGATCCCCTCCATGGGCGCGGTCCTGCACACGCTCAACCTCCGGCTGCCCGCCGAGCAGCTGGTGTGGATCGTCGCGCACGCCGCCGACCGCGTGATCGTCGCCAACGGCTCGCTGCTGCCCCTGCTCGCGCCGCTGCTCCCGCACCTGAAGTCGGTCGAGCACGTCGTGGTCGCGGGCGCGGGCGACCGCTCTCTGCTCGCCGGGGCCGAGGGCGTCCAGGTCCACGAGTACGAGGACCTGCTGGCAGGGAAGCCCACCGCCTACGACTGGCCCGAGCTGGACGAACGCAGCGCCGCGGCCATGTGCTACACCTCGGGCACCACCGGCGACCCCAAGGGCGTCGTCTACTCCCACCGCTCCGTCTACCTGCACTCCATGCAGGTCAACATGGCCCAGTCGATGGGCCTGACCGACGCGGACACCTCGCTGGTGGTCGTGCCCCAGTTCCACGTGAACGCGTGGGGCCTGCCGCACGCCACGTTCATGACCGGCGTCAACATGCTGATGCCGGACCGCTTCCTGCAGCCCGCCCCGCTCGCGGAGATGATCGAGCGGGTCCGGCCGACGCACGCGGCCGCGGTCCCCACCATCTGGCAGGGCCTGCTCGGGGAGCTGACCGCGCACCCGCGCGACGTGAGCTCGCTGACCCAGGTCACCATCGGCGGCTCCGCCTGCCCGCCCTCCCTGATGCAGGCCTTCGACGAGCTGGGCATGCGCGTCTGCCACGCCTGGGGCATGACCGAGACCTCGCCGCTGGGCACGGTCGCCCGGCCGCCCGCGCACGCCGTCGGCACGGAGGAGGAGTCCGCCTACCGGCTGACGCAGGGCCGCTTCCCGGCCGGCGTCGAGGCCCGGCTCACCGGACCCGGCGGCGAGCGGCTGCCCTGGGACGGCGAGTCGGCGGGCGAGCTGGAGGTCCGCGGCCCATGGATCGCGGGCGCCTACTACGGCGGGCAGGACGCGCAGCCGCTGCGCCCGCACGACAAGTTCAGCGAGGACGGCTGGCTGAAGACCGGCGACGTCGGCACGATCAGCCCGGACGGCTACCTGACCCTCACCGACCGCGCCAAGGACGTCATCAAGTCCGGCGGCGAGTGGATCTCCTCGGTCGAGCTGGAGAACGCGCTGATGGCCCACCCGGCCGTCGCGGAGGCCGCGGTCGTCGCCGTGCCGGACGACAAGTGGGGCGAGCGCCCGCTGGCCACGGTCGTCCTCAAGGAGGGCGCGTCCGCCGGCTTCGAGGACCTGCGGGCCTTCCTCGCCGACGAGGGCGGCATCGCCAGGTGGCAGCTCCCGGAGCGCTGGACGATCGTTCCGGCGGTCCCGAAGACGAGCGTGGGCAAGTTCGACAAGAAGGTGCTGCGCAGGCAGTACGCGGCGGGGGAGCTGGACGTCACGCGGCTCTGAGGGCCGTACGCGGCGGCCGTCGGGGAGCGGCCGGACCCGCAGGACCCGCCGCAGGACCCCGCGGGACCCGCCGGACCTCCTCGGACCGGCGGGTCCTCCGCGTACGGACGGGCGGGCCCGCCGGGCGCGGGCGGCTCAGTTGGTGCCGATGCGGGCCAGCAGGTCCACGATCCGGCTCTGCACCTCTTCGCTGGTCGAGCGCTCCGCGAGGAACAGGACCGTCTCCCCCGACGCGAGCCGCGGCAGCTCGGCCTGGTCCACGGCGGCGGTGTAGACGACCAGCGGGGTGCGGTTGAGCTGCCCGTTGGCGCGCAGCCAGTCCACGATGCCCGAGCGTCGGCGGCGTACCTGCATCAGGTCCATCACGACGAGGTTCGGCCGCATCTGCGCGGCCAGCGTCACCGCGTCCGCGTCGCTGGAGGCCCGCGCCACCTGCATGCCGCGCCGCTCCAGCGTGGCGGTCAGCGCGAGCGCGATCTCCGCGTGCTCCTCGATGAGCAGCACCCGCGGCGGGTGCTGCTCGCTGTCGCGCGGGGCCAGCGCCTTGAGCAGGACGGCGGGGTCGGCGCCGTACGCCGCCTCGCGCGTCGCCTGCCCGAGGCCCGCCGTCACCAGCACCGGCACCTCGGCCGCGACGGCCGCGGTGCGCAGGGACTGCAGGGCCGTGCGCGTGATGGGGCCGGTGAGCGGGTCGACGAAGAGCGCGGCCGGGAACGCCGCGATCTGCGCGTCGACCTCGTCGCGCGAGTTCACGATCACCGGACGGTAGCCGCGGTCGCTCAGCGCCTGCTGCGTCGTCACGTCCGGCGCCGGCCAGACCAGCAGCCGGCGCGGGTTGTCCAGCGGCTCCGGGGGCAGCTCGTCGTCCATCGGCCGCGGGTGCGGCTGGTCGGCGACCTCGACCGCGCCACCGGGGCCGTCGAGCATCTCCGGACCCTCGTCGGCGTTCTCGTCCGGGGCCCCTATGGCGTACGACCGGCCGGTGCCCTCGGTGCCGAGCCGGGGCTGCGGTGCGGCGGGCCGGCCGGGCGGCGGTGTCCGGTCCGGGAGCTGCGTGTGCCCGGTGGAGTGGGCGGGCTGCGCGGCCCGGGGCGGCTGCCCGGGGACGGGCGGCGCCGCCTGGGCGGCCTGCTGCGGGTGCGGGCGGGCCCCGGTCTCCGGGTGCTCGGCGGCGGGCTCGGTGCGGGTGCCGAGCTTGCGGCGGCGGCCCGAGCCGTTCGTCTGCTGCGGCGGCGGGGTCGGTGCCTGGGGCTGCGCCCCCGTCCGCTGCCGCGGCGGCAGGGAACGGGACCGGGGCAGCGGCTGGGGGGCCGGCGGCACGGGCCCGTCGGGCGGGGGCGGGACCGGCGCGGGCTGCTGCGCGTCGGTCATCTGCCGTCCGAACGGCACGCCCTGCCCGAGCGTCCGCACGCTTATGGCACGGCCCTGCGTCGAGTCGGGGTCGACCGGCGCGGCGGCCTCGGCGGGCAGCGGCTGGGCGGCCCGCGGCGGCACCGCGCGCTCCGGGGGCAGCGGGGCGCCGCCGGCCGGCACGGGGTGCGGGGCCGCGTCCGCCGCCGTGCCCGGCGGGGCGACCGGTACGTCAGGGGTGTCCGGCTCGTCGTCCTCGTCGCCCTCGTCGGCGAGGAAGGCGCGGACGCCCGGGGGCACGGCGGTGTGCGCGGCCGCCGGTGCGTCGGGGGTGCCGGGCCAGGGCCGGGGCGCCGCGGGCTCCTGCGGCCGGGCGGCACCGGGCGGTACGGGGACGCCGGTGCCCGGGGTGCCCGCGGGCGCGTCCGACCACGCCTGCGGCTGCGGGGCGCCGGGCCGCGCGCCGGGCTGCTGCGGCGCGGCGGCGGGCACGGGCGCGCCCGGCGGTCCGTCCGCGGGACGCGGGGCCGGAGCCTGCGCGGCGGCCGCCTGTCCGGGCACTCCCTGCGGAGGAACGGCCGGACCGGGGACGGCCTGACCCGGGACGGCCGGATCGGGAACAGCCGGACCGGGGACGGCCGGACCAGGGACGACGGGTCCCGGAGCGGCCGGACCGGGGACGGGCTGACCGGGGGTGGCGGGGCCCTGCGCGGCCGGTCCCGGGACGCCGGGAGCCGGTGCGGCCGGACCGGGGACACCCGGGTGCGGAACCGCCTGGCCGGGCAGCGGACGGACGGCCTGCCCCGGAACGGGGGCCGGCACCGGCTGCCCCACGGGTGCCTGACCGGGGACCGGTACCGGCTGTCCGGCGGGTGCCTGACCGGGGACCGGTACCGGCTGCCCGGCGGGCGCCTGACCGGGGACCGGCTGCGGGCCGGCCACCGGGGCGGCCTGTCCGGGAAGGGGCGCCGGCACCGGCTGCGCGCCGGCGGCCGGGGCGGCCTGCGCGGGCACCGGGGCCGCCTCCTGCCCGGGGGCGGGCCGGGCCCGTCGGCGTCCGGCCGGCGCCTGCACCGGGTGCGGCTGCGGCGGGGTGTGGTCGTCGGCGGCGTCGTGCGGCGCCGTGTCGTGGCGGCCCTCGTCGGCCTGCTCCGCGGCCCGGGCCTGCCGGGCGGCGTACTCGGGCGAGCGGTCGGCCTCCGCCGGGGGCAGTGCGAACACCGGGCGCGGGCCCGCCTCCTGGGCGGCCGCCCGCTCCTGGGCCGCGGCCAGCGCGCGGCGGCGCCGGCCGGTCGGCTGCGCCTCGCCGGCCGGTTCCGCGCCGGGCGCGGGCAGGGCCGGCGGCAGGGCGGCCTGCGCCTCGTCGTGCCGGACGCGGTGTCCCCCGGGGGGAGCGGGCACGCCCTGCGGCGGCACCGTCTTCCCGAGCCCGGTGGCGGCGGTGCCCGCGGCATGCTCGGCGGCGGTCACGACGGCGCCCTCGGAGACGCTCCCGTCCTCGGCCGGGCTCGGCCGGCCGCGCCGCCGTCCCGTACCGCCGGAGGCCGCGGCGTCCTCGCCGGGGTGCTGGGCGGGCACCACGGCCGGGGCCTGCTCCGCCTCCGCGGCGGCCCGCCTGCGGCGCCGCCCGGTGGGCACGGCCGCCTCGCCGTCCGCGGGGGCCTCGGGCCCGTCCGGCACCTCGCCGAGGAAGGCGTCGACCGAGGAGCGGCGGGCCCGCCGCCGGCCGCCGCCCTGCGGTACGGCCTGCTCGGGCAGCGCGACCTCGGCACCGGCCGCCTCGGGTCCGATCGCCTCGGGTCCGGCGGGGGCGGGCGCGGGAGCGGCCGCCGGGAGGTCCGCGATCGCCACCCCGGCGACCGCCGCCGGGTCCGGCGCGACGGTGCCCGCGCCCTCGCCCAGCGGCACCTCCAGGACGAACGCGCTGCCGCTCATCCCGGGCACCTCGTGCGTCTGCAGCACGCCGCCGTGCGCGCGGACGATCCCGCGCACGATCGGCTCGTGCACCGGGTCGCCGCCGGAGTACGGCCCGCGCACCTCGATGCGAACGACCTCGCCGCGCTGGGCGGCGGCCACGACGACCGTGTTGTCCATGTAGCCGCCGGCCGAGACCGGGGCGTTGCCCGTGGCGTCGACGCCCGCGACGTCGGCGATCAGGTGCGCCAGCGCGGCGGCCAGGCGCTGCGGGTCCACCTGGGCCTCGATGGGCGGCGCGTGCACGGCGAACTGCACCCGGCCGGGGCCGATCAGCTCGACGGCCCCGTCGACACCGGCCGCGACGACCGCGTCGAGCATCACGTTCGTGCGCGTGATCTCCTCGGCCCCGGCGTCCAGGCGCTGGTAGGCGAGGACGTTGTCGACGAGCGTGGTGATCCGCGAGTAGCCGGCGGTCAGGTGGTGCAGCACCTGGTTGGCCTCGGGCCACAGCTGCCCGGCGTCGTCGGCGGCGAGCGCGGCCAGCTCGGTGCGGAGCTGGTCGAGCGGGCCGCGCAGGGAGCGCCCGAGCACGGCGAGCAGCTGGTCGTGCCGGGCCGCCAGGGCCTCGTACCGGTCCTTCTCGCGCTCGGCGAGGGCGGCGTACCGGTCCTCGCCCGCGGCGATCTCCTCCTCGTGCCGCTCGCGCAGCTCGGTGAGGGCGGCCTCGTGCTCCTCGGCCGCGCGGGCCAGGGCGGCCGCGTGCTCCTCCGCGGCCTCGGCGAGCTCCCGCTCGTGGCGCTCCTCGGCCGCCTGCTTCTCCTCGGCGAGGGCGTCGTAGGGGCGGCGGTCGGTGAAGGTCATCACGGCGCCGACGAGCTGGTCGCCGTCGCGCACGGGCGAGGTCGTCAGGTCGACCGGGACCTTGTCGCCGCTCTTGGACCACAGCACCTGGCCGCGCACCCGGTGCTTGCGCCCGGAGCGCAGGGTGTCGGCGAGCGGCGACTCCGCGTACGGGAACGGCCCGCCGTCGGCCCGCGAGTGCAGGATCAGCGTGTGCAGCTCCCGGCCGCCGAGCTCGTTGGCGCGGTAGCCGAGGATCTGGGCGGCGGCCGGGTTGACCAGCACGATCCGGCCGTCGGTGTCGGTGCCGACGACGCCCTCGGCGGCCGCGCGCAGGATCATCTCGGTCTGCCGCTGCGACCGGGCCAGTTCGGCCTCGGTGTCGACGGTCCCCGTCAGGTCCCGCACGACGAGCATGAGCAGTTCGTCGCCGGAGTAGCCGTGACCGTCGTACGCCTGCTGGCCGTTCTCCAGGTTCGCGCTGGTGACCTCGACGGGGAACTCGCTGCCGTCGGTCCTGCGGGCGATCATCCGGGTCGGCTTGGTGCGGCCGCTGCGGTCCATGGTGTCGGGCCGCCGCATGGAGCCGGGGATCAGCCGCGAGTCGAACTGCGGCAGCAGGTCGAGCAGTCCGCGCCCGACCAGGGCGGTGCCCGGGGTCTCGAAGGCCTCCAGGGCGATGGTGTTGGCGTTGACGACCGTCCCGTTCGCGTTGACCAGGACCAAGGCGTCGGGGAGTGCGTCGAGTATGGCTGCGAGGCGAGCAGCGCCTCGGGATGGCCTGCTGCTCACGAGACGCTTCCCTCCTGTTACCGCACCTTGCCGACCGCGGGGACCATCTTGCCAATCGGTCCGCGACGTGTCACGCGGGGAGTCTACGGCCACGGGGTGCGCCGGCGGTGCCGGATGAGAGGGAGGTCGCATGCGGAAGCGAGGAGCGAGAACCGCGGAACCCGTGACCGCGCGGCCGCTCGCACGGGCCGCCCGGCCGGCCTCCCGCAGGCCCGCGGGCGGCCGCCGGAGCGCACCGGCCCGGCGGCGTGCCGCACCGTCCCCGCGCCGTCCGGCTCAGTGCTCCGACAGGTCGGGCAGGAGCGGCACCAGGGCGTCCCAGCGCTTGATCTGGCACCCGTCCCCGCGCTCGTACGTCGCGTCGACGGGCCGCCCGGCCCAGGTGCCCGTGATCCGGGCGGCGGCCGGACCGCCGTACTGCATGGTGCACAGCGTGTCCTCCGGCATCGGGGCGAAGGGGTCGCGGCCCCAAGTGGTGCGCCTGTCCAGCAGGTCGCAGGCGTCCCGGGCGTCCGGGTGCGTTCCTCCCGACGGATGACAGGAGAGCTCGTACGTCCCGTCCTGCCCGGTGCCGGTGCCGTGGACCGCGACGGTGAGGTGGTCGTCTCCCCCGTGCGCGGCGGGTGCCGTGGACGGCGGGACCGCCGTGGCGTACGCGGCCGGGGGTACCGCCGAGAGCGCGGTGAGCGTGGCGGCGGCGGAGGCGGTGGTGAGCAGGAGACGGCGCAGCATGGGAGCTCCACGGGCGGGCGGACGCGGTGGCGTCGGACGGGGGAGGCGGCGCGCCGGCCGGTGTCGGCCGGCGCGCCGCCGGCTGTGGGTGAGCGGCGGGAGGGGCGGGAGGGGCGGCGGTGAGGGGGACGGATCCGGTCGGTGCGGCGGGGCGTGAAGGGGCGCGCGCCCCGCTCCCTCCAACGAGACCGGACGCGTGACGTTGCGCCGCGAGCCGGGCTTTGCCCTCTGGCCTGCCTGCCTAGTACCGTGGGGGGCGATTGGTGACCGCCCGCTCGGCTGTGTCATCATCTGCACGCACCGTTCGCGCTCGCGCGGCTGGTTGTGCTGGAGGCGTCGCCTAGTCCGGTCTATGGCGCCGCACTGCTAATGCGGTTTGGGCCTTAAAGCCCATCGAGGGTTCAAATCCCTCCGCCTCCGCAGATCCGAAGCCCCGGTCCCAGGACCGGGGCTTCGGCCGTTCCCGGCCCGCGCGTGCCCGGTCCTGGCATCGGTCCCGGTCCTGGTCCGTGTTTCCGCCCGCCGGTTGTTCCGCGCGGGACCGGCGGGCGGGTCCGGCTCGTGAGTCCCGGTTCGCGGGTTTCCCCGCCGATCGCGCTCCGGAGGTTCCGCTCCCCTTCGGGTCTTCCTTCGGCTCTTCCCCCGGCTCTTCCGGCGCCCGGAACGCTCCCGGCTCCTCCCGGCGCCCGGAACGCTCCCGATTCTCTGGGTGTCCGGAACACCTTCGGCTCCTTCGGCGTCCGGAACGACCGCCGGCCCGCGTCCCGAAACGGATTCCGGCCCGGACCGGGAAACGTCTCCGGCCCGCGAAGCCGCCCCCGCCCCGCCCCGCAGTGCCTTTTCCGGCCCTCGCGAGGATCATTTGTCCAGGTCAGGGAGGGTTTGGCAATCGGATTTCGCCTCACGGCGCCAGTCATGTAATGTTGTTCCCGCAACGCCGACCGGGGCGAAAAGCCCGGAAGGAAGAGCACACAACAGAAAAGACAAGCACTCGTAGCTTAACGGATAGAGCATCTGACTACGGATCAGAAGGTTGCAGGTTCGAATCCTGCCGAGTGCACACGGACGAGAGGCCCCCGGAGTGATCCGGGGGCCTCTCGCGTTGGGCTCACGCGCGGGGTCCACGGACGCGGGAGGTGGCGCGGATGTGGCGGTGTGCCGGGCTGCGGTGGGACGCCGCCGGGACGCCCGTCCTCGGCTGGGAGGGCGGGCGTGGGAGCGTGCTGGCGCCCGGGAAGCGGATCGCGTTCGCCGTGGCGGCGGGCACGGAGCGCACGTGCGTGGGGGCCCGGGGGAACGCGTGTCCCGTACGGGCCGCCGTGCCGGGGCGGCGCACGGCCGCCCGGTGCGAGGAGTGCGCGCGGCTCGACCGGGCCCACTCCGTGGCCGCCGACACCGCCCCCGACGACCCGCGGCCGTACCACGTGTACCTCGCCTGGTTCGGGCCCGGCATGCTCAAGGTGGGGATCACGGCCGTCGAGCGCGGCCGGGCCCGGCTGCTGGAGCAGGGCGCGGTCGCCTTCTGCCTGCTCGGACGCGGGCCGCTGATGGCCGCGCGGCGGGCCGAGGAGCTGCTGCGCACCGCCCTGGGCGTGCCCGACCGCATCCCGTACGACGCCAAGCGGGCCGTGCGGACGCGGCTGCCCGGAGCCTCTGAGCGCGCCGCCGAGCTGCGGGAACTGCACGCGCGGGCGAGCGCGCGCGGCGAGTGGCCCGAGTCCCTGCTGCGGCTGCCCTTCGCGGCGGCCGACCACGAGGACGTGTTCGGGCTCGACCGGCTGCGGCCGGCGGTGGGCGCCGTCGGCGAGCTGGTCCCCGGCGGCGCGGTGGGCGGGGAGCTGCTGGCCGCCGCAGGGCCCGACCTGCACCTGGACACCGCGCGCGGCGTCGTCGTCCTCGACACGCGGCTGTTGCCCGGGTGGGAGCTGACCGCGGCGGACGCGGCGGCGGACGGGGTGCCCGAGGTGCCGGTGCGGGAGTTCGGAGGGGTGCAGGACGGGCTCTTCTGAGCCGTGTTCCGCCGAACCGCGTTCCGCCGGCACCACGCTTCGCCGGACCGGGCTCCTCCGGCACCGTGTTCCGCCGAACCGGGCTCCTCCGGCACCGCGTTCCGCCGAACCGTGCTCCGTCGGGTCCGGGCTCGGGATCTTCCGGGGGCCGCGGAAAGGCGCTGGACGCGGCGCGGCGGCGGGCCCGACAGTGGGCGGCATGAGCGATCTCTCCGTAGCGCCCGTCGCCGCGCACGAACCGCCGTACTACGCCGTCGTCTTCACCTCCGTGCGCACGCCGGGGGACCACGGGTACGACGAGACCTCCGAGCGGATGGAGGAACGGGTCCGGGAGGTCCCCGGGTTCCTGGGGATGGACTCGGCGCGGACGCCGGGCGGGCTCGGCGTCACGGTCGGGTACTTCCGGGACCCGGCCGCGATCGAGCGGTGGCGCGCCGACCTGGAGCACCGCGCGGCCCAGGAGCGCGGACGCGACCACTGGTACGAGGAGTACACGGTGCACGTGGCCAAGGTGGAGCGGAGCTACCGGTTCCGGCGGGCGGGCCGGCAGTAGGGGGCGCCGTCCGGTCCCTGTGGCCGGCCCCGTCCCCGGCCGGTCCCTGTCCGGGCGGGCCCTGTCCGAGCCGGTTCCCAGGGGTTCCCTGAGAGGCCCCTGTGTGTTTCTCAGGGAAATCACAGGTGGGCGAAAGGGCGCTCTCAGAGGGGCCGAGCAGGGTGTGGAGCATGACCACGACCTCGCCCCAGGGGCGTACCGAACTGCTGAGGCCGGACGGGAGCCCCGTCCGAGTGCTGGTGGTGGACGACGAGCTGTCGATCACCGAGCTGCTGTCCATGGCCCTGCGCTACGAAGGCTGGCAGATCCGCAGCGCCGGTGACGGGGCCGGGGCGGTGCAGACCGCCCGGGAGTTCCGGCCCGACGCCGTGGTGCTGGACATGATGCTGCCGGACATGGACGGCCTGGCCGTGCTCGGCCGGCTCCGCCGCGAACTGCCCGACGTGCCGGTCCTCTTCCTCACGGCCAAGGACGCCGTGGAGGACCGTATCGCCGGGCTCACCGCCGGCGGCGACGACTACGTCACCAAGCCGTTCAGCCTGGAGGAGGTCGTCGCCCGGCTGCGCGGCCTCATCCGCCGCTCGGGCGCCGCCGACCGCCGCAGCGACTCCGTGCTCGTCGTCGGGGACCTCACCCTCGACGAGGACAGCCACGAGGTGTCCCGGGGCGGCGACGACATCCACCTCACCGCGACCGAGTTCGAGCTGCTGCGCTTCCTGATGCGCAATCCCCGCCGGGTGCTCAGCAAGGCGCAGATACTCGACCGCGTGTGGTCGTACGACTTCGGCGGCCAGGCCAACGTCGTCGAGCTCTACATCTCCTACCTGCGCCGGAAGATCGACGCGGGCCGGGAGCCGATGATCCACACCCGGCGCGGCGCCGGTTACCTGATCAAGCCCGCCGCGTCATGAGCACGCGGCGACGGCCGCGCGCGCGGCGGCGGCCCCGGCCCCGGACGCTGCGGACGCGGCTCGTCGTCGCGTCCGTCGCGCTGATCGCCGTGGTGTGCTCCGTGATCGGCGTGGTGACGACGATAGCCCTGGACCAGCACCTGTACGACCAGCTCGACGGCAAGCTGGGCGAGACCGCCATGCGCGCGGTGGGCGGCCGGATGCCCGGCAAGGGCCTCGGCGTCGTCGCCCCCGTCGACCCGGGCGGTCCGGGCGCCGCGGAGGACGACGTCTCGGCGGGCGACAGGGTCGAGAAGGTCGTCACCCAGGGCCCCACGCAGGTCGGGACCGTGGCGGCTCACGTGGAGGACGGCACGATCAGCAGCGCGGCCGTCGCCAGGCAGCGGAAGAACACCGACGGCTCCTTCAGGGACATGTACGCCGTCCCGCTCAGCGCGGCGCAGAAGGCGGCGCTCGCCTCCGTGCCGCAGGACGGGGGCGCGCACTCCGTGGACGTCCCCGGTCTCGGGGAGTACCGCGTCACGTACACGACCAGCGTGGACGGCGGTGACTCGTACTACGTCGCACTGCCGACCGAGGACGTCACCAACACCATCAGCACCCTGATCCTCGTCGAGGTCAGCGTCACCGCCGCCGGTCTCGTCGCGGCCGGCATCGCCGGGTACATCCTGGTCGGCGTCGCCACCCGGCCGCTGCGCAAGGTCGCCGCCACCGCCACCCGTGTCTCCGAACTCCCGCTGCACACCGGCGAGGTGAACCTCGACGAGCGGGTCCCGGAGTCCGAGACCGACCCGCACACCGAGGTCGGCCGGGTCGGCGCCGCGCTCAACCGCATGCTCGACCACGTGCACGGCGCGCTCCACGCCCGCCAGCAGAGCGAGATGCGCGTACGGCAGTTCGTCGCGGACGCCAGCCACGAGCTGCGCACGCCCCTGGCCTCCATCCGCGGCTACGCCGAGCTCACCCGGCGCGGCCGGGAGCGGACCGGACCCGACACCCGGCACGCGCTGGGCCGCATCGAGTCCGAGGCCGGCCGCATGACGCTGCTCGTGGAGGACCTGCTGCTGCTCGCCCGGCTGGACGCCGGACGGCCCCTGAGCCACGCGCAGACCGACCTGTCGCCGCTGGTCGTGGACGCCGTCAGCGACGCGCGGGCGGCCGGGCGCGACCATCTGTGGCGGCTCGACCTGCCCGACGAGCCCGCGCTGGTGTCGGCCGACGCCGCCCGCATCCAGCAGGTCATGGTGAACCTCTTCGCCAACGCGCGCACCCACACCCCGCCGGGCACCACCGTCACGGCCCGCGTGCGCCGCCAGGGCGCCTGGATCTCCGTGGACGTCGAGGACGACGGGCCCGGCATCCCGCCCGACCTGCTGCCGCGCGTCTTCGAGCGGTTCGCCCGGGGCGACAGCTCGCGCTCGCGCGCCTCCGGCTCGACGGGCCTCGGCCTCGCCATCGTGCAGGCCGTCGCGGCCGCGCACGGCGGCGCCGTCACGGTCGACAGCGTTCCCGGACGCACGGTGTTCACCCTGCATCTGCCCGCGTCGGCGCCCGAAACGAACCCGCAACCGTACTCACAGGCACAGCACAGTGCCACCACATGGGTGCGACAGGCCGTCTGACGACAGTCGTCGTCATGCGAACCGACTCTTCTCCCGGCACCCTGCCGGCGCGGGAGCACCTCCCGGCCGGACACGCCGGTACGCCTGTCCTGGACGTCGTGATCCCCGTCTACAACGAGGAGAAGGATCTCCGGCCGTGTGTGCTGCGCCTGCACGAGCACCTCACGCGCACCTTCCCCTACGCGTTCCGCATCACGGTCGCGGACAACGCGTCGACGGACACCACCCCGCAGGTGGCCGCGCGGCTGGAGGCGCAGATCCCCGAGGTCCGGTCCTTCCGCCTCGAGCAGAAGGGGCGCGGCCGGGCGCTGCGCACCGTCTGGTCCGCCTCGGACGCGCCGGTCCTCGCGTACATGGACGTGGACCTGTCCACCGACCTCAACGCCCTGCTCCCGCTGGTGGCGCCACTGATCTCCGGCCACTCCGACCTCGCGATCGGCTCCCGGCTCGCCCGCTCCTCGCGGGTGGTGCGCGGCGCCAAGCGGGAGTTCATCTCCCGGACCTACAACCTGATCCTGCGCGGCTCGCTGCAGGCCCGCTTCTCCGACGCCCAGTGCGGCTTCAAGGCGATCCGGCGCGACGTCGCCCGCGAGCTGCTGCCGCTGGTCGAGGACACCGGCTGGTTCTTCGACACCGAGATGCTGGTCCTGGCCGAGCGGGCCGGGCTGCGCATCCACGAGGTGCCGGTCGACTGGGTCGACGACCCGGACTCCACGGTGCACATCGTGAGGACCGCCACCGACGACCTCAAGGGCGTGTGGCGGGTCGGCAGGGCACTGGCCACCGGCTCGCTGCCGCTGGACCGGCTCGTCCGGCCCTTCGGCGACGACCCGCGCGACCGCGAGCTGACCGGCGTGCCGCGCGGCCTGGCCCGCCAGCTGGTCGGCTTCTGCGTCGTGGGGGCCCTGTCCACGCTGTTCTACCTGCTGCTCTACAGCGTCTTCCGGTCCTTCTCCGGGCCGCAGGCCGCCAACGCGCCGGCGCTGCTGGTCTCCGCGGTCGCCAACACCGCAGCCAACCGCCGGCTCACCTTCGGGGTGCGCGGCCGCGACCGCGCCGTCCGGCACCAGGCGCAGGGCCTGGTGGTCTTCGGCATCGGCCTGGTCCTCACCAGTGGCTCCCTGGCCGCCCTGAACGCGGCGACCAGCGACCCCGCGCACTCCACCGAACTGGCGGTGCTGATCGCGGCCAACCTCGCGGCGACCGTGCTGCGCTTCCTGCTCTTCCGCGCCTGGGTCTTCCCCGACCGGCGCGAGGAGGCCCCGGCGCAGCGGGCCGAGGCCCCGTGGAACGCGCCGGACCGGCCGTACGCGGCGGCTCCGGCGCCCACCGCGCCGCAGGCGCCCCCGACGGCTCCGGCGGGGCAGGGCGCCCCGTACACGGCGGCTCCCAGCGCTCCGTACGGCTCCTCCGCCCCGCACGCCCCGGGCGGCCCCTACGCCTCGGGCGGCTCGCACAACCCGTACGCCTCCCGCGGCTCCTCCCGCCCCCGCGCCGGCGAGGCCGCGGACGCCCCGTGGGACGCCACCGCGCAGCTGCCGCCGGTGCGCCCGCACGACAACGATCCGAGGACCTCGCGATGACCGTCCACCACGACCGGCAGGGGACGCCCCCGCCCGGCTGGGGCCCGCCGGCCGCCGACCCAGGGACTGCCACCGCGGTGCGGGAGCCCGCGCCCCCGGCACCGGCGGCGGACCACCGCCACGGCAGGTCCGGAGAGGACGGGCCCGCGCTGCCGCGCCGCCTGTGGCGCGGCAGGACCGAGGACCCGCGCTGGGCCCGTCCCGCCCTCCTCGGCCTGCTGCTCGCCACCGCGGCGCTGTACCTGTGGAACCTCAGCGCCTCCGGCTACGCCAACTCCTTCTACTCCGCGGCCGTCCAGGCCGGCAGCCAGAGCTGGAAGGCGTTCTTCTTCGGCTCCCTCGACGCGGCCAACGCCATCACGGTGGACAAGCCCCCGGCCGCGCTGTGGCCGATGGCCCTGTCGGTGCGGATCTTCGGCCTCGACTCGTGGGCGATCCTCGTCCCCGAGGTCCTCATGGGCGTCGCGACCGTCGGCGTGCTGTACGCCGCGCTGCGCCGCCGCTTCGGCCCGGCGGCCGGCCTGATCGCGGGCGCGGTGCTCGCGCTCACCCCCGTCGCCGCGCTGATGTTCCGCTTCGACAACCCGGACGCCGCGCTCGCGCTGCTGATGACCGTCACCGTGTACTGCGTGGTCCGCGCCCTGGAGCACGGCCGTACCCGGTGGCTGGTCTGGGCGGGCGTCGTGGTGGGCCTGGCCTTCCTGGTCAAGACGCTCCAGGCGTTCCTGGTCCTGCCGCCGCTGGCACTGCTGTACGCGGTGTGCGCGCCGGTGCGGCCGCGCAGGCGGTTCGGGCAGCTCGCGTGGTCGGCCCTCGCGACGGTCGTCGCCGGCGGCTGGTGGGTCGCGGTCGTCGAGCTGTGGCCCGCCTCCTCCCGCCCGTACATCGGCGGCTCGCAGAACAACTCCTTCCTGGAGCTGACCTTCGGCTACAACGGTCTCGGCCGCATCAACGGCGAGGAGACCGGCAGCGTCGGCGGCGGAGGCGGCGCGGGCGGCGGCCAGTGGGGCGAGACCGGCTGGGACCGGATGTTCAACTCCGAGATCGGCGGCCAGATCTCCTGGCTGCTGCCGGCCGCGCTGATCCTGCTGGTCGCGGGCCTGGTCCTGACGCGCAGGGCCGCCCGTACGGACGCCGTGCGCGCCTCGTTCCTCGCCTGGGGCGGCGCGCTGCTGACGACCACGCTGGTCTTCAGCTTCATGGCCGGCATCTTCCATCAGTACTACACGGTGGCCCTGGCCCCGTACCTCGCGGCCGTGATCGGCATGGGTGTCACCGTCCTGTGGAGGGAGCGCGCCCGGACCTGGGTGGCGCCGGCGCTCGCCGCCGCGGTGACGGCGACGGCGGCCTGGGGCTACGTGCTCCTGAACCGCACCCCCGACTACCTGCCCTGGCTGAAGTGGCCGGTCCTGGTCGGCGGCCTCGTCGCCGCCCTCGGTCTGATCTTCGTGGCGCGGCTCGGCCGCGGACTGGTGCTCGCGACGGTCGGCCTCGGCTTCGCGGCCTCGCTCGCGGGCCCGACCGCCTACACCCTGAGCACGCTGAACACGGGCCACACCGGCTCCATCGTCACGGCGGGACCGTCCGGCGCGAGCATGATGGGCGGCGGACGCGGTGGCGGTCCCGGCGGCGGGGGCGGCGGCTTCCCCGGCGGAGGCCAGGGCCGGCAGGGCGGCGGCATGGGGCAGCCCCCCACCGGCGGCAACGGCGGCGGCTTCCCGGGCGGCGGCTTCAACGGCGGTCGGAACCAGCAGGGCCAGAACGGCCAGGGCTCGCAGGGCGCGCAGAACGGCATGCCCGGCGGCACGGGCGAGGGCGGCGGATTCGGCGGCGGAGGCGGCGGCATGGGCGGCCTGCTCAACGGCGCGACCGTCGGCTCCGAGGCCGAGAAGCTGCTGGAGGAGGACGCGGGGGACTACACCTGGGTCGCCGCGGCCGTCGGCGCGCAGAACGCGGCCGGCTACCAGCTGTCCACCGGCAGCCCGGTCATGGCGATCGGGGGCTTCAACGGCAGCGACCCGTCCCCGACCCTCGCGCAGTTCAAGGAGTACGTGGAGGAAGGGAGGATCCACTACTTCATCGCGGGCGGTACGGGCGGCACGGGCGGCGACTCCGACGCCTCCTCCCGGATCAGCACCTGGGTGCAGGAGAACTTCGAGGAGGTGACGGTCGGCTCGGCCACCTTCTACGACCTGACCCGGCCGACGACCGGCGACTGACGGCCGCGTCCCCTTCCCAGCGGGGCGGTGCCCCAGGACCCTGTGTCCTGGGGCACCGCCCTGTGCGCACGCGTGTGCGCATGCGCGCAGGTGTCGTTGTACGCCGTAAGAGACTTGTTCTACGGTGTATAGCAATCAATCCCGCAGCGATTTCCGCAGTACTCCCGCGGCACCCCGCCGGAGTCGTCGAGAGCCGGAGAAGGGGCCCGTATGACGACCCTCCAGACGCCCGGGACCGACCGGGGCCATCCCCGGCGGTGGCTGATCCTGGGAGTGATCTGCCTGGCGCAGCTCACCGTGCTGCTCGACAACACCGTCCTGAACGTGGCGATCCCCTCCCTCACCGAGGAGCTGGGCGCGGCCACCTCCGACGTCCAGTGGATGATCAACGCCTACTCGCTCGTGCAGTCCGGCCTGCTGCTCACCGCGGGCAGCGCCGCCGACCGCTACGGCCGCAAGAAGATGCTGGTCGCGGGGCTCGCCCTGTTCGGCGTCGGCTCGCTGATCGCCGGACTCGCCGGTTCCACGGGGCAGTTGGTCGCGGCGCGGGCCGGCATGGGCGTCGGCGGGGCGCTGCTGCTCACCACCACCCTCGCGGTCGCCCTGCAGATCTTCACGCCCGACGAGCACCCCCGGGCCATCGGCATCTGGAGCGCGGTGAACGCGCTCGGCTTCGCGGCGGGGCCGCTGCTCGGCGGCTTCATGCTCGACCACTTCTGGTGGGGCGCGATCTTCCTGGTCAACCTGCCGGTCGTGGCGCTCGGCCTGGCCGCCGTGGCCGCCCTCGTCCCCGAGTCGAAGAACCCCCGGGGCGACCGCCCCGACCTGCCGGGCGCGCTGTTGTCGACGGTCGGCATGACCGCGCTCGTGTACGCGATCATCTCCGGGCCCGAGCACGGCTGGGCCTCCGGCCGCGTCCTGGCCACGGCGGCCGTCGCGGCCGCGGTCCTCGCCCTCTTCGCGTACTGGGAGAACCGCGTCGAGCACCCGATGCTCGACCTGCACTTCTTCAAGGACCGCCGGTTCACGGGCGCGGTCGCGGGCGCGGTCCTCATCACCTTCGGGATGGGCGGCGCGCTGTTCCTGCTCACGCAGCACCTGCAGTTCGTCCTGGGCTACGGGCCGCTGGAGGCGGGGCTGCGCACGGCGCCGCTCGCCCTCACGGTCGTCGTCCTCAACTTCTCGGGCGTGTCGGCGAAGTGGACGTCCCGGCTCGGCACGCCGCCGTCGATCGGGCTCGGCATGGTGCTGATGTCGTCCGGCCTGGTGTCGATCGCGACCCTCGCCCGCCACGGCTACGCGGGCACCCTGCTCGGCCTGCTGCTGATCGGCGTGGGCTGCGCGATCGCCAACCCCGCGATGGCGCACGCCGTCATGAGCGCCATCCCGCGGGAGAAGGCCGGTGTGGGCGCCGGGATCAACGGCACGCTCGCCGAGTTCGGCAACGGCCTCGGCGTGGCGGTCCTCGGCGCCGTGCTGAGCTCCCGTTTCGCCGCGCTGGTCCCGGTCGCCGCCGCGTCGCTGCCCGCCGCGCTCGCCGCCGCGGACTCGGCGCGGGAGCGGGAGCGGATCACCGAGGCCTTCTCCTCGGGCCTGGCCACCAGCCAGCTGGTGGGCGCGGTCTCGGTGCTCCTCGGTGGTCTGCTGGCCATGGAGCTGCTGCGCAGAGCGGGGCGCGCACGGCCATCGGTCGAGGACGGCGTACCGCCCGCGCGCCCCCCGGCCGGGGCGCACGCCGACGACTGAGCACCGGGTGCGGCCACCGGTGCGCCAGAACGGTGTCCGAACGGTTCCGGCCGCGTGCGCGAGGCCGGACCGGAGCCCGTCCGCACAGCCGGAACCGATCTCGTCCGCACGGCCGGTCCCGGCCCGGTCCGCACGGTCCGGTCACGGTGCTGTCCGCACGGCCGGTCCCGTCCCGCGCACACGGCCGGAACCGTTCGGGCACCGCCTAGCATCGGAACGGGCGGACCGGGAAGTTCCGGCGGCCGCCCGCGCAAGGCCCGGCGGACGTGCCGCGTCCCGGGGCCAGGACTCCGAGTTCCGAGGAAGGTGCGCCATGGTGAGGACAGCCGGCCGGTCCGAGCGCCCGGCCCGGACCAGCGTCTGGTTGGAGGGCAAGGAGCCCCGGGGCGGCGCGTCGCGCGGCGGGGGCCAGCCCTCCGGCCTCGACCGGGACCTGATCACGCGGACCACCGTGCGGCTGCTGGACGCGGAGGGGCTGGCGAAGTTCTCCATGCGCCGGCTCGCCGCCGAGCTGAACGTCACCGCGATGTCCCTCTACTGGTACGTGGACACCAAGGACGACCTGCTCGAACTCGCCCTGGACGCCGCGTTCGGGGAGATGGACCTGCCGGACCCGGACGCCGGCGACGCGGACTGGCGCGACCAGCTGCGCGCGCTCGCCACCGCGTACCGCGGACTGCTGGTGCGCCACCCGTGGCTGTCGCCGCTCGCCGGGACCTTCCTCAACATCGGCCCGCACTCGCGCGGCTTCTCCTCCGCCGTGCAGCGGGTGGTCCGCAGGACCGGCCTGCCCGCCCAGGGACAGATGGGGGCGACCTCGGCGGTCTTCCAGTTCGTGTACGGCTTCGGCACGATCGAGGGCCACTTCATCGCACGCTGCGCGGCGGCCGGCATGACCCAGGAGGCCTACTTCCGCAAGGCGATGTCGTCCGTCGCCGGGGACCCGGACCTGGGCGACGTGGTGCGGCGCTCCGCCGACCTCATGGCGGCCCGGGGCGGCGACACGGTCGAGGAGATGCGCGAGCGCGACTTCACGTTCGCGCTGGAACTGCTGATCGCGGGCATCGAGGCGATGGTGGAGCGGGCGGAGTAGCGCACGGCCGCCGCCCCCGCGGGGCACGGGAAGGGCCCGGGGACGGCACGCACCGTCCCCGGGCCCCGCGGCATCCGCGCGCCCGCGGCTTCAGTCCTCCTGGACCAGCCGCGCCGGGAAGCCGCCGGTCGCCACCGGGCCCCAGCGCTCCGGCGTGATCCGGACGATCGACTTGCCCTGCTTCACCATCGCCGCCCGGTACTCGTCCCAGTCGGGGTGCTCCCCCGCGATGTTCCGGTAGTACTCGACCAGCGGTTCCACGGAGTCGGGGCAGTCCAGCACCTCGGCCGTGCCGTCGATCTGGACCCAGGGCCCGTTCCACTCGTCGCTCAGGACGATCAGGGAGACCCTGGGGTCGCGCTTGGCGTTGCGGGTCTTGGCGCGCTCGGGGTAGGTGGAGACGACGATACGGCCGGAGTCGTCGACCCCGGCCGTCAGAGGTGAGCCCTGCGGTCCGCCGTCGGCCCGCCGCGTCAGCAGGATCGCGCGGTGCCGGGGACGGACGAAGTCCAGCAGCTCGTCGAGGGAGACGGTGGTGTTCGTCGCGATGTTCGGTGCCATGGCCGCAGCCTAGGCCCTGACCGCGGCTGTCGCGCGGGGCCCTGGCCGCGGTCGCCGCGCGGGGCCCCGTCCGCGGCGTCAGGCCGCCGGCAGCGTGTCCCCCTGCACCGCCTGGATGTCCAGCTCCACCCGCAGCGTCGTGCCGATGGCGGCGATGCCCGCCTGCACGACCTGGTTGTAGTTCATCGCGAAGTCCTCGCGGCGCAGCTCCGCGGTGGCCTTGAAGGCCGCGCGGGTGCCGCCCCACGGGTCCGCGCCCGTGCCGAGGTAGGCGAGGTCCAGGTCGACCGGACGGACGACGCCGTGCAGGCTCAGCTCGCCGTGCACGGTCCAGCGGTCCGACCCGGCGGGCGACAGGCCCGTCGAGCGGTACGTGATCTCCGGGAACCGCTCCACGTCCAGGAAGTCGTCCGACTTCAGGTGCCCGTCGCGCATCCCGTTGCCCGTGTCGATCGAGGCCGCCCTGATCACGGCCTCGACCCGCGACTTGGCCACGTCGTCCGGGGCGATCTCGATGAGCCCGGCGAACTCCGTGAACCGCCCGTGCACGCTGGAGATCCCCAGGTGCTGGGCGACGGCGGCCACGGAGGAGTGCACCGGGTCGATGGTCCACGGTCCGGGCGGCGGCAGCTCGGTGCCGCCCTGCCGGGCGAGGGTCACGGTGCCGACGTCGGCCCGGCCGCTCGCCGTGACGATCGCGCTGGAGGCGGCGGGCGCGTACCCGACCGCCGTGACGATCACCGTGTACGCGCCGGGCGCGAGCGGGTTCGCGTCGCGCACGACGCCCTCGGCGTCGGCCTCGGCGCGCAGCACCTGCGCACCGGTCATGTCGGTCACCGTGACGACCGCGTGCGACACGGCCCACCCGTCCCGCGTGCGAATCCGTGCGGTCAGTCCCATCCCGTTTTCTCCTTGCTGATGATCAAAAGAGACCGGCCCGCGGAGCGCGCCTCCGCTCAGGACGCGCTCCACGGGCCGGGGCCGTACTACTCGCCGGGGTGGGCGAGCTCGATGTCGTGGCCGTCCACACCGTGGCCGCCCACGGTGACCGAGGTGGCCACCGGCGGGTAGCCGGTCGCGATGACGGTGTACTCGCCGCCGTCCAGGTCGGCGAAGGCGTACGCGCCGTCCTCACCGGTGGTGGCGGTGCCGACCACGTTGCCCGCCGCGTCGACGAGCGTCACGCGGGCGTCGGCGAGGGGGCCGTGCGGCGCCCGGACGACGCCCTGGACCTGGGCCCCCGCGTGCAGCGCGACCTCGATCGCGGTGACGCCGGTGCCGCCCACCTCGACGGGCAGGGCCTGCGGACGGTGCCCGGCGGCGTTCACCGCGACGGTCACCGTGCCCGGCACCAGCTCGGCGAAGACGAACTCGCCCTTCTCACCGGTGGCCCCGGTGGCCAGCACGTCGCCGCGCACGTCTGTCACGATCACCATGGCGCCCGCCACCGGCTCGCCGGTCTCGGCGTCGCGCACCACGCCGCTCAGGCCGCTGGTGCCGCTGAGCAGGATGTCGTACGCCACCGGCTCGTCGCCGACGACGATCGTCGAGGCCTGCGGCTGGAAGCCGTCGGCGGAGGCGATCAGGACGTACGAGCCCGTGCCCGGCGCGTCCACCGTGTAGGCGCCGTCGGCCTGCGCGACCGAGCGGCCGAGCTGCCGGCCCGCCAGCGAGATCAGCGTCACCGCGGCCCGCGGGACGGGCGCGCTCTCGGCGCCGCGCACGAAGCCGTGCACCGGGATGCCGCCGGAGGCCGGCTGCTGCTCGGACGGGGCCGCCGAGGCGACCGCGGCCAGGCGCTGCGTGCCCTCGGGGCCGGGCTGGGCGACGGAGGCCGCCACGGCCGGCACCTTCTCCTCGTTCTGCGCGGGACCCTGCGCCGCGGCCGGGGCCCCGGCGGGGGAGGGCGTCCCGGCGGCCGCCTCGGCGGCCTGGGCCAGGGCACCGCTGGTGCGCAGCGGGACCTCCTTGATGAAGACCGTCACCAGGAAGGCGAGGAAGGCGATCGGCGCGACGTACAGGAAGATGTCGGCGATGCCGTGCCCGTAGGCGCTCTCCAGCCACTCACGGATGCCCGGGGGCAGCATGTCCATGTCCGGGATCGAGCCGCCGCCGGCGGCCTTCGCGGCCGCCGCCTGCTCCTGCGGGCTGAGCTGCCCGATGGTGTCCGCGGCGTAGTGGCTGATCCGGGTGGACATCACGGAGCCGAGCACCGAGACGCCCACCGCGCCGCCGAGGGACCGGAAGAAGGTCACGACGGAGGACGCGGCACCCAGGTCGCTGGGGGCCACCTGGTTCTGCGTGCAGAGCACCAGGTTCTGCATCATCATGCCGACGCCGAGGCCCATGAGGGCCATGAAGATCGCGATGTGCCAGTACGGGGTGTCGTACCGCATGGTCGACAGCAGGCCCAGGCCCGCCGTCAGCAGCACGCCGCCGGCCAGCAGCCACGCCTTCCACTTGCCGGTCTTGGTGATGATCTGGCCGGAGACCGTGGAGGAGACGAAGAGACCGCCGATCATCGGGATGGTCATGACGCCCGACATGGTCGGGGACTTGTCCCGGGCCAGCTGGAAGTACTGGCTGAAGTAGACGGTGCCCGCGAACATCGCGATACCGACGAACAGCGAGGCGATCGACGCCAGCGTGATGGTGCGGTTCCTGAACAGGCGCAGCGGGATGATCGGCTCGTCGGCCTTCGTCTCGACGAGGCAGAAGACCAGGGCGAGGACGATCGCGCCGCCGACCATGACGGCCGTCTGCCAGGACATCCAGTCGTACTTGTCGTCGGCGAAGGTGACCCAGATCAGCAGCAGGCAGACGGCCGCGGTGATGAAGAAGGCACCGGCCCAGTCGACCTTGACCTTGCGCTTGCTCTGCGGCAGGTGCAGCGTCTTCTGCAGCACGACCAGGGCGATCAGCGCGAAGGGCACGCCGACGTAGAGGCACCAGCGCCAGCCGAGCCAGCTGGTGTCGGTGATGACACCGCCGAGCAGCGGGCCGCCGACGGTCGCGACGGCGAAGGTCGCGCCTATGTAGCCGGAGTACCGGCCGCGCTCGCGCGGGGAGATCATCGCGGCCATGACGATCTGCGCCAGGGCCGACAGGCCGCCGGCGCCGATGCCCTGGATGGCACGCGCGGTGATCAGCATCGCCGGGTTCTGCGCCAGGCCCGCGACGACGGAGCCGATGACGTAGACGACCAGGCCCGTCTGGACCAGGGCCTTCTTGTCGAGCAGGTCGGCGAGCTTGCCCCACAGGGGGGTGGAGGCGGTCATCGCCAGCAGAGAGGCGGTGACGACCCAGGTGTAGGCGCTCTGACCGCCGCCGAGGTCGCCGACGATCTCGGGCAGGGCGTTGGTGACGATCGTCGACGACAGGATGGCGGCGAACATGCCGAGCAGCAGCCCGGAGAGCGCCTCCATGATCTGCCGGTGCGTCATCGGCGCGCCGTCGGAGGTTCCCCCTCCGTGCTTGGCGTGAGAGCCCCGCACACCGGATGGTGTGGTCGTTGCCATGGGGTTCCTTTTCTTGTGGTGCGTCATGAGGGTGTACGGGTGGTCTGTTCTGCGGAGGCGGGCGGCCGGGCCGTGGCGCGGCAGTCCCCGAAGCTGGACCGCAGCCGGTTCATGAGCTGGATCAGCTGGCCGACCTCGGCGTCGGTCCAGTCGCTCAGCCGCTGCGTGAGCAGTTCCGTGGAGCGCCGGGACAGCTCGTCGAGCTGTTCCTGGCCCGCGGCGGTCAGGCGCAGAATGCGCGAGCGCTTGTCGGCGGGGTCGGGGGACCGGTCGATCCAGCCCCGCTCGGCGACGTGGGCGACGTGCCGGCTGGTCACCGACATGTCCACGGCCAGCAGCTCGGCGAGCCTGCTCATCCGCATGTCCCCGTGCCGGCCCAGCAGCGTCAGTACGGCGGCGGATCCGGCCGGACAGTCCTGCGGCATGATCCGCGCCAGCTCGCGCTTGACGGCTCCGATGGCACTGAGCTGACGAGCCAACTCCTCGAACTGGCGCTGCTCGGCCATCACACCTCCCGAGATTTTTTGTTGCTTAGGGCAACCATAGAAACAGTTGGTTGCCACAGGCAAACGAAATGAGGGGGGTGCGCCGCAAAAACTTGTTAAAGGCAAGCATTGGCGAACGTAAACCCGCAGGTGGGAGGGGGGAAGTGGATGGCGGGCGCGAGGGAGGAGAGTCTTTGTCCTGTTCGGCTCCTCTCTGTCGGCATCCTCCTGTCTCCGGTGCGACCGTCCGGATCGGACCCCGCTCGCACCCGTACACGAGCGATGCCCCGCGACCGCGGCGGGCCGTACCGGAACGAGCCGGTCACCGGCCCCCATTCCCCCCAAGTGCCCAAGCGGCGAAGGGCAACCCGCGCTTGGGCCGGCGCGGCTGATTCGCTAGGGTCTCGGCTCATGGCACACACCCCCCAGGGCCCCGAGGGCAACTACGACCCCGCGGGCAGCACCCAGATGTTCCGGGCCTTCGTCGACGAGGAGCCGCAGGGCCGCCGTCAGCAGGCCCCCTCCGGGTCGTCCGGCCCGCGCGTCGGCCTGATCCTCGGCGTGGTGGTCGTCGTGGCCGTCCTGGCCGCGGTGGCCTGGCTGGCGCTGAAGTAGTCCGCGGCCCGGTCCGCCGGGCACCGCGTGACCGTCCGGCCCCCGTCCCCGTACGGGCGGGCCGGGCGCCGTCGCCTCCTCCCGGCCGGACGCCGAGGCTCCGGTCGGCCTCCCGCGCGCCCGCTCCGGGGCGGCCGCGTCCGGGCGCACCGGGCCCGCGCGGGTGCTCATCGGTGATCAGTGACCGGTGATCGCCGGGGACCGGTCCTCCGGCCGCCGGGGCGGTCGGCACGCCCGGCCGTGCGGAACGGCCGGTGCGGCGCGGGAGCGTGCGTACGGCGTCGGCGGTACGCGGGTCCGCCCGCCGCCGGGGGGTACGGCGGCACGCGGCACGACGGCTCGGAAGCCGGTGGCCACTTCGCGCGGGGAAGAGGTCCCCGCCCGCGGTACCCGTACCGGCTCCGGTGCCGGCTCAGTCGGAGATGAGGCCCTCGCGGAGCTGGGCCAGCGTCCGGGTGAGCAGCCGGGAGACGTGCATCTGCGAGATGCCGACCTCCTCGCCGATCTGCGACTGGGTCATGTTCGCGAAGAAGCGCAGCATGATGATCCGGCGCTCGCGCGGCGGCAGCTTGGCCAGCAGGGGCTTGAGCGACTCGCGGTACTCGACCCCCTCGAGGGCGGTGTCCTCGTAGCCGAGGCGGTCGGCCAGCGAGCCCTCGCCGCCGTCGTCCTCGGGCGTGGGTGAGTCCAGGGACGAGGCCGTGTACGCGTTGCCGACGGCGAGGCCGTCGACCACGTCCTCCTCCGAGACGCCCAGCACGGAGGCCAGCTCGCTCACCGTCGGCGAGCGGTCCAGCTTCTGCGAGAGCTCGTCGCTGGCCTTGGTGAGGGCCAGGCGCAGTTCCTGCAGCCGGCGCGGGACGCGCACCGACCACGAGGTGTCGCGGAAGAAGCGCTTGATCTCGCCCACGACGGTCGGCATGGCGAACGTCGGGAACTCCACGCCGCGTTCGCAGTCGAAGCGGTCGATCGCCTTGATCAGGCCGATGGTGCCGACCTGGACGATGTCCTCCATCGGCTCGTTGCGGCTGCGGAAGCGGGCGGCGGCGTACCGCACCAGCGGCAGGTTGAGCTCGATGAGGGTGTCGCGTACGTAGACACGCTCCGGGCTGTCCTCGCCGAGGGCGGCGAGCCGCTGGAACAGGGAGCGGGACAGGGTGCGGGTGTCGAGGGCTTCCGAGGTCGGGAGGTCCGGGGCCTGCGGGGCCGGAAGGGCCGGAACGTCGTGAAGCGCGTCGGGCGCGGACTCGCTCTTCGTGAGCGTGAGCACCTTCGAGCTGCCCTGATCTGCGGACATGCCACCCCCTTGAGGTCGCGGACGGTCGCGGCTGACGCTTCCGTCTGAGGAGAACGCAGCCTCCACCTGAATACCGGAGGCGGGGCTGCGGCAAACGCTCTTCACGCAGAATGTCACATGTCGGCAACACGCTGTAGTGACATGTCGACATGCGAGACGTGAATCGGCCCAGCCCAGAAGGGGTCTGACGGTTCGTCGGCCAAAGGAGGGCGTTGGAAAGGCCGGAAGTCGATTCGCTCGTTCCGGTTACGCGTCGATCCTGTTTGCGGACCTCAGACGCGCGAAACTCCTGGCCAGGAGTCTGGACACATGCATCTGGGACACCCCCAGTTCGGCGCTGATCTGAGACTGCGTGAGGTTGCTGTAGTAGCGCAGCAGCAGGATGCGCTGCTCCCGCTCGGGGAGCTGGACGAGGAGGTGGCGGACGAGGTCCCGGTGCTCCACCCCGTCCAGGGCCGGGTCCTCGTAGCCGAGCCGGTCGAGCAGCCCCGGCAGTCCGTCGCCCTCCTGGGCCGCCTCCAGGGAGGTCGCGTGGTAGGAGCGGCCGGCTTCGATGCAGGCCAGGACCTCGTCCTCGGTGATGCGCAGCCGCTCGGCGATCTCGGCGGTGGTGGGCGAGCGCCCGAAGGCCGTGGTCAGGTCCTCGGTGGCGCTGGTCACCTGCACCCACAGCTCGTGCAGCCGGCGCGGCACGTGGACCGTGCGGACGTTGTCGCGGAAGTAGCGCTTGATCTCGCCGACGACCGTGGGCATCGCGAAGGTCGGGAACTGCACGCCGCGGTCCGGGTCGAAGCGGTCGATCGCGTTGATGAGGCCGATGGTGCCGACCTGGACGACGTCCTCCATCGGCTCGTTGCGGCTGCGGAAGCGGGCGGCGGCGTACCGCACGAGCGGCAGGTTGGCCTCGATGAGCGCGCCGCGCACCCGGCCGTGCTCGGGGGTGCCCGGTTCGAGCTCCTTGAGCTGGCCGAACAGGACCTGGGTGAGGGCCCTGGTGTCCGCGCCGCGGCGCCGCTGCGGGGCCGCCTGCTCCCGGGGCTGCTCCGCGGAGTCCTGGGACGCCGTCGGCTGCTCCTGGGGCGGGGCTTGAGGCGCGGTACTGGCCGGCACGGACAACTCCACCTCATTGCACAGATCCATTAAATTCCGTCAAAAGCGGTCATAGCATCACAAGACAGTGCGTTGTGTGCAAGCACCTCATAACCCCGTGTTGTCGGCGGAGTTGCGGCCCGGCGGCGGCCGGGGTACGGATCGGCCGCGTGGCGGGCCCGGACACGGCGCACGGCGGGCCCGGGCACACCGCGCCGCGGCCCCGGACGCACGGGAGCCCCGCACCGTCCTGCGGTGCGGGGCTCGGTGTCCGCGGGGGCCGGCCGGGCCCGGGCGGGCGGTCAGATCTCGTAGTCGGCGACCACCCAGGTGGCGAACTCGCGCCACAGGGCCACACCCGCCTGGTGCGCCGGGTGCTCGATGTAGCGCTTCAGGGCGTCCGCGTCGTCGACCGCGGAGTTGATCGCGAAGTCGTAGGCGTTGGGGCGCTCGGAGATGTTCCAGTCGCACTCCCAGGAGCGCAGCTCCTCGATCCGGTCGCCGAGGGCGCGGAAGGCCCGTACGCCCTCCACGACGCGCGGGTCGTCGCGGGCGACGCCCTCGTCGAGCTTGAAGAGGACCAGATGGCGGATCACGGGCGCTCCCAGGGGCCGGGTGGCGGCTCCGCTCAGCCCTTGGCCCCGTTGGCGATCCACGTCATGAAGTCGCCGACGGCCTGAGCGGCGTTCGAGATGCCCTCGAAGCCTATCTGCACGTAGTCGGCGGCCTTGGCCGGGTCGGTGATGATCACGTACAGGGCGAAGACCACGAGTACGTAGATGGCGATCTTCTTCGCGTGCACCGCCACCGCGGCCTCCCCTGTCCCCGACGTGCCGTGTGAAACCCCTGTTACCGGCGGTGAGTCTATCCCGGACGCCCGTTCGTGAACCGTACGGACGATCATCGGCCGCACGCGTTTCCGCCAGGGAGGGGAAGCACGACGAGGGGCCCGGTCCACTCGGACCGGGCCCCTCGTCGAAGAGCGGTAGCGGAGGGATTTGAACCCTCGGTGACTTGCGCCACACTCGCTTTCGAGGCGAGCTCCTTCGGCCGCTCGGACACGCTACCGAGGGAGACCCTACCCCACAGAGGCCCGTGGTCCGAAATCCGTTTCCGGACGACGGTCCCCGAGGGGCGCCGGGCGTCCTTCCGGCGGCCGTCGGAGGGGCTCAGCAGGCCTTATCGCCCGCGGAAGAAATCCGTGAGGGCACGGGCGCACTCCTCGTCGAGCACGCCCGCGATCACCTCGGGCCGGTGGTTCAGCCGCCGGTCGCGGACGACGTCCCAGAGGGAGCCCGCCGCGCCGGCCTTCTCGTCGCGGGCGCCGTAGACGACCCGGTCCACCCGGGACTGCACGATCGCGCCCGCGCACATCGTGCAGGGTTCGAGGGTCACCACGAGCGTGCAGTCCGTCAGCCGCCAGCCGCCGAGCGCGGCGGCGGCGCGGCGGATCGCGAGGAGCTCGGCGTGCCCCGTCGGATCGCCGGTCGCCTCGCGCTCGTTGTGACCGGTGGCGAGCACCGCGCCGGACGGGGCCAGGACGACGGCGCCGACGGGGACGTCCCCGCCCCGCGCGGCCGCCGCGGCCTCGTCCAGCGCGAGCCGCATGGCCGCCCGCCAGGGATCGCGCACCGGGTCCGGTGCCGTGGTCCGATCAGCGTTCACCCGGGGAACCTAGCGGACGGTCTCCAGGACCTCCGCCGCGCCCAGGACCTCCGCGATCTCGCCGACCGCGTCGGTGCTGTCCAGGGCGAGCAGTTCCTTCTCGTCCACGCCCAGGTCGGTCAGGATCTCGACGTCGCCGATGGGGCCCGACCGCGCCGTGTCGCCCGCGGCTCCGGCCGCGTCGTCTTCATCGTCGTCGTCCGCCTCTCCGTCCTCCGTGCCGTCGAGGTCCAGCGCGTCCAGGTCGGTGCCGTCGTCGCCGGGCTCCTTTCCGAGTAGTTCGTCCGTGAGCAGGATCTCGCCGTACGAGCTGCGGGCAGCGGCGGCGGCGTCCGAGACGTAGATACGAGGGTCGTCCTCGCCGTCCACGCGGACGACGCCGAACCATGCGTCCTCCTGCTCGATGAGCACGAGAACCGTGTCCTCGTCGACCGAGGCCTCGCGGGCCAGGTCGGTGAGATCGGACAGGGTCTCCACGTCGTCGAGCTCTGTGTCGCTCGCTTCCCACCCGTCTTCGGTGCGCGCGAGCAGTGCGGCGAAGTACACCGTGACTCTCCCACTGGTCAGAGGCGTGCCGGTTGGGGGTCCCCCCGGCGGAGGTTGCGGGCGGGGAGTGCTGCTCCGAGCCCCGCCCACTCGGAATCGTGGCAGAAACGGAGCGTTCAGGAGAGGTCTTCGGCTCGCTGTGTCCCGGTCGCGTTCCGGCGACCGGGCGCACGGGGCGCACCCGGCGCCGTCGAGGGGCCTCACCTGGGCGCTCGGCGCCCACCACCGCGGATCGTACGCGGCCCGGGGCGCCGCCCGGCGCAGACCCTCGCGGAAGGGGCGCCGGTGGCTTGCGGAAGCGTCTGTCGCGGAGTTCGATCAACGGGGCGCACGCGGCTGCGGTGACCGCGGGGCGCCGGCTCTCCCGAGCGTCCCGCGCGGGCGCCCGGGCACCCGCCGGGCACCGGTCCCCGTCGGCTCCCACCTGCTCATATCGGTCCCCCGCCCCTCACCAGCGGAACGTCCTCATGCGCATCGCGTGGCGCAGCCGGGCCGCCTTGGCGCGGCGTGGCTGGACGCGGTCGCGCAGGGCGCGGGCCTCGGCGAGTTCGCGCAGGAACTGGGCGCGTCGTCGGCGCCGCTGGGCGTCGCTCTCCTCCTCGTCCGGCCCCTGCCGTTCCGGGTCCGACACTCGCAAACACCCCCAATCAGGTCCCTCTCACCTTCCCTCCGCAAGGCGGTTCGATGCCACTGAGAAGGGGGAGCGGGGCCCGGGCGGGGCCCGCCCGGTGCCGGACGGGCCCGGAGGCGGGCGGCCCGGCACCGGACGGGGCCCGGATACCCTGGGGACATGCGTCTCCACGTCGTCGACCACCCCCTGGTCGCCCACAAGCTCACCACCCTGCGCGACCGGCGCACCGACTCCCCGACCTTCCGCCGCCTCGCCGACGAGCTGGTCACCCTGCTCGCCTACGAGGCCACCCGGGACGTGCGCACCGAACAGGTCGACATCGAGACCCCGGTCGCCCGGACCACGGGCGTCAAGCTGTCCCACCCGCGCCCCCTGGTGGTGCCGATCCTCCGGGCCGGCCTGGGCATGCTCGACGGCATGGTCCGGCTGCTGCCGACCGCCGAGGTGGGCTTCCTGGGCATGGTGCGCAACGAGGAGACGCTCCAGGCGTCCACGTACGCCACCCGGATGCCCGACGACCTCTCCGGCCGCCAGGTGTACGTCCTCGACCCGATGCTGGCCACCGGCGGCACGCTGGTGGCGGCGATCCAGGAGCTGATCAAGCGCGGCGCCGACGACGTGACGGCCGTGGTGCTGCTCGCCGCGCCCGAGGGCGTCGAGGTCATGGAGCGGGACCTGGCGGGCACCCCGGTGACCGTCGTGACGGCGTCGGTCGACGAGCGTCTGAACGAGAACGGGTACATCGTGCCGGGTCTGGGCGACGCCGGTGACCGGATGTACGGGGCGGCGGAGTAGCAGCCGACGGCCCCGGGGCCCGGGCCGCAGGTCACGGGTCCGGTCGTACGTACGGCCGATGGAAGCGGCGCGGCCGCTTCCACCGGCGGGTGCGGGACCGGCGTCCCTGTGACTCCGCCGGGCCCGGCGCTACGGGTCCGGTGCCGCGGGCCCGACGCCGCGAGACCCGGTGCCGCAGATCTGACGCTGCGAGACTCGGTGCCGCGGGCCCGACGCCGTGAGGACCCGGTGGTCCCGGGCGCCGCGTGGGCCTCAGCAGTTCCCGGGCGTCCTGGAGGGCTTCGGCTCGGCCGCGGCCAGCGTCGTCAGGGCCTTGTCGGCGTCCCGCTTCTCCGCCAGTTTCTTGAACTCGTCGCCGATGATCAGGTCGACCTCGGCTGGCTTCCCGCGGCTGTCCGTCTTCAGTTCGGCGCCGGTCAGCTGGGTGCCGAGCACGGGCAGGGCGGCGTTCGCGGCGTCCTTGGCGCCGAGGACCACTCCGGTGCCGGCGACCTTCTTGTCGTACTCCTTCGTCGCGTTGCCGACCTCGCCGATGCGGAAGCCGCGCTTCTTCAGCTCGTCCGCGGTGTCCTTGGCGAGGCCGCTGCGCGTCGTGGCGTTGAGGACGTTGACGGTGATCTGCTTCGGCTCCAGCAGGGTCCTCGCCGTCGTGGGGGAGGCGCTCGGCGCGGGGGTGCACTTCTTGGCGGCACCCACCGCCCTGGCCTTGTCACCGCCCGAGAAGACGCCGATGAGCTGCACCGTCCCCCAACCGACGAGGCCGAGAACGGCGACGGAGGCGATCAGGGCGAGCACGACCCTGCGGCGCTTGTGGGTGCGGCGCATCCGCGGGTACTTGTCCCCCGTGATCCGGTACTGGCCGCCCATGCCAGGGGGAGTAAGCATGCTCATATACGCAGCGTAGTGCGCCGGGGCGGCTCTGCCTACTAGATGATCAATGCCCGGTGCCCAGGCCAACCCAAAAGGGCCAACTTGCGGTGAGCGGGGCCGTCCCGGGCGCCCGCCGCGGGACCGACGGGTGCGGCGGTGGGCGTGGCCGCGGGGACGGGCGGTGTCAGTCCAGCTCGAGTACGCGCGCGTGCAGGACCTGGCGCTGCTGCAGCGCGGCGCGCACCGCGCGGTGCAGTCCGTCCTCCAGGTAGAGGTCGCCCTGCCACTTCACGACGTGCGCGAAGAGGTCGCCGTAGAACGTCGAGTCCTCGGCGAGCAGGGTCTCCAGGTCGAGCTGCCCCTTGGTGGTCACCAACTGATCGAGGCGGACCGGGCGCGGCGCGACGTCCGCCCACTGCCGGGTGCTTTCCCGGCCGTGGTCGGGGTACGGCCGGCCGTTTCCGATGCGCTTGAAGATCACACGGAAAGCCTACCGGCCAAGACGTTCCGGGCGCAGCCAGGACGACGGAGTGCGACGCCGGAAATCCCTCTGTAAACAAGGGCGAAGCGGAAATACGCCGGGGATGCGGCGGTGCCCGGCCGACTCCGGCCGGCCGGGCACCGCCTCCGCCTCAGTCCGCGCCGCCCCCGTCCGTACCGCCTCCGCCGCGCGGCTACGGGTGCCCGTGCTCCCCGGAGGCCTTCGGAGCGGTGGGCCGGGGCGTGGCGTTTCCGGGTGCGGCGGGGTCGGGTGCGGCGGGACGGGCGGTCGGTTCGGGCTTCGGCGCGTTGCGCGCGGCCTCGGCACGCAGCAGGGCGTGCAGGACCGCGTAGGGGTCTTCGGGCATGGGGGTGTCCTCGCGTTCTGCTGGTCGGTCGGTCCACGACGGGGCGGGAGCCGGGGCCGTCAGCAGCGGAGGACGACGCAGCGCACCGCGCGCAGGGCGGGGACGGTGTGCGGCGGCGGTACGGGGCGGGGGCCGCGCGGGACCGTCGCCGGGTGCCCGGGGGCGCAGCCCGCGGCGGGGTGCGGCGGAAGGAGGGGCGCGAGGTGGCGGCCGCCGGTCCTGCCCTGCGGGCGCGACACGGTGCCGGCGGTGTCGAAGGGCTGCTCCGCGCCGGACTCCGTGGAGACCGCGGCGGGCGGCACCGGCTCCGCCCCCGCGTACGGGCCGGCCGCGTTCAGTGCGAACAGCGCGCACAGCAGCGCGGTGAAGGGGACGGCGAGACGGAACCAGGCGCGGCGGCGCGGGATCGCGCACCGGGTGTGCCTGGCGGAACTCATGCGAGGTCATGTCCCCGCTACGGGCGGCCGGTGCATCGTCCCGGGCGCGGAACCCCCCGCACGGCGTAACCGCAGCGCGGCGGGCGGTTGACTGCGGGCGCGCAGGGACGGGGCAGCGGGTGGGTGCTGAAGCGGGGCGGCACGCCGACTGGAGGCGTCCGCGGCCGGGCAGGAGCAGGGGGTGGCCGCAGACCTCACCCCCGAAGCCCTCGCCGCCCACTTCGGCCTGGAACCGATCCCCAGGGAAGGTGGCCGGTTCCGCAGTACCTGGGCCGGGCCCGAACGCCCCGACGGACGGCCTGAGGGCACCGCGATCGTCGCGCTCCTGACCTCGGAACCCGGCGACTTCTCGGCCCTGCACCGGCTGCCCGCCGCCGAGACCTGGCACTTCTACCTGGGCGATCCGCTGGAGATGCTGCTGCTCGCCCCGGACGGCACCTCCCGCACGGTCGTCCTGGGACCCGACGTGCTCGGCGGGCAGTACGTCCAGTACACGGTGGAGGCCGGCACCTGGATGGGCGGGCGGGTCGCCGAGGGCGGCGCCTGGTCGTTCTTCGGCTGCACGATGGCGCCCGGCTTCACCTACGACGGGTACGAGCACGGGAACGCCGCCCGGCTGACGGCGCGGTACCCGGCGGAGGCCGCCCGGATCGCCGCGCTGAGCCGGCCTTGACCGGCCTGTTCTCTGACCGGCGAGTTCTCTGACCGGCCGGTCCGCCCGCACCGTTGAGCACGCCGTTGAGCGCGCCGTCCCCTGCGTCCGTACTCCTGGGCGGAGGACGGAGGAGCCCGAGGACGGCCGCGACGGGAGGGGGAGGAGCGACGTGGGCCGAGCGCGCGACGCCCGGGCCGTACAGGACATACGGGCCGCACGAGCCACGCAGGACCTGCGGGCCGCACGGGTCGTACGAGCCATGCGGGTCGTACGAGCCATGCGGGTCGTGCGGGCGGTGCTGCTGCTGGGCGCGGCGCTCGGTCTGCTGCTGCTCGGCGGCGCGGGCCCGGCGGCGGCCCACTCGTCCCTGCGCGCCACCGACCCCCGCGAGGACACGGTCCTGCGGACCGCGCCGCGGCACGTCACGCTGACGTTCACCGAGGCGGTCGGGCTGGCCGCCGACTCGCTGCGCGTCCTCGACCCGGAGAACCGCAGGGTCAACGTCACCGACGCCGCGCACGCAGGTGGCTCGGACACGGTCCGGGTGAGGCTGCGCGACGACCTGCCCGAGGGCACGTTCACCGTGGCCTGGCGGGTGGTGTCGGCGGACAGCCACCCGATCTCCGGCGCGTTCACCTTCTCCGTCGGCGAGCCCTCCGCGACCACGGCCGCGGCCACCGCCGTACCGGCGGAGGACACCGCCTCCCGCGCCCTCCTGGACATCGGCCGGTACACCGCGTACACCGCGCTCGCCCTGCTCGTCGGCACGGTGGTGTTCGCCCTCGTCTGCCGGCCGCCGGCCGTGGCGCCCCTGCGCGGGCTGCTGCGCACCGGCTGGTGGGCCCTGCTGGCCGCCACGCTCTGGCTGCTGCTGTGGCGGGGGCCGTACGAGAGGGGGAGCGGACCGGGCGCGGTCCTCGAACCGTCCCTCCTGCGGCACACCCTGACGACCCGCCCCGGCCAGGCCCTGCTGGCACGGCTCGCCCTGCTCGTCCTGGCGGCGGTGACCGCGGCCCTCGTACGGGCACGGCGCCGCGCCGGAACACCCACGTCCTCCGGGGAACGCGCCGGCACACCTGCCCCCTCCGGGAAACGCGCCGGAACACCTGCGCCCTCCGGGGAAAGCGCCGGAAGGCCCGAGATCTCCGGGGAACGCGCCGGGGTGCAGGCGCTCCTCGGGGGAGCCGTCGGGGTGCCGACTGCCGTGGTCGTCACGGGCGGCGTCGCGTTCACCCTCGCCCTGGCGCTGACCTGGGCCGTAGCCGAACACGCGGCCGCGGGCACCCAGGTGCCCGCGGCGATGGCCTCGGCCGTGCTGCACCTGCTGGCGATGGCGGTCTGGCTGGGCGGCCTGGCGGCTCTGCTCACCCTCCTCCACCGGTCGGACGGCCCGCTGCCCGCCGCGACGGTCGCCCGTTTCTCCCGCCTCGCCCTCGGCTCGGTGGCGGTCCTGCTGGCGACCGGGGTGTACCAGTCCTGGCGGGGGCTCGGCTCCTGGGACGCCCTGTCCGGCACGGCGTACGGCAGGACCCTCGCGGCCAAGACCGTCGTGGTGCTGCTCCTGCTGACGGCGGCGGCGTACTCGCGCCGCTGGACGGCCCGGGCGACGGCCGCGCACGGACCGGCGGAGACGGCGCCCGAGGGGAACGCGGCGCCCCGGACGGAGACGGCGGCCCGGACGGAGGCGGCGGCGGCGACGCAGGTACGGGAGCAGGAGGCGGTGGGCGCGGGAACGCGGACGGCCAGGGCGGTGCACACGGCCCGGGCGACGGGAGCCGCAGTGGCCGCGCCCGTCCCGGAGGACGAGGCTCCCGGTACGCACGCGTCCGCCCCGAAGGCCTCCGAGGCGGACGTGCCGTCGGACGCGTCATCACCCGCGTCGCAACCCGTGTCGAACGCATCGGACACGCCGCCCGAGCCGTCCGCGCCGTTGCCCGAGCCGTCCGCGCCGCCGAGCGCGCCCTGGCGCCGTGCCCTGCGCCGTTCGATCCTGGCGGAAGTCCTGGTCGGCATCCTGGTCCTGGTGATCACGACCGTGCTGACCGGCACCCGGCCGGGGCGCGCCGAGGCCGGGGAGCGGGCCGGAACGGCGGCCGCCGCGGCGGCCGACCGGCCCATGGCCTCCATGACGCTGATCCCCTTCGACCTCGGAACGCCGGGCGGCCACGGCAAGGTGCAGATCCTCCTGGAACCGGGCCGCGTCGGCGACAACAGGGTCGAGGCCGTCGTCTACGGACCGGACGGCGGCATCTCCACCGTCCCGGAGCTGCGGCTCACCTTCACGCTGGCCGCCCGGAAGATCGGCCCGATCGACGCGCGGCTCGCGGACAGGGGCGGTTACTGGGGCACCGAGGCCGTCGGCCTGCCCCTCGCCGGCACCTGGCGGATGAAGGTGACGGTCCGCACCACGGAGGTGGACCAGGTGACGGTGTCGAGGACGGTGCGGATCGCACCGTAGGGAACTCCCGTGCCGTGCCGTACGGTCCGGACCGGCGGGCCCGGCCGGCAACGCCAGAGGGCCGGACCGCAGCTGCGGTCCGGCCCTCTGATCAGGCGGAGGATACGAGATTCGAACTCGTGAGGGGTTGCCCCCAACACGCTTTCCAAGCGTGCGCCCTAGGCCTCTAGGCGAATCCTCCGTCGAGAACATTACATGACGCCGGGGAGTGCTCGCGAACTCGTTCCTCCCGGTCGGATCGGGTACCCTGTCTGCAGCCCCTCACGTGGCGCTATCTGACTGAACTCCCCCAGGGCCGGAAGGCAGCAAGGGTAGGTCGGCTCTGGCGGGTGCGTGAGGGGCGCCTTCGTTTCCCGGCCGTCTGCCCGTACGTCTGCGCCCGCCCCTCCCGTCGGGGCCGTGCCCGGGGCGCGCGCGAGCGTTGCGGGGCCCGCCGGGGACTGTCCGCGGGGCGGCCCTGGATGTCAGTGGACGCCTATAACCTCGTAGGCGTGTCGTCTCTCGCGCTGTACCGCCGCTATCGCCCGGAGTCGTTCGCCGAGGTCATCGGGCAGGAGCATGTAACCGACCCGCTGCAGCAGGCGCTGCGGAACAACCGGGTCAATCACGCGTACCTGTTCAGCGGCCCGCGCGGATGCGGCAAGACGACGAGCGCGCGCATCCTGGCCCGCTGCCTGAACTGCGAGGAGGGGCCCACGCCCACCCCGTGCGGCACCTGCCAGTCCTGCCGCGACCTCGCGCGCAACGGCCCGGGGTCGATCGACGTCATCGAGATCGACGCCGCCTCGCACGGTGGTGTGGACGACGCCCGCGACCTGCGCGAGAAGGCGTTCTTCGGCCCGGCGAGCAGCCGTTACAAGATCTACATCATCGACGAGGCGCACATGGTGACCTCGGCGGGCTTCAACGCGCTGCTGAAGGTCGTCGAGGAGCCGCCGGAGCACCTCAAGTTCATCTTCGCCACCACGGAGCCCGAGAAGGTCATCGGCACCATCCGGTCCCGTACGCACCACTACCCGTTCCGGCTCGTGCCGCCCGGGACGCTCCGGGACTACCTCGGGGAGGTCTGCGAGCGGGAGAAGATCCCGGTCGAGGACGGGGTGCTGCCGCTGGTCGTGCGGGCCGGCGCCGGTTCCGTACGGGACTCCATGTCCGTGATGGACCAGCTGCTGGCCGGTGCCGGCGCCGACGGCGTGACGTACGCCATGGCGACCTCCCTGCTCGGCTACACGGACGGGTCGCTGCTCGACTCGGTCGTCGAGGCCTTCGCGGCGGGGGACGGCGCGGCGGCCTTCGAGGTCGTGGACCGCGTCGTCGAGCGGGGCAACGACCCGCGGCGCTTCGTCGCCGACCTGCTGGAGCGCCTGCGCGACCTCGTGATCCTCGCGGCCGTGCCGGACGCCGCGGAGAAGGGGCTCATCGACGCCCCCGCCGACGTCCTGGAGCGGATGCGGGCCCAGGCGGAGGTCTTCGGCGCGGCCGAGCTGAGCCGCGCCGCCGACCTCGTCAACGAGGGGCTGACGGAGATGCGCGGGACCACCTCCCCCCGCCTCCAGCTGGAACTGATCTGCGCCCGTGTGCTGCTGCCCGCGGCGTACGGCGACGAGCGGTCCGTCATGGCCCGCCTGGACCGGATCGAACGGGGAGTGAGCTTCTCCGGCGGCGCCACCGCGCCGGCCATGGGGTACGCGCCGGGTTCCGAGGCGCACGGCGGCGGTCCGGGGGCGGCCGGGCCCCTGGGCGACACCGGGCAGGTCCCGCCGGGCGGCGGCGCGGCGGTGGCGCGGGCCGCGGTCCGCGCGCCGGGCGGGACCGGCGGCGCACCGGGCGCGGGAGCCGGCGGCGCACCGGGCGGCGCACCCGGTGGCGCCTGGTCCGCTGAGACAGGTCAGGCAGGTCAGGCGGCTGAGCCGGGTCGGACGGGTCCGGGCGCGCCCGTCGGCTCCGGAGCCCCGCACCAGGCCGCGCCCGCCCCGGCCGCCGCCTCCGCCGCCCCGGCGCAGCAGGCACCGGCCGCGCCCGCCGGGGGAGGCGCGCCCGGAGCCTGGCCCACGGCCGCGGGCGGCGGCCGTCGCCCCGGCGGCTGGCCGACCGCGGCCCCGGCGGGCGGCGGGCAG
>NZ_BMVU01000020.1 GCF_014650875.1 Streptomyces minutiscleroticus
GGTGCCCCCGCCCCGTGCGGCACACGGGAGCGGGGGCACCGCCGTCTCCGCTTGCGGACGCGGTGCGGCCGGTCAGCCGGTGTTGCGCAGGCCGGCCGCCACGCCGTTGACCGTCAGCAGCAGCGCGCGGGCCAGCAGCGGGTCGGGCTCGGAGCCGGCCGCGGCGGCGTCGCGCTGGCGCTTGAGGAGCGCTACCTGGAGGTAGGAGATCGGGTCCAGGTAGGCGTCGCGGATGGCGAAGGTCTGCTTCAGCACGGGCTGGGCGTCCAGCAGTTCCCGCTCGCCGGTGACGCGCAGCACCTCGCGCACGGTCAGCTCGTGCTCGGCCTCGATGGTGGCGAAGACGTGCCGGAGCTCCTCGGGGACGAGGGTCTCGACGTAGTGGCGGGCGATCCTGAGGTCGGTCTTGGCGAGCGTCATCTCGACGTTGGAGATGAAGTTGCGGAAGAAGTGCCACTGCTCGTGCATCTCGTCCAGGACGCCGTCGAGGCCGGCCTCGCGCAGCGCCTTGAGGCCGGATCCGACGCCGAACCAGCCGGGGACGATCTGCCGGGACTGGGTCCAGCCGAACACCCACGGAATGGCGCGCAGGCCGTCGAGCGAGACGCCCGAGCCGGGCCGGCGGGAGGGCCGCGAGCCCAGGTGCAGGTCGGCGAGCTGGTCCACGGGCGTCGACGCGAGGAAGTACGTCGGCAGGTCGGGGTCCTCGACCAGGCGGCGGTAGGCGGCGTGGGCGGCGTCGGAGACGACGTCCATGGCCGCGTCCCAGCGGGCGAGGGCCTCGACGGACTGGCGGGGCGCGGTGTGCAGGGCGGAGGCCTGCAGGGTGGCCGCGACGGTCAGCTCCAGGTTCTCCCGGGCCAGCGACGGCACGAGGTACTTGTCGGAGATGACCTCGCCCTGCTCGGTGACCTTGATCTCGCCCTCCAGGGTGCCCCAGGGCTGGGCGAGGATCGCGTCGTGCGAGGGGCCGCCGCCGCGTCCGACGGTTCCCCCGCGGCCGTGGAAGAGGCGCAGCCGCACGCCGTAGCGGTGGGCGACGTCGCGCAGCCGGCGCTGGGCGCGGTGGATCTCCCACTGGGAGGTGGTGATGCCGCCGAACTTGGAGGAGTCGGAGTAGCCGAGCATGACCTCCTGGACGTCGCCGCGCAGGGCGACCAGGCGCCGGTAGGAGGGGTCGGCGAGCATGTCGTCGAGGATGACGTCGGCGGCGCGCAGCTCGTCGGTGGTCTCCAGGAGCGGCACGATGCCGATCTTGGCCCAGCCTGCGTGCAGGTCGAGCAGGCCGGCCTCGCGGGCGAGGACGGTGGCGGCGAAGACGTCGTCGGCGCCCTGGCACATCGAGATGATGTACGACTCGATGACCTCGGGGCCGAAGACTTCCAGGGCGCGCTTGACGGTGCCGAAGACGCCGAGGGTCTTCTCGCCGGCGGCGTCCAGCGGCGGCGGGGTGGGCGCGAGGGGGCGGCGCGAGCGCAGCTCCTTGGCGAGGAGCTTGTGACGGTACTCGCGCGGCATGTCCTCGTAGCGCCAGGACTCCTCGCCGAGCCGGTCGAACATCTGGCCGAGGGCGTGGTGGTGGGCGTCGGCGTGCTCGCGGACGTCCATGGTGGCGAGCTGGAGGCCGAAGGCGGCCAGGGTGCGGATGGTGCGGTTCATCCGGCCCTCGGCGAACAGGCCGCCGCGGTGCTCGCGCAGCGAGGTCTGGATGAGCGTGAGGTCGGCCAGGAGCTCGCCGGTGCCGAGGTAGTCGCGCCCCTCCTGGTGCGGGGTGCCCTTGGCCAGGCGTTCCTTGGTGTTCTCCAGCTTCTGCCGGATGGCGGTGGCCTTGAGGCGGTAGGGCTCCTCGGCGTTGAGGCGCTTGTAGCGGGGGCTGATCTCGGGCAGGCGCTCGAGGTCGGCCGCCAGGGAGTCGAGCAGCTCCTGCGTCGCGCCCGTGTAGCGGATGGAGTTGGACAGGAAGCCGCGCAGCTCGTCGATCATCTCCAGCGCGTCGTTGATGCCGTGCTCGTGCTGGAGGATCAGGACGTCCCAGGTGACCTGGGGGGTGACGTTGGGGTTGCCGTCGCGGTCGCCGCCGATCCAGGTGCCGAAGGTCAGCGGGCGGGTGGCGTCGGGCAGCTCGACGCCGACGCGCTCCAGTTCGGCGGTGAGGTCCTCCAGGACGTCGCCGACGGCGCCGGCGTGCAGCTCGTCGAGGTAGTAGATGGCGTTGCGGGCCTCGTCGGCGGGCTCGGGGCGCACCACGCGCAGTTCGTCGGTCTGCCAGACGAGGTCGATGTTCTCGGCGAGGCGGGTGTCGTGGCGGCGCCGGTCGGCCTCGATGACCGGGGTCTCCAGGAGGGTGGCGATCCGGCGCAGCTTGTTGAGGACGGAGCGGCGGGCGGCCTCGGTGGGGTGGGCGGTGAAGACCGGGCGGACGTTGAGGTTGCGCACGGTCTCGCGCAGGTGCTCGGGGTCGGCGTCCTTGAGGCGGTCGGCCGTGCGGGCCAGCAGGCTGCCCTCGGCGGCGCGCCGGGCGCGCAGTTCGCGGCCGCGGTGGACCTGTTCGGTGACGTTGGCGAGGTGGAAGTAGGTGGAGAAGGCACGGACCAGCTTGGCGGCGGTCTCCAGTTCGGTGCCGCGCAGCAGCTCGGCGGCGGCCTCGCCGTCCTCGCGGGTCAGGCGGCGGACCTTCTCGACCAGTTCCAGCAGTTCGGGTCCCTCCTGCCGGACGAGGGTCTCTCCCAGCAGGTCGCCCAGTCGCCTGATGTCGGCGCGCAGCTCGCTGCTGGTCGTCGTGGTCTGGTCGTCGGCACTGCTCACAGGTGCGGCTCCTTGCAGTGTTGAAGCTCGTCTGGGAGGGGACCCGGCGGCCCGCGGTGCGGCGTGAGCCTCGTGCGGACCGTGCGTCCGGGGGAAAACAGAGCGGACCGCGCTGTCCGACCGCCTCCAGGATAGGTGTCGATGTGGACGCGCAGGCTACGGGCTCTTGCCGCGAGGCTACGCACTGCCATACTTACGTTGCCGTAGGTTACGGAACCGTAGCCTCAGTGACCCGGCCCCGGCCCCGACCCTCGACCCCACAGGGGGACGTCCCCATGACCACGAGCTCCGATGTGATCGACGACGCCCCGAAGGCGCCCCACGACCCGACCCCGCTTCCCCCCGCCACGCTGGGCGGGGAGCAGAAGCGGTCCGTCGAGCAGCTCGCACTGCTGCTCTTCATCACCGTTCCGTTCCTGGCACTGGTCGCGGCGGTGCCGCTGGCCTGGGGGTGGGGGGTGAGCTGGCTGGACCTCGGTCTGCTGGTCGCCTTCTACTTCCTCGGCTGCCACGGCATCACGATCGGCTTCCACCGCCACTTCACGCACGGCTCGTTCAAGGCCAAGCGGCCCTTGAAGATCGCGCTGGCGATCGCCGGCTCGATGGCGGTGGAGGGGCCGCTGGTGCGCTGGGTGGCCGACCACCGCAAACACCACAGGTTCTCCGACGCGGAGGGCGACCCGCACTCGCCGTGGCGCTACGGCGAGACCGTCCCGGCGCTGATGAAGGGCCTGTGGTGGGCCCACGTCGGCTGGATGTTCGACGAGGAGCAGACGCCGCAAGAGAAGTACGCGCCGGACCTGATCAAGGACGGGGCGCTGCGCGCGGTCTCCCGCCAGTTCGTGCTGTGGACGGCGGTGTCGCTGCTCCTGCCCGCGCTGGTCGGCGGTCTGGTGACGATGTCCTGGTGGGGTGCCTTCACCGCGTTCTTCTGGGGTTCGCTCGTCCGGGTGGCACTGCTGCACCACGTCACGTGGTCGATCAACTCGATCTGCCACGCGGTCGGCAAGCGCCCGTTCAGGTCGCGGGACCGCTCCGGCAACGTGTGGTGGCTGGCGATCCTGTCCTGCGGCGAGTCCTGGCACAACCTGCACCACGCCGACCCGACCTCCGCGCGGCACGGCGTGGAGCGCGGCCAGCTGGACTCCTCGGCCCGACTGATCCGCTGGTTCGAGCGGCTGGGCTGGGCCTACGACGTGCGCTGGCCGTCACGCTCCCGTATCGATTCGCGCCGCAACCCGGACGGGTCGCCCTCCCGGCGCGGGGCGGAGCAGGCCGAGACGGCATGATGGGCGCTGTGGCGACCGACTCCAGCACCCCCGGCAACGACAAGCAGCGGCGCACGCGCCGCACCCGGATGACGGGGGCGGAGCGAAGGCAGCAGCTCCTCGAGATCGGTCGCACCCTCTTCGCCGCGAAGGGCTTCGAGGCCACCTCGGTGGAGGAGATCGCGGCGAAGGCCGGGGTCTCCAAGCCGGTGGTGTACGAGCACTTCGGCGGCAAGGAGGGCCTGTACGCGGTGGTGGTGGACCGCGAGATGCGGCGGCTGCTCGACATGGTGACCAGCTCGCTGACCGCCGGCCATCCGCGCGAGCTGTGCGAGCAGGCGGCGTTCGCGCTCCTGGACTACATCGAGGAGTACACGGACGGCTTCCGCATCCTGGTCCGCGACTCCCCCATCCCGCAGTCCACGGGGTCCTTCGCCTCGCTCATCTCCGACATCGCCACCCAGGTGGAGGACATCCTGGGCCGCGAGTTCAAGAGCCGCGGCTTCGACCCGAAGCTGGCGCCGCTGTACGCGCAGGCTCTGGTCGGGATGGTGGCGCTGACCGGCCAGTGGTGGCTGGACGTGCGCCGCCCGAAGAAGGCCGAGGTGGCCGCCCACCTGGTGAACCTGGCCTGGCACGGCCTGGACGGCCTGGAGGCCAGGCCGCGCCTGATAGGCCACCGCAAGTCCTGACCGGCCGACCGCCGTCCGGGCCCGCCCGCACCGGGCGGGCCCGCGTCGTGTCCGGCCCTCAGCGCGGCTTGCGCGCCACCACGAACAGCCGGCGGAACGGCAGCACCGTGCCGTAGGGCTGCGCCGGATACGCCTCGCGCAGGCGGGCGCGGTACTCCCCCACGAAGGCGTCGGCTGCCTCGGGGTCGTCGGCGAGCGCCGTGAGCACGGGCCGCAGGCCGGTGCCCTTGACCCAGTCGAGCACCGGGTCCTCGCCCTGGAGCAGGTGCAGGTAGGTGCTCTCCCACACGTCGGTCTCGCAGCCGAGGCGGGCGAGGCGGTCCAGGTAGACGGCGGGGGCGTGCACCGAGTCGGCGGTGCGCAGCACGCCGCCGAGGCGGCCGCGCCACCGGTCCGAGTCCGCGAGGGCGCGCATCAGGACGTGCAGGGGCGCGTCGATGGTGTGGGGGACCTGGAAGGCGAGGGTGCCGCCGGGCGCCAGCGCGTCGAGCCAGCCGGGGATCGCGTCGAGGTGGCCCTCGACCCACTGCAGGGCCGCGTTGGAGGCGATCAGGTCGTAGGTCCGCTCGGGCTCCCACCGCCGCAGGTCGGCGTGGGCGAAGTCGACCAGGCCGCCCTCGGGGGTGGGGCCCGCGTGCGCGGCGGCCCCGGCGAGCATCTCGGCGGAGTTGTCGTAGCCGGTGAGGTGCGCGGCGGGCCAGCGCCCGGCGAGCAGGACGGTGCTGTTGCCGGGGCCGCAGCCCAGGTCGGCGATGCGGGGCCGGGCGGCGGGCAGCGGGTGCACGCGGTCCAGCAGCTCGGCGAGGGGCCGCTCGCGGTGGCCGGAGTGGCGCAGGTACTGGGCCGGGTCCCAGGTGGGCGCGGAGGCGGGCATGGCTTGCTCCTCGGGGTGCCGCAGTGTCGTCCGGGCCAGCCTCACACCCCCAATATCTTGACGTCAAGAGACTTGAGGTCGACACAACCACTACACTGATCGTCATGGAGGACGAGGTCGATCGGCTGGTCGCAGCGTGGCGCCGGGAGCGCCCCGATCTCGACGTGGAACCGCTCGAGGTGCTCAGCCGCGTGAGCAGGCTCGCCCGGCACCTGGACCGGGCGCGGCGGCTGGCGTTCTCGGAGCACGGGCTGGAGCCGTGGGAGTTCGACGTCCTCACGGCCCTCAGGCGCGCCGGGGACCCCTACCAGCTCTCGCCGGGGCAGCTGCTCACCCAGACCCTGGTGACCTCCGGGACCATGACCAACCGCATCGACCGGCTGACCAAGAAGGGCCTGGTCGAGCGGCTGCCCGACCCCAGCGACCGGCGCGGTGTGCTGGTGCGCCTGACCGCCGACGGCCGCGACCGCGCCGACCAGGCGCTCGCCGGCCTGCTGGAGCAGGAGCGAGCGCTGCTGGCCGAGCTGTCGCGGGCCCAGCGCGGCGAACTGGCCGCGCTGCTACGCCAGTTGACCGCCCCGTTCGACAACATCCCCGGCTAGGTCCACCGGGCCGACACCGGCCCGCCGGGCGAGCGCGACGGCCGCGAGGGTGGAGTGCACCCCGAGCTTCCCGAGCACGTTCTGCATGTGGGTGCGGACCGTGTGCGGGGAGAGGAAGAGGCGCTCGGCGACCGCCTTGCGGCCGAGCCCGGCCACCATGCAGCGCAGCACCTCCCGCTCGCGCGGGGTCAGCGACTCCACCAGGCGCTCGCTCTCGGTGCGGTGCTTGCGCGCGGCGGTCAGCTCCCGCAGCACGCCGGTGAGCAGGGCGGGCGGCAGGTGCGTCTCGTCGCGCAGCACCCCGCGGATCACCGTGAGCAGCCGGGACAGCGAGCAGTCCTTGGCGACCCAGCCGGAGGCGCCGGCCTGCAGGGCCAGGGCCGCGCGGCGCGGGTCGTCCTTCTCGGCGAGCACGACGGTGCGGACGGCGGGGTGCCCCGAGCGCACTCCGGCGACCAGGGAGATCCCGTCGACGACGCCGTCCTCGCCGGCCTCCTGCACGGGCACGGCGGGGCGGGCGGGCGGCAGGCTGCCGCCCAGGTCGGCGTCGACCAGCAGCACGTCGAATCTGCGGCCCTCGGCAGCCGCCCGCTCCAGACTGCGCAGCGCGGCGGGACCGCTGCCCGCCGCGGAGACGTCGACGTCGGGCTCTGCGGCCAGAGCCGCGGCGAGCGACTCGGCGAAGATGCGATGGTCGTCGACGACCAGGACTCGGATGCGAACCACGAAACCCCCTTCCCCAAGCTCCTGAAGAGCAGGGGAGACCCAAAGGCGGGGAACGGCCGGCGCGAGTACGGCGCCCGGAGCACTGCCGCCGGCCCTGCTCGGGCCGGCCCGGGGGCCGCGTCCGCACGGCCGCCGCCGTGCCGGAACCACTGCCCCGCTCCGGGCGTCGTACTCGACTGTCTCGCCCCCTGATCCGCACCGGCCCCCACCGGTGCTGCTCATCAGGGTAAGGCCGGGCGGCAGGAGCGGAAGGTGATTTGCAGAACTGGTTTGCCAACGCGTTTAGGGTGAGCCACATGTTTCGTATTGAGACAGAAGTCGACAAAGAGCGAAGCATGGCTCTGCGTTCGCGACTGCGGGAGACGAACACGGCGGCCTCACCCGTCCTGAGCTCCCTGCGCGACACGGGGCACGCGAGCCAAGTCCCGCTCCAGGTCTGGGCTTTGGACGCGGACGGCTCCCTCGCCGGCGGCCTGGTCGGACACACCTGGGCGCGCTGGCTGCACGTCACCTACCTGTGGGTGGACGACCGCCACCGCGGCGCGGGCCTCGGCACCCGGCTGCTGGCGCAAGCGGAGCAAACGGCCCGCGAAGACCGCGACTGCACCGCCGTCCGCCTGGAGACCTGGGACTTCCAGGCCCCGGACTTCTACCGCGGGCGGGGCTACGAGGTGGTGTGCGTGATCCCGGACTACCCGCCGGGGATCACCGAGTACACGCTGACGAAAAAACTGGCCTGAACACCGCGGTGCCCGGCCCCCGTACGGAGGGCCGGGCGCTCGTGCCCCGGGACGGACCGGGCCGGGCGGGCGGACCGGCGGGCCGGGTCAGACCAGCCGCCGCGCCCCCGGCGACGGCACCGCCGTGAACACGCGGGGCGCCGTGTACCGCGCCGCCGCGAAGGCCTTCTCGACCGCCGCCGTGACCTCGTCCGCGTCCGCCGACTCCACGAGCACGACGACCGAGCCGCCGAAGCCGCCGCCCGTCATGCGGGCGCCCAGCGCGCCGGCCGCGAGGGCCGACTCGACGACCAGGTCCAGCTCCGGGCAGGAGACGCGGAAGTCGTCGCGCAGGGAGGCGTGGCCCTCGGTGAGGACCGGGCCGATCGCGCGGGTCTCGCCCGCCTCCAGGAGCGCGACCGTCCGCTCCACCCGGTGGTCCTCGGTGACGACGTGGCGGACCAGGCGGCGCACCTCCTCCTCGTCGCCGAGCCGCTCGAGGGCCGCGTCCAGGGCGTCGTGGGCGACGTCCCGCAGCGCGGTGACGCCGAGCAGCTCGGCGCCCCGCTCGCAGCCGGCGCGGCGCTTGCCGTACTCGCCGCCGCTGTGGGCGTGCTTGACCCGGGTGTCGACGACCAGCAGGCGCATGCCCCCGGCGGCCAGGTCGAAGGGGATCTGCCGCTGCGAGAAGTCGCGGGTGTCGAGGAACAGGGCGTGGCCGTCCTCGCAGCAGGCCGAGGCCGTCTGGTCCATGATGCCGGTGGGGGCGCCCACGTACGCGTTCTCGGCCCGCTGGCACAGGCGGGCCAGCGCGCCCCGCTCGATGCCGAGGCCGTACAGGTCGTTCAGGGCGAGGGCGACGACGACCTCCAGGGCCGCCGAGGAGGACAGGCCCGCGCCCGTGGGGACGGTGGAGGCGAGGTGGACGTCGGCGCCCGGCACGGTGTGGCCGGCCTCGCGCAGCGCCCAGACGACGCCCGCCGGGTACGCCGTCCAGTTCTTGTCGGAGCCGGGGACGAGCGCGTCCGGCGCGATCTCCACGACGCCGCCCTCGCCGTCGTCGATGTCGGCGGAGTGCAGCCGCAGCACCCCGTCGGTGCGCCGCGAGACGGCGGCGACCGCGGTGTGCGGCAGGGCGAAGGGCATGACGAAGCCGCCGTTGTAGTCGGTGTGCTCGCCGATCAGATTGACCCGGCCCGGCGCCGCCCACACCCCCTCGGGCCCGGCCCCGTACAACGCCGTGAACCGTTCGGCGACCGCCGCCGCGTGAGCCTCGCTCATCCCCTGATCCCTGACCTTTCCTACCGACGTGCCGTGCCCGGTGCGGCGCGCGCCGTGCGTGCGCGCGCCGCCGGGGGCCTCTACTTGGCGTGCTGCTGTGCGAACGCCCACGCGTCCGCGACGATGCCCGCGAGATCCGCGCGGGACGGGTTCCAGCCGAGCCGCTCCCGCGCGGTGGCGGCGGAGGCGACGAGGACGGCCGGGTCGCCGCCCCGGCGCCCGGCCACGACCTCCGGGACCGGGTGGCCGGTGACCTTGCGCACGGTCTCGATCACCTCGCGGACGGAGAAGCCGTTGCCGTTGCCGAGGTTGCAGATCAGGTGCTCGCCGGGCGTGGCCGCGTCCAGGGCGAGCAGGTGGGCCTCGGCGAGGTCGGCGACGTGGATGTAGTCGCGGACGCAGGTGCCGTCAGGGGTCGGGTAGTCGTCGCCGAAGACGGAGATCGCCTCGCGCCTGCCGAGGGCGACCTGGAGGACCAGGGGGATCAGGTGCGACTCGGGGTCGTGGCGCTCGCCGCAGGAACCATAGGCGCCTGCCACGTTGAAGTACCGAAGGGATACTGCACCTAGTCCGTGGGCCGCGGCCTCGCCGGTGATCATGTGGTCGACGGCGAGCTTGGAGGCGCCGTACGGGGACGTGGGCGCGGTCGGGTCGCTCTCCGTGATGGGGGTGCTGACCGGCTCGCCGTAGGTGGCGGCGGTGGAGGAGAAGACGAGCTTGCGCACGCCGGCCCCGCGCATGGCGGCCAGCAGCGCCATGGTGCCGCCGACGTTGTTGTCCCAGTACTTCTCGGGCTTCACCACCGACTCGCCGACCTGCGAGAACGCGGCGAAGTGCAGGACGGCGTCGTAGGAGTCGTCGAGCCACTGGGCGGCGTCGCGGATGTCGCCCTCGATGAAGGCCGCGCCCGCGGGCACGCCCTCGCGGAAGCCGGTCGAGAGGTTGTCCAGGACGACGACCTCGTGGCCCGCCTCGACCAGGTGCTGCGCGACCACGCCGCCGACATAGCCGGCACCACCCGTGACCAGGTACTTCCCACTCATGAACTCGCTACCTCTCGCAGTCGCTCGGCCGCGGCCTCCGGCGGCACGTCGTTGATGAACACGTTCATGCCGGACTCGGAACCCGCGAGGAACTTCAGCTTGCCGGAGGTGCGGCGGATGGTGAAAAGCTCGAGGTGGAGCGCGAAGTCTCCGCGGTCGACGCCCTCGAACCCCGCCGGCGCGCCGAACGGCGCCTGGTGCCAGGCGGCGATGTACGGCGTCGGCGGCTCACCCTCACCGAAGATCCGGTCGAAGCGCCTCAACAGTTCCAGATAGACCTGGGGGAACTCTGTGCGCGCGGCCTCGTCGAGCGCGAGCAGGTCGGGCACGCGGCGCTTGGGGTAGAGGTGCACCTCGTACGGCCAGTGCGCGGCGTACGGCACGAAGGCGGCCCAGTGCTCGGTCTCCAGCACGACCCGGGTGCCCTCGGCGAGCTCGCGCGCGACCACCTCGTCGAAGAGGTTCTCCCCGCCGGAGGCCTCCTTGTGGGCCGCCAGCGAGCGCAGCATCAGGGCGGTGCGGGGGGTGGTGAAGGGGTAGGCGTAGATCTGGCCGTGCGGGTGGCCGAGGGTCACGCCGATCTCGGCGCCGCGGTTCTCGAAGCAGAAGACCTGCTCGACGGCGGGCAGCTGGGACAGCTCGGCGGTGCGGTCGGTCCACGCCTCCAGGACGAGCGCGGCCTGCTCCTCGGTGAGGTCGGCGAAGGACGCGTCGTGGTCGGAGGTGAAGCAGACGACCTCGCAGCGGCCGGAGTCGCCGGCGAGCGAGGGGAAGCGGTTCTCGAAGACCACGACGTCGTACGAGGAGTCGGGGATCTCGCTGAGCCGCTCGCCGCGCGTCGGGCACAGCGGGCACTGGTCGGCCGGCGGGTGGTAGGTGCGGCCCTGGCGGTGCGAGGCGATCGCCACCGAGTCGCCGAGCAGCACGTCGCGGCGGATCTCGGACGTCGTGACGGTCCGCTCCAGGGGCCTGCGGTCCACCGCGTCGCGGACGGTGTCGTCGCGCAGGTCGTAGTAGATGAGCTCACGACCGTCGGCGAGCCGGGTCGAGGTCTTCTTCACTGTCGGACTCCTCAGCCGCACTCATCAAACACAATCGAACATAACAAATCATAAGGCAACAGTCACGTCAACGCCCGCGTGTGACGCCCAGGTGTGAGAGGAAAGAGGCGGGGCAGACGGTCCGCGCTCTCCCGCTCGATCACGATCAAACAAAGAACATCAGCGGGACTGTTCATTTCTTAAAGCAATAGGCGTACATTCCGCTCGGATCAGTTCACGCGACGAAGCGAGTACTCATGCAGTCCCCCACATATCTGGCCGAAGGGCTCCGGCTCCCCACGAATGCGCTCGACTACACCATCCTGGCGATCTACTTCGTCGTGGTGCTGGGCATCGGCTTCGCCGCCCGGCGCTCGGTGAAGACCAGCCTGGACTTCTTCCTCTCCGGGCGCTCGCTGCCCGCCTGGGTCACCGGCCTCGCCTTCGTGGCGGCCAACCTGGGCGCGACCGAGATCCTGGGCATGGCGGCGACCGGCGCGCAGTACGGCGTCGCGGTCGTCCACTGGTACTGGATCGGCGCCATCCCGGCCATGGTCTTCCTCGGCCTGGTGATGATGCCGTTCTACTACGGCTCCAAGGTCCGCTCGGTGCCCGAGTTCCTGCTCCAGCGCTTCGACCGGTCGGCGCACCTGCTGAGCTCGATCCTGTTCGCCTTCGCCGCCGTCCTCATCGCGGGTGTCAACCTGTACGCGCTCGCGATCGTGGTCGAGGCGCTGCTGGGCTGGCCGCAGTGGGTGGCCATCGTGGTCGCGGGCTTCTTCGTCCTCGCGTACATCACGGTCGGCGGTCTGTCCTCCGCCATCTACAACGAGGTGCTGCAGTTCTTCGTGATCCTCGCCGCCCTCATCCCGATCTCCGTCCTCGGCCTGAAGAAGGTCGGCGGCTGGGACGGCCTGACGGACTCGCTCACCGAGAGCCACGGCGACAACTTCCTGTCGGCCTGGGGCGGCACCGGCATCGGTGACCCCAACCCGCTCGGCGCGAACTGGCTGACCATCGTCCTCGGCCTCGGCTTCGTGCTCTCCTTCGGCTACTGGACCACCAACTTCGCCGAGGTGCAGCGCGCCCTGTCCGCCAAGAACCTCTCCGCCGCCCAGCGCACCCCGCTGATCGCCGCCTTCCCGAAGATCTTCATCGTCTTCGCGGTGATGATCCCCGGCCTGGTCGCCGCCGTCCTCGTCCCGAAGATCGGCACCGCCGGCTCGGACCTGCAGTACAACGACGCGATCCCCTACCTGATGCAGGAGCTGCTGCCCAACGGCGTGCTCGGCATCGCGGTCACCGGTCTGCTCGCCGCGTTCATGGCCGGCATGGCCGCCAACGTCTCGTCCTTCAACACCGTCTTCACCACCGACATCTGGCAGCGGTACGTGGTCAAGGACCGCGAGGACGACTACTACGTGAAGTTCGGCCGCCTCATCACCGCGATCGGTGTGCTGGCCTCGATCGGCACGGCCTTCATCGCGTCCAGCTTCTCCAACATCATGAGCTACCTCCAGACGCTCTTCTCCTTCTTCAACGTGCCGATGTTCGTGGTCTTCATCATCGGTATGTTCTGGAAGCGGGCCTCCATGAAGTCCGGTGTCTGGGGCCTGGTCGCGGGCACCGCGGCCGCGATGGTCAACTACTTCTGGATCTACAAGCAGGGCATCATCGACATCCCCAGCGACCAGGGCGCCAACTTCGTCTCCGCCATCGTCGGCTTCGTCGCCGGCGCGGTCGTCATGGTCGCGGTCACCCTGTTCACCGCCCCGAAGCCGGAGGCCGAGCTCGCCGGCCTCGTCTACGGCACGCGGTCCCCGGGTCTGGAGGAGCCGCCGGCCACCGGTGACGACGCCTGGTACCGCAAGCCGGCCCTGCTGGGCTGGGGCGCCATCGTCCTCGCCGTGATCTGCTACCTGCCCTACTCCTTCTGACCCGATCGGAGGCAACGACCATGTCCGAACTGCACCGTGAGGTCTCCGACCTGGAGACGAAGTCCGCCACCGCCGCCCGTCTCTTCGACATCCGGCGGATCATCGGCGGCCTGTTCGTGATCTACGGCGTCATCGTCACGATCGCCGGGTTCTTCGCGTCCGACGAGGACCTGAAGAAGGCCCAGGACGTCAACATCAACCTGTGGACGGGGCTGGCCATGCTGGTCCTCGGCCTGTTCTTCCTCGTCTGGCTGAAGCTGCGGCCGCTCGCCGCGCCGGAGCCCGAGCACACCGGGGACGGCAGGGCCGCCGAGTAACCGGACGGCGGTCCGTCCGGACGGCAGCCGCCCGAAGGGCACGCGTCCGAAGGGCACGCGAAGGCCGCCGTCCGAGGGGCACGCGTTCCGAGGGGCCGGGGTCCGCCGCGTCACACGGCGGGCCCCGGCCCCTTCGCACGGCCGGCGCACCCGGCTCTCGCGTCTCTCCCGCACCCTCCCCGGCCGGGCCGGCGCGCGCTCACTCCGCACCGCCCTGCGCCGGTCCGTCGTTCGCCGCCTGCGGCAGCGGGCCCGCCCGCTCCAGCAGGCCGGTGCGCGCCGCGAGCGCCGCCGCCTCCAGGCGGGAGCCGACGCCCAGCTTCATCAGCACCCGCTGCACATGGGTGCGGGCCGTGCTGGGCGCGATGCCCATGCCGGCCGCGATCAGCCGGGTGTCCTCGCCGTCCGCGACCCGCACCAGCACCTCCACCTCGCGCGGTGTGAGCATCTGCAGCAGCCGCTGCCCCTCGTCGTCCGGCTGCGCGGCCGGGTTGAGCAGTTCGCTGAAGGCGCCCTGCAGCAGCTGCGGCGCCACGGCCGCCTCCCCCGCGCGGGCCTTCATGATGGCCCGCTCCACGCCCTCGATCCGCTCGTCGTGCCGTACGTAGCCGGAGGCGCCGGCCGCGAAGGCCGCGGCGATGCCGCGCGGGCTGGGCACCGGCCCGAGCACCAGCACGGCGACCTGCGGACGCTCCCTCTTGATCTTCACCACCGGATCGAACATGCCCGGTTCGGCCGGTGTGGCCGTACCGAGCAGGCACACCTCGGGCGCACGCGTGATCACCAGTTCCGCCGCCCCGGCGGCGGGTGCGGCCGCGGCGAGCACCCGGTGCCCGCGCAGCTTCAGCGCCGAGGCCAGCGCCTCCGCGAGCAGTCGGTGGTCGTCGACCACCATGAGCCGCACTCCCATCGAACCCCCCAGTCCCCCCAAGGATCCCCACCGGCACCCCATGGATAGGAGCCCCCCGGCTCTCCATCCCCCGGAAGTTACACGCTTGTTCGACGGTGCGCTTCCCCTACCGGAGAGAAGTGCCCTGGATCGCCAAAAAACGACGCATTCGCGAGTGATGCGCGGTATGGGAACGGCCCCGCCCCTGAACTGGGGCGGGACCGTGGTCAGCACAGGAGAACTTGACCGGTGGACGGTCTACTTCGCACCGAACCCGATCGCCGTGTACTGCTTGGCGTCGGCGGAGTACGGCTTGCTGAGCAAGTCCTTGGCCATGAACAGCCGGCCGTGGGTGTACAGCAGCTCGGCCGAGCGCGGCACCATGGCGCTGATCGCGTCCCGGACCTGGTCCGTGGCCGGGGTCTCCAGCAGCTCGGTCTCCTTCATCGTCCCGCCGTCGAGGGAGACGATCTGGGCACCCTTGTCGTAGGGGCCGTCCTTGTAGGCGATGATGTCGCCGCCGTCCATCCGCACCGGGACCATGTCGTAGCCGTCGCCCGCGTCGGCGCGGTCACCGGTGCTCTTCCCGGTGGCCAGCGAGAACGAGACGATCTCGTTGGTCCGGCTGTACTCGGCGCCACCGCCGGCGTGCTGCTTGGTCGGCACGTACAGCTTGTCGTTGCCGACGGCGATCGCCTTGCAGCCGTGGACCTTGCCGACCTCGCAGTCGTGCTCGTACTTGCCGTCCGGCAGCGTGATCTTGGCGCGCAGCTTGCCGCCGTCGTCGAGCGAGAAGACGTCCGTGACGCCGGAGGCGGTGATGTCACCGGAGTCCACGCCGAAGACGACCGGCTTCGACGAGATGACCTTGGCGTTGTCGATGCCGGCGGGCAGCTCGTAGCTCCACTTCACGCTGCCCGTCCTCGGGTCGAGCAGCTGGACCTCGTAGGTCTCGTTCCCGTAGTCGCCGCACTTGCGCACGGCGACCAGCTGCTCGCCGCCGTGGTAGCCGACGTCCTGGCACTTGCCGACCTTCGGCTGCCACAGCACCTTGCCGGTCTTCAGGTCGAAGGCGGCGCCGCCCTTGAGGTCGGAGCCCGCGGCGACCGTGCCGCCGGTGATGGAGACCTCCTTGAAGGTGGCCTTCTGGTCGCCGTCGGAGACGACCGACCCCGTCCACAGCTTCTTGCCGGTCCTCAGGTCGAAGGCGGCGACCTCGCTGCAGCCCGGGTACTTGTCCGCCTCGGTGGGCCGGGCGTTCTCGTAGACCACCGCGGCCACGCCGTCCTTCGTGACCTCGGGCGAGCCCGCGCACACCAGGCCCGGCAGCGCCAGCGTCCAGGACTTCTCGCCGGTGTCCGGGTCGTAGCCGTCGATCCCCTCGGTGCTGGCCTTGGCGTACACCTCGTCCGTCAGCCAGGAGCCGCTGACGCTCCAGTACTCGCCCTTGGGCACCTCGGGCGAGGGCACCTGGAACAGGACGTCGGCGTCGGTGGAGGCCGGGACCTTCTCCGTGCCGCCGGTGCCGGACGCGGTGTCGCCGCCCTCACCGTCCTTGCCGCCGTCCCCGCCGGTGGTGCCGGAGTGCGCGGTGTCGTCCTTGCCCGAGGAGTTCGCGTACCAGACGCCGCCGCCGACGATCAGCGCGATGGCGACGACGGCCGCGACGATGATCGCGAGCTGGGCGTTGACCTTCCGCCCGCCGCTCGGGCCGCCGTTCTGCGCCTGCAGGGGCACGGTGTACGGCTGCGGGGGGCCGTACGGGTGCTGCGGCTGGGCCGGGTGGCCGTAGCCGGGCGGCGGCGCCTGCGGATAGCCGTAGCCGGGCTGCTGCATGGGCGCGGTGGGCGGCTGCGGATAGCCGTACGGGGACGGCGCCGCGGGCGGCTGCCCCGGCGCGGGCGGCGGGGTCTGCGGATAGCCGTAGCCCGGGCCCGGGTCCTGCGGCGCGCCGAAGCCGCCGGGCGGCGGGCTCTGGGGCGCGCCGAACCCGCCCTGCGGAGGCTGCTGCTGGGCCTGCGGCGGCGTGCCGGGCGGGCCCGGCGGCTGGCTCGGCGGCTGGTTCGGGGGCTGGTTCGGCGGGGGCGGCTGGTTCACGGTGTGCGTACCTCGGGATGCGAAGGAGCGGAGGGGGGCCGGTGCGGGCGGGACCGCCCGGTCACTTGCCGTAGGCGAGCATCAGCTTTTCCCTGGCCTCGTCGCTGCCGGTCAGCCGCGTGGTGGACAGGTAGAGGCGGCCGTCCACGTAGTCGAGGTCCTTCGAGAAGAAGCCGTTCTCGATCTGCGCGGCGCCCTGCGGGTTCTGCAGCAGCGTCGTCGCCTCGTGGCCGCTGCCCGAGGTCGCGATCGACACGACCCGCCCGCCCGCGTCGTAGGCCGGCTCGACGTACGCCACCAGCGCGCCGTCCGCGATCTTCAGCGGCAGCACGGACCGGTCCGCCGGGGACTTCGTGCGCCACTTCTCCTTGCCGGTGTCCAGGCTGATCGCGACGATCTCGTTGGGGCCGCTCTTGGCCTCGGTGGGCAGGTAGAGGGTGTCGTCGTCGACGGCGACACCGGCGCAGCCCTGCAGGTCGCGTTCGAGGATGGCCCAGCCGCACTCCGGAGCGAAGGACTCGTCGACGTCGACCTGCGAGCGGACCGTGCCGTCGTCCTTCAGCGTGGAGATGTTCCACTGCTTCTTGTCCTCGTTGGTCATGTAGAGGACGACCGGGTCGACGGAGTAGGCGCGGGCGACCTGCCAGCCTTCGGGGATCTTCTTGGTCCACCTGGCCTTGCCGGTGGCCGGGTCGAGCTCCTGCACCTCGTCGTGCTGGTTGTCCGACGCCGCGGAGCAGGAGGAGACGGCCAGCAGCCTGGCGCCGCCGGCGAACGCGCTCGGGAAGCACGCCTCGCCGTACTTCTCCTTGTCCCACTTCTTCTTGCCGGTCGCCAGGTCGTAGGCGGTGCCCGACTGGGAGCGGCCCGCCACCAGCGTGTCGCCGCTGATGGACAGCTCGATGCTGAGCGCGCTGTCGAACAGGCCGCCCTCCTCGACCTCGCCCTTCCAGCCCTTCTCGCCGGTGGCCAGGTCGATCTGCTGGAGCTGGTTGCACTTGGCCCGGTCGCTGACGCCGCTCATGTACGCGACGACGATCTTGCCGTCGGCGCTCTGCTCCGGGGTGACCGCGCAGATCTTCTGCGGCAGCGTGATCTCGTCCCAGGCCGGCTCGCCGTTCCCCACCTCGTAGGCGAAGACCTGCTTGTACGCGGCCTTCGCCGCCACCTTGTCGGTGATCCACATGCCGGGGGCGTCCGCGCCCGAACCGGGCGCGTCGGGCGCCTCCTTGTACCAGAGGACCTTCGACTCGCCGGACTTGCGGCCCTTGTTGAGGTTCTCCGGGTCGTCGCCGCCGTCGCCGCTGCCGTCGCCCGGGTTGGCCGGGTCGGCGCCGCCGGACGCCTCGGCGCCCTGGGACTTCCCGGCGGCCGGCCTGGCGTCGTCGGCCCCGCCGGAGACCGCCCACACCGTGCCGCCGACGACGAGCAGCGCCGCCACGGCCGCGGCGACGACGGCCACGGTCCTGCCCCGGGAGGGGCCGCCCGAGCCGCCGGGCGGGGTGCCGGGCGCACCCGGGTACGGCGGCTGCTGCGGGTAGCCGTGGCCGGGCTGCTGTCCGTAGGGGCCAGGCTGGGCGTAGGGGCCGGGCTGGGCGTAGGGGCCCGGCTGCTGCGGCTGCCCGTACGGTCCGGGCTGGGCGTACGGTCCGGGCTGGGCGTAGGGGCCGGACGGGGTGTACGGGCCGGGCTGCTGGGGGTAGCCGTAGCCGGGCTGCGGCTGCGGAGGGGTCTGCGGGGCGCCGGGCGGGGCGGCCGGGGGCTGCGCGGGCGGCGGGGGCGTGCCCTGCCGGGGGTCCTGCGGTGCGCCGAACCCGCCCTGCGGCGGCTGTCCCGACGGGCTTGCGGAGCCGTCCTGCGGCGGCTGTCCGGGTGGCTGGGCCATCAGCGTGTTCCCCCTTGTGAAACCGACATCTCGCACGCCTGCCCGGCACCGGGTGCCGACCCGCGACCGATCCTTTTCGGCCGGGGCTCCGGGGTTCTCCCCGGAGGAGACAGCCTCACGCCCCGTAGTACGCACGGCACACGGAGTCGCACTCAGGCTGTTCTCAGACGGCTCTTTCTATCACCCTGGCGCCCTCGCGGACCGGGCCGGTGCAACCCCTGTTCCCAAGGGAGAACCGGCCCGTGATGACCCCGTTACGCTCCTTCACGCGCCCTTCACGCGTCGTCTGCGAGCTCCAGCCAGCGCATTTCCAACTCTTCGCGCTCCCCGGTGAGTTGACGCAACTCCGCGTCCAGTTTCGCCACTTTCTCGAAGTCCGTGGCGTTCTCGGCGATTTGCGAGTGGAGCCGGGACTCCTTCTCGGAGATCTTGTCGATCTGCCGCTCGATCCGCTGGAGCTCCTTCTTCGCGGCGCGCGCGTCGGCCGCGGAGACCCCCTGCTTTTCGGCCGTCCTCGGAGCGGGTGCGGAGGCCGCCGCGGCCTCCTCCATCCGCCGGCGCCGCTCCAGGTACTCGTCGATGCCGCGCGGCAGCATCCGCAGCGTGCCGTCGCCGAGCAGCGCCTGCACCGTGTCGGTGGTGCGCTCGATGAAGAACCGGTCGTGCGAGATCACCACCATCGAGCCGGGCCAGCCGTCGAGCAGGTCCTCCAGCTGGGTGAGGGTCTCGATGTCGAGGTCGTTGGTCGGCTCGTCGAGGAAGAGGACGTTGGGCTCGTCCATCAGCAGGCGCAGCAGCTGCAGCCGGCGCCGCTCGCCGCCGGAGAGGTCCCCGACCGGGGTCCACTGCTTCTCCTTGCCGAAGCCGAAGGTCTCGCAGAGCTGGCCCGCGGTCATCTCGCGGCCCTTGCCGAGGTCGACGCGGTCGCGGACCTGCTGGACCGCCTCCAGGACCCGCCAGGCGGGGTCGAGTTCGGCGACCTCCTGGGAGAGGTAGGCGAGCTTGACCGTCCGGCCGGTGACGATGCGCCCCACGGCGGGCTGCTCCTCGCCACCGCTGCGGGCGGCCGCGGCCATGGCCCGCAGGAGGGAGGTCTTGCCCGCGCCGTTGACGCCGACCAGGCCGACGCGGTCGCCGGGGCCGAGCTGCCAGGTCAGGTGCTTGAGCAGCACCTTGGGGCCGGCCTGGACCGTCACGTCCTCCAGGTCGAAGACGGTCTTGCCGAGGCGCGAGGAGGCGAACTTCATCAGCTCGCTCTTGTCCCGCGGCGGCGGCACGTCCGCGATCAGCTCGTTGGCGGCCTCGATCCGGAAGCGCGGCTTGGAGGTGCGCGCGGGGGCGCCGCGGCGCAGCCAGGCCAGCTCCTTGCGGACGAGGTTCTGCCGCTTGGCCTCCTCGGTGGCCGCGATGCGCTCGCGCTCGGCGCGCGCGAAGACGTAGTCCGAGTAACCGCCCTCGTACTCGTGGACGCTGCCGCGCTGCACGTCCCACATGCGGGTGCAGACCTGGTCGAGGAACCAGCGGTCGTGGGTGACGCAGACGAGCGCCGAGCGGCGGTTCTGCAGGTGCCCGGCGAGCCAGGAGATGCCCTCGACGTCGAGGTGGTTGGTGGGCTCGTCGAGGACGATCAGGTCCTGCTCCTCGATGAGCAGCTTGGCGAGCGCGATGCGCCGCCGCTCGCCGCCGGACAGCGGGCCGATCACGGTGTCCAGGCCCTGCGGGAAGCCGGGCAGGTCGAGCCCGCCGAACAGGCCCGTCAGCACGTCGCGGACCTTGGCGTTCCCCGCCCACTCGTGGTCGGCCATGTCGCCGATGACCTCGTGCCGGACGGTGGCGGCGGGGTCGAGGGAGTCGTGCTGGGTGAGCACGCCCAGGCGCAGGCCGCCGGAGTGCGTGACGCGCCCGGTGTCGGCCTCCTCCAGCTTGGCGAGCATCCGGATCAGCGTGGTCTTGCCGTCGCCGTTGCGGCCGACGACGCCGATCCTGTCCCCCTCGGACACGCCGAGCGAGACGTCGTCGAGCAGCGCACGCGTTCCGTACACCTTGCTGACTGCCTCGACATTGACCAGGTTGACGGCCATCGCACTCCTGACAAGGGGGATCGATCGGCCTTCAAGGGTAGTCGGCCGCGCGGGTGACCCCCGCGGGCCGTCCGGCGGCTCCCGCCGCGCGGACGGCGGGCGGGAGCCCGCAGGGGTCAGAGCAGCGTCGCTCCGGGGACGGGACCCGCGGCGACCCGGGCCGTGCGGCAGGTGCCGGACGCGGTCAGCGCCTCGGCGATGCGCGCCGCGGACCCGGGGCCGTCGGCCAGGTACGCCGTGGTCGGGCCCGAGCCGGAGACGAGCGCGGCGAGCGCGCCGGCCTCCCGCCCGGCGGCGAGGGTGTCGGCCAGCGACGGGAACAGGGTCAGGGCGGCGGGCTGCAGGTCGTTGGCGACGGCGGCCGCGAGGGCCTGCGCGTCGCCCGCGGCCAGCGCGTCGAGCAGCTCCCGCGAGGCGGCCGGCTCGGGCACCTCGACACCCCGCGTGAGCCGGTCGAACTCGCCGTACACCGCGGGCGTGGACAGGCCGCCGTCCGCCACCGCGAACACCCAGTGGAAGGTGCCGCCCACCTCCAGCGGGCGCAGCCGCTCGCCGCGCCCGGTGCCCAGCGCCGCCCCGCCGACCAGGCTGAACGGCACGTCGCTGCCCAGCTCGGCGCAGATCTCCAGGAGCTCCTCGCGGGAGGCGCCCGTGCCCCACAGGGCGTCGCAGGCGACCAGCGCGCCGGCGGCGTCGGCGGAGCCGCCCGCCATGCCGCCCGCGACGGGGATGTCCTTGGCGATCCGGATGTGCACGTCCGGCGTGCGCCCGTACCGCCGGGCGAGCCGCTCGGCCGCCCGCGCCGCCAGGTTCGTGCGGTCGAGGGGGACCCGGGCGGCGTCCGGCCCCTCGCAGGTGATCCGCAGCTCCTCCGCCGGGGCCACCGTGACCTCGTCGTACAGGCCGACCGCCAGGAAGACGTTGGCCAGGTCGTGGAAGCCGTCCGGGCGGGCGGCGCCCACCGCGAGCTGGACGTTGACCTTCGCCGGGACGCGTACCGTCACGCTCACCGCTGCTGCTCCTCCGGGTCCTTCCGGGGTGCGGCGGCCGTGCCCCGGTCCGGCGCGGCCTCCGCGATCCGTGCGAATTCCTCGACCGTCAGCGCCTCGCCGCGGGCCTGCGGCGACACCCCGGCCGCGACCAGGGCCGCCTCGGCGGCGGCGGCCGACCCCGCCCAGCCGGCCAGGGCCGCCCGCAGCGTCTTGCGCCGCTGCGCGAAGGCGGCGTCGACCACGGCGAACACCTCCGCCTTGGAGGCGGTGGTCGCCAGCGGTTCGCTGCGCCGCACCAGGGACACCAGACCGCTGTCGACGTTCGGCGCGGGCCAGAAGACGTTGCGCCCGATGGCGCCGGCCCGCTTGACCTCCGCGTACCAGTTGGCCTTGACCGACGGCACGCCGTACACCTTCGAGCTGGGCGCGGCCGCGAGCCGGTCGGCGACCTCGGCCTGCACCATCACCAGCGTCCGCTCGATGCCCGGGAAGGTGTCGAGCATGTGCAGCAGGACGGGGACGGCCACGTTGTACGGCAGGTTGGCGACCAGCGCGGTCGGCGCCGGGCCCGGCAGCTCCCGCACCTGCAGGGCGTCGGAGTGGACGAGCGCGAAGCGGTCGGCGCGCTCCGGCATCCGGGCGGCGATCGTCGCGGGCAGCGCGGCGGCGAGGACGTCGTCGATCTCGACGGCGGTGACCCGGTCGGCGACCTCGAGGAGCGCCAGGGTCAGCGAGCCGAGTCCCGGCCCGACCTCGACGACCACGTCGTCGGGGCGCACGCCGGCGGTGCGCACGATGCGGCGGACGGTGTTGGCGTCGATGACGAAGTTCTGGCCGCGCTGCTTCGTGGGGCGCACGCCGAGGGCGGCGGCGAGCTCGCGCACGTCGGCGGGGCCCAGGAGGGCGTCGGGGATCGGGCTGTTCACGGACCAAGCGTAAAGGTCACCCGTGCAGCCGGGCGCCGCAGTGCGGCCAGGGGCTCGCCCCCCTGCGGACGTACAGCCGCTTGGCGCGGAAGGTCTGCTCGTCGGCGGAGGCGTCCTGCGGCCGGCCGCTGCCGCCGAGGTCCTGCCAGGTCCGCGTGTCGAACTGGTAGAGCCCGCCGTACGTGCCCGAGGGGTCCACCGCGTCCGGGCGGCCGCCGGACTCGCAGCGGGCCAGGCCGTCCCAGTCGAGGCCGTCGGCGCCGGCGACGGAGTCGGGCAGCGGCCGGGTGCCGACCCGCACGCGCTGCGGCTCGGGCTCGCGGACGGTCTCGGCGCGCAGCCGGCGCGGCTGCTGCCGGACGCCGTTGACCGTGCGCAGGGCGTAGGTGACGCGGCGGGCGCCCGGCCGCCCCGCCCGGTCCACGACCTCCGTGCCGCGGAAGAGCGCGGGGTCCTCGGTGCGCACCACGGCGAAGGGGAGCGGCTCCTCACGGACCACCTCGGTGCCGGTGATCCGCAGCACGGTGACGACCTGCCCGTCGCGCGGGAAGCTCCCCTGCGGGACGGACGTGGCGTCCTCGCCGCGCAGGGTGACGCCGGCCTCCTCCACGGCCTCGCGGACCGTGGCCGCGTTCGTGCGGATCGTGCGCGCCCGCCCGTCCGCCATGACCGTCACGGTCCGCTCGGTGCGCACGTCGAGCGCCAGCCCCTCGCGGCCGATGCGCCGCGGGAGCGGCACGGACACGTACGCGCCCTCGGTCCGCACCCCGGACCGCCGCAGCGCCTCCCCGACCGTGCGGGCCGTGGTCCACACCCGGCGGCGGTGGCCGTCGAGGGTCAGGCGCAGCGGGCGCCCGTACCGTACGGCGATGTCGTCGCCGCTGGTCAGGGCGGTGCCGAGGGCGGGGCTCACGGCGTCGTGCGCACCGGTCTCCACCCCCTCCTCGGCCAGCAGCTCGCCGATGTCGTCGGAGAAGGTGTGCAGGGTGCGCGGCTCGCCGTCGACGGTCAGCTCGACCTCCTTGTCGTCGGCGACGAAGGCGGTGGTGCCGCCCGCGAGGAACACGACGACCAGCGCGCGGGGCAGCAGCCGGCGCACGGCGCCGGGGCGGACGCCGATCCCGCTCCGGGCGTGGCGGCGGGTGGCCCGGTGGGCTCCGACGCGGCCGCCGGAGACGGGGACGGGGCCGCCGGAGACCGGGGCCGGTTCGCCCGCGGCGGGGAGGAAGGGATCACCGGCGGCCGGGACCGGCTCACCGGAGGCGGGGAGGAAGGAATCACCGGCGGCCAGGGCCGGTTCGCCCGCGGCGGGGAGGAAGGGATCACCGGCGGCCAGGGCCGGTCCGCCGGAGGCGAGGCGAAAGGGATCACCGGCGGCCGGGACCGGCTCACCGGAGGCGAGGAGGAAAGGGTCTCCGGCGGCCGGGGCCGGTCCGCTCGCGTACGAGGCGGGTGACGCGGGCACGGCGGGCGTCGCGGGCCCGGGCCACGCGCGCACCGGCAGCCCGGCGGGCGGCGGCACCGGCTCGGCGGGGGCATGCGCCGTGAGAACCGCGTACGCGTCGTCCGCGGACCGGCCGTGGTCCGGGGCGGGCGGCGGCCACGCGGTCCCGGCGGAGCCCCGGCCGGGACCGCTCCCGTACGGCATGCCGTACGTCTCGTACTGCGCATTGCTCACGACGGCACGCTCCAGGGTCCGGACGGGCCCCCAGAACCTAGCGGAGCGCCGGTCACTCTCCAAAGCGGCGCGACCACGCAGGGTGACAGGACCGCTCCGGCCGTGCGGGCGGGACGGTCCGGACCGAAGCGGCCGGGGCGGGGCGGACGACGGCGCCCGCCACCGGGTCAGTACTGGAAGGCGCGGGCGGTGTTGGCGGCGACCGCCGCCGCCAGCGCGTCCTCGTCGATGCCGCGCACGGCCGCCATGGCCCGGACCGTGACCGGAACGAGGTACGGCGCGTTGGGCCGTCCGCGGTACGGCGAGGGCGTCAGGAAGGGCGCGTCCGTCTCGACGAGGACCAGTTCCAGCGGGGCGACGGCGAGGGCGTCGCGCAGGTTCTGGGCGTTCTTGAAGGTCACGTTCCCGGCGAACGACATGAAGTAGCCCTCGCGGGCGCAGATCTCCGCCATGTCCGCGTCGCCGGAGTAGCAGTGGAAGACGGTGCGCTCGGGGGCGCCCTCCTCCTTCAGGATGCGCAGCACGTCCTCGTGGGCCTCGCGGTCGTGGATGACCAGCGCCTTGCCGTGCCGCTTGGCGATCTCGATGTGCGCCCGGAACGACCGCTCCTGCGCGTCCTTGCCCTCGGGCCCGGTGCGGAAGTAGTCGAGTCCGGTCTCGCCGACGCCCTTGACCTGCTCCAGCGCGGCGAGCCGGTCGATCTCGGCGAGCGCCTCGTCCAGTGCCGCGTCCCCGCCGGCCTCGCGGGCCCCCTGCCGCGACCGCCCTCCCTCAGCCCCTGGGGGCCGGGAGGCGCCCCCAGGGTCGCCGAGCACGATGCGCGGCGCCTCGTTCGGGTGCAGGGCCACGGCCGCGTGGACGCAGTCGTGCGCGGCGGCCGTCTCGGCGGCCCAGCGCGAGCCCTTCAGGTCGCAGCCGACCTGCACGACGGTCGTCACGCCCACCGACGCGGCCTTGGCGAGCCCCTCCTCGACGGTGCCGGACTGCATGTCGAGGTGGGTGTGCGAGTCGGCGACGGGCACCCGCAGCGGCGCCGGGAGCGGGGGCGCGTCGTTCTTGCCGGAGGCGTTCGAAGGCATGTCCCGATCCTACGAACTCCCGCAAACCCCCGGCGCCGCGGACCGCCCGGTCCCGCCGCCGGCCGCCCCGCCGCCCCGCGGCACCACGGGCCGCGGGGTCCGGCGGGACGCCCGGCGCGTGCCGCGGCTCAGCCGGCCCTGCGGTGCTGGAAGGGGTGGAGCAGGTCCGCGAGGTGCCACGGGTGGCGCCGCCCGCCCGTGGGTGCCAGGGCCGCCGCGGGCTCCTCCGCCGCGGGTTCCGGGGCGGCGGCCTCCTGGAGGGCGGGTCCGCCGGCCGCGGGCGGCGGGCCGGCCGGCCGCCCCTCGGCCGCCGGCTTCCCGGCCGCCGAGTACGCCCGGTGCAGGTGGTCCAGCGCCGAGGACACCTGGCCGGCCCGCATGATGCGGACGAGGCTGCCGTCGCAGTTCGCGCAGGACGGCCTGGTCAGCGGCGACGGCACCGCCCGGCCGTCCGCCACGTACGTCACCACCTCGACGCCGTCGGCGTCGAGGTGGTGCTCTATCGCGTACGACTGCTCCCAGCCGTGCCCGCAGCGCATGCAGGCGAAGGAGTACGACTCGTGGACGACCGCTGCGGCGGTGCCGCGCCGGCCGGTCTGCTGCCCGGTGTGCTGCCCTGTGCTCTCGCTCATACCGGCTCCTCTTGTCCGCTGGACAAGCGCTCGTGCGGCGGCAGCGGAGGTCCCGTGGGGAGGACCGGGAACGCCCCTGCCGGAAGGCCGGGGACGGAGGTGTCCCCGCTCTCCAGTGGACGCCTCTTCCGTCGCGGGCGCACCGGGTCTGCCGACTGTTGGAACCGTCTTGGCCGTTCCTTGCCGGACGGCCCGCTCACCCCGCCCCGGCTTTGCCTCCCACCGTAGTCCTTTGCCCCCTCATGGGGCGGTTCGAGCCGCGTTCTTTGCCGCCACGACGGCATCGAACACCTCGCGCTTGGGCAGCCCGGCCTCGGCCGCGACGGCGGCGATCGCCTCCTTGCGCCGCTCCCCCGCCTCCTCGCGCACCCGCACCCGGCGCACCAGTTCGTCCGCGTCCAGGGCCTCGGGGGCCCGCTCGGGCGCGCCCTCGACGACGACGGTGATCTCGCCGCGCACCCCCTCGGCGGCCCACCGCGCCAGCTCCTCCAGCGGGCCGCGCCTGACCTCCTCGTAGGTCTTGGTCAGCTCGCGGCAGACGGCGGCGCGGCGGCCGGCGCCGAACACCTCGGCCATGGCGGCGAGGGTGTCGTCGAGCCGGTGCGGCGCCTCGAAGTAGACGAGGGTCCGCCGCTCGCCGGCCACCTCCCGCAGCCGGGAGAGCCGCTCCCCCGCCTTGCGCGGCAGGAAGCCCTCGAAGCAGAACCGGTCCACGGGCAGCCCGGACAGGGCCAGCGCGGTCAGCACGGCGGACGGCCCGGGCACGGCCGTGACCTTGATCTCCCGCTCCACGGCCGCCGCCACCAGCCGGTAGCCGGGGTCGGACACGGACGGCATCCCCGCGTCGGTCACCAGCAGCACCCGGGCGCCGCCCGCCAGCGCCTCGACCAGCTCGGGCGTGCGCGCGGACTCGTTGCCCTCGAAGTACGACACGATCCGCCCGGCGGGCGTCACGCCGAGGGCCTGCGCGAGTCTGCGCAGTCTGCGGGTGTCCTCCGCGGCGACGACGTCCGCGCTCGCCAGTTCCTGCGCCAGCCGGGGCGGCGCGTCGGCGACGTCGCCGATGGGAGTACCTGCCAGTACGAGGGTTCCTGTCACGTTTCCATCCTCGCAGGGGCGGAGCACGGGACTGGCACAGGTCGGTTCCCTACGATGGCGCGGTGACCAGTACCGCGTCCTCCACGGACATCCGGCAGGACCAGGACCTCGACGAGCGGCAGCCGTCGTGGCAGCGGCGGCTGCGCCGCTTCGGCTACACGGCCCCGCCCAGAAGCGACGTCCGCGAACGCCTGGTGCCCGGCCACACCGCTCCCGGTACGCGCCTGTGGGCGGCGTTCGGGGTGGCCCCGTCCGCCGCCGGCCGCCTGGTGCGCTGGTCGGCGTGGGGCGGCCCGCTGCTCGTCACGCTGCTGGCGGGACTGACGCGGTTCTGGAACCTGGGCAGCCCCAAGGCGGTGATATTCGACGAGACGTACTACGCCAAGGACGCCTGGGCGCTGATCCACCGCGGGTTCGAGGTCAACTGGGCCAAGGACGCCAACGACCTGATCCTGCGGAACAACGGCGACGTCCCGATCCCGACCGACGCCGCGTACGTCGTCCACCCGCCGGTCGGCAAGTACGTCATCGGCCTCGGCGAGTGGCTGTTCGGGTTCACCCCGTTCGGCTGGCGGTTCATGACCGCGCTGCTCGGCACGGTGTCCGTGCTCATGCTGTGCCGCATCGGCCGCCGGCTGTTCCGCTCGACGTTCCTGGGGTGCCTGGCGGGCGCGCTGATGGCGGTCGACGGGCTGCACTTCGTGATGAGCCGCACCGCGCTGCTCGACCAGGTGCTGATGTTCTTCGTGCTGGCCGCCTTCGGCTGCCTGCTGATCGACCGGGACCGGGCGCGCGCCCGGCTCGCGGCGGCGCTGCCGCCCGACGAGGAGGGGCGCGTCCGCCCGGACGCGCACGTCGCGCAGACCCTCCGCCTGGGGTGGCGCCCCTGGCGCTGGGCGGCCGGCCTCATGCTGGGCCTGGCGTTCGCCACCAAGTGGAACGGCCTGTACATCATGGTCGCGTTCTGCCTGATGACGGTGGTGTGGGACGTCGGCGCGCGGCGCGTCGCGGGCGCCCCGCGGCCGTACGCGGCGGTCCTGCGCCGCGACGTGCTCCCCGCCTTCGTCTCCACCGTCCCGGTGGCGCTCGCCACCTACCTCGTCTCGTGGACCGGCTGGATCCTCTCCCCCGCCGACGGCACCGGCGGCTACTACCGCGACTGGGCCGCGAACGACGGCCGGGGCGGCCACTGGACCTTCCTGCCGGACTGGCTGCGCAGCCTGTGGCACTACGAGAACGAGGTCTACAAGTTCCACGTCGGCCTCTCCTCGCCGCACACCTACCAGTCCAACCCGTGGAGCTGGATCGTCGACGGCCGCCCGGTCTCGTACTTCTACGAGTCCCCGCTGCCCGGCAGGGACGGCTGCCCCGCCGACGCCGGCGAGAAGTGCGCCCGCGAGGTCCTGGCGATCGGCACCCCGCTGCTGTGGTGGGCGGCCGCCTTCGCGCTCCTGTACGTGCTGTGGCGCTGGCTGTTCCGCCGCGACTGGCGCGCGGGCGCGATCGCCTGCGGCGTCGCGGCCGGCTACCTCCCCTGGTTCATGTACCAGGAGCGGACGATCTTCTTCTTCTACGCGGTCGTCTTCCTGCCGTTCCTGTGCCTGGCGGTGGCCATGATGATCGGCGCGATCCTCGGCCCGCCCGGCTCCACCGAACGCCGCCGCGTCGCGGGCGCGGCCACCGCGGGCGTCCTGGTCCTCCTGATCACCTGGAACTTCATCTACTTCTGGCCGATCTACACCGGCCAGGCCATCCCGATCGACAGCTGGCGGTCGCGGATGTGGCTGGACACATGGGTGTAGCCGAACGGCCCGGTCGGACGCACGGCGACGGCGCGGCGCGATGCCGCGCCGTCGCCGTTTCCGCGGAAGGCGCCGTGGCCTAACGATTCGGGGAACAAGCGCCCCACCGTTCACCCCCTGCACATACAGTGCACTGCACAGGTATTTTCTTGAACGCGTTCAAGAAAGTGCGTCGGCAGGGGGAACGGGGAGGGGAGCGCGGGATGCGCAAGGGGGTCAAGGGCGCCATCGTGGGCGGGGTGTTCGCCGCCATGGTGGGGACCGCGGGGTACGGGGCGTACAACATCGTGAGCGCCGTCGACGGGGGTGGGTCGGCCGGCCCCGCGCCGGTGCGGACGGGTCCGCCGACCAGTGCCGAGATCAAGGAGACCAGCGAGAAGTTCCTCGCCGCCTGGGCCGCGGGCGAGGCCGGCACGGCCGCCGGGTACACCAACGACGCGGAGCGGGCCCGGCAGCTGCTGACCGGGTACGGCGAGGACGCGCACGTGACCGAGGCGCGCATCACGCCCGGCAGACCGGTCGGCGCGACCGTCCCGTACGAGGTGTCGGCGACCGTGTCGTACGAGGGGGCGAGCAAGCCGCTGAAGTACGACGGCGAGCTGACCGTCGTGCGCGGGGAGACCACCGGGAAGGCGCTGGTCGACTGGCGGCCGGGCGTGGTGTACCCCGGCCTGGAGGAGGGCGACACCCTCGTCACCGGTGAGGCGGCGAGCCCGCCCGTCGAAGCCGTCGACCGGAACGGGACCGTGCTGACGAAGGAGAAGTACCCCTCCCTCGGGCCGGTCCTGGACCAGCTGCGCGAGAAGTACGGCGACAAGGCGGGCGGCACGCCCGGCATCGAGCTGGCGGTGCGGTCCGCGGACGAGAACACCGCCGACCGGACGCTGCTGACGCTGCGGAAGGGCAAGGCCGGCAAGGTGCGCACGACGCTCAGCGCGGGCGTGCAGGCGGCCGCCGAGCAGGCCGTGCGGCAGTACGCGGAGTCGTCCGTGGTGGCCGTGAAGCCCAGCACCGGAGAGGTGCTCGCGGTGGCCAACCACCGGGAGGACGGGTTCAACGCCGCCTTCCTCGGCAAGGTGGCGCCCGGCTCCACCATGAAGATCGTCTCGGCGGCCACGCTCATCGACCACGGCATCACCGAGGCCACGGGCCCCGCGCCCTGCCCGGACACGGCCGTCTGGCAGAGCCGGACCTTCCACAACCTCACCGGCATGGCCCCGCAGGAGAACGCCACGCTCTCCGACAGCTTCGCGCGCTCCTGCAACACCGCGTTCGTGAAGTACGCGGACGAGGTGGAGGTGGACTCCCTGACCAGGGAGGCGCAGGACCGCTTCGGGATCGGCCGGGACGACTGGAAGACCGGCGTCCCCTCGTTCGACGGCGCGGTCCCGGCCTCCGGCGGCCCGAACACCGCGGCCAACATGATCGGGCAGGGCGAGGTGCAGATGAACCCGCTGAACATGGCCTCCGTCACCGCGACCGCCATGACCGGCGCCTTCCGGCAGCCGGTGATCGTGCCGCGGAGCCTCGACGGCCGGGAACTGGCCACCGCCCAGGGCCTGCCCCCGGGCACGGTCGCCCAGCTGCGGCAGATGATGAACCGCACCGCGACCAGCGGCACCGCGGCCGCCGCGATGTCCGGCCTGACCGGCAGCATCGGCGCCAAGACCGGCTCGGCCGAGGTCGACGGGCAGGAGCAGTCGAACAGCTGGTTCACCGGCTACCGCGACGACGTCGCGGCCGCGGCCATGACGGAGAGGGGCGGCCACGGCGGCGACGCGGCCGGCCCGATCGTGGCGGCGGTCCTGCGCGCCGGTGGCTGAGGGTGGCTGATCGGCGCACGGGGGCGCAACAGGCGCACAGGCCGGGACTCTAGGCTGGTGCCCCTCGTTCCCCTGGTGGAACGGGGGTCCCGGGCAGAGCAGCGGAGGAACTGGAGCCGTGGGCAAGAGAAGGCGCGTCGCCGAGCGACGGAAGACGAGACCGGCCGTGATCGGCGGGGTGATCGCCGTGGCCGTCGGCGGCGCGGGACTCGGCGCCTACGCCCTGTTCGGCGGCGGTGCGGGCGCCGAGGACGGCAAGGCGGTGGCCACGGTGCCGACGGGGCCGCTGACGGCGGCCGAGGTGCGGTCGGCGGCGACGGAGTTCCTCACCGCCTGGCAGGCCGGCAAGGTCACGCGGGCGGCGGCCGCCACGGACGACGCGGCGGCCGCGCGCACCCTGCTCACCGGCTACGTCAAGGACGCGCACATCGAGGACGTCACGCTCACGCCGGGCAAGCGGTCCGGCGCCAAGGTGCCGTTCTCGGTCAGGGCCACGGTGGCGTACGAGAAGCTGAGCAAGCCCCTCGCGTACGACAGCGAACTGACCGTCGTGCGGCGGGCCGAGGACGGCGAGCCGGTGGTGCGGTGGCACTCCTCCGTGGTCCACCCGGACCTGGCGGACGGCGACCGGCTGGTGACCGGCGAGGCGGGGACGCCCCCTGTCAAGGCGCTGGACCGGGACGGCGGCGAGCTGACCGCGAAGAAGTACCCCTCCCTGGGCACGGTCCTGGACGGGCTGCGCGAGAAGTACGGCGACAAGGCCGGCGGCACGGCGGGCGTCGAACTGCGCGTGATCCGCGCCGACCCGGCCGGGAAGTCCGGCTCGGACGACAAGGGGAACAGCACCAGGAGCGACGCCGAGGACGTCCCCGACAAGACCCTGCTGGAGCTGAGCGAGGGCACGCCGGGGGAGCTGAGGACCACGCTCAGCCCGGACCTGCAGGCCGCCGCCGAGGAGCAGGTGGCCAAGAAGGACCAGGCATCCGTGGTCGTCGTGCGCCCCTCCACGGGCGAGATCCTGGCCGTCGCCAACTCCTCGCACGGCTTCAACGTGGCCTTCCAGGGCTCCCTGGCGCCCGGCTCGACGATGAAGGTCGTGACGTCGTCGCTGCTCATCGAGAAGGGGCTGGCGTCGGCGGAGAAGAAGCACCCGTGCCCCAAGTACTCCTCGTACGGCGGCTGGAAGTTCCAGAACGACGACAAGTTCGAGATCAAGGGCGGCACGTTCAAGGCGAGCTTCGCGCGGTCCTGCAACACGGCCTTCATCAGCCAGGCGAAGAAGCTGGACGACGACGACCTGACCGAGCAGGCCCAGCAGGTCTTCGGGCTCGGCATGGACAACTGGTCCGTCGGCGTGCCGACCTTCGACGGCTCCGTGCCGGTGCAGTCGGACGCGCCGAAGGCCGCCTCGCTGATCGGCCAGGGCGGGGTGCGGATGAACCCGCTGAACATGGCGTCGGTCGCCGCGACCGTGAAGGCGGGCGCCTTCCACCAGCCCTACCTGGTGGCCCCGTCGGTGGACGGCCGCACGCTGGCGACGGCGTCGCGGACGATGTCCTCGGGCACCCTCGCGCAGCTGCGCGAGCTGATGCGGTACACGGCGCAGGCCGGCACCGCCGCCGAGGCGATGTCCGGGCTCGGCCCCGACTACGGCGCGAAGACGGGCTCCGCCGAGGTCGACAACCAGAAGAAGCCGAACGGCTGGTTCACCGCCTGGCGCGGCGACCTGGCCGCGGCGGGCGTGGTCCAGAAGGGCGGCCACGGCGGCGAGACGGCGGGCCCGATCGTGGCGGCGCTGCTGCGCATGGGGGGCTGAGCGCCCGGCGTCCGGCGCCCGCCCCGGCCGGCGCCGGCGGGCGCCGGCGGGCGCCGGCGGGCGCCGACCGGATGCGGCGGGCGCCGGCGGGCGCCGGCGGGCGCCGACCGGATGCGGCGGGCGTCGGCGCGGCCCTGGCGACCGGCCCGGCCGCCGCGGCGTAACACCGTGCTCGACGGTCCGGGCGGGCCGGACTCCGCCGGGCCGGCCGGTCACCGCTCCCGGGTCCCCGGGGTCTCCAGCACCGTCCGCACCGCCCGGACCAGCGCCTGGGCGCGGGGGTCCGCCGTGACGGTCGGCTGGAAGCCGTTGGTGACGTAGCCGAAGGCCACCCCCGCCTCGGGGTCGGCGAAGCCGAGGGCGCCGCCGCGGCCCGGGTGGCCGAAGGACGCCGGGGACAGCAGCGGGGAGGCCGGGCCGTGCAGCATGTGGCCGAGGCCGAAGCGGGTGTTCACCACCAGGACGCGGTCGGGTCCGGCGGACTGCTCGGTGCGCGCCAGCCGTACCGTCCCGGGGGTGAACAGCGGGCCGACGCGGGGCCCTGCGGCGTCGTCCGCCCTGTCGACCTCGCCGATCAGCGCGGCGTAGAAGCGGGCCAGGCCGTCGGCGGTCGCGATGCCGTTGGAGGCGGGCAGGACGGCAGCCCGGTACGCCGGGTCGTTCTCGTCGGGCGACGGGGTGATCGCGCCGAAGGCCCGCCGGGTCAGGCTCTCCGGGTCCGCGTACGCCTCGGCCACCGCCCGCTTCGGACGGGTGCGCAGGCCGCCCTCCGCGGGCGGCGCCTGGACCGGGCCGACCCGGCCGACGCGGTGCGCCTCGGCGGGCGGCAGCCCCACCCACAGGTCGAGCCCGGCGGGCGCGGCGATCTCCGCGGCGATCCACTCCCCGACGGACCGTCCGGTCACGCGCCGCACCAGCTCGCCCACCAGCCAGCTGTAGGTCTGGGCGTGGTAGCCGTGGTCCGTGCCGGGCTCCCAGGCCGGTGCCTGCGCGGCCACCGCCGCGGCCCCGCGCTCCGGGTCGGCCGCCTCCTCGGGGGTCAGCGGGCGGTCCAGGGCCGGGACCCCAGCGCGGTGGGCCAGCAGGTCCCGCACCCGCGCGCGGTCCTTGCCCGCGGCCTTGAACTCCGGCCAGTACTCCCCCACGGGCGCGTTGGGGTCCAGCAGGCCGCGCTGGTGCAGCAGGAGCGGGACGGCGGCGGCGACGCCCTTGGTCGCCGAGCGCACGATCTGCGCGGTGCCGCGCTCCCAGGGGCCGGTCCCGTCCACGTCGCGGGTGCCGCCCCACAGGTCGACGACCTTGCGCCCGTCGCGGTACACGACGACGGCGGCGCCCCGTTCGCCGCGCGCGGCGAAGTTGCGCGCGAACGCGTCCCCGACCGGCTCGAAGCCCTCCGCCACCGCGCCGTTCACGTCCACGCCCGCACCCACGTCCGTACTCCCGCTTCGCTCGTCCGCCGTTCGCACCCGCCACGCGCCGCGCCCCGTACGTCGTGCGCCGCGCGTCGTGCCGTCGGGTGCAACAGCCACCCGTCGCCGGCGATTCCTCGTCCCGACGGCCGGCGGGGTGCGGGAGGGCCGGTCAGGGCCGCGTCGGCACCGAGCGCGGGTCGAAGCCGAAGGGCAGCTCCAGGCGGTGGGCGCGCATCAGCGTCTCGTCGGAGAGCAGGTCGCCGGTCGCGCCGTCCGCCGCGATCACGCCCTCGCTGAGGATCACCGAGCGCGGGCACAGCTCCAGCGCGTACGGCAGGTCGTGGGTGACCATGAGCACGGTGACGTCCAGCGAGCGCAGGATGTCGGCGAGCTCGCGGCGCGAGGCGGGGTCGAGGTTGGAGGAGGGCTCGTCCAGGACGAGGATCTCCGGCTCCGTGGCGAGGACGGTGGCCACGGCCACCCGGCGGCGCTGGCCGAAGGAGAGGTGGTGCGGCGGCCGGTCGGCGAAGTCGGCCATGCCGACCCGTTCGAGCGCCGTGCGCACCCGGTCCTCCAGCTCGGGCCCCCGCAGCCCGGCCGCCGCGGGCCCGAACGCCACGTCCTCGCGCACGGTCGGCATGAACAGCTGGTCGTCCGGGTCCTGGAAGACGATGCCGACGCGGCGGCGGATCTCGGCCATGTGCTGTCTGCCGACCGGCAGCCCGGCGACCGTCACCGTGCCGGCGCCGCCGGTCAGGATGCCGTTGAGGTGCAGGACGAGCGTGGTCTTGCCCGCGCCGTTGGGGCCGAGCAGCGCCACGCGCTCACCGCGCTCGATGCGCAGGTCCACGCCGAAGAGGGCCTGGTGTCCGTCGGGATAGGCGAAGGCGAGGCCACAGACCTCCAGGGAAGCAGTCACAGCGTCCATCCCAGCAGACACACGGCGAGGGCCGCCACGGGGAGGGCCAGGGCGTACGTCCACTGCGCCCGGGAGGCGGCCACCTCGTCGACGACCGGCATCGATCCCGCGTAGCCGCGGCTGACCATGGCGAGGTGGACCCGCTCGCCGCGCTCGTAGGAGCGGATGAAGAGGGCGCCCGCGGACTTGGCGAGCACGCCCCAGTGGCGTACGCCGCGCGCCTCGAAGCCGCGCGACTCGCGGGCGATCCTCATCCGGCGCATCTCGTCGGTGATGACGTCGCCGTAGCGGATCATGAAGGAGGCGATCTGCACGAGCAGCGGCGGCAGCTTCAGCCGCTGCAGGCCGAGGAGCAGGGCCCGCAGTTCGGTGGTGGCGGCGAGCAGCACGGAGGCGGCGACGCCGAGGGTGCCCTTGGCCAGCACGTTCCAGGCACCCCACAGACCGTTGACGCTCAGGGACAGGCCGAGCACGTCGACGCGCCCGCCGCCCGCGACGAACGGCATGAGCACCGCGAAGGCCACGAACGGCACCTCGATGAGCAGCCGCTTCAGCAGGAAGCCGGCCGGGATCCGGGCCGCGTGCGCCACGACCGCCAGCAGGACGGCGTACAGCCCGAACGCCCACGCCGCCTCGCGCGGCGTCGAGACGACGACCAGCACGAAGGCGAAGGCGGCGGCGAGCTTGGTGTGCGGCGGCAGGGCGTGCACGGGCGAGTGGCCGTGCCGGTAGAGCCGGTGGGCGTGGCCCGCACCCATGGGTCAGACGCCTTCGGGCACGGAGGAGGCGGAGGAGTCGGCCGAGCGCCGGCGGCGGACGGCCCAGAAGACCGCGCTGCCCGCGACGACGGTGACGCCGACGCCGATCACGCCCGCGAGGCCGCCGGAGAGCCGGGCGTCGCCGACGTCCCTGACGCCGTAGTCGGCGAGCGGGGAGTCGGCGGTGGCGTGCTCCTTCGTCTTCTCGTCGATGCCCTGGTCGGCGGCGACCTTCTCCAGGCCGTCGGGGTTCGCGGAGGCGTAGAAGCTGACGACGCCGGCGAGGACGAGCGAGGTGGCCAGGCCGGCGACCCAGACGCCGCGGCGGGAGACGCGGGCGGCGGCCGGGGCGGGCTCGGGCCGGGCGGCCGGGGCGTCCACGAGTTCGCCGTTCACCCGCAGCTTCAGCGGCCGCTCCAGGCCGCGGGCGCCGTACACGAGGTCGGGCCGTACGGCGATCACGGCGCCGACCGTGAGCGCGGTGATCACGGCCTCGCCGATGCCGATGAGGACGTGCACACCGATCATCGCGGTGGCGACCTTGCCGATCGCGACGTCCGTCGTGCCGCCGATCGCGTAGATCAGCGTGAAGGCGAGGGCCGCGGCGGGCACGGAGACCAGGGCGGCGACGAAGGAGGCGGCCGTGACGGAGCGGCGCCCGCGCGGCAGCACCCTCACCAGGCCGCGGAAGAGCGCGTACGCGACGACGGTCGTGACGATCGCCATGTCGGTGATGTTCACGCCGAGCGCGGTGAGGCCGCCGTCGGCGAAGAGGACGCCCTGCATCAGCAGCACGACGGAGACGCACAGGACGCCGGTGTACGGCCCGACGAGGATCGCGGCGAGCGCGCCGCCGAGCAGGTGTCCGCTGGTCCCGGCGGCGACCGGGAAGTTCAGCATCTGCACGGCGAAGATGAACGCGGCGACGAGGCCGGCGAGCGGGGCCGCCCGCTCGCTCCCGAGCTCGCGGCGGGCGCCGCGCAGGCTCACGGCGACGGCGCCGGCGGCGACCGCCCCGGTGGCTATGGAGACGGGGGCGTCGATGAATCCGTCAGGTACATGCACCTGACGATGATAGTCCCCTATTGCGAACTACTTGCAAGAGCACCGTGACGGCGGAATGGCCGGGAGCCGACAGCGCGGAAATGACCACAATGTGCGACATTGAAGCCAACGGATCTCACTGTTCACAGTGTCTGGTTCACGTACCGCAGCCGGGGAGCCGTCCGATGAGCGCCGTCGAGCACGTCGTCGAGCAGTACGCACACGCCCGTGTGGTCACGGACGTCCGGGACGACGAGCGGCTGGTCCCGGTCGTCCTGCGCTACGACGCGGCCGCCGACCCGCGCTCCGTGCGGATCGGCCTGCCCGGCGCCCTGCCCGGCGCCCACGAGTGGACCTTCGCCCGCGACCTGCTGGAGCGGGGGCTGCGCGCCCCGGCCGACGACGGCGACGTCCGCGTCTGGCCGTGCGGCCGGGCGCAGGCGGTACTGGAACTGCGCTCACCGCGCGGGGTGGCCGTCGTCCAGTGCGACACCAGGGCCCTGGTCCGCTTCCTGGGCCGCACGTACGCGACGGCGCCGGTCGGGAGCTGAGCACGACCAGCACGCCACGCGGGCGCGGCGCGCGTGGCATGTGCGGCGTACGCCGGGAGGGCCGGCGAGCACGGGGTCGCTCGCCGGCCCACGGACGATCACCGTCAGGGACGGGGACGGGACGGGCGTCAGGCCGTCACGGGCTCCCGCTCGTCCCGGCCGCGGCCGTGCCCGTCGAGGGCGCGCAGGCCCTCGCCCTCCACGTCCACGTTGGGCAGGATCCGGTCCAGCCACTTCGGCAGCCACCAGGCGCGCTCGCCCAGCAGGGCGAGCACCGCCGGCACGATCGCCATGCGGACCACGAAGGCGTCGAAGAAGACCGCGACCGCGAGACCGAAGCCGATCATCTTCACCATCGATTCGCCGGAGCCGATGAAGCCGGCGAACACGGCGATCATGATGACCGCGGCGGCCGAGACCACGCGGGCGCCGTACCGGAAGCCGGTGACCACCGCCTGGCCGGGGCGCTCGCCGTGGACGTACGCCTCGCGCATGCGGGTGACCAGGAACACCTCGTAGTCCATCGCCAGGCCGAAGACCACGCCGACCATGAAGATCGGCATCATCGACATGACCGGGCCGGTCTGCTCCACGCCCATCAGGCCGGCCAGCCAGCCCCACTGGAAGACGGCGACGACGGCCCCGAGCGCGGCGAGCACCGAGAGCAGGAAGCCGAGCGCGGCCTTCAGCGGCACCAGCACCGAGCGGAAGACGACGATCAGCAGCAGGAAGGCCAGGCCCACGACCAGCGCCAGATAGGGCAGCAGGGCGTCGTTGAGCTTCTCGGAGACGTCGATGTTCATGGCGGTGCTGCCGGTGACGACCACCTTCGCGCCCGTCTCGGCCGTGATGTCGCCGCCCGCGCCGCGGATGGCGTGCACCAGGTCCTCGGTCTCGGTGCCGCTCGGCTTGGAGTCCGGCACCACGCTGATCATCGCGGTGTCCCCGGCCTCGTTGAACGTCGCCGGGCTGACCGTCACCACGCCGTCGAGCTTCTTGATCGCGTCCGACACCTCGTCGACCGCGGCCTTCGGGGAGTCGCTGCCCTTGGCGTCGGTGACGACCATGAGCGGACCGTTGAAGCCGGGGCCGAAGCCCTCGGACAGCAGGTCGTAGGCGCGGCGCTGCGTGGTGGACGTCGGCTGCGCGCCGTCGTCGGGCAGGCCAAGCTCCAGCGAGGAGGCGGGCAGCGCGGCGGCGCCCAGGCCGATCACGCCGAGGAGCAGCACGGCCAGCGGGCGGCGCACCACGAAGCGGGCCCAGCGGGTGCCCATGTTGGGCTTCCCGGCGGTGCCCTTGCCGGCCCCGGCACCGTCGCCGGTCCCGGCGCCCTCGGCGCCCTTCCCGCGTCCGCCGCCCTGCAGCCTGCCCTTGTGGCCGGCGGGGCGGACCCTGCGGCCGGCGTAGCCGAGCAGTGCGGGGATCATGGTGAGCGCGATGAGCACGGCGACGACGACGGTGCCCGCGGCGGCGACGCCCATCTTGGTGAGCATCGGGATGTTGACGACGGCCAGGCCGACCAGCGCGATCACCACGGTGAGGCCCGCGAAGACGACGGCGGAGCCCGCCGTGCCGACGGCCCGGCCGGCCGCCTCCTCGCGCTCGCGGCCCTCGGCCAGCTCGGCCCGGTAGCGGGAGACGATGAACAGCGCGTAGTCGATGCCGACCGCGAGGCCGATCATCATCGCCAGGATGGAGGTGGTGGAGCCCAGGTCCAGCACGTTGGCCAGCGCGGTGATCGTGGAGACGCCGATGCCGACGCCGATCAGCGCGGTGAGCAGCGGCAGCCCGGCCGCGACCAGCGAGCCGAAGGTGATCACGAGCACGACCGCGGCGACGGCGATGCCGACGACCTCGGTGGCGCCGGTCTCGGGCACGGCCTGCAGCGCGTCACCGCCGATCTCGACGGTCAGTCCGCCGTCCCGGGCGTCCTGCGCGGCGTCCTGGAGCGCGTCCTTGGCCGCGTCGTCCAGTTCCATGCCGGAGACCTCGTACGACACCTGCGTGTACGCGATGGTGCCGTCCTCGCTGATGGTCCTCGTCCTGAACGGGTCGGTCACCGAGGCGACCTCGGAGCCGTCGCCGAGGGCGCGCACGGCGTCCTGCACGGCCGCCTTGTTGCCGGCGTCGGCGATCTTCGTGCCGGAGGGCGCCTCGAAGACGACGCGTGCGGTCGCTCCGTCGGCGCTCGCTCCGGGGAAACGTTCCTCCAGCAGATCGAAGGCCTTCTGGGCCTCGGTGCCGGGGATGGAGAAGGAGGTGGTGCCCGCGGCGGGGGCGCCGGCGGCGCCCACCCCGGCGAGCGCCAGCAGCGCCACCCAGATCAGGGCGACGAAGTGCCGCCGCCGGAAGGCGAGTCGGCCGAGTTTGTAGAGGAATGTGGCCACGAGGGCGTACTCCCGGTCAGGTCGTGGTGGTGCAACGGGTCATGAGGGATCGGCCCGACGACGTGAGCGGTCGCGTCAGGTGGAGCTTTCGAGGGAGGGACGGCCGGGGAGGCCGGGGGCTCAGACGCCGAGAGCGGGGAGGATCACGGCGTCGACGTACGAGGTCAGGAACTCCTGGGTCGGAGGCCGCTCGTCGATGAGCGTTCTGGCGACGAAGGCACCGACGATCATGTGCACGACATAGCCGAGGGCGGGGTTGTCCGCGCGGACCTCGCCCCGGGCGACGGCCCGGCCGAGCAGGTGCCCGAACTCCACCGCCTCCGGTTCGACGACCAGCTCGCGGAAGGCGCTCCACAGCTCGGCGTCCGTGTGCGCGGCGCGCATCAGACCCCGCATCAGCGCGGAGTTCCGCTCCATCGCGCAGTCGTCCTCGCGGCGCACCAGAGCGTGCAGGTCGCCCCGGAGCGACCCGGTGTCGACGTCGCTCAGGCCCGTCGGCTTCTGGTGCCGCAGCGCCTTGACGACCAGCTCGGCCTTGCCGCCCCACTGGCGGTAGAGGGTGGCCTTGCTGGACCGGGTGCGGGCGGCCACGGCATCCATGGTCAGGGCGTCGTAACCGACCTCGCGGAGCAGGTCGAGCACGGCCGCGTACAGCTCGGTCTCGCGCTCGGGCGTGATCCGGCTGCGGCGCGTCGTCGCGGTCCCGGCCATGTCACCCACCTGCTTCCGCTGCTTCCACTCGAACGAAACGGTTTCGTACACCAGACAGTACCCCATGCCTCTATCGAAACGAAACGGTTTCGTACGTGTGTTGGGTCACGCGACCGCCCCGGCCCGGTGGCCCGCCCCGGTGACCCGGCCCACCGGCCCGCCTCCGTGACCCGGCCCTGTGGCCCGCCCCGGTGGTCGCCTGGCGTCTCCGGTTGCCGGGTTCCCCGCCCCGGAAAAGCATGGGTGGGTGAGCGACGAGAACCAGACCCCGCCCGGCTATCTGCGCTTCCCGCACCTCAGCGGCGACCGGCTGTGCTTCGTGGCCGAGGACGACCTGTGGGTGGCCCGCCTGGACGAACCCGGCCGCGCCTGGCGCCTCACGGTCGACCGCACGAAGATCGGGCACCCCCGCTTCTCGCCGGACGGCCGGCACATCGCGTACACGAACTGGCGCAGCCTGGACCCGGAGATCCACGTGACCCCCGTGGAGGGCGGCCCGGCCACCCGGCTCACCCACTGGGGCAGCACCGACACCCGCGTGTGCGGCTGGACGCCCGACGGCCGCATCCTCGCCGTCGCCTCGCACGGCCAGCCCTTCTCGTACTTCACCTGGGCCTACACCGTCCCCCTCGACGGCGACCCCGGCGGCAGGCTGCCCTGGGGCCCCGTCTCCGACATCGCGGTCGCCGACGTCGCGGGGGAGCACAGGACGCTGCTGCTCACCGGCACGGCACCGCACGAGCCCGCCGCCTGGAAGCGCTACCGCGGCGGGGCCACCGGCCGGCTCTGGCTGCACGGGAAGCGGCTGCTGGACGGCCTGAACGGCCACCTGCACTCACCGATGTTCGTCGGCGACCGGATCGCGTTCCTCTCCGACCACGAGGGCGTCGGCAACCTCTACTCGTGCCTGCACGACGGCTCCGACCTGCGCCGCCACACCGACCACGACGCCTTCTACGCCCGGCACGCCTCCTCCGACGGCACCCGCGTCGTCTACCAGTGCGCGGGCGACCTGTGGATCGTCGACGAGCTGACCCCCGACTCGCGGCCGCGCCGCCTGGACGTGCGGCTCGGCGGGCCGCGCGCGGGCCGCCGCCGCTACCAGGTGCCGGCCGCCCAGCACCTCGACGGGCTCTCCGTGGACGAGACCGGCCGGGCCAGCGCCGTCGTCGTCCGCGGCAGCCTGTACTGGCTCACCCACCGCGACGGCCCGGCCCGCACCATCGCCGACACCCCGGGCGTACGGGTGCGCCTGCCCGAGATGCTCGGCTCCAGCGGCCGGATCGCGTACGTCACCGACGCAGAGGGCGAGGACGCCGTCGAGATCGCCCGGCTGCCGCGCGCCTCGGGCTGCGGCGAGCCGCGCAGGCTGGCCTCCGGCCTGCTGGGCCGCGTCCAGGAGATGGTCTCGGACGAGGAGGGCGACCGGCTCGCCGTCGCCTCCCACGACGGCCGGCTGCTGCTGGTCGACACCGCCGAGGAGTCCGGGGGCGAGGTATCCGAGGTGGTCAGGTCCGCCAACGGGCCCGTGCGCGACCTGGCCTTCTCCCCCGACGGGACCTGGCTGACCTGGTCGCACCCGGGCATCGGCCGCTCGCTGCGGCTGATCAGGATGGCGCGGATCGCCGGGCCGGGGCCCAAGATCGTCGTCGACGTCACCGACGGCCGCTTCGAGGACGAGAACCCCGTCTTCACCCGCGACGGCCGCTACCTCGCCTTCCTGTCCTGGCGCGGCTTCGACCCCGTCTACGACGTGCACACCGGCGACCTGTCCTTCCCGCTCGGCTGCCGTCCCTACCTCGTCCCGCTCTCCTCGGCGACGCCCTCGCCGTTCGCGCTGACCCCGGAGGGGCGCCCGGCGGCCGGCGGGCTCGACCCCCTGGAGGCCGGCTCCGACACGGCCGCCGCCACGGGGGGCGCGGGCGGCACGGTGGTGGAGATCGAGGGCCTGGAGAGCCGGGTCACGCCGTTCCCGGTCGCCGCGTCCAAGTACTCCGCGCTGTACCCGGTCGCGGGCGGCGGCCTGGTCTGGCTGCGCTGGCCGATCTCGGGCGCGCTCGGCGAGACCTTCGCCAACCCCGCCGACACCTCGGGCCGGCCCACGCTGGAGTACTTCAACATCGTCAAGGCGAAGAAGTCCGAGCTCGTCGCCCACCTCGACTGGTTCGAGGTCAGCGGCGACGGCACCCGGCTCGTCGTGGTCGACGAGGGCGAACTGCGGGCCGTGCCCTCCACCGAGTCCGGGGACCTCGACACCACCGTCTGGATCGACCTGCGCCGCATCCTGCACGAGGCCGACCCGGCCGCCGAGTGGCGCCAGGCGTACGCCGAGGCGGGCCGCATCGTGCGCCACTACTTCTGGGACCCGGCGATGAGCGGCATCGACTGGGACGGGGTGCTCGACCAGTACCGGCCGCTCCTGGAACGGGTCGCCTCCCCGGACGAGTTCGCCGACCTGCTGCGCGAGGTCATGGGCGAGCTGGGCACGTCCCACGCGTACGTCTCCGCGGCCCGGCGCAACGAGGGGCCGCCGCACTACCAGCGGGCACAGGGCCTGCTCGGCGCGGACTTCGCGCGCCGGGACGGCGCCTGGACCGTCACGCGCATCCTGCCCGGCGACGCCTCCGACTCCCGGGCGCGCTCGCCGTTGGCCGGCGCCGGCATCCGCGAGGGCTCGGTGCTCACGCACGTCGACGGGCGGCCGGTCGACCCGGTCACCGGCCCCTTCCCGCTGCTGGCGGGGGCGGGCGGCACGACCGTGGAGCTGACCTTCGCCCAGCCCGACGCCCACCGCCGCCCCTCCGGGGAAGGCCCCGCGGACCCCCTCGTCCCCGGCGGCGCCGGCCGCCCGCGCCGGGTCGCCGTGGTCCCGCTGGTGGACGAACGGCCGCTGCGCTACCAGGACTGGGTCGCCAACCGGCGGCAGGTGGTGCGCAGGATCAGCGGCGGCGAGTGCGGCTACCTGCACATCCCCGACATGGGCGGCTCCGGCTGGGCCCAGTTCACCCGCGACCTGCGCTCGGAGATGTCGCTGCCCGCCCTCGTCGTGGACGTGCGCGGCAACGCCGGCGGGCACATCAGCGAGCTGGTCGTGGAGAAGCTCACCCGCACGATCCTGGGCTGGGACCTGACCCGCAACGCCCAGCCGGTCTCGTACGCCTCGAACGCGCCCCGCGGCCCGGTCGTCGCCCTCGCCGACGAGATGACCTCCTCCGACGGCGACATGATCACCGCCGCCATCAAGCTGCTGGGGCTCGGTCCCGTGGTGGGTCTGCGCACCTGGGGCGGCGTGGTCGGCATGACCGGCCGCCACCGGCTCGGCGACGGCACGGTGATCACCGTGCCGATGAACGCGGCCTGGTTCAAGGAGTACGGCTGGTCCGTGGAGAACCACGGCGTCGAGCCGGACGTGGAGGTCGACCGCACGCCCCTGGACTGGGCGGAGGGCCGCCACGCCCAGCTCGACGACGCGGTCCGCCTCGCCCTGGACCTCCTGGCCGCGCACCCGGCGGCGTCCCCGCCGGACCACAGCGACGTCCCGGACCGCAGCAGACCGCGGCTGCCGCCGCGGACGGCGGGATGAGGGCGTCCCCGGGCGAGGACGCATGAACGCCCGGCGGCCCGGCCCGCGGGACGGACCGGCCCGGCGGGCGGCCCGGGCCGGGACGGGCCCGGACGGCCAATCGGGCCGGGGCGGCCCGGGCCGGGGTGGACCCGGCCGCCGGACCGGGGGTGGCCCGGACGACGCACCGGGCCGGAGAGCAGACCGGACCGGAGCACCCCCGGACGACGTGCCGGAGCGGGCGGGACCGTGCGGCGCGGGTCCTCCGGTCTCCGGGGCGCTCAGCCGCCGACCGGGCCGCGCTCCTTCTCCGCCGCGGCCCCGCCCGCGCCGACCAGGCCCTTGGAGACGCTCTTCAGCCGCGGTTCGAAGCGGCGCATCTCGCGCCGGCCCACCACGCCGATGACCGCGGGCAGGTAGCCGCGGACGCCCTGCATGCCGCGCAGCCACCACTGCCCGTACACGTGGGCGGACCGGCGCTCGATCCCGGCGACGAACCGGTCGACGGCCGGGCCCAGCGGGTACGTCTTGTTGGACGGCCACGGCAGCCGCTGCCGCAGTTCGCGCATCACGTCGTCCTGGTCGGCGCCGCGCACCATGTCGGTGTCGGTCCACGACAGGTAGCCGACGCCGACGCGGACGCCCTTGTGGCCGACCTCGGCGCGCAGGCTGTGCGCGTACGCCTCCACGCCCGACTTGGACGCGCAGTACGCGGACATCATCGGCGCCGGGGTGATCGCCGCGAGCGAGGCGACCTGCAGCAGGTAGCCGCGGCTCTCCTCCAGGGCCGGCAGGAAGGCGCGGGCCGTCACCGCCGAGCCGATCAGGTTGACCTCGATCACGCGCCGCCAGGCCACGGGGTCGGAGTCGGTGAAGGGCCCGCCGTTGGCGACGCCCGCGTTGGCGACGACGATGTCGACCCTGCCGAACCGCTCCTTCACCTCGGCGGCGACCCGGGTCATCGCCTCCTGGTCGGTGACGTCGGCGTACCAGTGGGCGCCGTCGCCGTGCAGCCGCCCGGCGACCCGCTTCAGCTCGTCCTCCTCCAGGCCGACGAGGGCGATCCGCGCGCCGCGCGCGGAGAGCTTGCGCGCGAGCAGCTCCCCTACGCCCCGCGCGGCCCCCGTGACGACCGCGACCTGCCCCTCCAGGCTCCTTCTGCCGCTCATGCGCCCTCCTTCAGCTCGGCCGGCCCGTCGGCGGCCGGTACGGTCGGTGCGGTCTGTGCGATGGGTACGACCGGAGCGGCCGACGCGGTCCGTGCGTCCGGCCCGGCCGGTGTGTACGCGGTCCCGTCCCGGGCCGGCAGGTACGCCGCCGCGAGGTCCCGGATCCTCGCGGTGACGAGGTCCGGCGCCTCGACCGGGGTCATGTGCCCGAGCCCGGGCAGCTCGGTGGTGCCGAGGCAGTGCGGCAGCGCGGCGGCCAGCGCGCGGGCGTGCACGACGGGCGTGAGCCGGTCGGCGGTGCCCACCACGATCTCGGTCGGCACGTCCAGCCGCCGTACGCCGTGGTCGAGGTCGAGCGTGTCCAGCACCTGCGACCAGCTGTACCGCACCCCGCGCGGGCACGCGTGCACGATCCGGGCGCAGGCCTCGACCATGACGGGCGACGACCCCGGGCCCATCGTCCCGTACCTCAGGACCCGCGAGCCGACGGCCGTGACCGGGCCGAGCGGCGCCCTGGAGCCGAGGATCCGCCGGGTGAGCCAGGTGCGCAGCCGCCCGGCCCGCATCGGCACCACCAGCGACTCGGCGACCAGCCGCGTACTGCCCGTGCTGCACAGCAGCGCGGCGGCCGCGTGCTCGCGGAAGCCGGGCCGCCCGGCCGCCGCCATCAGGGTCATCCCGCCCATGGAGTGGCCCACGAGCACGGCCTTCTCGCCGGGCGCGAGGGTGGCGGCGAGCACCGCCTCCAGGTCGTCGGCGAGCGCGTCCGTGCTGCACGCGGGATGGGCGGGGCTGCGCCCGTGCCCGCGCTGGTCGTAGGCGATCACGCGGTGGCCGTCGGCGAGCGCGCGGATCTGCGCCGCCCAGAACGCCGTCGAGCAGGTCCAGCCGTGGGACAGGACCACGGCCGGCGCGTCCTCGGGGCCGTGCACCTCGACGTGCAGCCGCGCGCCGTCGGCGGACCGCGCGGTCAGCACGCGCGCGGGGACGGGCGGCGCGTACGGACCGGAGGTCACGTGGGCCGGCCGGCTCATGCGCCCGCCTCCGCCCTCTGCGCCGTCCCGGTCCCCGCCCCGGCCGCCGGCGGCCGCAGCACCTGGTACTCCGCGAGGTCGACCCGGCGGGTGGCGCCGCGGAAGTCGGCGGTGGTGCCCGGCCAGATGGTGGTGTTGCGGCCCTGCGGGTCCAGGTACCAGCTGGTGCAGCCGCCGGTGTTCCACACCGTGCGCTCCATCCGCTGCTGGACCTTGGTGTTCCAGGCGTCCACGGCGGCGGGCCGGGGGTCGAGGGCCGCGCGCCCGCCGAGCACGTCCAGCTGCCGCACGTAGTCGGCCAGGTAGTTCAGCTGCGACTCGATCATCAGGATCATGCTGGAGTTGCCCAGGCCCGTGTTGGGCCCGATGATCGTCATCCAGTTGGGGAAGCCGGTGGCGGTCGCGCCGCGCAGCGCCGCCATCCCGTCCTTCCAGGTCTCCGCCAGGGTCCGGCCCTCGGCGCCCACGACCCGCTCGGCGATCGGCATGTCGGTGACGTGGAAGCCGGTGCCGAAGACGATCACGTCGGCCTCGGTCTCGGTGCCGTCGGCGGCGACGAGGGTGGAGCCGCGGACCTCGGTGAGCCCGCCGGTGACCACGTCCACGTTCGGCTGCGCGAGCGCCGGATAGTACGTGTTGGACAGCAGGATGCGCTTGCAGCCGATGCGGTAGTCGGGGGTGAGCTTGGCGCGCAGCGCCGGGTCCTTGATCGCGCGGGCCATGTTGGCCTTGGCCAGCCGCTCCACCAGGCCCAGCTCGTCGGGGCGCTTGGTGAACGCCTGGACCTGCAGCTCCCGGATGCCCCACAGCAGCCCGCGCCGCAGCCGCGTGGTGAACGGCAGCGCCCGGTGCAGGGCCCGCTCGGCGCCGCTGATGGCGCGGTCCATGCGCGGCATCACCCACGGCGGGGTGCGCTGGAAGAGGGTCAGCCGGGAGACCTCGGGCTGGATGGCGGGCACGATCTGGATGGCCGAGGCGCCCGTGCCGATCATGGCGACGCGCTCGCCGCGCAGGTCGTGGTCGTGGTCCCAGCGGGCGGAGTGGAAGACCTTGCCGGGGAAGGTGTCGAGGCCGGGGATGTCCGGGATCTTCGGGTCGGACAGCGGCCCGGTGGCGGAGACGACGAGGTCCGCGGTGAGGTTCCCGCCCGTCGTCTCGATCTCCCAGTGCAGCTTCTCGGTGTCCCAGCGCATCAGCTTCACCTCGGAGTCGAAGCGGATGTGCGGGCGCAGCCCGAAGGTGTCGGCGACGTGCTCCAGGTAGGCGCGGATGTGCTCCTGCCCGGAGAAGGCGCGCGGCCAGTCGGGGTTGGGCGCGAAGGAGAAGGAGTACAGGTGGGAGGGCACGTCGCAGGCGCAGCCCGGGTAGCTGTTGTCCCGCCAGGTGCCGCCCACGCTGCTCGCGCGCTCCAGGACGACGAAGTCGGTGACACCCTCCCGGCGCAGCCGGACCGCGGCGCCGAGTCCGCCGAATCCGGAGCCGACCACCGCCACGCGTACATGCTCGTGCTCGGTCATGTCCGAGGCCTCCTTGCTCCCGCACGACTCTGCCAGTGAACACTGGCGCAATGGGAGCGTAGAACAGCTCCGTACTGATGGGTAGGGGTCGGCGCAAGGAAAGTTACCGCCGGTACGACATAGGCTGCTGACGTGTCCGAGGGATCAGGGAAGCGGGAGTACCGCATGGAGGAGCTGGCCAGGGAGGCCGGCATCACGGTGCGCACCCTGCGCTTCTACCGCGAGCGCAAGCTGATCCCGCCGCCCCGCCGCGAGGGCCGGATCGCCTGGTACGACGACGGCCACCTGGCCCGGCTGCGCACGATCTCGGCGCTGCTGGAGCGCGGCCACACGCTCAACGGCATCGCGGAGCTGGCCGAGGCCTTCGACCACGGCCGCGACGTCGGAGACCTGCTGGGGCTCGGCGTGCCCAGCGAGGAGACGCCGGTCCGCCTCTCCCCCGAGGACCTCGCCGACCACTTCGGCGACCAGGCCACCCCGGAGAACCTGGCCGCCGCCATGGACCTCGGCTACCTCGGCACGGACGGCACGGAGATCGTGCACATCAGCCGCCGGCTCCTGGAGGTCTCGGCGGCCCTGGTCCGCGAGGGCGTCCCGCTCGCGGACGTCCTCGCGGCCGCCCGCAGCACCCGCGCGCACGCGGAGGCCCTGGCCGCGCTCTTCGCCGACCTGGTCCTCGCCCGGGGCGACCGCGGCGTCCCCGACCTCCAGCGCCTGCGCCCGCTGGCCAAGAGCGTGGTGGAGGCGGAGCTGTCGATGGCGCTGGACCGGGTCCTGCGGACGCAGGACCCGGACGCGCCGCGCCCCGCCGCCACCGACTGACGTACGGAGCGGCCTACAGGTCGTAGGCCACGGTCACGGGCGCGTGGTCCGACCACCGCTCGCCGTGCGTGGCGGCCCGCTCGACGAACCCCTTCACGGCCCGCCCGGCCAGGCCCGGCGTCGCGACGTGGTAGTCGATGCGCCATCCGCTGTCGTTGTCGAAGGCCCGCCCCCGGTAGGACCACCACGAGTACGGCCCTTCGACGCCCGGGTGCAGCGCCCGTACGACGTCGACGTAGCCGCCGCCGGCGAAGACGTCGCCCAGCCACGCGCGCTCCTCCGGCAGGAAGCCGGAGCTCTTGCGGTTGGCGCGCCAGTTCTTGAGGTCGGCCTCCTGGTGGGCGATGTTCCAGTCGCCGCAGACCAGGACCTCGCGCCCGTCGGCCGCGGCCCGCGCCCTGAGCTCCTTCAGGTACACGAGGAACTCGGCCATGAACCGGATCTTCTCGTCCTGCCGCTCGGTCCCCACCTCGCCGGAGGGCAGGTAGAGGCTGGCGACCGTGACCCCGGGCAGGTCGGCCTCGACGTAGCGCCCGCTGCCGTCGAACTCCGCGGACCCGAACCCGATCCGCACCCGGTCGGGCTCGCGGCGGGTGTAGAGGGAGACGCCCGCGCGTCCCTTGGCCGCCGCGGGCGCGTGCACGACGTGCCACCCCTGCGGCTCGCGCACCTCCTGCGGCAGCTGCTCCGGCTCGGCCCGCACCTCCTGCAGGCAGAGCACGTCGGCGGAGGTCCCGGCGAGCCACTCCACGAAGCCCTTCTTCGCGGCGGCACGCAGCCCGTTCACATTCACAGAGGTCACAGTCAGCACCAGCGCACGATACCGGCACACTGGTGGAGCAACCGGAATCCCCTACGCACAGAGACACGATGTCCAGCATGAACATACGCCGCGTCCGCTTCGACCACCCCGACGCCGTGAAGCTGAACGACCAGGTCCAGGCCGAGTACGCGGTCCGCTACGGCGACGAGGGCGATCTCACACCGCTCGACGCGACGATGTTCGTCCCGCCGCGCGGGCTGTACCTCATCGCGTACGACGACCGGGACAGCCCCGTGGCCACCGGCGGCTGGCGCACCCAGGACGAGAACGACGAGGGCTACAGGAACGGCGACGCCGAGCTGAAGCGGATGTACGTGACCGAGGAGTTCCGCGGCCGCGGCCTCGCCCGCCGCATCCTCGCGGCCCTGGAGGAGGACGCCCGCGCCGCCGGCCGCACCCGCATGGTCCTGGAGACGGGCACCCAGCAGCCCGAGGCGATCGGCCTCTACACCTCCAGCGGCTACGAGCCCTGCGCCAAGTTCGGCTACTACCGCGACTACGAGTCGAGCCTCTGCTACGCGAAGGCGCTCTGATCCCGGCCGCCGGAACCCCGCGGGAAGCCCCCGGCGGAGTTCCGGCACCCGGGCCGGATCACTGCCGGAAGACCTCTTCCACGACGATCTGCGGATCCTCGACGCGCCGCACGAACACGTACCGCAGCCAGCCGTGCCCGTTGTCGAAGAGGAGGATGCGGGGGCCTTTGGGATCGTCGGACCGCACCGGCTGGACCTTCATGTCGGCAGGAAGGTCCGCTCGGTGCCGATGCCCCTGAAACAGGGGTCCTTCACCGTGACCAGTTCCGCGCGCACGGCGTCGCTCATCCCCCGTACGTGCTCGGGCAGCGCGTCGCGGGCGGCTTGGGCCTTGAGTGTCCAATCCATCTGCCAGGGCGGGCCCATGAACCCGTCGTCGGTCACTGGCCGGGCTCCAGGCGCTGTACCCGGTGCCGGATGTGGGACGCCTCTTCCAGGAGCGCCTTGGCCTCGACGAGGTCGGCGGACTCTGCCGCGCGGTGTTCGAGATCGGTCACGTGGGCGTCGAGTTTCGGGTCGCGGGCGATCGCGTACTCGCCCCACCAACGGGCCATGAACGCGGGCACGGTGCTGATGTCGTACGCGTCGGCGACGGCCCACCGCCAGTGCTCGTCGAAGCCGGGGAGGAGCTGAGGAGCGTGCTGGACGATCGCCTCGCGCAGCGCCTTCGGATTCCGCTCGGGCATGGGCGGAACGCCCGGTGTGGGTTCCGTGGCATGGGCGGTCATGTCCGGTGTGCTCCTTCGTCCTCCTGCGGCGCACGGCGCCTCCGACCATAGTCGCCCCGCCGGGCCGACGCGGGTCGTTCGCGGCGGGCCCGTCCGGGCGGTCGGCGCAGGGCGCGAAGGAGAAGGAGCCGGGATCTTCTCGCGGCCCGCGGCCCAACCGGCGCCGATCGTCGGAGCTCTTGGCCGGGCCCCGCCCCAACCGCCCCGGAAACGCAGAGATCCCGGTCCGACGGTGACCGTCGGACCGGGATCCGGTGAGTACTTTCGCGGAGTACTCATTGCAGTGGACCTGAGGGGATTTGAACCCCTGGCCCCCTCGATGCGAACGAGGTGCGCTACCGGACTGCGCCACAGGCCCTTGCAACGAGTGAAACTCTAGCATCCCCGTCCGGGTGCTTGGAAATCCGTTCCCGGCCTGGTCAGGGACGGGGGTCCCGGAGGGGTGCGAACCGGCCGCGGCCGCCCGGGGGCAGGGCCGGGGGGACGGTCCGGAAACGCCGCCGGCCGGCCCCTGGAGGGACCGGCCGGACCACGGCTCCGGGGCGCGTCACTCGTTGGCCGCGCGCGGCCGCTCGCTCTCCTCGTACTGGTCGAACAGCGGGGTGCGGCCCCGCTCGCGGGCGCGGCGGGCGGAGGCGGCGCGGCGGGCGTCGCTGCGGCCGCCGTCGGCGTCGTCGTGCCGCTCCTCGGCGGGCGGCTCCTCCTCGGCGGGGGCGGCGGCCGGCTCCGCCGCGCTGGAGCGCGCCGAGCTCCAGGCGTCCGGCGCGCCCAGGTCGACGCCGGAGGTGGCGCGCGGCGCGACGGGCGCGGTCACGTACGTCGGCAGCGGGACCGGCACGGGCTCCCAGCTCTCGCCGTGGCCCGGCCCGCCGCGCCGCTCGCGCTGCTGGTCGACCCACTCGGCGTGGTCGGTCTGCTCGACGAGGGCGCGCCGGTCGGCGGCGAGGGCGAGCAGTCCGGGGTCGGTGTCGGACTCCGGCGCCTCCTCCTGCTCCTCGACGCCCGGGTCGGCGGGGGACCTGCGGCGCGGCTGGCGCTCGCGCAGCCGCTGCGCCGCGGCCTCGGCGCGCCGGCGGTCCATGGTGTACGTGAAGCGCCGCCGCTCCTGGGAGCGCAGGTAGGCGATGTAGCCGCTGAGCAGCACCGCGGGCACGCCGGGCGCCCAGAGGAAGGCGAGGCCGCCGACCGCGGCGACGACGGCGCCGAGCGTGAAGGCGAGGAAGAGCACGATCGTGGTGCGGCGGCGGCGTGCGAGCACCTTGGAGCGCTGGGCGCGCGCCGCGGCCTCCGCCGCGGCGGGCCGGCGCGCGGCCGGCACCCGGGGCCTGCGGTCCTTGGACGGCGCCGCCGCGCCCGCACCGGCACCGGCCTCGTCCGACGGGGCGTGCGGCGGGGCGGCCTTCTGCCGCGCCGGCGCCGCGTCCCGCGGAACGGGCGCCGCCTCCCGTACGGCGGGCCGGGCCCCGGACTCCTCGCGGGCGCCGCCGGAGTCGGCGCGCGTCTCGAGAAGGGTCTGGGACATGGCGAAGGCCCGGACGTCCACCGAGTCGGTGACGGCGTCCGGGTCCGCGGCCCGCTCCCCCTCGTCGGCGGAGCGCGCCTGCAGGTCCCTGGCGTAACGGCGCTCCATTCCCGCCCTTCCGGACAGCAGCCGGATGGCGGTGCTGAAGCGTTCCGTCGGACGGGCCTCGTTCAGCTCGTCCTGCCTACGGAGCCACATGGGCACCAAGTAGGCGGCCCAGGCCCCGACGATGACTGCGTAGATGAGGCCGCTGCTGCTCACGCCTCACACGGTAGAGGGGTTTGCGTGAGGCCATCCGCCAATTGCGCCGGTGTGTCGCACGATCTGGCTGATATTTCCATCTTTTTTTGTGGCCGATGCGATCAGCGGACTGTCGCGGGGGCCTATTTAATGCGTCCGAGTGATCGTCATGCGATCAAATTCGAACACTTATTTTATTTACGCGGTGTTCCGCGGAGTGTCCCGAGGCGATTTCCCGGACGCGTCGCGCGAGCGTGTCCGCTGCCAGCGGGCGAGCATGCCCTCGGACACCTCCTCCGCGGTGAGCGCGAAGACGAGGTGGTCCCGCCAGGCTCCGTCGATGTGCAGATAACGGGGCCGGAGCCCCTCCTCGCGGAATCCGAGTTTCTCCACGACCCGCCGGCTCGGCCGGTTCTCGGGGCGAATGCAGACCTCGACACGGTGCAGCCCGACGGTACGGAAGCAGTGGTCGACGGCGAGCGCCACGGCCGTCGGCATCACTCCGCGCCCGGCCACCGCCTCGTCGACCCAGTACCCCACATGGCCCGAACACATCGAGCCCCAGGTGATCCCGGCGACCGTCAACTGGCCGACGAGCCTTCCCTCGTACTCGATGACGAAGGGCAGCATGCGGCCCGCGTTCGCCTCGCCGCGCAGATGCCGCACCATCTGGCGGTACGTCGGCCGGTGGGTGATCGGCCCGCTGGGCGTGGGCGGCGGGATCGTCGCCTCCCAGGGGCGCAGCCAGTCGCGGTTGCGCCGGTTGACCTCCCGCCAGGCACGCTGGTCGCGCATCTTTATCGGCCGCAGGACCACGTCGCCGTCGGTCAGCCGGGCCGGCCAGGATGGGCTGTTCAGCTCGCACCCCCCGCAGGTCTGGGATGGTCACCGCCGCGGATCTGGTCCACGGCGTGGACCAGCAGGCCCTCCAGGACGGCGAGACCGTCGCGCACCCCGCCGGTGGAGCCCGGCAGGTTGACGATCAGCGTCCGGTCGGCGACCCCGGCCAGGCCCCGCGAGAGGGCCGCCGTGGGTACCTTGCGCACGCCGTGCGCCCGGATCGCCTCGGGGATGCCCGGGACCTCGTACGCGACGACCGCGCGGGTGGCCTCGGGGGTGCGGTCGGTGGGCGACAGACCAGTGCCGCCGGTGGTCACGATCACGTCGTAGCCGGCCTCGACGCCGGTGCGCAGGGCCCGCTCGACCGGGTCGCCGTCCGGGACGACCACGGGGCCGTCGACCGCGAACCCCAGGGACGTGAGCCCCTCGACGATCAGGGGGCCGCCCCTGTCCTCGTAGACGCCCGCCGAGGCGCGGTTGGAGGCGGTGACGACGAGGGCGCTGTAGGGGGCGCCCAGAGCGCCGCCGAGTGGCGGTTCGCCGGACGCCGCCGTCACGCCCGGCTCCAGTCGCCGGACTTGCCGCCCGTCTTCTCCTCGACCCGCACGTCCGTGATCACGGCCCCCTTGTCGACGGCCTTGACCATGTCGACCACGGTGAGGGCGGCCACGGAGACGGCGGTGAGCGCCTCCATCTCCACACCGGTGCGGTCGGTGGTCCGCACCGTGGCGGTGATCTCCACGGCGTCGTCGGCGACCGCGAGGTCGACCTTCACGCCGGAGACCGCGAGCGGGTGGCACAGCGGAACGAGGTCGGGGGTGCGCTTGGCGCCCATGATCCCGGCTATGCGCGCGGTGGCCAGGGCGTCGCCCTTGGGCACGCCCTCGCCGCGCAGCAGCTCCACCACCCGCGGTGAGACCAGCACGCGGCCGCTCGCACGGGCGGTGCGCGCGGTCACGTCCTTGTCCGACACGTCGACCATGCGGGCGGCGCCCGCGTCGTCGAGGTGGGTCAGCCTGGCTTCCGTACTCATCTGGTGGCGCTCCCGGTCGGGGTCCGGCGCGCTCGGGGCGCGCGGGTCCGTTTGCGCGACACGGTACCGCCAACGCGGGCGCCTCAGCCGAGCAGGACCACCTCGACGTCCGCGTCGGGCTCCAGCGACTCGGTGTCCTCGCCCACCACGATCAGCGCGTTCGCGTGCGCGAGGGCCGCGACCAGATGCGAACTCGCCCCGCCCACGGGGGTCACCGCCCCGTCGGCGTACCGGCCGCGCAGGAACTGGCGGCGGCCCGCGGGCGAGGTCAGCGCCTTGTCGCAGCGCAGCACCGCCCTGGCGGTGGGCCGGTGGAGGTCCTGGAGGCCCATCAGGGCGCGGATGGCGGGGCGGACGAACAGTTCGAAGGAGACGTACGACGACACGGGGTTGCCCGGGAGCGCGAGCAGCGGCGTGTGGTCGGGGCCGACGGTGCCGAAGCCCTGGGGCTTGCCCGGCTGCATGGCCAGCTTGCGGAACTCGACGCCGCCGCCGTCCTCCTCGGCGTCGGCGGCGTGGGACAGCGCCTCCTTGACCACGTCGTACGCGCCGACGCTGACGCCGCCCGAGGTGACCATCAGGTCGGCGCGGACGAGCTGGTCCTCGATGGTGGCGCGCAGGGTCTCGGCGTCGTCGGCGACCGCGCCCACCCGGTAGGCGATCGCCCCGGCGTCGCGGGCGGCGGCGGTCAGCGCGAAGCTGTTGGAGTCGTGGATCTGGCCCTCGGCGAGCGGCTCGCCGGGCGGGACCAGCTCGCTGCCGGTGGACAGGACGACCACGCGGGGGCGCGGGCGGACGCGGACCGTGCCGCGGCCGATCGCGGCGAGCAGCCCGATCTGCGGCGGCCCGAGGACCGTGCCGGCCTCCAGGACGCGGTCGCCGGCCCGCACGTCGCTGCCCTTGGCGCGGACGTGCGCGCGCGGCGGAGCGGGACGGTGGACGCGCACCTCGCCGGTGGCGCCCTCGGGGGACGCGCTGCGGGCGCGCATGCCGCTCACCGGGCCGCCGCCGAGGCCGCCGTCGGTCCACTCCACGGGGACGACCGCCTCGGCGCCGGGCGGCAGCGGGGCGCCGGTCATGATGCGGGCGGCCTGGCCGGGACCCACCTGCAGGAGCCCCGCGCGGCCCGCCGCGACGTCCCCGACGACCGTCAGGACGGCCGGGAACTCCTCGCTCGCGCCCGCGACGTCGGCGACCCGGACCGCGTACCCGTCCATCGAGCTGTTGTCGAAGGGCGGCAGGGAGACGGGCACCGTGACGTCCTCGACCAGGACGCAGCCCTGCGCGTCCAGGAGCTGCAGCTCGATGGGGTCCAGGGGGCGGACGGTCGTGAGGATGTCCTCCAGGTGCTCCTCCACCGACCAGAGGTGGTCCCGGCCGGCGGAACGGGGCGCGGCGCTGCTCAAGATCGCTACATCTCCTCGGTGACGTAACTGCGGAGCCAGGTCCGGAAGTCAGGACCCAGATCTTCACGTTCGCACGCGAGTCTGACAATGGCACGCAGATAGTCGCCGCGGTCGCCGGTGTCATAGCGGCGTCCGTCGAAGACGACGCCGTGCACGGGGCCGCCGACCTTCTCGTCCTCGGCGAGCTGCTGGAGGGCGTCGGTGAGCTGGATCTCGCCGCCGCGGCCCGGCTCGGTCGTGCGCAGTATGCCGAAGACGGCGGGGTCCAGGACGTAGCGGCCGATGATCGCGTAGTTGCTGGGGGCGTCGGCCGGCTCGGGCTTCTCCACCAGGCCGGTGACCTTGACCACGCCGTCCTCCCCGGTGGCCTCCACGGCCGCGCAGCCGTAGAGGTGGATCTGCTCCGGGGCGACCTCCATGAGCGCCACGACGCTGCCGCCGTGCCGCTCCTGGACCTCGACCATGCGGGCCAGCAGCGGGTCGCGCGGGTCGATCAGGTCGTCGCCGAGCAGGACCGCGAAGGGCTCGTCGCCGACGTGGGGCGCGGCGCACAGGACGGCGTGGCCCAAACCCTTGGGGTCGCCCTGGCGGACGTAGTGGATGGTCGCCAGGTCGCTGGACTCCTGGACCTTGGCGAGCCGGTCCCTGTCGCCCTTCTTCTGGAGGGCCGCTTCCAGCTCGTAGTTGCGGTCGAAGTGGTCCTCCAGGGGGCGCTTGTTGCGCCCGGTGATCATCAGGACGTCGTCGAGCCCCGCCGACACGGCCTCCTCGACCACGTACTGGATCGCCGGCTTGTCGACGACCGGCAGCATCTCCTTGGGAGTGGCCTTGGTGGCCGGCAGGAACCGGGTGCCGAGGCCCGCTGCGGGAATGACAGCCTTGTTGATCCTGGGGGGGTGCGACTCAATCATGAGCGCCACCTTATCCGGTGGCTTTGTGTGGAATCTGTGGCTCCGGTTAATTCGCTCTCATATGAGCGCGTTACGAGCAAAACGGGAGTGATCTGTGCATTCGACGAGACGTGCCGACAAGCCTGTCAAACGAATGTTGCGGCGGGAGTTCCTCTCGGTGAGAGATGGATTGACAGTCGATGACGTGCGGGAAAAGGACGCCCTCCTCGCCTCGCGGGCCCTGGGCCTGCCCGAGCTGGCCGGGGCGGGCACGGTGGCGGCGTACGTCTCCATGGGCGCCGAACCCGGCACGCGGGCGCTCCTGGACGCCCTCCGCGCGCGCGGGACGCGGGTCCTGCTGCCCCTCCTGCTTCCGGACAACGACCTGGACTGGGGCGTCTACACCGGTCCCGACTCGCTCGTGCCCGTCCGGTACGAGGGCCGCATGACCCTCCTGGAGCCCGCCGGGGACCGGCTCGGCCCCGACGCCGTCCTGGCGGCCGACGCCGTCCTGCTGCCCGGCCTGGCCGTGGACGCGCGCGGGATGCGGCTGGGCCGCGGCGGCGGCTCCTACGACCGGGTGCTGGCCCGGCTGGAGCGCGCGGGCGCGGACCCCGCCCTGGTGGTGCTCCTGTACGACACCGAGGTCGTGGACCTGGTGCCCGCCGAGCCGCACGACCGGCCGGTGCGCGCGGCCGTGACGCCCTCGGGTACCGTCCGCTTCCCCCGCTGACCTCCCACGGAGCCGCCCGCCGCCCCGCCACCCTCACCGGAGCGCGCCCGGGCCCCGGACGCGGGAAGGACCCTCCACGCGTGCGCGGAGGGCCCTTCCCGGCGGATCCGGAGCCGTCGTCAGGACTTCAGCACCAGCGTGTCCTCGGTGGACGCGTCGACCGCCTTCTCCGAGGAGGGCCAGGGCAGCAGCTCACCCTTGATCCACTTGCTCGTCTGGTCGACGTAGTGGGCGCTGTAGGCGTGCCCGGAGGCGCCGGTGAGGTTGATCCACTTGGACTTGTCGAGGTCCGCGAGGTTCACCACCATGCGCATCGACGGCACCCACACCACCGAGTAGCCCCCGGCCGCGTTCCAGCCGGTCGCGTCGACCGCCGCCTCGCCGCCGCCCAGGTTGTACGGGCCGCGGTTGAGCAGGTACCGCAGGGCGGCGGGCCCCTCGGTGCCCAGGGTCTGGTTCTTCAGGTACAGCCGGTGCAGCCGGCCCCAGCTCCAGCTGTCGATGTCCTTGCCGAGCTTGGCGGTCAGCTCCCAGCGGGCGTCCTCCATGGCGCGCGCGAACAGCTGGTCGCGGTTCTTCGCCTCCTTGTCGGTGCGCGTCGCCGGCGCCGTCCACCAGTCGTTGTCCTCGTCGTCGAGGATCGAGCGGACCACCTCGAACCAGCGGTCGCCGCCGTCCGGCTGCGCGCTGCCCGCGTCGCGCTGGCCGCACTCGCGCACCTTGCGGTCCTCGTCGGCCGGGCCGGTGGAGTTCGCCGGCTCGACGGACAGGCACTGGCCCTTGACCCGCAGTTCCTTGGGCAGCTTGTTGCCGAAGGCCAGCTTCAGGATGTTGCGCCAGGTGGCGTTGAAGTAGGCGGCGGCGGCCGAGTCGGCGTCCTGGGTGTAGTTCCAGCCCTCCAGGAGCTTCTGCGCCTCGCGCACGTCCTTGTCCGCGACGTCGATCTTCAGCAGCTTGGGCACCAGCAGCTTGGCGATCTCACTGCTGTTGTCGAGCTGCATCTGGCGCATGTCGTCGGTGGAGATCTTGCCGCCGCCCTTGATCTTCGACTCGATCAGGTCGGTGATCCGCTGGCTGCGGGCGCCGTAGCCCCAGTCCGTGGTGAGCGTGTACGGATACTTGTCCTCGTCCACGACGGCCTGGTTGGCGGTGACGATGTAGCCGCGCTCCGGGTCGTACTCGTAGGGCAGCTGCTCCTGCTTCAGGTAGCCGTTCCAGCGGTACTTCGGGTCCCAGCCCGGCGACGGCAGCGAGCCGTCGCCCGTCTCCCGCGTGGGGATCTTGCCGGGCAGCTGGTAGCCGATGTGGCCCTCGGTGTCCGCGTAGACGAGGTTCTGCGAGGGGACCTCGAAGGAGGCGGCCGCCTTGCGGAACTCCGTCCAGTCCGTGGCCCGGTTCAGCTCGAAGACGGCGTTCATGGTGGTGCCCGGCTGGAGCGCGGTCCAGCGCAGCGCGATGCCGTAGCCGTCGCCGCGGTCGGGGGCGGCGCTGTCGACGGTGGCCTTCTTGCCGACCTTCACGAGCTCGTCGTCGCGGTCGGACAGCAGGGGGCCGTTGTTGGTCTCGCGCACGACGATGGTGCGGCTGCCGCCGCCGGCGACCTTGATGACCTCCTTGCGGGTCTCGAAGGGCACCACCTTGCCGTCGTACTCGTAGCCCTGCCCGGTGAGCTTCTCCAGGTACAGGTCGCTGACGTCGACGCCGGAGTTCGTCATGCCCCAGGCGATGCTCTGGTTGTGGCCGATGACCACGCCCGGCATGCCCGCGAAGGTGTACCCGGAGACGTCGTACCGGCACTTCGCGGAGACGCTGCGGCAGTGCAGGCCCATCTGGTACCAGACCGAGGGCAGCGACGCCGACAGGTGCGGGTCGTTGGCCAGCAGCGGCTTGCCGGTGATGGTGTGCTCGCCGTCGACGACCCAGGAGTTGGAACCGATGCCGTTGCCGTTCACGCCGACGGCCGTGGGCACGTCGTCCAGGACCTCGTACAGGCCCGAGAGCTGGCTCTCCAGCGACGATCCCGAGGGCACCGCGGTGTCGCCCGCGAGCCCGGTGCCGGCCGCGCCCTGCGTGCCGGTGCCGGTTCCCGTCCCGGTGCCGGTCCCGGTTCCGGTGCCCGTCCCGTCACCCTGCTCGTAGGCGCCGGCGAACTCGCTGTACTGCCCCTCCTGGACGATCGTCCTGTTCCGGTCGTAGGGGTAGTCCGGGTACAGGTCGGCGATCTGCTTCGGGCCGAGGCGGCTGGTCAGCAGGGAGCGGTCGATCTCGTCCTGCATGTTGCCGCGCAGGTCCCAGGCCATCGCCTTGAGCCAGGCGACGGAGTCGACCGGGGTCCAATCCTGGGGCGTGTAGTCGTTGGTGAACCCGAGGGCCGCGTACTCCAGGGAGATGTCCGCGCCGTCCTTGCCCTTCAGGTACGCGTTGACCCCCTTGGCGTAGGCCTGGAGGTACTTCTTGGTCTCCGCCGAGAGCTTGGACTTGTACTCCTCCTCGGCGACGCGGTCCCAGCCGAGCGTGCGCAGGAAGGCGTCGTTGTCGACCTGCCCCTTGCCGAACATCTCGGACAGCCGCCCGGAGGTCATGTGGCGGCGCACGTCCATCTCGTAGAACCGGTCCTGGGCCTGGACGTAGCCCTGGGCCATGAACAGGTCCTCCTCGGAGGAGGCGTAGATCTGGGGGATCCCGTTCCCGTCCCGCTTCACGTCGACGGGGCCCGAGAGCCCGTCGAGCGTGACCGACCCCTTGGTCTGGGGGAAGGAGGCGCGAACGGTACTGACGCTCCAGAACGCCCCGTAGGCCACGCCTCCGACGAGGGCCAGAACCAGGAGGATCACGAGCAGACGGGCTCTGCGCCCCTTCTTCCTGCCGGACTTGCCGGGCTTTTGGCCGGAAGAGGCGGTGGTGGTGGAGGGCATCGCTGTCCTTGCTGTCCTTACGCGAGCGGCAGGCGGGGCTGTGCATTTGACTGAGCGCTGGAGCAACCATAGGCGCAGCGTCACCCGAGCCTTGACGCGGAGTCGGATACCCGCACCGGCGAAGCTCTCGAAGTGATCACTTGCGCGTCAAGAAAACGTCAAGAGTTAGGTAAGGTAACTAGATAAGGTAACGAAGTGCCAGTGCACACGCGGGAAGGGTCCGGCCGCTGACTGTCCACCACCTCAACCAGCTCCTGCTCGTCTGCTCGCTCGTCCTGATCGTCGCCGTGGCGGCGGTCCGCGTCTCCTCGCGCAGCGGACTGCCCAGCCTGCTCGTGTACCTGGGCATCGGCGTGGCCATGGGCCAGGACGGCATCGGCAAGATCGGCTTCAACGACGCCGAGCTGACCCAGGTGATCGGGTACGCGGCCCTGGTGGTGATCCTGGCCGAGGGCGGCCTGGGCACGAAGTGGAAGGAGATCGGGCCCGTCCTGCCGGCGTCCGCCGCGCTGGCCACGGTGGGCGTCGCGGCGAGTGTCGGCGTCACGGCCGCGGGCGCGCACTACCTGATCGGCCTGGAGTGGCGGCAGGCGCTCATCATCGGCGCGGTGGTGTCCTCCACGGACGCGGCGGCGGTCTTCTCGGTGCTGCGCAAGGTGCCCCTCCCCTCGCGCGTGACGGGCGCCCTGGAGGCCGAGTCCGGCTTCAACGACGCCCCGGTGGTCATCCTGGTCGTCGCCTTCTCCACGGCCGGGCCGGTCGAGCACTGGTACGTGCTGCTCGGCGAGATCGCGCTGGAGCTGGCGGTGGGCGCCGCCATCGGCCTCGCCGTCGGCTGGCTCGGCGCCTTCGGCCTGCGGCACGTGGCGCTGCCCGCCTCCGGCCTCTACCCGATCGCCGTGATGGCCATCGCGGTCGCCGCCTACGCGGCCGGGGCGATGGCCCACGGCAGCGGCTTCCTCGCCGTCTACCTGGCCTCGGTGATCCTCGGGAACTCCCGGCTGCCGCACTGGCCGGCCACCCGCGGCTTCGCCGAGGGGCTCGGCTGGATCGCGCAGATCGGCATGTTCGTGCTGCTCGGCCTGCTGGTCACCCCGCACGACCTCGGGGACGACGTCTGGCCCGCGCTCCTCATCGGCCTGGTGCTGACCATGGTGGCGCGGCCGCTGAGCGTGGTCGCCTCCCTGCTGCCGTTCCGGACGCCGTGGCGGCAGCAGGCCCTGATGTCGTGGGCCGGACTGCGCGGCGCGGTGCCCATCATCCTGGCCACCATCCCCATGGTGAACGGCGTCGAGGACAGCCGCCGGATCTTCAACATCGTCTTCGTCCTGGTCTGCTTCTACACCCTCATCCAGGGCCCCACGCTGCCCTGGCTGGCGCGCAAGCTGCACCTCGACATCTCCTCCGAGGCCGCCGACCTGGGCATCGAGTCCGCGCCCCTGGAGCGGCTGCGCGGGCACCTGCTGTCCGTGTCGGTCCCCGACGGGTCGAGGATGCACGGCGTCGAGATCAACGAGCTGCGGCTGCCCGCGGGCGCCGCGGTGACGCTGGTCGTCCGCGACGGCGAGTCGTTCGTGCCGCTGCCCGCGACGGTGCTGCGGCACGGCGACGAACTGCTCGTGGTGGCCACCGACCCGGTCCGGGACGCCGCCGAGCGGCGCCTGCGCGCGGTCGCCCACGGCGGCAAGCTCGCCGGCTGGCTGGGAACCGAGGAGGAGCAGCGCCGGTAGCCCCCCGGGCCCGTCCGGGACGGCGCTCCCCGGAGGCAGTACCCCGGGGCCGTACCCCCTGGGGCGGCACTTCCAGGGCGGTCCCCCGAGAGCCGCGCGTTCCCGGCATGTGCGGGCGCGGGGCCTCTGGGGTGCGCTTTTTCACAGGGGGGAGCCGATCAAGGCCTGTACGATGAAGGCGTACCGATCGAACCGACTCTGCCTGACGCAGAGCTGGCGCGACCGTATGGCGGCCGGGACGCCTCCGCAGTGGGCGCCGGTATCTACCGCACGCGCAAGAGGACAGCTCTCGGCGCCCCCCGCACGGGCGCGCTACCAGGCGGCAGAAAGGCACGGGCCGTGGTGTCCACGGTCACCTCGAAGTCGTCGTCCGGCGGGTCCGCGCCGGCCTCCGCCCGTCCCGGATACGGGCAGCTGCTGCGCACCCGGGGCGCATGGACGTTCCTGCTTCCCGGCTTCGCGGCGCGGCAGCCGTTCGCGATGCTGACGCTGTCCATCGTGCTGCTCGTGCAGCACACCACCGGCTCCTACGGGGCGGCCGGCGCCGTCGCCGCCGTGACCGGCGTCTCCATGGCCCTCTTCGCGCCCTTCGCCGGCCGTCTGGCCGACCGGCACGGGCAGCGGGCCGTGCTGCTGCCCGGCGTCCTCGTGCACGCCCTCGCGGGCCTCGGGCTGACCGCCCTGGCGCTCTCCGGCGCACCGCTGTGGGCGCTGTTCGCGGCGGCCGTGCCGACCGGCGCCTCCGTGCCGCAGATCGGCCCGATGGTGCGCGCCCGCTGGGGGGTGAAGCTGAAGGACTCGCCGCTGATGACGACCGCGGCGGCCTTCGAGTCCGTCACCGACGAGCTGACCTTCGTCCTCGGGCCGCTGCTGGCCACCGCGCTGTGCACGGCCGTGGACCCGGCCGCCGGACTGCTCACCGAGGCCGGCCTGACGCTCGTCGGCGGTCTGCTGTTCGCGGCGCAGCGCGGCACCCAGCCGTCCGTCGGGCGCGACGGGCACGCGCGCGTGGCGCACGATTCCGCGCTGCGGGTCCCCGGGGTACGCGTCCTGGTGGCGGTCTTCCTGGGCATCGGCTCCGTCTTCGGCGGCATGCAGGTCTCGCTCGCCGCGTTCACGGAGTCGATCGGCTCGCCCGGCCTGAACGGCGTCCTGTACGGGATCTTCGCCGCGGGCAACATGCTCTCCGGCGTCGTCTGCGGCGCGATCGCCTGGAAGACGGCTCCCCGGCGGCGCCTGGTCGTGGGCTGCACCGCGCTGGCCCTGACCGCGTCCGGCCTGTGGGCCGCGCACTCCGTGGCCGTCCTCGCGGGCGTCGGCCTGCTGGTCGGCATGTGCATCGCCCCCGCCCTGATCACCGGCTACACCCTCGTCGAGGGCCTGGTGCCGGCGACGGCCCGCACGGAGGCCTTCACCTGGCTGACCGGCGCGGTCGCCTTCGGGCAGGCGGCGGCCGTGACCGCGGCCGGACAACTGGAGGACCGCCTGTGGGACGGCGCCGGGTTCCTCGTGCCGATGGCCGGGACCGTGCTGGCCCTGGTGACGCTGGTGGCCCTGCGCTCCCGGCTGGCGCCGCCCCGCGGCGGGCGCACCGTCGCGCGTGGTGTCGGTCACCGCGCACCGCTCGCAGTGGACTGATCGAAGGGAATACGTCACTATGGACCGTCGTTAGCACTCATCGAGTGAGAGTGCCAGGAGGAAGACAGTGCCGACCTATCAGTACCAGTGCACCGAGTGCGGCGAGGGCCTCGAGGCGGTGCAGAAGTTCACCGACGACGCTCTGACCGAGTGCCCCAACTGCGGTGGCCGCCTGAAGAAGGTGTTCTCCGCCGTCGGCATCGTCTTCAAGGGGTCGGGCTTCTACCGCAACGACAGCCGCGGCTCCTCGTCGAGCAGCTCGCCGGCCTCGTCGTCGAAGTCCTCCGGTTCCTCGTCGTCGGACGCGTCGTCCTCCTCGTCGTCGTCCACTTCGACCTCGTCGTCCGGCTCCTCCAGCAGCAGCTCGGCCGCCTAGTCGCCTTCCGCGGCCGCGCGGCGCGGTGAGCGCCGCGCGCGGCACCCTTCTTCACGAGACCCCGCCGTTCCCGACGGCGGGGTCTTCGTCGCGCCCGGAGGCAGGGGCCCGGGCGGGTGTCCGGTGGAGGCAGAGTCCTGGGCGGGGACGGGGCGGCGCGGTCTCCGTAGGGCCCTCGCACGAGGCCGGGGCCGGGGCCTTGGAAAGGCGATTCCGGTCCTCCGAGGGAAGATCCTGCCTTCCGGGGGAGATCCGGCCCTCACCGGCGGGTGCCGTCCGCGGGGTCGCCGTTAGGGTGCTCGCCATGGCGAACACCGGGAACGCCGGCATCGGCGTCATCGGCGGCTCGGGCTTCTACTCCTTCCTCGACGACGTGACCGAGGTACGGGTGGACACCCCGTACGGCGCACCCAGCGACTCCCTCTTCCTGGGTGGGATCGGCGGCCGCCGGGTCGCCTTCCTGCCCCGGCACGGACGCGGCCACCACCTGCCGCCGCACCGCATCAACTACCGCGCGAACCTGTGGGCACTGCGCTCCGTGGGCGTGCGCCAGGTGCTCGGCCCGTGCGCGGTGGGCGGCCTGCGCCCCGAGTACGGCCCGGGGACGCTGCTCGTGCCCGACCAGCTGGTCGACCGCACGAAGAACCGTGCGAGCACCTACTTCGACGGGCTGCCGCTGCCCGGCGGCGACGTGCCGAACGTGGTGCACGTCCCGCTCGCCGACCCGTACTGCCCGGTCGGACGCGCGGCCGCCGTGGCGGCGGCGCGCGGACGGGGCTGGGAGGCGGTGGACGGCGGGACGCTCGTGGTGGTCGAGGGCCCGCGGTTCTCCACCCGCGCCGAGTCGCTGTGGCACCGGGCGCAGGGGGGGTCGGTGGTGGGCATGACGGGCCACCCGGAGGCGGCCCTCGCCCGTGAACTGGAGCTCTGCTACACCTCGCTCACCCTGGTCACGGACCTCGACGCGGGCGCCGAGAGCGGTGAGGGCGTCTCGCACGAGGAGGTGCTGCGGGTGTTCGCGGCGAACGTGGACCGGCTGCGCTCGGTGCTGTTCGACGCGGTGGCCGCCCTGCCGGAGGACGGTGCCCGGGACTGCCTGTGCGCGAAGGCGCTGGGCGGGACTGACCCGGGGTTCGCGCTTCCCTGAGGGGTGCGGAGAACCGCGGAACGTCCCCTTCGGGTGAGGCAGTTGTCCACAACCCGTCGGTAGTGCACGGGGCCCGGCGGGATCCGCCGTGACGCCGCAGGCTGGGACCGCAGGCCGATCCCTCGTCGCAGGCGGTGGTACCCATGTCGCACGTCCCTTCCCCCTCGTTCCCGCCCCCTCCGCCCCTTCCGCCCTTCTCCCTCGCGTCCTCCCCTCCCGTTCCCTCCGCACCGTCCTCGCCCGCTCCCTCCGCGTCGGCCTTCGCGCTTCCGCCGCCGGGTCCGGACGCGCCCGCTCCGTGCGAGGTCCCGCACTTCGCCCCCGTACGGGTGCGCGGCGGGCGGTACCGGCTGCGCGGACTCGTACGGCACCGGCGGCGGGCCCTGGCGGCCGGGCTCGCGGTGACGGCGGCCGCGCTGGTCGCAGCGGGCCCGCGGGACGCCCCGCGGATCCGGGCCCACCCGGACGCCCCGGCCCGGACGAGCGCCGGCGCGGGGACGGACGCCGGTGCCGGTTCCGGGGAGGGCGCCGTCCGGGAGCGGCGCGCGGCGCACATGGTGACGGCGGCGGTGCGGATCGCCGACGGCGCCACGGTCCGGCTGCTGCGGCCCGGGGACCGGGTGGACGTCGTGGCGGCCGACGGATCGCTCGCGGGCGGCGGCCGGGCGCGGGTGGTCGCGCGCGGGGCCCGGGTCACGAGAGTGCCGGAGGCCCTGGGCGACCCGGCCGAAAGCGGCGCGCTCGTCGTGCTGTCCGTGCCGCGCGGGACGGCGGCGCGGCTGGCCGGAGCGGGCGCCACCGCGCGGTTGGCGGTGACGGTGTGCTGATCACCACGGTGTCAAGTCGCCCGTCCCGGTTACCTGATTGGACAGGCCACGTAGGCCGTCGCATAGGTTGCGGACCTACTTGTTCCACAACCTGTACGACCGAGGAAGGGCCTTCTGGTGAGCGAGAAGAAGGAGCCGGGCGTCTGGGCGGGCTTCAAAGCCTTCCTGATGCGGGGGAACGTCGTCGACCTGGCGGTCGCCGTCGTCATCGGGGCCGCCTTCACCAACATCGTCAACTCCCTGGTCAAGGGAATCATCAATCCGGTGGTCGGCGCGTTCGGCACCAAGGACCTCGACAAGTACAGCTCCTGTCTGACGTCCCACTGCAACTTCGACCAGAAGACAGGGACGGCGACGGAGGGCATCCCCATCATGTGGGGCAGCGTGCTCAGCGCGACGCTGACCTTCCTGATCACCGCGTCGATCGTCTACTTCCTGATGGTCCTGCCCATGTCCAAGTACCTGGCCCGGATGGAGAGGCACCGCAAGGCCAAGGAGGGCACGCAAGAGGTCATCGACGTGACCGAGCTGCAGGTGCTGAAGGAGATCCGCGACCTCCTGCTGGCGCAGCAGCGCGACGGGGGGCCCGGGACGGGAACCGGTACGGGCACGGGCCCGGACCTCGGCAAGAACTGACGTCCGCCCGCGGGCGGACACGGAGGCGGGACCGGTCCCCGCCCTCCTTCCGCCTGCCACCACCGGTGGCAGCGCCCGTGGGCGCCGGCGGGACTTCCCTCAGATGTGGTGCGGCGGCTTCTCGTCGAGGAAGCGGGCGAGGTCGGAGGCGCTGTCCCCGCGGGGCCGCTCGCCCCACCCTCGGTCCGTGTCGTCCGCCGACGGCCGGCTCAGCGGGTCGTCGAAGACGAGCGCGTCCTTCGGGTCACGCGGTGCGGGGGCGGAGGGTGTACTCATGCCTTCAGGGTACGCCGCGCGGGGTTGAGGGCCCCTGGCGCCGCCGGACGCACCCGTCCGCGGGCCGGAGCGGGGAGCGGAACCGCGGCCGGTGCCCTGCGGCCGGAAGCGGAACCGCGGCCGGTGTCCCGGACCCGGCCGCGGTGCGTGAGCCCACACTGTGCGCATGACACTCGACGCTCTGACAGACGTGGCCGGACTGTGCGTGGGGCACGCCACCCTGACCGGCGGCGGCCGGCTGACCGGCACCACGGTCGTGCTCGCTCCGGAGGGCGGCGCCGTCGCCGCCGTGGACGTGCGCGGCGGCGGCCCGGGCACCAAGGAGACCGACGCGCTCGACCCGCGGAACGTGGTGCGCACGGTCGAGGCGGTGGTGCTGACCGGCGGCAGCGCGTACGGACTCGACGCGGCGTCCGGCGTGATGGCCTGGCTGGAGGAGCGGGGACGCGGGGTGCGTGTCGGCCCCGGCCCCTCCCACGTGGTGCCGGTCGTCCCCGCGGCCTGCGTCTTCGACCTGGGACGCGGAGGCGACTTCCGGGCCAGGCCGGACGCGGCGGCCGGCCGCGCGGCGGTGGAGGCCGCCGCCGCGAGCGGACCGGGCGCGCCCGTCGCGCAGGGGAGCGTGGGCGCCGGGACGGGAGCGGTGGCCGGTCTGCTGAAGGGCGGCGTCGGCACGGCGAGCGCCGTGCTCCCCTCGGGGATCACGGTGGGCGCGCTGGCCGTGGCCAACGCGGCGGGGTCGGTGGTGGACCCGTCGACCGGGGCGCTGTACGGGGAGATGTGGGAGGGGCGGGTGGCCCGTCCGTCCGCGGAGGCGCACGAGGCGGCACGGGCGCTGCTCGACGGAGCGGGGGCGAGAAACGGTCCGCCCCCGCTGAACACCACGCTCGCGGTGGTCGCCACGGACGCGGTCCTCTCCAAGGCGCAGGCGCAGAAACTGGCCGGAACGGCGCACGACGGGATCGCGCGGGCGGTGCGGCCGGTGCACCTCCTGAACGACGGGGACACGGTGTTCGCCCTCGCGACGGGCGCCCGCCCGCTGTCCGGGGACCCGCTCGCGCTGAACGAGATCCTCGCGGCGGGTGCCGACCTGGTCACGCGGGCGATCGTGCGGGCGGTGCGCGCGGCGGAGCCGGTGCGGGGACCGGGCGGCACATGGCCCTCGTACGAGGAGCTGTACGGGCGTCCGTGACGGACGCCGGGCCGTCCCTGCCGGCCCCTCCCCCGCCGGCCGGAGTGGACGTTCTGCGCCGTTCTGCGCCGCGGGGGGCGCTCGCGGCGCGACGGAGGCAACCTCCGCGGGCGGTGCGCCCCTCTTCCTCCACGTACGGGGAGAAGCACGACTTCACACGGACCGGGGAGGGGCTCGTGACAACGCCGTACGGAGCAGGGCGGCGCGTGCTGGCGGGGTGCACCGCCGCGATGGCCGGCGCTCTCACTCTCGTCGCCTGCGGCTTCGCCGCCGACGCCGACAACGACGAGGACAAGGACAAGGACAAATCGGCGGCGAGGATAAGGATCTCCGCCGAGCACGGTTCCACGCTGGCGTCGGTCAACGCGACCGGCGTGCGGGTCAGCGACGGCAGGCTGACCCGGGTCACCATGACCGACCGGGAGAACGGCGAGCCGGTCCCGGGCACGATCTCCGCGGACGGCAGCAGCTGGAAGCCGAGGAAGCAGCTGGAGCAGGGCACGAAGTACCGCATCACCGCGACGGCGAAGGACGCCGACGGGAGGACGACGGCGGCCGACTCGTCGTTCAGCACGATCTCCCCGGAGCACAGCTTCGTCGCCACGTACACGCCCAACGCCGGCAGCACGGTCGGGGTCGGGATGCCGGTGTCGTTCACGTTCGACAAGGAGATCAGCGACAAGAAGGCGGTGCAGTCGGGCATCACGGTCACCTCCAGCAGCGGGCAGCGGGTCGTCGGCCACTGGTTCGGGGCGCAGCGGCTGGACTTCCGGCCGAAGGAGTACTGGAAGGCCGGCTCGCGGGTGACGGTGAGGATCGACCTGGACGGCGTGCGGGGCGCCAAGGGCCTCTACGGCGTGCAGGACCGGACCGTCGGCTTCACCGTCGGCCGCTCGCAGGTCTCCACGGTGGACGTGAACACGCAGATGATGGAGGTCGTGCGGGACGGGAAGCCGGTGCGGACGATCCCCGTCTCCTCGGGCAGCCCCCAGCACACCACGTACAACGGGCAGATGGTGATCTCCGAGAAGTTCGAGCAGGTGCGGATGAACGGCTCGACGGTCGGGTTCGGCGGCGCGTACGACATCCCGGACGTGCCGCACGCGATGCGGCTGACGTCGTCGGGGACGTTCATCCACGGCAACTACTGGTACAGCCGCGGCTATCCGCCCTTCGGGCGCGTGGGGTCGAGCCACGGCTGCGTGGGGATCGCGGACGTGCAGGGGGCCCAGGCCGACACGGAGGCCGCGTGGTTCTTCGACAGCTCGATGGTGGGCGACGTCGTGACGGTGAAGAACTCACCCGACAAGGTGGTGGCGCCGGACAACGGGTTCAACGGATGGAACATGCCGTGGCGCGAGTGGGTCGCCGGAAGTGCCGTTTGACCAAAGGTTTTTGAGGGAAGGTCGAGTCCCGCGGGAACATCCCGCGCGACGCTGTCGTTTTTCTGTGCGTACGTTTTCTCGGTTCCCGGACATGATGTCCGACCGAGGGGCTACGGTATGCACCCACGAGGTGACATGCAGCAACGCCGGGAGAAACCTTGAGCGTTCCGTACGAGACCGCAGCGTACGAGCCATTCGAGTCGCCCGAGTCTCCGGAGGAGCATCTCGCGCGGCTCCTCGGCCGTGCCCTGAACTCCTTCGAGCTGCCGGACGAAACGGTCCGGCGGCTCGACCGGGCCCTGGCCCACGACAGCGCGCTGCACTCCGCGCACCACAGCGGGAGCCTGCACCGCGAGACGTACCGGCACACGTGGCTGGTCGCCGACGCAACGGCCGTCACCCTGTGGGAGCTGGTGCACAACACGGCCCCCGACCACCGCACCCAGCACGAGGTGTACGCGGACGAGGAGGAGCTGCGGGCCGCGACCGCGCGGCTGCCGCTGCCGCCGGACGCACCGGACTTCACGCTTCCGCCGCCGCTGCCGTCGACGCCGGTCGCCCCGCCCCGGCACGCGTACGTCCCGGACGACTCGGCCGACCACGCGCGGCGATTACTGCGGCGCGCGGAGAACCGGGACCGGCCGGGCAGGGGCACCGCGGCGCTGCTGCGCACGGCCTTCGCCCACCAGATCACCCAGGCCTTCGGGCGCCCCTGCCGGGCCGGCGAGGCCGGTCTCGGCTTCTCGCTCTACGAACACGCGTTCCTGCTGCGCGACGGGCAGGAGATCTCCCTGTGGGAGGTCGAGCACACGGCCACACCGGACGGCCGGCACATGTGCGAGGTGTACCGCACCGAGGACGACGCCCGCGAGGCGATGGAACGGCGGGCGGCCGCACTCGACTGAGGCGGCGGAACCGTCTCCGCCCGAAGCGGCGGTGACGTCACCGGGCAAAGCGGCGGAGACGTCACCTGCTGAAGCGGCGGAGCCGGTCCTGCCGGGCCAGTCGGCGCACCAGGTGGTAGAAGGCGTCCCGTTCGGCCGGGCTGAGGTCCACCGACTCCTCCCGCGGGCCGGTGCGCTGACGGGGCAGGAGGTTCGCGGGCGCCCCCTCCGGGGCGGTCCCGTGGCGCCGCGGCGGGAGCACGGGGCCCGGGCGGCGCACGAGGCGCGTGAGGCCGACGATCCAGAGCACCGCCGTCAGGGCGAGCACGACGCAGGCCACCACCCGCAGAATCGATACATGATCGGGCATACGCCCCAGTACACACCACGGTCCGGGGTTTTCGCCCCGGACCGTGACCTATCTCGCAGGTGCCGCGAATCACTCACAGCGGACACATGGGAACGCGGTGGTTCAGGCGGCGACCGGCTCCTTCGCCCCGGTCCCGGCCGTGGCACCCTCCCCCGCCGTGGCGGCGGCGTCGGCGGGCCGCCCACGCATCCCCTTCAGCAGGACCACCAGGGCCGCGGTGACGCAGACGCCGGCGGCGATGGCGACCAGGTAGAGCAGCGGGTTGCCGATCAGCGGGACCACGAAGACGCCGCCGTGCGGGGCGCGCAGCGTGGCGCCGAAGGCCATCGACAGCGCTCCGGTGACCGCGCCGCCCGCCATCGAGGCGGGGATGACGCGCAGCGGGTCGGCCGCGGCGAACGGGATCGCGCCCTCCGAGATGAAGGAGATGCCCAGCACCCAGGCCGCCTTGCCGTTCTCGCGCTCGGTCCTGGTGAAGAGCCTGCCGCGCACGGTCGTGGCCAGCGCCATCGCCAGCGGCGGCACCATTCCGGCGGCCATCGCGGCGGCCATGACCTTCATCGCCGAGTCGCTGGGGTCGGCGACGGCGATGCCGGAGGCGGCGAAGGCGTAGGCGACCTTGTTGACGGGGCCGCCGAGGTCGAAGCACATCATCAGGCCGAGGAGCAGGCCGAGCAGGATCGCGTTGGTGCCGCTGAGGCCGCCGAGCCAGTCGGTCATGGCCTTCTGCGCGGAGGCGATGGGCTTGCCGATCACCACGAACATCAGGAAGCCGACCACCGCCGAGGAGATCAGCGGGATCACCACCACCGGCATGATGCCGCGCAGCGCCTGCGGGATCCTGGCCCGCTGGATCGCCATGACCACGCCGCCGGCGATCAGACCGGCGGCCAGGCCGCCCAGGAACCCGGCGCTGATGGTCAGCGAGATCGAGCCGCCGACGAAGCCGGGCACGAGCCCCGGCCGGTCCGCCATGCCGTACGCGATGTAGCCGGCGAGGACCGGGACGAGGAAGTCGAAGGCGACGCCGCCGATCTGGAACAGCAGTGCGCCCCAGCTGTCGGCCTCCGTCCACAGGAAGTGGTCCATGACGGACGGCGCCTTGTTGACCTGGTAGCCGCCGATCGCGAAGCCGAGGGCGATCAGCAGACCGCCCGCGGCGACGAACGGCACCATGTAGCTCACGCCGCTCATCAGCCACTTGCGCAGCTTGGTGCCGTACCCCTCGCCGGGCTCGCCGGCGCTCTCCACCGGCGTGCCGGCCCCGGCGGCGGCGCCCGCGGTGACCTCCCCGCGCTCGGCCTTGCCGCGCACCTCGTCGATCAGTTCGGCGGGCCGGTTGATGCCCGCCTTCACGCCGACGTCCACGGTGGGCTTGCCCGCGAAGCGGTCCTTGTCCCGTACGGGCACGTCGTGCGCGAAGATCACGCCGTCCGCGGCGGCGATGACCGCCGGGTCGAGCCGGGTGAAGCCCGCGGACCCCTGGGTCTCGACGACGAGTTCGACGCCCGCCGCGCGGCCCGCGTTCTCCAGCGACTCGGCCGCCATGTAGGTGTGCGCGATGCCGGTGGGGCAGGAGGTGACGGCGACGATACGGAACGGGCGGTCGCCCAAGGACGCGGTGGCGGCACCGGCCGCGGCGACAGGGGCGCTCTCCCCCGCCGATCCGCCGGAGGCGCCCGCCGCGTCGGCCGTGCCCGCCGCGTCGGCCGTGCCCGCCGCACCGGCCGTGCCCGCCGCACCGGCCGTTCCGGCCGCGGTGTCCGTGGCGGCCCGGGTGGAGGTCGCCTTCGGGGACGTGCCGGACGCGTCGGCGGCGTCGGCCGTCACCGCGCCCGGACCCGCGTCAGCGCCCGAGCCCTCGCCCGCGTCCGCCGCGCCCTCGTCCGTCGTGGGCTCGTCGCCGCGGATGAGCGCGGCGGCGCCCGCCGCGTCGTCCGCCGACCGCAGCGCGGTGGTGAACTCCTCGTCCATGAGCTTGCGGGCCAGCGACGACAGGATCGTCAGGTGCGCGTCGTCCGCGCCCGCCGGGGCGGCGATCAGGAAGACCAGGTCGGCGGGTCCGTCGGGCGCGCCGAAGTCGATGCCGTCCGCGCTGCGCCCGAAGGCGAGCGTCGGCTCGGTGACGTGGGCGCTGCGGCAGTGCGGGATGCCGATGCCGCCGTCCAGGCCGGTCGGCATCTGCGCCTCGCGGGCGGCCACGTCGGCGAGGAAGCCGTCCAGGTCGGTCACCCGGCCCAGGGCCACCATCCGTTCGGCGAGGGCACGCGCCGCCGCCTCCTTGGTCTCGGCGGACAGGTCGAGGTCGACCAGGTCCGCGGTGATCATCTCGCTCATCGCGGGCTCCTTCGCGCGCGTATCGCCCGGGGACTGTGGCGGGCGGGGCTGAGGGTGGGGACGAGGGGGGTGGTGACAAGGCCGACGGGGGCGGACGGCCCGGAGGCGGGCAGGACACCCGCTCCGGCCGCCGCCCCGGCCGGGAGGGCGTACGGGGCGCACGGGGCATGCGGGGTGCGGAAGCCGTACGAGACGTACGAGGCGTGCGGCACGTACGAGGCATGCGGCTCGCGCGATGCGTACGGGGTGCTCGGTGCGTACGGGGTGTGCGGGGCGGTCATGACACGGGTTCCGTGAGGACGCGGTCGTGCGGGACGTCCGCGGTGACCGTGACCGCCGCGGGGTCGAGGTCGGCGGGCGTCGGCATCACGCTGCCGGGCAGCTGGACGGCGGCCGCGCCGTGCGCGACGGCGGAGGCCAGGGCCCGCGGCCCGGTGCCGCCGGCGACGAGGAGGCCGGCGAGCGAGGAGTCGCCGGCGCCCACGTTGCTGCGTACGGAGTCGACGCGGGCGTCGGCGAACCACGCGCCCGAGGCCTCGACGAGCAGCTGCCCGTCCGCGCCGAGGCTGGCCAGGACCGTGCCGGCGCCCAGCGCCCGCAGCTCCTCGGCGGCCTTGAACGCGTCCCCGACCGTGGCCAGCGGGCGGCCCACGGCCTCGGCGAGCTCCTCCGCGTTCGGCTTGACCACGTCGGGGCGCTCGCGCAGGGCGGCGAGCAGCGCGGGCCCCGAGGTGTCCAGGGCGATGCGGACCCCGGCGGCGTGCGCGCGGGCGACCAGATCGGCGTACCAGGAGGGGGCGAGGCCCCGCGGCAGGCTGCCGCAGCAGGCGATCCAGGAGGCGCCGCGGGCGTGCTCGCGCACGGTCTCCAGCAGGGACTCGCGTTCGGCGGCGGAGAGTTCGGGACCCGGCGCGTTGATCTTCGTCAGCGTTCCGTCCGGCTCGGCGAGGGCGATGTTGGAGCGGGTGGCGCCCTCGACGGGGACCGGCGCGACCTCGATGCCCTGCGCGTGCAGCAGCTCGGCGACGAGCCGTCCCGGCGCCCCGCCGAGCGGCAGCACGGCGACCGTGCGCCGTCCGGCCGCGGCGACGGCCCGCGAGACGTTGACGCCCTTGCCGCCCGGGTCGACCCGCTCACCGGCGGCGCGGACGACCTCGCCGCGGTCGAGCGACGGCACCTCGTAGGTGCGGTCGAGCGAGGGGTTGGGGGTGACGGTGAGGATCATGCGCGCACTACTTCCGTGCCGCCGGCGCGGAGGGCGGCGGCGTCTTCCGGGCTCAGCCCGCTGTCGGTGATCAGCAGGTCCACGTCGCCGAGGCCGCCGAAGCGCGCGAAGTGCTCCTGGCCGTGCTTCACCGAGTCGGCGAGCAGCACGACGCGGCGCGCGGCGGCGACCGAGGCCCGCTTCACGGCGGCCTCGGCGAGATCGGGGGTGGTCAGGCCGTGTTCGGCCGAGAAACCGTTGGCGGCCAGGAAGAGGACGTCGGCGCGGATCTCGCCGTACGCGCGCAGGGCCCAGGCGTCCACGGCCGCGCGCGTGCGGTGCCGGACCCGGCCGCCGACGAGGTGGAGCTGGATGCCGGGGTGGTCGGCGAGGCGGGTCGCGATGGGCAGGCTGTGCGTGACCGCGGTGAGCGTCGCCTCCAGCGGCAGGGCGGCGGCGAGGCGGGCGACCGTCGTGCCCGCGTCGAGGATCACCGTGCCGTCGGCGGGCAGTTCGGCGAGGGCGGCCCGGGCGATGCGGTCCTTCTCGTCGGCCGCGGTGGACTCGCGCTCGGCGAGGTCGGGCTCGAAGTCCAGCCGCCCGGCGGGGATCGCGCCGCCGTGCACCCGGCGGACCAGGCCCGCGCGGTCCAGGGCCTTGAGGTCCCGCCGGATCGTCTCGGCGGTGACCTGGAACTCCTCGGCCAGGGACACCACGTCCACGCGCCCGCCGTCACGGGCCAGCCGCAGGATCTCCTGCTGCCGCTCCGGTGCGTACACGCCCGTTCACCTCCGCTTCATGCCCGAACGTGTGGTTTCCCCGGCAGGCTACGCATGCATTGCGGGAAAGTAAACAGGTGCGGGCGCCATTCGGGCATGAACGGACTTCCACAGAGGCGCGGCCGGGCTTCCGTGCGGGCATGGACGGGCTTCCGCGCGCAAACGCCCGGGCCTCCGCGCGCGCCTCCCGGCCGGGCTTCCGCGCACGGGCGGCATACGGAGCGGCACACGGGAAGGCCCGGTACCGGACCGGCACCGGGCCTTCGGGATCCACGACGGCCGGGCCGCGCGACGGGAGGAACGCCATCCCTGCGCGCCGTGCCTTCATGGCAAAATATGCCACGTGGGGACACCCCGGGGTTCAGGTCCGGGGTGCCCCCACGCCGTCCGGCCGGGAGCCGCGCGCGGCCGCGGGCCGTAAAGGATTTGGGCCGAACTCCGGCACCAGGGGGGAGTGGCGGCGGAGCTCGGCCCGGGAGAGTCCCGTACGCCGGGGGGAGTGCGACGGGACTCGGTTCAAGGGGGCTCGGAGTTCTTGTGCCCCGGGCCCGGCGGGTTGAAGCGGCGGATAACGGCAAATTGTTCGGACGGGATCGCGGCGGCCGTCACGCGTGCCGGATCACGGACCGGCGTACGGCGGCTGACCTGGCACTTGCCGCCGAGGGCCGCCGAGTGCGGTCCCACTCCTCCCACGGGCGGTCCGACCCGCACGGCGGACGGCCATGAGTGGACAGCGGGCGGTCACATCCATACGGCGACCGATCGGGCCCGGACGGCGGACGGCCGGATCCCTGCGGTGGGCGGACCGGCCCGCGCGGCGGGAACGGACTGGTCCGCGAGGCCGGGACGGACCGGCCCGGCGTGCGCCGCGCCCGGGGCGCGCAGGCCCCGGCGCGTCACGCGGAGCGGATCACGCCGCCGCGTCGAAGCCGGTGTCGTGCGCCAGCTTCTTCAGCTCCAGCAGCGCGTGCTTCTCGATCTGCCGGATGCGCTCGCGGGTGAGGCCGTGCTCCTTGCCGACCTCGGTCAGCGTGCGCTCGCGGCCGTCCTCGATGCCGTACCGCATCTTGATGATCGAGGCCGTGCGCTGGTCGAGCCGGCCGATCAGGTCGTCCAGCTCCTCGCTGCGCAGCAGTGTCAGCACGGACTGCTCCGGCGAGACGGCCGAGGTGTCCTCGAGCAGGTCGCCGAACTGCGTCTCGCCCTCGTCGTCCACCGACATGTTGAGCGAGACCGGGTCGCGGGCCCAGTCGAGCACGTCGCCGACGCGCTCCGGGGTGGAGCCCAGCTCGGCGGCTATCTCCGCGTGCTCCGGCTCGCGGCCGTGCTCGCGGTTGAACTCGCGCTGCACCCGGCGGATGCGGCCCAGCTCCTCGACCAGGTGGACGGGCAGCCGGATCGTGCGCGACTGGTCGGCGATCGACCGCGTGATGGCCTGGCGGATCCACCACGTCGCGTACGTGGAGAACTTGAAGCCCTTGCGGTAGTCGAACTTCTCGACCGCGCGCACCAGACCGGCGTTGCCCTCCTGGATCAGGTCCAGCAGGGGCAGGCCGCTGCGCGGGTAGCGGCGGGCCACGGCCACGACCAGGCGCAGGTTCGAGCGGATGAAGACGTCCTTCGCCCGCTCGCCCTCCGCGACGAGCGCTTCCAGTTCCTCACGGGTGGCCTCCGCCTTGGCCTCCTCCTCGCCGTCGAGGATCTGCCGCGCGAACACACCCGCCTCGATGACCTGGGACAGCTCGACCTCCTTGGCGGCGTCGAGCAGCGGCGTACGAGCGATCTCGTCGAGGTACATGCCGACCAGGTCGCGGTCGGCGATCTCGCCGCCTACGGCGCGAACACTGCTTGCCGCGTCGGTCTCGCCGGCGGCGGACTTACGACGGGCGACGGCACGGGTTGCCATGCGTGCTCCCTTGCGATGGTGGGCTTGCGGGGTCCTAGTGGGCGGATTCGGACTCCCTGTCGGGTGCCCAGCTTCCAAAGGAAACAACGACTGGAATCCGGACAGAATTCCCATGCCTCCCCCCGATTTTTCTGATCATGCAGTACCCTGTCCCGCCACCGAAGGAGACGCGATGCCGACGGGACCAGCAGAGGTGCAGGTCAGACCGGGAGTCGAGGAGGACCTCGGGGCTCTCGCGAACCTCTACAACCACTACGTGCGTGAGACGCCGATCACCTTCGACACGGCCGCCTTCACACCGGAGGAGCGCCGCCCCTGGCTGCTCTCCCACCCTGAAGACGGCCCGTACCGCCTGAAGGTTGCCGTGGACGGCGGCTCACAGGAGATCCTGGGGTACGCCACGTCCAGCGCGTTCCGCGCCAAGCCCGCGTACGCGACGTCGGTGGAGGTCACGGTCTACGTCGCGCCGCGGGCGGTCGGCCGCGGCGTCGGCTCCCTGCTGTACGGGGCGCTGTTCGAGGCGCTGGCGGACGAGGACGTGCACCGCGCGTACGCGGGCATCGCCCAGCCGAACGAGGCGTCGGTGCGGCTGCACGAGCGGTTCGGCTTCCGCCACGTCGGCACCTACCGGGAGGTCGGCCGGAAGTTCGGCCGCTACTGGGACGTGGCCTGGTACGAGAAGGAACTGTGAGCGGGACGCGGGGACGCCGGGCCGGCGGCCGGCGGGACGCGATCACGGGAACGGGAACGGGTCTGCCCGGTCATCGGCGGAACCGGGCAGACCCGCGGTCAGTGGCCCCGTGACGGGTGCCCCCGTGGCCGGCGCTCCCGTAACGGGTGCCCCGTGGCCGGCGGCACCACGACCGGAGGCGTCACGGCCTACGGCTTCGTACGGACCCCGGCCGTACCGCACGGAACGGCCGCACCGTACGGAACGGCCGCACCGCGCGGCCTAGCCGAACTGCACCGACCGCTTGGCCAGTCCCAGCCAGAAGCCGTCGATCACCGAGCGCTGGGTGTCCAGGTCGCCCGAGGCGTCGGCCGCGCCCAGCGTGACGAAGAGCGGGGCGAAGTGCTCGGTGCGCGGGTGGGCCAGCCGCCCGGCCGGGGACTTGGCGGCGAAGTCGAGGAGCGCGTCCACGTCGCCGGAGTCCAGCGCGCGGTGCCCCCAGTCGTCGAACTCCGCCGACCAGGCGGGGACGCCGCCCTGCCGCAGCGCGGCGAGGTTGTGGGTGAAGAAGCCGGAGCCGACGATCAGGACGCCCTCGTCGCGCAGCGGGGCGAGCCTGCGGCCGATGTCCATCAGCCGGACCGGGTCGAGCGTCGGCATCGACATCTGCAGCACCGGGATGTCGGCGTCCGGGTACATCTCGACCAGCGGCACGTACGCGCCGTGGTCCAGGCCGCGGTCCGGGATGTCCTGCACGGGCGTGCCGGGGGCGCGCAGCAGCTTGCGGACGGACTCGGCGAGCGCGGGCGCGCCCGGGGCGTCGTACCGCACCCGGTAGTAGTGCTCGGGGAAGCCCCAGAAGTCGTAGACCAGCGGAGTCGCCTCCGTGGCGCCGAGGGCGAGCGGGGCCTCCTCCCAGTGCGCGGAGACCACGAGGATCGCCCTGGGGCGGGGCAGGCCGGCCGACCAGGCGGCCAGCTCGCCCGGCCAGACCGGGTCGTCGGCCAGCGGCGGGGCGCCGTGGCTGAGGTAGAGGGCGGGCATGCGCGTCCCGGCGGGACGCTCCTCGGTGGCGGCGGACATGGCGGCGGCTCCCTCCGGGACCGGCGGACGACCGGTCGACGGACCCATTACTTGAACTATCAAGCTTCAAGCGGAGAGCTTACGTCTGTTTTATTTAAGATTCAAGGACGGGCTCGTACAGTGGGATACATGAACACGGCACCCGCTGAAGACCCGCGCTGGCTCGACGACGAGGAACAGCGCACCTGGCGCGCCTACCTGCACGCCTCCGTCCTTCTCGAGGACCACCTCGACCGTCAGCTCCAGCGTGACGCGGGCATGCCCCACATCTACTACGGCCTGCTCGTGCAGCTGGGCGAGTCCCCGCGCCGCAGGCTGCGGATGACCGAGCTGGCGAGGAACGCGAAGATCACCCGGTCCCGGCTGTCGCACGCGATCGCGCGCCTGGAGAAGAACGGCTGGGTGCGGCGCGAGGACTGTCCCTCCGACAAGCGCGGCCAGTTCGCCGTCCTGACCGACGAGGGCATGGAGGTGCTGCGGCGGACCGCCCCCGGCCACGTGGCGGCGGTGCGCCAGGCCGTGTTCGACCGGCTCAGCCCCGAACAGCAGAAGTCCCTCGGCGAGATCATGCAGATCGTCGCCGAGGGACTGCAGCCCGAGGAGGCGGGCGCGGACCTGCCCTGGCTCCGCTGAGGTCCGGCGCGCCGGACCCGCGGAACCAGGGCGGGCCCTGGGAGTCGTACGGACGGGGCGTCCCCACCCCCCGTCCGTACGAGAGGCGTGCGGCCCTCCGGATCAGTGGGCGATGACGGGCACCAGGACCTCGTCCTCGGCGCCCTCGCCCGCCGCGTTGCCGGAGCCGGTGCCCGGGCGGCCGGTGTTGACGAGGACCAGGGCGATCACCCCGGCGGCGAGCAGGATGCCGACCGCGAACCAGATCGCGCTGGTGTAGCCCTCGACCATGGCCTGGAGCTGGACGAGCTGCTGCTGCGAGCGCGTGGTGGCGCCGGCGATGTGGTCGGTGAGGTACGCGGTGGTGGCGGAGGCGGCGACGGTGTTCAGCAGGGCTGTGCCGATCGCGCCGCCGACCTGCTGCGAGGTGTTGACCATCGCGGAGGCGACACCGGCGTCGCGCGCCTCGACGCCGTGCGTGGCCAGCGACATGGCGGGCATGAACGCCGTGCCCATGCCGAGGCCGAGCAGCAGCATCCCCGGCAGCAGCACGGACGCGTAGGAGGAGTCGATCTCCATGCGGGTCAGCAGGCCCATGCCGAGCGCGGCGACCAGGAAGCCGGGGCCCATCAGCAGCCGGGGCGGAACCCGGGTCATCAGCCGGGCGCCGATCTGCGTGGAGCCCGTGATCATGCCCGCGACCATCGGCAGGAACGCGAACCCGCTCCTGACGGGCGAGTAGCCCTTCACGACCTGCAGGTAGTAGGTCAGGAAGAGGAACAGTCCGAACATCCCGATGACGGCGAGCCCGAGGGAGAGGTAGACGCCGCCGCGGTTGCGGTCGGTCAGCACGCGCAGGGGCAGCAGCGGGGCCTTCACCCGGGACTCGACGAGCACGAAGGCGGCGAGCAGGACGGCCGAGGCGACGAACATGGTGATCGTCAGGGCGTCGCTCCAGCCGTCGGACTCGGCGCGGGTGAAGCCGTAGACGAGCGCGACCAGGCCGAGGGTGGACAGGATCACGCCGGGGATGTCGAGCGGGGAGCGGTTGCGGTCGCCCCGCGGCTCGCGGATCACGAAGTAGGCGCCCGCGGCGGCGACCACGGCGAAGGGCACGTTGACGAAGAAGGTCCAGCGCCAGTCGAGGTACTCGGTGAGGAAGCCGCCGAGCAGCAGGCCGACGGCGCCGCCGCCGCCCGCGATCGCGCCGTAGATGCCGAACGCCTTGGCGCGCTCCTTGGCGTCGGTGAACATCACGGCGAGCAGGGACAGCGCGGCCGGCGCGAGCAGCGCGCCGAACACGCCCTGCAGCGCGCGGGCGCCGAACATCATCGCCTGGCCGGTGGCCGCGCCCCCGAGCGCGGAGGCCACGGCGAAGCCTGCGAGGCCGACGACGAAGGCGCGCTTGCGGCCCCACAGGTCGGCGATGCGGCCGCCGAACAGCAGCAGGCCGCCGAAGGCGAGGGCGTAGGCCGTGACGACCCACTGCCGGTTCCCGTCCGAGATGCCCAGGTCCTGCTGGGCGGAGGGCAGGGCGATGTTCACGATGGTCGCGTCGAGGACGACCATCAGCTGGGCCAGCGCGATGAAGACGAGCGCCTTCCAGCGGTTGGCGTCGGGGGCCGGCGCCGTCCTGGCGGCCGTGGCCCGGGCTGTTTCAGACATGGGTGTACCCACTTCGGGACTGCGGGGCTTCGCGGTGATCGGGACGGCGAAGCCTCGGGAAGGACGAAAGAACGAAAAGAAAAGCCGAAAAACGTAGGTAAAAGGGAGGGCCGGAGCGCGGCTCGTCGACGGTGACGGCCGCGGGTGCGCGGTACTGCGTGCCGGTCCGCGGTGGGGCGGGGACCCGGTGCGAGTCGGCGCGGGCCGGCGTGGGCCGGTCTGCGCCGGTGTCTCGGTACCGGCCGGTGCGGAGCGCGGAAGTCGTCGCTCGCGGCGGCCGGATCGTCGGGTGGACGGGTAGGTGGGGCGGTCAGGCCTGTCGGTGGGCGATCAAGCGCGTCGCAGGTCCTCCATGGTCGCGGCGGCACCGGGCAGTTCGGAGCGGGCGGGTGCCCGCAGACCGTCCAGGAACAGCTGCAGGTGGCGGTGGACGAAGTGGTCGAAGTTCAGGCACGCGGTGCCGGGCAGCGGTCGCGTGAGCTGGCTGAGGGCGATCATCAGATCGCCGACGGCCACGTCGGGACGGAGCCGGCCGACGGTACGCGCCCGGTCCATGAGCCGGGCGACCAGGGCCTCGAGCCGCTCGCGCGCGGCGAGCAGATCGGGGTGGTCGCGGTCGAAGGACCCCGAGAGCATCGGGCACAGGGCGCCCACCCGCTCGTCGGCGGCGGCGTGCACGAACCGGCCCAGCGCCTCGAAGGCGTCGCCGTCCTCGGCGAGCGCCGTCTCGGCCCGTTCGGACGTGCGGTCCATGACCGAGCAGACGACCTCGCGCTGGAGGGCGTCCCGGTCCGGGAAGTTGCGGTACAGCGTGGCGTTGCCGACGCCGGCCCTGCGGGCGATCTCGTCGAGCGGCACGTCGGCGCCGAACTCCACGAACATCTCGCGTGCGGCGGCGACGATCCGCTCCCGGTTGCGCAGCGCGTCGGCCCGGGGTCGGGGGGCCTTGCGCCGCACGGGGGTCGCGGTGTCCACGGCGTACTCCTTCTCGGTCTCGGTCCTGGTCTCGTACTCGGTGCCGGTGTCGCCCCGGCTCTCGCGCCGGCCCGGCCACCGGCTGTGGTCGCGGGGAGCGATCCGGGGAGGGCCTCCCCGTTTCGCTCGGACACAGGGCTAAACGGGGAAGGGGTCCCCGGTTATTTCCCCTGCTTCCTGTGAGGCGCGTCACACCTCCCCGGGGCGAGAAACCCACGATCGGTCTCCTCCAGCGCGCGCCCGCACGGGAGGCGTCCGAGGGTGATCGCACGGGGTGCAGCCGGATACCGGGAGGCTGCCGTGAGCGAAAGGCCCATGGATGCAGCCGACCCGCGCCCGCAGTCGGATACACCCGCGCCGCGTGGCCGCCCTCGCCTCGGTGACCCTGCTGACCATGGCCGCCAGCACCTCCGCCGGGTCCGGCCACCTGACGGCGGGGTTCCCGACGGCCGCGGGCCCGATCTCGGCGGCCCGCGCCGCGTCCCTCGGCCCCTGCATGATCAGCGGCCCGTCGGACGTGCAGATGTCGGAGGGCGTCCCGACCCCGGACGGCTACTCCCGCTCCACCGGCACCGTCCGGGCCCTGACCCTCATGGTCGACTTTCCCGACGCGCACGGGCAGGGCAGCGCCCTGGACCGCCTCGGCGAGTTCTTCCCGCAGACCGCCGACTGGTTCCGCACCAGCTCCTACGGCCGTCTCGACTACCGCCCCGAGACGCCCGTACGCCACTGGCTGCGGATGCCCGAGCCGTTCGCCGCGTACGGGACGGAGCGCGGCGCCCCCTTCGACCCCGGCTACCGGCACCTGGTCGAGGACATCGTGGCCGCGGCCGACCCGGAGGTGGACTTCACGAGGTACGACTTCCTGAACGTGCTGGTCACTCCGAACGCCGGCCCGTCCGCCCTGGACACCGTCCTGTCGGTGACCTTCGCGGGCAACGGCGAGGCGCCGGTCGCGGACGGCGTGCCCGTCGCCAACGCCTCGTTCGTCTACAGCCGCCAGGACGACGGCTCCGGCTCGTACGAGCGGACGGGCTACCGGGTCCTCCCCCACGAGAACGGCCACGTCTTCGGCCTGCCCGACCTCTACACCCAGGACGGCGCCGCCGGGGTCGGCCACTGGGACATCATGAGCGAGGACTGGGGCGCCGGGAACGACCTGCTGGGCTGGCACAAGTGGAAGCTCGGCTGGCTCGACGACGACCAGGTCGCCTGCGTCTTCGGACGCGGCGTCTCCCGGCACGTGCTCACCCCGCTCCCCCGCCCCGGCGGCGCCAAGCTGGTCCTCCTGCCGGTCGACGAGGAAACCGGCTACGCGCTCGAACTGCGCACCGAGGGCGGCAACGACGAGGAGGTCTGCCGCCCCGGCGTCCTCGTCTACAAGGTCGCGGCGGACGTCGACACCGGCCAGGGCCCGGTCCGGGTGATCGACTCCACCCGCGGCAGCGGCGGCTGCACCCGCAGCCCGAACGTCCACGCGGAACTCTCCGACGCCACGTTCACGGCGGGCCAGACCTTCCGCGACAAGCGCTCGCGCATCCGGGTCACGGTGGGGCCGACGGACCGGGCGGGGAACGTACGGGTGGTGGTGAGACGGGGCTGAGGGAAGCGCCCACGGACGGCCGGTCCCCTCCCGGGGTGCCCCGCCCGGACCGCCACGGACGCCCGCGCGCGCCATTACGGTGTACCGGACAGCCGTCCTGGAGAGCCACGCATGCCATCGACCGACCTCACGCCGCGTACCGGTGCCGAAGCCGACGCCGTTGCCGGCACCGGCACGGGAACGGGCGCCGGCATGCCCGTGCCCGCCGAAGCCGTCACCCCGCTGATGCGCGGCATCACCGTGCTGCGCCGGCTCACCGAGGCCGGCGGCACAGCGAGCCTGAGCGCGCTGGAGCGGTCCACGGGCCTGGCCCGCTCCACGGTGGACCGCATCACGGCGACGCTGGCCCGCATGGACTACGTACGCCTCGACGGCCGCGACGCCGTCCTCGCCCCCCGGCTGATGGAACTCGGCAACGCCTACCTGGGCGCACTGCGCCTCCCCCGGCTGCTGGGCGCGCGGGCGGACGCGCTCGCCGACGAGCTGGACGAGTCGGTGTCGCTCGCGGTCGCCGACCGGGACGGCATCCGCTTCATCCACCAGGCGACGCGGCGGCGCGCGATGTCGCTGAGCTTCCGCATCGGGGACCTGCTGCCCGCCGAACGCACCGCGCCGGGCCCGCTGTTCGCCACCGAGTGGGACGGACGGGACTGGGCGCGCTGGCGCGCGCGGAGGGCGGCGGACCCCGAGGACCGCGGTTTCCCGGCGCTGCCGCCACGCGAGCGACCGCTCCCGGAGGGCGACTTCGAGGAGCGGACCGACCGGGCGCGCGAACGGGGCTGGGCGCTCGACGACCAGTTCATCGAACCGGGCCTGGTCGCCGTGGCCGTCCCCGTGCGCGACGGGCGGACCGGCCGCATCGCGTGCGTGGCGAGCGTGGTCAGCCACACCAGCCGGCACACCGCGGCCTCCCTGCGCGACACGCTGCTCCCCCGGCTCCGGGCCACCGTGGAGGCGATGGAGGCCGACCTGCGCGAGGCGGCCCCCGCGGCCGTACCGGCCCCGTCGTCCTCCTCCCCCGGGCTCGCCGCCTGGACCGGCGCCTCCAAGCAGGAGCTGGGCCGGGAGTTCGTCGAGTCCCTGGCCCGCGGGCTGACCGTCCTCACGTCGTTCGGGGAGGGCCGCGCCGAGCTGACGCTCTCCGAGGTCGCGCGGGCCACGGGCCTGGCGAGGGCCACGGCCCGCCGCGCGCTGATCACCCTGGAGCACCTGGACCTCGTCACCGCGCACGACCGGACCTTCGCCCTCACCCCCCGCGTCCTGGGCCTCGGCTTCCCCCCGCTCTCCCGTACGACGCTGCCCCAGATCGCGGCGCCCCACCTCGCCGGGCTCGCCCAGCGGGTGCACGACTCGGCGTCCCTCGCGGTGCTCACGGGCGACGAGATCCAGTACACGGCGCGGGTGGCGACCTCCCGGATCATGAGCGTCAACATCACCGTGGGCACCCGGCTGCCCGCGTACCCGACCGCGCTGGGCCGCGTCCTGCTCGCCGACCTCCCGCCGGACCTGCGCCCGCGGCCCGGCCTGCGTCCGCTGACGCCCCGCACGGTCACGGACCCGGCCGTGTACGCCGCCCTTCTGGAGCGCACGCGCGCGGACGGCTACGCACTGGCCGACGAGGAGCTGGAGGAGGGCCTGCGCTCCATCGCCGTACCGGTGCGCGACCACGCCGGCACCGCCGTCGCCTCGATCAACGTGGCCATGCACAGCAGCCGCCGCACCCCCGAGCAGTGCGTCGCGGAACTCCTTCCGGAACTCCGCGCGACGGCGGCGGCGATCGAGGCGGACCTGCACGTGGCGGGAGGGTTCACGCGGGTGGGCGTCACGTAGGGGCGGCGGCCCCGCCCACCGCGCGTCCGCCACCCGGCCGCCGCTCAGTCGCCACCCGGCCGCCGCGCAGCCCTTGCTCGGCCGCCGCGCAGCCGCTGCCCGGCCGCCGCCGGGCGCCGCCCGGCGCCGCCCGGGCCGACGGCCCGCCGTGCCGGACCGTACCCGCCCACCGACCGCGCGACAGATCCGCTACCCTGTCCGAAGTCGGCCTTCACGGCCGTCGACGTTCCGCCTTCGTAGCTCAGGGGATAGAGCACCGCTCTCCTAAAGCGGGTGTCGCAGGTTCGAATCCTGCCGGGGGCACCAGCGGAAAGGGCACCTACTGAATTCAGTAGGTGCCCTTTGACATCCACAGTCGACATCGGCAGCGGTGATCGCTGCCGATCTGGACGCCTCCTGAGCGGCCGGTCCAAGCCCCGTGCCACACGCGTGCCACTCCACCCGGCGCGCGTCCTGAGCCGAGGGGCACGGGGATCACCGTCGCCCCTTCCGAAGCGCGGGTTGGCGGACTCTTTTTCGTCGAAGTGACATGCTGGAAGCCGCGTCGGCGACAGGGAGTTGGGCTCATGCGGTGGACGGTGCACGGTGAACGGCAGATCTACCGCAATCCGTGGGTCAACCTGTGGCTCGTGGACGTCCAGCAGCCCGACGGCCATCGCTGGGAGCACCACGTGGTACGGATGCGGCACCTGGCGGTCGCCGCGGTGGTCGACGATCAGAAACGCGTCCTGATGATGTGGCGCCACCGCTTCATCACCGACGTCTGGGGCTGGGAACTACCCATGGGTCTCATCGAGGCGGACGAGACACCGGAGCAGGCTGCCGCCCGGGAAGTGGAGGAGGAGACCGGCTGGCGGGTGGACGCCGTCAAGCCGCTCGTCTACGCACAGCCCGCCAATGGCATCACCGACTCCGAGCACCATATCTTCCGCGCCGACGGAGCCATTTACGTCGGTCCACCGACCGAGAAGAACGAGACAGACCGCATCGAGTGGATCCCCCTCCCGGAGATCCGAGGCATGATCGACCGCCGGGAGATCGTTAGCAGCGGCAGTCTGGTCGGCCTGCTGTACCTGCTCCTCGACGAGGCCACCAGGGCTTAGCCGAGGACCTCCCGCATCCGCTGCTCGAACGCGATCGCAGATGCTTCCCGCGCATAGGGCGCGAGGCGCCGCTGGAACTCGTGCACGTGGCCGGCCACGCGAGGCGAGTCGATGACCGCCGACAGATCGAGTGCGAGTCCGGCACTGCGGCAGGCGTCGTCGAGCCTCCCCTGCTGGAGTTGCGTACTCGCGAGCCAGAAGGCGTGGAAGGCACGGCCACGCTGTTGAGCCACCCGCTCCCGGCGCAGCCCCTCGGCGATCAGGGGTTCGGCCCGTCCCGCCTCGCCCAGTCTCGCCAGGGCGATACCCGTGTCAACGATGATCTTGGTCTCGTCGAAGTACCGAACCCAGGAGGGCGCTTCCTCCTCTCGGCCACGTGCCCGTTCGTACGCGTCGCGGGAGCGGTCGACTGCCTGGTGGCAGGAGGAGGTGTCACGCAGGGTGGCGTGGGCGAAGGCCTCCCGCATGTGCAGCATCGCCATGACGAGCGGCTGATCGCCGGATGAGCGGGCCGTGTCCTGGGCCTTGCAGGCGAGAGCGAGCGCGTCGACGGGGTTGCCGTCGTACGTGGCCTGCAGGCTCATGCACGAGAGCACATTGGCCATGAACAGGCCGTCTCCCTGCCCGCGTGAGAGCTGAAGCGCCTGAGTGAAGTAGGTGCGTGCGGTGCTGTACTGGCGGGCATCGAAGTACGCCCAGCCCACGAGGCGTGCCAGCTCGGCGGCCAGTGACTGCAGATCCCGCCGAAGCGCGGCTTCGGCGGTGCGCATGATCTGCATGACGTACCGCAGATGCCCCAGGACCGCCGGACGCAGTGACGCGCCGCCGTGCTGCTCGTCACGCCGCCAATAGTCCTCCACCGAGGACCGCAGCGCGGCAAGCGTGGACCGGGTGACGTGCCCATCGGCGAGGGCCAGAAGATCATCCAGATGCTCGCCGGACGGACATTCGGCCCCGGGCTCCGCCGGGGACTCGGCAACGGCGGCTTGCTTCCGTACCGGGGCCGGCTCGGGGATCTCCCACGGGCGGTGCGCGAGACCCAGCATGGCTCCCGGAATACGGAGCCCGTCCGCGACCCGCTCGATCACATCGATGTGCGCCAGACGGCGATGCCCTGCCATGATCTCGCCGACCCTGCTGGGCGTCATGCCGCACAGTGCCGCAACTCGTGAGGGGTAGATGCCCGCCCTGCACTTGACCAGCTGAAAAACACGGGCGAAGTCCCGCTGCCGACAGGCGTCCCGCCACTCGGGACTGGACAGCAGCTCCGGAGGAAGCGCGCGGTGAGGAAGGGGTCCGACCACGTGGATACCTCTTCCTCGTCCCGCGACGGGGGAATGGGCGGTGAGATTGGGGATCCGACTGCCCGCGATGTTACCCACGTTGAGTAATCACCATGACCTGATTCCGCAACCGGCATCTGCGGTGGGCTGGCGTCCCGCAATCACCGCGACAAGGGGACACGATGCTCCCACCGAGTACGCCGGACCGATGGACCACCCGACTCTGGAAGATGCAGTTCGTCTCCAGCCCCCGACACATCGCTCTGGTGCGCCACCAGACAGGCCGGGCACTCGCAGACTGGGGGTACAGCCGGGACGACATCGACCGGGCGCTACTGGTCTGCAGTGAGCTGGCCACCAACGCCGTGCAGCACGGCCACAGAGCCGGCCACCTCTTCGAGGTGCGCATCACCGCCACCAAGGGTGACTGCCTCGTCGAGGTCTCCGACCCCGTGTCCCGACCGCCTCGCCCCTTCATGGCCGACACGAACGACGAACACGGCCGCGGCTTGCAACTCGTCGCCGCCTTGGCAAAAGAGACAGGCCACCGTCCACGCAGCCCCTGGGGAAAGACCGTATGGGCTCGTCTGGCTCTGACCGAACCGAGGACCACAGGCAATACATGAGCGGACCAGTGCCCGTCCCTACACAGCACTTGTCGACCGGTGTAGACAGCAGCAAGGCCATGCACATGCGGCAACTGCCAGTACGGCGACAGGAGGCCAGCGCTTGAGTTACAACTTTCTCCACTGGTTTTTCAAGGCGCCTCGCTCCGCTCACCGCGCGCGGCACGGGCGCCGGCCGGGCCTGCGCTCCTGTCTCCGCCCCGCTCCAGCCCGGCCGGCGCCCGTGCCGCGCTCACAGCAAGTAGCCGCCTGAAGTTAGGAGAAGGGGGTACGTCGTGGCTGGGGCGGTCGGCTACACGGCTATAGGCAGCCACTTTGGGGCGAGCCTCTAAGATCATGGCCCCAACGTCGTGCTTTACCGGGCAGGTCCACAGACTGCCCGACGCGCCGGAAGCTTACGGGGCCATGATCACTCGCCCCAAAGCAGCTCCAGCCCAAAGCCGCTCCACCGACCTTCTCACTCACCTTGCGGATCCCGAAGGAACGAGAGAAGACGAAACCCAAGGCGTGAGAGCGCATACGGCTTGTATCGATCACCGAACGTTATGCCGTTCGATGCACTTTCTACCAGCCCCAGAGATAGCAGCTTCTGAAGGATCGCAGAGGCACCTTCCGATAGCCCTGGATCCCTCTTGGAAACTTGATCGACAGACATTCCATAGCTCTGCCCGTGAATCGGCTGCTCAGGAAGTTCCGGAAGAGGTTCAGCATCCGAAATGACGTACATAAAGCGAATATGGGGAGCATCTATGGACGACAGAGCGGAATGGACCAGCTCCATGACATCCAGCCTCGCTGGCGAAGGATCATCTACCGCCGCAGCAAGGGTAAGCGCCAAAGCCCTTCGCTTCGCCTCCTGTGATATATCTTGAGCTGAAAGGATTACCCTCCCAGCTAGCTCCAGAAGGCGTTCATCCCCCAGTAGGGCGCCAGCCAATTCCTCCTCTTTCAGTCCGAGTGCACCAGCCGCCAAAAAAAGGACTTCAGAGCTTCGATCCTGACGGTTTCGCGCAACCTTCTCCGAAAGCAGCTTCAGCCCGGTCGACAGGGCGGGTGCCGCCGCAGCCCCCACGAGTGCGCCCGCGGGCCCACCCAGGGCTGCACCAGCACCTGTCGCAACACTGGCTATGGCCGCTTGAGCAGCACCGTCAGATACCTGCCGCTTAGCTCTCTTGGTCACGCCGGAACTCTACCGTCACAGACTCCCGTACTCCATGATCTCTCAGATCTTGAACGATGGAGCAGATAAAAACTGCTGAAGCAAAACGTAACCCGTGCCATCATGGGGTCAAACCCGAGGAGTCTCGACATGGAAATTTCGGTTCCGAACGAACTGCTACACGACTATCAGGGGAAGTGTTGGTGGTGTGGAAATACTGCAGATTCCAGAGAACACCGCTACAAGAAGTCTGATGTTGTACGGAACTTCCAGAAGGACGCCTGGAAGACAGGTGTAGTGCGCGTGAAAGACGCCTCCAGTCGAGAGGAATACATCCAGGGGGCAAATTCAGGAAAGCTAAAGTTTGCTAAAGTCCTTTGCGCGCGCTGCAACAATGAACGCAGCCAGGCATTCGATAGATCTTATGACGTCTTCGCCGAGTACTTGCATACCGAGGAGGAACTAATCGTATCCGCTGGAGAGGTTCGCATGAGCGCGATCTTCGGCGCCAATTGGAGCGAGAGAACGTCAGACCTGCAGAAGTACTTCGTTAAGCACGCATGCTGCCGTCTGGCCGAAGACAGGGTGCGCATCCCGGGTGGCGTTCTAGATTTCCTAAACGGCACACGGCCAGACTTGCCGCACATGTCTATGGAGATGAGCATTAATCTCTCCGTCCGCGAGATGACTGCGCATCTACGAGATGTTCACGGAATTCACGGCGGAAGCCTTTGGTCCGGGCCTCACCAGGTCTGGCTTAATTCAACCAAGACGGCTATCGAGTCCGTAAACAGTCACTTCGGAATCAATTGTTACTTCTTGGGCTACTCGTGCGATATGCAATCGAATACCGGAGGGCTGCCCCTCGATGGAGACCGGCTCGAAATGCCTAGCTACAGGCCCGAGGCTCTGGAAGATGTAGACATCCGCGACGCCTGCCAGGACTGCAACCCATGACGTGGATGCCATGCCACACACGCAAGCGCCCTCCCGGGCCGTCCTGGGGCTATGGAAGGGCGCTCAGCGATGACCAACGCTGACAACTACCGACAGCTCAGCAGCAGGTCAGGCCGTTGATCGATTAGGTGGCCGCAGGTCACGGCCGCCGGTGATCAGTTGTGACTGCATAGAGCGCCTATAACGCCGCCATGCTGCACGAGCTACTGACGGCTGCGGAGTGAGGCTGTGAGGAAGGAAGCGCGCCCCGCCAGCTCCAGCCTGAAGCCCCACCATCCGTACGGCTCAAGCTGGAGCTGGCGGGGCCGGCGCGGATCAACTGCACTACCTCCCTGCTGCCTAAGTAGGCGGCAGGAGGCGCTGATCGAGCAGCGCCACTGCAACTGTGCGCCGGGGAAGTGGTCTTGCGCCCTTGAGCCCAGGAACTTACCGTCGGGATCCCTGGAGGGTGCAACTTTATTGGGGGAGTGCACGTGGACTTCAGTTCATTAGTACAAGAGTTGGGAACTCCTGCCAACCTCGTTGTGAACTCTGAGCCGGAGCTCGCGGAAGAAGTCGAGAGGGAAGCCCGCGAGAGAATCGGCCCCAGACGCGGAGCCTCCTATTTATATCGAAAGCCGGTATACCCGATAGAGTCTTCCCTGTTCAACGGAATCGCATCCAGTCCGGCAGAAGTGCTGCGCGAATTAGGGTTGGCGACCACTTTTGTTACGGCTTCACCGTTTGCAGATATAGCCCGCCACTGGGCCCATGTGCGTTACTGCGCCACCCTGACCAGTAATCAAAAAAGAATCTTGGCCTTAACTAAGAGCGGCTCCGATGTCGTCCATCATCACAAAGTAGCTCAATCCGAGCAATTGGGCATCGGCTTGGCCTTGGTGGTCGCCAAGCGGATACTTGAGCGAAAATATCCCGGTTGGTTATTCTCTAGTGTAGATGTAGATGTGGCCTTGCATGCGGGTTTCATCGATGGAGTAGGACCGGTCCGGCAGAAGAATAAGGCAACAATGCGCCCGGACTACTTTCTAGTCGGGCAGCGTGCTGGAGGTGGAACCTCAGGCTGCAAAGTATATGCACTGGAATGTAAAGGGACTCATGGAAGTGCGTATCACGCCAGACAGCAACTGGCCACTGCCTCTTTGCAAGTAGGCTCTATTGAATTGGGATCGCGAACTTTGCCGAGTCTTATAGTGGCTTCCCGCCTCTCCATGGCGGGAATATCGATAAATGTGTTTGATCCACCCGGCGATGACGACCTGTGGACTGGCGAGTATGAGCAATTCGACGAACTAATATCAGAGGATCCAGGTCCGCAGCAGTGGACATCAGGCAGGCCGACTTTTGAGCAATTTATGGCGCGGAAAAGAGAGCTATCCGGTATAGAGGGTGAGCCTGACGAGGAGGAGCTGCGATCCGCTCGTACCAGTTATGAAACAAACGTAGATGACCTACCAGTCGTTTTTCGAATACCCGAGGACGGCAAAAAGTGGTTGTTCCGCACTCTTGCGAGAAATGCCGCCCATTCCATCCTGAGATTCGCTGGCGACAATAGCTCGGCTTCGCAATTCACTACCCCGAGAGCCAGCGATTACGAACGCCTCCCGATAGATGATTTGACTCCGGACTGGCAAGACTTCACGGTAAGTTCCGAGTTCAGGATTCGCTCGCATAAGTTCATCGGTGTTGAGTATTCGATGCCGCTCCCCAATGGCGCATCTCTTGAAATATTTAGAGGTGTCGAGAAGGGGCTGTATGAAAGTCTTCGGGAGGGAAAGATCAGTTCCTACCTGAGACGAGCTGATCGACTACGCGACTCATGGCAAGCCGTCTCGGACGAAGCGGCTGGGAATCGTATTGCACATCATGCGGTCTCAGTCGGGAACGACGGAACCGGCCTACGGGTTCGCGTGGTTCCGCGATCTACAAGCTAACCAGCGAAGCGCGCCGTAGTTCACATGCTGTTCAAGAGAAGGATGCATATGGCGGTGCGTGCCACATAGTGCGGTCAACGACGGTTCGCCTCAGGCGAGATGCGTCGGTGACCTGCGCATCATAGCCATCCCGCACCGCTGCCCTTTCTAGAACGGTGATCACGATCATCTGCAACGCCGTACATACCAGACCACGGTCAGCACAACCAGGAGCGAGAGCACGAACGCCCAAACCGTTGTCGCTGTGTCGTAGGACCGGTACGCGATGGCCAGCATGCATGGACGGATACCCGGCATGCGGCACGCCAGCCTCCGCACCACAAGCGCACCAGATCGAGCGGGGAACAGCGGGGAACCACGGTGAAAGCTACCGAGCCCGGCGGGACCGAAGTCCAACCGTTCGCCCAGGTCAGCGCCCGAACCGGCCCCAAATGATCGCAGCTTCCCAAGCTGAGGGCCCAGTCGGTAGCCTGCCGTTCCACCTCATGCAAGAAGGCATCTTGGCGAGCTTGATCCCTCCTGCGCTCAAGGCAGCTCTCAACGAGTTGCGCCGGGTACGGTCGCTGAAGCCGACCGAAGGCGATTGGGCAACGTACGCTGACTGGCGAGACCAGATGGCTGTCGTTCTGGACAGCCTCGCCGCCAACCTGCTGCACGAAACAGATCAGCAGCAGGCACGTGCTGAGGCCGAAGCGGCACGGGAGCAAGCCAGAGCGATCCGCGCCCGACATCCCACCTAGATTTCTCTCCGTATCGGCTTCCATCTCGTACGGCCCCGTTCAGAAGACGCACCGGCGCTGGTGCTTCAGCCACGGCCAACGAGGGTGCTCTGCGGCCAGGTGGCCGGCTTCCTCACAGGTACGAAGCGCCAGGTCAGTAGCGTGACCCTCCAGCCTCTCCAAGCGGTGACCGGCACCTGGTGAGTGAGACCATCCGTGGATGGCAGACGCGCGGCTACCCCAGGGATGGACTCTTCAGCAGATCCGCGACGTATCGGGGGACCGGGAGGCTGCCGCCTTGGATCCCGATCGGTCAGCGAAGTGGGTCTCCTTCGCCGGGGCCCACGAGATGCTGCGCCCAGAGATCGTTCTCGGGTTCCACAGCTTGTGTCTCGTCAAGCCTGTCGATGACGACGACTGGTACATGGGCAGCCTGTACGACGACGGCAGCATCGATTGTTGGGCAGCCTATGACGACCTGTACGAGGCGCTGCGCGGCCTGTAGGGATGTGCGCCGCGGCCCAGCGTGCGCGGCACACTGAGTATCTGCCTGCGTGACAACGACGACGCACAGTCGCGGACAACCGTGGGCGTCAGCAGGCCGCCAGCACAGGTGGCGGGTACGGCGGCGTACGACCAGCGAGCAGCCCGAGTTGCTCTGAGACGAAGCGGTCGCTCCGTCGGGGTGCGCCGCATGACCGACGGCGTCCCGGCCTGTCCCGAGTGCAGCCAGGCCATGGAGTCCGGCGGCTTCGCCCTCGCCACGCGGGAGGACGACGGCCGGCGGATCTGCCGGACACTGTTGAGGTGTACCGATCGGCATGTCCGGTGGCGCTGGGCCGACCGGCCGGAGGAGCCGTTGGAGGCCTGCCCGACACCCGAGCTGTTCCGCTGACATCAACGACCCCGGACGGCGGCGACGCACAGCAGCCCTATACGGCACCGGTTCACGAAGCGATCCTCGACCGGGCCGAAGGAAGATCGAATACCTAAAGCGGAGGGCGCGCAGGTTCGAATCCTGACGGGGTACCGCGGCGAAGGCGGGTTCGAGGAGGCCGGTCCTGCGAACCAGCCCCACCACGTCGTCGCGTCCGCACCGCGCTCGCGTCCCGGAGTTCCTTGGTTCTCCCGCGGTCCCACGTGCCCTCCGTTTCTCCGTCCTGGCATCAGCCTTTGTGGGGCACCTTCGGGCGGGTGACCGGTACGGCCGTGAGGAGGTCGTCCAACCCCTTGAAGACATCGGGGCCGGTGGTGAAGAGCAGGAGGTCCTCGACCGCGACGATGGCAGCGATCATCAGGTCGGCCACCCGGCGACGCGGCTCGCGGCCGGCACCGATCACCGCGGCGCAGATACGGCCGTGGATGCGGGCCGCGTCGGCGTCGAAGGGGACAGGGTCGAACTCGTTCTCGGCGCGTCGGAGGACGTCGGGTCTGCGTGCGCGTTCGACGTGTTCGTCGTAGCCGCTCCGTTCGTCGTCGCGACGGACCTCGTGCGGACCGGCGGACAACTCGGCCAGGAAGATCGCGGTGATCGCCGTTTCGTCCGGCAGTCCCTCGGGATTCGCCCACCGGCGCAGAATCATGATGTCGGTGCCGAGGAGCCCCTGCTCGTACGTCGAGCGGTCAGCGGGCACAGGGATCGTCCAGGTAGGCGTCGGCCGTGGTGTCCTGGTCGGCACGGAACGTGCCGAGGCCGATCTCGGGAGCGGCCCTGGACATGGCGGCGAACTCCTGGCGGGAGACGAACCGGCGGCGCCGCAGCGGGACGAGTCGTCCGATCGGGCGCCCGTCACGGGTGACGGTGAACGACTGGCCGCCCTGTACGGCGTCCATGATCTCGCGGGACCGGTTGCGCAGGCCCCGTTGGATGATTTCGGGCTCAACGCTCATACCGGTCAACACAGTGCGCCGTACCCCTCGTACTACGCGGTAGCACCTCTCGTCGAGGGCCCGTATCGACAAGGGCTCCGGTCTCCCGATCGCCCGGAGTGAGCCCGTACTCATCCGAACACGGGCTCACGAAGCGTTGCGCCATACGGGCACTTCGGCGCCGGGTGGGCGCCGCCGGGGATCGTCCCGCGTCCCGCCCGAACCGCCCCTGACGGAAACGCGTCTTCCCGCCTACAGTGTGCAGATCTTGCGAGTTCGTACGCATAAGGGGGGCCATCCATGGCGCTGTTCGGAAACGCGCACTCCGTCGATCCCGTCTCCGCCCAGCAGGAGTACGGGCGGCTGCTGGGGCAGGGCGAGCAGGTTCACGCCGCCTACCTGCTGATACGGGACACCATCCTCTTCACCGACCGGCGGCTCATCCTGGTCGACAAGCAGGGGATCACCGGCAAGAAGGTGGAGTACCACTCCATCCCGTACCGCAGCATCACTCACTTCGCGGTGGAGACCGCCGGGACCTTCGACCTCGACGCCGAGCTCAAGATCTGGCTGTCCGGGAACTCCGCGCCGATCCAGAAGACCTTCACCAAGGGCGTGGACATCTACGAGGTGCAGGCGATCCTGACACAGTTCGTGACGCGGTAGTCGAGGCGGGGGCGGGTGCCCTCCCGGACCGGTGCGGGCTCCCGGAGCGGATCGGGCTCCCGGAGGGACCGGGCCGGCTCGGCCGGCTCGTCCGGGCCGGACCGGGTCGGCGCGGTCCGGGTTCCGTCCCCACCGCTAGCATCCGGGCATGACTACAGACGCATCCTCCGCCTCCGTGTACGACGTCGAGATCGGTGCCCTGCAAGGGGGGTCCGCCGGGCTCAAGCAGTACGAAGGGCAGGTCGTGCTCGTCGTGAACGTGGCCTCCAAGTGCGGGCTCACGCCGCAGTACGCGGGCCTCGAACGGCTGCAGGAGCGGTACGCGGAGCGGGGCTTCACCGTGCTCGGCGTGCCCTGCAACCAGTTCCTGGGGCAGGAGCCCGGCACGTCCGAGGAGATCGCCGAGTTCTGCTCGGCCACGTACGGGGTCACCTTCCCGATGACCGAGAAGGTCGAGGTGAACGGGGCCGGCCGGCACGCGCTGTACGAGCGTCTCGTCGGCTTCACGGACGGCGAGGGGCACAGCGGGGACATCCGCTGGAACTTCGAGAAGTTCCTGGTCGGGCGGGACGGCCGGGTCGTCGCCCGCTTCTCGCCGCAGACCGAGCCGGAGTCCGCCGAGGTCGTCGCCGCGATCGAGGCGCAGATCGGCTGAGGCCGTTCCGGGAGCCGCGGCTCCCGGGGCCCCGACGCCTCGGGGGCCGGGCCCGCCGTCGCCGAGGGCCGGGAGCGGTGTCCCGCCCCCGGCCGCCGGTCTCAGCGCAGTTCCTCCGGGCACGGCGTTCCCCGCGGCAGCTGGTAGGGCGCCGCCAGGCGGTAGGTGCCCGCCTTCGGGGCCAGCAGTTCCGTCCACTTGTCGCCGGACGCGTCCTCCTGCGCCTCCATCAGGCAGCCGTTGACGTTGGCGTACGTCTTCGGCATGCCCTCCGCGCGGTTCTTGGACTCCTCCGTCTCCCGGGGCGACTTCACGCTCTTGCCCTCGGCGTCGACGAGGCCGAGCCACGGGGAGTACGGGATGCGGATGAGGACGCGGCCCGGGCCCTTCACCTCGATCGTCCACTCGCCCTGCTCGGCGCGCTCGACGGTCGCGGGCGGGTCGGCGAGCGGCGTCGGGTCGGTGACGGCGAACAGCCGCCAGTTGGCGTCGCCCCAGATCTGCTTCAGGTACGGCATCCCGCGCTGGACGAGTTCGCGCTCGCGCTCGCCGCCGTCGCCGTCCGGCTCGCCCTTCGGGAGCACGACGTAGTGGACGGCCCAGCGCTGCAGCCACTCGTGGTAGTTCGCGGAGTTGAGGGTGTCGTCGTAGAAGAGGGGGTTGCGCTCCATGTCGGCCTGGCGGTTCCAGCCGCGGGCCAGGTTCACGTACGGGGCGAGGGCGGACGCCTCGCGGTGCGAGCGGGCCGGTACGACCTCCACGCGGCCCTTCTCGGCGCCGGCGACCTGGAGCTGGTTGACGAGCGGGGCCAGCTCGCGCGCCCAGGAGGCGGCGGGCGTGGTGTGCACGACGTCGTCCACCGACTTGTAGCCGATCCAGGTCACGAAGCCGGCGAACGCCACCACGATCGCGTACCACTTGCGCGAGCGCGGCGCCGCGAACGGCAGCGCCGCCAGCAGCACGACGCCCGCGAAGAGCATGGACAGGCGGGTGATGTTGGAGCCGATCTGCGAGCTGACCGCCCAGACGAGGAGGACGGAGAGGCCGTACACGGCGGAGGTGATGCGCACCGTCTTCCACCGCTTGGGGACGAGCAGGAAGACCAGGACCGCGTACAGCAGGGGCAGCGAGGCCGAGCCGAAGCTCATCGGCTGGGTGCCGGAGAAGGGGAACAGCCAGGCGGAGAGGCCCACGACGAGGCTGGGCGCGAGGCCGAGGGCGTACGCGCCGGGGCGGCGCCTCTGCAGGAACAGCGCCACGGCGATCAGGCCGACGAAGAGCCCCGCCACGGGCGAGGACGCCGTCGCGAGGGCGGCGAGGGGCGCGGCGCACAGGGCCTTGGCCCACCGCTTGTAGCGCCAGCGGTAGGGCCAGCAGAAGACGACGGCGGTCGCGGCGAGCGCGAAGAGGACGCCGAGGCCGAAGGTGACACGGCCGGACGCGGCGTTGCAGAACAGGCCGAAGACCCCGGCGAGGGCGGGCCACAGTGGCCTGCGCACCACCCGGCTGCGGATGAGGACCATCGTCAGCAGCCCGGCGGACAGCGTGCCCGCGATCATCATCGTCGTGCGCACGCCGAGGACCGACATCAGGTACGGCGAGACGACGCTGTACGACACCGGGTGCATGCCGCCGTACCAGGCGAGGTTGTACGCCGAGTCGGGGTGCCGGCCGACGAACTCGGCCCACGCGTCCTGTGCCGCGAGATCGCCGCCGCTGTTCGCGAAGGTGAAGAACCAGACGAGGTGCAGGGCACCGGAGAGCGCGGTGGCGACGGTGACGGGGTGCGCGAGGAAGCGGAGGACGGCGGGGCGCGGACCGCGCCCGGGGGCGGCCGCGCCGCCGGATCTCTTGCCGTTCGGCCTGGACGCCCCGCCGCCGTCCGGGCCCGGCGCCTTGCCCACCGGGCCGGGTGCCTTGCCCTCCGGCCCGGGTGCCTCGCCGTCCTGGTCGGCCGGAGACGTCCGGTCCGCGCGATCGACGTGGTCGGTTCGGTCCGCGCGATCGACGTGGTCGGTCCGATCGACGTGGTCGGCCCGGTCCGCGTGGTCGGTCCGGACGGTGCCGTCGGCGCGGTCACCGGTGAGCGGGAACTCCCGCCGGCCCGTCGGCAGCCGTATTCGCGCACCGGCTCCCGGGTCCGGCTCGGCGTCGTCGGCGCGTGTCGGCTCCGCAGTGGCCACTCGAAGGCACTCCCCGTGTCCCGTTTTTCCGCTCTCGGCCGGGTCCCTGATCCCCGGTCTGCCCCGATTTCGCGACGCTAGCACGCACCCTGCCCGGAAGCCCCGGGGCGGGGCTCCCCGACAGGGTGCGTCGGGTCCGTCGCGGGCCCGTGCGGCCGTGGCCCGTACGGCCGCGGCCGCCGTGCGGCAGGCGCGTCCGTCAGGCCACGCGGGTCAGCCTGGACCCGTAGCCCGGCTCGGTGAGGTCGGTCTGGAGGGCGACCGGGACCTGGACCGCGTCGCCCGTGCCGTCGCCGACGTTCAGGACGCCGACCTCGGTCCCGGCCTTCGCCTCGTGCGGGATCGCCTCGCCGTCGTCGGACAGCTCCAGCTTGACCGTCTGCCCGGCCCAGCCGACCGCCGAGACGTCCTTGGTGACGACGACCGGCGTACGGCCGCCCAGCTGGTCGTCGACGTACCCGACGACGTCGCCCTTCTTCAGGATCGTCTCCGAGGTCAGCGCGTCCTGCGCGGCGAGCAGCGCGGTCTTGCTGACGGCGTTGACGGTGTCGATGATCGGCGGCTTGTGCTGGCCGAGGACCGCGCCGACGACGGTGACCGTCTCGCCGCCGACCTCCTGGGTGGCGGCGAACAGCAGGTTGCCGCCGGCCTTGGTGGTGGAGCCGGTCTTGATGCCGATGGCGTTGTTGTAGGGGACCAGGCGGTTGTAGTTCTGCCAGGTCTGACCCGACGGGTCCTTCCAGGTGGGCAGCTTGGTGATCTCCACGAGGGCCGGGATCGTCACCAGCTCGTTGCCCAGCTTCACCTGGTCCTCGGCGGTGGAGACGGTGGTCTCCTGCAGACCGGAGGGGTCGGTGTACGTGGTGTTGGTCATGCCGAGGTCCTTCGCGGCCGCGTTCATCTTCTTGACGAACGCCTCCTCGGAACCGGCGTCCCAACGGGCCAGCAGACGCGCGATGTTGTTGGCCGACGGGATCATGATGGCCGACAGCGCGTCCCGCTCGGTGAGCGTGTCGCCCTCCTTGACGGTGTTGAGCGTCGACTCGCCGTCCTTGTCGTAGCCGCCCTCCTTCTCCGCCTTCGCGTCGACGGGGACGGACTCGCCGTCCTCGCCGGACTTCAGCGGGTGCTCCTTGAGGATCACGTACGCGGTCATGGCCTTGGCGACCGAGCCGATGGCGACGGGCTCCTGCTTGCCGAAGTCGTCCACGGTGCCGATGCCGTTGACGTCCATCCAGCCCTGCCCCTCGTCGGGCCAGGGCAGGGAGACGTCGCTGCCCTTGAAGGCGTACGTCCCGTCCGCCGACAGGGCGAGGGCCGGCGCGGGCAGGGGGCGCACGGCCTGGACGACCGCAAAGACGACCAGGAGCAGGATGACCAGCGGCGTCCAGATCTTCACCCGGCGCACCAGGGTGCGGACCGGGGTCTCCGGGGGCGGCGGGGTGTTCGTCAGCTCCGCCAGCAGGTCCAGCGGCGGCTTCGGCGGCAGCGGCTGCTGGGTGGTGCGCTCCGGGCCGACCCGCGGCAGGGCGGTGGTCTCGGAGGACGGGGGCACGGCGGCCGCGGGCGCGGCCGGACCATCCGGTCGTCCCGGCTGCCCCGGCTGACCCGGCCGCTCCGGCTTGCGCGTCGCCGGGTCGTCCAGCTGCTTCAGCGCGACGAACTTGCTGGTGCGCTCGGTGTCCTTCTCGGGCTCCGCCTCGCCGGAGTCCGGAGTGCGGTCCTCGCGCTTCCCCGAGCCGGCGTCACCGGACCCGGCGCCCCCCGCGGCACCGGCCGCGCCTGCGGCACCGGCCGCGGCTCCCGACTTGGAACCACCGGCGGAGTCCGACCGGGGACCGTCCGCGGAACCGGCCCCGGAACCCTTCGCGGAGGCGGCGGATGCTCCGGCCCCGGAAGCCCGCTCGCCGTCGTCCTCCCCGGCCGCCTTGCCGGCGGCCTTGCCCGCCGACCCGCCGCCCGGCCGGGCGTCGCCCAGCTTGAGCATCGTGGTGGGCTGGTCCACGGCGGACTCGCGGGCCTTGCGCGCCTCACGGGCCTTGCGGGCCTCACCGACGTTGAAGACGGCCGTGGGCTGGTCGAGCGGACGCGTCGCCGCGTCCCCGCTCCCGGCGCCCTCGTCCCCGGCCTCCCCGTCAGCCCTCTCGGCCTTCTCGCCCTTCCCGCCGGTCCCCTCGGCCTTCCCGGCGCCGTCGGACTTCGCGGTCCCGTCGGACCTCGCGTCCGCGGCCTTCGACCCGGCGCCGACAACCGCGGCGTCGACGGCCGCGGCCTTCTCGCCGTCCCCCTTCGCGGCGGCCGGAGAGGTCTTCGCACCGTCGCCCTTCGCGGCGGCGCCGTCCGTCTTCTTCTCGTTCTTCTCGTTCTTCCCGCCGTCGGCCGCGCCCCCGGACCCCGCAGGGCCTTCGGCCGCCGCGGAACTCCCGGTCTCCTCGAAGCCCTCCGGCTTCGCGGAGCCCTCCGGCTCCCCGGACCCGCCGGGCTCCTCGGACGAACCCTTGCCGCCGTCGCCCTTCGCGGAACCGCCCGCGCCACCGGCGCCCGCACCGGCCGCCGTGTCCCCGGACGTACTGCCGGAACCGGTCCCGGCACGCTCCTCCGCGGACTCCCCGGCGGAATCCCCCGCCGAGGCGTCCGGCGCGTCCTGTGCGTCCTTCGCGCCCGTGGACGGCTCTCCCTCCGGCTTCGGCCGCGCTTGCGGCCGCGGCTCCCGCGCACCCCGCGCCGAGCCCGCCGCCGTGCTCCCGTCCTTACCCGACGTACCCGCGTTCGAATCCTGCGTGCCCGTTTCGCCGACCGCTTCGGGCCTGCCGGACCCGCCGGTCGCGTCGCCGTCCTCCGCCGACCCGGCCCGCCCGGAGAGCGCCCGGGTCGAGAACACCGCCGTCGCCGTGTCGACCCGTCCCGAGGCCGCCGCGGCCTCCCGCGCCACCGCGAGCCGCGGGTCGCCACCCGTCCCCGAGGGCCGCTCCGAACCCGTGGAAGACGTCGAAGACGCTGCCCGGCCGGCCGCCGAGGCCGGACCCGGGACGGACGCCGTGACCGGAGCCTTGCTCCCCGACGCCGGTTCCGCCGACGACTCGTGCTGCTTCGACCTGTCGGGGGACTCGCCCGCCACCGATGCCTCCTCCTGCGCCACTCACCGTGCGCCCGAACCGAACCGTGAACCCGTGACCGCCGCCCGGACACCGCTGCCCGAACCATGTCCAGTGTCCCGTGCGAGACCTCGGTCCCTGCGCTAGACGAGAACGACATACCTACCGGTTCCACTACGAACCGGTCACGCACCCTCGACAGACCAATGTGAGAGGGGTCACCCTGTCATTCATCCACGCGGGGAGGCATGGATGGGCAGGAGCCGCAGAACACTTCCGGAGGAGCTTCTGCTGCTCGCTCTGGACCCGGCCACGGGTACCACAGCGCAGCCGCAGTCGCTCGACCTCGGTCTGGCCGGAGCACAGCTAGTGGAGCTGGCGCTGGCCGGACGGATAGCCCCAGACGGGGATCGTATCGCCGTGGTGGTACCACGGCCGACCGGAGATCCGACTTTGGACTGCGCGTTGGAGTTGCTGCGAAGGCGTGGCGCTCCCGTTCGGGCGGTCCACTGGATCGGCGGGCCCCGGCTGGGGCTGCGCCAGACGTATCTCTCGCATCTGGAGCGCTGCGGCATGGTGCATGCCGTCGCGGGCCAGATGTGCGGGGTGCTGCCGACGACTCGCTACCAGGCGACGGACACGGCCATCAGCCGGGAGATCAGGGCCCGGCTGGATTCGGCGATCCGTACCGGCGTACCGCCGGACCCACGGACCGCGGCGCTCGCCGCGCTGGCCCACGCGGTCGGCCTCGGCAAGCACCTCTATCCGGGGAACGAGGGGCGCTCGTCGCGCTCCCGGCTCCGGGACCTGATCCGTCACGACCCGATGGGCGGACTCGTCGCGCACGCCGTGATGGACGTCCAGAACGGCGTGGCGGCACAGCCCCGCCGCAGCCCGGCACCGGCAGGCCGCCCGGCCGCGTCCGGGGCCAGGCCCGCACCGGAGGCCTCCAGGGGCGTTCCGATGCAGCCGCGCCGGGGCTCCATGGCGCGCGCCGTGGTCCACTGAGCCGGGTGGCCCCGGCACCGCCGGCGGCCGCGGCACGCACCGCAGCACAGCGTTTCGGTGACCGAGGACGCCACCGCGTCCCGGTGACCGGGCACCACCACCGCAGCACCGCAACACCTCGAGCGGTACGCACCATCGCCGCAGCACCTCAGCAGTACGCACCATCACCGCAGCAGTACGCACCACCACGCACCGCACCACCGAGCGCCGCGCCGCAGTCCCCCAGTGACCCGGTTCGGGAGCCGCCGGTCCGCGCGGGGCGGCGGGCCGTACGTCCGGACGACGACACGGCCCGCCGCCCCGCGCGGCCGCTTTTTTCCGCCACCCGCGGGCCCGCGGGCCCGCCGTTCCGCCGCGGCACACGGGCGCACCGCCTGCACGGCCGCCCCACGGGCCGCCGTGCCGCCCTCCGGCCGGGCCCGGGCCGAGCCGCGCGCGACGGCCCCGGGGCCGTCCGGGAGGCCGCGGCGTCCCGGGCGCCGCCCGCGCGTCGGGCGCCCCGGTGACCGCCGCCGGGCCCGCCGCGCCGTCCGCGCGCACGCGCTCCCTTCCGTCCGTACTCCGCCGCCGCCCGCGCCTCGGTGCGCCGCGCGGACGTCCCCGGGCCCGCCGGAGCGCGCCGGTGCGGTCCCGCGGGCGTCCGCCCCCGCCCGCCGAAGTCGTCGCGGTGGCGAACGGCCGGCCGCCGCGACTCCGTCCCAACTGGCGCATACCCAGCGCATATCCACGGTTTCCCAGCGGTAGGAAGCCCCTTGGTGGCAATCTGCTCAGCAGCAGATACGCAAAGTAGAAGTCCCCTGAGGGCCTCAAGGGTCCTCGGAGGCCCGCAGCGGAGGTGCACGTCCAGTGGCGTCCAATGTCAATCCGACCGTCAGGCGGCGTCGGCTGGGTCAGGAACTGCGCCGGCTCCGCGAACTCAAGGGCATGACGGCCGAGGAGGTCGCCGAGCGCCTGCTCGTCTCGCAGTCCAAGATCAGCCGGCTGGAGAACGGGCGGCGCAGCATCAGCCAGCGCGACGTCCGCGACCTGTGCGGCGTCTACGAGGTCGAGGACGTCCGCATCGTCGAGTCGCTGATGCAGATGGCCAAGGACTCGCGCCAGCAGGGCTGGTGGCACTCGTTCGGCGACATCCCGTACAGCGTCTACATCGGCCTGGAGACCGACGCGGCCAGCCTGCGCGTGTACGACCCGCAGGTCGTGCCCGGGCTGCTGCAGACCCGGCCGTACGCCGAGGCGCTGATCGCGGGGGCGCTGCCGGAGACCGCGCCCGCCGACATCGACAAGCGGGTCCAGGTACGGCTGAGGCGACAGGAACGTATCTCCGCCGACGAGAACCCGCTGCGGCTGTGGACCGTGCTCGACGAGGCCGCGCTGCGCCGGGTCGTCGGCGGCCGCGAGCTGATGCGCGAGCAGCTGGAGCACCTGGTCGAGCAGTCCCAGCTGCCGCACGTGACCGTGCAGGTGATCCCCTTCGAGATGGGGGCCCACCCGGGGCTCAACGGCCAGTACGCCATCCTGGAGTTCCCCGACGCGGCGGACTCCAGCGTCGTGTACATCGAGGGCGTGACCAGCGACCTGTACCTGGAGAAGGCCAACGACGTGCAGAAGTACAGCGTGATGTACGAGCACCTGCGCGCCCAGGCGCTGAACGTGGAGCAGTCGCGGCAGTTCATCGCGGACATCGCCAAGGAGTACGCGCGCTGACGCCGCGGGCGGGGCTCCGGCCGCGCCGCGCGGCGGGGCGTCCCGCCCGTTCCGCACGGCGTCCCGCCCGCTCCCGCACGGTAGAACGCTCCACCGTTCCCCCACGGTGAGACGTCCCGCCGCTCCTGCGCCGCGGGGACACCCCGCTCCGCGCGTCGCGCCCCCGCGGCTCCCACGGCCCTCACGGCCTCGCGCGGCGCCTCCGCGGCCCGGATCGCCGATCACGGTCGATCGGGCCGTACCACCGCCGTCGAGCGCCGCCACGCGGCCGGAATGCAGGGTCCCGCGGAGCCGTCCAGGGGGAACGCGCACGTCCGCCCCGGTGCCCGGATGCGGGTGGGTGGCGCGTGGTGGCGAGAAAGCGCCGCACGGTACACCGAGCCGCATGGCGGCGGAAGACCCCTTGGAATATGCCATCCAGTCGAGTGAATAGTCGCTTCGTGAACCGAAGCGGGCGAGTAGCGTCGATCACGCCATCACGGAACAAGGTTGGCGCAAACCGCCCCGCGGGTACGGAAAAGAGCACGTGGGACGGGTCACAACTCAACGACTGGCAAGCGGAGCGAACATGGCAATTCAGCAAGGCGCCACGGACATGTGGACCAAGTCCTCGTACTCGACGGGCAACGGCGCGTGCGTCGAGGTGAAGTCCCCCGTCCTGTCGGCGCTGGCCGTCCGGGACTCCAAGGTTCCCGAGGGTCCGACGCTGGCGTTCCCGGCGGACTCGTGGAACACCTTCGTGGCAGAGGTGAGCCGGGGAAGCCTCTGATCCCCTCGTACGCCCTGGTGACACAACTTCACAGGATCGACCCGCGCCACCGCACAGCCCTCTCGTCTGGTCCGCCGTCCCGGCCGAGAGGGCTTGGTCTTGCCCCGGCGGCCTCCGGGCGCGGACGACCGGGCGACCGCCGGACGGGGCGCCGCTCGTGTACTCCGGTGGTGCGGTCCACGTCGCGCGGGGCGCGCCGTGCGCGTCGTGCGGTGTGCCCGGGGCGCCTCCTCTTCCCGGCCGTACGGGACCCGCATCCCGTACGGCCGCCGAGCCGTACGCGGTGGTCGTCTGAAGCCTCTGGCGAAGTGCCCGCTCATGGTGTGGCGGGCGTCACGGGCACGACAACCGGCCGGTAGGTCAAGAGGAGGCAAAATCGTTCGGTTCGCTGATCTGCGTTCACATCCATGACCGCTGAAGGTCTTGACCACCCGGCCCGACCGGCGGTTCAATCCACGAAGTCCCCGCTCCCGCACCGGGGGCGCCGCCCCGAGCACGTACTGGCGAAGTGCCGACCAGTTCTTACGAGTTCACAAGGCGGACCCCTGGAGGGGGCACATGAACAGTCTCGACTGGGCCGTGCTCATCGGCTACTTCGGCGTCATGGTCGCGATCGGCGTCTGGTCCCACAGACGCGTGGACAACGTGTCCGACTTCTTCACGGCGGGCGGGAAGATGCCGTGGTGGCTGTCCGGCATCTCGCACCACATGTCCGGCTACAGCGCGGTGATGTTCACGGGGTACGCCGGCATCGCCTACACGTACGGCGTGACCTCGTTCGTGACCTGGTCCTTCCCGATCGCCCTCGGCATCGCCATCGGGGCGAAGCTGTTCGCGCCGCGGATCAACCGGCTGCGCGGGAGACTGCACGTCGCCTCCCCCCTCGAGTACCTGAAGAACCGTTACAACCTGGCCACGCAGCAGGCGCTCGCCTGGTCCGGGATGCTGCTGAAGATCGTCGACGTGGGCGCGAAGTGGGCGGCGATCGCCACCCTGCTGTCGGTGTTCACCGGCGTCTCCCTCAACCAGGGCATCCTCATCACCGGCGCGATCACGGCCGTGTACTGCACCATCGGCGGGCTGTGGGCCGACGCGCTCACCGAGCTGGGGCAGTTCGTGATCCAGCTGCTGGCCGGCGTCGCGATGTTCGTGGCGGTCGTCCTCGAACTCGGCGACCACGGCGGGTTCTTCGGCGTGTGGGACGAGCCCGAGCTCCAGGGCCACGCGAAGCCTCTGGTCGGGCCGTACGGGGCGGTCTTCCTGCTGGCGTTCCTGTTCATCAAGCTCTTCGAGTACAACGGCGGCATGCTGAACCAGGCCCAGCGCTACATGGCGACGGCCACCCCGCGGGAGGCCACGCGGTCGGCCCGGCTGTCGGCGGTGCTGTGGCTGGTGTGGCCGCTGGTCCTCTTCTTCCCGATGTGGATGTCGCCCCTGCTGGTGGAGTCGCAGAAGCCGGACGGCTCGGACTCGTACGCGCTGATGACGGAGCAGCTGCTGCCGCACGGCCTGCTGGGCCTGGTCATCGTCGGCTTCTTCTCGCACACCATGGCCATGTGCTCCTCGGACGCCAACGCGATCGCCGCCGTCTTCACCCGGGACGTGGCGCCGGTGCTGTCGGCCCGGGCGCGGCGGTGGGGCGAGCGGTCGGGGCTGATCGCGGCGCGGCTGACGACCGTGGTGTTCCTGGGGCTGTCGATGGCGGTGGCCACGCAGGTCGACTCCCCCACGTTCAAGGACATCATCACCGTCGTGATCAAGTGGGTCGCCGGTCTGATGGGCCCCATCGCGATCCCGATGATGCTGGGTCTGCTGCGGTACTTCCGCCGGTCCGGACCGACGGCCGCGCTGACCAGCTGGGCGGCCGGTCTGCTCGCGTTCTGGCTGGTCAACTACCCGATCAGCTGGAACGTCGACGGCGGCGTCCCGTTGCAGTACCAGGTCTCCATCCCGCTGGCCGTGTCGCTGGTGCTGTACATCGTGATCGGTTACGTGAAGCCGGAGGACAGCCCGGAGCGGGACGCGATCATCGAGAAGATCAACACGGACGGGGACGGGGACGGCGCGGGTGCCGCCGCCGTGCCGGCTCCGGCGGGCGCGGCGGACGGGGTGATCGGCTCGCGCGCCAAGGACTGACCCCGCAGCCGGGGGCCGGCCCCTGCCGGAGGGCCGACCTCTGCCGGAGGACCGGCCCTCGTCGGCCGGACTCCGCGCGGGGGCTCGGACCCGTGGGTGAAGGCGGGGGCCGTGGTGGCGGTGGCTCGGGTCCGCAAGACGGAAGGCCCCGGACGCGTGGTGGTGAAGGGCTCAGGCCCGTGGGTAGCGGGCCAGCCAGCCCGGTGCCGAGTGGGCCGGGGTGTGCAGGGCCGGGCCCTGGGTCATCTCCATGGCGAAGTCGTCCGCCAGGACCAGCATCGTGGGACGGCCCTCCAGTTCGGTCAGCCAGGCCGGCGGGAGGGCCGTCTCTCCGTGCAGGGCGCCCAGCAGTCCGCCGGTGAGGGCGCCCGTCGCGGCGGAGGCGCCGCCGTGGTTCACCGCGAGGCGCAGTCCGTGCCGGGTGTCCTCGCCGACCAGCGCGCAGTACACCGCGACCGACACCAGCGTCTCGGCCGTACCGTCGCCGGCGAGGTCCTCGACCCGGCCCGGCGTCGGCACGCCCTGCCGCACCGCGCCCAGCGCGCGCCGCAGCGCCTCGGCGACCGGTTCGTGGCCGGGGCGCGCGGCGAGCAGCGCCAGCGCCCGCTGCACGGCGGCGTCCAGGCTCTCGCCCCGCGCGAGTCCGTGCACGATCACCGCGTACGCGCCGGCGGCCAGGTACGCCGTGGGGTGCCCGTGCGTCTGCGTCGCGCACTCGACGGCGAGCTGCACCACGAGCTGGGGCTCCCAGCCGACGAGCAGGCCGAAGGGCGCCGAGCGGGCGGCGGCCTCGACGCCCCTCTCCGCGGGGTTCTTGGGGGCGTCCAGCGTGCCCATCGTGGTGTCGCCGAGCCCGAGCAGGCAGGCGCGGGCCGGGTCGCGGCGGGCGTAGAGCCACTCCTCGCGCGCCAGCCAGCCGTCCTCGGCGCGGCGTTCGTCCGGCCCCCAGTCCTTCTGGGTGGCGATCCATCTGCGGTACGCCCGGTGCACGTCGGTCGGCGGGTGCCAGGCGCCGGTGTCCCTTCGCACCTGGGCTCTGATCAGGCCGTCGACGGAGAAGAGGGTGAGCTGGGTCAGGTGGGAGACGGTGCCGCGGGGGCCGTGCCCGGGGACGAGGTCCTGCAGGCCCCCCGCCCCGTACGCCTCGCGGATCTCCTCCAGGGAGAGGCGGCCGACGGGCGAGCCCAGCGCGTCGCCGACGGCGGCCCCGAGCAGGGTGCCGCGCACGCGGCTGCGGAAGTCCTGCTGCTCGGTGCGGCCCCACACGGCACCGGCTGTCGCACCCACAGCGGGGCCTCCTCCCTGCGCCGTGCCGTGCCGTCCCGGTCACGGACGGTCGCATACGGCCAACGACCCAGCACTGTAATCGAATGAGAACGGTCAGTTGCAGGTCATCTGCGATCACTTTCATGACAACCGTCGGCACGTCGCCCTCGCCGCCGGTCCCACCGTGAGCACGCCGCCGAAGGACGGCGCGCACGCGGTTTCGGGCGCGGGCCCGGGCCGTACGCGGTTCCGGACCGCACCGGGACCGCTTCCGGGCCCGGTCCCGCGGGCGGAACCGCGGCTACGCCTCCCGGGCCGCGGCGACCCTGGCGCGCAGCGGGGCGAGGGCGGGGTCGCCGGCGTCCGGTGCGGACAGCCCGTCGAGCACGTCCGCGAGCCGGCCGAGTTCGGCGGCGCGGGGCCCGGTCCCGAGGGCCAGGGCGAGCCCCAGGCAGGTCTCGAAGTCCCGCAGCGCCTCGGCCCGGCGGTCCAGTGCGTGCAGGACGGTTCCCCGGGCCCGTACCGCGCCCGTGTCGTGCGGGTCGAGCGCCACGGCGCGGTCCAGTTCGGCGAGCGCCTCGTCGAACCGGCGCAGCCGGGCCAGGGCCGTGCCCCGGCAGCACAGGACCAGGGCGTCGTCGGGCCGCAGCCCGGCGGCGCGGTCGGCGTCGGCCAGCGCCTGTTCCGGCGCGTCCCGTTCGAGGTGGAGCAGGGCCCGCTGGCGCAGCGCCCAGGCGTGGGCGGGAACGGCCTCCAGCGCGCGGTCCAGGTCCGCGAGCGCCTCGTCGGGCCGGCCCAGGGCGCGGCGGGAGGCGCCCCGGCTCGCGTACGCCGAGGCGTAGGCGGGATCGAGGGCGAGCGCCCGGTCGTAGTCGGCGAGCGCCTCCTCGTGGCGGCCCGCGGCGCGCAGGGCGTCGCCGCGCTCGCACCGCGCCCACGGCGAGTCGGGGTGCAGCTCCACGGCCCGGTCCAGGTCGGCGAGTTGCGCGGCGTGCTCGTGGCGCGACCGCCGTACGCGCGCCCGGCGCACCAGCGCCCACAGGTACCCCGGGTCCGCCTCCAGCGCGCGGTCCAGGTCGGCGAGCGCCTCGTCGAGCCGGCCCAGGGCGTGGCGGGCGACGCCGCGGGCGGCCCAGGCGGCGGGCCGCGCCGGGTCCAGCGCGAGTGCCCGGTCCAGGTCCGCGAGGGCGGCCCCGGGCCGGCCCAGCAGCCGGTGGCAGTCGCCGCGCGCCAGCAGGGTCTCCGGGCGGCCGGGGGCGAGTTCCTCGGCCCGGTCCAGGTCGGCGACGGCTCCGGCGTGGTCGCCCGCCCGCGCCCGGGTCACCCCCCGGCCGTGGTGCGCCGCCGCCAGGCCGGGGTCCAGCGCGACGGCCCGGTCGTACTCGACGAGGGCCCGGGCGTGGTCGCCTCCGTGCCCGAGCGCGCGCCCGCGCAGCACGTGCGCGGCCGCCTGTCCGCGCGCGTCGAAGCCGCCCCGGGCCAGCAGCAGCCGCAGCGCCTCCGGGACGCCGCCCCGTTCGAGCGCCCCCAGCAGCTCGGCGCCCCAGGCGCGCGGCGCCTCGGCGCCGGTGTCCTCCCCGGCCTGCGCGAGCGTCCGCGCGGCGTCGCGGGCCACCTCGCCGCCCGCCCCGCAGGCGTCGGCGGCGTCCCGCAGCGCCACGGGCAGCGCGGTGCGCGGCGCCGCGCACAGCAGGTGGTAGAGCTCGGCGAGCCGCAGCTCGCGCCACGCCTCGTCCGCCCAGAGCTCGTCGGCGTCCAGGCCGGCCGCGGCCTCGGCACGCCAGCCGCCGTACGCCCCGGCCAGCCGCTCGTGCCGGGCGGTCCAGGCGCGCGGCGCGTCGGTGCGCTGCAGCCGCAGCATCGGCGCGCGGACCACGTCGTGGTAGCGCAGCCGGTCGCCCCGCCCGCCGACGAACGACAGCCCCCGCAGCCAGCCGAACAGCCCGGCCGCCTCCTCCTCGGCGCAGTCCGCGGCCACCCGGAACACGTCCGCGTCCAGCGTGCGGGGCAGCGCGCCCGCCAGGGCGGCGGCCCGGCGCACCGGGTCCCGCTCCCACCGCAGGAACCGCTCCACGGCCGTACCGCTCGGGTCGGCCACGGCCTCCGGTCCCGCGGGCCGGGTCTCGGCGAGGGCGGAGACCAGTACCGGCAGCCCGCCGGTGAGCCGCAGCACCTCGCCGACCACCGGTTCGGCCACGACGCCGCGGGCGGCGAGCAGACCGCGCGTCTCGGCCTCCGTGAAGGGCGCGAGCGGCAGTTCGGCCACGAAGTCGGGCAGGCCGCCCCAGCACGCCGTGTCGAAGGGCCGCTGCCCGGCCGTCACCACGACGACGTTGCCGGGCAGGGTGCCGTACCGGCGCGTGGTCATCACGTCGTGCAGCCAGGCGTCGAGGAAGGGGCCCGTGCGCTCGTAGGCGTCGAGGAACAGGACGATCCACGGCACCTCCGCGGCGGCCTCGGCGAGCCCGTCGAGCAGCACCGGGGTGAGCACCCGCTCCGGCGCCGCCACCAGTTCCCCGTCCTCGCCGCCGCGCGGCCGCGGGCCGGCGCCCGCCCGCAGCCGGTCGACGCCCTGCGCGAGCTGGGCCGGGTCGACGGCGCCGGCGAACGCGCCGACGGCGGGCACGAGGCCGAGGGCGACCAGGCTCGCGCGGGCCGCCGCCAGGCTCACCGCCGACGGCTCCCGCGGATCGCCCTCCTCGGCCGCCGACCGCGCCGCGTGGCGCGCCTCCCGGTACCGGTCGAGCAGCCGGTCCAGCTCCCTGAACCGGTGCCCCTGCCGTGCGAACTCCCCGGCGAGCGCGGCCATCGTGTCCGCCGGCCCGCCGGCCGCGTCGTCGGCGTACGCGGTGAGCGCGCCCCGCTCCTCGGCGAGCCGCCTGAACTCGCCCAGCAGGAAGGTCTTGCCGACGCCCGCGTCGCCGTGCACGTGGAAGAGGTACCGGCGGCGGCCGTCGTCCAGCGGCAGGCCGAAGTTGTCGCGGAAGGCGTCGCGTTCGGCGTCCCGGCCCACGAACCGCGCGCGTCTGCGCTCCTCGATCAGGTCCTGCATCGACGGTGCCGCCGGTCTCGTCCGTCCCATCGCCGTCCTCCGCCCCCGTGCGCCCGCGGTCACCGGGCCGTCCCGGGTGTCCCTTCCGCGCGAGGCGGTCCCGGTGGCCGGTCCTGGCCCCATTCTGGCTCAATGGGAGCGCTCCATGACCGGGAGCGTCATGGTTGAGTACCGCACAAAGCGGAGAATGGACGATCATGAAGGAATCGCGGGCTCTTCCCGCCGCGGCGGCCCTGCTCACCGGCACCGTGGCCCTGTACATGGCGCTGGTGGCGTTCGGGAACATCACCGACTTCGGGACCAACCAGCAGTTCGTGCGCCACGTGCTGGCGATGGACACGACGTTCAAGGACGACGACCTGATGTGGCGGGCCGTCACCTCGCGCACGCTCCAGGACGCGGCGTACGTAGCGATCATCGTCTGGGAGACGCTGGCCGCGCTCGTGCTGGTCGCGGCGACGTGGCTGTGGTTCCAGGGCCTGGGGCGCGGCTCGTACCACCACGCCCGGCGGCTGGCCACGCTGGGGCTGCTGATGGTGATGCTGCTGTTCGGCGCCGGTTTCATCGCCATCGGCGGCGAGTGGTTCTCGATGTGGCAGTCGCAGGACTGGAACGGACTCGACGCCGCCCTGCGGGTGTTCGTCCTCAGCGGGATCGTGATGCTGGTGGTCCACCTGCCGCTCCCGTCCGGGACCGGCGGCGACGGCCCGGCGCGCTGAGGCGCCGGAGCCCGGCGGAGCGGCCGGGGTGAGTCGGAGCGGCAGGAGAGGGGCCCGCTCGCCGTCGCCGGTGAGCGGGCCCCTTCCGTGCCGGTCCCGCGGCCGCGTCAGTCCTCCAGGACCGGCAGCAGCTCCGGCAGGTGGCCGTCCGACAGGGACGCCGCCCGCCGTCGTTCCTCGGGCACCTCGCCGTACAGCGTGGTGCGCGGCCTGGCCGGGCGGCCGGCCGCCTCCGCCACGGCGATCAGGTCCTTGACCGACTTGTACGAGCCGTAGGACGAGCCCGCCATGCGGGAGATGGTCTCCTCCATCAGCGTGCCGCCGAGGTCGTTGGCGCCGGAGCGCAGCATCTCGGCCGCGCCCTCCGTGCCCAGCTTCACCCAGCTCGTCTGGATGTTGGGGATGTGCGGGTGGAGCAGGAGCCGGGCCATCGCCGTGACCGCGCGGTTGTCGCGCATCGTCGGGCCGGGCCGCGAGATGCCCGCGAGGTACACCGGCGCGTTGGTGTGGACGAAGGGCAGCGTCACGAACTCCGTGAAGCCGCCGGTGCGTTCCTGGATCCCGGCGAGCGTGCGCAGGTGGCCGAGCCAGTGCCGGGGCTGGTCCACGTGCCCGTACATCATCGTCGAGGAGGAGCGGATGCCCAGCTCGTGGGCGGTGGTGATCACCTCGATCCAGGTGGCCGCGGGCAGCTTGCCCTTGGTGAGGATCCAGCGGACCTCGTCGTCGAGGATCTCCGCAGCCGTGCCGGGGACGGTGTCGAGCCCGGCCTCCTTGGCGGCCGTCAACCACTCGCGGACGGACAGGCCGGTGCGGGTCGCGCCGTTGACGACCTCCATCGGGGAGAAGGCGTGCACGTGCATGCCGGGCACGCGTTCCTTCACCGCCCGCGCGATGTCGAAGTACGCCGTGCCGGGCAGGTCCGGGTGGATGCCGCCCTGCATGCAGACCTCGACCGCGCCCACGTCCCAGGCCTGCTGGGCGCGGTCGGCGACCTGCGACAGCGACAGGGTGTAGGCGTCGGCGTCGGTGCGGCGCTGGGCGAAGGCGCAGAACCGGCAGCCGGTGTAGCAGACGTTGGTGAAGTTGATGTTCCGGGTGACGATGTACGTGACGTCGTCGCCCACCGCCGACTTGCGCACGTCGTCCGCGATCCGGCACAGCGCGTCCAGCGCCGGGCCGTCCGCGTGCAGCAAGGCGAGCGCCTCGTCGTCCGTGAGCCTCGTCGGGTCGTCGGCGGCCGTCGCCAGCGCGGCCCGTACGTCGGTGTCGATGCGCTCGGGCGCCATGCCGGGCGCGGCGGCCTCGCGCAGCGCCTCCCAGTCGCCGTACACCTCGTCGAAGTCGTCGCGCCGGTCGCCGGTGCGGCCCTCGGTGTCGATGGTGGCGTGCAGGTCGGTACGGCCCGAGGGCGTGAAGACCTCCTCGGGCTCCTGCCACGGGCGGCCCTCGACCACCGCGTCCTCGCGCGCCAGGCCCGTCTCCGGATCGGCGAGCGCGCGCACGTGCGGCAGCAGCCGCGGGTCCAGCCAGGGCTCGCCGCGCCGTACGAACTCCGGGTAGACGCAGAGGCGTTCGCGCAGCTCGAAGCCGGCCGCCCGGGAGCGTTCGGCCAGTTCCTCGATCTGCGGCCAGGGGCGTTCGGGGTTGACGTGGTCGATGGTGAGCGGGGAGACCCCGCCCCAGTCGTCGATGCCGGCGGCGATGAGGCGCTCGTACTCGGAGTCGACGAGGTTCGGCGGCGCCTGGAGGCAGGCGCTCGGGCCCATGATGTGGCGGGCGACGGCGACGGCCGCGACCAGCTCGTCCAGCTCCGCGTCCGGCATCCCGCGCATCGCCGTGTCCGGCTTGGCGCGGAAGTTCTGGATGATCAGCTCCTGGACGCCGTGGTAGGCGCGGGAGACCCGGCGCAGCGCGAACAGCGACTCGGCCCGCTCCTCGTAGGTCTCCCCGATGCCGATGAGCAGTCCGCTGGTGAACGGCACGGACGAGCGGCCCGCGTCCTCCAGCACGCGCAGCCGCACGGCCGGCTCCTTGTCCGGGGACCCGTAGTGCGGGCCGCCCGGCTCCGACCACAGCCGGGTGGCGGTCGTCTCCAGCATCATCCCCATGGACGGGGCGACGGGCTTGAGCCGCTGGAAGTCCGTCCACGACATCACACCCGGGTTCAGGTGCGGCAGCAGGCCGGTCTCCTCCAGGATGCGGATCGAGATCGCCCGCACGTAGGCGAGGGTGTCGTCGTAGCCGTGCGCGTCGAGCCACTCGCGCGCCTCGGGCCAGCGGTCCTCGGGCTTGTCGCCGAGGGTGATCAGGGCTTCCTTGCAGCCGAGGGCGGCGCCCTTGCGGGCGATGTCGAGGACCTCGTCCGGGGACATGAACATCCCGTGGCCCTCGCGGCGCAGCTTGCCGGGGACGGTGACGAACGTGCAGTAGTGGCACTTGTCGCGGCACAGCCGGGTGAGCGGGACGAACACGCTCTTGGAGTACGTGATGACGCCGGGGCGGCCCGCCGCCTCGAGTCCTGCGTCGCGCACCCGGGCGGCCGACGCGGCCAGGTCCTGGAGGTCCTCGCCGCGCGCCTGCAGCAGCACGGCCGCCTCGGCGACGTCCAGGGCGACGCCGTCGCGGGCCCGTTTCAGCGCCCGGCGCATCGCGTTGGCGGTGGGGCGCGGAGCGGCCCCGGAGCCGGGAGGCTCGGTGCGGGCGGTGGATTTCCGCTGCTCGGGGCGGTGCGCGGGCTGCTGGTCGGACTGGTCGGGCTGCGCATCAGTCATGGCCCGAGCATACGAGCGTCCTCCCAAAAGGTGTACGGCGGTCAGACGTGACGACCTGCACGTACGGGGCCCGGAGGGCGTCGCGGGCGGGTCCGCGCGCCGCCGCCCGCGGGCGTTCCGCGCGGCCCCCGCCGCGGCCCGCCGCCCCGTACCGAAAGCTGCCGATCCCCTTCCCGTGGACCGCGGTTCATGGATCGATACGAACGTTGTGCACGCCATTCCTGCACCATCCGACTCATGGGGAGCAGCAGCATGTGCGAGGACGAGCACGGCGTCGGCAGGCGCACCCTGTTCGTGACGGGGGCGGCGGCCGCGCTTACGTTGGGGGGTGTGAGCTTCGCCGAAGGAGCCGAGGGAGCCGAGAAGCCCGGCAGGTCGGGGGCGGCGGCCGCGGCGGGGACGACGCGGACCCGGACGGTACGGGGCACCCTGCCCGTGGGATCGCCGGACTACGTGTACCTGCCCGTCGAAGTCCCGCCGGGCGTGCGGGAGATACGGGTCGCGTACACCTACGAGAGGCCGGCCGTGCCCGCCGGCACGCAGGGCAACGCGCTCGACATCGGGATCTTCGACCCGCGCGGCACGGACCTCGGCGGCAGGGGCTTCCGCGGCTGGTCGGGCGGGGCGCGCTCGGAGTTCTTCCTGCGCGCGGACGACGCCACCCCCGGCTACCTCCCCGGTCCGGTCCGGCCGGGCATCTGGCACATCGTGCTCGGCCCCTACACGGTGGCCCCGGGGGGACTGCCCTACGAGGTCACCGTGACGCTGACGTTCGGCGAGCCCGGCACCACGCCGAAGCCCGTCCATCCGCCGGAGCGCGCGAAGGGACGGGGGCGGGCCTGGTACCGCGGGGACTGCCACCTGCACTCCTGGTACTCCGACGGGCGGCGCACGCCCGAGGAGATCGCGGCGCTCGCGCGCGCCGCGGGCCTGGACTTCATCAACTCCTCCGACCACAACACCCATGCCGCGCACCCGCACTGGGCCGGCGCCGCGGGCGACGACCTGCTGGTCCTGCTGGGCGAGGAGGTGACCACCCGCAACGGCCACGTCCTCGCGATCGGCACCGACCCGGGCACGTTCGTCGACTGGCGCTACCGGGCCCGCGACCACCGCTTCGGCCGCTACGCCCGCGAGATCCGCCGCTCCGGCGGCCTGGTCGTCCCGGCCCATCCGCACGCCACCTGCATCGGCTGCTCCTGGAAGTTCGGCTTCGGCGACGCGGACGCGGTCGAGGTGTGGAACGGGCCGTACACCCCGGACGACGAGGTCGCCCTCGCCGACTGGGACGCCATGCTGGTCGCCTCGGTGCGCTCGGCCGACGGCTCCTGGCTCCCCGCCATGGGAGGCAGCGACGCCCACCGCGACCCCGACGCCGTGGGCACCCCGCAGACGGTCGTCCTCGCCGACGACCTGACCCGGGAGGCGGTCCTGGAGGGCATCAGGGCCGGCCGCTCCTACGTCGCGGAGTCGCGGGAGGTGTCGCTGTCCTTCTCGGCGGCGGGCCCCCGGGGCGAGCACGCGGGCATCGGCGAGCGGCTGCGCGTCGGACCGGAGGCACCGGTCGCGGTCCGGCTGACGGTCGCGGGCGCGCCCGGCTGCACCCTCCGCCTCGTCACGGACCAGGGCGTGCTGCTCACCTCCGGCACGCTGCCGGAGTCGGGCGAGGGCACGCTCCGGTGGCGGACCACCCCGGCGTACGCGGCCTACGTCCGCGCGGAGGTGCGCCACGCGCCGACGGCGCCGGAGCTGCCCGGCCGGCCGGCGGCGTTCACGAACCCGGTGTTCCTCGGCCGCTGACGCCCCGCCGGCCCGCGTGGGCGGGGCGTCAGCGGAGCAACCGGCGCCCGCCCGGCCGCCGTACGCCCCCTACGCCCGCCCCGCGCGCCGTGGACGTCACTGCGCAGGCCGCCTCCCCGCGCGCCGTCCGCGCCGCTCCCCGGCCGCCCGCGCCGGACGGCGGCGCGTCCCGGAGCACCCTGAGCGGCGGACGGCGCCCCCGGCGACGCGCCGTCCCCGGCGGGCCTGCGGACCCGGGTCCGCATCCGGGCCGACGGCGCGTCCCCCCTCCGGCGGACGGGCGGTCCACCGGACGGGGACCCTCCCTCGTGCGGGGACGGTGTGACTGCTTTGTGAGGTCTTCCGGCGCGCCTCATTGCAATCTGTGATCGGTGCCTCCCACGGCTGACGTATCCGGCGCGCACAAGGCAAACTGGCCTGGTTGTCAGGACGGTTCGCAGGGGGACAGCGATGAGCGGTGTACCGCGGGTGCCGGAGCAGCGGGGTCCCGCCGACACGGCGGCACCGCGCTTCGGCGTGCTCGGCCCGGTGCGCGCCTGGCGCGGGACGGAACCCCTGCCCACCGGCTCCCCGCAGCAGCGCGCCCTGCTCGCCGCGCTGCTGCTGCGCGAGGGCCGCACGGCCACGGCCGCCGAGCTGATCGACGCGCTGTGGGGCGAGGACCCGCCCTCGCAGGCCCTGGCGGCGGTCCGCACGTACGCCTCCCGGCTGCGCAAGGTGCTCGACCCCGGCGTCCTGGTCAGCGAGTCCGGCGGCTACGCGATCCGGGTGCCCGGCGAGGGGAGCCTGGACGTCGTCCGCGCGCACGAGCTGGCGGCCGAGGCCGAGCGGGCCAGGAACGCCGGGGACCTGTGCCGCTCCCGCGCGCTGCTGAACGAGGCGCTGGACCTGTGGGACGGCGAGCCGCTGGCAGGCGTGCCGGGGCCGTACGCCGAGGCGCAGCGCACCCGCCTCGCGGAGTGGCGGCTGCAGCTGACCGAGACCCGCCTGGACATGGACCTGGAGCAGGGCTGCCACGCGGAGGCGGTCTCGGAGCTGACCTCCCTGACGGCGGCCCACCCGCTGCGCGAGCGCCTGCGGGAGCTGCTGATGCTGGCGCTGTACCGCAGCGGCCGGCAGGCGGAGGCGCTCGCCGTCTACGCGGACACGCGGCGGCTGCTCGCCGGGGAGCTGGGCGTCGACCCGCGCCCGAGCCTGCGGGACCTCCAGCAGCGCATCCTCCGGGCCGACCCCGCCCTCGCCGAGCCCCCGGCGGCCGGGGGCACGGCCGCGGCCCCGCCGCTGCGGCCCGCCCAGCTGCCCGCCACCGTGCCGGACTTCACCGGCCGGACCGCGTTCGTGCGGGAGCTGGGCGAGGCGCTGGCGACGGCGGCGTCCGGCACGGCCCGCGTGATGGCGGTCTCGGCCCTGGCCGGCATCGGCGGCGTGGGCAAGACGACGCTGGCGGTGCACGTGGCGCACCACGCGCGGACGTCCTTCCCCGACGGACAGCTGTACGTGGACCTGCAGGGCGCCGGGGCCCGGGCGGCGGAGCCCGCGGCGGTCCTCGGGGCGTTCCTGCGGGCGCTCGGCACGCCGGACCCGGCGGTGCCCGACACGCTGGAGGAGCGGGCGGCGCTGTTCCGCTCCGTGCTGGCCGGGCGCCGGGTGCTGGTCCTGCTCGACAACGCGCGCGACGCGGCGCAGGTCCGGCCGCTGCTGCCCGGCACGGAGGGGTGCGCGGCGCTGGTCACCAGCCGGACGCGGATGGTGGACCTGGCCGGGGCGCACCTGGTGGACCTGGACGTGATGGCGCCGGACGAGGCGCTGGAGCTGTTCACCCGGATCGTGGGCGCGGAGCGCGTGGCGGCGGAGCGGAACGCGGCGCTCGACACCGTGGCGGCCTGCGGCTTCCTGCCGCTGGCGATCCGCGTCGCGGCCTCCCGCCTGGCGGCGCGGCGCACCTGGACGGTGGCGGCGCTCGCGGCGCGGCTCGCGGACGAGCGGCGCCGCCTGGACGAGCTGCGGGCGGGCGACCTGGCGGTGAAGGCGACGTTCGAGCTGGGCTACGGGCAGCTGGAGCCGGCCCAGGCCCGCGCGTTCCGGCTGCTGGGCCTGGCCGACGGCCCGGACGTCTCGCTGGCCGCCGCGGCGGCCCTCCTCGACCTGCCCCTCGACCGGACGGAGGACCTGCTGGAGTCCCTGGTGGACACCTCCCTGCTGGAGTCCGCCGCGCCCGGCCGCTACCGCTACCACGACCTGGTCCGGCTCTACGCGCGTGCATGCGCGGAGCGCGACGAGCACCCGTCCGCCGAACGGGAGGCGGCGCTCTCCCGGCTGCTGGACTTCTACCTGGCCACGGCGGCCCGCGTGTACGCCGCGGAGCGGCCCGGCGACCGCACGGTGGACCACCTGGAGCCGACGCGCCGTCCGGGCCTGGAGTTCGCCGACGACGGCGCGGCCCTGGACTGGCTGCACTCCGAGGCCGCCTGCATCCTGGCCTGCGTCCGGCAGTCCCTGGGGCCCGGGACGCTGCGCCGGGGCGTCGACCTGCTGCTGGCCTCCAAGGACCTGGCGGAGTCGGGCGCCGGCTCCCTGCCGTACGAGGCGGCCGCCCGGGCGGCCCGGGACGCGGCCCGCGACCTGGGCGACGCCCGCGCCGAGGGCCGGGCCCGCGTCACGCTCGCGCAGGTGCTGTGCACCGCGGGCCGGTTCGACGAGGCGGCCGCGGAGGCGGAGCGGTCCGAGGAGCTGGGCCGGACTGCCGACGACCCCTGGACCTGCGGCAACGCGCCCAACGAGCGGGGCATCGTCGCCCTGTGCAAGAACGAGCACGCCGCCGGCGAGGCGCACCTGCTGCGGGCGATCGAGGCCTTCCGCGCGGACGGCAACCGCCCCGGCGAGGCCAGCGCGCTGTGCAACCTCTCGCGCGTGCTGGTGGCCGTGGACCGCACCGCCACGGCCGTCGAACTCGTCCAGGAGGGCGTCGCCATCTACGACGAGCTGGGGCTGACCGTCCGGCTCGCCAACGCCCGCTACGCCCTGGGCATCGCCCTCGGCCACATGGGGCGCGGCGGCGAGGCCCTGGAGCAGCTGACCATGGCGCTCCACACCTTCGCCGGGAACCGGCAGCGGCTGTGGGAGGGCACCACGCACTACCGCATCGCCCAGGTGCACCTCGCCGCCCGCCGCCCCGCCCTCGCGGCCCGCCACGCGGAGCAGGCGCTCGGCATCGGCTGCATCGGCGGCGAGTGGATGCGCGCCAACGTGCTGACCGCCCTCGGCCGCTCGCTCGTCGGGCTGGGCCAGGCCGACCGGGCGCGCGCGTGCTGGACCGAGGCGCTCGCCGTCCACGAGGCGGCCGGAGCGCCCGAGGCCGAGGAGCTGCGGGGTCTGCTCACACCGGTCGCGGTGGCCTGAGACGGGCCGTGCCCGCCCCGGCCGCGACGGTCCGGGACGGCCGCCGGCCACGTTCATCGAACGTTTATGGGCGGCTGCCACTCTTCAGTACGTCGAGCCGTCGCGTCGGGGGGCAGACGGATCGACCGGGTCCGCACAGAGGTGAGCGGACCGGGGGCGTCCGTCCGGCGGTCCACGGGGGAACTGCCGGGCGGACGTCTCCGCAGCGCACGGTCCACGCACGCATCCATGGGGGAGCACCATGAGCGACGCCGAGAAGAACGAGAACCTCACCGTCCAGGGCGACAGCCACGCCCCGGCCCCGCCGGCCGACGGCGTGAGGACCCTGGGCGACAGCCACGCGCCCGCCCCGCCCGCGGGCGACGAGGGCACCGCCACCGTCCAGGGCGACAGCCACGCCCCGGCCCCGCCGGCCGACGGTGTGAGGACCCTGGGCGACAGCCACGCGCCGGCGCCCGGCAACGGCTGAGGACCACCGTCCCGACGGGGGCCGGCCGCGGCGGCGCGGAGGGGGAGCCGCCGCGGCCGCGGCGTGTCCGGCGCGGGGCCGGACACGGACACACGGAAGGGGCCGGGCTCGCAGCCCGGCCCCTTCGGCGTGCGCGCCGTCCCGCCGCCGGTGCCCACAGGCCGTGGACACCGCTTTGGTCAGACCCCGGCGTACGAGTGCTTGCCGGAGACGAAGATGTTGACGCCGTAGTAGTTGAACAGCCAGCAGGCGAAGGCGATCAGCGCCAGGTAGGCGGCCTTGCGGCCCTTCCAGCCGGCCGTCGCGCGGGCGTGCAGGTAGGCGGCGTACGCGACCCAGGTGATGAAGGACCAGGTCTCCTTCGGGTCCCAGCCCCAGTAACGGCCCCAGGCGTCGCCCGCCCAGATCGCGCCCGCGATGATCGTGAAGGTCCACAGCGGGAAGACCGCGGCGTTCACCCGGTAGGAGAACTTGTCCAGCGAGGCGGCCGCGGGCAGCCGCTCCAGGACGGACGAGGCGAACCGGCCGGGCTGCCCGCCGCTCGCGAGCTTGTTCTCGTAGGAGTCGCGGAACAGGTAGAGCAGGGTCGAGACCGCGCCCACGTAGAAGACGGCGCCGCAGAAGATCGCGGTGGAGACGTGGATCCACAGCCAGTACGAGTGCAGGGCGGGCACCAGCTGGTCGCTGGCGGTGTACAGCACCGTGACGGCGAGGCCGAGGTCCAGCAGGACCGTGGTGATCAGCGGCAGGCCGATCCAGCGGACGTTCTTGCGGAGCGCGAGCAGGCCCAGGTAGACGCCGACGGCGACGGTGGAGAAGGTGATGTTGAACTCGTACATGTTGCCCCACGGCGCCCGCTCCACCGAGAGCGCGCGGGTGACGACGCCCGCCGCCTCGATGAGGAAGGCGAGCACCGTGAGGGAGACGGCGATCCGGCCGTAGAGGTCGCCCTGCTCGTCGCCGCCGTGCGCGCCGGGGCCGTCCGGCACGTCGCGGGCGCCGGAGGCGGCCCGCGTGACCACCTTCGGACGCTCCAGGACGGCCGTGCCGCCCTGCGTCTTGACCCGGATCTCCGGAGCGGCGGCCTCGGCCGTGCCCTTCCCGGTGAGCGCGGCGGCGGTGCGGCCGACCTTGCTGCGGCTGCCGAAGAGCCATTCGGCGATGTACGCGAAGAAGGCCAGGGTGTAGACGGCCATCGCGGAGTAGATCAGCGTGTTGCTGAGGCTCGCTAGGTTTTCGTTGGTCGCGGCGGCGAGAGTCACTTCTTCTCAGCCCCTTCGGCAGGTACGGCTGGGGGGTCGTCGGTGGTGGCGTTCGCCCCGGGTTCGGACGCCGAACCGGGGTCGGGGTCCGGATCCGGGCCGGGGGCGCCCGGGGCCTTGTCGTACAGCAGGCCCGCCAGGGCGCCCAGCTCCTCCGGGACCTTCGCGGACTCGCTGCGGCCGAGGCCGGCCATCTCCACGACGGTGACGCCGTCCGGACCGGGGACGGCGCGCACCCACACGCGGCGGCGCTGGACGAACAGGGAGGCGGCGAGGCCGAAGATCGCGGCGAGGGCGCCGGCCAGCGCCCAGCCGCTGCCGGGCTGCTGGACGATCTGGAAGCCGGCCCATTCCTTGATCTCCTTCTCGAAGGTGATCGAGCCGGCGCCGCCGGGGAGCGTCAGGGTCTGGCCGGGTTCGAGCCGCTTCTTCAGCAGGCTGCCCCCGGAGTCCTTGAACTCCTTCATGTCGCTCTTGTCGAGCTGGTAGACGCTCTGCGGGATGCCCGAGTTCACGCCGAGGTTGCCGTGGTAGGCGGAGACGGCGAGCACCGGGTTGTCGAGCGCCGGGAACTGCGACAGCATCTCGCCCTGGCCCGCGCCCTTGAAGGTCGGCACGAAGAACGCGTTGAAGCCGAGCTGCTCCTTGGCGCCCTGGGCGTTGCGGTAGCCGTCGAGGACCTTGATCGCGCCGGAGGACGTGACGTTGGAGTCGAGGGGCAGCAGCGGCACCGGCTGCCGGTAGACGACCTTCCCCTTGCCGTCGCGGACGGTGACGACGGGGGCGTAGCCGTGGCTGACCAGGTAGACCTTGGAGTCGCCGATCTCCAGCGGCTTGTTGACCTCGACCTTCGTCGTCCTCTCCGCGCCGTCGGCGCCCTCGCTGTAGGTGAGGTCGGCCCGGTAGGTGCGGGGGGTGCCCTTGTTCGGGCCCGTGCGCTCGTAGGTGCCGGTGAAGCCCTTCAGGTCGAAGCTGAACGGCGTGAGGTCGTCCGTGCTGAAGAGGCTGCCGGACTTGAAGTCGTCGTACTGGGTGAGCGTGTTGGCGAAGCCGTCGCCCTCGACGACCAGCTTGTTGCCCTCGGACTTGAACAGCTGGCCCCAGGCGAAGGCGACCAGCATCACGATCAGCGCGACGTGGAAGGCGAGGTTGCCGAACTCGCGCAGGTAGCCCTTCTCTGCGGCGACGGCGTCGCCCGCCGCGTGCGCGCGGAAGCGGCGGCCCTTGAGGATCTTCAGCGCGGCCGCGCGGACCTCCTCGGGCGCGGCCTCGGTGCGCCACGTCGTGTACGCGGGCAGCCGGGTCAGCCGCCGGGGCGCGCCCGGCGGCCGGCCGCGCAGCTGCCCGACGAACTGCCAGGTGCGCGGCACGATGCAGCCGATGAGCGAGACGAACAGCAGGATGTAGATCGCGGAGAACCACACCGAGCTGTAGACGTGGAACAGGCCCAGCTTCTCGTAGAGCGGCCCGAGCGTGTCGTGCCGCTCCATGAAGTCGGCGACCTTGGTCTCGTCCTGGCCCGTCTGCGGGATCAGCGAGCCCGGGATCGCGCCGAGCGAGAGCAGGAAGAGCAGGATCAGCGCGACCCGCATGGAGGTCAGCTGCCGCCAGAACCAGCGGGCCCAGCCGACGACGCCGAGGGACGGCAGGGTGGGCGCGTCCTCCTGGGGCGCGGTGGAGAGCCGGGAGCCGGCGGCGGTGAGGTCGCCGTCCTCCCGGCCCGCCGCCCCGGACGCGGCGGTGCCGGGAGCGGTCGTCCCGGTCCCGGCGGTGTCGGTATTGGTCTTGCTCATGGAGTTACATCCCCACCGTGAAGCCGTCGGACCAGACCTGCATCTCCTGCACGATGCGGTCCCACGCGCCGGTCAGCAGCAGCAGACCGGTCGCGATCATCATGACGCCGCCGATGCGCATCACCCACACGTAGTGGCGCTTGACCCAGCCGAAGGCGCCGAGCGCCTTGCGGAAGGCGACGGCGGCGAGGACGAAGGGCACGCCCAGGCCCAGACAGTACGCGACCGACAGGACGGCGCCGCGGCCCGCGCTGGCCTGGTCCATGGCGAGCACGTTGACCGAGGCGAGGGTCGGGCCGATGCAGGGCGTCCAGCCGATGCCGAAGAGCGCGCCGAGGAGGGGTGCCCCGACGAGCCCGGCCACCGGCCGCTTGTGGAAGCGGAACTCGCGCTGGGTGAGCCAGGGCATCAGCCCCATGAAGAACACGCCCAGCAGCACCATCAGCACGCCGAGGACCTTCGTCAGCGTGTCCTGGTACGACTGCAGGGTCTGGCCGAAGTAGCCGAAGAGCGCGCCGCCGGAGACGAACACGGCGGTGAAGCCGAGGACGAAGAGTCCCGCGCCGGCGACCATCCGGCCCCGTCTGGCGTCCGCCAGGTCCGTGCCGCTGACGCCCGTGACGTACGACAGGTAGCCGGGGACGAGCGGCAGGACGCAGGGCGAGAAGAACGAGACGAGGCCGCCGAGGAGGGCGACCGGCAGGGCCAGCAGGAGGGCCCCGTCGGCGATCGTGGAGTTCGGTTCGGGGAACGCGGCGAGGAGGGACACGGCGGTCACTTCTCCGCGAGGATCGGCTTCAGCATCTTGCGCAGGTTCTTCTCGCTCAGGGGCGACAGCGACCGCGCGGCGATCCTCCCGTCCCGGTCGAGGACGACCGTGGAGGGGATGGTCTGCGGGTTCAGCGAGCCCTTGGGGAAGCGCAGGATCAGCTTGCCGGTGGGGTCGTACAGGCTCGGGTAGGCGACGTCGTAGTCCTTCTCGAACTCCCTCGCCGGGCCCTTGCTGGTGTCACGCGTGTTGATGCCGACGAACTGCACGCCCTCGTCCTTCAGGTCCTCGGAGACCTTGACGAAGTTCGGGGCCTCGGCCCGGCAGGGCGGGCACCAGGAGCCCCAGACGTTCAGTACGACGATCTTGCCCTTGTAGTCGGAGACGTCCAGGGTCCTGCCGTCGAGGGTCTCGCCGTCGAGCTTCGGCGCGTCGGCCCGCTCGACCCTGGCCGCGGTGGCGATGCCGTCGGTGCCGGTGACGAAGTTGGTGTCGCCGGAGCCGCCCGAGGTGCCGCCGGAGCTGCAGGCGGACAGGGACAGCGCCGCGACGGCGGCCCCGCTGCTGAGCAGGACGGCGCGGCTACGGGTGCGGTTCGGACGCCGGGGGGCGCGGCTGGCGGCACTCATGTGAAAAGTTTCGCATGCCCGTTCTGGGGATCTTGCGCACCCCCCTCGCGCGTACACACCCGCATTTCAGGCGGCCCGTCCGGGTCCTACGCGGCACTCGCGGAGGTGTTCGAGGCGCTGCTCGCGCCGGTGCCGCCGAGGTACCGCCGCCAGCCGCCCGCGGGCTCCTCCCCCACCTGGAGCGAGCGCAGCCTCTCCAGGACGGCGGGCGTCTGGACGTCCAGCCAGTCCACGAGCTGGCGGAAGGAGACGAGGCGGACGTCGGCGCCCTTCTCCTTCTCCCGGGCGATGTGACGCAGGGCCGCCTCGACGGCGTCCATGTAGATGCCGCCGTTCCAGGTCTCGAAGTGGTTGCCGATGAAGAAGGGGGCGCGGTTGGTGCCGTAGGCCCGCTCGAAGCCGGCGATGTAGGCCTTGGTGGCCTGCTCGCGCCAGGCCGGGTAGTTGTGGGCGGGCGCCTGCGTGGAGTTGATCGACTGGTTGGCGAGGATGTTGTAGTCCATGGACAGCACCTCGAAGGAGCGGCCCGGGAACGGCATCGCCTGCAGCGGCAGGTCCCACAGCCCCTGCTTCTTGTCCGGCCAGCGCTGCTGGCCGCCGGGCGAGGAGGCGTCGTAGCGCCAGCCCAGCCCGCGGGCGGCCGGCAGGAGGTTGTCCTGGCCGAGCAGGCAGGGGGTGCGGCCGCCGACCAGCTCCTTGTCGTAGTCGAAGGGCAGGGCGGGCAGGTCGGTCCAGCCCGTGTTCGTGCGCCACTCCTTCACGAAGGACTTCGCCTGCTCGATCTCGCTGCGCCACTGGGCGGGGGTCCAGTTCGCCACGGTGCCGGTGCCCCCGCAGAAGTGGCCGTTGAAGTGGGTGCCTATCTCGTGCCCGTCGAGCCAGGCCTTGCGTATGTTGCCGAGCGTGCCCTTGATGTGCTCGTCGGTGAGGTAGCCGATGTCGGAGGCGCCGACGTCGTTGTTCGGCGGGCGGTAGAGCCGCTTCTTGGACTCGGGCAGCAGATAGAGCCCCGAGAGGAAGAACGTCATGTGCGCTCCGCACTCCTCGGCGGCCTTCAGGAAACGCGGGAAAAGCCCGTTCCCGACGTCTCCCGCGCCGTCCCAGGAGAACACCACGAATTGCGGGGGCGTCTGCCCCGGCTCCAGCGGTTCGGGCTTTTCGGGCTGATTTGGCTGCTTTCCGGTGAACGAGGTGGAACCGTCGCCGAGAGGCCGGGCCGTGGGCCCGGTACTGCCGCCGCCGCCCTTGCCGGCGTCACCGGGACCCCGCTCGTGGCCTGCGGGGTCTCCCCCCGACGCGGTCCCGCACCCCGCGAGTCCGAGAGCCGCCGCCGCGCCCGCTCCGAGCCCCAGCATTCCCCTTCGGCTGATGTCACGCACTGCCAACCCCATTCGTCGCTCTGATGCCCATGCGCGATGGACACCGAGTTAGAGCACGCGACGAAGAGGCGAGTTCCATGAAACTCGAACATATTTTGCGGAGAATACGAAGACGAATCCGTGACGAACGACGGGGAACCGGTCGCCCGGTGATTGCGTCCCGGGCCCGGCGAGGGAGCGGCGGGGCGGGCGGGACGCACCGGGCTCCCGGGACGCCGGGGCCGCCGCGAACGGCGCCGGGGGACGGGCGCCGGGGCGTACGCCGGCAGCGCCCCGCGCTCCGGTGCGCCGGCGGCGTACCGCCGGCGGGTCCGGGCCCGTGCGTCCCGGGCACCGGACCCGGACGCGCCACCGGAAGCGGCCCGGAGGCCGCCGCCCGGTTCCTCCCGGAGCCCCAGGGGAACCGTTACGCCCCGTACGCCTTGCCCTGGCCCTTCGCGCCCTTCGTCTGCTTCGCGCCCGCGCGCAGGTGGGGCGGGACGAGGTCGAGGGCGGGCTCGCTGTAGCCGACGGAGACTATCTTGTCGCCCTGGTAGGTGAAGGTCGTCAGCGAGGCGAGCGTGCACTGCCGCTTGCGCGGGTCGTGCCACAGCCGCCGCCGCTCGACGAAGCTGCGCAGGATCCAGATGGGCAGCTGGTGCGAGACGCACACCGCCTCGTGGCCGCGCGCGGCGTCCTTCGCCGCGTCGACCGCCCCCATCATCCGGACGACCTGCTCCAGGTACGGCTCGCCCCAGGACGGCTTGAAGGGGTTGACCAGGTGCTTCCAGTTCTCGGCCCGGCGCAGCGCGCCGTCGCCGACCCCGAAGGTCTTGCCCTGGAAGACGTTCTCCGCCTCGATCAGCCGGGCGTCGGTGGCCAGGTCGAGACCGTGCGCCTTGGCGATCGGCGTGGCCGTCTCCTGCGCCCGCTCCAGCGGCGACGCCACGACGTGCGTGATGTCGCGGGAGGAGAGGTGCTCGGCGACCCGGTCGGCCATCCGCCGGCCCAGCTCGGACAGGTGGTACCCGGCGAGGCGGCCGTAGAGGATCCCGTCCGGGTTCTCGACCTCGCCGTGCCGCATCACGTGGACGACGGTGATGTCACTCATGCTGCCGTGGCCTCCGCTGCTGCCCGCGCCGCCGCCGGGAGGGCGTCGGCGATCCGCTGCACCGCCTGCTCGTCGTGGGCCGTCGACACGAACCAGGACTCGAACGACGACGGCGGCAGGTACACGCCCTGCGACAGCATCGAGTGGAAGAAGGCGGTGAAGCGGAAGGACTCCTGCGCCTTCGCGTCCTCGTAGTTCCGCACGTCCCGCTCGGTGAAGAAGACGGAGAACATGTTGGAGGCGTTCTGCACGCGGTGCGCCACGCCCTCCTTGGTGAGCGCCTCCGACACCAGCGCGCGGATCTGCTCGGACACCGCGTCCACGGCGGCGTACGCGGCGTCGTCGAGGAGGCGCAGCTGGGCGAGGCCCGCGGCCGTCGCGACCGGGTTCCCGGACAGGGTGCCCGCCTGGTAGACGGGGCCCGCGGGCGCGAGGTGCGCCATCACGTCGGCGCGCCCGCCGAAGGCGGCGGCCGGGAAGCCGCCGCCCATGACCTTGCCGAAGGTCATGAGGTCGGGGCGGACGCCGTCCACTCCGTACCAGCCGGCCTTCGAGGTGCGGAAGCCGGTCATCACCTCGTCGGAGATGTACAGCGAGCCGTTCTCCGCGCAGACGTCCTTCAGGCCCTGGTTGAAGCCGGGCAGCGGCGGGACGACGCCCATGTTGCCCGGCGAGGCCTCGGTGATCACGCAGGCGATCTCGCCCGGGTGCGCCCGGAAGGCGGCCCGCACGGCGTCGAGGTCGTTGTAGGGGAGCACGATCGTGTCGCCGGCCTGGGCGCCGGTGACGCCGGGCGTGTCGGGCAGCGCGAAGGTGGCGAGGCCGGAGCCCGCCGACGCGAGCAGCGCGTCGACGTGGCCGTGGTAGCACCCGGCGAACTTGATCACCTTGGTGCGCCCGGTGAAACCGCGCGCGAGGCGGATGGCCGACATGGTCGCCTCGGTGCCGCTGGAGACGAGGCGGACCTGCTCCACGGGCTCGACGCGGGCGACGATCTCCTCGGCGAGCGCGACCTCGCCCTCTCCCGGGGTCCCGAAGGACGTTCCGCGGGATACGGCTGCCCGGACCGCTGCGTTCACCTCGGGGTGACAATGGCCGAGGATCATCGGCCCCCACGAGCAAACGAGGTCCACGTACTCGCGTCCGTCGGCATCCGTGAGGTACGGACCGGCACCGGACACCATGAAGCGGGGCGTACCGCCCACGGCGCCGAACGCGCGCACCGGAGAGTTCACGCCGCCCGGCGTGACGGCAGCAGCACGGTCGAAAAGAGTCTGCGAAACTGGGGCTTCGTACGGATAGCTCACACAGGCCATGGTGTCAGAGGCTGCGAAGATCCTGCGGACAGGTGTTTGCGCGTACGTTTCGGCGCGCGGCCGCGGGGGAGGTCACTGACACGATGATCGGGTCGCGCGGCCGGGGCAGCGCGCCCTAGAAAAGCAGTCGGGTGGAGATATGCATCGCGGTGGCGGACTGGGCGAGGGGACCGATGACCTGGGTCCTCGCCGTGCCCGGCGGGGAAGGCACCGGCGCGAGGCGGAGGCGGCCGAATCTCGGCAGGTACAGAATGAGCCCGAGCGGACGACCGAGCGCCTGCGGGCCGGGAGCAGGAGTGGTGGCCGGGTGGGGGTGACCTACAAGTACTTCGGGGCTCCGGACGGTGCGACCGCCGCCCGCGTCCCGATCTCCATGCGCCCCGAGGAGCTCGGCGGTGACGAGCTCGGCATGGGCGGCATGTTCACCAAGATCAAGCCGGAGACGATGGCGGCGATGGTCCTCACCGGCATCGAGGGTGTCCCGCTGCACCGCGTCCCGCCGCTGGAACTGGTCGTGCTGCATCCCGACTACGCGGTCGTGAAGCTCCCCATGACGGTCGTCGACCCGCTGCGCGGCATCGGCGAGGAGGCGGTGGGCGCGGCGGCGTTCATCTGGTCCACCGTCCCCGACCGCGGCGGCCCCCGCGACGCCTTCAACGTCTACCAGCTGCTCCACGAGTGGCAGGACTTCAGCCACCGCCTCCACGAGGCGGGCCACCAGGCCTACTGCCTGGTGTGGCCCTGAGCGGGACTTCCTCCGGGTCGGGCGGGTCCCGGGCCCGCCCGCCGGCCTGTCCGCGACGGCGTGTGCCCCCGCCCGCGTCGGCCGCCCACCGCGCCCCGCCACTCTCCTCGCCTCACCGCATGCGCGCGACCTTGGGCTCCAGGAGGTCCAGGGCCTTCTCCCAGCGGAAGCTGTCCGCCTCGCCGCCCGAATCGGGGCGGTGGGCGCGGTAGGTGCCGATCAGGACCCCCATGCCGCTCAGCTGCTTGAGGTTGCGCCGGTAGGCGGGGTGGGCGGCCTGGGCCTCGCTCACGTAGGGCAGGACGGCGGTGGGCGTGTACGTGCCGTACGCCTCGCACAGCACGCCCAGCGCGAGGGTGTCCGAAATCCCCGCCGCCCACTTGTTGACCGTGTTGAAGCTGGCCGGGGCGACCGCGATGGCGTCCGGGGGCGGCAGGGGGCTCCTTCCGGTCGTGCGCCAGGAGGAGCGGACCGGGTAGCCGGTCAGGGCCTCGACCGTCTCCGGGTCGAAGAAGTCCAGACCCTGCGGAGTGGCGATGACGCCGACGTCCCAGTCCCGCTCCTGCGCGGCCGTGATCAGCTTCCCGACCCGGCCGGCGACGTCGCAGGCGCAGACCACGACATACAGGAAGGGCTTCTTGCCCGAACTGTTCGGAGCACTCGGAATGGTCACGCGGGTCCCCCCGGTCGGCGTCTGAAGCGGTGCGATTCCGGCAGCGTACGGCGGCGATAGCGGGCGGCATACGCAAAACGGTCAAGTCGCGAACGGAATCGGGCGGTCGGTCGAACGGCCCGACGGGCGTCCGCCGGCCGGGCCCGGCGGACGCACCGGTACCCGCCGCGCGAGGGGCCGGTCCACCGGCGCGCTCCCCCGAGAACCGGGGAAAGGACTCACCGCCCGCCCTCCCGACCCGTCACTCGTGCGGGTGACCGGCCCGCGGCTGGACGGCGGCCACGGGAACCGGTGCCTGAGCGTCCGCGGACGGCCCACGGGCGGCGTACGGGCGGCACGACGCGAAGGGCGCGGGGACACCGGGCCACCGCCGCGCGGACGGCCGTACGGTCCGGGTGGCGAGCCACGCCCCGGGGCGACCGGGCCGCAGATCAGGACGACCGGATCGGCCAAGCCGGCCGGAACGGTCGGGCCAGTCGGAACGGTCGGGCCTGTCGGAACTGGCAGGGCGGTCAGACCGGGCAGGGCGGTCAAAGTGACCGGTGCTCCCATGGGCGGCACCCCGGTCCAGGCCCAGCCGGTCGGCCGCGGTGAGGACGCCGGCGACGTGGGCGGCGCGGGACACGTCGTCCGGGTGGCGCTCGCCGGCGCCGCGGCCGCGCTGGTCGAAGGCGACGACCCGGTGGCCGGGACCCGGCTCCCGGGCGACGGCGTCCCACTCCCCCGCGTGCCCGGCCGGCCCGTGCGGCAGGAGGACGGCGGGACCCGGCCCGCCCCGGTCCCGGCAGGAGAGCCGGACGCCGTCCCGCGCGACGACGGTGTGTCCGGTCCAGGTCGCCCGGGGGCCGCCGGACAGCGGACGTGGACGGAGGGTACGCGGCAGCCCCGCGGCGGGGGCCGCGGGGCCGGCTGTCCGTGAGGTGGCGGGCGGAACCGCCTGCCGCGTCACTGCGGGCGCAGCGAGGCGAGGAGCTGGTCGAAGGGGACCACGTCGAAGTCGCCGTGGCGCACCGCCTCGCCCGCGTTCGGGGCCGGGCCGGTGGAGTCCGCGCCGTACTCCGGCGTCTTGGCCGGGGCGGCGGTGGCGGCCGGTGCGGGCGCCTCGGCCTCCGGTGCGGAGGCCGGGGCCGGGGCCGCCGTGCCGGCCGCCGGGGCGGTGGCCGGGCGCAGCAGGCGGAGCAGTTCCCCGGCCGCCCGCTCGATGCGGGTCTCCAGGCCGTCCGCGCCCCAGTCCTCCGAGGCCGCGTACACGCCGGTCGGCACGACGACCGCCCGGAGGTAGGCGAACAGCGGGCGCAGCGCGTGGTCCAGGACCAGGGAGTGGCGGGCCGAGCCGCCGGTGGCCGCGATCAGGACGGGCTTGTCCGTCAGCGCGTCCTTGTCGAGCACGTCGAAGAACGACTTGAACAGACCGCTGTAGGAGGCCGAGAAGACCGGCGTGACGGTGATCAGGCCGTCCGCCGACGCCACGGCGTCCAGCGCCTGGGCCAGCTTCGCTCCCGGGAACCCGGTGGTGAAGTTGTGGGCGATGTCCACGGCCAGGTCGCGCAGCTCGACGACCTGGACGTCGGCCCCGGCGCCGGCCTGCCGGACGGCCGCCTGGGCCAGCCGGTCGGCCAGCAGCCGGGTGGACGACGGGACGCTCAGCCCCGCCGAGACGACGACGAGCTTCATGCGGTGGTCACCTCCGGGGTCTGTGCCGCCTTCGAGGCCGCCTCGACGCGGGCGGCGTGGGTGGGGGCGTCCGGCACGTTCGCCGGGCGCCTCTTGGCGAACTCCTCGCGCAGCACCGGCACGACCTCCTCGCCGAGGATGTCGAGCTGCTCCAGGACCGTCTTCAGCGGCAGCCCTGCGTGGTCCATCAGGAACAGCTGGCGCTGGTAGTCGCCGGCGTAGTCGCGGAAGGACAGCGTGCGCTCGATCACCTGCTGCGGGGAGCCCACCGTCAGCGGGGTCTGGGCCATGAAGTCCTCCAGCGACGGGCCGTGCCCGTACACGGGCGCGACGTCGAAGTAGGGGCGGAACTCGCGGACGGCGTCCTGGGAGTTCTTCCGCATGAACACCTGGCCGCCCAGGCCCACGATCGCCTGCTCCGGGGTGCCGTGCCCGTAGTGGGCGTACCGCTCGCGGTACAGCTGGATCATCTGCTTGGTGTGACTGGCGGGCCAGAAGATGTTGTTGTGGAAGAAGCCGTCGCCGTAGTACGCGGCCTGCTCGGCGATCTCCGGGGAGCGGATGGAGCCGTGCCAGACGAACGGCGGCACGCCGTCCAGCGGGCGCGGGGTGGAGGTGAAGGACTGCAGCGGCGTGCGGAACTTGCCCTCCCAGGTCACCACGTCCTCGCGCCACAGGCGGTGCAGCAGCGCGTAGTTCTCCACCGCGAGGTTGATGCCCTGGCGGATGTCCTGGCCGAACCAGGGGTAGACCGGGCCGGTGTTGCCGCGGCCCATCATCAGGTCCGTCCGGCCGTCCGCGAGGTGCTGCAGCATCGCGAAGTCCTCGGCGATCTTCACCGGGTCGTTCGTGGTGATCAGCGTGGTGGAGGTCGACAGGATCAGCCGCTCGGTGCGGGCGGCGATGTAGCCGAGCATGGTGGTCGGCGAGGACGGCACGAACGGCGGGTTGTGGTGCTCACCGGTGGCGAACACGTCCAGGCCGACCTCCTCCGCCTTCAGTGCGATCGCCACCATCGCCTTGATGCGCTCGCGCTCGGTCGGCGTCCGCCCGGTCGTCGGGTCCGGCGTGACATCGCCGACGGTGAAGATCCCGAACTGCATGGCTGCTCATCTCCCGCTGCCGTTTGTTGACGATTCAACTATACCCGCAAACGTGCGGAAGGGAAGAGCTATTCCCCCGGGCACCGGCGGCGGGACCGGGCCCCCCGCCGGTCCCGGGACCGGCCCGGAGTCCGGCCCGAGCCGGTCCGGCTCTGACCCGAGCCGGTTGCTGGTCCGGACCGGTCCCGGGTCCGGCCCGGAGTCCGGCCCGCTGTCGGTGTCCCGGTCCCGCCGTCGGTTGTCCCGCCCCGCTGCCGGTCGCCCCGGTCCCGCTGTCAGTGCCCCGGCCTACGATCCGGGCATGGCCGCCCCACGCCGTGACACCCGAGGCATCGTCGACGCCGGGGAGCTCTTCGCGCGCGTCCGCTTCCGGCGCCGCGAGCCGGCCCCGGCGCTCCGCCCGTACCTGGAGCACTACTGGCTCATCGACTGGGACCTGCCCGAGCCGTACGCCTCGCACGTCGTCCCGCACCCGTCCGTCAACGTCGTCTTCCAGCGCCACGGCGACGGCCGGCCGCCCTTCGGCGAGGTCGCGGGGATCGGGCTCGGCCTGTTCACGCAGAAGCTGGAGGGGCGGGGCCGGGTGTGCGGGGTGCAGTTCCGGCCCGGCGGCTTCCGGCCCTTCGCACCGGGACGCCCGGTGGCGGACTGGACCGGGCGGCGGCTGACGCTGGAGGAGGTCTTCGGCCCGCCCGCGGACCGTACGGGCGCGGACACCGACGCGGGTGCCGGGACCGGGGCCGGAGTCGGGACCGGCACAGGGGCCCGGGCCGGGGACGCCGTCGCGGCCGTGCTCGGCCCCGAGGACGAGGACGACGAGGACGCGCGCGTGGCCGCCCTCGACGCGTACCTGCTCGCGCTCGGCCCGCGGCCCGACCCGCAGGCCGACCTGGCCATGGCGCTCGTCGACCGCATCCGCACCGACCGCGCGATCCGCCGGGTGGGCGACTTCGCCCGCGCGGAGGGCCTGTCCGTACGGGTGCTGCAGCGGCTCTTCGCCGCGTACGTCGGCGTGGGCCCGAAGTGGATCATCCTGCGTTACCGCATCCACGAGGCCCTGGAGCACGCGGAGACCTCGCGCACGGTCGACTGGGCGGCCCTCGCCGCCGACCTCGGCTACGCCGACCAGGCCCACCTCGTGCGCGACTTCACGGCGACGGTGGGAGTGCCGCCCACCGCGTACGCGCAGGCGCGGAGCCGGCGGGGGAACCGGCCGGACCGCGCGGACCGGCCCGGCCCGGCGGACCCGCCGGACCGGCCGCTCCGGGACCGGGCCCGCCGCGCCGGGACCGGGCCGACCCCGCCGGCACCGGACGGTCCGCGCTAGAAGACGTACGTGTCGCCCGTGTCCAGGGCGAGGACGCGCTGCCGGTCGTTGCGCGGGTTCCGGTCCAGGGCGGCGCCCGCGCGCCACACCGTGTCGCACTCCACCGTCACCTCGGAGGGCTCGCCCCGCAGGCGCACCGTCACGTCGACGCGCCGCCCCGGAACGCCGTTCGCGGCGAGCGCGCCCGTACCGCACAGGACGGTCCGCCCGCCCGTGCGCACGCAGTCGTCGGGCAGCCGCTGCCGGTCCGCGAGCGCCTCCGACCAGCGCAGCCGCAGGGTCGCGCCGGCCAGGGGGTCCGGTCCGTGGTTGCGCGGCATCACCCGGACCCGCACCCGCCCGTCCCGCACCACCACGGAACCGTGGTACGCGACGTCGGCCTCCGCCCGGGCGGTGCCGGACCGGCCGGGGGCCGCGGGCGCGAGGGCGGCGGCGGGCGAGCCCGCGCCCAGCACCAGGGCGGCCGCCAGGACCGCCGTCACCCGTACGCGCGCCTCCCGGAGTCGCCCGCACCGCACCGTCCCCCTCACCGCGCGCACTCCCCGCTCCCCTCCCGCTCCTCGGTCCCTTCGTCCGCGCACGGCGCCCGCCGCCCCCTCACCCGCCCTTGCACCCGCACGCGCGCCCGCACCCGTACGTCCCTCCACGTCCGCATCCCGCATGTGGCCCACACCTCCGGCTCGGCCCGCCGACCTCGAACTCACCGGATGTATCCCACGTGCCGCGCGCGACAGGCGCCCTCCATCAGGTGACGGTGCCGCCCGGTGGCCCCGTCGTCCGCCGCGGCCCGCCGCCGTGCGAGGCTGCCCCCATGCTCGTCGCCCGTTCCGCCGCCCTGTTCGTCCTCGCCGCCCTCTTCGAGATCGGCGGCGCCTGGCTGGTCTGGCAGGGCGTGCGGGAGCACCGCGGCCGGCTCTGGATCGGCGCCGGGGTCATGGCGCTCGGCGTCTACGGCTTCGTCGCCACCCTCCAGCCCGAGGCCGAGTTCGGGCGCGTCCTCGCGGCCTACGGCGGGATCTTCGTGGCGGGCTCGATCGCGTGGGGCGCGGTGGCCGACGGCTACCGGCCCGACCGGTGGGACGTGGCCGGCGCGCTGATCTGCCTGGCGGGCATGGCCGTGATCATGTGGGCGCCCCGCGACGGCGGCTGATCGCGCCTGCCTATCCTGGCCCTCCGTCCCCGACCGTCCAGTCCCTTCGAGGAGCAGCCATGACCTCCGCACCCTCCGCGCCCGCCGCCCCGTCCCGCATCGCCGTCGTCACGGGCGCCAGCAGCGGCATCGGCGCCGCCACGGCACGGCGGCTCGCGGCGGCGGGCTACCGCGTCGTGCTGACCGCCCGCCGCAAGGACCGCATCGAGGCGCTGGCCGAGGAGATCAACGCCGCGGGCCACCAGGCCACGGCGTACGCGCTGGACGTCACCGACCGCGCGGCGGTGGACGAGTTCGCCACGGCGTTCAGGACGATCGGCGTCCTGGTGAACAACGCGGGCGGCGCGCTCGGCACCGACCCCGTCGCGACCGGCGACCCGGCGGACTGGCGGCAGATGTACGAGACGAACGTCCTCGGCACGCTGAACCTCACCCAGGCGCTGCTGCCCGCGCTGACCGCGAGCGGCGACGGCACGGTGGTCGTCGTGTCCTCGACGGCCGGTCACGCCACCTACGAGGGCGGGGCGGGCTACGTCGCCGCCAAGCACGCGGAGCACGTCCTCGCGGAGACGCTGCGCCTGGAGATCGTCGGCACGCCGGTGCGCGTCGTCGAGATCGCGCCCGGCATGGTGAAGACCGACGAGTTCTCGCTGACGCGCCACCGCGGCGACAAGGAGAAGGCGGAGAAGGTCTACGAGGGCGTCGCCGAGCCGCTGACCGCGGACGACGTGGCGGACACGATCACCTGGGCGGTGACCCGGCCCTCCCACGTCAACATCGACCTGATGATCGTCCGCCCGCGCGCCCAGGCCTCCAACACGAAGGTGCACCGGGAGTTGTGACCCGTGCGAAGCAGCGGGTCAGGGCTGATCGCAGTCCGGGTCGTCGACGACGACGGCGTTCGCCGGGGTGATCACGATCTCGGTGGTGTTCCCGTCCCCCTCCGTCCGGACGTGCCGCGTCGTGGCGTATCCCCGCCTGCCGTCCCCGACGCACTTGGTGGCGAGGTTCCCGAACCCGTCGGGGAAGTTGTAGACCTCGGCGGGGGTGTCGTCCCCCTTCCTGCCCGCCACCGGTGCGTCGGCCTTGCCCCGCTCGTCGTAGTGCTCCTGGGAGCATCCGGCGAGCAGGAGGACGAGCGCGAGGGCGGTGCCGGCGGCCGTCAGCCGGCGCATGCCTCGTCCTCGACGATCTGCACGTTGGACGGCCCGGTCGCGTTGGTCGTCACGTACGCCCGGAACCCGTGTCCCACGCACTTGGTGGCGAGGTTCCCGAACCCGTCGGGCATGTTGAACACCTCGGCGGGGGTGTCGTCCCCCTTCCTCCCCGCCACCGGGGCGTCCCCCTTGCCCCGCTCGTCGTCGTGCTCCTGGGAACAGCCGGCCAGCGCGCTCCCCATGGCGAGCAGGACCCCCGCGACCAGGGCCGACGTACGTATGCGCTGCTTCATGAGCACCCCCGTGACTCCGTGCGGCCCGCCGCCGCGGCCGCAGGGCCGGACCGTGGGCGGACACACACCGTGCGGCTCACCGCACGACTTCCGTGTCAGGGGACATCCCCTCCGGGACGGCTTCCGAACCCGCGCGGGACACCTGTTCCGCGCGGACCTCCCGGGTGGACCGGCGAGGACGCCGCGGAGGCGGCGCGGGGCCGCGCGGAGGAGATCCGCGCGGTCCCGGTCCCGGCCGGTCCCGGTCCTTCCTCGTGCGTCAGCCCTTGACGCACACCACCTGCTTCAGCTTCTCCACCACCTCGACCAGGTCCGTCTGCTGCTCGATGACCCGCTCGATCGGCTTGTACGCGCCCGGGATCTCGTCCACGACGCCGGAGTCCTTGCGGCACTCCACTCCCCGCGTCTGCTCCTCCAGGTCCTTCGCGGAGAAGCGGCGCTTGGCGGCGTTGCGGCTCATGCGGCGGCCGGCGCCGTGGGAGGCGGAGTTGAAGGACTTCTCGTTGCCGAGGCCCTTCACGATGTACGAGCCCGTGCCCATCGAGCCGGGGATGATCCCGTGCTCGCCGGTCCTGGCGCTGATGGCGCCCTTGCGGGTGACCAGCAGGTCCATGCCGTCGTAGCGCTCGATGTTCACGTAGTTGTGGTGGCAGCTGATCTCCGGCTCGAAGGTGACCTTCGCCTTCTTGAACTCCTTGCGGACGACGTCCTTCAGAAGGCTCATCATCACCGCGCGGTTGTACCTGGCGTACTCCTGCGCCCAGAACAGGTCGTTGCGGTACGCCGCCATCTGCGGGGTGTCCGCGACGAAGACGGCGAGGTCGCGGTCGACCAGGCCCTGGTTGTGCGGGAGCTTCTGGGCGACGCCGATGTGGTGCTCGGCCAGCTCCTTGCCGATGTTGCGCGAACCGGAGTGCAGCATGAGCCAGACGTCACCCGTCTCGCTCGTGCAGACCTCGATGAAGTGGTTGCCGGATCCGAGCGTCCCCATCTGCTTCGTGGCCCGTTCCTGACGGAACTTGACCGCCTCCGCGATGCCGTCGAACCGGTCCCACAGGCCGTCCCAGCCCGTCGTGCCGAAGCCGTGGAAACGCCCCGGGTCGACCGGGCTGTCGTGCATCCCCCGTCCCACCGGAATGGCCTGCTCGATCTTCGAGCGCAGCCGGGACAGGTCGCCGGGCAGGTCGTTCGCGGTCAGGGACGTCCTGACCGCGGACATGCCGCAGCCGATGTCCACCCCGACCGCCGCCGGGCACACCGCGTCCCGCATCGCGATCACGGAGCCCACCGTCGCGCCCTTGCCGTAGTGGACGTCCGGCATCACGGCCAGGCCCTCGATCCACGGCAGCGTCGCGACGTTGCGCAGCTGCTGGAGCGCGACGTCCTCGACGGACGCGGGGTCCGTCCACATCCGGATCGGGACCTTCGCCCCCGGCACCTCTACGTACGACATGACTCCCTCATCCCCCGGGCGGGCCCCGGAAGACCCTGAATGACAACAAAAGCCTCGAACAGCAAATACCGGAGCCAAGGTCGACGAATGGGAAGACGGACCGGCGTCCACGGCAATGCGTGCGGTAGACATTGTGGTCACCGGCCGCCCCGGCCCGGCAAGCGAATAACCTGCGGGTCCGCCCGCCCCGCCCCGTCGGAAGGAGCCACCGTGCAGCGGAAGGCGTACGGACCCGGCGTCGCCGCGCTTCTCGTGGCGCTCCTCGCCGGCTGCACCGGCGGTTCGGACGACGACGGCGAAAGCGGCGACGCGAAGGCCGGTGACACCGGCACGACCAGCGCGTCCGCCCAGCCCGGCAGATACCGCACGCTGCCCGAGCCCTGCGGCGCCGTGAGCCACGGCACGCTCGACGACCTGCTGCCCGGCCTCGAGGAGATCACGGACGAGGGCCAGCGGGAGCGGGTGTACGCCGGGGACGCCACGCTGACGTACGACACGGACCGCAAGGTCGGCTGCCGGTGGAAGGTGGAGTCGGCGACGGCCACGGACCACCTGCTGGTCGACTTCGAGCGCGTGGTCTCGTACGACACCTCGGTCAGCGACGACAGCCGCGCCGCGGAGCTCTACGCGTCGCTGGAGGAGGACGCGGACCTGCCGGAGCCGACGGCGGACGACACCGCGTCCGGGGCACCGGAACCGTCCGGCGAGGCGGGCGCGGAGAGTTCGGCGGAGGCGGACAAGGACACGGACACGGACGACTCGGCGGACACCCGCGGGGCGGGCGGCTCCGACGCCTCGGACGAGCCGTCCGACGACGCGTCCGACGCCTCGGACGACGCCTCCGGCTCGGCCTCCCCCGGCGCCTCGTCCACCGCCCTGCAGCCCCGCACGCTCGACGGCCTGGGTGACGAGGCGTTCCTCGACGACGAGCCGGGCACGTCCGGGCCGGGGGCCCTGCAGCGCACCGTGACTGTGGTGTTCCGCACGTCCAACGTCATCGTGACCATCGAGTACGAGGAGCAGTCGACGACCGCGGCGAACGCTCCGGCCAGCGAGGAAATGCAGGACAGAGCCAGGAAACTGGCGGCCGAACTGGCCGACTCGCTCGACGGCTAGAGGCGCCCCGCGCCCTCCCGGGAGTCGGCGGAAGCCGAGCCGCCCGTCCCCCGCACGGCGTACCGTGGCCCCTCGGACCCGGCGAAACCGTACGCGTCGGGTCCGACGGGACCGTACGGACACGAGCGTCACGAGTGAAGGAACCATGCACCGACCCGCACAGCGACTCACCCGCATCCTCGTCTCCGCAGCCGCCGTTCCGGCGCTGTTCGCCGTCTCCGGCTGCTCCTCCGACTCCGGCTCCGGCGACGGGGAGGGCGGGGACGCCGGTGCGAAGGCGTCCGCCTCGGCCTCGGCGTCCGCCACGGAGACGGCCGCGGCGGTGAAGGAGGCCACGTACGCGAAGCTGCCCGAGCCGTGCGACGTGCTGTCCTCCAAGACGCTGAAGGACCTGGTGCCCGAGGGCGCCAAGGCCGGCAAGGAGGGGCAGTCGAGCGACACGTCGGCGCGCGTCAGCTGCTCCTGGGACAGCCTCGACAACAACGGTGTGAAGGGCTCCCAGTTCCGCTGGCTCAACGTGTCCCTGCTGCGCTTCGAGTCGGACGCCGCGCGCGGCTCGGGCGACGAGCTGGCCGGCGAGTACTACACGAAGCAGGTGAAGGCCGCGCAGGCGGTCGACGGCGCGAAGAACACCGAGTCCGAGCCGGTGACCGGGACGGGCGACGAGGCGACGGCGGTGCGCTACGACCTGAAGAAGAAGGAGGGTTCCTTCAAACAGCAGACGGTCGTGGCCCGCGTCGAGAACGTCGTGGTGACGCTGGACTACAACGGCGCCGGCCTCGCGGGCGACAAGACCCCGGACGCCGACGACCTGGCGAAGGCGGCGGCGAAGGCGGCCAAGGAGGCCGTCGCCTCGGTGGTCTCCGCGAACGGGAGCGGCTCCGCCGAGGACGACGGGGCGGGCAAGAGCGCGAGCCCGAGCGCGAGCAAGAGCGCGAGCTCCGGCAAGGGCTCCGAACTCTCGAGCGACGCGAAGGCCGCCGGCGCCGACAAGGAGTGAACGGACGACGCCGTCCTGTGAGCCCGGCCCCCTCGGGGCCGGGCTCCTTCCGTCCCGGGCCGCAGTCCGCCGCACGCATGTGCCACTCTGTTGCCCGCACAAACACCGCATCAGGAGGGGAGCACGGGTGTCCGCGCCAATGCAGCTCACCAAGACGCACCGGATGCTCATCGGGGTGGTCGTCTTCGGGGCGGTCGTCATCGCGGGCATCGGTTTCGCGGGGTCCTACGCGGCGGTGCGC